>CAWVRN010000011.1:0-117186 GCA_963932905.1 uncultured Bdellovibrio sp.
ACTGTCTTTCCAATAGATTTTAGCTTCTTAGCCGCAAGCTAAGGAGCCAGTTCTTGAATATGTTGACGGACAGGACAAAACCCAGGTTTAATTTTGGTAACGATACAAATAGGGGGCGTGGTGATTCGACATATTCTTTTAGTATTATTATTTTCTGGTTTTGCATTTTCGGCGGGATTAAATCCATTCTATAGAGCGGGAATTATCGGTGGCGACACAGTTAAAGACATAGACCCCGTTGCTAAAAGTACTGTGTTATTAATTGGAAAAATTGGACGTGGTTCATTTACATGTTCTGCGGTTTTGATTGAACGCGATATACTTTTAACTGCTGGTCATTGCTTGGGCGCGCCGGGATGGGCAAAACTAGAGGCCCATTTCAAATTGGATAAAAAAAATAGTGGACCGGTGATTCCAGTTGTTAAACAACTGCGTCCGTTTGTGACTCAAGCATTTGATCGCGCATCAGATCAGGATGATATTGCCGTGTTGAAATTAAAAACACCAGCGCCAGCCAACTATCAGGTGGCAACAATGATTACAGACCCAAGCTTAATTAAAAACGGAATGACATTAATTCAAGCGGGCTATGGACGAAACGTAGTGAAAGATGGATTCATGGGAAAAACGGGCATCGGTACATTACGCCAGAAAAAACAAACAGTTATAAATTCCCATTACGGTCAAAAAGAGTTTCTAATGAGTATCGAGGGTGGAGGGGCATGCAAAGGGGATTCGGGTGGTCCAGCCTATTTGGAAATGAACGGACAACTGTATCTGGCTGGAATTGCTTCGCGCATGTCTAAAAATAATCGCGTCATGGAAAATGGTAAAGAAGAGTACTACTGTACCAAAGACATGATCTTTACATTCGTTCCAACTCAAATGAATTGGATTCAGTCGAATATCCAAGCCATGAAATAAATTTCAGAGGGAAACTTGACAGTTAATCCATGCGCCTCAAGTTTAGAAGAAAGAGGTGTTCATGGATTACGTTTTAGCCGCCGTATTTATTGTATTAGTGATGTACGTATTTGATAAGGCGTGCCTATGGTTAGAACGTAAAGGTTGGCTGAATTACTCTCAGACCAAAAAATGTAATGGTAAAAGTGTATTTAGTGATCTTAGTGACTATATGCAGCCTAAACATCAGACATGTAAAGCCAATGGGAAGCCCGAAGACGAGCGTCCCATTCCGACACGTTATTATTTAGAATAGTTTTTATAAGATAATAGGGGGCTATTACTGGAATAGCACCCAAACGTCTGACAGCTCTCTAGAACCGCCGCAATCCAGAGCTCTAATATCAAGCATATAATCCAAATTTGTATCGGCTGCGCGAACGATATCGAGTGGAGCCACTGTAGCAGTTCCTGAAGGACCGAATGGTTTTAAAACTACGGGCGAGTTTTTATATTTAATAGTCATAGCCTTTGAATCGACCACAGAATCGGCCGTACCATGAGCGCTGAAATGGGCTGGTTCTGGTGCCACTGCTTTTGGATAAAGACCAATCAAGGCAAAGTTATCAATCAAAATTGGGCTTGTATCATTAGAACCACCAGATAATTTAACTACGCGTGGACCAGCGAGCTTGAAATTCAACAGGTCTTTGCTCATCGAATATGGATTTCTGGTCCCGCCACCATCATCGTGGTTGCGTGATACAACGTCGTTATCGAATGTCGTTGTTAAGTCCGATTCACCATTTTCAATTCCGCTGAAGATCTTCATCGCATAACAAATACCATTACCAGTACGCGCCGGAATTGATAGTGTTTTTGTGTAAGTGAGTTTTTGAATTGATAAACATTTAAAGTCGACACATTTGCCGTTCTCTTTAATTTTGTTGCCGCAATTAACTTCCGCTAGCACGGAAACTTTCATTGGCTGATCTAGTTTATCGAAACCTGTAATATCGCATCGAATATCTTCACTGACGACAAAGTTAACCGCGGATACGGCATCTTTAATAGTATCTGCAACGACGGCACTGCTATCTGATGCCTTAACACATTTATAGCTTGGACTATACACTTGGGTTAATGAAATATTCAAAGTGCCTTTTCCATCCAACGCCACTGGGTTTTGTTGCATGCTTGCTAAGATTTTAGAATCTGGTGTGTTGTCGATAACCCAATAAATAGGGGCCGTGGTTGTTGTGTTACCAGCGCCATCAGTCGCAACAGCGATGAATGTGTATTTTATGTTTTGGTCAGACAGATTATTGTAAATAATTGTTTTGTTCGAACAGTCGGATACAGCGCCATTTAAACTACATTTGATATTGTTAATACCATTAAGATCGGCGGCGCTTAAAACTATTGTTACCGATGTTGTTTTAATTCGGCCAGTTGGCGCAGATAAAATGGAAAGAGCGGGAGGCGTTGTATCAACACTGAATTTATAACTTTGAGCTACTGATGCCACATTCGCAGAATTGATACCGTAAACAGAGAATAAATGCTCCTTGTCGGCTAAACCTTTATAACTAAACGGAGATGAACACGAAACCGCATCGGAACCATTTAGCGAACACATAAATTTAGTGATCGATTTACTGCCGCTAACACCAGTAAATTCAAAAGAAACATCTTTTAAATTACCCAATATTAATGGTGATTTTGTAATTGTAACTGATGGGACGCTGAGATCATTTTCATAGGACAAATTGGCACTAGCAGAATTGCCCGCCATATCTACGGCCGCAACTTCAAATTTATAAATTCCGGAAGCTAAATCTTTATAATTAACTGTCAGGGATGAGCAATCTTTATAAGCCGTTTCTAATGGAGATAAACGGCAACCTAGATTTTTAAGACCATTAGCTTCTACAATTGAAATTTTATACTGAGGACTACCGTTGGCAACGATCCCCACCGGTCCATTAATAGTGATAACGGGAGCCGTACGATCAACGATAAATGATTCGATCACAGGAGTTGATTCATTGCCGGCCCGGTCGACCGCGCGAATAGATGCTGAATAACTATTCTCGGATAAAGAATAAAAAGCAACCGCACTTGTGCATTCAGCTTCGGCACCATTCGAGCGTTTGCAGTACACTTTGCTTACACCACTGCCGTTTAAATCCGTCGCGTTAAAACCAATTTGTACGGATGCTGCCGTAGTGTACTTAGGTGCTGGGACTTCGATAGCAATCGTTGGAGCAATGTTATCGTGAATGATGCTGGCTTTGATGCAATCAGATTCTGGAGCGCCAATTTTTCTGAATTTAGCGTACACAGAAACTTCTTTGTTTTCGGCAGATAGTACCCATGCTGATTTTTGTGAAAATGGAACCCAACCTCTTTCAGATTTACAATCAGCAGTATTTGAAATAATCATTTCTTCCGCGCCGACCGTGCCGGAACGTAACATGACATCAGTTGATTTTGTGAAGGCTTCGCCATTATTTATAACAAGTGAAGGATTTGAAATTAAAGTGACCGAATCAGGTGTATCAGAGCCGGGGGGATTGGTTGCTAAATCGCCAACCGCGGGATCTTCTTTAAGCGTGCTTTGCAAAGCGATTTCGCCTGGTTGCCCGCAGTTCTGGAAAAAAACTGCTAGGAATAAAAACGACCACAAAGTAGCACAAATTCGCATTAGTAGTTTTTTATGTATTTTCATTTCCCACCCAGTAATAGGATAGCGCTAGTTATTGATTTTTCGTAATTTTTTGCCGACAAATACAAGTATGAGACGCCAATTTTTCTATGCTGTCTCGATACGAGATGTTCATTTAAATATTTTATTTCAAATGACAATCATATTTCTAGAAGTGAATAAAAATCATTCAAAACGAGTTGAACTAAATTGGCGTACGGACTAAGTTGAGGTTCGTGGCTTCCATCAATTTATATCCAACGTTTACCTATTCGCAGCCTAAGGAATATCATTTTTCCCACGACTCGGTATTTTTAGCTCGGCGAGCATTCGAATATCTTCGTGAAAACAAAATCACCGTTGCGACAGCGCTTGATTTATGTGCGGGGTGTGGAGTGATTGGCCTTGATTTCCTGTTTCATCTGCGAGCAGAGGGGATGCCAGTACCACGCGTTTTTGATTTTTTGGAAGTGCAAGATCAATATGAAACACATTTCAAAACTAATGTGACCACGCTTGGGGTGATTGAAACACGCCTTCAATTTATTAAAGGCAACTATGGGCAGAAGTTAAATTCTGACTTATCGACTTACTACGATTTGATTGTATGTAATCCGCCGTATTTTTCAAAAGAGCAGGGGAAACTGCCGACGTCTGATTTGAAATTGCGATCCCGTTTTTTTATCGATTCCGATTTGCCCTCGCTAATTGAATTCATATATGAACGACTGTCACCGACGGGTAAGGCATTCGTGCTGATTCGCAACCAGCTTGAACATAAGCAAGATCAGTTAGCTGCCGTATTGGGACTGTGCAAAGAAAAGCTGAATATTCAATTGATGGATGATGTTCGAGGCACTAACGTGGTTCTACTGTCAAAGATTTAATATGGAGCAGAGTCGGGGATGGGCCTGACAAAAAGTTAGCTTTCGATTTTTTCTTTTTCAGGTGTTTTGTTCGGGATCTGTTGAACCGGAGTATGGGATATTTCTTTTACCTCCGGTTTTTGGTTATCGATATCAGAAATACCTTTTTTGAAATCTCGGATAGCTTCCCCTAAAGATTTACCGAGGCCTGGCAGTTTTGATGGCCCGAAAAAAATTAATATAATGATTAGAACAATCGCCCAGTGTGTGAGACTCATTTCACCCATAGTAGTAACCTCGCTGACTATCGTTGAAACCTCTATTCCAAATAGAGTCAAGTATCTGCTTATTAAGATTTCTCCTTATCCTTAGGCTGGGTAGCAGATCGGTTACGACTGTTTTAAGTCAGAACTATGTTCTGAAAGGCATTTGGCCAAGATAATCTTTTTTACCGATATCGAGTCCATTGTGTCTTAGAATTTCATAGGCCACAGATATGTGGAAATACAGATTAGGGATTGTGTGTTGAATTAGGTATTCGTGTCCCAACAAATATTTGTTTTCCCAACGTGGCGTCGTGATTTTACGTTCATGTGCCCCAGCGAAGTCTTTTTCAGTGATCGTCGCTAAGAAATTAACTACATCCGCGATACGAGTTCTTAATTGAGGCAATGTCGTTTCTTTGTCGTCATGTACAGGGGCGTCTTTGCCAGTCAGTTTCGCTACACCTATTTTCGCAGTGTCCGTGGCGATCTGAATTTGCCTTAAAAGATTAAACTGGTCTGGAGCCAAACGGGATTGAAGAAGTACTTCAATTTCGATCTTTTTAGATTCAGCATAAGGAATCGCTTTACCCAAGATGGCATCAAGGTTTTTAAGCATTTTAGTGAATTGAGGAACCGTAATTTCATAAATCATTGAAGTGGTCTCCAGTTTAGGTTTGGTTGGTATAGATTTCATACTATATAGGCCAGGGAATAGCTAGAAGCATTTGAAAGTTTAATTGCACCGGACTAAGAAGAAATCGTCAAACTTCCGGAACGAAAATTGACTCGAATGATCTCTCTAAATGCTATTTTTAGATTTACATTGGCATCAATAGAGTTAGTTTTTTTTATCTGATATCCAATTTCAAATAAAAGACTCCATTGCTTAAACAGAACCTTATAGGCGTCTAAAAGTTTAGTGTTAGAATCCCAAATATGAGTTGCTTCAGATCCGGCTCCGTTGATTTCAACAATTTCAAATTTTCCATTTTTCAGGGCGACGGAATTTTCGTAACGGACATCGAAGCGTCCGAAATAGAAATGGGGGATGCTTTGGGAAATAACCTCTACCGCGTCCAAAAGTTTTTCGGTCATTAAATGATTTCCATTTTTAAAAATAGCACCTTGGCAATGATTTCCGCATTCGGACAAAAATACGACAGAGTTTTCTTTTGGAACTTCATCCAATCGGTTTCGCCAGCGACTGAAGTAAGTCGAAGCGATGATTCGTGCGCGTGGGTCTTTTAAAATAAGCTCACCCAATGAATTTTTTCCGTTAGCCAAAACAAAGGGAAATTCTTTATCTGTAATTGAAAAAAGGAAACCTTTTTCTGCGGATGGATCACGGACATAAAAAATTCCAGCCTCTTTTGGTAAACGACTTAGCTTTTGAGCGATCAGATCAAATTGGCTTTGTAGTAAATATTCCGCTAAGTCAAATTCATCTTTGATGATTCTGACCGCAAAGCCACGTTGCCCCACATCCGGCTTCAAAATAAATGGAAAACTGAAGTCATTGTTAGCAAGAAGTTGCATGAATTCGTTAAAATTAGTACCTGCTGAAACTTTGAACGCTCGTAACGTCGATAATTGGTTTGGATCTAAATATTTTAGAAAATCCCATTTGGATTCGCCGATCAGACCGGAATTTAATATTTTAGGATTGGTATAAAAAGGATTCAAAAAGCTCCGATAGCGGAAAGAAAAATAGACATAATAAAACACGACGGGAATATAGAAAAACCATGCGGGCCAAAACTCAAAATGAAGCCATTTTCGCCAAGAGTGCATTAGAGCTTTGCGTTCCCATTTATCGGCTAATTTTGGAATCAAAATTTTTGCGCAGTAAAGTATTGTAGTCAGGACAAGCAAACTTAACCAAAAATAGTCCATCAGGAAATAATGAACTGTTTTACCGGCCGCCAAAGCGACGGCTACCCAAATGCCAACGCTGATAAAAGTTAAATAGGAAAACCGGAGTGCTGAATACTTTATAATTCCGGCCGCAACATAGGTAGGTAGTCGAGCTCCAGGAATTAATCTTGAAATGAATATCAAATAGTTAAGCGCATTTGATGATTTGATTTTTAATAGGGCTGCTTGTATGTTCGGCGACGAATTGATTTTTTTACCTAAACCAATTTGTGAAGCGTGTCGTCCCAAAAAATAAAGTCCAATGTCACCGATTGAGATCCCTAAAAAACAGGCTAAAAATCCACTTGTCGTACTAATTTTTCCTTCGCTGATTAAAGCAATGCAACTAACCAGTGCGACGTCTTCTAAAATGAAAGTTCCTATAAATAGACTTAACAGATATTCCATACTTCCTATGAGTGTTGCAGAGGTTACTTTCGTTACAAAAACAACCAAATTTAAAAAAAGTGAGCTATATTAGGCTGTTAGGATCACAAAATATCTTTGTAATGTTTTGGGGGCCACCGACACTAACCTCCATATAATGTAGAATGGAGGAATTCTTTGAGACAACTTTTGGTGGTATTTGCGTTTTTTTTATCACTATGTGCTTATTCGAAATCAGTCGCGAACCTCAACAAAGAGGGCGTGATTCTAAATGGATATGATGTGGTATCTTACTTTCAAGGTGATCAACCTAAATTAGGGGTACCTCAATATCAAACGACCCATGACGAAGCGATCTATTGGTTTGAGAGTCATGAAAACAAATCTCGGTTTTTAAAAGACCCCAATAAATATACCCCCCAATTTGGAGGATGGTGTGCCTATGCTGTTGCGGATTCAAAATCTAAAGTCGAGGTCGATCCAAAGAGCTTTTTAATTCAAGACGGTAGATTGCTAGTTTTTTATAATGGCTTTTTGGCCGATACTCGAAAAAAATGGCAAAACACCAAAAATAAAGATCCAAAAACATTTCTGAGAGAAGCTGATGCCAATTGGCCGTCTGTAAAATCAAAGGAGCCATAAATATGAAAGCGAAAGTCTTACTTGTGTTACGAGTTGTGGCCGCGATTATTTTGCTTCAAACTCTGTATTTTAAATTTACGGGAGCTCCCGAATCTATCTTTATATTTACAAAAATGGGTATTGAGCCTTGGGGCCGCTGGTTTTCAGGAATTATCGAGTTGGTAGCCGCGGCATTGCTGGTCCTGCCGGGAACTCAAATGCTTGGGGCACTGATATCTTTAGGTGTAATGTCCGGTGCGATTATGAGCCATCTCCTTGTTTTAGGTTTAGTGATTGAAGATGATGGTGGATTGTTGTTTGGTTTGGCGTGCACGGTGTTTATTTTTAGCCTATTGGTCCTTGTTGTCAAAAGAGACCAATTGAAAATTTTGGTTAATCGATTGGCTAAATTAATTCTTAAAAAGAAAACAGAATAAGAGGATTTATGGCAGAACATAGTTATGACAATAGTTATAAACGGACTGTGCTATTTGAATCAGATGCTTTTGAAGTCGTTTCGATTGAATGGTTCAAGGACAGTTTTTCGCCAGAACATAATCATGGTTGGAGTCAGTGTTCCGTTCTGGTTCAAGACGGTTTGTTTGAAAATACTTTGGACATGGGTGGGAAAATTGAAATTCAATTGGCTGAGGTTGGTCAAGTGATTACAACCCCTATCGGCGCTAAACATGGGCTACGCTGTCTTTCTAATGGTGGAAAAACTTTGCATGTGTACACACCAAAAATCGAGTCACGTAAAATCGAAGGTCGATTTCACGCGCCTATTCAGAATTTGAATGCCAGTGAACTAAAACTATCGGAACCCATGCGAATCAATGAATTGAAATCCCTTCTAAATCGGATTCAAAGTCTTTCCATTTCAACACATTCGCCTTACTTTATGAATCAGCTTTTTTCTGGGATTATGCCTCAGATGTTGATGGCCGAGTCTTTAATCGCTCAAACACGAACGACGTTGGCGACTCAAGAAGCCAGTCCGGTATTTTCAAAAATTGAAGAAGAAGTGATTGATGAGCTTGGCAATTTAATTGGGTGGCCAAAAACAAAACGCGACGGTGTCAACGTGCCCGGAGGTAGTGCCGCTAATTTTATGGCGATTCACTGCGCGCGCCAAAAAAAGTTTCCAGAATACAAAAAAACGGGAACCACCAGCGGCGGGCTACGAATATATGTCTCTGATCAGGCCCATTACTCGTTTAAAAAAGCTGCTGTGACTTTGGGTATAGGCTCTGACAACGTCATTTCAATTGGCTCTGATGAGAGAGGTCGATTGCGGGTTGAGCTTTTAGCCAAACAAATCAAAGCCGACATAGAAGCTGGAAAAACTCCGTTGATTGTCGTCGCAACGGCAGGTACAACAGTTTTAGGGGCGTTCGATCCTATCGAGGAAATAGAAAAAATTTGTCGTGCTCATTCTATCTGGTTACATGTTGATGGAGCCTGGGGTGGTCCCGCGTTATTTTCTGACAATACTAAACAGTTGTTAAGTGGAATTAGTTTAGCGGATTCCGTTACCTTTGATGCTCACAAATTGTTTGGGGCGAGTTTAACATGTAGTTTTATACTTACTAAGCACGTCGGTCTTTTGCGGGAGTCCAATGATGTTTCCGGTGGCGATTATCTGTTTCATCCAACCGACACTTCTGTTGATCGAGGAAAATTGTCTTGGCAATGTGGTCGCGGTGCCGACGCTATGAGTTTTTGGACCATTTGGAAAAGTTACGGAACTCAAGGTTTAGGTAACTTGGTCGATAGTCTAATTCAAATCAGACAAGAAACTGAAAGCTGGGTTAAGGAACAGCCGAGGTTAGAACTCGTCGCAGAGGCATCATTTCTAAATTTATGCGTGCGAATTAGACCGCCCATTGATCAAGCTGTATTAGATGCAAAGCAGTGGTCTAAAACCGTTCGGGAAAAGCTAATAAAAGATGATTTAGCCATGGTGAATTACTCTGAAAATGAAAATGGCACATTTCTGAGATTGATTTATGCTCACCCTGAATTAGAATTTGAGCATGTGAAGCAAATATTAAAATGGTCGTTAGAGGTGAAATGAACCACAAAAACAGAAGCACGATTGAGTACATTACTGAGGATGTCAGGGAACGATTGAAAAATAGGGACCCCGTATTGTTATCGCAGTTGTTCACTGAAGTGAATCCCTATCTGATTCGTGTCTGTGGAGCCAGTGGCGTTTATAAAGAACATGCCGATGAAGTCGTTCATGAAACGTGGCTGGTTTTTTTCGGTGGTTTAGATAAATATGAGGAGCGTTCAAAAATTAGAACCTATATTTGTGGAATTCTTTTCAACAAAATAAAAGAATTTCGACGAGCGCAAAATAGATTAGTTTTTGAAGAAGATTCCGCCGGCAGTATAGAAAAATCTTTTTCTCAGGACGGGTGGTGGAAGCGAGAGCCAACTGATCCACACAAAATATCGGAATTGAATCAGGCTTCGAAATTCATATCTGATTGTATGGATGGATTGAGTGAACAACAGAAAACCGCATTTATCTTGCGCGAAGTTGACGATGAAAGTTCGGAAGATATTTGCAACACATTAGGAGTCAGTTTAGCCAATCTACGTGTACTTATTTTCAGAGCAAAGGATAAACTAAAGCAGTGCCTAGAGGGAAAAATGGCAACGAAAGGAGTTCCATAGTGAGAGACTTTTTTACAAACTGTATTCGGTTGGTATGGCATGCCCTCTACTATGGTTTAACATTCAAACCAGGCGTTGAGTTTGCCTTAAGATGTAAAGAGGCCACTGAGAAGATAGATTTGCCGGATCAGGTGCGCACTCCCCGCGAGGAATTCCGATTGAAATTACATTTAAGTCTATGTCAAGCCTGTCATGGCTATTACAAGACGACTGTCATTTTAAGAGCCGCCGTCAGACAGCGTTGGAACAAATACACCCGTTCTGAAACAGAGATGGAAAATTTAAATCAGAAACTGTTAAGTAGCTTCAGCAAGCCAATAGTTAAATGATGAGATCACACTTATTGCGATAATTACCTTTTATTCAGAACACCTTTGGCGTCAATCGATGCGTCAGTAGAAAGCCGCCGTCGTAAATAATGTATCCGTCTTTATCGCGGTTAGGTGATTCCATAAGTTTGTTAAACAAATTGTCATCGACAATTTTTCCAGTAGGTACCTTGCCACCCCAGCTGGCGATAATCGAGACTTTTTGTTCTGTTGTATACGTTGAGGGGTATGGTTTTCCAGCTAAGTCGGGCGAAAAGGGCAGATTATAGAAGTTGTTAAAATTATTTCCGCCGAGGTAAATGGCATTGGACCCCTCATCGCCGCGGTTTCTTGAGCTGGCCAAATGTGTATTTTTAAAATAAACCCAATCACCGGGAACAAAATTAAATTTAGATACTTCGATAGTGGCGTCTAGGAATTTACCTTCCATTCTGGATAGTTCGGCTTGTGTGGTGTCTCTGAAATCTTTCCAAATATAACCCGGTTCTGGATCTTGCAATGGTTCGCCGTAAGCGAACAACGATTCGATTGCTTTCTTCAGTTTGATTTCATCAGGGCGAATGCGTGTGTAGTAATCTGTAATTCCATGAAGCATGGAAATTTTAGCAGCAGTTAAGCAGCCCATTCGATATCCACGGCTTGTGAAAATATCGTGGATAGCTTGAACAGCGATGGGTCCATATTTACTAGGATCTGTTTTCCATTTCGAATAGTCTTTCCAATAAACTGGATTAAATGCCGCTGGATTTTTACCAGGAAAAATGAATTGTTTTTTCTCGATCCACGCCACGATATTTTGTCTGATTCCAATGTGGTCTTTGAAATTTTGAATATCACAGCCTTCATTTTTAAATTCTGTCAGACGGCCATGTTGCAAGAGCGATAAAACGATTTCTTTTTTTGAAACGACGGGTTTGTCTTTTGAATTAATGGGTAAGCGAATCCAATCGGGCTTGATGTTATATTCGGGTCTTTGACTTAATTTCAAAGTGTTGTGATCATCGGCCGGAGTCGATAGTACGAATCCCAATTGATCACCTGAACCTGAAAAATAGAGAGAGTAATGTTGTCGACTGATTTGCAGTTCGTCGAAATATTCAATTATTTGTTTGAACAATATCTGGTTTGTGGATCTGCCGCAGGTGAATAATACTCCATCTTTAAAAGACCTAGGGGCAGCGCCAGCAGTATGGAACTGAAATAGGATAAATACGGCAGCAAGGGCTTTGGCAAATATTAGGGGACGACTCATGGATAGACCAATGTCCAAGTTCTGGGCCAAGGCTACTTGGCCTCAATTCTACTAAAAAGCCTTATAGACAGATGGATCTCGCCAATGACAATTTATGAATACAGCTGAATACCCAAGCTTGCTCTTTTTAATTATTTGGAGTTTTTAAAGGGCATTAAATCGATTTAGCTGCTGTATTTGGGTTGTAAAATCGTCATCTCGTTTGCAGTAGGTTTTAAAGTCTAATTTAGGAGATTTTATGAGCTATCACTCGAAAGCTACGATTGCTATTTTGGTTTTTTCTTTGTCATTTAATGCTGCCTACGCAGGACCATTATGTATAGAGGTGTATTCCCAAAACATTAGAGACGCCAAGCCAATCGAAGTTCCTGGATTGGGTGGAGCGATCTTTAAAGGTGGTTGGAAAGGTTATGAAAAAAGAAAGCAAATTATTCGTAGCAATCAAGCTTTAGAAACAGCTAAGGCAAATTTGCAGAAACGAAGTACTTTACAAGCTAGTGAGCTGACGATTTTAATTGCTGATAGTGTGGCAAAGGTATCTCCCCAGTTTCAAACTAAACTAAATTCAGAAGTCGAGCCATTCACGAAAATGATTGAAAAAGCAACTTCAGAGGCCGCAGTGACCGTGTTGGTTAATAAAGCAAGACAAAAACACGACGGTATAGTTTCAGAAAACAAATCTGTTGGTGAAGTCGCCAAACAGGCTCGAATCGATTTTGTTGCCAAATTAGAAAGTGTACCACGTTATAAACATAAAGACACCGTGGAGCCCATCAATCAATTACTTGCTAAAATTGCAGGAGCTGGCTCTGGCGAAATAGCAAAAAAAATGGCTACTGATGGTATGTCCGAACTTAGCCGAAAAATGGTGGAATTTTCTGAAAAAGAATCTGTTCGTAAAGTGGCCGAAAAACGGTTGGGTGAACAGGATTTGCAAAACGCTGAATTGGTTATGAATGGCTATGTGGAGTCGATTAGAAGAATCGATCCTGCCTTTGAAAACTTGTCCCAGCAAGCTTTGGGGTCTTTAAACATTCTAAAGGTGAGCCCAGAATTTAGAAAATTCATTTACAACGAAATGCAATTTTTGCGTCGTGCACAGCGTTTTGGAATTCAAAATCGTACTGCAAGTCTTGAGCTAAGAATCAGGAACAATTTAGAAATTCAAAGACAGTATGAGGTTAGTTACTCGTCAAATCCGGCCGCTGCAGAATCGGCATTGAAAATGAAATTGGCGCTTCGATCGAAAATTAAGGAACTTTTTTCACCGGCTAAGATCAGTGTTATCAATGAAGATTTTCGTCATTTAAAATTAAATCACGATGTTCGCGAGAATATTTTGAAAGATTCGATCCGCCAACCCGAGTTGTTAGCGACGTTGCTGACATTAACGATGAAATACCCCGAACTACCTGCCGAACCAGTGAAGCCTTCGGCACCAGTGAAGCCCAATCTCTACACTAAAAGGGATTTTAGAGGTAAATCTCCCTCTACAATTAAGACAATGGTTGCGTCTATGAAGCGCGATATAGCGAAGTTTTCAGAACAAGCCAAAGCCTATCCAGGAAAAATTTCGGCTTATTCTGAAGCTAAAGCTGCTCACAAAATCAAAGTAAAAGAAGTGATGCAGCTTCAACATCGAATCAAAACTGCCCGCGCCAGTTTTGCATCTTATTTGTCATTAACGGCTCCGCAAATTTTCAATGGTAAAGCGGCAATGGTGCAACAGGCTCAGGCGAAAAATAAAATTGGTCGTCAAGTTCAACATAACATCAAATCGCTTTCGAAAGCTAACTACCAGCGTTTAGTTGATAGATACCCACAATATTCAAATCGTTTTTCGCGTTATAGAAATGAATCTAGTTCCGTATTTCAAGGGGACAATATGTCCTTCTTTGATATTTGGTTGATGGCATCCATTACTAACAATCCTATGTGGTTTATTTCACCGACGTTCGCAAGAGTTCAACTATTTATAGATTTGATGTCCAACGGCACCATAGATCACAACCATCCTGAACGTGATCCTGTTGTCAGCGGTTATATTGCCGATGTGAATCTGCAGCACCCTAACGATCAAATTCAAATAGATACGAGTCCAAATGGAATCAAAGAACGCTATGAAGAAATTCGTCAAGCTCATGCAGAAGAAGTGAATTCAGCCACAAGGGCCGAGGCTCAGCTACTTACATTCGACACAGCAATCATCGACAATCAATCAAAACATCCTGTTGTTGAGCAAATTGATCCTTTGTTGCGTGAGGAAACCATCAATGAATTGGATAGTGCCGATGCGCTTTTAAAAGATGTTCGCAGCCAGGAAGAAATTGAAGCCAATTTGCGTGCGGCTGATCAAGATGCTATAGAGGCTCAACGCATTCAAGAGGAAGCCGACTTAGCGGCCCGTGAAGCGGAACAAGCACAACGAGAAGCTGAACAGGCCGAACGTGAAGCACAGCAAGCCCAACAAGAAGCCGAGCAAGCGCAACGGGAAGCAGAACAAGCAGCTCGAGAAGCCGAGCAAGCCCAACAAGAAGCAGAACAAGCACAACGAGAAGCCGAACAGGCACAACGCGAAGCGGAGCAAGCAGCTCGAGATGCCCAGGAAGCTGCCGACCAAGCAGCTAGGGATGCACAAGCCGCAGCCGATTCAGCTGCCTCAGAATCCTATTCATCCTCAAACAATGATTACTAGGAGGGTTAGAGGTAGCCTTATATTAAGTCTATGATGCTACCTGCTACGAATCAAAGCACAAAGCTCATCACAGCGTTCATTGAACTTGTTCCCATTGTGGGCTTTTATCCAGCGCCAATTGATCCTATGTATCTGAGTCAATGGAACAAGGCGATCGATTTGAGATTGAAAAGAGGCATGGGCTGTTCCGGAAATCATGGCGTCGACCAGTATTTTTGAGTCGGTAAACAAAGTTACATTTGATCCCGGTGGAATTGATCGCAAGGCTTCGATCGCCGCCTGAAATTCCATAGCGTTACTGCTAGCGCGTAGAACGCGTCCTGAATTTTCAACAAGACATCGTCCACGACGGGAAATGACATACGCCCAGCTTCCGACGCCATCTTTGCTGCTGCCGTCAGTGTAAATATCAAGTCTGAAGAAGCGTTGAAAAAAAATGAACATGAAAGTTAGCTCGTTAGTTTTTGATACAGTTTAAGACCTATCCACGCGTCGGTGGCGGCGTAAAGGATTTGCTCGGGTGACAGCACTTTTACTTCCCAATTAGAAATTTTTGCTTTCTTTGATAGACTAGATTGCAAGACTTCTTCGGTCATTCCACGTAGTCCCATATTTTTGAGACCTTTTTCTTTGGCTACAGTTTGCAGCTCGATAAAATTTTCTGGAATGAATTTGAAGGTCTTTTGTAGTGTTTTTAAATCATCGCGAATAGCGACGCCCACTTTGGGAATGTTTGGATTTTCCAAAATTCGGGCGATGGGTTCGAAGTTTTGTATACCATGCAGGCGAATCAGATAGGCATCCATTTCCGTTGCGAGCTGAAGAAGCGCGACTTTGTAAACTTCACCAACCTTGAAGCTGGCTCTTGTTTCTGTGTCGAATCCCAAAATATGAGCCGATTGTAGGCTAGAGATTGCGGTCGCCAGCTCCTGATCGTTAGTGATTAGGTGTATTTTTCCAGTGAAATTAATTCTTGGGTAAGTGATTTTGGGTTGTGCGTCCATGCTTGAGTTTTACTATAATCGGAAGTGGGCTTTGCCCACAACAATTCTTATCTATCTTCTTTCAAAAAAACGCCTGTCCTGGTATAGACTTAGCACGCCAAAAAGCGGCGTATGTGAGGCCCCATTGAAATTTGATAAGTTTTTTCTATCTGATGATCTTTTGCGTAATTTGAACGACAATGGATTTTTCCGTACCACCGATATTCAATTTAAAGCGATTCCTTCCATAATGAAGGGGGAAGACGTATTGGCCATTGCGCAGACGGGTACGGGTAAAACAGCGGCTTTTGCGATTCCGATTATTAATGCCATTCATGTGCAAAAAACCAGTAAACGATCGATAGGCGTTAAGTGTTTAGTGATGGTGCCGACGCGCGAGTTAGCTCAACAAATTGGTGAAGTGTTTAATATGTTATGCAAGCACACCAAGGTAAAAGCCTTTGCGGTATACGGCGGCGTGGAACATGATCGTCAAATTGAAAAATTGCAAGACGGCCTTGATATCGTAATTGCGACCCCGGGACGCATGGCTGATTTGATTCATCACGGACATCTGGATCTGCGTTATGTGAATATTCTGGTATTGGATGAAGCGGACCGTATGCTTGATTTAGGCTTTATCGACGAAGTTAAAATTATTAAACGCAAACTGGTGCAGCGTCATCAAACATTGTTCTTTTCTGCGACGATCAATCCTGAAATTAAAAAACTGGCGTATTCGCAAGTGAATTCAAATGCGATCAGAATTCAGATTGCTCCGGAAGATCCTATTTCAAAGAATGTAACTCATTTTGTGATGTTTGTTGAAACCGATGATAAACGTTTTTTCTTGGCTGAATATTTGAATCAAAACCCGGACGGGAAATTTGTTATTTTCGTACGCACGCGCGTACGCGCAGAACGCGTGGCTAATGCCTTAGCGAAGGCTGGCATCAATGCACTCACTATTCATGGTGATAAAGAACAACAAGAGCGCAGTGATGTGATGAAACAGTTTCGCGCGAATGAAAGTCGTATCCTAATTGCTACAGATATTAGTGCACGCGGTATTGATATCAACGATGTAACCCACGTAATTAATTACGATCTTCCTGAAAAACCAGAAAACTATGTTCACCGCATCGGTCGTACAGGACGGGGAATGAACAAAGGCATAGCCGTTTCCTTCTGCAGCAAAGAAGAAAAACCACTTTTGGAAGAAATAGAAAAACTCATTGGTAAAGAAATCACCGTATTCAATGTCAGTAAGAATGAATACAAAACTGTGATTGCAGCTCCTCCGAAAAAGGAAATGAACTTTCAGGAATTGATCGAGTATGAAGAGAGCCTAATGCAACCGAGACGGAAGAAGAAGCGGAAGTAGAAGTAGAATTGAAAAACTGAAGTAGCTCATACTTTGACTCAAATAAAGACATGCGTTTCTAATGATGTATCATTTTGATTCGTAACTATTTGAAACACCTTTGAGTGACCTGTGTAAAGTTTAATTGATAATACAAACTAGGCTAAAGTTTTATTTATATGTTTCTGGTTTTAGTCGACAATATTTCTATAGACGAATTGTTTGTGTAATTAATTGAAACTAGTATGAAATTTAAAAATCGCTCGAGAATTTTAGTCATTTTGTTTTGTTTACTTGGAATTACGATTCTAGGTATCGCTGACACGTACACCGTTAAACGTGGCGATTTTTTGTCAAAAATTCTTTATAAAAAAAAATTGACTCCAGTTTATGGAAAATTCGGAACGTTGCAAAAAGTCGTAGGTATAAACAGTCAATTAAAGGCATCCAATGGAAATATTATTTATCCTGGAATGAGGTTAAACCTTAAAATTTCAGACGTCGCTCCTCCTATTGTTGTTACCGCAGATCAAATCTCTGCTCCGACAAAACAGAGTGAACCCCTGGAAATATCAAAACGCACTCTTGCTAGCGACAATTTTTTAAGTCGCAGCGACATAAGTTTATATGGGATAAGCGAATTTGTTCGGATTAAAGCATCTGATTCAGCAAGCGGTGCTAGTGCTACGCTTTTGTCTGATGCAGGCACTGGTTACAGATTTTCATGGGGACAAAATTGGACAGAAAACCTAAGATCTAGTTTGAGCTATCAATCCGTAACAATTGCTATACAAGACTCTTCCTCAACGACTAAATCCCTGACCAACAAAGTAAATACCCTTACTAGCTACGAAATTGGATTAGATTACAAGTATACTCCGAATTTAAAGTTTATTAATTCGTTAAGCTACAGTGAGAGTTTAGTAAGTCGTTCGGCGAATTCTTCAACGATCGCAATTGAAAAGTTTTTAACTCCCTCTCTATCCGCCGGCATAGAATATAGAATTCATCAAATAGACACCCTTTCGCTAAGAGCTTTTGCGACTTTAAGAGCTGTTTTTCCTTCTAAGCAAGAAAACTATGATTCTAAATTTGGCCTAGGTAAAAAAATTGGAATTGGCCTTAACGATTCCTTGGGGACTTTTAAAATTGATGGCGAACTTTATTTTCAAAACACTGATTTGAAAATGGAAGGCGCCGGATATGATCAATCGAGCCTTGGAATAATGATCGGAATTAAAAAAAAATTTGGTTTGTTTGAATGAAAACAATTAGCCTGTTAGCTATTATATCATTTTTATTTACTTTGAGTGGGTGTAAAAATCCGCTTGATGAGTCTGGTTACTACAAGTCGACGATTGACGACGCTTATAATGCTCTTTTGCGCCTTCCAGGAAATTTTAACTTTTTAACATATGAAATGCAGTCGTCCCAGGTGACACTATCTTGGGAACCGTCAGAACGCGCAGATCGTTACCAAGTTAAATATGGCACAACAAGTGGTTCCTATTCTACAACCGCAAGTTGTATTGAATCGCCTTGCACGATTGCGGGCCTAGACAATGGCGTGACTTACTATTTTACTGTGCTCGCCATAAACCCCCGAGGATCTACGAGTGTGTCGTCGGAGTTAGTTATAACGAATTCTTTTTCCATCTCTTCGGTCGTAGTCAATGGTGCCAATTCTTTGACTGTAGCATGGACAAGTTTGCCCGGGGCTACATCCTATAGTTTAAAATATGGCACAGCTTCAGGTAGCTATTCAACTACGTTAACGAATCAAACAAGTCCCACTACAGTCAGCGGTCTAACGGCGGGAACAACCTATTATTTCATGCTGACAGCAAACAACTTGGCAGGCTCTGTAAACGCATCCGCTGAAGTACAAGGTATACCGATTGGAAGTTTTAATTTAAGCAGTCTAGCCCCACAAACCGGAGCAGCAAGCCTCACTTGGGGAAGCGCAACGGGAGCAACCACATACGACATTCTTTTGGGCACAGCCTCTGGAGCATACTCGACAACCTTTTCAAATCGAACATCACCGTCGACAGTTAATTCTTTAACAGCCGGAGTCACATATTATTTTAAAGTCCGAGCCAATAATGCCTATGGATCCTTAACGACAACGAACGAGCTTAGCGGCGCCGTTTATCAATCTCTGAGTCTTAATATTCCATTTTCCGTAGGGACAGATTCGAGTTATATATTTTCAAACTCGAGTATAACTGATTTCACTGGTGGATTGTTCAGATTAAAACCGGCAGATCAAACAGACGATGATTCATCATCTAGTGGCTTTGGTGGAGCCACTCACACTGGAACACAATATGACTCAGTAAATAGTTATGTCAGATTAAATACTACGACTAACAATTCATTTCTAGATTCAAGTTGGACGCCCCAGTGGAATAGTCTCATAGGCTATTGGAAAATGGAAAACAATTGGAATGATACGAAAAATTCAAACCATGGGACAAGCACTGGAGTTACGTATTCGACACCTGGAAAAATCGGCAGCCATCATTCAGTTTTTAATGGATCTGCGTATGTAACTATTCCGAGTATTAATTTAAACGGTAATTTTACCGCCTGTACATGGGTGAACGTAAATTCGACCGCGACCAACATTCAAACCATTTTTAGCAATTCTGCGGGAAGCATTTCAGACGGATTTAAATTTTATATAAATACATACAACACAACAGATAAAAAAATATGCTTTGAAACAGGTAATGGTTCCACAATTATTAACACGTCGACAGCATCTAATATTTTTGCATTTGACAAATGGAACCACGTTTGTGTCTCTGCAGTAAAATCTACAGCTAAAGTATCTATTTTCTTGAACGGTGATCGGGTGCTAGATTCTGGAACTACACTCAGTGCATATAATACATCGGCAGCTTTACATTTTGGGCAGATGGCAAATAATTCGTGGCGATTTAACGGTAAAATGGATGATTTTGCGCTATGGAGTGTAAACTTATCTGCTTCAGAAATAAAAAACATTTATGAACGACAATTCGCTAAGTACACTGGAATAATCGAATCCCGAGTGATCGATGCGTTTTCTTCTCAGTCCTGGACCAACTATACTGTCACAACGACGTTACCATTTTACAAAGAACTTCCAGGACAGTCCGGCAATGAATCGTCCGGTCAGTATCCAAGCTTAGTTGGGTCAGCCGGGAGTACCAGTGATAATAATTTAATGAGCGGCTTAGTTGCCTTGTGGCATTTAAATGAAAATGCCGGGTCAACATTTGCCGACGTCTCGGGAAATGGAAACCACGGAACAGGGTACGGCAATTTAACCAACACTGAATGCAGCGGCTTATCTACCGTCGATAATTGCGCCGGCAATACTGGGGTGTTTGGCCGAAGTGTGACTTTTAATGGTACAACCGCTTCATCCCATTATATAGATATACCTAACTCAGCGACTTTAGAAAATATTCAAGAAAGTTCTTCAACGTATTCAATTTGGTTTAAACAATTAAGATATCAAAGTGGATCTATTTTTGTAAAACAAGGATACAACCTTGGCTTTAGACAGCTTAGCGATGGCCGCGTCGGTTTTGATATCTATAGTAGCTCAAATGCCTATTCTGGAATATACACATCGGCGGCCGGAACCGACGAATGGAGAAATCTAACAGTCACGCTCGATTATACCACAGGGTTTATCAGACTCTATTTAGATGGAAACTTGGTTCAGTCAGTTAATATTGGCGTCGGTTATACTATGCGCGAATACGGTACGAACGGTTGGCGGGTGGGAACAGCCGTCGCCTGCTCAGCTGGAACTGCGGGATACTGTTCTCCCGCCAGCGGATCAGTCGATGAAGTAGCTCTTTGGAATAGAGTTTTAAATGCCACCGAAATCAAGCAGCTCTATCGACGTGGGGCAAATAGAATCAAATACCAAATTCGCTCATGCACTTCGTCGGACTGCTCTGACCAAGAGGCCTTACTAACCAATTATAAAGGTTGGAAAGGTCCAAATGGCTCGGGTCTAACGTATTTTAGTGAACTTTACAATACGACTTCAAACTCAACAACAGGAGCTATCCAAACAAGTAATTTGGCAATAGCGTTCTCTAACTTTTCAGGAAGTGGCCTAAACATAACAAACAACCGCTATTTTCAGTATCGAGCTATTCTTGAGAGCGACGATTCCAATGCATTATGTAGTTACGATGGTGGATCGACGTCTACGGCCTGTTCTCCCGAATTAAAATCAGTCGTCATCGGACCCAATCACTATTCAACCACGAACGCCTACGTAACAAATAAATCATCGCTCGGATCGCTCTATCAGACCCTCAGCGGTTTTACAGCGACACTCGGAGGTAATAGCTGCAGTGGTGATCGCTACTCGGTTTCGAGTGATGGTACAAATTTTTGGTATCACAACGGATCTGGATGGACCTTGTCAGATGGAACGTATGCAAAAACAAGCACAGCAGCTCAAATCAACTTAAATATAAGTACACTTGTTGCCGCTATGGGCGTTGGCACACTACAGGTCAGAACTTATCTGAACTCTGACGGAGCGACTCCGTGTGAGATTGATAATATACTGATTCAAGGACAGAAAAATTAGAACCGTAGAACTTTTATTAACGGGGATTATTATGTCTTTGTATTCAAGCAAGAGACCACTGAATACTAATTAAATTTGCCTCTAGCGATATTTTCCATCCCGCTCCTGATTGTTAATGTAAGCGGACTTTTCGTATCCCAAATCGTCTCTTTGTATCCTGACTTTTTCCAAAAGAGACACCAAATCTTCGATTGAAACGGTTAGATCTAGAAAGTGAACGTTTCCGTGTTCATCGATATCTTCTAAAATATATTCTATGATATCAATTAATGAATCTGGGCAAACGCAGAAATTTTTAAAGCGGTCGCGCCAATTTCTCTATCGCTTTTAAAAGCAGTCGATAGAGAGCTTATCATTTCAGCCTCATTTTTTAGAAGAGCCTGGCAAGCGGCCCGGTATAAATGAGGATAAGCGGCATTCTGACCGTATTTTTCAATTCGTTCTTCGAAAATAGAGAGTGCTTCGACAGCATTACCCATGGCCAACAGAGTTTTTCCTTTTGTCATTAATAGTGAGTGATTGTTTTTGTAAAGTTTAAGACCGGCCTCTGCGATGGCTAAAGATTCTGCATAGAGTCCTTTATAAAACTTTTCGTCTGCAACCATTTCAAATTCTATGCTGTCTTTCAATTTGGGGTTCCTTAAATAACGTTTGGTTGGATGCGATCACTGGTAAATGTCAACACTCGTAAGTCAGTTTTTAAAAAATTAAATCCCATTTGTTGGATACGAATACATAATAACATTTGTGACCGTTCCGTTTTGGAAGGTGCATGTTCCGTTTGTTTTGTAATTCCCTTGTCCTTGGTAGGCCCCGAAGTTAGGTGAATAGATGCAGGCTTCGTACGATTCGCAAAGTCCGTTGTCGTTACCGATATCATCGTCCATGATCTCGGTAGCGTTAATTAAAAAAGTTCTAGGTGATGTGGCAGAATCCGTGAGTGCTTTATTTCCATGAATTGCCGACGGACATGCCGCTCCGGCAACGAATGGATCGTTGCTACTGACACCATTGCCACTTTTATTCAAAATGTAGGTGTCTGTTGAATTTAGGCGCGTATCAATTATTTGACAGCTTCCGGAAATGCATTGGCTTGTGTCATTGAGATTTGATGTGCTCCAGCCTCGAAATATATTATCAAAATTAAGCCAGTCATTGATAGCTCCATAAGCGGCCGGAGCTCCCGTATCGGAACTATTGGCCGTGTCATTCGTACTCAAAAGACCTATCATGGAAGGGTAAAGGTTCGTTGTGCCTAGAAGGGTCCATGTTGCATCCGAGGCACCCTGATTTACACAACCACTAGTCAAACCAGGATTGGTACCACCACTTACATCGCAAGCTAAAGACGATCCAGCGATCAGCATGTTATTAGTAAACTTGTTATTGCTTGAGCTGTACATCGAAATGGCAGTTGGGATACCATTATTTGTATCTGTTGCGATTTGAGATAAGGTGTTATGAGATGGACCGTTATCTATCCAAATCTGTGTGTAGGTGTTGGAACAAAGAACTTGATTGATCGTATTATAACTAACATAGGTATCCAGAAGACTTAAGCAATCTGCGTAGTTATAAGCGACCGTTGCGTGGTTCAACGTATTCCCTGTTGTGGGAGTGTTAGCTCCTCCTAATTTAATAACATGAGAATGAATAGATTGAATATTATTTGCAATATTATCCCTAGCGCCGCCTTCCCATCCACCAATGTTAAGGCTTCCATAACTTCGTGCAGTTTTAATATCGTTAAGAACATTTCTAGAACCTTGTAAGAGCAGCGTTGATGCGTAATTTAATTCAGTTTCATTAGCTATGTGGACATCTGAAAAAAGATTATCATTACCGGTAATCCATATAAATGCGTAATCTCTGTTTTTATAGGTATGCATTTTTAAAGATTTGATAATGTTATTGCTGCTACTCAAAAGATAGAACGTGTCACCGTACGTGTTGTTGATTGTGATATTCTGAAATCTTGAGAAAGTGACAGAAAAAATATCCAGGCCCAGTACCATACGGGTGGGGGTAGTGAGTTCGCCTTCAACCCAAAGATACTTCTGGGACCCGGCGGCGACGACACACTCCCAATTCGGGGACGACATCGTGCCATCGGTCCAGTTACAGTTAGAAGCGCTTCCACTATAGTTCAGTACCTGCCCAGATTTGATGACCAGACCAACCTTTGACTGACTTAAGTTGACGCCTTCAGTATTGGCACTAGTTCCAACGACTAAGAGAGTTCCTGGCGTAAGGCCATTGATATTTTTTACTCCTGGGGTAACGTCTAAATTTTGAATCGTATTTGTCCACCACTTTGATGGTGTTGTGGCACCAAGAGTATTGACTCCGTTCGTCACTGTCACCGAATTGTCCAAAAAAACTAACATTGGAAAATCAATCAAATCGCTTAATCCTTTGCCGTGTTTAAGACCCGTCGAAAAAAAGGTGGCTTCACCAGAAACTACTTCACAAATCCAATCAAAAGCGCCGAGCAAATCGGAGGCGGAGAGCCCCGTACACGAAGTATAGCCAGGAATTCGGACTTTTAGTTTTTCTCCCCCGTGAATACAGCCATAGTAACCGGTCTCTGTACCAACACAGGCCACATCATTCTGAGCATGTCGGCTTTTATTAGCATCCGAGTTGGCGACGTAATCCAGGAAATTAGTACCATTGGTAGGATAAACTTTTTCTACCAAGATACTTACAGGTGCAGGGTCGTCGTCAATGATCGTAAATATATGTGTTTCTTGGGAACCCAGTGTTGCATTTGTTTGCGGCGTTCCTAATGTGAAGATAATCGTTTCCGGTCCTTCATAGGTGCTGTCATTTAATAAGGTGAGGCTAATCGAGGCTGTTGTTTGGCCAGCAGGAATAGTAATGGGAGTGGTGGCTGATAGAGTAAAATCGACAGATTGCGTGGCTGTACCAGACAGAGAGAAAGGAATGACAACGTTTTGAGTTGTGGTGGCAGACAAAACTAAAGATAGGGTGGCAGAAGAAGAATTTTCTAAACCACTTGAGGCTGCTGTGGAAAAAATCACTGTGGGCACGGTGGGCAATGTCGGCGCTAGATCATCGCCTTCTTGGCTACTTGATGAGTCTGGCGTTTGAAACGATGCTATTTTTGCATTCAAAAAACACACGATGTTACTCACGGCAAATAATAGGATGATTAGGCAGCGTGTTTTAAATTGAGACATAAACCTCTTAAAATATTTTTTACAGTATTTTAATCGGCAGATTCAAGAAAACCCTTAAGTGAAGGTTTCTCAAAATGATATGAAAACGTAGCATGTTCTTGAAATTCAGAGTTTTATATTTAATATTCATACTAATTTGTGGCTTTGTATGCCGACAATTTTATAGACTTCTTTAATTCACTATAGGTATGGAAAGCCGGAAGCAGCTCCCTTTGCCAGGTTGTGATCGTACTAGTTCCAATTGCCCCCCGATAGATTGAGCTAGTTTTTTGGATACGATAAGTCCCAGACCTAAACCGCCTTGAGACCGTGTTAACGAACCATCTATTTGCCCAAATATCTGATAGAGTGAATTTGTCTTTTCCGAATCTATACCAATTCCTGTATCTTCCACTTCAAAAATTATTTTGCCCTTGCTTCCACTTTTTAAATCGGGTTCGGAAAACGCACGCATCTTTACTAGCCCCGTTGTAGTAAATTTTATGGCATTATCTAACAAATGCATTAGTATTTTTTCCGCTTGCGAAACAAATGTATAAACAGAATTAGGAAAACCGTTTTCATATGAAAGTACTAGGTTCAATCCCTTTCTAGCCGCTTTAGGTTTAAAAAAAATCGCAATGTTTTCGAAAAATTGATCAACATCTAAAGCATCTTTAAGAGTCGATTTATCGGTCATTTCGGCTTCGGATATAGACATTATGTCGGCCAGTATATCCGCTAGCCTTTTTGCATTCTCGCGAATCCGACTCAAATATAGAGTTTGTTCACTTTGACATTCTGACAACAGAATCTCGCTAAACCCCAAGATGGCGGTCAAAGGGGTCCGTAATTCATGGCTAACATTATTTAAGAATTCTGTCTTTGATCGGGATAGCGACTCGGATTCCTCTTTCAAAAGGCGTAACGTGCTTTCTGATCTTTTTTGATCTGAAATATCGGTCGCAGTCGTAAACCAACTCGCATCGTTTACCACCAAACCGGGAATGAAGACCGCAGATATTAAATGATGTATATAGACATTGTCTGCCGCTCGTTTTAACCTGGTTTCGCATTGAAAGGACACGTTCTTGGAAAATGCCCATTCAATAGTTTTCATCACTTCGGGTTTGTCGTCAGGATGGATGAAACGGCTTAAACTATCTAGGTTAATGGGACCTGTACTTATGGATGTAAAATCCGTAAATCTACGATTTCCATATTCTATGCATCCCTCCTGGTCCATTTTCCAGGCCAGCTGAGGAATCGAGTCGAGCAAAGCTTTAAAAAATGATTTCGATTGCAATGCTTCATGCTCGGCTCGAATACGATTCTGTATCTCTTTACTTAGTTGATGATTGAACTGTTCAAGCTCCAATACCTTCTTTGAAAGCTGATTGGTTAAAATT
Organism: uncultured Bdellovibrio sp.; assembly: GCA_963932905.1. Lineage (GTDB taxonomy): Bacteria > Bdellovibrionota > Bdellovibrionia > Bdellovibrionales > Bdellovibrionaceae > UBA2316. The sequence continues at coordinate 26,172 of CAWVRN010000011.1, forward strand.
CTTAGATGCTCCCGTTCGTAGCGAGGACCAATTTCAGAGTTAGTCCCACTCACAGAAGACAATGCCGCTGTGACCGCGTTCAAAATCTCGTCGGGTTCGGCCGGTTTTATTAAAACGGCAGATACTCCGCCTGATTTGGCCAACGCAATTTCTTCATAACCCGAATAGGTACCTGTATAAAAAATCACTTTTAAATGGGGATAGGTGGAACTTAGGCGAATGTTTCTTAGAAACTCGTAACCATCCATGATTGGCATTAAAACATCGGTAATAACGAGATCTGGTTTGTGCTGCTGGATCAGATCGAGTCCTTCCTTCCCATTGCTGCCTTCCAAAACTAAATAGCCTCGCTCAAGCAAAATATTTTTGGTAATCATTCTAAAAAGTAAATTGTCGTCTAATATCAATATATTTTGTTGTTCAACCATATTGATTTAGTTAACAAGAATTGATAATTAAAACCAGACAAATTTCAGAAAGAAACAATATGATGAAAAACATGTCCGTTAAAGAAATGGGAAATGACTTATTCGATAAGCTAATTGAGGTCGCTCCAAGTGCTATGATTATGATCGACGAGGACGGGCAAATTCTTCTTGCAAATTTACAAGCGGAAAGACTTTTTGGATACTCAAAAGTCGAGCTACTTGATTTAAAAATTGAAAGTTTAGTTCCTGATCGATTTAAATCGCATCACCCTCATTTACGAAAGTCTTTTTTTGAAAAGCCGCAAAATCGGGCTATGGGCGCGGGACGGGAACTTTTTGGAAAGCGCAAAGACGCGACCGAGCTGCCTATTGAAATCGGTTTAAACCCACTCGATATTAAGGGAAAAACGTACGTGCTGGCATCGATTATCGATATAAGTGAACGGAAAAAATCGGAAGATAGGTTTCGCTTAGCGGTGGAGGCGGCACCGAATGCCATGATTATGATCGATACTGACGGAAAAATTGTTATGGTTAATAAACAAACCGAGCATTTGTTTTTATACGAAAGAGCCCAGCTATTGGGGCAGCCGATAGAAGCATTAGTTCCTGAAAGATTTAGACATCACCATCCCGATCTTCGCAGTGGGTTTGCAAAAGACCCCAAAATTCGCTCGATGGGCGCCGGACGAGATCTGTTTGGACGCCGTTCTGACGGAACAGAAATTCCGATAGAAATCGGGTTAACTCCTGTCGGTGAGAAACCGACGTTGTTTGTTCTGGCCTCCATCATAGATATTACAGAAAGAAAGAAAAACGAGCAGTTAATTGCGGCCAAAGAAGCCGCCCTGGAAGCTTCGCGCATTAAGTCTCAGTTCTTGGCAACTATGAGCCACGAAATTAGAACTCCTCTAAATGGAATCGTTGGTCTTACTAATTTGTTATTCAATATGGAGATGAGTGAACAGCAAAAGGAACACCTGATAGGGATTCGCGCGTCGACAGATACCCTCCTCAGTTTAATAAATGATATTTTAGATCTCTCTAAAATTGAAGCGGGCAGAATGGAAATTGAAATCACTGATTTCAATGTTGGGCAGATAATATCCGATGCGGTAAGTGTCATAAGTCCAGCGGCTAAAACAAAAGGACTCTATTTAAAAACTGAAATTGATGAAAGTCTTCCGACCTGGCTTAAAGGAGACATGGCTAAGCTTAAGCAAGTGCTAATTAATTTGTTAGGAAATGCGACAAAATTCACGGAAAAGGGCGGGATCACCGTTCGAGTCAAAAAAATCTCGTCGTCAAATGGAATAGTTTTTATTCGATTTGAAGTGGAAGATACAGGAATTGGTATTTTAGAAGCCACTAAAGACCGTCTTTTTGAAGTTTTCTCTCAAGGCGATAATTCCACAAGCCGCAAATATGGTGGAACTGGCCTAGGTCTTTCTATTAGCAAAAAGTTGATTGAAATTATGAATGGAGAAATAGGTGTTACTGGAACTCCCGGCCATGGCAGTTGTTTTTGGATTACTGTTTCTTTATCTGAAGGTGTTGAAATCAAAAAAGCTCTGAAGCAACCTAAGAGCTTGGTTCTTCGCGACCAGGCGAAAAAATTTAATGTCCTTGTGGCTGAAGACAATGTGATAAATCAAAAAGTGGCTTTGGGGACGCTAAAAAACTTCGGAATTGATGGGCAGGTTGTCGGTAATGGAATTGAAGCTATTGAGATTCTCAATAGAATTCCATTTGATATCATTTTGATGGACTGCCAGATGCCAGAAATGGATGGATTTGAAGCCACTTCAAAAATACGACAAAGTGAAACTCCGCGCATAAGAAAGATTCCTATTGTGGCAATGACGGCAAATGTGATGCAAGGTGATCGCGAGCGGTGTTTAGAGGTCGGAATGAACGACTATATTTCTAAACCGATTGACCAAAACGATTTAGAAAGAATTCTTTTACGTTGGCTTCCCATTGACCCAGAAAACTTAATGCCTGAACAATCTGATAGTCAGGTTTTAGCGGTTTCAGATGCTCTAGTTAAACTAAGAAACACCTACAATGATGGATTAGTGAAAGATTTAATTAATACGTTTGTAATGACGACTCCTCAGAATTTGAACAAATTGGAAAAGGCGTTTCAGCGTTTTGATTTCAAAACTATTTTAATGGAATCGCATACAATTAAATCAACTAGTCTTTTACTTGGTTTGACCGATTTCTCGTCTTTAGCTTTTCAAGTTGAAAAAACATGTCGCCAAGAAAACAAAAATCATTTGGAAATTCAGATTCCGATCCTTATAAAAGGATTTTCCGTGGCAGTCATGAAACTGAAAGAAGCCGCAGAGAATCTTAATTTAAAAAGTTAGTTATTGGGTAGTATAAAGTAGCTGTTTTTGAAGGGGTGGCTGAATAGAGCCTCGACTATCGGCTCAGTTCGCAAATGATTTACGGATTTCATATTATTTTCGGGTTACTATATATCTATGAAGTCTATCGTAATTTTGCTCGGAGCTGTATTTATTAGTCTATTTTCCTATTCAGAAGTAATGTGGGTAGGTGATCCAAATTTTGAGGCCCGCGGCTGCTCTGCTTTTGGGGATGCCCCACTTGAAGAAATAAATTTTTTTCCCAAATGTAAAATGACAAATTACTGTGTGGGGAAAGTTTCCTGCTACTTCATCCACAAAGATAGACTTAGAAACGTTTCAGATTGGAGAACAATAATAGATAAGTATCCTGCTGGTATTGATACTTGGATTAAAGGTGATTCTGGCGTCCTATGTTCTGCGGCTTTTAACGGCAAGTGCGATATAGTCAATATTGATACCTGTGCAAATATGTCGGGTAGTGCGATGAACTGCACAATGAAAACAGTAGTCTCTCCTTCAATTCAACTGATTCCCAAAGAAGAAGGAAATGTAAAATGAAAATTTTTATCTGTATCGTACTTTTGATTAGTTTATTTTCACAAAAAAATCACGCCGCCTTAATGGAAAATTTCTATTTTACTGGAATCGTAAAGGCCGTAAAAAAAGAAAAACTCACAGTGCTTTGCCAGGGCCAAAAATTTCAAATTGCAAAAACAGACGTACTTAGTGGTATCGTTAGTCCTGGCGAACCAATTTATTTCCAGATAAAGGCCGATCAAATGCAAAACACATTTTTTAAACGAAAACCGTCTAATAAATAGTGTGCTACCCCCAGATCATACTCGGCTTGTATTCGAACCCACATTCCAACGGTTGTCCCTAAGACTTTTTCAACAGTGATGGCAAACTCTGGAGAAATAGCAGGCTGTATTTGCCGCGCGCTATTTAAAAATTTGGCCCAGCTAAGTTCTGTCTCATTTTGAAATACCTTTCATTTATGAAATGGCTTACGGCTTGCACCTCACTTTCCTTAAAGTTGAGATTCAAATTATCTCGTTAAAACTGGATAGCTCGGGACCTGTCTAACAAATTTGAGCTTACTGGAATATGAAAATGAAACTTCGAATATTTTTAAATTTATTGATAATTTGCTTCGGCGCCTTGTCTTGGGCTGATGAAACCTATTTGAAATATGATGAAGTTCAGTGGACGCAAAATAAACCCGGCTACTTAGACGTCATTGATACCCTAGATTCTTTGAAAGCAAATTCAGGATATGAAATCAGTTGGGGTGAATTTAGAACATTTGAATTCAGAGAAAGCGTCTATCATATTTCGAAGCTTAGAAAAGCAAAAACAACTCTCGTTTTTATTCACGGTCTGTACGGTGGCGCCCATCAGTTCAACTCATTCTTTAATAGCATGGATAAAAACGGATCGGACGCAAACGCGGTACTGTTAACATTGCCTGGCCATTATAGACAAGGAAATATCGACAAACCAATCAAAGAAGCCACAAAGGAAGATTGGATTGAAGCTCTTCAAAATACGATTAGAGTTGCAAAATCACTTAGCGACAGAGTGGTGGTTATAGGCCAATCGACTGGGGGCCTGCTGGCAGTATATTCTGCAATTAACTTTCCAAAAATAGTTGATGGAGTCATATTACTTGAACCTGCTTTAAAAGTTCACAAGCGAATTGATATTGCAACCTGCTTAGGTAAATACTTTGTTAAAGAAGCATCTTCACTAAGCTTTCTGGCTAAGCTTATTGGAATGGATGCCCCTAAAGGAATTTCTGTTGCCATGGGCTGTGAGGTCGCAAACTTTGCAAGTCAACTTTTAGATCGCAAGCTCGTTGAGCCCAGTCCATACCAAGATTTCCAAAGCATGAAAGAAGAACCTCTTGAAAAAGCCATGTCCCGCCTAGCGGAGCAGATTAAAATTCCTGTACTTTTGGTAAATAATCTGTCGGATCACGTTGTTGATCCTAGTTACAACAAAGTATTTGCGAATTCATTGGCGAAAAAAATGTATTTAGAAATTAATTCAGATGGAAAAACTCAACATGGATCGATGGCTACTTTAAAAACGGAGTATCAAAATAATTCATTTTACCAATATGCTTGCGATTTTTTAGTTCAAAACTTTGGTGAACGAAACTGCGCAAAAGTATACTTTGAAGAAAAGATGAAGCCTTATATCTATCCATATTATGTTGGCCAGAGTGGAAAAGAAATTAAAGAATCTTTTGAAAAAATAAAAGATGATCATGTTTCTCAAGCAATTTGCAAAGTCTTTGAGAAGAACTATTCGAATCCGCAACTCTGTTCACAATTTAAAGAAATGATACAAATGCATATTGAATTTTGGCAAGGTGTATGGCGATCATATCAAGCAAATCCGGATGGGTTCAAAAGTTTTGACACTTTTGTCACTGCCTATAGGAAAAGATATTCAGATGATGATCGAGCAAAAGTAAAAAAGTTGGTAGATACTGCCGATTACTTTAGAGGATTGTTAGAAGGAACTGAGTTTTATGATTTGGGTTATATTTACAGAGAAAAGTATAGTGAATTTCAAAGAAGATTGGAATTCGTTACAAGTCTAGAAAAAAATAAAACCGAACTTGAAAGCGATTGCGCTTTACTGAAAAAGAATTTTTCAAATGAAAATAAGCGGGATGAAGTGGCAAGGGTACTCTACGGAAAAATACCGGGAGTTATGTTCTCTGATATCCATGATACTCTTAGATTGATCGAAAAAAGCCATCAGATTGATGAAGAAATCGTGGCACAACGAGCTTATCTTGAGACACTTAAAAATTATCTTCAACGCGTTTACGCCGCAAAAAATCAACAACTCCCAGATCCAGCCGAGTTGTATTATATCATGAAAAACAATCACCAATTGAAAGATAATAGCTATTTTAGATACGGCTTTGAAATTCAAAAAATTAGGGTGGTAATTTCGTATCTATTGCGGAACAACTCGAACATCGCCCCTCTCTGAACGCGAAATTTGGTGCCAAAAACAATCAACTCGTTTCAAAGGAAAGTACTTCAAAGATGGCCGCTCCACCGCCCAAATTGCGGAGGAAACTCTTTCATCGCGATTTGCGGTTAAGGACGCCTTGATCGGTTAAGGATCATTTGTGGCTGAACCAAAAATGGGAAAGAAAAGCGCAGTTGAAAACGCGGCTAAAAGATTTGAAAAACCCTATCGTCAGCCCGTGAGTAAGCGCATCTCTGATTTTTTAAAAGAAGAAGGCAAAAAAAGAACGCCAGCAATCTGAAAATCAAAAAAAGAAAATCGCTCAGCCCACAAGTTCACGCGATTTGGAAGTCTAGTGCCCATCATCGATGAAAAAGTTCCGCTCTATACGAACGTGAATATTCGTTCGGAGTTCATCAATCAAGCTCGCAAGGTTGTTGTTGTTCACGCGCTTCTTGATCTCTTCAGCGACGCTGGTACTGATCTTCCCGTTGAAGTTTACAATAAACTTCGATCCTTAAAAACTAGGTCCGACGGTAAAGAAACTGCTAATCTGCTATTTAAAATTAATGATGATGAAATTGAGCAAATCAGAAATTTGCTAACAAAATATAGTCCAACACCGACGCAAGACCTCTGGGACTGGTTCTGTGAGGACTATTTCAAAGGTAAACTTGCTGCCGAATGGGATTGGGTCGAAAAAGATTTTGGAATCAATTTTTTAACCCTTCGTTATTCTGAAGATTCCGCTCATCTTGAAAATGGACTCAGCTGGAACGACGCCATAGCCATCGTTGAAAAAACAGGTATCGGTTCAGCGGATGCGATGATCGTGAACCTTCTTACTCAGTCAAAGTATCAGTTTCTTGCCAGCGCCGACTCCGATATCGCCTTTGCGATGAAAAAACTTAGTCTGCGAGATAAGTTTGTCGTTGTTCCTCAAAACTGAATAGTTGCAACGAATTACAATTTTTGGCAATTGTCTAGATTAGGTTAACTGGGGGTTAACCTAATGGTTAAAAAGCTGTATGTAACTTGCATCCTATAGAGCTGATGAGTGCACAAGCTATTTCCCCCAAAGATCAAGTCGTCGAGTTTCTTCGAGGATGCTTAACTGAAAAGATACAAAAGAATTCTCGATATTCTTCGCGTGCTTTTGCTAGGGACATTGGAGTTAGTCCCGCCTTTGTAAGTATGCTTCTTGCCGGTAAGAAAAAACTCTCTCTAGATCGCGCTAAAAAGATAGTTATTGCCCTGGACATGTCAGAACGGCAAAGCAGTCAGTTCTTGCGTGCGGTAGCTTTATCAAGTCTACCATCCGATTCACATTCTTCAGAAGATCTAGAGAATCTTTTATTTAATCGACGTGAGCGCAAGGATATTTATGCGATGGAAGTCGACCAATTCAAATTTTTCAGTAATTGGTATAATGTAGCTATTTTGGACCTAACGACATGTAGTAATTTTCAATCTGACATTAACTGGATTGCTAATCGCCTTCAAATTTCGCCAATAGTTGTTCAGGATGCAACAGATAGGTTGCTCCGCTTAGGACTGCTAAAAAAAGAAAAAGGTATTCTGAAAAAAACTAACAAGCACATTGCGATTCCCACCAGTGCGCCGGCCAGTACTATCCGAAATTTTCATCAACAAATGATTGAAAAAGCCAAAGACCACCTCAATTCTCAAGAAGCATCCGATTTTATTCGTCGAGATATTTCCAGTATTACTTTTTCCATTGATGCTCGTAAAGTTGAAGAAGCTAAAAAATTAATAAATGATTTTAAAAATCAAATGGCCGATTTTTTGACTGAAGGTCAATGTAACGATGTTTATCAAATGAATATTCAATTTTTCCCTTTAACAAAAAGCGAGGCGAAAAAATGAGCTTATGGCGATGGATTATTTTTTCTTTAACCTTATTGCTTTTTTTAAGTTGTTCACCGAAAAAATCTGATCCCGGTGGCCCAGCGGCAGACACCCCACCAGCTCCTGAAGGCGACGGTTCAAAATCTTATGGTGGCAGCACTAACATTGGTGGTGGTGGCAATGGACTTGAGGCGGAATGGAAATATATAGCTCAAGAATTAGAAAAAAATCTTCGTCGATTGGTGGTTAGCCATGTTGATGCGACCATCTTTAAAAAAATTCGTTCTCAATTACCTGAGCTAATTCAAAAAGCAAAAATCGAATTTAAAGATTACCCTTTGATTTTAGGAACCGAATTATCCGATCAGGATAATCCATCTAATTTGAAAACAAATCCGTCAACCCAATGTGAACAAGTGCTTTCAGAGAAAAACCTTGAAAAGGAACGGGACGCAATTAACTTTAAGGACTCCGTAAAAATTAAAGTAAGCCGTCAGCGCTTCCAATGTTATGCAACTCAGTCGATGGCCATAAAACGATTAGTCCTGCATGAATATTTAGGTTTACTGGGCATCTATGAAAAGACCGGTGCTCAAACAGATTACAAAGTCACAAACTTGCTTTTGGCGGAAATGGACAAACTTGATACCGTCGATAGTGGATTAGAAAAAGTAGAAGTTAAAACGTGCGACGACGTACAAAAAATCGGTTTAGATCCTAAAGACATAAAAGTTACGGATCAGTTTGAACCTTGGGAATTTCCAGAGAAACGTTGGATTTTGATGAGCGACCTAGATTGTACTTCGTCCCGCCAATGGGATGATGGCCGAGGGTTTAAAGCACGCGTATTAAATGGCGTTTTTGATGGCAATGGTTTTAAGATATCAAATTTATATTTAGGCCAAAGAAATGAAATCACTGGGCCAACGGCGACCGTTGTCTCTACAAAAATGGGACGAATAACTGCCCTTCAACAGCCAGCGCATATGACGGCTTTATTTAGTTATGTGTGTACACGATGCTCGATAGTAAATCTTCAATTAGAAAATGCCGACTTTGTATCACAGGCACTACTCGTAGTACAAAATAGCGGTCGTATCTCGAATGTTCGGGTCAGTGGTAAAATTCGAACGGCTGAAGTAACCAAGACTACCTGGGATGTGGAGCTCAATGTCATGGCGGGGCTTGTGTCATACAATTACGGCACAATCAAAAACACGTCAGCCGATGTAGATATTTCTAACCCTCGAATTTCAAATGTTCTGACTTCAATGGGCGGCTTAGTGGGAAATAACTTAGGAATTATCGTTGATTCCTCAGCGACATCAAGAATTATCGGCGAAGGCATTGTCGGTGGGTTAGTTGGTGATAATCAAGGTGCTATACAAAATAGCAGTGCTAAATCAAATATAACTTCTCGATCGGTATTAATAGTGGGTGGACTTGTTGGCGCAAATCGTCCAACGGGTTCAATCATAAAATCGTCTTCTACTGGAAAAATTGAAGTGAAAAAATTCGAAAAAGCGCTACCAAGCGCGGGAGTCCTGGAGCCCAGAATTCCATTCGGCGGATTAGTTGGCGATAACTCTGGCACAGTATCAGAATCTACAGCAAATGTTGAAATTTGTGGAAATTTTTCAGGAATGCCAAAGTTGTATAATATGCAGTTAGAAGTCGAGTCGAATCCTTTGGTTACAAGAACCCATGACGGCGGCTCGGTAGTAAACTCGAATGGAAATGGAAAAACTGTGCCTGAATGTCCAAATTAATTGGCATTGTTAACCTGTTGGTAATCACTTAACCTAAATAACGAGGCTAAACGTTTATAATTTTCTCCAATAACGATAAAGTGGCCAAAACCATTTATTCACCTGGCTGAGCCGGGTATAGGAGATTTTATGTTTACTAAATTAATTTTGAGTTTATCCCTTGTGACTTCATTTTCTGCGCTAGCGTCAGATATATCTAGTTGTGCAACAGCAGCGGGACGAGCCCAACTCGTATCAGAATATGTAAAAGAAGGGGTTGTGCCATCTTGCGGTCCACAGTGTGCTGAAGATTTCATTCTATCTCAAGTTTGCGAAATGAAAGTAAAACCAAACTGCCATACTCAAGTGGGAAAAACGTTACTTGTAAAAAATTATGTCGAGTCTGGAAAACCGGTCCCAGCTTGCGGTCTGCAATGTGCTCAAGAATTTATTCTCTCCCAAGTGTGTCCTAAGCCGTAAACCTAAATTAATCAGTTCTGCGAGGAAAGGGTCCGTTTTCAATGTTTATTGGGGGGCAATTTAGAAGATTGGCGGGCCAGATCGCGACGGGACGAAAAGTTTCCTCCAAAGCCACAATAGAGGCGCAAGTCATTGACACCATTGATATTAATTTTGAGCCACTTTGGAAAGACAAACATTTCCTCCATCAAAAATACGTCCTTGAAGGGTGTTCAATAGCCCAAATTGCGGCTGAAATACTTTCCTCCAGGGAGGCTGTTCGCATGGGTTTAATTGAATTTGGGATCAAGCGAAAAAAGCGGGGAGAGCCGGGATTGAATCCATCCCAAGCTCCTTATGGTTTTAGAAAAGTCGAAGGCAAACTGATCACACATCTTGGTGAGCAGCGAGTTATAGAATCGATCAAAAAAATGTCTGAAAGTGGGCTGTCCTATCGGACAATATGTGAGTTTTTGACCAGCATAAATGTACCGACGAAAAATCGTGGAAAGAGCTGGCAGCCGGAGATGATTCGTCGGATATTATCTAGATCTTCGGTGCAAGATATAAAGACTTCATAAATAAAAGTACAATGACCAGAAATGTTTTTTACGCCTTAATCTATTGGTCTAGTTGTGACGTCCTGTTAAAGTAATTTTATTTAGTCACTGCACCTTTCCACGACTAATTTACCGTTTAAAAAGTAGACGATCTTCCGAAAATCTACTTATGAAAATTGATAAAAATAAAAATTACATTTTTTGCGGTGATAACTTAGATTGGCTCCAGCAAGTACCAGATGAATCGGTCGATTTGTGTTACATTGATCCCCCATTTTTTTCTAATAGAAACTATGAAGTTATTTGGGGTAACGGATACGAGCTTAGGTCTTTTGGCGATAGATTCGCGGGTGGAATTGGACATTATATTGAATGGATGCGCCCACGAATTGAGTTGATTCATTCTAAATTGAAAAAAACTGGAAGTATCTTTTTGCATTGTGACTGGCACGCATCTCACAAATTACGTTGTGTTCTCGATGACATATTTGATGAAAGTAATTTTAGAAATGAAATAATCTGGAAGAGAAAAAATGGTAGTAACTCAACTGAAGAGGCGCCTCGTACAATGGCAAATGCGACTGATACAATATTCTTTTATTCAAAAACAAAAGAATACTTTTTCAAACTCCCTTATGCCGCTTACGAAGAGGCTTATATTGAAAAAACATATAAAAGTAAAGATTCTAATGGCGATCGCTACACTTCATCCGATTTAAGGTCGCCAAGTCCACGGCCAAACTTAGTGTATAATTATAAAGGTTATAAACCACATCCGAACGGTTGGTCAGTTGAGTTAGAAAAAATGAAAGAGTTCGATCGACTTGGACTGTTGCTTTTTCCAAAAGATAAGAACGGTAGAATTAGGAAAAAGAATTATCTTAAAGATAGAAAAGGTGTGCCTTTGACTAATCAATGGTCCGATATTCCATTTTTGCAAGAAAAGTCGCCTGAGAAGTTGGGCTATCCTACGCAGAAACCGGAGGCTCTAATTAGAAGAATAATTGAGACTGGTTCAAAAAAGGGTGATGTTGTGCTAGATTGTTTTGGAGGCGGTGGGACCACTGCCAAAGTATGCGCCGATTTAGGTAGAACTTTTATTACGGGCGATGTTTCTCCTGTTGCTGTAAAAATTATGTCAGAAAGGCTTTTGTTCGATTGTGAAGGTATTAAATTTGAAACGAAAAACCTTCCACAGTCTGAAAAAGAATTGAAAAACTTGAACGGTCATCTATTTGCAGAAATCGTATGTGAAGTTATGGGCTGGGAAGTAAACGAAAAGAAATCAGGTGACGGCGGTATCGACGGTTGGACTAGTGAGGGACTTCCAATACAAATTAAAAACCATAATACTACGGCAGCAGGCAGACCTGATATACAAAAGTTTTTCGGAGCACTAGCAAAAGAAAAGAAAAAGACCGGCATTTTTGTAGCTTGGCGTTTTGCAGGTGAAGCATACGAATATATTGCTGATATGAAGCGCGATCACAAAATTGAAATCAAGGCGATAGAGTGTTCAAAAATATTTGGTGGACTGCTACTGGATTCTTCAAAAAGTAAAGAAATTGACGAATTGTACTTAGAGCGTAGACCTAAAGCGTGGGCATCAAATCAAGCCAAAGCAGAAGCGCATAGAAAGACTGTTGAAAAAATTAATGATGCGAAGAATAAAACTAAAAGAAAGAAAAAATCAGACGCAGAGGTTAGCTAATTAGCCTTAAATTTGATTCGGAAATACGGGCTTTCTTAAGTGAAGAATTAAGAAGGCCTAAATAAAAATCTAATATTTCTTCGTACCTAGCAAGCTTTTGAGAGTCCTCGAAAATTTCAGAATTTAAAGAATCGCACTTCATAGAAATTTGTTCTATTTTCTGGTCGATTTGGTGTATTTCTAAGTTTGTAAGTATATTATTTTGCATTTGAAGTTTGTTGTTAAAAGCAAAAATCCTCCTTATCAAATGAATAATACGAATCTGCCTAATACGCAGCGTTAACCTATTGAAATTACAAATTCAAAACTGATTGTTGACCTTGAAAAAGTGTAATCAGCCTGGCCTGTAACGCGGCCTAGTTAAGGTGGTATGGAGTCGACCACCGGATATAAAAAAACCAAATCGTCTTCAGAGTAGTTTATATATTGTAGGACACAATAGAGTTTGACTGCGAGATTCTGGAAGAGTTTTATAAAGTAGATCTGGATCCTTCAGAAGAAGCCAGACCTACCCAGCTTTACGAGCGGCTTTGACCATCTTCGATCCAGCATTTAAACTGTCACATAGGTGATCTTTATAAACAGTTACTAAGATTGAAATAAAGTGCTCGGAATATTCAAAATAATGGATAGCGACCCTAGAGTTTGAAATGGGCATTTTGCTAGTCCTCTTTCAATTGAACTCACAAAATTGTTTCGGTAATCTTAGCGGTAAGGATGCACTTTTTATTTCTAATGAGTAACTGATTTTTTGAAACTCGTATATTAGTACTCCACATATTTAACTTCTTAAATAATCCCACTTTGTTAAATTGGCCCTATCATCCTGAAACATTTTCCGTATCTGCTTTGGTGTGGTTGACGGTTTGTAATAGGACCAATATCGCCGATTTGGAAGTCCCATGGGCCAGGCTTAAATGGGCTCGTGCTCAATGAAAATTGACGACTTAAATTGTCGTCGAAATTTGCTCTTGCAAAGAAGCTTTTCTGAGTGGTCTAATTCGATTTGGAATTGTCCCACGTCCTAATAAACAATGTCGAGAGAGTCCTTCTTAGCCAAATTTGGGTGGAGGCGAGTAAGAGACTTCTTATCGCCGCGTCTTGGCGAAAACAAAGTGGACAAAAGGGTCTGCAGGTATCTATCATAAGGATTTCCGCTGTGAAAAATTGCAGATGACCTAAGTCGGCTCGGAATTCTGACGAAGAATCGCCAAAGTCGGTCACACACAGACATGGTAAGTAGAATTTTACTGGGGCAAAAAAATCTAAAAAAACCAGCTACTGCCTTGACATAGAGCAATTAAACGTCACATTTTGAGTGGACAGGTTCGCCCTCCGGGGTACTCGCGCTGGAGGGAATTTTATTTTTAAACACCAATCAACAACACGCCTATTTACACAAACAGAATATCTCCCAGGTGCCTTCCGATGACTTCATTTCAACGAGGAGTCATTGAGTTAAAGATTGAAGGTATGGAAGGGGGCCGATTCCAAGAGTTTGTTTTACGCTTTCTGCCTCTTTATAGCCCGTCGTATGATGGAATTGTTCGCAACGGTCATACTGAATTGGGCAAAACAAAAGCAGGTGTTCCTGATCTCTTGAAAACTCTCGATAATGGCGACCAGATTGGTGCCGAATGCGGAACTGGTGAAGATTACTGGAAACCACCAGAGGACGTGAAGAAGTATCCCGAATGGAAACCGATTGAAGATGCTGAGAAGTCCATTCAGAAAATGGCAAGACCCGTTGAGATCATCCTCGCATCAAGTCGTCCGATACCAGCCAACTATCCAAATGTTAAGACAGCAATAATCGACTACTTTGCGAGTAAAACCAATGCTCGAATCATTCTTTTAACTTGTACTGATTTGGCATCGTGGATTGAAAGAAATCTGAAGAGAGCTGACATCTTTGAACTTTCTAAAGAGTTTTTCCCCGAGGTGGTCGAAAATCAAACTCTGATAGACGAACGGGACGCTCTTGCCTCAGTAATCGATTATGGCGACAAGTTTGGATTTCCCACAAAAGATATACTTCAAATTCTCAAAGCATCGGGGATCACGGATCCAGTTCTTCTTGAACAGCAAATTGCAACTGAGATTTTCGGTGACGACACGAGATTCAGTTTAGAACATCCTGCCAGCTTTAATGGAATACCCAGATGCTCAAAGCATCTTCCACTAATTTTGAACCCCTTTGGCAAAATAGTTCAGCTACTTGGGGTTCCCAAGATAGGCAAGTCCAACCTTTGCTGGGAAGCGATTACCCAGGCAAAGTACAAGTACAAATGGCTGTCGGTTCCTATTGATGAACAACAGCATACTGATTTTGTAGATGCCCTTCTGATCTTATTATACTCTCAGTTTATTTCTGTTTCCGAAGCGGTTAAAAAAGTTAAGGCCCTTGTTTCCACAAACGTGAGATTGCAAGAAAAAGAAATATCTCCCCTATATCTCGTGATAGACAACGCTCACTTTCTAAACCTGAACCAACTCAAAAGACTAGACTTTGCTTTGAAAGAACTTCGATCACTGAGTCTTCTTTCAAAAATTGCAATCGTATTGATGACAAACAAAAATTTATCTCAAGCGGTTTCGTCACTAGACACAGCGGCGGTTGCTCCGGCTTGGACAAGTGAAGAACTCAAGGAACTCATCACTCGAAAGAACCTGTTAGTAAGTGACCCGAAGCCCGACGAATACTTTGAGCTTCTTCAGTCCCAATGTAACGGCCACCCCTTATTTGCAGTGGCTCTGGCAGGAAAATATAGTGACCGCACCAAACTGATCTTAAATAAAATTGAGAGCCCAAAAGCTGACGACTCAGAATTATCAAATGAAATAAAATCCGTCCTTTATCAGGATATTTTAACAACCCCTGACCAGCAAAATTTTGTTCAACGACTGTCCATTCTAACTGGAAAATCGAGTCAATCTGTTCTTGATGCTCTTAGAAAAGATGTCCAACCACAGATTCACACAACCGTATCCAACCTTTCTGAACAAATTGGTCCAGCCGTATTGGAGGGATCTATTGAAGGTGGATTGCAAGTAAGCCCTGCCTTCAAAGAGGTCGCTAACAAAAAAATTGGCACCACCGAAAAAAATGAAACTTTCATTGCGGCAGCAAATACATTGCTCAAGTTTGAAGGTAAAACTTTATATGCCGATCATTGGATTGATGGCATCTTCTACCTAATACTGGCAGACAATATTCCAAAAGCCGCTGCTTCTGCATTGCTCCTTCTAAATGGGATAAGCAACAACGATGAAAATAGAGAGCTAAATCTTAAATATACGCTTGATAGGTTGTTTTATTTCAAATTCTTAAAGAACAAAACATTAGATGGGATGGACTATCTTACCCTTTGCTCACTTCGATTAATGATGGGACATCATCACGCAAGTTTAAACAATTTGAAGGAATCCGCTGAGTACCTCGAAGAAATTGATGTTGAAAAAATACAAAGTATCAAAGTTGACTTTGATGGTGTTGAGGAAATGAAGCGATATCTTGTGATGGCTGTGCTGAGCTCCAGAGTCCTTGCCCTTGGCGAAATGAAAGACCCCGTAAAAACACTGGTCACCTACTTGGACTATCTGTCAAAAGCTCCTCCCGACGGCCCAAAATTTGAAGTGTATGAAATACTTCCGGGCTTAATCACTCGACTTAAAATTGATCAATTAAGGACCTTTAGTTTTTCAGTTTTAGCTGAACGACTTTATCCTGAGAGACTTTCTGATCTCGTGAAAGTGGCTATATCTATTGGGTATGCAGCTAGAAATGATGATCTTTTGCAAAAGAATATATTTTCTTTGCGTGTGGACATTCCAAGCAGCAACCTATTTCTGGAGCTTGCTCGTTCATCATTGCTTTCAAATACAGATAAATATCCAGAAGCATTGGGGCTGATTTTAAAAATTGAGAAAAGCATTGCTGATAGAGGCAAAGATCCAAATAAACTGGGTGGAACTTTCTATCAACATTTTGCTGACACAGTATGGGGAACCAAAGACCATCAAGGTTCGATCGCATACTACAAAAAGTCTTCCGAACTAGAGCCAAACGAGTCTGAGTCATTTTTAGCTTGGAACCAGTACAAAATCGGTTTTGCGAGTACCGATGAAAACGAAATCATAACCAACTTCACAGAATCGATAGCTAAATTTATCAGTGTTGAAAATTATGATCAAGGCAGTAGAGCATTGGGGGCTTTAGCGGCCTTTCACATTTCTAAGAAAAACTATGCTGAAGGAATTAAGACTGGATTTCGTTTGGCCGAATGGTTCCATAAAGATAAGAAATCTGAAGCAGGTCCCTCTTTACGCTTACTACTGGCACAAATGCTTAGATCCAAACACGACATCACGGGAGAGTCACTTTCCCATCCAGGCATGAATTTCCCTTTACCGGAAAGACAATTCTATTTAACAATTCAATCTGAAGTGACACCTGAAGCTGGTGGAGTAATTACCTATCAAGTAATTTCAAACTTTGCAAAAACCGTAGGTGAAAATGGCCTCGCAATAGAAGCGCTAAAAAGTGCAATTTACTCTGATGTCACTGTAGAGATGGATCGAAATACGCTAATTATAAATTGGTTCGACCTTTTTGGACTCTTATCTCCAGAGGATTTTAACGAATATGAGGTATCTCTTTTTATAAAAAAATTGTTGCAGTATCAGCCGATACCTGCGGCAAAAAATGAAGCAGCCTATATGCAAGGCTTCTTTGTGCCATTTGAAAACAGAGCTAAAAAGGAACCTTCGGTTTGGTCTCCCATTCTTTCAAAAGTTGTTGAGATTACTCGAAATATCGTCAGTGACATTGACAGTACCCTGGCGGATAGATGGTCTGCTCGCCTGGATTATTACGAAGGACTTTCGTGTCTTCTTTCAGGTGCCTCACATAGGGCTTACAACCTATTTAGACGTGCTTGTAGAGATGCACTTTCAAAGGAAATCTGGGACATAGGAGAAAGTGCGGCATTTTCAGCTTCATTTGAACTGTGGCAACAGCATCCATCCTTGCTCGATGCTGGAACGGCCAGTTTTGATCTTCTAAAAGTGATTGAAGCGCAAAGTCCAAACGCAGATAAAATTAGAGTTTTAGGAATCAATCTTTATAAATTTTGGTCTGTCTGTTCCTGGGGCAGATTAAGTACATCCGACTATCAAATAAAAGATAGGTTATTCGACGGAGCCAAGGTTTTAAAAAGTCACTCTTTTACAGAGGAAGAAGCTAGTCCGGTCATGGTTGCTCTTTTAAAAAAATCATTTGGTGATTACGATTCAACCAAACCAACAATCAGTTCCAAAAAAATTCCAGATGAAGTTCTTAAAATTCTTGAAAAAGAAAGCCGATGAAAGTCTTCATGAGATACAGCAACAGCGATCTGGAGTTTGCTAAGGGAGTTGCTACAACGATTAATTCTGGAGTGCGGAATGCCCAAAAAAGTTTCCAATCATATGCTCGTAGGGTGGAACTATAGATATTATTTTCAAGTATTGATTTCCATAAATTTTTGATAATTACTTTTTGATTACGCCCTGATAGTCTAAAAGTAGCTTTTTCATCGGGATAAGTACTCTATTTTCTTTCCGAACTTCGGATAGATTCCCAAGATACTCAAAAATACTTCCGCCTTGCTTATTTTCAACAGAAGTTTCATACTTGGAAGTCGTTGCACCCGTTGTTGGATCTTGTATCTCTAATAAAGAAGGGCATTTTTTAATATCTCCCGTAGCAACAATACCAAATGAAAAAATCCGAATTACCATATTTAACTGATTTGAATCAGATGGAAAGTGTCCGGTTGTTTCACATTTTAAATATGTAAACTTCAACTTTGATTTTTGTGACAATTCGTTTCCTCTCTTATTTTGTCTTATTACTTCATTTTCTATTGTTTTCTTAATATCTATGTAATCGAAATCGTGATTTGCAATCCCTGTTTTGTCTTCAACTTCGATAACAGCTGAAATCCCATCCATATATTCAAGATCGGCCACGGCAATTCTTTCCAATCTCGTTGGACCAGTTATTACACATCCACTAACGGACAAAGCCAGAACAATTGAAAATATTTTTCTCAAGTCTTCCCCAATTAAAAAATCATTATCATTCCACCGTATATTATTCCATGGCCCCAAAGAGTTTTTTCATCTTGGGACATTCTTGCAACCTGCATTTTTCTAATATAACGGTTGAGGTTTTTATTACTAAAGTAATATAGTTTAAGTATGTTTAGCAACTATATTAGAATAGCCGTCTTTCTTATATCAGTACTATTTTCAAGCCCTAGTTGGTCTTCTTTGGCTTATAGGTTAGATGATAACCAAGTCAAAATTATGTTTTGGCCTGAAGTAGAACCCAGAAAATCTGTTCAAATAGATTTTGAGACTTCTGGTATTGAAGAAAAAGTGAATAGCTCTATAGATGGAACGGAGGTCACCGTAAAAGAACTTCCAACATATGCTATTAGCGCAGGAGCCGGTTTACTCAAAGACTTAAGAGGCGGCATACAGTTTGGCCCAACGCGAGTTGTTTTTTTGAATTTTTCTTTAAATTTCAATTTACAATACGACCTTTACAAAAATGAATCCTTCTTAGTAGCAGTGGTGGCGATGTATGGAGGCGTACTTTTTCCAGGAGAGCGCTATGGAGGCAAAGCGCTCCTTTCCATGGAAAAAAACAACTCTATCTACTATTTTAGTGCTGAGCGAATAAAAAGTTCTCGATACTTTCAATATGCTTTCAGAGACGAAGATGCATTTAAGCTTCATAACAAGCTAGAGTATAATCTGATAAACGATCTTTTTATAGTCGGAGTCAGGTCTTATAAGATAGGCGAACTCTTGGGCAATAATAATACGGCTTTGGATTTAAGTATTGGAGTCAGCAACGACGTTGATTTGAGTTACCACAACGCACATTACGAACCGGCTAATTTCCATAGAATAAACGGCTATATTTTGTCAGCGTCTTGGATAATTTTATATTAAAAAAATTCAAAAAACTCACGCATGAAATTGAAAGAGCCTTTTGCAAAGGCCCAAAAATGTTTGAATTCAATATATATACAAAGTTTAATATTCTGGTGGTTTCGTTGGCATGTCGTCTTTCTTTAAATCAAAAATAATCAATGAATATAGATAGTCTCGATCGGTTTGAAGCGATTTGTACTTACTTAGAGTTTCTTCGCTACAGCTGTACAAATCTCCCTTTGCCAAAGGGAAATCTTTGTCTGTCATATGAATATTAAAAATTGCATTGGTGGAATCAAACTTGGACCTTGCAATCTCTTTTTTAAGAACATTTATTGCCGCTATGGCAGCATGCTCACTCTTTTTAGAATTTGGAGCATACCAAGTCGATACTGTTCCAAGCAGCTTGCAGTCGTTGACATCTTTTACTATTATATATTTTGAATCTCTAATAGCGCTACCCATAGAGTTTGCAAACATGTGTCCGCAACCCACCGATAGCAGCATAATATAAACGGCAAAAATGGTTTTTTTCATTATATCCTTACTATTTGTCAAAAATACTATCGGGTAAGCCAAATACTCTTTCTTTACTTCCCGTATCCCAATTATACACGTCCGAGAAGAATAGCCAACCAACAATAGCTGTAGTTTCATTTCTAGGGATTCCGATTGCATTGTGAGCAATTTCCCAACCCACGTTAATAGCAAAATTCGTAGTTCCTGCGTTTATACCTGTCCCAATCGCATACCCAAGCCCTTGGGCCTCGAGTGGAGGTATGAAGTTCACCCCGAGAACAAATTGGGTAAATGCTCCCATCGCAAGTGCTACAGCAAAATTCATCACAAAGGTGTTAAGAATATTTTGATTACCTTTTAGGCCTCCAAAAGTTACCTGATAGTAAGTAGTAATTGCTGCAGACACCAATGCGAATACCACGAAGAACCAGAACTTTCCAGATGGATCGACTAGATGAGACGGAGAATTTCCCGCATACGAATATTTATTGATTAAGCTGTTAGGCATATTGATTTTACCTGGATCTGGATCCTTCTGGAGGAAACGACCCAAGTTCGCGTCATACATCCTTGCTCTGTAAAAATATAGCCCAGTTTCGCCATCAAATTCACGCCCACTAAAAGTATAGGACGTGTTTATTTTTGGATTTGAAATCACTGAGTTATTTCCGCCGTCAAATATTCCAACAATTTTTCCGTAAGCGGAATACTGATAAGACTGTATAACGCTTCCACTCAAATCAACGACTTTAGCAATAGAACCAATATTATCCTTAAGATAAAAATATTTTCCAGCAGAGTATGCAAGATTTGCAGATTGACCAGAACTGGTAATATTTGCGGAAAGTACGTCATCGGTTCTTAAGTTCGAATGCGTGTAGGTGGCCAATAGATTATTCGAATCATTGTATTCCGCTATTATGCTGTCTCGATCATAAACGTAAGATCGAGAAAACGACTTCGAAGAATCTATATAGTTGGTAATTTGTTTTTTTAACCTTCTTCCTTGGGGATCGTAAAAATACAGAGCAATCATTTTTACAGAGTTGTCTTGGCCTGAAATCCTCACTTCTTTGAGTTGATTCATCGAAGTATATAGATAATTGTATTTGTCACCCAAATTGTCTTTGGGGAATTTACCTATTAAATTACCGTTGCTGTCGTGAGTGTAAATAAACTGATAGTCTTGCTCAATGATCTTTCTGACCGGCTCATAGATAAAATTACCGGTTTGATCCGAAACTCTATTTCCAATTTCATCATAGGAAAACGATTCACTTTGCTGAGAAGAATTCGCTGAAATAAGCTGGCCGTTGGTGTCGTAACCGTAGTCGATGCTGCCAGCAATACTTCGTTTTTGAACAGGGAAATTTCTTTGATCATAACTTAACTGGCTATAATCAATTGTGCCAGATGAATTTGAATGAACAATATTTTCAAGCGCTCCACCAGAATTATACGTGAAATTTGAAATAGATCCGGGGCGCGAAATTCGCGTAATTTTATTGGATAAATCGAAATCAAAATTAAATGTGTCTCCAAACGAATTGGAAACCTGTTTTAATCTATCCGACTGATCATATGAAAAAGCTAAACTGATTGGAGCGGACTGCATAGTTTCCATATTTCCATTTTGGTCATATGAATAACTTAAGTTAACTGCGGGATAGGAACCGAGGCTAGGTTTTCCCGAAACCAAATGGGTAAGTTCTCTACTTTTAGTGTCAAAAGTTTTAGAGATTGTGGAATAATGATTTGAAACTGAGATTGTTTCTCCTTTGGCCGAATAAGTAAAGATCATTTCATCATCTGGCAATTCAATCTTAGTTATCTGATTCAGTTCGTTTAAGGAATAAGACTTAAAATTCCCGTTAGGATCGGTTTCAAATTTTAGATTTCCGTTTTCGTCATAAGTATAAGTATATATTTTCGACCCTGGCTCCGTTTTTTTGGAAAGCAGATCTCTTTCGTTATACTCAAAAATGGTTTGGCTATTTTGTGGATCAATTATTTTTGATAGCTTACCAGTGTTAGTATATGTGTATTCGGTAATTTCATTTTTAGGAGAAGTGACTTGGGTTAACCTGTTAAATTTGTCGTAGCTATATTTGGTAACCTCTTCTGCCGTAGAACTAATTCTCCTAGTTCGCTGAGTAACATTTCCGGCGCTGTCATACAGGAACGATACAGATTTACCATCGGCAAACAATATTTTACTTTGATTCCCGTTTGAATCGTATTCATATGTGGTGGTTTCGGTAATATTTCCGGAAATAGTTCTAGTCGAAGTAATCGGGAGTCCGAAACTGTTGTAAGAAAAAGATCTAAGTTGCGAATTTGGCGCGCTCTCCTGAAGCAAAAGGCCTTTTAAAGAATCATACTGTCTATATCTTGTAAAACCTCGTCCGTTAGTGTTCGAAGTAGGCTGGCCGTATTGGTTAAACGTTTGTGACTCCGTGATTCCAGTACCGGAATCAGACTTTTTCAATAAGTCTTTCGTCACCGGGTCATATTCAAATACAATTTCAGATAGATCCGGGAAGATGATTTTGTTAGTGTATCCATCTAAATCCCGTTCAATAGAGGTAATTTGACCTTTACCGTCTTTAATTTTAACAATGTTACCGTTGAAATCGCTAGTGACCTCCGAAGTTACTTCTTTAGCGTCAATAATACGATCATGGAACTGTGTTGGTCCCTGGCCCTGACTGTTTAAGTTTCCGATATTTTGTCCCGTATAGTTATTTGACATCGAACCACTCAAAACATCATTTATTTGTACTGATTTATTTGCCTCGTCTGTTATTGCTGAAAGGCGATTGTATTCATTGTATGAATATTTTTTAGAATTTCCCCGCTGATTTATTTCTTTTGTTAGAAGGCCTTCGCTATTGTATTCAAAACTTTGACTTGTCCCATCAGGAAAATTCACAGCATTTAAATTTCCGAATGAGTAGCTAAAAGTAGTAGTTCGTCCTGCCGGATCTTGGATAGATGAGAGTAAACCGCCAGAATAGTTAAGCTGAGTAATCTGCCCAATTGAATCTCTGATTTCGCTTAAATTTCCGTCTGAATTATAGCTGTAAACTAATTGATTTCCAATTCGATCTACAGATTTTGTCTGTTGGCCTTTCAAGTTAAAGTAAGTAACTGTTCCGTTGCGTAGGACACGCGACCAACTATTATCGTTATATCTATATAGTACAGAACCATCTTTTGAATTAGGAGAGAAGGCTAGCGTTCCAGTATTTGTATAATTAAAATTTATTTTTCTAATTCTGTTGTGACCAGTATCCACAAACACAAGATTTTGATTTGAATCTAACCCAAGATATTTTGGGCTGCACAAGTTTGAATTTAGTGCGGCAACGTTGTCGTTAACTTGGTTTGTATTGCAGCTTCCAGTTCCCGCAACGGTACTTGCAACTTCAGTGTTTAGGTCAAATCGGACAATTCTATGATTTCCCGTATCTGCAACATATAGGTATTGATTAGTTTTATCAAATACCATGTCAGACGGTTGATAAAGCGGCATAGATTTAAATGGAGCTTCGAATACTGCGCCCCCTTGAGCCGGCGGCACCCCTCCGAAATGAGTCATAAAACCACTTGAATCAACTTTTCGAATATAGCCGTTTTGAGTTAAAATATATAAGTTTCCATTATTATCATAGACTGCGCTGACTGGGTGGAAGATTTTTCCCTGCAGTGCAGGTACTCCGTCGCCTTGATCCAAATTACTTCCGTCACCTGCGATGGTAGTTACCGAATTGTTAACTAGATCGACTTTTTTGACCATGTTATTGCCAGTGTTAGCAATAACAAGGGTGCCATCTGGCGCAATCGTCAATGAAGACGGATTGAAAATTCCAGAAGAATTATAAGTTGGGTATTCCCCAAAGGCAATATCTTTAGGATATCCAGAGCAACCACCTTTTGGGCTGCAAAAAACTGAACTACAGTTGTAAGGGCTTAGTATATGCTTCTCGCATTTATCTCCCGACATTGCTTGGCACTGCAAGTCTATTGAATAGTCTGGCACCGCATTGAAGTCGGGTTGATAGTCTATTACTTGTCCTGTTGCCCCGATATGTTTTGTAAAGACACCATTTTTAAAACTAAACAAACTGTGCTCGAGTGAATTTACAGCGTAGATATCTCCATTTGAGTTCCTCACTATTCCTTTTAGTTGGGCTTGAGACTTATAGGTATAGAATCGATTATTCACAACATCACTTGCGTTTTCGATACAGTCACCAGATTCCAAGGCATTGTACGGAATCCCCCCTTCAATTTGCGGTATTTTACCAAGAAGGGAGGGGCTTGGATTTGGTTGACTCAAATCTAACTCAACAAGATAGTTATTTTTTGCAGAGTCTTTCGATACACCAACAACCTTTGGAAATTTTGAGTAGTCGAAACTATAGTTTGTATCTACGCCCGTATTTGTTGAATTATATAGTGAAGAGATTGTATTGTTCACGGCATAAGTGGCCAGCTCTCCAGAAGATTCTTCAATAAGTATTTTATTACTATTTGGACTTAGAATGCTTTGAGTAAGTCCTAAATGCCAGCCTCTTCCAGCAGATGATTTTACTTTATTCTGAACTAAAATAGGAGAAACTACGTCTGATGGAAAAACCTGATCCAAAACTGAAGACGTCTTTGTAGTTTCGCTAGTATAGGTAACATTAGATTGATTGTACTCCGCAAATTTAGAATCATAAAAAATTCTAGATGAGGCACGATAGCTTGTCGTAGACCTTAAAATCATGTTTTTTATTTTAAGTTCAAATCTGGTAAGTGTCGGATAAATTCCTGAAGCTAGATACTCTCCAGTTGAATTATTTTTTAAAGGGACCGCGTACGAAATCAACGAGCGATTAGGAATCCCAGTGTAGTTTACAATTCCAGAGCCGAAGCCACCAGTAAAAACAGGGCCAGATAATATAGCACTCGGATCTGCCCCGGGTGTATTATAATCCTGAGTCGTATTGTCTATAAATTGAATTGGCCCCGAAGTTAGATTTCCCACAAAAAATTGTGATTTAATCGATTCAGGTTGGTACCACGAAGTTAAATCCAAAGTGTCCTTCGCTTCAGCGGAAAGAACATATTCATCGTAAGTGTTATAACATCTAATTGTGACCATTAAAAATTTTTCGCAGTATCGCCCTTTGATGGCTTTGATCTCAGAAGAAGAAGATGAGTTTTCCTTTGAAATTGTGTATTCTTGTTTTGGTACATCTATATAATTCGATACATACGCGGTAGGATTCGCCCAGTTACTTTTGTAAATTAAATTTGGAGCAACATCTACACCTAGCGATTTCCAACTAGGAAGGCTAATTTTTGTAGTTAGTGAGCCTTGCGAAATGTCAATTCCACCCAGCTTCGGGTTGTCCACGGCTGCCATTATTGGTTTGGCGGGAACTGCATAAATCAGACTAAAATGCGAAATTCCTTCTCCTTCTTTTGACTTAATTGTACTTCCGTCTTCAGATACCACTGCGGTTCCGTCAACGGACCACGTCCCTTTAGAGCTATCCATTGATAGGATAAACATTTCTACCCCAGCAGGAAGTTCGTAATCATTTGGAAGTGTAACTGGAACTCTCGTCGAAAATTTGAGGCCTGACGGTTCAAGTGCAATAACGTTCTTCGGAACGATATTTTGTGGAACCGGAACTGTAGCTTTGTCGGCCTCTATTGCTGCGATATTTATCGCCCCATTGCTTCCTCCGTTCGGGAAGACCGCAGAGTTAGAAGAAATATTTAATTGTACTCCGGGTGCAGCAGGATTTGTAACTGTTGCTGCTTGGCCGTTAGAAACAATCGTTTCTGATCCGTCTAAATATAATGGAGCCAAAAATATTGGTCGCTCCAAAACATTTTCCTGGCCAAGACCAATATTGATTTGAATTTTCGTTGCAGAAAACTTTCGATTAGGACCCGTAACAGTCTGAGGAATCGTTGAGCCATCAATCGTTAAAGTTTGATCTCCTATGATAGGACTATTAATATTAAAAACTCCAGATCCATCAGTTTGCACCACAATGTTGCTTGAAGAAATCTTTACTGACGCTCCAGGAAGCGGGTTCCCTTGGGTGTCTTTGACTAAGCCAGATAATCTGGTGATAGTTTGGTAACTAAGTTCGAGAGTGGCCTCTTCGTTGTTCTGATGATCTTTTACTTTCAAAGTTGCTGTGGAGAATGGAGTAAGCTTTAGTAAAAAACTTCCATCAGAAGCAGATTCACCTGAATCCGAATTAAATCCCAAAAGCCCAGCACTTACTGAAACGGATACATTGGATCGTAAACTTCCCGCAGCACCGACTATATTTAAATGTTCTCGGTCAGAATTTGGAGAAATACTAACAAGTTCAGGAATCAAAAGTCTGTTGTCGATATTTATAATAACAGTCGCATTTGCCAAGTTGCCTGCTAAATCTTTCGCGGTGAAATTCAGAGTCTCGGTTCCATTTTGAGCGGCTACGTAGCTTCCAATAAAAGTTTTTGCGGATGGATCTAGAGAAAGTCGAAGCCCGTTTACCTCTATCTCTTTAAGTGGTTCGTTGGAAATACCCGAAACTTGAAACATCAATCTGTCTATTCTTCTATTATTTTGTGGCGTGAAATTGGAAAGAAAAGGTGGTGTAGTGTCTTTAATAATACTCAGGGTTACTGAAATGGACGCATTTCCTGCAATATCTGTACTAACAATTTGAATTTGATTTTCGCCTTCTATTAAAAGGCTTGCTTCAAAGCTAAAGTCTTTGGCACCCGTTCTTAAGGCATCGACGCCGTTAACTTTAATTATAGAATGAACATCATGTTCTTCCGATATAGTTATTGGAATTGAAATTAAACTCTGGTTCGTTAATAAGTTTTGCTGGACACCAAAAGAAATTACTGGAGCGATGTTGTCTAGAATTACCGAAAGCGCCAAATTTTGATTTGATACATTTCCCGCTAGATCCGTCGATTGAACGGCGACACCATTGGCGCCAGATTGCAAAATGCTTAAATTATAGACGCCGATCTTTCCGCTCTCATCAAGCGAAGCCTGATTTGAATTCACAAGAAGCGATTTCAATGCCTCGTTTGAGATCAGCTGGACCGCTTGAGTTTTAGGTAGCGAATTAACATAAATAGGAGCATTCGAAGATAGAGAAATATCTGGGTTTGTTTGATCCAAAACCACATTTGAAATAAGTACTGGCGAAGCCGAGTTGTTAAACTGGTCTTGAGATTTGATTTCAATATTATTGTTTCCATTTGCAAGATCGAAGGTAAAACTTTTTGCCGTTGACGATTTAATTACGGCCCCATTGATGGAAACTGTGGATGTGACATTGGAAATATCCTGAATTTCCACGGCCACCGATTTTTGATTTGTGAATGTGCTACTACGGAGCTGAGTCAGTATCGTCGGCGCTGTAGTGTCCTTCGGAGAAGAAGGGCGATATATTCCAAGGGTCAAAGACGAAGTAGGCAGTCCTTTATATTTGATAACTAAGGAATTGCTTAGCTCGGGTTTCACAGAGATTGAAACAGCGACTACGTTTCTATTGAATGCATTGGCATCGACCACTTTTTTTCCGTTCCAAGTGATTTCTGCGTATTCTACACGAAACAACTCTCTATAGAGAAGGTTGGCGAGATTCTTAAGGCCGCATGATAATCTTTGAAATAGTCCGCCCGTGCAGACGACATTTTCATGATTCTGGCCATCGGCGTTTTTTATCTTAATTATGAAATCATTTTTGATTGCGTCTGAAGTGACACCTACTGTCTCGGTAACTTGATTGACCGATTTGAAGGAGCCACGGTAGGTCTTATCTGGAAAGACGTTGACCTGATCGGCGGTGTTTTGAGCAAAGACGAACTGAGCAAAAAATAGAATAGCGATAGCCGTTAAGCGATACATGAGATGGCTCCCCTTAAAATTGGTTCGCTAAAAGTCTCGGTGTTCTAAATCCAAGACTTAAGGGAAAACAATTTTTATTATATCTAAAAATGAGATTTTAGGCGGTTACCTCGGCGAGCTAAACTAAATTGCTATATCAACTATTAAACTAGAGTTTGTCATCGCTTCTAATTTGATAAAAGATATCAAATTAGAACACTGGCAACCTTAATAAAAATGAACTTAAGTTTTTATTGTAAGTGTCGAAAGAATACTTAGGTGAAAACCTTTTACATTCAACGTCTTATCTAGGACACCCATCTTAGATGAGTTTCAAGGGGCTCAATCAATTGAGCCTTTTGTTTTTTTGAATATCAACTGCCATGAATAAGGTTATCCGCATCTTGTCTCTAACGGGAGACATGTTGAAAGATGTTAATCACTCGCGCTGCTAGATCATTCTCTTCTTCGTTTCTAAAATACTCCAGTAAATCTTCACGGGTTATTAAATCGCCTTCTTCTAAGCCGATTGAAGCGAATAATGAACCAGGAATCAATTTTGTGATTTTCCAACCTCGATCTTCTTGTCGAATTTCCACCTGTTGTGGAAGTTCAGACCATGCTTGCTCTAAGTCTTCAATATTTTGAGGAGAGAGTGAAATCACAATCTTATTTTTAATAATTTTAGAATTTGGTTCAGGTCTAGGCTGAGGTTCAATGGCGACAATAGGGGTGTTAAGATTAGTGACAGAATTTTTAGGAATTGGATCGGCAATGAATTTTTCGTTTTTTACAGAAGTTGGCTTTGATTTAATTTGGGGGAGAGCTGCTACTGGGATCTTTCTGGTCGTAACTTCGCTTTCCGTTTTTTCTCGTTTTCCAATGGAAGGAGAAAAGAAAAAATAGACGACGACGGCTCCGGTAAAAGTTCCTAAAATGAAATTTCGCATTCTTTTCTCCTAAGCCGAAGTATAAACTTAATTCAATCAAAAACATGAAATGCCTGCAAGTCTAGATCTTGGATTGAATCCGATTGTGCTTTCGGATAGTCCGCAGTTTCCTGGCCGACGACAATTATTTTGGTTCATCTACATATTGACGGCCTTCGACAGCTCTTCTGAAACCCGTTTCAATCTCTTGCTCATTCTGACAAGCGATAAACTCAGTCCGTAAAATTCGTCGGCGTTGATGTCGCTCTTTTCCATATTTCTAAATAAAGCGGCTAAAGCCGATAGCTCCGCACTCAGTTCCCAGACATAAAGTTCATTTTTGCTGATTACCTTCTTTGAATCAATGCTGTTGTGTAAGAAGTAAACGAGCTGTAATTGTTAAACTTCCAGGAATTCAAAAAATCGATCGGCGCAGGTCGGGGCAAATTCCTCCGGCCAGCATGATAAAAGCCATTTTACTATCGGGAGCATCCAACGGTCCTGTTCGAGTGGAAGTCACTGAATCTTTGAGAATTCAGGGTGAAACTTTGATTCCCGTAGGCGCAACCATGTTTGGATCTGGGCAGTCCACTGAAGAGCGACTAATAATTAGATTTTCAAAAGTCATATTTAAAGACGGCAGTTTTGAAGACATTAGTGCACAAGCTGCCGATATTGAGGATAAAACCATCGGTCTTCGTGGATCAAGAGTTGGCAAATACGCAATGAAGTATGCGGCAGCGGTGGGACTTAATTTTGCCGGAGGTATGGCCGAAGGACTACAAGATCGAGAGGTCGTCGGTCAACAGGTAGTAACAAAGCCAAGTGCTAGAAATACCTTACTCAACGGTGCCAGCAAAGCGACTTTAGAAATGGCTAATGATTCGATGACTGAACTTAGAAACAATGCACCCATCATACATATTCCTGTTGGAACTGAAATCTATGTGATGTTTGAGAGTGGGCTGTAGGCAATAAACGCAGAGGCTTAAAATTGAATTTACAAATTTTGTAGACAGGACTCGCAACTAGATCGACAATTTCTAACCTTTTTTTAGAATAATGTCACTTATTTCCAAAAAAAGTATTCATGTATGGGGATCGTGCTTGTTTGGCAGCGTCCCACTCTGTATGATTGCAATTCAAAAATCCACAAGTGCCTCCGCGAATAGTGAGTTTGAAGTATTAGAGGCAGCGGACTAAGTTTCAAATTATGTTTTGGAACTCATCGTCAATTTGAATGACGAAAATAGAGGCCAAATTTACTAGTTTGTTGCTATCATATTTTCATGTCAACATTTGCATTGCAGCTTAAAATCATTCAAAGTCATCCTCGTTTTAGCATCAATATTTTTTCTGAATTTGAACAAATTGCTGCCGCATATTCCGATGCCGACCTCCTCGAATATTTGCTGCCAATGTTTTGTTTACCTGATATGTCGGACCAAGTTATTAAAAACATGGAACTTCAAGAGATGGCAACTAACTCGTGGCTAATGTCTCATAAACCAAAGTTTCTGATTGATTTAAGATTAAGGCTTTTTACTTCTTCGATAGAGGGGCAATTAAAACTTCTTTTTGATATTTTGTCTGACTGGCTAGTAGCAACTCACTCTGTCACTGCACGAAAGCAGGATACGCTAGGAGTGGTATTCAAACATATCGAAACGAATAAAATGTTTTTGCCTCCTAACACATTGGCATACGTCAACGGCTTCAGTAACATTATCGAGATAAGAAACGCCATTTCACACAACTCTTATCTAATCTGCATTGAAACAGTCCCACTAACACCCAATCAACTGGTTTCAATAATTCAAAGTAAACTGTCAGCTAAGGCGCTGATAATGTTCAATGCGTTCATAGCAGGAGTTCATCCTACTAACTTAGGTAAAACTTTGAAAATCACAGAGTTGATCGGAAAGGTAATTGGGTTTAAACCTGATATTTCTGTGCTTGAATCGGTAGACAATAATAAATCAAATGTCGTCTATGAGAATTATCCACCTGGAAAATGGAGACCAATCACGAAAACAAGTCCAACAATTTCGCTTTCTGATTTAACAAAAGCGCTTAATACATTTGATGAGTTTTCGTTTGCAGCATTTTTTGGATTAATGGCCGAGTTTGACAGGAGATTTAAATCTGGTAGTTATTTAGAACGATTTTGCGGATGTAAGGCCGCAAATTATTTGTTAATCGGAACAGTAAATTTTGATTGTTGGTATTGCGGCGCTCACAACTAAGAATTGCCTATTATTCTTCATCCGCTAGTAGAATAACCTGACCTTATGGGAAATAACGCTGATAATTAAATAAAAGTATCTGATGGAAATATTTGCAATTATTTTCTGTCATCGGTATGCACGAAAAGTGTATGCTATGCCTTTAAATCCAAGTACTGAATATTGTAATCAGGTTTCACGACCGCCTAATATATAAACCACAATAGCCTCCCAAAATGAAAAAACAAAACGACCTTCATGAGCGTATTCAAGCGACGCTCAAAAATATTTCGCTACTTCTTGAACCCATCAAAGAACTGATTCGAGGGATGAAAACCAATACCATTCCCTGGCACATATGCGCGGGTTGGACGGTGGGCTCTGTGTTGGTGCTCTTTTTTAAAATTGATCTATTCGTTCTTAGCCATACACGGTTCAGTGGTCTGTACCCTTATCATCCAATCCTTTACAAGATTTATGCTTTTTCTTTTTCGACTTTAGGTTTTTGGGTTTGGGCCTGGGCCGAGGTCAGAAAGAAAAGAAACAAGCTTAAAATTCTCACTAATGCGTTAAAGAACGCCGGGCTTGAGTCAAAAATTGGCCGTCTTCCCAATCTCATTTCAGATTATCCACTCGATCCTTTGACCCGAAAGATGCGTCTTACCAATGCAGGATTTCCGGTCTCAAGTTTTCGTGATCAGTCGAAGTATATTGAATCTGAACTTGGCGTTTTCATTGACGAGATCAAAGAAAATCGCGAAAGACGTGCTGTCGACATCATCTATTCGCATTTTCCAATGGCAAATGAGGTTTTGTATTCTCAAAATTCAACTGCACGTTCTTATGAATTTCTAGTAGGACAAACAAGAGCCCATGCAATCACGGCGACACTTCGAGATACGCCGCACTTGCTCGTGGCCGGACAAACGGGGGGTGGTAAGTCGACATTTCTTCGGCAATTGATCGTGCATCTTTATATTCATGAGAAGGGATGTAAATTTTTACTAATTGATCTTAAAGGCGGTCTTGAGTTTTCGATGTTTGAAAATCGTAAGTCATTCGTAGTTGTTCCTCATGTGCTGGCGGCAGTTGAACAGCTTCAACATATTAATACTCTACTTGATGAGCGAATGGTTTTCTTAAAAGAAAATCAATGCAAAGACATCGACAGCTATTTCAAAAAAGAAAAGAAGGCCGAAAAGCCTATCAATTTATCACGCCAGATCGTGGTCGTTGATGAAGCTGCAGAAATGTTTTTGGCTGGTCATCACGCAAAGTCCATCGAGGTTCAAGCCGCTCGCGCCATCTTGAGTCGAATTGCGAGGCAAGGTCGAGCAGTTGGTATTCATATAATTGTGGCAACCCAGCGTCCTGATAGTCGATCACTTGATCCTCAGGTTAAAGCCAATCTCACAGGTGTTATTTGTTTTCAAATGATGAACGATGCTTCAAGTATCGCGGTCCTAGGAAATGGACGTGCTACGGATCTGCCAAAAATTCCAGGTCGCGCTATTTGGAAGAATGGAATCGAAATGATCGAAGTTCAAACTCCGTTTTTGTCTGTCGAAGCGGCAGAGATTCTTCTGGGTGCTCCAGACAATGTGCAGAAAGATAAAACAAAAGACAGCCAAGACAATTCCAAATCGGTTTCTTGTTCGAGTGATGCTGACCAAACACTGGATCCATCCCTTACTGAATAATTTAGGCCGTCGAAAGGTACTTCAATGAAAAATAAAAAACATTGTGAAATTACTGATCGTGATTACAAACTTCTGAGATTTCTCTGGAAATGGAAAGTAGTTTCAACTAAAGCCCTTGCAAAAAAGTTTTTCTATGAAGCCAATGCTTTCACAGCATATCGTCGTCTGCTTCACTTAGAAAGTGATGGATTCATTGGTGCCTATCCTGTTGATGGACGATTCAATGAAGCGTGGATTTTGAAAGAAAAGGGATTCAAATATATTCTTCCGCATCTTGGAGATTTACAATCGAAGGGGTACAAGTCTGCGAATTATCCCCACGACTTCTTGGCGACAGCTTTCCATCTCGGTGATTGGCTAACCCAGCAGCCAGGAAATACTCAAACCTACAGTGAACAGCAACTTCGGTGTTATCCTGCGGACCTTTGGCCACCTTGGATACCGCGATCAGCACTGCATAGACCTGATGGGTATTCGGCGTATCAGTCGAGTGAAAAACGAGTCGTTGTTGCGTTTGAAGCCGAGATCTCACCCAAGGCCAAGAAACGTTATGAAAGAGTCGTTACTTTCTACGATAACCAACCCGGTATTCATTATGTCTTTTGGTTGGTTGATTCAAAAGGCACGTTGAATAGTGTTCGACGTAATTTTGAAAAGCTTCAGGTGCGTGAGTGGTCCAAACACCAGTTCATTCTTCTCTCAGAATTTAAACAGAAAGGCTGGTTGGCTCAGTTTATTGAGGGCAAATCAACAGGTGGAAGCCCTTTTCAGTTTCTTTGTCCGAATCCACACTCAATCCCCCCTCAATCCTCACTCAGCTGTGGGACCCTGGCACTTCTCGATTCCCGCAGAAGACCAATCAATTCAACAACCTGCCCCTTCAAGCCAAATGCCCAAAAAGCCTGACATACTTAAGCAGCCTTATAGTCTGCTTGGTCCCGCTAAACCCTATCGCCTCCATATTACCAAACTCACTACCTATTCCTTTTAAAAAATAAAAGTCTCTAAACAATTAAACTAAGGAAGTAAAGTTATGGAGTTAAAAGAATTAGCGGCATTATTTGTTCTGCCCCTTTTACATAATGCCTGTTCAACTGCGCCAAAGTCAGTTCTCACTGGGGCCGTCATTGGTGGAGTGGCGGGCGCGGGTTTGGGCCAATCTCAAAATTCTCAAGCGACCGCCATTGGTGCATTGGTCGGAGCTGGTATTGGATCTCTAATTGGTTACTCGGCATTTAACGATAAACAAAAAAAGTCGGTCGTCAATACTAGTGCTAAAAATGAAAACAAAAACGAAAGTACCGAGGATTACACACCGTTTATCACAAGGCCTAAAATCAGATCTTATATTGTGCCCGATACCATTGAAGGAAACAAATTTATTAAATCCCACCGAATTTTCATCTTAGACGACGCGGGGTCTTGGTCAAAAGACTGATTCAGTTTAGCTAGTCAGAATAATTTTTTAAGAGACACGAATTTTTATCAAAGGACAATTCGTGAATTTTCAAACACACTTAGGCGACTCACTAGAAATTTTAAAAAAGATTCCCTCAAACTCTGTTGATTCTCTTGTTACTGATCCTCCTGCTGGAATTGGTCTGCTGGGTCTTGACTGGGATAAGGACAAGGGCGGAAGAAAAGAATGGATCGCATGGCTCACACGGATCATGACCGAGTGCCATCGTATTCTAAAACCCGGTGCTCATGGATTTGTCTGGGCTATCCCGCGAACGTCCCACTGGACAGGAGCGGCGTTGGAAGATGCTGGCTTTCAGGTTAAGGATGTCATCACCCATATCTTTGGAAGTGGCTTTCCTAAAAGTGTTGCAATTGATAAGGCCATCGACCGAGCAAAATACACAAACACAGATGAGCTTTTCAAAGTGACCGATTGGATCAGATCACGACGCAATGAACTTGGCATCACCAACAAACAGCTCGATGAAATAGCCGGAGTTAAAGGCGGAGCTTGTCATTGGACAGCGAAACTTCCACATCGACAACCACACATTCCAACAAAAGAGCGATGGGAAAAATTGGAAGCTGTTTTGGGTCCAGCACCAGATTGGGTGAACGGCATGATCAGGCCTTCCCATGAACTCGGTGAGAATTGGTCCAAACGAAACGTTGTTGGGCAGTATAAAAAAGATGCAGGTGGAGTTGGAGGTGTGGCTTTTAAAAGTACACATAACAGTATGACCGAGCCAGTGTCAGATTTGTCAAAACCATGGCAAGGGTGGGGTACCGCTTTGAAGCCAGCAAGTGAACACTGGATTCTAGTCCAAAAACCAATTTCGGAGCATAATATTGCGGCCAACATATTAAAGCATAGAGTAGGCGGAATTAATATCGATGATTCTAGAATTCCCACAAAAGAAAAAATACCATCTACATCCAATTTAGATTTTAAAGACGGCAGGTTTATTTGGGAAACTGGAGAGCGAAGTCAAAACTCTGTTTATCATCAACACCCAAACGGGCGGTTCCCAGCTAATATCATTGTAACTAGATCAAACGAACTAAACTGTCCCGCACGGATAATGAATGATCAAAGTGAACTTGAAACTGAGGTCGCAGGATATTTTAAAAATTTCAAACCTGAAGTTCCCTTCTTTTATAGTAAAAAGCCGAGTAAAGGTGAGCGAGGTGAAAACAATATTCATCCTACAGTAAAACCGCTCAGACTCATGCGGTACTTATGCAAAATGGTGACCCCTATGGATGGAACCGTGCTTGATCCTTTTATGGGATCGGGTACCACCGGTGTGGCAGCATTATTTGAGAAGTATAGTTTTATCGGAATCGAACGTGACGAGAATTATTTTAAAATCGCAAGAAATCGTTTAAAAGGAGTTTAACATGAGCGAAAATGAATTAGAAAAAAAGCCAAACCTGAAATATGAGCATATTGCCCTATCTGAAACTTCGAGTTTAAAAATTAATAACTGGTTAGATCAGGTCGCGCTAAAGAAAAAAGGTGTTAAGATAACCAGAAAACAATTTGTTAATTGGTTGATTGAAAAAATGCCTGATAATTTAAGCGGTGGCGATTTAGCATCACTTATTGATCGTTTCTATGACGAAGTGAAATTTTTACGGCATTTATTGCGCGAGGCAAATCAAGCTAAAGCCGAAGGCAAATCTGAAACCGGATACGAATTCGTGGTTAAAACTAAAAGACAGGAAGTTAAGCGCGAGCTAATTGAAGACCAGTCCGAAGGGGATTCTGATCCTGTGTCTGAGTCCACGCTAAGGTAAAAAAATCCGTTTTTAGAAAATTAAATCGATACAAATTAAAAGCCCGATGTGCAGATGCACAAAGGGCTTTTTAATTTGATCTAAGCATAGCCATTTTAAGATGCACTGGACTCTTTTTCACAGAGAGTTAAATTATGTCTAACGAAGAAATTTCGGATCTTGGGCGATATTGCAGTAAATGCAGTTCGTTTAAATCTTGGGATCATTTTGATAAAAAGTCGACGGGTATTAATGGAAGGCATAGTAGATGCAAATCATGTATAAAATTTCAAAAGAAAAAATGGTGGAGAAAGAAGAATACTCGAAAAATTTCATCGCCAGAGGTTTTGATATATTCCAAATCCGATTTAGAAATTTTAGAAATTCCTCTCATAGGTCAGGAAAAACGAGATTTAGAAAATATTTTCCGTCGCTTGATATTTCAATCTTTGATTTCAGAAAAGGAGAATAAGTAATGAATTCAGAATTGTCGCCGATCGTAGGAAAAATGAAAATTGGCTGGGCATTGATTAGGGTGTCGACAAAAAATCAGGCCGAGGTTCAGCATGGATCGCTTGAACAACAGAGACATATGCTGGAAAGGTGGTCGACTCAGCAAAGTGAAGCTTCTGGCCGTCACTATGAAATTACAAGATTCTTTGAGGAAGATATTAGTGGTCGCGGAAAGGCCATCCATAAACGAATGGCCTTGATGGAAATAGATCGAGCCATCGAATCTAAAACAATCGATTTTATCGTTTTTGAAAAAGTGGATCGGTTAGCTCGAGATATGATCTATAATTTGGGACTTGTAAAAAAGGCCCAGGAATATGGAGTGGAGGTTCACGAGTTTGAATCTGGTCAAATTGATCTAAGAGATCGTGGTAGTCGGTTAGGTTTTAATATTAAAAATCTCTTAGCCGAAGAATACAGTTTAGACCTTGAAGAAAAAATTACTAAAAAACAGAGGGAAGCAAGAGTCAATAATGGTAAAGATACGTCAACATGTCCAGTTTTAGGATTGGATGCTCATCCAGCTAAGAGAGGAATGTATGTCGTTAACAAAAACGAGCAAAAAATCGTAATCGATATTTTTAAGAAATTTGTCGAATGTGGATCTGTCAAAGAAACGTCGAAGTATTGTATTCAAAAAGGATATCGAAATAAAATTCGTCTTACGAAAGAAAAGGTGGATAAAAACGGAAATATTATTCCACCAAAACAAGTTGGAGGGGAACTGTTAGAACCTAGGCGGGTGCGGTATTTATTAAACAATCAAAAAATCCGAGGCTATAGCTTTTTTCAAGATACCTGGAATCAATTCAAAAAAGAACAAAATGAAAAAGGGTTTGTGAGATGGGATTACCCACACGGACCAGTGGTTCCGTCGGAGTTATATGAGGAAGCTCAGCGCGTTTTGGGGAAGAATCAAAAATTTGATGCTCGAACGCGAGCTAGTGTGTATTTGCTGACGGGAATATTGGAATATGAAGATGGGACTAGGTTTTCGGGAGCGGGTGCTGGCGGCAGAAATAGTCATTACGAGTATTATCATTGCCGAAAGCAAAAACTCCGAATACCAAAAACAAAAGTGGAAAACTTAATTCTAAAAAGAATTAAAGACTATATGAAAAACTCAGAACTGCTGACTAAACTTCTAGCCGATGTAAAACCAATGGCTGAAATGGGAATACCATTTTTGAAAGAGGAAATACGGCAGATTAAGCAAAAGATCAATGACAACCGCAAAGTGATTGACGGTTTTACAAATTACCTAAGACAGTCGGCGCTGACTGATCCGACCAACCTTGAAAAGGTAATTCGTACGATAAGTATAGAAAGGGATAAAGCCGAGACAGAAACTCAATTTTTAGAACGCGATTTGGTGAATAAAGAAAATCAACTCCGTGAGTTATCTTCTGAACATCAGGAGAAGGGTCTTCGGGATTACTTGGAACAAGTCTTGGAAAATTTTGACAACTTAGACGACAATAAAAAAAGGGAAATCATTCATACGATTATTCCTAAAATAGAAGTGGTTCCAAAGAACAAACTGCGCCTTCATATTCGCACCGACTTTCGAGGTGATTCCAGAAAATGGAACGACGGCAAACGTAGCGAGTCAAATTTTGGG
Source organism: uncultured Bdellovibrio sp. (assembly GCA_963932905.1). Lineage (GTDB taxonomy): Bacteria > Bdellovibrionota > Bdellovibrionia > Bdellovibrionales > Bdellovibrionaceae > UBA2316. The sequence goes on from CAWVRN010000011.1 coordinate 63,962, forward strand.
CATGAGGTAGCCTCCTACCGACCGCCGGTCGGCATGGAACAAAGTGGTGGCTCTGATGATTCAGAGGCCGATTTAAATTTATCTGATTTCAGTACAAAAGAGGCTGTCACACCTGGAGGAAACTTTTCGTCTCGGGGAAAATTGGCGGGGTGGACGGGACTCGAACCCGCGGCCTTCCGCGTGACAGGCGGACGTTATAACCAACTTAACTACCACCCCCGTGGTAAGCTCAAGAAGAATTATTTATAAACACCTAAGTGTCGGTAATCAACAAAAAAATTGGGGCACCCCTGAGGAATTTCTCAAAATAGTACGTCGGCGGGCCATACACTTGAGTAGGTACCTAACTAATCCATTAAATAATCAGCATATCAGGTGTTTACCTATCAAAACTGCTGAAAAAACGACCAAACACCAGTCAATTGGGTTTTATACGCGCCCATTTAATAGGCGGTCAGTTGGACTGGAAAGTGTAACAGATAGTAATAACAGATAACGGGAATAGATAGCTGGGTGGGGGATGAGTGAGCCAATATTTTGCCAGAACATTTTTAGTTCTGTTCGTTGTGCTAATGATGGTCGCTTGCGGTCAACCCGGTCAATTAGGGCTTGAGGCGGCTCAGGTCGGTGAATTAAGTGTCGCCGATGGTGGCACGGCTCCCGACCCTGTAGTCGAGCAGCAAATTAAAAACTGTCGTTCATTACTGTCATCAGGAAAACTTCAAACTAAGACACAGACGATTCGTTTTGAGGACACTCGCACAGAATCAGGTCGCCAAAAAGTGTGTGAATTTTCTCAAGATGAAAACAAGCCCTACAAAGAAAACTTAACAGTACTAAACGATTATCTTCGTGCTCGTTACACTCAAACTAGCACTATTTCTATTCCCTCTGGCGCCGTTATCTGTGATATGGACATTGAAAGTCCCGAGCAAAATTTTAACTATGACGATATTTTCTTCCTTTCATTTAACGATCAGATTTTAGCTTCCAATCACAGTAAACAAATCAAAGAAGTTATTGCTGCCGAAAACATTGTGCATTCGGGAACGGGCCGAAACTTAGCTTTCTACAAATATGATTGGGTCAAAATGCGCAATACTTATTTCCAAAACGAAGTGAACGATTTCTGTTTAGGTGCAGAACAAGGTTTATCTGAATGTCAGTGGCCTGTGACTCAAGAATTCGGCAAGATCAAACTTAACTTTGATTCCGAAATCCTGACTCGCTTAGGTGCTAAATCGAAAGACACCAAGCAGGTGTTGTCATTCGTGATCACTGGCGATAATGATCCCGATTCGGACTGCTATCACGAACGTTTAGATCTAAATTTGGAAGTTAAATACTACGTACCTTAATCCTGCATCGGCCCTTTGGGCGGCAGAATATCACCAAAATATAGGTTCTGTTTCTAAGGTAACGCCAAAAACCTCGGCGCAGGCCTGGCGTACGCAGTCGGCTAGCTTCACCACGTCTTCGCGGCGCCCAGCGCCTAAGTTCACCATCACCAAGGCTTGCTTATCATACATGCTAACTGTACCCTGTTGGCGGCCTTTAAAGCCTAATTTATCAATCAATTGCCCTGCCGCCAGTTTGTACTGACCATCGGATTGTAGGTAGGAGACAAGGTCTGGAGTTGCCTGTTTCAACTGACTCAATTGATGGGCCGTAACAATTGGGTTTTTAAAAAAACTACCGACATTTGGGATCACGTTCACGTCAGGAAGTTTTTTCTGACGAACCTCGATCACTTTTGCGGCGACATCTTGAGGACGGGCGGGTAGGCCATTAAATGCGTGAGCCAGTTCCGCATAGCTAATCACCGGGTTTGGTTTTTTCAGTAACTGGAATTCAACTTCCGTGATGAAGAAGTTCTTGTAGGCCGGCGTTTTAAAAACACTATGGCGGTATTCAAACAAGCACTCGCTATTAGACACGGTTTTGTTTGTCAGAGTTTCAAGATCATAGCCATGTACACGCGAAATAAATTTATTTACCTCAACCCCGTAGGCCCCCACATTCTGAATGGGCGCGCCTCCCACGGTTCCTGGAATCAGGGCTAAATTCTCTAAACCATATTGATGATTGGAAATCGTCGACATTACAAATTGATGCCAATTCATCCCGGAGGCGCACGCGATAGTCACGCTGTCTGGGGTTTCACTGACGATACGTGTGCCTTCTAATTTATTGTGAATCACCACGGCTTCTATTTTTTCAGGTAATATTAAATTAGATCCGCCGCCTAAAATTCGGATCGGGACGTTCTTGCTTTTTGCGAATTGAGCAATGCTGGCTAGCTCAGAAATATTTTTTATCTCGACGAAATAGCGCGCTATCGAGTTAAGCTTAAATGTATTGTGCTGAATTAGATTGAAATCGTTCTGTATGGTCACCCTTCAAGCGTAGCATAGTTTAAAGGGGGGTGGCAACGGGCCAGCGTGTTTTAGCAGCTGCTATTTTTTAACCAATTCGATGCCCGCTTCAGTAACTAGAACAACGCGTTTACTGTATAGACCAGCGAGCGCTGTTTTAAATTTCTTACGGCTGATTTTAAACATCTCAGCGATTTCTTCTGAAGAACTCTTGTCGTTGATTTTAAGTTTGCCGTTGTTCTGTGCTAGTTTATCTAAAATTAAGCTGGCGATATCATCAAGAGCATCACCACTAGAGTTTTTCAGAATCAAATCAATCTTGCCATCTGGCCGAATTTTATTGATGTAGGCATCCGTCACAGTGCCAAGTTTGATATTTTCAAAAACTTCGGAATGATATAACAAACCGTCGAATTCATTGTTCACAACGCATTTATAACCTAGATCAGTTTTAGCATAGACTAAAATTTTAACTTTCTGATTTAACAACGGCGATGATTCCGGCATGTCTTTTAGGAATCGATTTGTGCGCATCGAAGCAGAAATACGACCTGATTCATCTAGGTATAAGTAGACTAAGTATTTCTCGCCGACAACAACGTCACGAGTTTGCTGAGTGTAGTGAACAAATAGATCTTTATCTAAACCCCAGTCCATGAACGCGCCAACGTTTTCGACAGATTTTAATGGCAGGTACGCAAATTCACCCACCATTGCTTTAGGTTGCTGAGTCGTTGCGACCAGGCGGTCTTCAGAATCCAAGTACAAGAATACGTCGAGTGGCTCACCCACGGTGAAATCATCGGGAACAAAACGTTTGGGCAATAGGATTTCGCCCAAGTCTTCGCCGTCAAGGAAAAGCCCGTAAATTGATCGTTTAACAATTTTCAATTGATTCATTTGTCCGATGGTAACCATGAGACACTTATCGAGTTTTACAGCAAATTAAGCAAGGACAATGTCGAAAAGGAAAAAAAATATAGAGTGGCTACTGGAATTCAGCAGCCCACCAGCCTTGTATACTTGCACAAAATCCGCTGCCGATACTGCAGAATACACCACCAGTATGGCCCTCAGCCCCGCTCATTTTGCGTATTAGCTTGTTCGAGGTTGCGGTACCACCAGCAAACGGTGTCGGCGACATCAAAGGACCGCTAAACAAATTAGCATGATTCCATGTATGGCAACGTGTACAGTTTGTAGCAATGAAGGGAGCTACGTTCGCGTTAAAATACGGCTCTGCTTTAGGAGTGTAGGCTACATAAGTTTTTGGACTTGAAGCGATCAGATATTCGGCCTTGGCTTCGTGGCCGTAAGCGTACATTCGTTGCTGAGTTCCGTTAGCAAATGCTGCTGGCAATTGGAACGTGAAATAGTGACCAGCCGCTGAACCAACCCCCGTTTCTTTGGCGATAGTTTCGCCCACGTAAGTACCGGTTCCCACCGGACCGTTCGCATAGAAAAGGACTTTAATAACTTTTGATTTATTTTGTGAATCGTAAGCATAACCATAGGCTTTACCATCAGCATAAACGGCAGAGAAGCTGCCTGACAGCTTACCGCTAAAGTCTGTGACGAGTTCAGCAGCGGCCTGTTCTGAATTTGATTCTTCTGTGGATTCTTCTTCGCCGCCGGGAGCGCAGTTGTTGAACAACACGGTCGTTGTAAAAAAAGAAATAATAAGGAATGCGTACCATGATTTACGTGCTTTCATAGGCCCCCAACTTGCTCTATTAGAATACCTGATTTACAAGGAGTTTGGTCCATTTAGTTCGTGCCTGTACCACTTTGGTACAGGCTACTTTTATAGCTTTACTTCAAGCACGTATACTCGACTTCGTAAGCACCAGGATCTAATTCTTTTGTGAATTTAATATTCAATCCTTCAACGCTATACGATTGAGCCAATTCGGTGCCATCCTTTTTGATCACAATTGGGAATTGACTCAACGGCTGGCACGCTAACGTCAGTGTCTTAAGCAAACGTCTGATCTCATCCGCGATGCCTGCCACCTGAGACGTATAATCCATGTCGCATACATTACCTAGAACTCCACCAGTCATATCCGATATCGTTTTGTAACGTTCACCATAAGAATATCCGTACGTGTTGCGGCAAGCGGTATCACCGGGACGAGTAATGATTGAATTAAAATTGAAACGTTTTTGTCCATTCCACGACGTGTTGATTAAATTTAGTAAACTCGCGGGATCATTTTTTGACGTATTCGCGGATTCGTCTTCATCGGAAATCAAAACAACAGATAACTGGGCCCCGTCGCGGAAGAATGATTTGAAGTCGCTTTCGTTAGCATTGTAGCGTTCGATCGTGCGATATACAGACCGAATACCTTGCTCATTGCCGGAGCCCGTTTCTGGACGCTGCAACGTTTGGCTTAGTAGGTTTTGCGCCGTTGAAACTGGCATGGATGCATCGATCATTTTCTTACCATTTCCGCCAGTTAATGGAATCAACCGACCGTCGCCTAAGTTAATATTGCGTGGATCTGTAGTCGTGATCGCAATCTGGTAGTCCAAGCCCTGCAAGATTGACAAGAACTGCGACGTGCGTTGGGCCATGCTTTGTTGTTCGTATTCCATAGATCCCGAATTGTCGATTACGAACAGAACGTCGACTTTTTTGTAATTATTAACTGTGATTTTCTGATTCACTTTTTTGTAAAGTGAATTTACGTTCCAAGTCACTGAACGAGTCGTGACGTTTTGTAAATCGTCCTTCGCGGAAACACTAAACGTATAAATCCCGACGGGCAACTCGGGTAAGGTAACTTTGTTGTTGCCGTAAAAACATGATTTAGTGATTCCATTTAATGAACAGTTAACCGATACAGATTCCGAACGACCATCACGTACATAAAATGAAATATCAACGGCGACACCGACTTCGATACTAGCGGCCGGGTAAGTTTGAAATACGATTTCTGGACCGACGTCATCATGGGTGATTGATTTGCGATAGCACGTAGATTGGCCGCCTTCCCAATCTTGGAACATCACAGAATAAGTAATCGCAGTGTTGAATTCCGTCAGGTCGACACGTTTTTGGTCAACATAACTTTCCCATTGGCCATCAACGCAGTTTAGGGTGCGGCCAATTTTAATTTTGGACGGAGCCAATGTTCTAAATGTTAAATCAACATAGGCCTGATTGGTGTAGAGAGAGTCATTGTTTATTGAAAATCCCTCTTCAAATTCCACGTCGCCTGGGTTTAGCACCGGTGGCGGTAGCGTGTTGGGATCATCACTAGGCGGGGTTATCGGGCCATTGTCGTCCACAACAGAAAAATCGACGACGGGAGCAGAATCGCCTGTTGCCTGAGTCACTGATTCTGTAACAGAATCGTCACTGATTAATTTGCAGGATGTGGTTAGCGTAATCGTCAAGATCGAAAATATGAATAGGCGGCTTATTGAAAACATGAATCTACTCCTTCAAATTCTGTTTTTACTTCCGCTTACATTCCGTATTAGGACTGCTCACGAGCAGTCCAGATTCAAATTCTTTGAATCGTCTTTAGACTATCATGGGCCGCTTTGTTTTTAAAGCCAGCACGGTTATTGGGCGTCAATTTGGGAATTTTAAATTTAACGTAATTTATTTTGACACTTCGAAGAATCGCTAATTGAATGGATGCCAATGAAAGATTTTTTATGTCCCCAATGTGGCGCCGCTCTTAAGTTTACGACGGCATACGCAGTGTCTACTGTGTGCGAATACTGTCGTTCTTTGGTAGTTCGTCATGATTTAAATTTGGAATTGCTAGGAAAAGAAGCAGTCTTGCACGATGAATTAAATCCCTTGCAAGTGGGGACTCGTGGGGTCTTTCAGAAAACTGGATTTTCCATCATCGGTGGTGTTCGTCTGAATCATCATGAAGGATTTTGGCACGAATGGTTTCTGCAGTTAGATAGCCAAACTCAAAATTCTCGGTACGGCTGGCTTGCTCAGGCTCAAGGGGAATATCAATTCTTGTTTGAACCAATAGACCTGCCTCGACAGTCCCGCTCGGAATTTAAAGTGGGTACAAAAGTTTCTGTACCCGATGAAACAGAACAACGTTTAGTTAAATGGTCTAAGTCTTTGTATCACAATTCTGATGCATTTCGAATTATTGACATACGTACGGCACAGATGACCCATTTCTTGGGACAACTACCTTGGGCGCCAGAAAAAAATCGCGAACGTACCATGGCGGAACTCGCTTCGGCTGACGATGCCAAACTTACGGTTGAATTTGGGAGTGATAAAAATCAAATTTATTTCGGACAAGTTTTAAATTTTGAAGATTTTAAATTTCAAAACTTAAAAGAGGTCAAGGGATGGTAAAAGCAATCACCTGCCCATCGTGCGGCGGCAGCGTTTCCATCAAATTTGCTGAGCAATCGTTAAGCTGCGTTTGCCCGTCCTGTTTGACTGTGATTTCAAATGATAATGAATCTGTGTCTATTTTAGTTCGCAATCAAAAAAATGTGGCTAAACCCATTATTCCATTGGGACAGCGATTTCATTTTCGTGGTCACGATTGGGAAGTGATCGGTTTTCTTCTTCGAAGTGATAAAACGGAAGTTTATAAATGGAGCGAATACCTGCTATTCAATCCCTACGTTGGTTATCGTTTTCTAGTTTGCATGGATGGTCATTGGAGCTATGTCACAAAAACAAAATCGGCACCCAAAGTAGACAAGATTCTTAAGTCGGCAGAATACCTTGGGAACAAGTACAGTCTGTTTCACAAAGGCCAGGTAAAAACTCTGTTCGTCATGGGTGAGTTCTATTGGCGAGTTAAAGCCAACGAAACCGTTCGCGCTGTTGACTACATTAGGCCGCCTGAAATGTTGTCGCTAGAAAAAGATTCTGATGAAGAAATCTGGTCCATCGGGGAATATGTTCCTCGTGGTGACATCGAGACTGCTTTCCACCTAAAAGGCCTAATGCCATTAGATATGGGGGTTGCACCTCATCAACCATCGCCGCATGGTGAAGATAAAAAAGTCGCTAAGTTTTTTAGTTATTTACTGTGTGCTTTGGTTTTGATTCAGTTGGGATTTGTTGTCGCCGTCAATAAAGGGGAAGCCTTGAGCGTAGCTTACGCTGTTCGAAATCCCAAAGGGCTGAAATTGACGACACAGTCATTTGAAATTCTTGATCGACCTGGTTACATCGAATCTGAATTAATCGCCCAGGTTTCTAATGATTGGTTTGAGACCGTCATTGAAGCAGTCGATGAAGAATCGGGTGAAGAATACGAATTTGATCAAGGCGTTGAATATTATTGGGGCAGTGATTCCGACGGGGCGTGGACAGAAGGCTCGCAGAAAAGTGATCGGCGTATTGCAAAATTACCTCCCGGTAAGTATCACTTGAATATTACAACTGATTCGGGAAGTTCCAATCCTGTGAAATTTGCTGTCACAATTTCTGAAGGCAATATTTCTTGGGGCAATTTCTTCTTCGCTATTTTATTGGTTTCCATTTTTCCAATCTATTATTTTATGCGTGCTAAGAGTTTTGAAAAGTCTCGTTGGTCGCAAAGTGATTATTCGCCGTTTTGGAGTCAGCACGATGATTAAGGGATATTTAGTTTATGGATTTTTAATCGTATTAATTTATTCCTACATAAGCTACGTGGGGATCAGTTACTACGATTTTGTTTCAGGAAAAAGTTTTCAACCCGCTGGAAAAACATTTCAGCACAAATAAAAGGGGAGCCTCTATGGACGCGCCAAACAATATGGAAGTGCTAATTAATATCAAGTATATCGTAAACGCACTCGTTTTTTCTGTTTTCGGAATTATTGTATTAGTAATTTCATTTTTTGTATTCGACAAAATCACGCCAGGTAACTTGTGGAAAGAAATAGTGGAAGAAAAAAATGTTGCTCTTGCTATCACAGCTGGTGCGATGGCTTTAGCGATGGCGCAAATTATTGCTAGTGCCATTCACGGTTAAGAAAAAATATGACCTACTTATTGCTGTTTTCCGTTTTTGTGGTGGCCACATGTGGCCTAGTTTACGAATTGATTACGGGTGCCTTAGCCAGTTATTTACTGGGGGACTCAGTCACGCAGTTTTCAACTATTATCGGAACCTATTTATTTGCAATGGGTGTGGGATCGTATTTTTCAAAATATTTCACACGTAATTTGTTGAACGTATTTATTGAAATTGAAATGGTCATCGGACTGATTGGTGGTTTTTCTGCTGCATTTTTGTTTCTATCGTATGAATATGCTGTTTCGTTTCGATTTATTCTGTACTCGGTGATTTTTATCATTGGCTGTTTTGTGGGGCTTGAAATTCCTTTGCTGATGAGGATTTTAAAAGATCGATTTGAATTCAAAGATTTAGTTTCAAAAATATTCACCTACGATTATATCGGGGCATTGATTGCTTCGATTTCGTTTCCATTGATATTGGTGCCTTATTTAGGGTTAGTGCGTTCGTCGTTGTTGTTCGGTATTTTCAACGTTGCCGTGGCCTTGGTTACGATCATTGTCTTTAAATCAGAAGTTAAATCTGAAAGGTACTTGCGAATTAAAGCCATTGCGACTTTGGTTTTGTTAGTCCTGGCATTTGGTTATTCGGAAAGAATGGTTAGTTTCCTGGAAGTTCAAAATTATCGAGAACGCATCGTTTTTAAAAAAAATACCGCGTATCAAAAAATCGTGCTGACTCAAACGTCGGGCGAAATGAAATTGTTCTTGAATGGTAATTTGCAATTCAGTTCGAAAGACGAATATCGGTATCATGAAAGTTTGGTTCATGTCGGGTTGTCTCGGTTGACTAGGCCTAAAAAAGTATTGATTTTGGGCGGTGGCGATGGGCTAGCTGCCAGGGAAGTACTTAAGTATCCTTCGGTCGAAAAAATCTTGTTGGTTGATCTGGATTCGCAGATGACCCATTTATTTCGTACAAATACAATCCTTACGGAATTAAATAAGAACGCTTTGAATGATCCTAAAGTGGAAGTGTTGAATGAGGATGCGTTCGTTTGGGTAAAAAACAATAAGCAAATTTTCGACTTCGTTATCGTTGATTTTCCGGACCCATCACAATTTGCCCTAGGTAAACTGTATTCTAAAACTTTCTATGGCTATTTGACCTCTACGATCGATGCAGATGGTTTGATTGCCGTCCAAAGCACATCGCCCTATGTAGCTAAAAACGCTTTTCAAATAATCGTGAATACCTTGAATGATGTAGCTTTGTATACGAAACCCTATCATGTTTACGTACCTTCATTTGGTGAGTGGGGTTACGTCCTCGCAGCCAAAGCTCCGATGGATGTTTCGGAAACTAAGTTGGCATTACCTGCGGGGTTACAATTTATTAGCCCAGAAATGATTCCGTATTTGTTTCAGTTCAGCAAAGATCTGATCGGTGATTCCAAAGAAGTAAATCGCTTAAATAATCAAATCTTAGTTCGTACATTCGAGCAAGAATGGGAACCATTCAGTCACCATGAAAACTGATCGACGTGAATTTCTTAAATATGGTTTAATTACCTCCACAATTTTCTATGGTGGAATTTTCGGTGTTAAGCAGTTTAAAAAATATCGCAAACACACTATTAACTATACTGGCCAGTGGGTGAATCAATCAGATCGCGGACACCAGCTGCGAGATGCTTTTAAGCAGACAACGACGTCTTCACTTGAAATTCCCACCCTGATTGTGGGTGGTGGAATGACCGGTTTACTGACAGGGTATTACCTGAAGCAGGCGGGATTTAATAATTTTAAAATTCTAGAAATGAATTCAAATGCGGGCGGAAACTCGGCGTATGGGCAAAATGAGGTTTCTAAATTTCCTTGGGGCGCGCACTACATTCCTTTGCCGAATACAGAAAATAAGCAATTGTTAGAATTTTTTAAAGACATGGGGTTGGCATCCAATAAATCACCGGGTGGTGGGCTGGAATTCAACGAGGAATACCTTTGTCAGGATCCACAAGAGCGATTGTTTATTAAAGGGGAATGGCAGGAAAGTATCTTGCCTATGAAAGGCATCATGAAAGGCGATGAAGACCAGCTAAAGCGATTTCATGATTTGGTATACGATTATAAATTTAAAAAGGGTAATGACGGCAAATATGCTTTTACTATTCCGCTGATGGAATCCAGCCAAGATCCGCAGTTTTTAAAGTTAGACCAAATTTCTTTCGCTGATTTTTTAAAGGATCAGGGATTCACTTCGGAGGTGGTCACTTGGTACATGAACTATTGCACGTTAGATGATTATGGCATGGGAATCGATACGGCGTCGGCGTGGTCGGGACTGCACTATTTTTGTTCGCGTAGACCAAACGGGCAATATGACGATCATCAAATCATGACTTGGCCAGAAGGTAATGGTTGGGTTTTACAAAAATTGACAGAATATCTAAAGGACCATATTCAAACTAATTGCGCAGTGATGAAGATTCGTCCAGAAGGCGACGGCGTCATCAAATCGCATGTGTTTAATTTTGAAACTAAAGAATTGGCAGAGTGCAAATCAAAATACCTTATCTTTAGTAGTCCACAATTTTTAGCACCGTACTTGTTTGAAGATGGGAAAAATCTACCCAATGTGACCAGTGATGACTATTACAGTTGGTTGATTGCCAATGTTACAGTGAAATTGAAACCCGAAGAGTTTCAAAATTTGCATTGGGACAACGTGCGATATCAATCAAGTAGTTTGGGATACATACATGCTCGCCATCAAGAACTACGTGGCAGCTTCGATGGAACCACAGTATTAACACTATATTGGCCTTTGTATGATAAAAACCTAACGGCAACTGAAATAAGAAAGAAAGTATCTGAGTTAGGATGGAAGCAATGGGCGCCGCGAGTAGAATCGGAATTAGAAGCCATGCACCCTGGAATTTCATCGTTGATTCAATCCATGGATATTAAAATATATGGCCATGCGATGATTGGTCCTCGTGTAGGAAGAATCAAATCTGTGTTCACGCAGTCGTGGAAGTCTCAGGCTAAACACGGGATATATTTTGCGCATACAGATAATTCGGGAATGTCGTTATTCGAAGAAGCCCATTACTGGGGACATCGAGTGGCTCAGGAAATTTTAAAGCATGGTTAATGTCTGGATACGCAGTCGGAAATTTGATATTGCTTGGATTATCGGTCCCCATTTTTATGCTGTGATTTTGGCGTTGTTTATTTATCCGGTCGTAAAAGATGTGCACCTGATGCCGATTTGGGTTTGGTTTACGCTCGTTGTGTGCGTGGATGTCGCCCACGTATACTCTACGATATTTCGAGTCTACTTAGATAAAAATGAAAAAAAATTATTTTCGATCCATATTTGGTTAATTCCTCTGACAGTTTGGTTTTTAGGAGTCTTGCTTTATTCACTGAGTTCCATAGTGTTTTGGCGAGTTTTAGCCTATCTAGCAGTGTTTCATTTTATTCGTCAGCAATATGGATTTTTTCGCATATACTCTAGATCAGAAGGTCGCACTTCGTGGTTAACGACGGTTTTTAATCGCTACGCGATTTACTATGTGACAGTGATTCCTGTATTGATTTGGCATTTCTCCGGACCTAAAGAATTTAATTGGTTTATTGACAAAGATTTTCTCTATTTCCCTTCTGATATTTTAGTAGTGGGGTTGACCGCATTGTTAGCTTTTTTAGTGACGGGTTATATTATTTCTGAATGTGTGCAGACCTATCGGCACAAGCAATTCAACTGGGGCAAGAATGGAATTTATTCAGGAACGCTTCTGGTTTGGTATTTAGGAATTGTGTATTTTAATAATGACATTATTTTTACTTTAACAAATGTGTTAGCTCATGGAGTGCCGTATTTAGCTTTGATTTGGGTTTATAAAAATAAGAATCAATCCAGTTACGAAATTTCTTTTTTTAGACGCCACAGTTTTTTATTTTTTTTAGGCAGTTTAGTTTTTTTTGCCTACGTAGAAGAGTTCCTATGGGCCAGCTTAGTATGGAAAGAACATCTATCTGTATTCTTCTTACATCGCAGTCACCTGTTTGAGGTAAATCCGGTATTGTTATCTTATATAGTCCCACTACTAGCGGTACCACAAGGAACTCATTATATTTTGGATGCTTTTATTTGGAAAATTAGAGACAGTAAGCGAAATCAATGGGCGACGCTGCTTACGGAGGACCCCTATGTCTAATGAAGAAAAAGTAAATGAGAAAATGGAAAAACTAGATTTGAAACTTCAATTGGTTCAGCAGACCTACATTCAGAAAAAACTTAAAGCAATTTTAGTTCTTGAGGGTGTTGATGCCGCTGGCAAAGGTGGATTGATTCGTCGTTTGGCCTGGTCGATTGATCCACGAGCATTGAAAGTGTGGCCTATAGGAGCTCCCAATTCGATAGAAAAAGATATGCACTATATGTGGCGATTTTGGTCAAAATTACCAGGACCCGGCGAAATTTCGGTATTTGATCGTTCTTGGTATGGTCGGGTTTTAGTTGAAAGTGTCGAAGGTATAACTAAAGGCAATGCCGTCTTGCGAGCCTATCAAGAAATTAATGAATTCGAAAGGTGGATGATCGACGACAACGTTCGCATAGTTAAAGTCCTGCTTAAGATCAGCAAGAAAGAACAGTCGCGTCGACTTCTTGAACGTGTAGAAAATCCAGAGAAAAATTGGAAGTTAACATTTGATGATATTCGTAATCGCAACAAGTGGGACGAATACGCGAAACTATATAAAAAGATGGTAACAAAGACCTCTAAGAAAAACGCAAAGTGGTTTGTTGTTGAATGCGATGAAAAAGAAGAGGCTCGGGTCATGGCACTTGAACATATCATCAAAGAATTATCACGAGGTGTTTCTGTTAAGCCCGAGGCTATCTCAGAAAAACTAAAACAAGGTGTTAAAGCACTAAAGAAGAAATAGTTTATAAAAAGGGGTCAGATATCAGAATTTATACATACACCCTCAATCTGAGGGCGTATGTATAAAAGAATTTTTTGAAAACTGTAATTTATTGGCGTTTGCATGCGAAAACGGTGTCAGTTCCTTCGATAGAAATACCAACGAAAGCGTTACCAGAATCTTTTGAATATTCCACGTAGATAGAATTTAAAGCGTCCATAGATAGCGATAGCAATAGTGCAAATGATAAAACAATTTTCACAACCTATTTCTCTGCCAATAATGAACGTAACATCCATGCTGTTTTTTCATGAATTTGCAGACGTTGAGTTAATAGATCTAATGTCGCCTCGTCACTGCCAGCTTCAGCAACTGGAAAAATTGTACGTACAGTTTTAGCTACTGTTTCGTGTCCTTGAAGTAATTGTTTAATCATTTCCTTAGCGGCTAAATGGTCATCCGATTCCGGGATAGATGAAAGCTGCGCAAATTTTTTATAAGAACCGGGGGCGTAGCTGCCTAGTGCGCGGATGCGTTCCGCTATTAAATCTAACGCATTCCATAGTTCAGTGTACTGATCCATGAACATTAAATGAAGAGTGTTGAACATCGGACCTTCTACGTTCCAATGAAAATTATGAGTTTTTAGATATAGGATGTAGCTATCTGCTAGAAGTTTAGATAGACCATCTACGATTTTTTTACGATCAGCTTCGTTTATTCCGATTTCGATTGTATTCATTGTTCACTCCTAAATTTTATGGTCCTGAGTGTAGACAATGAACACAAGGAGAGCAATTAAAACTACGAGCTAAATTCTAAAACAAAAATAACGCCACCGTTACTACCATTTTTAGCAAAGATACGTCCATTTTGAAGCTCAGCATAAGTTTTAACAATGGATAACCCAAGACCGAACCCGTCTGGATGGGTTTGCTGCCTTGATTTTGAACTGCGATAGAACGGTTCAAAAATGTAGGGCAGATCGTCGACCGATATACCGGGTCCGTTATCTTTACATTGGATAACCAGATTTTGCGCATTTCTAAAGTATTCAAACTCAATGAGCACTTGTTTATTGCGTGTGTACTTAATCGAATTTTCAATCAGGTTTTTTAAAATGACTTCGGTTAATGTTGGGTCTAGTGGCCAGGTGATCGAATCGTTGCCTGCAATTTTAATTTCGACGTCGGCGCTTTGATAGTAGTTTTGAAGTGATTTAAATAAATCACTCAGTTTAATGTCTTGTCTTGCTGCTTTAGATTTTTGTACGCGGTAGGATTCCAGTAAATCATGTATTAAACGATTCATTATTTGTGAATCTTTCTTTAAAGAGTCCTTTAATTTGGAATCGTCTAATAAATCGATAGCGACACCCATGCGAGTCAATGGACTGCGCAGTTCATGACTGACGTCACGAAGCAATCTATCTTTCGATAAGATAAATCTTTCTAGCTGGTCTGCCACAACATTGAATCGTTCCAAAATTCCAGAATATCTGCGCTTGTAGCGATCACTTAATCGATAACGTATGTTACCGCTGGCGATCTGTTCGATTCCATAAAGCATAATACGAATGGGTTTCATAAAGAAATGGACGGAAACGAATGTCATGATAAAAATAGCCAATAGAAATCCAATCAGTCCTAAAAACGTCATTTGAAATCCTTTAGGCAAATCATGAGCTTTGATCATCCAGGCTACTCTAGGAGTCAATCCTTCATGTATAGCATAGAAATAACCTTGGCGACGACCCAAGGTAAAGCGGGGATAGAGTTCTTCAATTTCAGGTTTTAGTTCATCAATTGTCGGCAGCTGGCTTTGTTGGTGATTGGCTATCTGAACCTTGATTCCGAGTTTTTCCTCTAACGCGGAAATCTTGTCGGCAGTGAAATCAGGTCCAACGCTGTTGTGCAAAGATGTTAAATAGAAATCGATATTTTTTTCAACCACACTATGAAAACCACCGGCGGGACGAAACGAGCGCATTAATAAAAATACGAGTCCACTGGCGACGATCGCCGTCAACAGAAACGAAAAAAATAATCGGATGAATAGAAATGTAGGTCCACTTTTTAAACCTTTAAACGTTCTCATGTTTCTTCCACCGATCCTAAAAAGCAGTACCCATCACCCCAAACAGTTTTCAAATATTTTGGATTCTTGGCCGAATCGCCTAGTTTATTACGCAAGCGACTAATAGCTACATCTAAACTGCGACTAATGGCTTCCCAATCAATACCACGCAATTCGTCCATAATGCGATCGCGGGACATAGTAACGCCAGGATTTAACATAAATAGTTTTAAAATTTCGTATTCATAGGTACTTAAATTTAAATCTTCATTATTTAGGCGAGCCGAGCGATTGACGACATCTAATTCTAGTAGCTGCGATTTTAATTTGTAGTGATTTTTTTGCGTCCGTCTTGCTAAACCTTTTGCTCGAGCAACCAGTTCGCGTGGTTCAAATGGCTTTGGCAAATAATCTTCTGCACCCATTTCCAGACCGATGACTCGATCCATGACCTCGCCTCGTGCTGTTAACATGATGACAGGAGTTTGGTAAAGGGCGCGAATTTTTTTGAATGTTTCGAATCCGTCCATTTCGGGAAGCATAATATCAAGAATAATCACTTCAAATTTTTTGTTTTTAAGTAAAGCTAAACCTTCGCTGGGTTTCATTGCTTGAGTTAAGCTGAGACCGTATTTATTAAAGTAATCTTTAAGAAGATCACCCAAATGAGCGTCGTCATCTATCATTAAAACAGAAATGGTATCCATAAAGCCATTATAAGCTATTTTATCCAAAATGGGAGGCTTGTTACAATTCGTTACAATTTTTAATCTTTCAGAAACCCTTTTGTTTTCCGAATCCACTATTCTGACTTTATAACAACGACCCTAGGTCAAACAACAGCTAGGGCGTAACTTAAAAAGGAGTTAGTGATGTTTGGAAGAAGATTTAAAAAAAGACGTATTGTGGGGATTGCCATTGCATTGATAGGTATGGGTGCTTTAACGGCGTGTCATTCCCGTTCACCCGAAGCCAAAATAGACCACGTGGCTTCAAGGGTCGCAAGCAAGCTAGACTTTACTGCTGAACAAAAAGTTCTGTTGGATGATATTGCAAATGAAATAAAAAAAGATATTCAATCAGAAAAAGAGGTTCGGCAATCGATGAAAAGCGAGTTTAGATCATGGATTTTATCTAGTGAGTTAGACAAAACTAAAGTCAAAGAAACGATTAAATCCAAAATGGATAGAATGGAGAATCGGGTCGATAAATATTTAGATAAAGTAGCAGCTCTGCATAAGACCCTGAATGCAGAACAAAAGGAAGAATTACTAGGTTTCTTGGATAAATTTGGACCACATAACGACTAAACAAATTCATCATAGGCGAGAGCGTTGAAGCGCTCTCGCCTGACTTTTTTAATCATTTAAAGTTTCTTGAAAAGAGCTGCGGTCGTTATAATTTTTTCGCTGCTAACTTTAACTACTTTTTGCGTGTTGAATTCTTGTTCACAGGCACTCATCGCAAAAATTATAACGATTGCAAAAATTCCATCACAGAGTAAACCTTTACCAGTTCTCATACGTTTTTTCATGACTCAACTCCAGCGAGGAGATTCAGTCACAAGCTCCTCATCGTAGGCAAAAGCGTCAGAATCATGATAGTGCGATTCATAACGTAAGAACAGTTCAGCATCTGTATCAGAATCAAGGTGTCGTTTTAAATAAGGGAACACTTCGTTTTCTTCCTCATCCAAATGTTGTCCTACAATATCAGCTAAAACTTTAGCGCTGGCGGACCATTCTTGGTTAGTCAGATTTTCAGATAGCATGTCTTCAATTAATTGATCAACAATCGCATGTTTGGTTTGTCCTTCATATGCCATGAAGTTTAGGTTTTCATCGTCTTGAGCTTTCATAAAGCTGTACACAACTTTTTCTTCACGTTGAGTGTGTGAAAGCAATAGTGGCAAAAAACGACCAAAGCAAAGTTGTCTATCAAGTTGGGCAATGTCTGTTTCTTTCAACAGGTTCATTTCTGCTCTTAATTTTTTATGGTCAGCTTTGATGGCCTCTACCAATTGCGACGAGAAAAACATAAAACCTCCGTGTTGTTGTTCCTCAGTGAGTCGGTACATATAAGTAATATGCAATGCAAAGGCCACTCATCTAAAAGAAAATTGTTAAATAAGAGTGAAGCTTTACAAATGTTTTGCCCCACATTAAGGAATTTTGCCCCATAATTTCTGTTTAAATTTATATTCTTGTGAGAATCAAAAACAGTGTTTTACCTTTGAAGTATAAGCTTTAAATTGAGGGATTTATTAATAGTAAAAAAACGATGAAACTAATTTGGAGCAGATTCTTTAAGATTCTGTCCTATTCAAAAAGTCATCGCCGTATATCTGAATGGTGGCAGAATTTGTCGGTCACTAAAAAACTATACGGAATTGTTGGCGTTATGGCGATGTTGATTGCTAGTGAATTGCTGACGTTGATGTTTGCGATGTCGACGTTGTCGGCAGTGCGTGCGTTTGTGGCTGGAGAAGGTCTTTGGACAAAAGCGCAAAAAGATGCGATCCATGGACTGTATCAGTATGCTATAAGCGGTGATGAAAAGTTTTTTGATAATTTTAAAGAAAATTTGATCATCAATGAAGGCGATCATATTGCTTTGGTAGAAATGTCGAAAGGCAATGAATTTGACCGGCAAGTCGTCCGCAGGGGATTTGTCATGGGCGGCAATCATCCTAAAGATATCGACGGGATGATTGATTTGTTAACCAAGTACTATTGGATCAGTTATATTGAGGATGCCATAACCGCATGGACCAAGGGCGATAAATTACTAGCTGAACTCAGAAATTCTGCTGAAGATTTACATCAAGCGATTCAGAAAAAACGACCCAAAGTAAAAGCTCAGGCTCTAAAAAATATCGCTCGAATCAATAGTGAATTGACAGACGTAGAAATCAGTTTCTCTAAAGCGCTTGGTGCTGGATCAAGATGGCTAGAAAACATGCTTCTTACCGTGTTATTACTTCTTGTCACCACAATCGAAGGGACGGGGCTTTACTTAACCTATCGATTCAGTAAGAACCTAAGTGCGACATTAAAAAACCTGGCTGACACAGCCGCGGAAGTTGGGCGTGGAAACTTTTCAAAAATGGCACCGGTGAATTCAAAAGACGAACTGGGGCAAGTCGCCATGGCATTGAATACCATGGCCAATGATTTGAAAGCTAGCGCTTTGAAGCGCGAACAAAGCGAAGAAGTTCTGCGATCGAGTGAAGAGAAATTCAGACTGCTTGTCGAGGCCGTTAACGAATATGCTATTTATATGTTAGATCCAAATGGTATTGTTACCATTTGGAATTCTGGAGCACAAAATATTAAAGGTTACACCGCAGATGAAATTATCGGTAAACACCTTTCTATTTTTTATTCCAAAGAAGCGCAGGAAGCTCATCAACCGGAGAAGGATTTAGCTCGCGCCAGAACGAATGGCCGATATGAATATGAAGGAATACGCATTCGTAAAGATGGATCCACGTTCTTAGCCAGTCTGGTGATCACAGCATTGTATGATCGCAATGGTCAATTGAAGGGATACTCTAAGGTCACTCGCGATATTACTGAACGCAAAGAAGCAGAACTGCGACTGTATCGACTGAACGAAAGTCTTGAAAGACGTTTTGAATCGCGAACTCGTGAACTGCAAGATCGCGATTATCAAATGCGGATTTTGACAAACGCATTACCTGTGCTGATTGCACAGATCGATATCAACGAGAAAATTATTTTCTCTAACGAAAAATTTGCTGAATGGGTAAATTGCAATAATCAACATGTTGTTGGTCAGTCTCTGAAAGATACTGTGGGCAGTGAACGCTACCGTGCTTTAAGTAAATACGTAAAAAGAGTTTTAAGCGGCGAAGTTGTTTCTTACGAGCGAAGTGAGCGTGTGGCAGGGAATAGTCTTTTTGAAACTTTTTACAACATAACATTTGTTCCAGAGAAAGATTTATTGGGCCGAGTAACTAGTTTTATTTTAGTCGCCAACGACGTCACGAAATATAAAGAAATCGAAGCAGAATTAAAAAGTGCAAAAGAACAAGCCGATGTCGCGAGTTCTACAAAAAGTGCCTTCTTAGCAAATATGAGTCACGAAATACGCACCCCACTTGGAGCCATTTTGAGTTTCTCTGAATTATTGCTCGGGCAAGAATTGACCTCGGAAGAACGTGTTCGTGGCGCCGAAGTAATTAAGCGAAACGGATTTTTATTGTCGAATATCATCAACGACATTTTGGATTTATCAAAAGTCGAAGCCGGTAAATTGGACATCGAACGGGTAGCTGTTCATTTTGATGAAGTCGTTAGTGAAATTAAATCGCTTTTAAATTTGAAGGCGACCGAGAAAGGAATTCGTTTAACGGTCACCGCTGATGGTGGAGTACCTGATATCATTATGACGGATCCGCTACGATTAAGACAGATCTTGTTGAACATAGTAGGAAATGCGATCAAGTTCACTCAACAAGGATCCGTCGAAATTAAAATCAGTTTGGTGTCTGAAAATTCTGGCGCGCCTAAATTACGATTCCTCGTGAAGGATACCGGTAAAGGCATCAAACCAGAACATGCGAAAAAGTTATTTGAACCATTTAGTCAGGAAGACGTATCAACCACACGCAAATACGGTGGCACGGGATTGGGATTGGTACTGTCAAAAAAATTGGCGAACAGTTTGGGCGGTGATGTTGTTTTGCTTTCAAGCAACCCGGATGTCGGCAGTACATTTAGTATCACTATTGATCCCGGTGATTTGAAAAAAGTGTTATTTCAGAACTTTGAAACGAAGCACATCGATTCAGCACCAATAGTTGACGTGGATGTTGATTTTAGCCAAGTAAAAATTCTTTTGGTAGATGACAGTTTAGACAATCAGCTAATTGTTACTCATTTGTTAAGAAAGACGGGCGCTAAAATAGATACGGCTAGCAATGGTCGTGAAGGCGTCGATAAAGCTAAATTGAATAACTACAATATAATCCTGATGGATTTACAAATGCCAGTGCTAGATGGTTACGGTGCTATTCAAGAATTGAAAGAGGCTGGATATAAAAAACCAATTATAGCGCTAACGGCGCACGCAATGAAAGAAGAACGTGTACGTTGTTTAGAAAATGGATTTGTTGATCATCTAAGTAAGCCTGTAGATCGGCAGCTATTAATAAAAGTTATAGATAAGAATACTAAAACTCGCGGCGAAATAAGCGCCACGTTATAGACTAATTGCCCCGAAAAATTCATAGATGATAATTAAGTGACAAGTGCTTTTGGTACTTGGATTGCTTCTCTATATTTATTGTAGCTCATGGAGGGGCGAAATATGAACACTGAATTATTCACCAAGCAAATACCTAAGTTATTTCGACAGATGTACCAAGGTCTTGAACAATATGATGCCTATGCGATTAAACGTGCGGCACACAATCTGAAAGATAGTTGCTGTTATTTAGAGCTAGACGATGTGGCGCAAGTCTGTCGCGATGTCGAAACCAGTGCGAACAAAGGCTTAGAGGGGCAGGCGGATGTTGCTTTGCTGATACAGAAACTAGAACGCGCCTTTTCTATCGAAATATTGAAATAAGACGACACGAAAAAAGAAAGGAAGTTTTTTTGGAAGGGATTATTTTACTAAGGGAGGACAATATGTCGTTTTTAAACTTTATACATAAAAGTCCAGAACCGACTAGTGCCAATGAGCAAGGGACTGCGGGTAATAGCGGTGCTCCCCAACTTATCAGTGAAGAAGTGAGCGGGGTAAACGACGAATTCAATCAATACATGGAATACTACATGGACATGATTAGAATGAAATCAAAAGGAAATGTCCTAATTGTAGAAGATGATGAATTTTGTCGATTTATCATTGAAAACGCAGTTAAAGAATACAGCAGAGAGATTTCTATTACGACATGTGCATCTGTTGAAAACGCCGTCGAAATTTTGAAAAGCAAACCGTATGACTTAGTCATTTCTGATTACTATTTAGAGGGCAGCGGTAATGGACTGGATTTATGTCATCACGTAGGTACGTTTTATCCAAAAACAAAATGCCTAATGATGTCGAGTATGAATTTTCCACAGTATAAAGAAGTCGTTTCTAAAGCAGGGGCATCACCCGAATTTATGGAAAAACCCATCAAACCATCATTGATAAAAAAATATTTAACTTCGTTTTTTCAGGATCTGAATCCGTAGATAATTTTTCTACAAATTTTTGTTAGGTCAGAAAATTATCATTTGATTTCATAGTTTGTTTGCTTTTGCGAACAAGGCGCGCAACCAAACTGATCAATTTTTCACTATTTACCGGTTTGGTAAAATGTTCTGTGCAACCGGCATTAAGGCAACGAGTACGTTCTTCCATCAATGCGTGTGCGGTCAGTGCTACGATGGGAAGTTCAAAACCTCGTTTTCTAAGGATGCGAGTGGCTTCGTAACCATCCAATTTAGGCATTTGAATATCCATTAAAATAATATCATAGTTACCTTCAGAGGCCTTGCTAATGCCTTCATAGCCATTGTCTGCAAAATCAACTTTTGCACCCGCAGAATTTAAAAACATACCAATAACCATTTGGTTATCAGGAGCATCTTCCACTAAAAGTATGTTAATTCCTTTAAGAGAATTTTCTGTTACCTCCACGTTTTCGAAAGAAATGTCTTCGCGTTCTTGATCAAGGGATTTAAATCCGTTAACCCAATTACAATAGGGTACTGGACGCGCTTTGATTTGAATTTTAAACGTACTCCCATAATCAGCCTGAGTTGATTCTAACGTTACATTGCCGCCCAATGCTTGTGCCAATTTTTTTGATAGTGCCAAACCTAACCCGGTTCCGCCAAACAAGCGGGTAGTTGAACTATCGACTTGAGCAAACGGTTGGAATAATCGTTCGACTTGATCGTTCTTAATACCGACACCAGAATCTTCGACTGTCATTTCTAAAGTTCCATCCTCTGCCAGTTGATCACCGATCCAACGCACACGAACTTGAACCGCTCCTTTTTCAGTAAACTTAATGGCATTGCTTACGATGTTAGTCAGTATTTGGCGTATACGAGTGGGGTCAGATTGAATTTTTTCAGGAATAAATGTTTCCAGAATAAATTTCAGATCAAGTCTTTTTTCCTCGGTTTTGATCGCAAGAAGTGATTTGATATCGTACAGTAAGTCAGTCAGGTTAAATTCGATAATTTCAATTTCTAATCGGCCGGCTTCAATTTTTGAAATATCTAAAATTTCATCGATGACATTTAAAAGCTGCTTCCCATTTCGATGAATAGTGGAAATGGCATGCTGACGTTCAAACTCATTTTGTTTTGGATTTAATAGTAGTTCCGTAAAGCCAAGAATTGCGCTCATCGGTGTTCTGATTTCGTGACTCATATTTGCCAAGAAATAAGTTTTTGCCATATTGGCTGAAACGGCTTGTTGTTGTGCTATCACTAGTTTTTCTTCGCTGATCTTTCGATCATGAATGTCTGTGCAGGTTCCAACCCACGATACGACTTCGTGGCCTTTTAAATCTGGTACTGCGATAATCCAATGCCAGCGCCATTGGCCGTCGTGACGACGAATGCGGGATTCGATTTCAAATGCTTTCAGTGTTCCCATCGAACGCATCCAGTTCAGTAAAAAACGACCTAGGTCGTCCGGATGAATAGCACTCTGCCATGCAGAGCCGATACTTTCACCGTCGGTAAGGCCGGTGTAACGATACCAAACATGATTAAAATAATCCACTGTGCCTTCAACACGTGCTTTCCATACTATGTGTGGAATTGAATCAGCTAACTTGCGATACTGGCGTAGACTTTCGACTTCGAGTTCCGTTAATTTGAAATATTTTTCACGACGTTCACTTTCTCGGATAATGATGGATTGCTGCTGTAGCTGTTGATTTTTTAAAAACAGATCTACGAATATTTTCACCTTCGAACGTAAAATATAGGGCTCAAACGGTTTGAAAATATAGTCGACTGCACCAGCTTCATAACCGCGGTATATATATTGATCGTCGGTATTGATGGCCGTGACAAAAATAATCGGCGTATCTTTGTGACCGCGATAGTTTTTTCGCATGAGTTGGGCTGTTTCGAAACCATCCATCTCGGGCATCTGTACGTCTAACAAAATGACGGCAAAGTTATATTTATCAAGCTGGCTTAATGCCTCAGGGCCGGATTGAGCCAACACCAAATTCAAATTTGGTATATCACGCAGTACGGCCTCCATAGCAATTAGGCCGTCCATTCTGTCGTCAACAAGTAGTATATCCACCAAGGCAGGTTTCATTTTTATGACTCTTTACTGCTAAGCCATTTATAAATCACAGCGAGTAAATGGTTTTCGTCGACTGGTTTAGTGACGTAGTCAGACGCACCAGCTTCTAGACATTTCTCTCTATCACCTTTCATGGCTTTAGCCGTAAGCGAGATGATTGGTAAGTGCTGGAATTTTTCAATTTGTCTAATTTTCTGGGTAGCTGCTAGTCCATCCATTTCAGGCATCATTGTGTCCATCAAGACCAAGTCTGTTTCAGGATTTTCGACCAAGATATCGACGCCATGTTTACCGTTTTCCGCATAGATGACTTCGATGCCCCGGTTTTTTAAAATACTAGTTAATGCGAAAACGTTACGAACATCGTCATCAATGACTAAAATTTTGCGACCTGTGAAATCAGCATCTACGGGCAGTGGATAGTTAGCGCTCTCTAAGGACGCCAGCGCACTGGTCGTTATTTCCGATCCAGTGTATTTTTGAGGCAGGAATAACGTGAACACGCTACCGTGTCCTGGTTGGCTTTCCACTTCAATAATGCCGCCTAGGAGACGTGCGATTTCGCGACTGATTGTTAGGCCCAATCCTGTGCCTCCGTATTTCCTGCTTGTCGTGCCGTCTGCTTGTTGGAACGCTTCAAAGATTAGTTTTTGTTTTTCCCGAGGAATACCAATACCAGTGTCAGTCACTCGGAAGACAATGGCACTCTTTGCTTTATTTAGTGTATCTAAGGCGAAGTGACGGGTCTTATCGGCTAGTGCGATTTCTAAAGTCACTTGGCCCTTTTCTGTAAATTTAAATGCGTTCGACAATAGATTTTTCAGAATCTGTTGCAAACGATTTTCATCGGTGTACATCGTTTTAGGTACGTCATCAGCCATTTTAATCGCAAAATTTAAACCTTTGTGTTCTGCGACCGGTTTAAATGTTTGCTCTAGGTAATCCCGCGCATCTTTGATTTCTACCGCTTTCGGAGTCACTGGCATCTTTCCAGCTTCCACTTTTGATAGATCCAAGATTTCGTTGATCAATGCTAATAGGTCTTGACCTGCAGAATGTACCGTCGTTGCAAACTTCACTTGTTCCGTACTTAAGTTTTTCTCGCGATTCTCTGCTAGTGTTTTCGACAAGATTAACAAACTATTAAGTGGTGTACGTAATTCATGCGACATGTTTGCCAAGAATTCTGATTTGTACTTCGAAATAAGTGACAGCTGCTCTGCTTTTTCTTCTAATGATCGTGAAGCCAGCTCGACCTCTTGATTCTTAACTTCAAGCAGCTTTGAACGTTCTTCCAGCTCGGTCGCTTGCGCTTCCAGTTCGGCATTGGAACGTTTTAATTCCTGTAGAAGTTCTTCCGTTCTCATGCTTGACGAAATCATGTTCAAGATAACGCCGATGGAATCCATCAACTGATCTAGGAACGCAATATAGTTCTGCGAAAACGATCGATTCGAAGCTAATTCGATAACGGCTTTTAATTCGCCCTCGAATAGAACGGGTAGTACGATGATATTTTTAGGTTTCTCTTCCTGTAAAGAAGACGAAATCATTACGTAATCTTCGGTTGGTTGGCGCAAGATAATGCGTTTTCTTTCGAATGCACATTGACCGACCAATCCTTCTTTAAATTTATATTTATTAGAAACATTGCGACGTTCTGTGAATGCGTAGCTTGCGATCAAATTTAATGTCGATTCATGATTTTCAGAATCAATCATGAAGAATGTTCCATGTTGAGCATCTACCAGGGGAGTCAACTCCGACATGATCAGCTGAGCCACCGAAGTGATACTGCGCTGACCTTGCATCATGCTCGAGAATTTAGCTAAGTTTGTTTTTAGCCAATCTTGCTCTTTATTTTTCTCGGTTGTATCTTTTAGGTTTCCGATCATTTGATTCAGATTACCTTTAAGTGCGGCAACCTCGCCTTGCGCTTCTACCGTGATCGATCGAGTTAAGTCACCTTTTGTAACCGCAGTCGAAACTTCCGCGATCGCACGAACCTGAGACGTTAAGTTTCCGGCTAGCTGATTCACGTTATCCGTTAAATCTTTCCAAGTACCAGAGGCACCTGGAACTTTTGCTTGTCCACCCAGTTTACCTTCGATACCCACCTCGCGGGCAACCGTCGTAACCTGATCAGCGAATGTTCGTAGTGTGTCCGTCATCGAATTGATTGTTTCTGCTAGGGCCGCAACCTCACCCTTTGCTTCCAGAACGAATTTCTGATTCAAGTCACCGTTGGCAACGGCTGTCACGACTTTCACGATACCACGAACTTGTGTGGTTAAGTTTGTCGCCATGAAATTCACGTTATCCGTTAAATCTTTCCAAGTACCAGAGACACCCGGAACGCGCGCTTGTGCACCCAGTTTACCTTCGATACCCACCTCGCGGGCAACCGTCGTAACCTGATCAGCGAATGTTCGTAGTGTGTCCGTCATCGAATTGATTGTTTCTGCTAGGGCCGCAACCTCACCCTTTGCTTCCAGAACGAATTTCTGATTCAAGTCACCGTTGGCAACGGCTGTCACGACTTTTACGATACCACGAACTTGTGTGGTTAAGTTTGACGCCATGAAATTCACGTTGTCTGTTAGATCTTTCCATGTGCCGCTGACACCTTTAACTTCCGCTTGTCCGCCCAGTTTCCCTTCAGTACCAACTTCCTTCGCCACACGAGTCACCTCCGCGGCGAACGAGTTCAGCTGATCCACCATGACGTTGATTGTGTTTTTAAGTTCCAGGATTTCGCCTTTGGCATCAACGGTAATTTTTTGAGATAAGTCGCCATTTGCAACAGCAGTGGTAACTTTAGCGATATTACGAACCTGTGCCGTTAAATTTCCAGCTAGACCATTCACGTTGTCTGTTAAATCTTTCCATGTTCCACTAACGCCCTTAACATCGGCTTGTCCGCCTAATTTTCCTTCGGTACCAACTTCTTTCGCCACACGAGTCACTTCGGCAGCGAACGAGTTCAACTGATCCACCATGACGTTGATTGTGTTTTTCAGCTCTAGGATTTCGCCTTTGGCATCGACCGTGATTTTCTGAGATAAGTCGCCTTTAGCAACCGCTGTTGTTACTTTAGCGATATTACGAACTTGATCCGTTAGATTTCCAGCTAGACCATTCACATTGTCTGTTAGATCTTTCCAAGTGCCGCTGACGCCTTTAACATCGGCTTGTCCGCCCAGTTTCCCTTCAGTACCAACTTCTTTCGCCACACGAGTCACCTCGGCAGCGAATGATGAAAGCTGATCCACCATGACGTTGATGGTGTTTTTTAACTCGAAGATCTCGCCTTTAGCATCGACCGTAATTTTTTGAGATAAGTCACCTTTAGCAACCGCTGTTGTTACTTTAGCGATATTACGAACTTGATCTGTTAAGTTTCCAGCAAGGCCATTTACGTTATCAGTTAAATCTTTCCAAGTCCCACTAACACCTTTTACGTCTGCTTGCCCACCAAGTCGTCCTTCGGTACCAACTTCCTTCGCCACACGAGTCACCTCGGCAGCGAACGAGTTCAACTGATCCACCATGACGTTGATAGTATTTTTCAGCTCTAGGATTTCACCTTTAGCATTTACTGTAATTTTTTGAGATAAGTCACCTTTAGCAACGGCTGTTGTTACTTTAGCGATATTACGAACTTGATCCGTTAAGTTTCCCGCTAGGCCGTTCACATTATCAGTTAGATCCTTCCATGTTCCACTAACGCCCTTAACATCGGCTTGTCCGCCCAGTTTTCCTTCGGTACCAACTTCCTTCGCCACACGAGTCACTTCAGCAGCGAACGAGTTCAGCTGATCCACCATGACGTTGATGGTATTTTTTAATTCAAAGATTTCGCCCTTGGCATCAACCGTAATCTTTTGCGACAAGTCGCCTTTGGCTACGGCCGTAGTTACCTTCGCAATGTTACGAACCTGATTCGTCAAATTGCCGGCTAGACCATTTACGTTATCAGTTAAATCTTTCCATGTGCCGCTAACACCTTTAACTTCCGCTTGTCCGCCTAGTTTCCCTTCGGTACCAACTTCCTTCGCCACACGAGTTACTTCGGCGGCGAACGAGTTCAGCTGATCCACCATGACGTTGATTGTATTTTTAAGTTCCAGGATTTCGCCTTTGGCATCAACCGTGATTTTCTGAGATAAGTCGCCTTTAGCAACCGCTGTTGTTACTTTAGCGATATTACGAACCTGCGCCGTTAGATTTCCAGCTAGACCATTCACATTATCAGTTAGATCCTTCCATGTTCCACTAACGCCTTTAACATCGGCTTGTCCGCCTAATTTTCCTTCGGTACCAACTTCTTTCGCCACACGAGTTACTTCGGCAGCGAACGAGTTCAGCTGATCCACCATGACGTTGATGGTATTTTTTAACTCGAAGATCTCGCCTTTAGCATCGACCGTGATTTTCTGAGATAAGTCACCTTTAGCAACCGCTGTTGTTACTTTTGCGATGTTACGAACCTGATTCGTCAGATTTCCAGCCAGACCATTCACGTTGTCTGTTAAATCTTTCCATGTGCCGCTGACGCCTTTAACATCGGCTTGTCCGCCTAGTTTCCCTTCGGTACCAACTTCCTTCGCCACACGAGTTACTTCGGCGGCGAACGAGTTCAGCTGATCCACCATGACGTTGATGGTGTTTTTTAACTCGAAGATTTCACCTTTGGCATCGACCGTAATTTTTTGCGACAAATCGCCTTTGGCAACGGCAGTGGTCACTTTAGCGATATTACGAACTTGATCTGTTAAGTTTCCGGCAAGGCCATTTACGTTATCAGTTAAATCGCGCCAGATGCCCGAGGCACCCCGAACGTCGGCCTGTCCACCTAATTTACCCTCGGTGCCGACCTCCTTCGCTACGCGCGCCACTTCGGATGTGAACGAGTTTAGTTGATCCACCATAGTGTTCACTGTAGTACCGATTCGAAGGAATTCCCCCTTAACTGTACGACCATCAATTTCAAGTGACATCTTTTGCGACAAATCGCCTTTTGCCACAGATGTGATAACACGCGCGACTTCTACCGTGGGCTGCACAAGATCACCAATTAATAAGTTAATAGAATCAACACCGGATGCCCACGAACCCTTAACGGTTCCCATTGAAACACGCTCGTTCATTTTACCTTCTTGGCCAACCGTAGTTCTTACGCGCAAAAATTCATTCGCCATATTTTCATTGAGTTCAATGATATCATTTAATACTTCGCCAATTTCAGATATAATTCCTTCTTCTTCAGTCAATGGAACGCGTACGGAGAAATCACCACGTCGTACAAGCTTGACTGTGTTTAACAACTGACGAAGTTGTTCGCGTGGAGCCGTAGAATTCGAAGGCATAGGCGTTAGGGGAGGGGCGACGGCTGTGTTTTCGTTTTCCAAATCAAGGGGATTTAGAGCAAATTGCTTGACCGAGATTTTATTTTTTCCCGATTTCAACTTCGATTTACTCTTTTTTACAATTCTAGAATTTGCTGGCGAAGCCAATTCTGATTTTTGCATCGATCCTCCAAGAACACTTGTTTTG
This sequence comes from uncultured Bdellovibrio sp., assembly GCA_963932905.1. Lineage (GTDB taxonomy): Bacteria > Bdellovibrionota > Bdellovibrionia > Bdellovibrionales > Bdellovibrionaceae > UBA2316. The sequence goes on from CAWVRN010000011.1 coordinate 93,161, forward strand.
CGTGTATTTCCTTGAGTAAACAGAAATAAAAATCGCCTGGCCACAGATTTTATTTTTTGTCATTTTGTTGGGGCAAAATTCCACAACCCCAGTCTATGTTGTTAGAAAAGCTAAATTATTGTGTTTAGTGACATCATGTATTCTTGGAAAAACTGGCTGACTAAATTAGTTAAATTTTTGTCAAAAAAAACCCAATCGTAAAAACGATTGGGTTTTAAATACGAAGCTCTATCGATCAGAGATTTTTGTTAAGAGAGGAACCGGTGACTTTTCCACTGATTCATTTCTGACATAATTCCCTGTTGAGCTTTCTGGAACGAATTCAGAAGAGAAAAACCTGAACTTTCTGATTTAAAGTCTTTACATGACGCATTCACAGAAATGACTGCGTTGTAAGAACCGTCAGGTGTTTGCGCTACTTTGGCCTGAACGTACGAATCAGAGGGAGCTAATTCGTTGATGATGTTCAGGATATTAGAGCAAACTTGCTGTTCGCTTTTATTCGGAGTGAAGTGTTTATACCTTACTTGATTTTCCATGGTTTCCTCCTCTATTCGTTGAACTTTCTGATGGCTTGTTATTTATACCGCTCGAAATCCCGCAGTTTTACGTGTGATGAAATCGGCGATAGTTGTTAAAATTTTATTTAGTGGCTGCGCTTTCGAAACGTGGCCTACGTAATTAAAGTGCTTAGTTTTTCTAAGTTTGCATTCTTCTTGCGCTGTCGAAGAGAACACGACAACGGGAACTTCATTTTTATCCCATTCAATCGGTAATCCTGGCTCGTAAGCCATCGCTTGGTCCGCACGAAGTAGCGTTTCTTCACCGTTTAGTACTGGTAAATTCCAATCTAAAATAATTAGGTCATAATAACCTTCAATCATTTTGTTCATAGCTTCAAATGGATCTGAGGCTACGTCCACTCGGCAAGAGTACATTTTTTTAAGTCTTAATTGAATGACTTCGCTCATGTCGACGTCATCTTCAATAAGTAAGATTCGTTTTACTTTTCCAGCTACGGCTTGTCTGCGACCGAACATTTTTTGGTATGTAGCTTTGAATACTGGCGATTCGAAAAGTTCCTTATTGTAAACCATATCTGCTGTGGACATAGTGTTTCCCCCTAGTCTTTTGGTGATAAGCTTTTGCTCTTAGTTATTTTCTAGTTTCAATAACTAGTAGAGCAAAGCATGGGCCAAGTGTGAGGAGTTAAAAAAAATAGCGAACGGAGAGTGTTTAGGACATAACACCCCAAACTGGGGGAATTATTCCCTACAATTCTGTCTTTTGTATATTTGCAACTGCCATACCAAAGTCCTGCACGGCTTTTTTGATCTCTTCGAGATTCTTTTCTTTGGCGGCTGCTTCCAGCGCAATTCCGATCGGAGACAAAACATCGAAGCCGAATGATTCTGCATTGCCTTTAACTTGATGCCCTACTTTTTCTAAGAATGAGTAGTCGCCTGTTTCAATAGCTTTGTTGCATTCCGCGAAATCAGACAAACGGCGTTGAATATAAACAACTTTCATTTCGTGAGGTATTTGATTACTAAAAGACATTGTATGCTCCTATGTGTTCCAGCAAATTGGAATCAATGTTCCATTTCTTTAAGTCGTCTGTAAAGTGTTTTTCTGTCGATCTGCAAGTCCTTAGCAGTTTTTTCTTTTACCCCCTGATTGATCTCAAGAGCGTAGCTAATATACTTATTGATCAACTCTTCCACTGACAGCAAGCGAGATTGTGATATTCTGCTAAAATCAAATGCATTTTCCGTGCTAGTTTCTCGTGTGTCCGCATGATCGATTGGAATCACATCATCAGCTTCAATGCGATCTGTTTCAGCTAATACTAATGCGCGCTCAATCGAATTTTCAAGTTCGCGTACATTTCCCTTCCACGGGTGCTTGATCAATGCTTCTAAACAATCATTACTAAAATATTTGCCACGAATGTTATTCAGCGCCGAGAATTTATTTAAGAAGAATTCGGCCAGGGGAATGATGTCCTCTTTGCGTTCTCTTAAAGGTGGAATCCAAATAGGGATCACATTTAAACGAAAGAACAAGTCTTCGCGGAAGTTTTTCTTTTCAACTTCTTCACGTAGATTTTTGTGAGTAGCACAAACAATGCGTGCGCGAATTGGGCGGTATTGGTTTTCGCCGATACGCTTGATTTTACGTTCCTGAAGTACGCGAAGTAACTTAGCCTGTAGAGACAAGTTTAAATCACCGATTTCATCTAAGAATAATGTTCCACCATCGGCTTCCTCAAATAAACCGATTTTCTTTTCGGAAGCGCCTGTGAATGAGCCTTTTGCATGACCAAATAATTCCGATTCCAATAAGTTTTCAGGAATCGAAGCGCAGTTGATAGCAATAAATGGAAGTTTTTTACGAGGCCCTAGCACGTGAATTGTTTTAGCGATGATTTCTTTACCCGTTCCGCTTTCGCCTGAAATTAACACATTGGAACTTGATTGTGATACTCGGCGAGCTAAATCTAAAGCGTGCTTGATGCCTGGGCTTTTACCAATAACGCCTTCAAGACTTGTGGTGCCTTCTTGAAGTTTAACTACTGTTTTTAGCGTTTGGTTGTCTTGTTCCACACGAGCTAGGTGTAAAGCACGTTCAACCGATACGAGTAGTTGCGGGAAATGGATCGGCTTAACAACGAAATCGTAAGCTCCCGCGTGAATAGCTTCGACAGCAACTTCGACTTTTCTGTTGGCAGTTATCAATATGATAGGAATTTGATTTCCCAAAGACTTCATTCGTTTTGTAAATTCAATACCAGAGATATTTGGCAAACTAAAATCAGTAACAATAACATCACAGTTTAACTTAGCGTTGGAAATGTCTTCATATGCTTTTAGAGCGTCCTCGTACATAAATGTGGTGTAATCTAGATTTTCAAAGAAGTTGCTTAAAAGTTTTAACGTATCACGGTCATCATCTATTAATGCGATTCGAGCCTTCATCGGTTTCATCCCCTTTATCTAGCATGTGAGGCGTTTTGCCACAATGGAATGTTGCTTTTTGCCCCATCGCAAACCTCACATCGTTGTTGTTTCTGTAAAATTTCTCCAAAAATCTAGAAAGATAACAGTTTTTGCTTTTTTCTTAAAATTGGAAAAAATCTTTATTTCTAGCAACTTGTCGATTTTTTTTGAAGAAAAAGTATTTGAAGTGGACATTTTGCATTGTCTTTTTGCCCCAAATTTCTTCATCCTGTTGTCGACGTACCAATGTTAAAGAGCAACATCCGTACCAATATTCCCCGGCGGTTTGTGTCATGCATCGAAAAATGGGGAAAAACAAGACAATGTGGCATTGCACACATGTTGTGTAGGTCACATGACAATGTTGTGGAATTTTTCCTAGAGCAGACGATAATTCTGCCCCGACGTATTTGTGAAAACGAATTGAATTCATTTTCACTGCCTAATCGATTGTTGAGCTGTGGCCGTTGGCTTGCATTTCTTATTCTTTTATATATTGGCATAAACCAATATCAATTAAGACAAAGTAGAGACCAAAAAAAGAAAATAGAAAGTTTCTTTGGGAGGAAAATATGACTGACGACAAAATGCACGAAGTGCAAGTTGCAGAAACAGGGGAAGCCGTCACTGCCATTTTGAAAACCAGAACAGATTTAGATCATGTGGTCGAAGCTTTAGAACACAGAGGCTTTAGAAAATCTGATGTGTCAGTAGTGATGCCGGTGACCGATGGTCGCTCAGAGCTTGCGTTTGCAAAAGAAACTAAGTCTTATAAATATGCTGTACTCGGCGGAGCGGCTGGTGGAATTATCGGTGCGCTTTACGGTTGGGCTGCGCTAAATGGATGGGTAAGGGTTCCAGACACGGAATTAGTGGTAGGGCGCGCGCCGTGGATGGCCCTAGCGGCATCGATGTGTGCGGGTATAGTTGCTGGCGCTGCCGCCGGGGGTATCACTGGGCTAGGTGTGCCTGAATACGTAGCGCGCTTATGCGAAAAATCAATCCGTGGTGGTACAATGCTTGTTGCCATTCACGTCGATAATTCTAAATGGAAACAAAGAGCGATTGATATATTAAAACTATATAGAGCGCGTGATATCGCCGCTAATAAGAAAGTAATATAAGGAGGTAAATATGAAAAAAATTAACACTTCAAAGAAAAATAGTTTGAAACAGAAATTTTTTCCAAACTCCTTCCGAGTTCCAACCGAGTTTCAGATAAACACTTGGGAGTATGAGGGGGGGTGTTTGAACGCAAACTGCGACGTTGTGATTATTAACGGCGTTCTTTGTCAGACTTGGTCCGATCGCGTAAAAGCAACTCTCGCTCCATATTGGAAAAACTTTAAATCGTTGTTCTCCGGAACAAGCGTTGTTCCCAAGCAGCAACCGTCTTTATAAGATAGTGGTATTTATGAGCTCCGTTTCGGTTTTTCTGAAACGGAGCTTTTTTTTTGATTTACACAAATTTGGACGGAGACGGACTATGTGGTTCAACGGCCGGAGGAACGGTCCACAAGCCTGAAGTTTCTTCGTCTAAATCAATATCAGAGGTAAAAGCGATATATCTAGCTCCTTTGTTGGAGAATATTTTCTGCGCAATTTGCTGCTTTTCAAAAGTTAAGCAATCAACAGCTAACAAAAAACCACCTTCATCGACATTGTTTTCGTAGCGAATGGCTTCGTATTCAGGAATTCCCTGCTGTACGAGAGGTTGAGATAACCATCCTGAATCTCCGTGAGTCGCGCCACTAAGAAATACCATCGCGGGGCCAGCAGCAATCAGTGGTCCATAACCTGGAATATGTAGAGTACGCGCATCGGTCATTAAATCAAGATTCTGATTGATGGTTTGACTCTTTAAAAGATTGGCGCTTGTTGTGACAAGATTGTTTTGTGGGCTAGCATTTTCTGGAAACAAAATAGAAATCTCTGACGTATCAAATCCTTCATCAGCAAGGGCATCCATTGTATCCTGCGTTTCATTTCGTGTTTTATAAATTCCAAAAACGGTGCTAAATTTAGTCATAAAACCTCCTTCCAAATTCTGATTCTGACCTTTTGCTAACGTTAAATTTGTTTCTCGCCTGGGGGTGTCGCCGGTCTTACAAAAATAATACTTAAAACCACTAGTTGGCCTCCTGCATTTCTTCGAATTAATTGCAATTCAGACGTTCCCTGAGCCTCTTCTTGTGCTTCTTCAAATTTTTCAACATCAACTTTCATGGGATTTCTCCTTTCTTAGAGCTTAATAACTACGACAGCAAAAATCTTGCCTGCATAAGGTTCATTTTTGGCGTTTTGTTTGCAATATGAAGAAGTAGAGAAGTGGAAAAGTAGAGACGTAGATTTCGAGCCGGGGAAGTATGAAAAACTATGACAGATCACAAAAGGGTAATTTAGTTTCTGCGGAAAATTGGCGTCGAATAGCTCTTGGTTTCCCTAGAGTCATCGGATTTTTTAACATTGAAGCCCCGTTGTATTATATCCTGGAAAAAAGAGGGAATAAAGAAATTCGTGATTACAAATCGTATCTGTCTGTCTACACCGAAATCAGTGGCCTTAGCTACGAAGACGCCATTACGATTGGCTTTTGGAAACTGTTCGATTATTTTTCATTTAATAACTTGGGTGAACGTGATCTTAAAGGCGATGCGACCGGTGCTGACCGCGCAGTCAAGATGACGTTAACCTCGCCCGTTTTTGAAATTAATAATGGCAATAAGTGGACGGTATCTATGATGGTACCAGCAAAATATTCTATGGATACGGTGCCTTTGCCTGTCGATCCCGATGTTCATATCGCTAGAGTTCCTGAACGAGTCGTTGCGGTGATTGAATCTCCTGGGGTAATGAGCGTTGAAAAGGTCGAACTCAAAACTCGAAAACTGGAAGAATGGCTTCGAAAGCTTGATAAATTTACAATTTCATCAAGGCCATTCGTGGCTCATCAGGATTTGTTTCCCACATTTCAATTTTTAAGAAAAACAGAAATACATATACAAGTTGAACGTTCGGAGTAAAAATCCGCAATCGCAACGTGGCCGATTCCGTGCCGTTATCTTATGTCAAAAGAGAATTTCTCTCATTGTATTCGTGAGAATAGTTTTGAGAGAAATTTTAAGAAAGGCTGGGAGTGCAAAAACTCGCCAACCTTGAGGGGAGGGATACTAGAAATAAAGAGTTTTGTAGCAACAGGATCTGTTGGTGAGCACCGCAGATCATTGTTGATTTTTAGTAAAAGCAAAGGGAATGCCAGTTTATAACTCTTCCATTTGGTAATAGTTGAATTTCAGCTTAAAAAGCCGTTGCCTTTTGCCCCGCATTTTTATGTTTCCGCTTCATTCTGCCTCAATGGCGCTGTTGTTGCTTATCTCTATGTGCAGATGAGCAATCAACAACGCTACTAAAATATATGCGAGGTCACGATGAACAAGGAAGTCACTAAGCAGAAGAAAAATGAAAATCAAAAAGCCAAAAGGGAAGACGCTGACATAAATGTATTAGTTGAAAAAATGAATCGTGGTGGCAGTCGTAGACCATTTTACTGGCGCAAAGGCAACGAGCCTATTTATAGCAAAGATTTTAGAAATCCTACGCGGCACTGAGAGCTGGAGTCGGCTAACTGGTGTCGGCAATTTTGCCGATATCTGGCGATTTCGGCAATTAAAACTAACCCTGCCGAAATCGCCACATTATTCATTTTTGTAACAACATCCCGCCAAAGACTTCAACTCATCGAGGTCTTGCCTATATAAAATGCGCAGCCAATTCCAATATCATTGCTATCCCCATATCGTCGCCATTTATCTAAACAGGTGAAACTATTTATGTATCGGGTCTCTAATGTGGTGAATGCCCATTTAGCGTAAAAACTCTTTCGCGAATCTCATTTTGGTCTATTGACAAAAATCAAGTTACGACCGATATTAATAACGATCGTTATTAATAATAAGGATGCAGACGATGAGAGTGACTCAAGAAGAAAAAGCACAGATCAAAGAAAAAATCTTGGCTGAAGCTATTGGAAGCTTGAAAGTCTGGGGACAGGCGGCTGCTCCAGTCGACAAGATTATGAAGCGGTTAGGTTTGACGTCGGGTGCATTGTATAGCCACTTCAAATCTAAAGACGATTTTTTTGCACAAGTTATTTTGAAAGAACTGGACCGTTTGATTGCTCAGCATAAAGAGCATCACAAGAAGTATGGTCCTAACACAGCTACTAAATACGTGGAATACTATTTAGACGAACGCCATGCCGACGCTGTCGAGCGCGGCTGTATGTTCGTAGCGTTGGGTGCGGATCTGCATAGACTGAAACCATCGGTTCGTGAAATGATTGAGGACAAACTGCAAATGATGTTTGCCTGTATTGCAGAGGGGCTGCCTCACAAAACGAAACAAGATCGGTTGCGATATGCAAAAATTATTTTTTCGTCGATGGTGGGTACGTTAGTTTTGGCTCGAGCGATGAAAAACGAAGCCGCAAAAGTGGATTTAATCAGAAATACGAAACAACTTTTAATTACTATTTCGAAAGATGGAGTGAAATATGAAAACAAACAATAATGATGTGTACATTTTAGGAAGCTCGCGAATTCCGTTTGCAAAAAGCCAAACGACCTATTCTGATGTGACCCGTAAAGACCTAATGGTAGCCGCCATAGATGGTTTAGTAGAGCGCTATAAATTAGAGGGAAAACTTATCGACGATACAGCGATCGGTGCGGTTATGAATAGTTCTGCTGATTTCAATTTAGCTCGTGAAGTGTTGCTATCTACTAAAGTTCACCCACATTCGCCGGCCTACAATGTTCAGCGTGCGTGTGGTACGGGTTTAGAAAATGTATGGCAAATTGGATTGAAAGCCCATACGGGTGCGATTGATATCGGTATTGCGGGCGGCGTCGATTCAAATAGTGATTTGCCTATCGAAGTGTCTAAAACATTTCAACAGGTATTGCTGGAATTAAATAAAGCTCGAACATTGGGTGAACGCGTGAAAGCGCTTTCAAAAATGAGTTTAGGCGCATTCAAACCGGCGGTTCCAAGTGTGAATGAACCACGTACGTTAATGTCGATGGGCGAGCATTGTGAATTGATGGTAAAAGAATGGCAAATTTCTAGGCAAGAACAAGATGAATTTGCTTTAGCCAGCCATAAAAATGGAGCGAAAGCTTACGACAACGGATTTTATGATGACTTGGTAAATCCATTTCACGGTTTGAAACGTGACGGCACATTACGTGGTGATACAACGTTAGAAAAATTGGCTAAACTAAAACCAGCGTTTGATCCCAAAGCAGGAACATTGACAGCCGGAAATAGTTCGCCATTAACAGATGGCGCTGCGGCAGTTCTTGTCGGTAACAAAGCCGGTGCTGATAAATTTGGGGTTAAGCCATTGGCGAAATTAATTGACGTACAAGTGGCCGCAATCAATTTTGTAAAAGGTGAGGGGCTATTAATGGCGCCAACAAAAGCGATTTCGCAATTGTTTACACGTAATAAACTAACTCCGGCAGACTTTGATTATTTTGAGTTGCATGAAGCCTTTGCGGGACAAGTATTGTGTAATTTAAAAGCAATGGAGGACGAAAAATACTGCCGTGAAGTATTAGGTCGATCTGCTCCGATTGGTAAATTTGATCGCAGTAAAATCAACCAAGTTGGCAGCAGCGTGGCATTGGGACATCCATTTGCGGCCACAGGTGCTCGTATCACTGGGACATTAGCAAAACTATTGTCATCTGGTGGCAAAAAACGCGGCTTGATTTCTATCTGTACTGCAGGTGGAATGGGTATAGCTGCAATCTTGGAGTCAGTATAAGTTCGAATAAAGATTTTTTAGATAAATATGGCTGGAGCGATTCATTTGCTTCGGTTCTGGTGTCGGAGGAAGGCAAAGAGTTGATTCCTTCACGAGTAATTTGTGAAGAACGTGCGCTCTATCAAGTTCAATTCGGAATGGAATCCGTTAAATGGGCTGCTATCAGCGGAAAGATGAAGCATCAGGCGGCAGGGCGCAAAGACTATCCTGCTGTTGGCGACTGGGTAGGGATAGAAATTCCCAGCGGTGCCGACCGCGCTATCATACATACTATCGGTCCAAGAAAAAGCACAATTTATAGAAAACAAATTGGAAGCTCTTCGGATGCACAGATACTGTCTACAAATGTGGATTTTACATTTATCACCACCTCGATGAACGAAGATTTAAGCGAACGTCGTATTGAACGCTACCTCGCGATGGCTTTGGAATCGGATACGTCACCAGTTATTTTATTAACGAAAGCCGATCTATTCCCAGAGGGTATCGACAAGGTTGTGGAAGAATTGACTACAATATTTCCAGGTATACCCATTTATACACTTTCTAAAGATGCGTTTGATGATGCCGGTTTTTTCGCAACGTACTTAAAGTTGGGAACAACTTCGGTGATCGTGGGATCTTCGGGTGTCGGGAAGTCGACGTTGGTGAATTTTTTGACGGGCAAAGATAGAACGGACGATCAGATCGCGACAAAAGACATTCGTGAAAAGGATGGTAAAGGTCGTCACACGACAACCTCGCGAAATCTATATGCCAGTCGATTTGGTGGTTTGATTATTGATACACCCGGAATGCGCGAACTTTCACTTTCAGATCATACACAAGGGGTAGAAACTCAATTTAGTGATATTGTGGAGCTGACAACAAAATGTCGCTTTAGCGATTGCAAACATGAAACGGAACCAAAGTGCGCCATCAAGGCTGCCATCGCAGACGGCTCGCTTCCTTTGGATCGCTGGGAAAGTTATTTAAAATTAGAAGCCGAAGTTCAGCATGGCTTGATTAAGCAGGACAAGCAGCTGGCCTCTGAGCAAAAAAAACAGTGGAAAAAAATCACCGAAGCAGGACGCGAACGTGGGTTAGCAAAGAAGAAAAGTTAGTTATTTTAATATTCCATCAATTGTAAATCCGGCCAGTGCATCTAAGGCTTCTTGGATTTCTTTATGTGTTTTATCGTCAAATAGAAATCCAGAAATAAATGTTGTTGAAAAATTTTGGAAGCCAATCAAGGCAAGCAATTTGTGATCTATGTCAGCTGGGATCTTCTTTTTTTCTTTTAAAATATTCACGCGTTCAATAAATTTAGGGTCGCCTTCTGCCGGAAGCATGGCTTGAACTTTATCGCGGATCTTGGGATCTAACGAAGCACGCAGTAACATAATACGAACTATCTCTTTGTTCTTTTTGGAATTTTCGCGACCAAATTTAATATAACGAGTGAGTTCTGCTTTTAATGTTTCTTGTGGAGGGTAGTCGAGCGGAATTTTACGATTCTCTTCAAAGTAGCGACGCAGAATTTCTAAAAGCAGGCCTTCTTTTCCGCCAAAATACCTCATAATTAGAGATTCGTTTACTCCCGATTTTGTCGATATGAGTTTGGTAGTTGCAGCATCATATCCATACTTTGAAAAGATGGCTGTCCCAGCGCTAAGGAGTTTTTCCTCTGTTGAATTACGGTCTCGTTTTGCCAGACCTTGATTCCTGCTTTGAGGCATTCTTTCGCTACGATTTTTTATTCTGCCAGCCATTTACTACCTTCCTAAGTCCATGAATTATGCGCATTATTCTAGTATGTCTAAAATCTCTACTTTTGCAATTAAACAATTACTTGAGAAAAATCAGAAAACCGCCGATAACCTATAAGGTAAGTAAACAATTACATAAATGGATGTGGCCGAAGTGCAAACGAAAGTACCTGTGACATCGGTAGAGAAAGAAGGATTTCATGAAATCTCACAATGATGGTTCAGTGGTAGCCGGTGATTTTAACAATGATTCACGGAAAAAGTTAATTGATACCGCCGTTGAGCTGTTTTCAAAAAAAGGTTTTCATGCTGTTTCGGTCAGGGAAATATGCAGCCAGGCTAAGCTGAATATCAGTTTGATCTCTTACTATTTTTCAGGAAAAGAAGGCCTGCTTGTTGCGGCGCTTGAAGAGCTTTCGAAGGGGCAGCTTGAACGGGTCGAAGTGTTGCTTGGAAAATTTGAATCGCGTTTGGATTTTGAAGCACGCTTAAAAGGTTTTCTAAACGGCATGGTAAAACTATACTTAGATAATCCACTTCTGATCCGTCTGTTTTTAGAAGAACTTGAAAAACAGCAGGCCGGTGCCGAACGTGTTTTTTCACAGACGTTTTTTAAAACCTGGGAACTCTTTACTCAATTTATTAAACAGGGGCGTCAAGCTGGGTTTTTAAGAAGTTCGACAGAGAATGATCGCATCATTGCTATACAGCTTTTATCGCCGTTTCTAGGTTTGATGCGCACGTCCGTCAGTTCAAAAAAATTCTATCAGATTACGTTGGCAGACAAAGATTTTCGTGATGCTTTGATTGAACAGATCGTGCTTTCTGTGTTGGAAAAATAAGAATTTTTTGATGTAGTCATATTATTTTTTTTAATGACATGGCGCTTAGATAGTCAAAATTCTGTACTTTTTGTTTTATATAAAAGTAAATTGTGTAAAGCATGCGTTTGGCGTTACGATTTATTTTACCTTTGATAGTCATGTTCGGATTAGTCGGTTATGGCGTTCTGCCGATGGTTGATTCGTTGGCATTTAAATGGTTCACGCGCGACATGGATATACGTACAAAATTAATTGCAACAGCGATGCATGATTCGTTGGCTGAAGTGTTGGAACGTCCAGCACGTGTGCAGCAGTTGTTTAATCGAGCGGTTCAAGACGAACGTTTATCTGCCATCGGGTTTTGTGACGTTAATAATACTTTAATTCATAGGACAGGAACGTTTCCTGAGGGAATTGGTTGCGATGTTTCGCCGGGTAGGGCGGAATCATCAAATCGTATCGTTGAGATACCTCAAGGTCCTTACCATCTAGCGTTCTATTCCGTTAACGATGGTTCAAGGGCAATTGGCCAGTTAGTGTTAGTTCACGATTTGAGTTTTGTAGGACGTCGAAGTGCCTATATTAAAAACTACATAGTGTATTTCTTCTTGGCTTTGCTTGTGATGATTTCACTCATTACTGTTTTGATCGCGCAATTGAGTTTTCGCGGTTGGGTAAAAAGTATGCGCGCTATTATAAGAAATGGCGAACCGGAAAATAGAAGAACGGTAATGTCAGATGATCTGACGCCCATAGAAAACGATCTTAAGACTTTGATTCGTGATTTAGAAGCAGATCGGCGAGCTCGGGATGAAGGACAAGTTAGTTGGACGTCGTGGACGTTAAAAGAAATCCTACATCATGAACTCAAAGGGGATGAAGTTTTAACGGTTTCTAATCGTGAGCCGTATTTGCACGTTCGGCGCGGAAAAGATATAGATATTCAGTTTCCGGCCAGTGGCCTAGTTACAGCTTTGGAACCCGTGATGCGAGCCTGTTCTGGGACTTGGATTGCTCATGGCAGTAGTGATGCTGACAGGGATGTCGTGGATGAAAATGATCATGTAAAAGTTCCCCCCGAAGATCCATGTTACCAAATTCGTCGTGTTTGGCTGACTCAAGAAGAAGAGAAAGGATATTATTACGGATTTTCTAATGAAGGTATTTGGCCGCTTTGTCATATTGCTCACGTACGTCCAATTTTTAGATCTCAAGATTGGCAGCAGTACGTTGCGGTTAACGAAAAATTTGCGGATGCCGTGGTAGAAGAAGCTAAAACAGACAATCCGGTTGTCCTTGTTCAAGATTATCATTTGGCATTGCTGCCAAGAATGATCAAAGAGCGTCTGCCGAAAGCTACGATCATCACGTTCTGGCATATTCCGTTTCCTAACCCCGAAGTTTTCGGTGTATGTCCATGGCGTGAAGAAATTATCGACGGGCTATTGGGCAGCAGTATTTTAGGCTTCCATACTCGGTTTCACTGTCACAATTTTTTAGATGCTGTAAAAGACTTTATGGAAGCGCGAATTAACAAAGAAACATCCAGCGTTTCTTACCGTGGCAGCTTGACAGTCGTGAATAGTTATCCGATTTCGATTGAATTTCCTGTTAAATGGTTAAAAGAACAACGTTCCGTGGGTGAATGTCATCAACATATCAGAAGCCTGAATGGTTTACCTAAAGACTGCCTAGTAGGTGTAGGTGTCGATCGACTCGATTATACCAAAGGTATTCTTGAACGGTTTCGAGCTATTGAACGATTTTTGGAAATAGAGCCGAAATGGAAAGGAAAATTTGTTTTTATTCAGGTTGCCGAGATATCACGAGCCTACATCGATCAATATCAGTATTTCGAAAAAGAAGTGAAAGAGTTGACAGAAAAAATTAATAAACGATTTGGAAATGGAACGTACCAGCCGATTAGATTATTAATAGGGCATCATGAGCCGATGCAGGTCTATGAGTACTATCGTGGAGCTAATTTGTGTTTCGTAAGCAGTCTTCATGACGGGATGAATTTGGTAGCCAAAGAATTTGTAGCTGCCCGAACTGATGAACACGGAGTTCTGATTTTGAGTCAGTTTACTGGGGCATCTAGGGAATTGCACGAAGCATTGATTGTCAATCCGTATAATATTGATCAATGTGCGTCGGCTTTAAAAGTGGCATTGGAGATGCCGTTCAATGAACAAAGAAATCGCATGCGTAGTATGCGCAATTATATCCAAGAATTTAACGTTTATCGTTGGGCAGGCCGAATGTTACTGGATGCTTCGAAGATCCGTCAAAGAACTCGCTTGCTGGCACGCCAGCATTATAACCAAAACCCCGAACCTCCGGAGTTGTCACTATGATGCCACTATTTTCCAAAAGTAGCATGATTGTTCTAGAGTCATTGTCGTTTACGAAAACATTATACGCATTTGATTTTGATGGAACCTTAGCGAAGATCGTTTCAGCGCCATCTGACGCCTATATGACTAAGACGACGGAATCTTTGCTTCGAGAATTATCGAAACTAGTTCCTGTTGCTATTGTCAGTGGTCGTGCTTTAGATGATTTAAAAAAACGCGTCGGTTTTAAACCACAATTTTTAATTGGCAATCATAATTTAGAAATTTCAGGCGAAGAAAAAAAATCAATTAGGGCAGCTATGGATACATGTCAAAGGTGGCTGGAAGTATTGCATAGTTATGATTTTGGCCCGGGTGTTGAAATTGAAGAAAAAATTCATTCCCTAGCAATTCATTATCGACGTTCACGAGGAAAAAAAGAAGCCGTTAGTAAAATCAAAGAAGCTATTGGTCACCTGTCACCGAATGCCAGAGTCATTTTCGGTAAATCGGTAGTGAATTTAATTCCGTTAGGGGCGCCTCATAAAGGAACAGCCATTTTAGATTTGATTAAACGGTCTATGGTTAAGCACATTTTCTACATTGGTGATGATGAATCTGACGAAGATATTTTTAGTTTGGACTACACGGCTGGGCAAATAATGACTGTGCGTGTAGGGCAGAAGAGGTCCTCGCAAGCGAAGTATTACATTAAACATCAATCAGAAATTAATCACGTGTTGAAAACAATAATTCGGTTTCATCGACCTATATTAGAGGCAAGCCGATGAGTGATTCAGAACTATTATCTTTATTCAAGATAAGTCTCTCTATTCATAACTATAACAAAATTTCTGAACGTGAAACGGGACTAAGTTTGGTACAATGGTGTTTGTTGAGTAAATTAATGGATATGCCAGCAGCGTCTGCTCTAGCGTTAGCAAAAGGGGTAGGAGTTCATCCCAGTACGTTAACTCAAAGTTTGAAACGGTTAGAAAAGAAAGGTTTTGTTTTTGTGACCGATGATCCGCGTGATTCCCGTCGCAAAATGATTTCGTTGACTCGTAATGGACAAGCTGCGCTACTTACAGCTCAAGAAAAGATGGAAATTTGGAAAAATAAATTTTCCCCTGTCAAAAATGAACTGGCCCATATTCAAAATCATTTGGCTAATCATATCGGTACTCATATGAATACCGATGATTCTGCGATGGTTGCAGACAATTAAGGTTGTTTGAGGATCGCATCTTCCCATTTCATCAGCATGGCTTCAAGGACTTCTAGTGAAACCGGTTTCAATAAGAAATCGTCCATCAGATCCTTGAATTGGCTTTTTTGTTCGTCTTGAATTACTGTGGCAGTAAAAGCGATAATTGGGATACGATGGTTTTTGCCGGCTTCACGCCTTCTAATTTCGGTGCAGGCTTGCGCGCCATCCATGACAGGCATATGTTGATCCATCAAAATCAGGTCATATTTAGATTCTGAATAGAGTTTAATTGCGTCTTCGCCGTTTTCCGCCAGTGTGGCTGAATAGCCCAAAATACCCATCATGTTCATGATGATCAACTGATTCATCCGGTTGTCTTCAGCAATCAAGATACGAATATTTTTTCTGTACTCTATCTGTTGTTGTCCGGTATTGGCCTTCGAAAGGCCTTCCTTCGGTTTGGGAATGGCATAACCATTTAAAGATTTCAGTTCTGATACTTCCAGGTCTAAAATAACCCAAAACATCGAACCTTTCCCGAGTTCTGTATCGACACCGATCTGACCCTTCATGACTTCAGTGAAACGTTTGCAAATAGATAATCCAAGCCCCGTGCCGCCAAATCTACGTGCTGTCGAGCTGTCTGCTTGGACGAATGGCTGAAAAAGGCTATTGATTTGGTTGGGATCAATTCCGATCCCAGTGTCTTTAACGCTGATTTTAACTTTGCAATGAGTCGGTGTGCGTTCCAATTGTTTCGCCGCAATGACGATGTGGCCTTTTTTAGTGAACTTGATCGCGTTGTTAATGAAGTTCGATAAAATTTGACTAATTTTCGTTGAATCTCCACGCAATACTGGTGGGATGTTGGAATCAATCTGAGTTTCTAAGTGAATGTCATTTTTGAGTGCAAGAACCCCTGCCATACTAATATGTTCTTCAATCAAGTGCCCAAGTTCGAAGTCAACTATTTCCATATGAACTTGTCCGGCTTCAATTTTAGAAAAATCCAAGATTTCATTTACGATTCTAAGCAGGCTTGTAGACGATGTTTTGATGGCATCAACAAACTTTCTCTGTTCGGCATTTAAACTTGTCCGCGCTAAAATATCAGTCATCCCAACAACTCCGTTGAGCGGAGTTCTGATTTCATGGCTCATGTTTGCAAGGAAAGAACTTTTCGCAATAGTGGCTTTTTGTGCCGACTCTCGGGCTTCAAGGAGGTCCGATTCATATTGTTTTTGATTAGTTACATCACGAGCCACGGCGTACATCAGGTTTCCGACAGGTACTGATTTCCATGAAAAAATGCGATAGTCACCATTTTTACAGCGAAATCGATTTTCAAATGCTAAAACTTTGTTCCCGTTCATTTGCTTGACGATTTCTTGGCTTGTCTTCTCAACATCGTCAGGATGAATCAAGTTTAAGATTGGAGTCGTATAAAGTTCCTGCAGTGAATAACCCAATACTTCAGCAAACGACGGACTTAGTCGTTTGAAAAAACCATCCATTCCCGAAATGCATAATAAATCTAAAGACAGTGTAAAGAAGCGATCTACGTTGTCTTCAGCCAGTTCGCGGCGACGACTGTCGCGGTATACAAGGAACGCGGCTAGAACAATCAGAATGCACGCCAGAATACCAGATATACCGACCACCAATTGCGTTTTTCGTGCTTGATTGAAGGTAGATTCAATCCGTTGAGCAAGAAGACGATTTTCTTCGTCAATCAAGGCATCAATAGTAGAGTGAAAGGCCTCGTCAAGCGCTTTTACTTCATGAGAGCGTGCTAAATTTCGGATGACATCAAACCCAAGTTTTTTGCGTAAGCCGAAAGATTTTTCCCAGTTGGTCATTTTTTCCTGGATCGTCGGAGCCAATTTGTCTATGTTTTTCTGCTGGTTGGGATTGTCTTTAGTCAGTATTCGCAGATGACCGACCCCATTTTTCAAGGCTTTTTTGGCTGAATTGTATTTGTCTAAGTAGTACTGTTGTTCACTAATGTGATAACCACGTATATTATTTTGAGCGGTTACATAGGCTGTTGATAGTTTCTCAATCTCCGAACGAACCTCTAGAGTGTGGGTTGTCCAGCGACTGTCGTCTATAAATTCTGATGTATTGATATTAGAACTGATGGTCGCGTACCCGACAACTAAACAAGCCAGGGCAAAACCAGTATTTATTTTTAATCGTGTAGTCATGAGTATTTAACACTAGAAAAGTAATCTCTTTTGATCAAACTGTTTCAAAGCGATTTTATGTGTCAATAAACTAAATTGATTCTAACTGGTGTCATTAAATTGCCCGTGAGCGGGAAAATTGCCCCAAAAGTAAATTTTTTTGCCGTGCCGTTTCGTTTTCATATCAGTGTTTAACGGCACCTTTCTTGCTCCGTAGCTTCGCGTACTAAGTAAAGAAACTAATAAAACATCTTATGGAGGATTCATGAAGAAATCAAAATCATCACCAATGAAAAAGAAAACGGCTGCAGCAAAAAAGCCTGGCGTTGTTAAAAAGGTGTTGGCTAAACCTAAAAGAATGGCCCAAGAAAAAAGCAATACGGAGTCAGCACCGGTAGAAGGCCGACATCATGGTATCGTCCAAATGATTTTGGATGACCATAAGCCATTAAAACGTTGTATTGGAATTCTTAAAAATTCAGAACTAAGCTTAAGCTCTCGTCGTGCGGCATTTAATGAATTCGCACCCCTATTAACAATTCACGCAAAAGCCGAAGAAGCGGTTCTTTATACCTATGAAAAAACCGAAGTGGATATGCGTGAGAATGCATTCGAAGGTGACGTTGAACATGCATTAGCTGACCAATTGGTAGAGGAAGTAAAACAATCAGTTGATAAAGATATTTGGTCAGCCAAAGCTAAGGTATTGGCTGAGCTAGTTGAACATCACATCAAAGAAGAGGAAACGGAAATGTTTCCTGAATTGAAAAAGGAAGCGGATGTTAGTGATTTGATCCGTTTAGGCGAAGAGTATCAAATCAAAAAGGATGAAATCAAAGTCGGGATACTTCATCCGACGGTTCAAAAGCAACACCCAGTAATGTCAATCAGACATTGATTTTGAATATAGTCTAAACAGCATGGTAGAATCGCAAATGTTCTGCCGTGCTGTTTTACTTCGGGTATTTATTTTTTCCCAGCGTACGCTCTTTTTAGTTTAGCGATATCTAGCTTTCTCATTTTTAGCATCGCATTCATCGCGCGCTGAGATTTTTCACGGTCTTTGTTGTCAAATAAATCGTCCAAAACCGTGGGAACAATTTGCCATGAAAATCCGTACTTGTCTTTCAGCCAACCACATTGGCCTTTATGGCCACCTTTAGATAAAGCATTCCAGAAGTAGTCAACTTCACGTTGTGTTTCGCAAAAGACAACGGTCGATGTGGCATACGTCGGTTTCATTTTCGGGCCATTTAGGGCAATAAACGGGTTTCCATTTAAAAGAAAAGTAGAGGCGGTAGGATTTGAACTGGTAATTTTGGAATTCTTCTTAAAAATGGATACGTAATATTTGGCAGCTTCATTAGCTTTGCCGTTGAATAAAAGACAGGTTTGGAATCTATTTGTTTTAATCATAGTTTTTAAATTCTACGAGTTAGTTATTCTTAAGGTCAAACGGTCAAACGGTCAATTGGTCTTTTGCTTGCTAGGTCATAGTGCGGAAAGCTGTGAAATGATGTCGATTAAACCCATGTTTTAGTTATTGTTTTTCTTGAATGCAGCGCCATTTTTCGCTTTCGAATTTCCCATCGCGAATATCTGTTAAGTTGATGCAGGTTTCACTGATGTCGCTTTCTCTGCGATTGAAATAAGTAGCTTTATAGACGACATTGTTTTTAATTGTTTTCGTGTCTGGGTTCCAACCAATGGCTTTTAAATACTCTGCACGGTTTTTGAAAAATTTTTTCCATTCGCTATAGCGGAAACTACGATTTGGATCAATCGCCAATTTAGGAGTTTTTCCTTCTAACGTAAACGTTTGAACGGCTTTTAAATCTTCGTCACCTGCAAGCATTTTCTTTCCAGATGGCGAAGTGGTTTCTACTTGTCCGACATCGCTGCGCGGAACGACAGTCGAAAATGCAAAACCATCTTTGATTGCGAAACTGTTCGCGATCGCACCAAGTTCCTGCTTTTGAATAATTTTATCCGCCTTAGCGTCCCATACGATCACTTGGTGTAGTGAGTGAAATGGTCGATTGTCTTTTGAATAAATAATCGCCAATACATCTTTCGA
This sequence comes from uncultured Bdellovibrio sp., assembly GCA_963932905.1. GTDB lineage: Bacteria > Bdellovibrionota > Bdellovibrionia > Bdellovibrionales > Bdellovibrionaceae > UBA2316. The sequence continues at coordinate 112,371 of CAWVRN010000011.1, forward strand.
CAAAGCAAATGCTTGAGTCGCTTCGCAAAACTTATTATCTTTAGGGTTCGTGAAACTATAGTCGCCTGCGCCTTTGGGGTCAGATTCTATATCGTGAGAGAGTTTGCTTTTTAGGTACACTAGTGGCGCGCCAAAGTAATCATTCATTGTAGGATCTAATTTTTTATCGAAACGTAATAAAAATTGCGCTTTGTGTGGACCAATTTTGCAATTGGTTTCTTTGAATGGAACAGATTCTTCTAAAGTCATTCCCAGCGTTGAGAATGTGAATAATGAAACAAGTGAAATTAGAAAGTTCATAAGACAGCTCCAATGTGTAACACATCTAAAACTATCTCGACTTTTTTTATTTAGGAAGAACTATTTAAGGTAGTTAGATTCACAGCCGCCATAACCTTGCCTATGAAACTAGTGCAGTAGTCATCGAGGATCAAGAAGTTTACTTAAAATGGGGCGATACGCCTCTGTGAGTTTTATCTCTTGTTGTTGTTTTCAAGTTGAAGCCAATCTTCAACAATTCGGTACGCTTCATCTGTGTTAAGAGTGTGAATTTCTTTTATGGATTTGCCTTCAGCGTGTTCGTGGAGGCCACGATTTTTAGATTTTTCGGCAAGTTCTTTGTTAATCGCATCTAAATTAGGAATCTTAATGGAAACGCCAGAAGTCGATCCACCCAGCGGCATCGGTTTGATTGAGTTGGCTTGAATGCGTTCTGAAAAAGGATTGGATACAGATTCTGTGGACACAAGGGGGATGTCGACTTTCACACCATCCCACTGCAGTGGTTGACCGGTAGGGGAATAAAATAAAGCAGTCGTATATTTGTACATCGTTCTATTTATTTCTCTATAGTTCTGCATTGAACCTTTTCCAAACGTGACCGGTCCGCCGACAACTATGGCGCGTTTATGGGCTTGTAGAGCAGCCGCTAAGGCTTCTGAAGAACTAGCACTGGCATGGTCAACTAGGATTACGAGTGGCCCATCCCACACCGTAGCGTCCTTCACATTTGATCTTTCGACACTGACCGAATTTCGATCGCGTACAATCATCGAATTCACACGGCCAGCAAATAATTGAACTATGTCACTCATCTCAACAATACTGCCACCGAGATTGCCTCGAAGGTCCAAAATAATTCCTTTGGTATCGGCTGTTTTGTTTTTTGCAATCTCTTTTTTTAGCGCCACGGAACTGCCAGCGGAAAAAATGCTTAGTTTTACACTCATAATATCACCGACCGGTGTCTTTCTAATTTCAGCGGGGCTAACCGAACGTTCTCCTGATGTTGTCAGCTGTCGAACTAAAGAAACAGTGAATTCTTTTGAGTCTCTAAGAACACGTACCGTATATGTTGAGTTTGGTTCGCCAGATAATGATTCAGTGAATTCCTTCATGGTTAAATATTTAGTAGCATACCATTTTCCCGAGTTTGCGACCGGTTCCACAGCTAAAACAACATCGCCTTTAAGAAGACCCGATTTTTCTGCGACCCCGCCTGGGAAAACTTGAAGTAGCAACATGCCGTCTTTGTGAATTCCTGTCATGATACCTAAACTTGTTCGTTTGTTTTTTGATTGATCTAAACTCAGGCGCGTTTCCTCAGGCAAATACATATCTGTGTGGGCGTCAAAAGTGCTTAGAAATGATTTTGCAATTAGGGCGGTCATAGAATCTTCAGAGACGTTTTCTTTGTGTGTTTCAATTTCGATACGTAGAGCTCTAATTAATTTCGCAAGATCAGCATGACGTAGTTTTCGTTTTGAGTTATTTTCTGTTGATTGGATAAAGAGCGACAGTCTTCCTGCTAAATATTCAATCACTTTGGCTTCGATATCGGAAGTTTTTTCTGGTCGCGCTTCAGAAAAATTTAAATTGTCTAATTGCTGAATTTCGTTGGCTCTATCTAAAATACGCATTCGGAACATGTCATTATGGAGGAAGCGTTCAATATAGGCGTCCATGCGATCACTTGTTTTTGCATAAAGTGCACTGTATTCAGGGCGTGTGTGTCCGTTAATCCAGCCTAAATGGATGTTTTCAAAAAACGATTTTACTGGATATTTTAATTTTGCTAAATCTTCTTTCGAAATAAATATTCGCTGAGGATCAATTAATTCCAAATAAGTTTCGAAAGCCTGTACCGTCATATCGGGTGTGATTTTTCGAATATTAAAATGATTAGATAAAACGTCTTTTAAAATCTCTAGAACAGGATTATTGGAACTATCCGGTGTATTTGATTCAATAGATTGGATACCTACTATTGGGTCGTAGAAGAAGCGGCATGATACGGAAGCGGCATGTCCTGGCAGTACGGCAATTTGACTTAGGACCACAACAATGATCAATGAGTTGGAGAATAATTTCATATTATCAACAGTTGCCAAGTCAACGCCAAGGTATTTGTCGTAGAACGATTTATGACTGTTTTGGTAACTTCAAGGTCGCGACAGATCGATTTTAGTCATGCGACTGTCGTGAATTTTCACAGGAGGGTTGCCGTCTCAGAATGAGACGTGTAATCTTGAGCGCATGGATACAATGACGTGGTCGTGGATTTTTTTAGTCATCGCGGGTTTACTTGAAGTGTGTTGGGCTATTGGTCTGAAATACAGCGAAGGATTTACTAGATGGGTACCTAGCCTGTTTACATTGATAACATTGGCGTTAAGTATGTTCTTACTTGCCAAGGCCAGTCAGAATTTACCAATTGGAACCGCCTACGGAATCTGGGTAGGTATCGGTGCGCTGGGAGCTGCGATTTTAGGTATCATTTTATTCAAAGAATCGGCCTCACCTGGTCGGATTTTTTTCTTGGTCCTGCTTTTAATTTCTATTATCGGTCTTAAATTAACGACGAAATAATTAAACTTCCGGTGGATGCGGAGCCTTCGGTTTTAAGTGAACGAGTTGCGGTAAAAGTGGCAATAAAATTATTTAGAGCCCCGGCGCTTTCAGCGTCGGCGCCCCAATGATCTTCGTACAAATCAATCATGTGAAAACCGGCTTTCATTTGCCCACCCAGCTGATCTTCCATTGTATGGCCAAAACAAAGAGGTTCATTTTTATCTGTATAGCGTTTGCGTTCTTCATTCGTTAGACTTGTTAAGTCAGAATAGGGGATTTTGTATTTTAGTTGCGCGATTCCCTTTTGATCTAAATCCGGATCAACGGCGTATACTATGGGATTGACGACGCCAGCAATCATAGTTCCATTTTTTTTCAGCACTCGGAAGGCTTCGTTCCATACCGGTTGAATATCGGGGACAAATGAGTTTGAACACGGATGAAAAATAAAATCGAACGTTTCGTTTTTGAAAACACTAAGGTCGCGCATATCGCCTTCGACACATTGAATTTTTAACCCTTCACGATTGGAAACCATTTTGTCTTGTTCTAGTTGCTTTGGCGAATAATCAAATACCGTAACGTCTGCACCAGCAGCCGCAAACAAAGGGGCTTGTTGTCCGCCGCCAGAGGCGAGTGCCAGAATCTTTATATTTTTAAATAACCCATTCGTTTGGGGAAACCAATTCATCGGAACTGGTTTTGAAGGAGTCAAAACGACTTTCCAGTCGCCGAGTTTGGCTTTCGCTACTTCGTCCGATGACACAGGAATCGTCCAGCGATTTTTTGATTCAACTTGGTGATTCCATGCTTGTTTATTGTATTTAAGTGGATCCATCAGCCGTCCTTCTATAGTTTTAATGTCATTTGCACATCGTCGATTATTTCATTTTCCACTCTAAGTGCATCTGGAATCGTGTAGGTTTCTTGGAAGCCATGATTTTGGTATAATCGGCGAGCCGCTGCGATAGAACCGTGGCGTAGGTCTTTATATCGTGCATTGTGCAGTGGTGAATTTGAAAATTCATTTATTCGTCTCGCGTGCGCACTTCAATTAGTTCTACATGAAAAATTAAATTCGAATGCGGCTTGATCAAACCTTTTTCCCGTTCGCCGTAGCCTAAATGAGAAGGGACAAACAAAGTGCGCTGGCCACCTTCTTTCATTCCCATGATGCCAATATCCCAACCTTGAATCACGCGTTTGGATCCAATAACAAATTGAAATGGTCGACCGTGTTTGTGGGATGAATCAAACTCGGTTCCATCTTCTAACAAACCGGTATAGTGGCAAATGACGAGCGCACCTTTAACGACAGTTTTACCAGTGCCTTCGACGGTGTCCTTGATTTTCAATTCCTGCATCGGGTGACTATTATTTTTTTATATCAAACTGTCTACGAGAATTTGGAATCGGGGGCCTAGGAGGCTACCTAGCAAAACGCCCGGAGTGATCCATAATATAGGTGAACTAGTAATCCGATATGAAGAATGCACCCGAAATCGCATACGACAGAAAAAGCCACGTGAGTTTCGACTCTTCGCTTTTTCTTTGAAAAAATTAGCCATTTTGTTCACAGAGTAGGCTAGTGTCGCTTTAAAACACCTAAACGACGAAATTTTAGGCAAAATTTAGTTAAAAAATATTTTAAAATCTGATTGACTAAAAATACGTTTTCTATCAAATTGGCCTCTCTTAAGTCATTCGAGTGGTTCGCTAGCTCAGCTGGTAGAGCATTTCACTTTTAATGAAAGGGTCGATGGTTCGAATCCATCGCGAGCCACCATTTTTCGTTTTCTTAAGATCTGACTCCGAAATTTTCAGAGTCCCCTTCGTCTAGAGGCCTAGGACGGCTCCCTTTCACGGAGCAGACACGAGTTCGAATCTCGTAGGGGACGCCAAGTAATTTCAGTTCTACGGTTCTACGGTTCTACGGTTCTACGGTTCTACACGGCCCATGGTGGGT
>CAWVRN010000012.1:0-112018 GCA_963932905.1 uncultured Bdellovibrio sp.
CGGGTGGTACACTATGATGGAAATTTACTGGTACATGATGGCGGAAATTCGACAATCTAGTACCCTTTTTCTCAAAATTCCATTTTCCGGCGGGACTTGGGGAAGATCATTATTTATCTGTTCTCGAAGATTCACCAACATCTTTTTTAACTCCTGTTTGAAGCTGGTTAGCTTTGAAAAATCGATACGTTCACTTATATTTATCGCCTTTTTCTCCTGATTTCCCAAGATCGATTCAATTTTTCTAATAACTGATTCGATTTCACGACGCTCGTTACGAAACCAATCCGTCGACCATATTCTGTGAATCTTCCAACCAAGCTTTTCGAGATTCTCTTGTCTCAGGCGATCTCGGTCTCTTGCTGATTTTGAAGAATGGTAGGTGGCTCCGTCGCATTCAATGCCCAAAATAAATTCTCCAGGCTTAGTAGGATTTTGAATTCCAATATCCAAGTAATAACCCGCAACCCCTACTTGTGCTTTTACCATATAGCCTCGGCGCTCTAACGCATTAGCTACAGACATCTCAAATGGACTGTCGAAACTTCGTCCCGTTTCTAAGATGGACGTCTTCAGTTCGCCGGTCTCTGCAAACTCCAGAAAATCGCGTAGTGCGTTTGCTCCCCTCGAACTATTCGCAGGAATTAGTCCGGGTTCAAATGAACAGAAGACTTCCATTCGCTCCTTAGCTCGCGAAAAGAGTACATTCAGTCTTCTATATCCATTTTTGCTGTTTATGGGTCCGAACCTCAAGTGGAACGCTCCAACTTTGTCTCGACCGTAAGTTACGGAAATAAAAATAACGTCCTTCTCGTCCCCTTGAACACTTTCAAGATTTTTAACAAAGAATTCTTCTGAAGTTCCTTCATCTCCATTTACAAACCTGGAGAGAATTGGATCAGATTTACATTCATTATAAAGTAGATCATCGATAAGTTCCTTTTGAGCAATATTCATCGTTACCACCCCAAGAGACCGTCGCGAATGTCGATGCGCATGATCCTTAACTGCTGAAACAACCGCTTGTGCTTCTATAAGATTCTTTCCGCTTCCCTCATAAATCCCGCTCGGAATCTTTCTCAATTTAACACCAAGATCTTCGTGTTTAGCAGTGGCAGAAGGAAAAAGTACTAAATCGTTGTCATAAAATTGCGAATTTGAAAAAGCTATTAGCGATTCGTGTTTGCTTCGATAGTGCCAGCGCAATCTTCTGGCTGGACGGAACGTACCCGCGGCTTGCTCCAAAATGCTCTCAAATTCTTCCTCTACGTCTTCTGAGTCCTCCATGTTAGAATCAAAGAATGAAGTTGGCGGAAGCTGTTTTGTATCGCCAACCACCACTACCTGTTTAGCACGAGCGATTGCGCCAAAAGCGTCTTCCGGTTTAATTTGCGACGCCTCGTCTATTACGACGAGATCAAAGTCAATTACCCCTGGGGGCAGAAACTGAGCTACTGTAAGCGGACTCATCATAAAGCATGGTTTAAGGGCCTGTAAAGCATCTCCAGATCGCTTAACAAGCTGTCGAAGCGGAATGTGTCTTTGAACTTTTTCAACTTCTCGTTCAATTAAAGCCAATTGGGTCCAAGTACCTCTCTTTCCGGTAGAGTTTCCTTTAGGTACAATCTGTCTTGACAGCTGATATGCGATTTCAGTCCGATTTAAATTTATCAGTTCTTTGTCCAAAGTTCTAAATTTTTCCCGAACTAACTCATGGCGACCGCTATCAAAGTAACTAAGAGAATTGTTTTTCGCTATGTGATTATGTAAAACTGACCTATAAAAAATAAACTCGCAGAGTGTTCTTAGGCCATTTGGATTAGTAGGTATCTTAGTAATTTTTGGTATTACACTAGCGTAGATCGTGGAGTTTAACTTCTCACGAATTTCGACATAATTTTCGTATTCATAAAGAGTTTCTTTATTTTCAAGAGCTCGTTCGATAGCTTCTGCAAACTTGCAAAACCCGACAGCTTCGATATCAAATCTTAAAATTCCTAAGTCGTTACAAAACTTGAAGACCTCAAGCCGCGCATTTTGAATATCCGTTAGCTCCAATTCGAAAGTATTCAGGAAGGAGATTGTTTTAGGCGAGAAGAATTGATTCTCTTCGGTTTCATTTATTTCGAAACCCTTTATTTTTTCTACATAAGCAATTAACGAATTCAATTCAGACAATAGCTTAACCGGTTCTGTTGTGGAAAAATGGAATCTTTCATAGGACTCGCTAGCGGAATCCACTTTAGTTTTTAATTCGCCATACTGAACTACTATTTCCAACGGTTCGCGAATGTCTGAGAGGCGATATTCCATCAACTTCGCAGTCAAATTCCACTTGAAAAATTTCTCAAGTTTTTCTTTCGTAATCGCTAAGCTTGTTATTAAAGAATTAGTTTCCACAAATTTCGGGCGAGCAATTTTAAGTTGGATCAAACTTTTTTCCGAAGCCACAACCAGCTCAACGAAGCTAGGTGATACCTTCTCACAAATACCAAGACGTTTTAGTGTTGAGGGTACTAAGTCCTCAGAGGCGCCCATTTTACCAAACAAATTATGAATCTCTTTCAAATCACTGATTCTAACTAGTAGGTCGTGTAAATTGGCGGTACTTATTTCCGACTGATGCTGGGCAAGTTTAATGAAAATTGGCTTCTGCTCAATTTCTGACTTAAATATTAAATATTGTCTAAGTTTGTTTAATGCGACTGAGTTTTTAGAATAAGATAAATCCGAACTGTCGATCAAGTTCCGCTTCAACCAATCTCTTGCTTCGCTATATTTCTTAATAAATAGACAATTGAACCAATTGGCGCTTTGCAAATTATTTAATTTCTCGATAACCTGGTCCATATTGTATTCGAAAGTAGTACTTAGAAAAACCCCTTCAATGGAGTTCTTTAAATCGATATTTCGGTGTACCAAGTCAGACAATTCACGAACTGATATAGAGTCGGGCAAAAATAGTAAAGATTGTTCTAATTTTTCAGGATAGTTCCTAACGAAGTTTTTTGACCTATCAATTAATTCCTCAAATATTCGAATGTTCTCAGACCCAAATTCCGCTTGGTTTAAAATATCGCAGTCGATTCCCTGAACTAGACTGCTAATAAAAATTAGATCTTTAGTTAGATTGTCGACAACTCTATTTAAGCCGGATAGGTCAGAAATTTTCATTTCTGAATATTCAGGCATTTCCGAACTAATTTGCTCGGAAAATGCTATATCTCCAGCGCTTACGTTCATTGGTATCAATTCGTTAAGTTTTTTGCGATCAGCAGCATTTCCAATTTTAATGAAATCAGACAATTTTCCAGAGAAGTCCTTAATAGCGACGAATTCTATACTCTCCAAAACTGATATATTTTCGGTCAAAAAGCCAATTCGAACAGATTTCGTATCAAGGATTACCTGAAGGTATAAGTCCAAATTGCGATGAAATCTTTCGCCTGTAACGTCATATTTTGCGCAATTCAAAACTTCCACGGTGGCTTCTAACTCACCTATTTTAATATTTATCTTTTCTATTTCTTTGACGAGTGATTGATTTTTTAATTTAGAATATGAGTAAAGACCCTTTAACGCCCAAGGATGACGTTTTGGTTCACCATACTTCAACGTAATCTCACCTAGAAGAAACGAAAAATCCCTAACATAGTCCAATTCTCGTACAAATTTCAACTCATCAAAAACTTCAGGGACTTCTACTCTAGCGTCGAAAGACTCCACATTATCAAATCCAATATCTTCGAGAGTAGATTTTAATGAGGAATATTTTCCGACACACTGTAAATAAGATTCTCTCACTCCGGTCGGAACTTTACCAATGGTAGATACATAGTCGTTTACTAGATCCTTCGATTCTTCGAAATTAGTTCTTACCAAATGTATTTGGCCGGGAGATTTAAAATTTGTAGTAATTCGTCGTTTCAAGGAGTCTAGAACAGTTCGCTTTTGAATTTTCGTGCTATGAAGTTCTAAGCAAAACTCTCCAAGCCCTGCTTCATCGAGACGTTTCTTTACAACCTTAAGTGCAGCTAACTTTTCAGCGATAAAAAGGACGTGTTTTCCTTCGCCGATAGCCGCTGCGATGATATTAGTGATGGTTTGGCTCTTCCCAGTACCGGGGGGGCCTTCGATAACAACGCTCTTTCTCGCGAACACATCAACCATGGCACTATGCTGAGAGGAGTCGGCATCAAATATTAAGCGCGGAAGCAACTTCGGACTTACTTTGTCGATAGGATGGTCATCAGCAAACCCTCCAGTTGATTCACTCGAAACATCCCCGATGCCAGTGACTAAATTGCGAATTAGCGGATGGTCACTAATTTTAGTTCCAGCCCAATTGTCAGGATCTAAATCACGATGCAGAACTAGCTTTCCAAAATTTAAAATACAAAGATTTACTTCAGATTTTACTTTCCACAATGGCTTAGCCTTTTTTATAATTTCCTCGACTAAGCTGAGATAGTTTTCCAATGAGTCAACGACAATACCCTCTTCGTCGGAAGCATCAAAATTCACTGTCGGAAAGTTTATTCCAAAATCTGACTTCATCTTTTCAATCAAAGAAATATTGGGTGTAGGGCCTTCGCTAGAAGATGAGATTACAAAGGAGTAGAACGGATCGCCAGTCTTGGGCTTGGTTCTTACTATCTCAACCGGTACAACAACAAGCGGCGAAATTCGTTTTTCTTGGCTAGTATCCGAATCCGAATATTCCAGTGCTCCGAAAGTTGCATGGAGCAAATTATTTCCGGTTTCCTCGATAGCTGATTTAGCCAGGCCATAGATTCTTGTAAGTGTTCGCTCTAATTCATCAGGATAAAGCAAGGTTTGAATGTCATTATCAACAAATGCTTTTGCAGTTTTTCCTTCGTGAGATTTATCCAACTCGAAACTGGGATTAATCCCTAACTTCTCTGCATATTCTTTGATGGGAGGTCTAATCTTTGAAGGTACTTCGGTTTCTCTTGAGGGGTCACTTTTGTCTTTTACTTTTACGACTCCATCAACAAATTCCTTATCCTTAGGCTCCGGAACCGCGACAAAAGTTAAACTCGTATCATTTCTTAATTTCTCGAATAGAAAATGCGGAATCTCGTTTACTACCCGAAGAGTTGATTTAGTACTGTATTTAAAATTTAGAAGTCTATTTCTATAGGTTAAATCGAGCAGTTTATTTTGTAGAGTTTTTAGGTATTTAGAAGTGGTCATTTCCACTAAGTTCTCGGTTTTTAAGGTTACTTTCTTTAAAGGAAATATATCAAGTAAACCAGTTGAAACTTCTCCCTGGCCTTTCGGCACTGATCAGAACAATCACTTCTCAAATTCCATTTAATTGGAACAATAAAAACTCACAAGGCAGAGCTATTTAAGGGAAAAAATTATCAACTTGATACACACAAAGATAAAGGTATGGTTTAAAATTTCTGGAAGTCTTTCGAAATCAAAATAGGAATTTGAAATAATTAAAACGAATGCAATTAAGAAATTCTGCAAGAAATATTCGTTCAGAGGAGGAAGCTTGGCTACGCTTTTCGGTGAACTTGATTGTCTTGAACCTGTTCGTGGGTTAATGACATCTGAAAAATACACTTCTATTCCGCAGAGACTCTTCAAAAAAGTAAAATTGAACTTTTGATTTTCGCGATCTATTTGTGCTGCTATCGAAAGATATAAGTCCGAGGCAAACCAATACCTCGGACTCTGCATATTAACCATTAAATGGATTCCAGAAACCACTCTTCATAAACAAATACTTAATACGGCGTTGAGAGCGACCAGCCTCAGTTCTATCAAAAGTCTGAGAAGCACTCTTGCTCCCCCCGATAGTTATTTCATTTTTTTCAGCATCTGTATTAAGCTCTAAAATAAGCCGACCTTCCATCTGAATCTCTTGGTCAAACGTTAATGAACACTCTGAAACTAAATTTCCAGATAAAGGGCTATCAGTTTTCGGATTAGCCCAAGTATACTCGTTGACTACTAACTTCGTTTTACGATCGAACGTAGCAAGAAAATCCAAAAGCTCCCCAACATCCTGAAACTTAGTAGCTATTGGCCGCTCTGTCAGTTCCCTGGTTGAAGTCCCATTTACTTCTGAAATATCCTCAGCAGCACTCTGGCCCAAAGCAGAAGCTGTATTCCAATCTTTAAATCCGAATACTTTCGCAAGCACTTCAAGCGAATGCCCATGTGGCAATTCGATTTTATGCTTTTCGAGCAATATCTGCCGAAGGTATTTCGCACGTTCTTTAATTTGTTGTTTTGACGGTTCTTTCACAGTCACTCCCTTTTTGCAGGACTATATTGTTCTAGTGGTCGCCTTAAAGCACAGCCCTTAAAAGTTAGTGTTGAAAAAACTTAAAAGATTGTTATGGAAAATTCACCGTAGCATTTCAGCCGCGACCGGCAGGCTTTCCTGGGCCCTTAGAAGTGATTAGCAAATCTTCGTTTTATTCGTCAAACGGTTCTATAATTGAATTGCATGGCGTTAAAACAGATTACTAGAAGTGACCACAATCTTCGGCCAATTTTCATCACCGAAGCAATTTTATCAAAACTATCGCTAAACCAATTGAATAATTGAAAGATTTTAAATATGAAAATGTAGAAAAGCCAAAACCTTAGTCCAGTTTCCAGCAATTGAAAGTACTAAATCAATTAACTTTAGTGTTAAGGTTCAATTATGAATACGGTAAAAAAACAAATTGCGGAAATTATTAGAAAAAGAAGAATCGAATTGAACATGACCCAAGCTCAGGTGTCAGAACTGTTGGGGTATGATAGTTGCCAGTTTGTGAGTTCGATTGAAAGAGGACTAGCAAAATGTCCACTTCAAACTCTAGGTTCGCTATCCATTATTTTGGATATTCCGAAAGAGCGCTTTGTTTCAATCTTGGTGACTGATTACAAGGATCGCCTATTTGACAGTTTAAATACTGGATCGAAGATGGTCAAAGCCACTCGAAAAGCTGGGTAGAGTGCTCCTTCAAAAGAATCCAAATCTACTTACTTGCGGTCCAAATTCCATTGAATCCACAGTAGGATGTGATTCCAAAGACAGAGAGTGATTGTAATGAATATTGCTTTTCATTATTTTCGTTTGAAAAGCGAATTTGGAACCTACATTCCAACCTTAAATATGAAAGATCCAAAATCGTTGTCTTTACCAACAATCGCTAACTTGGAATCACTAGTTAAAAATAGGTTTGCATAATAGATACGGCCAGTTTTTAAGTTGTTGGAAATTCCGGAAACACCAAATTTCGAATCAATGGTCCCATCGATGTTATATCTCGTCAAAAAAACGGTACTATTAGAGCTAGTTGGAGATTTAATTCCAGCTACTACTATTTTCCCATCTGGCTGGATCAGCATAGATAATGACTCGTTGTTATATTCTGAAACCTTGTCACCCGCTCCACCCAAAACAAAACCGCTGCCTCCGGCAAAGGTTGTATCAAAAGTTCCATTCGCCGCAAGTCGCACAATTTGTATGGACCTTCCCAATGTCGAATCCCCATAGCCAGCCACAACGATTTTTCCATCCGTCTGAGCTGCCACATGCTTGCAGAAAAAGCTGAATGTATCTGGGATTTTTAGAAACATCTTTCCCGATTGCCCAAAAGTCGTATCAAGTGAACCGTCGCTTAAGTACCTTGCGACAATACATGGGCTAAATGACGGGCCATTAGAAGCACCGATCACTATAATTTTTCCGTCGGATTGAATAGTTGCATCCCGAGGATAATCGCGGGAGTTGGACGTAAATGAAGTGGTGACCATACTAGAGTTTCCAAAACTATAGTCAGGGGTACCATCATTTTTAAATCTAGTTAAAAAAAATGAAGATGTAGCGGAAAAACCTGAAAAATAAACATCTCCGACAACAACTGTTTTTTCATCAGGCTGAACTAATACTTTCGAAATAGACAAATAACTTGTCGAATAGTCGATTAATACTTTTCCTTGAGTCCCGTATGCGTTGTCGACACTTCCGTCTTGGTTGTACCGAACCAAAGCAATCTTTCCAATCGGAACAAGTGGCGTAAAGCTACCGGCTGCAATTAGCTTTAAATCTGATTGTACTGCAAAATTCGACACGTTAGACTGTCCAGCTCCAAAACTAGTTTGGACGGTACCATTTGTTGACCCAAAAGATGAATCGACGGTACCCGAAATTGAAAATTTGCCGACGGAAAACAGAGTATTGTTTCCGCTATTTGAGTACCCACCTAAAAAAATGTTTTCACCAACTAGTATGTTGGCCGTAAAAAGCTCATTACCAACAAATTTTACCCCAAAAGTCGTATCTAAATAACCGGCCTTAATACCACTACCTGGGCTCAAAGGACTATCTGTCACCATTGGCAATTTTGTAGAGGCTATTTCGTTAGAAGGACTTGATTCACTACAACCAATAGTCAAAGTAAAACAAAAAATTGGAATCAAAATCAATAAATATGAATCGGGTTTTATTTTATCGACACTCAATATAGTTGTATCGGAATTATAGTAATTAACATCAATCAAATCCCTTTAACATCCGATCCAACCCCGTCTACGAAATGGCGTCTCGTAATGATAAAACCTATTCAAGTAACGTAAATTTGGCTGAATAACAATCCCATATTGAATATGTGCGCACCCTATTTTTGATCTTCTCTCTTACAATCTACTCTCATTTCTAATTTGGGTCTCTCACTGGTGAGAGCATCTTCCCCTAGCATCAAAAATCATCGAACAATCTAAATTTACATGTCATTCTGAACACTTGATATTTTTTTTAGATTCAATCGCGTCCAAGCAAAGCTCCTGGCACAAGATTGCTTTCAGTCCCTTCTATGAAACACATACGAAAGGAGGAATATGAACGGCTATTTAATACCGAAATTTAAAAAAGAAAGAAAAGAGATTCACGGACTAAACTTAGAAGACTGTGATTTCGTTTCCGATGACGAAGAAAATCCAAATCCAGTTACTACAACTCGAAAATATCGATGCCATCGATGTGGAGCCACTACTCACATACATGGGAACGCCCCTTATTGTTCGGACTGCAATTGGGACTCACTAACGGATCTCACTTTTAGGAAGAACAATTGGAAAAAAACGATCTTATAAACAAAGCAATCCTAACCTTACTTAAAATAAAACTTAAACAATTAAGCACATTTAAAATGAAAAGTCGAAACAGTACAAAATGGATCGCACTTGAAGACATGATGAAAAAAAACAAAGAACGACATCTATATCAGAACTTATTAGGAGACTACAAATATGAACCCACTTAAAGAAATTTTAGAAACACACATGGATAAAATGAAACCAATAAAACTTTATCGGTTTCAAATATTCACAAAAGACAATGAAAAAAATAAAACGGTAGGTATGGCGTACTTAAAGGAAGGGCAAGGTATATACACCCTTCGCCTTTGGACATTTTTAGAGTACAAGTACTTTCTTCTTCCGAGCAAAGAAGATTCTTCAAAATTTTTGCTCATGACAAGAGAACTGAACAAATCAGCCTCAGCAAAAAACAAATACTTTTGGAATATCGTCGGAAATGCCCATGTCATTGTTGAAAAAAATGTAATTGAACTAAATTTCGATCTTTTTGAAAAGAAAATATATATGAGCATTTTTCCCGAAGAGACAACGAATTCGTTAAGACAGCCATCTTTGAAAACAATGGACGAGGCTTAAAAGGTAAGGAGGACATTTTTATGAATAAAAAGAATATGGTACTGACGATTGCAATTGCAACAGCAGTTGGCCTAATGATGCCGGAATTAGCACATGCTGGGTTAGAATCAAGCTTAACAGGCATTAAATCAAAACTCACAGGGGTTATCCTCCCGTTATTATCTGTAATCGGAATCGCGATTGCTGGTATTTCTTTTTTTACGGGAAATCCAAACGCAAAACAGCACATTTTCTATTCGATCATCGGCTGCATAATTGGTTTCGGGGCACAAGGCATCGTTGACTTTATTGCACAAACGGTTCGCTAGGAGAAAAAATGGAAGAAGAAGGACTTATCACCACGCGAGTGCCACGGGCACTCGAAATCAAAAGTAAACTCTTTGGGTACGAACTTTCAGATCTGCTTCTAATATTTTTCAATCTTGCGATCACTAACCTTATGTTTGGTGGAACTTCATTCCGCTATCCACTTGTTTGGGGAACAACGCTTTTTTTAGTGTTGTTCCTCTATTTCGCAAAAAAGGGTCGACCCGACAATTACATTCAACACTTAGGTGAGTTTCTAGTGCGTCCTGCTTATTATGCGGCCGGCGGAGTAGATCACTTTTATCGAAAATTTAAAGGAAAAGTAAAATATGTTTCAAAATAAAAAGTCAGAAGCTTCTCTTTGCGAGGAGATTCCATACTGGGAATTTCAGGACGGAAAACTTCCGCATTTGGTTTTAACCGACGGATCGCTAGTCGCCGGGTTAAAACTATCACTCATCGACATTGAATGTTTTGATGACCAACAAATCAATCAACTGGCAATTAGGCTGCGTGGCATTTTAAATTCAATTTCAGAAAATACCACTGTTCAATTTTGCCTATCGGTCGGTTCTGATTACTCCGAAATTTTACAAAAGCATTCTAAAAGTAAAATCGAATCGATTCATCCCCTCGTGGCAAGTATAGCTGAGTATCGCGAAAATAATTTGAAAACCTCTATTGATTCATCGGAGCTCTATAGACCAGAACTTTCTATTTATCTTAGAACGCAAATGGTTGTCGGTAAAAAGCTGAATTTTTTAAAAAAAGATGAAGAATTCTCTAACAATGCAGCCAAAAATTATGATGAAACGCTAGAGACACTTTTTCAGAATATAGAAACACTTGCCTCCTCGTTTTCGTCTATCAATCTTCAATCCAGGGTTTTGGAAGTAAATGAGGTGCAGACTCAAATTTACAGATCGCTCAATCCCAAACGCTCTAAAACTGAACCGGCACCGGCTGTCAATTCGCCACAAAACGACAACCTTGAGCATCGGGTTCTAATGGACATGGATTGGCTTGCAGAGCAATCACCTCGTGAACAAATGGTTTTTGGAGATTTAATTTTAGGATTTGAGCAATTTACGCTTGATTCAACTCATCACAGAATAGTCACCCTTAAAACGCTACCAGAAGTCACGTTTGCGGGACAGCTTTCAACTTTTTTACGGATGCCGTTTCACTATGATTTAATGCTTTCGTTTGAAATTCCAAATCAAGCCGATGAAATGTCTAAACTTAAACAAACACGAAATAGGGCGCATTCTTTAGCGGCAACAACTGGAAACAAGGCAAGCGATCTAGAAAGCGAATCAAAACTTGGCGCCACTGAAGAGCTGATCAGAGAGCTATTAAATACTGGGCAAAGGGTGTATGCGGCTCAGTTGAGTGTCATTCTTCGCGCGCCTGCGACTCAAGAAGGAAACAAAAGACTCAATCGCGAGGTCCGCGAAGTGCTTTCTCGCATTCGCTCCCTACAGGGAGCAGAAGGCCTTGAAGAAACGGTCGGTTCCTGGAAAATTTTTAAAGGGAATCTTCCAGCAGCCCCAGTAAAACTTGAAAGAGCTAAAAAGTTTAAAACGAACAACTTGGTCGATTTTATACCCATCTATGGCCCACGCGAAGGTGACGACGATCCCGCTGTGATATTTAGGAACAGACTAAATGGACTTGTTAGTTTCAATCCTTTTGATTCTAAACTCACAAATTACAATGCCTTGGTGACTGGATCATCAGGAGCGGGAAAGAGTTTTTTGAACAATTGCATTCTTGCACAGGAACTTGCTCGCGGACTTCGAGTTTTTATTATTGATATCGGTGGATCATATAAAAAACTAACCGAAGCACTTGGTGGACAGTACCTAGAAATGGATTTATCCGATAGGTACAGAATAAATCCGTTTGATATTCCCGACTACGCGCAGGAGCCAAGCAGTCAAAAAATTAAGTCACTTCTTGCCGTGATTGAATGCATGGTCGCCGAGGACGAGAAAAGTAAGCTTTCTAAGTTAGACCGCGTGCTCTTGGAAAAAGCCGTTATTGAACTCTATGAAGAAAAGAAAAAGCAAAAAACTATTCCTATTCTATCCGAGCTTGCCGATAAACTGGCAAAAAGCAAAGAATCATCAATGGTTGCAATTTCTAAACTCCTTTTCATGTGGACTGGAAACAGACCCTACGGAAAGCTTCTTGATGGAATGGGTTCCCTAAGGACAAATGCTCCGATTTGCACCTTCGACCTGAAAGGGCTGTCAAGCTATCCCGATCTTCAAAGCGTGATGATCTTGATCCTAACAGATTTCATTTTAAGTCAGGTGGAACAAGATAAGGTGAACAAAAAACGTATCATCTTGGACGAAGCTTGGCAGCTTTTGAAATCAAGTGCCGCAGCTGATTTTATGGAGTACTGCGCTCGAACCCTTCGAAAAACAGGATCAGGAATTACATTCATTACCCAAGGCATTGAAGAAATCGTCCAAAGTCCAATTGGCTCTGCAATTATGAATAATACTGCGACAAAGTTTATTCTTCTACAGCGTGGCGATGCCGAAGTTTTAAGAAATGCACTTAAGCTCAATAAACAAGAATTGAATCTAATTTCATCGCTTGAACAGCGCAAAGGTGAATTCTCTGAAGCCTTTTTAATTGAGGGCGATCATCGGCAGGTCATCCGAGTTTATCCAAGTCCGTTCGAATATTGGCTATCAACGTCCGATGCTTCAGATAACCGGCATATTCAATCTTTACAGGAACAAGGAATGTCACTCGTAGCAGCCATTGAGAAAGCCGCTCGAACTTACCGCAATGGGATTGCTCAAGGAAAGACGGATTCGGAGACTACATGATTATAAAGAAAAAAATCGTAGCATTTACTTTCTGCTTACTTTTCCTTTTGCCAAAACCTGCGAAGGCAGATCTTTTCGGCGGTGATGTCACAGTCCTAGTCCAAATTTTAGCTCAATCGATCAAGCAGCTCTATGAGCTTCAACGGATTGTTAGCACTGGACAGAATACACTTTCATTGATGCGCGATTTAAATCGTGGGATACGAGATGGACTAACGATAATACGAATTATTAATCCGAAGTTCAATCCAGGTCTTTATGGCAGTTTAGAAACCGCAGATCAGGTTCAAAGAGCAATCGAAAACTTATATGGAGCGATTCCTCAAACGAGTGAATATCGCCTGCAAGCAGCACAGGACAAATCAGTGGCTGAAAGTATTGCCATGAATGGCACTCTTTTTCAGTACGCAGATAGTGTTGACGCTGAAACGAAAAGAATAATTGATCATGCTCAAAAGGTAAGTCCACAGGGAGCAGGAAAACTCACAGCCGAGTCTATCGCGGTCTTAATTGGCGTTACCACGCAAGTCCTACGGACGAACTCTATGATGCTAAAAATGATGGGTCAAAACATGGCCCTCTCAAACAGAAAAGAAAAACTCCAGGCGACCCAGTTTAAAACTCAATACGAAGGTATTTCCAATGCACTAGGAGCATTACCGAGGGAAACAACATTAAGCCCGCTTAACTCAGGTTTAGGGAGGTAGTTTGCCACAATTTGAACTTCTAGGATCACTTGCTCGTGACCTTCATCAAGAGTTTGTGAATATGTACTATCTATTTTTTCCTGTGTTCTTTGCACTTGCAGTTGTCGTGGCCTGGTTTCGTTCGCCTTCGGGAAGTCCAGAATTTATAGATATTGTGAAACGAGCAGTTATTGCAACCGTATTACTTGCTGCATTTCCTGATATTGCCAATGCGATTTTATTCGTTACTGAAGGAGTGGTAGAGAAAATTGATAAACTAAATAGCCTCGACACACTGATAAGGATGGCTCAGGAAAAGTCTGAAGGCTATTCGGCATCTGCAACTAGCGTGATCTTGCAGTTTAATGACCTGATCGTTTCTACATTGTCATTTCTAAGTTACTTGATCCTGTATGTTGCCCGCTATTTGACGATAGCCATGTACCACTTTTTTTGGGTGTTCTATTTGATTTCGGCTCCCCTACTCTTGTTGTTCAATCTTTTCGAGGGGACTCAGCAGATCACAGTTAATCTATTTAAAGGAATGATTGAGGTCGCTTGCTGGAAAATTGTGTGGGCCATTCTAGGCGCTATGCTAGCAGCTCTTTCATTCGGGGATGCCTATCGAACTGAAGGAAGCTATCTCGTTTTAATTGTGATGAATCTTGTGATCGCTATTGCCATGCTGATGACTCCATCCATTGTGAAATCACTCGTCGGAAGCGGAATCCAGTCCATGTCCACAGCCATTGGTGCTGCTAGTGTGGCTGCGATGGCAGCGGCGCCTGCAAGGGCCGCGACCGCGGCTTCGACATCAAGAAATGCGGTTAGCACCGCCGGAAATTTTGTTCAATCGCGAGTAAGGTCTTATCGAGAAAAACAAGAGCAAAAACGAAAAATGTACAATTACTAAATAGGAAAAATATGGAAACTACGAAAATTACTAAGCTAACCACCTCTCCCATGCCAAAATTGTTTGGATACCTGATTCATTCAAACCAACTACTGAAAGTATTCTCACTTGTATTGCTTGGAGCCACCCAACTAATGCTTGTCGCCGTGATTGTGATGGCCACAAGAGAACCAACAGTAGTCACCCTAAATGCCGAAGGAAAAGACTTCGAAAGAACCGCTCTGCCCAAAGCCGAAGATCAAATTCGAGAAGGTATAAGACGCTATCTCGAAAAACGTTACCAATGGCAGCCCGAAAATGTGACTAAAAAATTTAAAGAATCCGAGGAATTTATTTCTCCAAAATCTTTAAAGGCATTTCAGGGAGCCGTCGCAAATGTTGCGAAATTTTCTGTAGACAAAATAGTTTCTCAAAGAGTTTATCCCGAGAAAATTGAAATTGATTTAAAAAAACAAATAGCCACTATCACCGGAGACCGACTAACGACGATCCAAGGTTTGAAGGCGGCTGGAAATCTTAAAATCGAGCTGACTTTTGAATACGGCCCAAGAACATCAGCAAATCCTTGGGGACTATATATCTCAAAAGAACGCGAAGAATAGGACAAAGGCAATTATGAAGACCCTATTATTATCAATTTTAGCAATCTGTTTTGTAGCGATAGAACTTAAGGCGGCCCAGAGAGTCCGCCGAGTCCCTATTCAAACAGATCAAATTGCAACTGTAAGAACTAGTCTTGGTATTGCAACGATTATTCAAGTTCCAGATCGCCCCACCAGCGTGGTCGTTGGCGATCAGAATTCTTTTAAAGTTGAATACCTAGATCAAGCAATCACAATAAAACCAACTGTAGGAGGAGCTAAAAGTAATCTCTACATTTATACCGATTGGAAACGATTTAACGTGGAACTTATTTCCGGACCGGAATCGGTTGCAGACTATGTAGTTTATCTCGACATCCCGAAGGACAAACCGCAGAAGACACGATCAAGCAAAGATGCGGACGTAAAATGGACCGAATTTAAAAATCAGGTTCGGAATGAAAACCTGACTTTCACCGTTACCCGTCTTGGACGAACAAGTGACAGAATTTTACTGATTGATTTTATGATCTCATCCACAAAAAAAGAAATATTTAGGCCGGAAAGTATATGGTTAACTCAAAGTGGAAAAACGCGTCCGATTCACAACTTATTTCTATCTTCTGTCGAAGTGAGTCCTAGAAAACCGATTCCAGGTGTCCTGCAAATCAAGGAAGTCGACATTAAAACGAATGAGTCTTTTAAACTTGAAATAAGAAGAGCAAAAAAATCCTATCTTACCATTCACAAAGTAGCGGATTGGAAACTGTAATAAAACGGGGAGTAAATTTGGATATAAAAAACTATTTTCTTACTGAAGCTAAACCATTCACAACAAAACGTGAAGTTCATTGGAACAGAATTCAAACCTGGGCGATTATTTTTATTGCCCTCTCGGTTTTAGGCCTCCTTCTGATCCCGAGTTCAGATCCAGATCAAGAACGTTTTCATGAAAAAGCAGAGCGAGGAAGTTTGAATCAAATGAAACAAATCGAAAATGATCCTACTCAAGAGACAATTAGACAGCTTCAAGAATCACAAGTAAGCCTAAAGCAAGTTCACGAATCGATTGATTATCTTTATCGGCCAGATGCCTTTGATGGCGGTAACCCTGGAAAAAGTGGTCAGGATCGAAGCTCTTCAATGATTCTAAATCGTGAAGGACCAGATGAACGCACTCAGCTTTTGGCTGGAACCAGAATATCGATTCGACTATCCGACAAAGTAACAATAGCAAATCACGGGATGCCGGTTATTGGGATTATTTCTCAAAATGTTAATAATGATAATGAGATAGCTATTCCTATTGGATCTAAGGTTCTTGGAGATGCTTCATTTGATCCTGATTCTGAAAGAGCTACAATTATTTGGCGATCCATTGTTTTTCCTAACGGAAGGCAAAGACCATTTTCTGCCATCGGTGTTGGTCGAGACGGACAAGTTGGAGTGATTGGCCGGGTTCACTCCGACGGCGCAAAAAATATGGTTGGCCAAACCCTCACGCGATTTGTTGGCGCCTATGCAGCCGGTTCAATGACCACAGGTGCCTTAGGAGCAAATGAAGGCGGGAATGATAACGGTCTTCGTAATGCCGTCGCACAAACAGCTACTGATCGAGCCAATGCTATGGGCGAAGAACTCCAGAAGGAACGAAAGTGGATTGAACTAGAAAATGGAACCGAAACATACGCTGTCCTAAATCTACCATTTACTTTTAGAGATGCCGGAGTGACTAGTGGACAATGAGAACAACCATTCAGACCATGCCGACAAAATCATTTTCATCACAGCAGCGCTGTTGTTACTTGGAAAGTGGCTTGAGTTTTCTTGGTCATGGGTGATCAAGTCACCAATTCATATGGCCATGGTTGCAGGTCCTTTGATTCTACTGACATTTTTTTCAGTTAAAATTGCTTGGAGCAAAATCAGAAAAAACATGGATAACCGCAAGTTCGAAAAAACGATCACATCAATAGACGCTGACTCAGCATTTTGTGGGACGACTGACAAAAATGAAGATATTTGGATTAAGCCGCGCCAACGGGCAATGCACACTCAGGTTATCGGTACCACTAACGCCGGTAAAACTGAAAGTGTGATATTACCTTGGGCGATTCAGGATATACATTCCGGAAAAGGACTTCTCCTCATTGATGGAAAAGCCGACAACTCATTAATTGACAAATTATGGGCCTATACCAAATTGGCCGGACGCGAAAAAGATTTCAAACTTTTTAGTTTGAGTCGTAGAGAACAGTCGTTTCAGTTTAATCCCTTACTTGGTGGAACCGCCGAAGAAATCACAGAGAGAGTCTTCAACGCATTTGAATTTGAAAATCCATACTATCGAAGCCTGCAATATGAAGTGATGAACCAAGTTATGCGTATTTTCGAATCCGCAAATTGTGTTCCCACTTTTCAAAGACTCCACCAAGCAATTTCCCGTCCCAGAATCATGGAGGAAATGGTTAAGTCATTCCAAGATCAAGAGGTGCGCCGCTGGTATCTATCATTTAGTGAGATGACACAAAAAGATCGAGAAGAACGCACAAGTGGTCTTTTGTCGGCTATCGGTCAATTTGCTTTCGGTGAAAATGCAAAACTTTTTAATCCCGAGACGGACGCAATTACAATTGATGAAGCGCTAGGTGCAAACCAGATTGTTTACTTTCAGCTCCCTGTTTTGCTATCACCTTTCTTAGGCAAAGCAACAGGGAAACTAGTTCTTCAGTCACTACAGGCGGCCGTAGCCAATAGACATAGATTGGCCCAAGGAAAAGAGAAGAAATTTTTTAGTGTTTTCTTAGATGATTTTTCTGAGTACCTCTATGAAGGATTTGTCTCGATTCTGAACAAATCACGATCGGCCAATGTAGGAATTGTGTTCGCTCATCAAGCTTTAGGAGACATTACCGTTCTTGGAGATTCAGTCGCAAACTCGATTCTAACAAATGCTAACATCAAAGTATTAATGCGAGGTAATGATCCCGATTCGGCAGAATACTTTTCAAAAGTCATTGGGACATTGACTGCCACTAAGACTACCGAACGTCAGACCAAAAGCCTATTTGGAACTAGAAAAAGCGGTGAAATGTCAGCGAGAGAGGCTGAGGAGTTCGCCATTCACCCCAATGTCTTCAAAAAAGATTTGGGTGTTGGCGAAGCTATAATGATTGTGCCCCATGAAAGGGGATCAAAAACTGTGCGAATCAAATTTAGTAAAACTGATGATCTAGACGTACAAACTCTACCCATAATCAGGAAAACATTGATGCCATTGCTTGATGAAAAAGACGATCTACAAAAACAAACAACCAAAAACAGAAATAGTGACCTCGACAATGCAACTTAAACTTTAAGGAATAAAAATGAACTTTATTAAATTTAGGAAAAACGTTATTTTGATTTTATGGATACTTGCCCCTGCTATTCAAGTCGGCTGCGCATCAAAGAGTAAATCGGCAGGGCTTGGATCAGCAATTGGCGCCAGTAGTGGAGCCGCACTGGGTGGAATCGTCGACCCGGGAAACAATGGTCAATATCGAACCCGAAATGTGATTATCGGTGCAGGCCTCGGCGCGATAGCTGGGGGCCTTACAGGTGCTTCAATCTACGAAAACAATGAGCGAGACAAAGAGCTTTCATACCTAAAAGGAAAAGAAGCTGGAAGAAAGTCTTCACAGTCTAAGGCTACTCCTTTATTGCAAGAACCAAAAATTGAAGCCATTTGGGTGGAAAGTAAAGTTTTAGGTAACCGATATATCGAAGGGCACTTTGAATATATAATTTCTGAACCTACCCGTTGGGAAGCGCCTCAATGAAGTATCCACACGGCCGCAAATTATCTAAAAATGCAGCTGAGGCTGTAAGATTTGTCGCAAAGGTCGGATCACTGGAACGAGAAATATGGTACAAACTTTTTGGCCAAGGAACACTCAGGTGGAAACAAATGCAACTTCAGCATTTAATAAATCGAAAGATTTTTAAATACAATACAAGCAAGCATGGTCATGACGCCGTTGTAATTGATCGTTTTGGCGTTGAGTTAATTAAAAGCATGGGATGGCAGCACGTTAATACTATTTATCCGCACGAAATTGAACATGACGTAACAATCGGCGCTGGCGCCTGGGAAATTGAAAAAGCGGGGTTCTGCCAAAAATGGATGACAGAACGAGAGTTAAAATCTCAAAAACTGGACAACTTCAAATTGGATCTAAAAAATGATGGCATCAAATATCCAGATATCGTTTGTCGAATTCACGGAAAAACAACATCGCCGATAGTAGCCTTTGAATATGAAAAAACATCCAAAACAAATTGGAGATATAACAAAACCATAAAAGCCTATAGTGAAGGATTCAACTTTTCGTACATATTTTTTGTTGTCGCCAATGCAAGCATTGAACAGACAATAAAAAAAGCTATGCAATACATTCAGGATGGACAACTGAATTCAAAGATAGGCTTTATTTCCGTAGAAGATTGGAAAAGAAACCCACTAAATGCGAAAATTAGAGGCTTGAAGATTGCGGAAAATCTAACTGAACTCGCGTCTAAAATTTAATTTTAGAAGTCTTCGTCGAATACTTCGTGTAGCGAAGCATCTGACTAACTGAAAACAAAATTAAAACTATGTCTAACTATTTAAAACAACAGAGATCTGCCGCCGCCGCCTCGTTCTTAACGTCCCTTTCTTCGCTACTGACCCCTCCCACCCAACGATGTTGATTGGAAGGGGTCAGTAGCAAGGGACTAAACATCGGTGGCGGCGGGGTAATGGGAGATGAAAAATAATGAATAGTGAAAATAAAATAGAGAAAGAAGAAGATAAGATAGAGGGAACAAAGGCAGGCGGAGGCAAAGATCTGCAAAGAATTACCGTATCGAAAGACGCACAAAGTGCCTTAGAAATTATTAAAGATCGCGTCAATGATGGATTCAATGGCGGTCGCGTCAATCTAACTCAAATGGCAAACTGGATTCTACTTCGTTTCCAAAATGAACTTGATGAATCTTATATCAAAGAAATAAGAGCCGACCATTTTGACGAACTAGCTATGCTTGAAAGCGTTTTAAAACAAGCTAAGGAGTCTGGAAAAGTACCAACGGAATTCAAGTACTTGCTTCAAAAGCAACTTGGGATAGACGAACCAACAAAACGTAAATCTAAGGTCACATTGACATAGAATAATCTCTATGTCATCATTGATGACACGACCTAGGAGAAATGAATGACGATAACTGAATGGCAAAATAATGAAGGGTAACGAAATAAAAGCAATTCGCGAAAAGTTGGGTTTCGACAGACACCAATTTGCCGAGTGTCTTTGCCTTTCTGGATATCGTTCAATGATGAACATTGAACACGATTTTCGTAAATCGAGTAAACTGACAATTCGCTTTCTTCGTTACCTTGAAAGCCTTCCAAAGAAGAAGGCATTGCAATTTCTTGAGGAGTTTTCTACCCATGAATCTACTTAGTTTTTTTCTAAATTGGAGCTTTAAAATGGCCAATCAAAGCGCTAAAAACAACAAAGCGCAACATGACCATTTGCCAAAAATTATTTTGATTCCTTCTCAAAACAGTAAAATTGACGGTCATAAAAAGTCGGAAGAAATCCTATACTACCTCACGCAGATAATTCTTCTTTCAGACAAAAAAGGCAGACCATCAAAAAATCAATTTCCAGAGGTGCAAGATGCCATTTAAAATAGGTGCCTATGTGCGAGTCAGCACAGAAGAACAAGCCAACATTGCCGACGGATCAATTGATTCTCAACAGCACAGATTAAAAGCCTATCTTGATCTTAAAAACCACCAAGAAAAAAATTGGGGAAGGATAGTCGATTTCTATATCGATGACGGCTATTCAGCAAAAGATACAAAACGTCCCGCGTATCAAAAAATGACCCGAGATTTGAGGACTGGAAAAATCAATTTGATTCTTGTGACAGATTTATCACGCCTATCAAGAAATATTGCGGACTTCTGTCGGCTACAAGACGAACTCGCTTCATTCAAAGCTAAGTTTCACTCAATAAAAGAGCAATTTGATTCAACCTCTCCGTCTGGTGAGATGATGCTTTTCAACCTGATAAATCTAGCCCAATTCGAGCGGAAACAAACATCAGAAAGAGTATCACTTAATTTTCACTCAAGAGCATTAAGAGGACTATCTAACGGTGGCTGCAATATCCTTGGTTACGATCGCGACCCAGAAAATTCAGGTAAATTTATTGTCAATGAATCAGAAGCGATAGTTGTTCGTAGAGCATTTGAATTGTATCTAGATTCAAGGAGTCTTGCCGAAACTGCAAGACGACTTCAGGATGAAGGACATCACCCAAAAGTTCATTCTTTAAAGCGAGCACGGTTGGCGAGGGACGGAAAGTGGACTTTATACTCTGTTCGCACAGTGCTTAAGAATATGGCCTACATTGGCATTCGTGAGATCAACAAAGACAATAAAAATGTCGATCAAAATGACCTTAAGCCTTGGCAAAGATACGAAATGGTTAAAGCAGCATGGCCAGCCATTGTTTCCAAAGTAGTTTTCGATGACGCCCAAAAGTCTTTAGATGATGGACTTCGCCTTGAGAAGCAAAGACTAAGCACCGCTGAGACAAGATTTTTCTTACTGTCAGGAATTATTCGCTGCGGGGAATGTGGCAAAGCCTTAGTTGGACAAAGTGCACACGGAAAAAGCCAAGTCCATCGTTACTATGGTCATTCTAAAATAGACAAAGGTAACAGTAAGCCATGTGCAATTAAGAATCTTAGAGCTGATGCTGTTGAAACAGCACTCTTAAATTATCTGGATGAAATCATAGTCAAATCTGGTCACCTAAACCGAATCGAAAAGAATATGAAATCCCACCTGATGACCACTAGTGAAGATTTACGACTAGAAAAGGAAATCAAGGAAAAGGCTTTGCATGATTTAGAAAACGAAATTGATTCCGTCTTGAAAATTCAATTTTCAATGGAGTCTAAGACTCAGGTTACAAACCTTTTGGCAGAGAAGCTGGAAACCATGGCCGAACAAAGAAAACTTTTAAAACTATCTTTGCTCAACATTAAGAACCGACTTGATAGCTCCAACGATGCTAGAGCCTCGAGACTAAACCTTGAAGAAAATCTAGAGAAGTTTAGGAACGGTTGGAAGAAATCCAACCCAACCGTTCAAAAACGGTTTTTAAGACGTATGATTGATTGTCTCGTTTATACATCTGAAGGGATAAAGACTTTTTACCATTTGGATGTTTCTTCGAACTCAGAAAGCCAAAAGAACCAGAAAAAATCGCCAGAATATTTGAACCCGCCGTCCGGATCATTTACGGGGGTAAACCAATCGCTTCGGCGATTGGTGGTATCCTCGAACCAGTTGATTAAAAGTTCGTCTGATTTTAAGGATGGTGCGCCCGGAGAGATTCGAACTCCCGACCAATCGGTTCGAAGCCGATTACTCTATCCAGCTGAGCTACGGACGCGTACAAGCCGATGAAGGGTCAATATACTTCCTTAAAATTCGGGTGTAAACCCTAAAAACCTCTTCCAGTTAAAAATATTGTAAAGGAAATGTTGCGCAAAAATTGGGATACTTGGTGGGTGTTCTACCATAGCGGGCGCAAAGAGGGGGCTAATGGACGTTGTTCCTGACCAAGCAGTTTTTACGCCAAAGGTCGTCGCTTTCTCATCCAATTTGTAAAAAAGATTTTAATTACATTTACATGAGTTTTGCGATGGCTCCGCTTTTTACGAAAAGACAAAGCCGCCACAGATAACTGATCTGGGTTCATATTGATAAGTCCCAGCTTTTCATCTTGAGTTAGGTCTAAGTCGGCCAATGCCGCTTGCGCATCAATTTGAAAAAGATCTAGATACGTTTTATCTGTAAGCAATCGGGCGATCGTGTTTTCAAATACGGAATAACTCATTTGAAGTATCCTTTTCATTGATCAGTTGGTGAATACGCAGCAGTTGTTGTTTCAAAACCGAGCTTGCCGGATAGTTGCCATCGCGTTCTATAATAATAGAAACCGGTTGAGACAGTTTTGATAGCGCGTATTTAAGCATTTGAAAACCAATCTCGGGGATGTCTTGTTTGTGATCGTCGAGCATATGGCGAGTGTGTGCGGATTGAATCCATTTTCCGCCGCTCATGTGAATCTGTTTTACGCGATTAAATGGATAGCGAGCGAGTTCGTGCATGGGGTCCATTTTGAAATTCATGGCGTTGCAGTAAATGTTGTTAATATCTAATAGCATCTCTTGCTGAGTGGTCGATAGGATATGTTTCATCCAATCTATTTCCGAATAGGTGCTTAATGGTGGGTGCAACAAAGTCGATATGTTTTCAAGAGCAGGCAGGTGACCCAATTCGTTTTTGATATGCCTTAGATTTTTTAATGTTATCGAAATAGTTTCATCGTTCCAAGGCGGCGCCGCTAAGTGCCCCAATTCGATTCCGCCAGAGCGAACAAAGCTAAAATGATCCGACCAGGATTCGATAGAAAACATATTGAAAAACTTTTTATATTTTTTTAATTCGTTTTTTGGCAGTGGTTCGCTGCCGCAAATACCAAGACCAACGCTATGAAAATGTAAATTGTAAAGGGTGTTTAAGAACCTTAGAGTTCTTATATCTTTCGCGGATAAATTATAAAAGTTTTCGACTAGGATTTCTATGTCGTCTATCAAATCTGAATTTTCTAAAATAAAGGCAGCGATTTGCGGTCGCCATCCAATACCAACTGTATGTTTAGGCTTAGCTGCCGCAACCACCACAGCCCCCTCCGCATCCGCCTCCACAGCCACTACTGCTACAGGAACTGCCGCACGATGACCCGCATGACGAGTTCGCGCTGCCAGATTTCAAAGATCTTGCAAATAAGTCTTTAGCATATCCATACGTTTCAACAGGTAAAATCGAAATTCCATGGACAGCTACAATCAGTGCCAATTCGTTGGATTCACCTTTGGTTAAATTGCGAAGTCTATACGTAGCATCCTTTAGCAATAATTGCATATTGTCCAGGAACGCAGATCCTGCGCTTGTGATTTTTTTTGGTGTTAAAAAGTTCATGAAAGCGACCATGATCACTGAAAATATAACAAGAAAACCGACGTTGGTTTTACCACGGTTTAATGCAATTAAAATTTTTGTTATTGGGATAAAAAGCAAAACACCGTAGCCAACAAATAAAAGCGTATTCTTGGTGGATTTGGCTTTGCCTGCATAGAAATAGTCCTTGGCCTCTAACACGTCTATATAGGGACGTGTGCAGGCGTACACTTGACTGTCTTCAATAATATCTTCGATCCGTTTTGGTTCTTGAGTGCTGCGTATGATTTCTACTTCGAGCGGCTTTTTAACAAAATCCTTGGCATTTTCTGTGGATTTTAAATACTCACCATCACTGACAATCAAAAGGCCGCGCTCGATGAGCGAAATGATGGCAACCCGAATGACTTCGGGTTCTTCACCTCGAAGGCAAGCAATTGTATAAGGGTCTTTTAACATTTCATGCCCAGATATTTTTGATGGACTGACGGCGCGCAAAAGAATGCGGACTGTGATTATCCAGCACAAGCCAAAGAAACCATAAAACACTAAAAATTCAGGACCTTTCCAATCAAACGGGTTCATTTTAAGTTCCTAGTACGTTTTGCATTTTTTTTAATATCTCTAAGTAAGCTTGATACGTAGGTTCGATCTGATTCTTAGATAACGTCGATGACTCTCGGATAGTAGAAATTGTTTCGCTTAATTGTTCAGCGCGGTCGGGAAAATATTTCTTCAAAAAGATGTTTAACGCCTCTTTTGGGTTTTTGGCAGATTCGCCTTGAAGGCTAACAAGTGAAAACGCATTTGTGCGTAGAGGGCCAGAAAATTCGTTCATAATATGTACAAGTTGTTCTTCGCGAAGACTTACGAAGGTATATCGTTCACGCAGTCGCATCGTTAAATTCATTAGAGATTGCTTCAACTGGAATTTTAAATTCGCTGGATCGATTTTTATTTCAGGAATTATGTTGGCCCCGGCAACGATCTGGTTACGTTTAGAAATATCGTAAAACTTTAATGGAAACGTTTGGCAGACTTGATCCAGCTCACTGCGCTCAATAAACAGACAAGATAAATGAATTAAATTGTGGTGATCGCGATATTCTGATTTGATTTTATCCAGAGTCGCCAGTGAACTTGAGTTCAGTACAACCAATAAATTTATATCTGAATTAGCACGAATTCTATTTTCAGCAGCCGAGCCAAATAGAACGGCCGAATACAATTCGGTGCTAAGTTTGTTTTTTAAAAAATCGATAAACGAATTAAGCAGTTCTGTTTTTTCCATGCTTGTATACTAATAATGAAACTAGTTTCTGCCCAACTAGTTTTCATGGAACAGGCTCAAGGGCCAGAATTGCTTATTTTAACCAAACACTGCGAAAATTATCTCGATCCACGGGCCAACTTTGCCAAGCCATTTTGATATCTAAAGCCAAGACGAAGTTTCCTAATATAGTGTCTAAATCCTCTAGATCCCAGAAATCTTTTTGATGTTTAGAATTCTTATTAGTTTTTGCTAATTGGGAAACGAGCGACAATACCATGCCGGTCATCGGAGGAATCAAAAAACCTAAAGTGGAAAGGACACCTTGCATACGTGATAGAATTCCTTTGCCGCCCACCGAGTGCATCAAAACAAAAACGGCGCAAGGTTTACCTATAAATACATCGGTGCCTTCATAATCCGTTAAATCTTCAAACATGGCCTGCAGAGGGCTGCCCCATGAATCCCAATACGTTCCCGTCACAAATACGACTCCGTTTGACTTTTTTAAATCATTCACAAGGCTTTTATTCGTTTTAAGCTTGGCAAGATGAACGATGCGGACATGGGCGGTACCTTTTAATAACTTTTCAAGTTTTGTAATCAATTTTGCACAGTTACCAGAATTACCGTTGGGGCTACCATTAAGAATCAAAATTTGCTTCATTTTTTTAAACCTCGCGTGTTTATAATAAATGTGAATTTTCAGGCGGGCTAGCAGTTTCGCCTGACTTTAAGTTTTTTAGGTGGTTCAATATTTAAATGAAGATTTTAAGTCTATGCGGCAGTCTAAGATCCAATTCAACCAACGGTCATTTGCTTGCGGCGGCAAAGACTGTTCGCACGCAAGATACTTGGATGGATTTTAAAATCAGCGACTTGCCTTATTTTGATCCCGACAATCAGTATTCAGAACAAACTCCTAAAATAGTTTTGGAGTTGCGTAAACAAGGTGCCACTGCCGAAGCTATTTTTATAGCCACACCCGAATATGCTCACGGAGTACCTGGAATTTTAAAAAATGCACTGGAATGGTTGTTTCACGAAGGAACAATGAATAAACCAGTCTTTGTTGTCATCGGGACAGCGCAAGGCGAGCATACCCGGGATCAACTTGTCGAAATCATGAAGACTATGGATTTTAAAATCGAGTTGAATCAGGTTCTGGTGATTAAGGGAGCGCGATCAAAAATTAGCTCAGCGGGAATATTTACCGACGAAAAAGTTAAAAAGTCATTTCAGGAATTTTGTCAGAGAATAGGAAATTAATATGAATGGTCGAACTATTTTAGCAGTCTCATCAGTTTTAATTTTGTCTACTCAGCCCAGCTGTGCTGGATTTTTCAAAGATCGAATCAAGCAGCGTATTGTGAGTAAACTAGAAGCTGAACCGGCACCAGAAGCGAGTGCTGATGTAGCGGCCAAGATCGAAAAATCTGGGGATTATACGTTTACGTTTTCGCATGGAAATATAGATCGCTATTACCGTGTTCATGTCCCCAAATCGTATGATTCAAAAATTCCAGTACCATTGATTATTTCCATGCACGGTGGCGGTGGGGATATGATGATTCAATCCTCTGACGAGTATTACAAATTAAATCTGAAATCGGACGCAAGCGGATTTGTCGTCGTATATCCCAATGGTTACAGCAAATTTAAATCGGGCAAGTTAAGCACGTGGAACGCCGGGAACTGCTGTGCTTGGGCCCGCGATGAAAAGATTGATGATGTCGGGTTTATCAAGGAAGTTTTGAAAAAAGTCTCGGGACAGTTGAATATTGATAGTGCCCGGGTATTTGCTATAGGAATGTCTAATGGCGGGATGATGGCGTATCGTTTAGCCTGTGAAGCGGGCTCATTGTTTAAAGGTATTGCTGCCGTTGCTGGTACCGACAATACGAACGGTTGTGCATCGCCTACGCCCATTTCAGTTTTACATATTCACGCTAAGAATGATGACCATGTGTTGTTTAACGGAGGTGCAGGAAAAACATTCCGCGATGAATCCAAAGTTACCAATTTTACCTCGGTCCCGAATACCATTCAGAAATGGACTGCTATTGACAAATGTGAAGGTGCACCTGTCAGAATAGTCGATAAAAAAGGTGCGTATTGCGAACTCTATTCAAAATGCCAAAGCACCAAGCATGTTCAACTGTGCGTAACCGAAGATGGTGCGCATTCTTGGCCGGGAGGCAAGAAGGTCCGCGGCGGGGAAGCTGGTTCTAAAGCGTTATATGCAAACGACGTTATTTGGGACTTTTTTCAAACTCTTCAGTAGAAAGTTTTATATTCGCTATTGACGATGGATCGGCGTCATTTATATACCTTCGTTCATGACTGGGAATGTTTTCTTAACTTCGGCTATCGATGAAAAAATTGGCTTATTAGAAGCTCAAGTTCATCGCACTTTGCTCGGAGACACTTTTGCTATTCCTAAAACTCCGGATCGTGATATCCAAATTTTAGAACGTGGCCGCCATCCTGGGAAAAAAGGTTTAAGCTATGTAGAAGGCCAAGCCCGGTTGCTACATGATATGGCTAATATTGAATTGCAAGCGATGGAACTGGCACTTCGAACATTGTGCGAATACCCCGAAGCTGACAAAACATTTCGGCAGCAACTAGCCGATTTAACATTGTCTGAAGGCCGCCACTTAAAAATGTGCGTGGATGGGTTGCGTGAACTTGGTTATAAATGGGGACACTGGCCGATCCATTTGGTTTTGTGGAACGCGGTCGATGCGTCCGACAGTTTAATTGATCGTATTTTTATTGTTCATCGATATTTAGAGGGCAGCGGCCTGGATGCGGGACAGAGTTTGATTGAACGATTCAAAGCAATTCCTCCGAATAAAGCCGTCGACATTATGAATGTAATTTCAAATGAAGAATTGGATCATGTTCAGTTCGGCAGCGAATGGTACCGTCATTTTTGTAGAAAATCTAAATTAGATGCTGATCATAAATTTAAAAGCTTGCTAACGGATTTACTGCCCCGATTACCTAAGCGAATGGAACCTGTGAATGTTGAACTTCGCAAAAAGGCATTGTTCAGTGAAAGTGAAATCAAAGATCTGGTTCATTTACGCGAATCGCAGCTTTAGAAATGATATCGCACCGATAATCCAGACGAAACATAGAACTGTAACAATGTCTGAAAAAGTTTGAATGATTTTACAATTCAAACATGTTATTCAATGACCGCTACATTTCGAGATGGTAAATTTAGGATATGGAAGCATTTTTAAAATCATTTATTTCATTGTTTGTTGCCATTGATGTGGTCGGAGCATTGCCATTTCTAGTAGGATTAACCAAAGCTCTATCGGAGAAAGATAGAAAAAATCTGATCTATCGAGCCACCATTTCGGCGTTGGTGATTGGAATTGTTTTTATCGTGGCGGGACGAAAAATATTTGAATTCTTGGGAATTACGGAAAGTGATTTCAAAGTCGCGGGCGGTTTGTTGCTGTTGATTTTTGCCATCCGAGATTTACTTGTCACCGCCAGCCATCAAGGCGCACCGACTCCAACGAAAGTGGGGTTAGTTCCTATTGCTATTCCGTTGATGATGGGGCCCGCGGCTTTAACAACACTTATGGTAGGTTCCGATCAATTTGGAATGCTGACGATTGTGGCCAGCCTTGTGTTGAATCTTTTGATTGTTTTAGTTTTGTTCTTGCGAGCGAATATTATTTTGCGCTGGTTAGGTGATGATGCCAGTGATGCGTTTAATAAAGTGTTTTCATTATTGATGGCTGCGATCGGCGTGATGTTCGTACGTTCTGGAATAATAGAAATGCTGGCTATCGTTGCTAAGTAAGGGTTTAAGAATGGGTTGTGATCTGTTTTTATTCCACACGGCAAAGTATGAAATAATGCATTTGTCGGAACTGCAGAGGTTAATAGAATGAGCAAAATTCCTGCGGCAATTAAAGCTGTCGATAAAAATGGGGCCTTATTAGTATTTCCACATAATAACAAACCGACTCCGAAATCAATTTGGTCAGAGTTCTACCCACGAACAAAATTGAAGTGGGAATGGGATGATCACGGTGATCAGAAAGTTTTTAAAATGTGGCAGCTGATGAAAGAACTTTCAACCAACAAAGACGTTGTTTATTCAAAATGGCTCGGCGGTAGGGCGACTTTTTTTTCGCGTGATTTATTTGTAGCGATGCTTGCTCTGTATAAAAATACCGGCGGTTTAACTTTTAAGTTATCTGCAGAAGCAAAGGCACTATTAAGCGAACTGGAAAGTGATTCACCGTTATCGACTCGAGATTTGAAAAAATTGACGGGATTGCAGGGTAAGGATAACGAAAGTGCCTACAGTCGTGGGATGAAAGAGTTATTCGCAAGATTGCTTATCGTTGGTTTTGGTGAAGTCGAAGATGGTGCGTTCCCGTCGTTGGCGGTGGGAGCGACTCGGCATATTTACGAAGACCTGTGGCTGGAATCGGGTGAACTTGACGTAAAAATAGCGCAAAAACGCGTTGATCAATGGATTCCTAAAGGCACCGAGTTTCGCAAATATTTCGATCGCATCATGACTGGCTTGCAAAATCAAACTTCAGTATCTGTCCGATCAAAGTTATCGGAAGACTAAGGTGGCCCTGGTTTTTAACTAAAGTCATTTTTCCGTTTGGAAATAGTGGCGCCATAGATTCAGAAATTTTATAAGAAATTACATTGTCCATGTCACCGTGCCAGAAATGGACAGGTATTTTCAGGTTTCCAGCGCCTGCCGACCAATTGGCAAGAAATGCAATAGTATCTTGTTTCGGACCAAGAAAACCATGCTCCAATGCTTCGCTTAAGCTTTGGTTTAATGAGTCACGAACGTGCTTGTTAAGTCCCAGTTCATAATCGGCTTTTGAAGGTGGCAGAAAGAAATCGATGACGGGATTTCGTTTGCCTGATTTTATCTGAAGTGCATTTTTGATAACTTTCGCCGGAACAAAAGGTAAAACTTTAAGGCCGAAAATGGATACGATGGGAAAGTTTTTGCGAACCGAGTTCACTGTTAAATCACCTAATCCAGAAATGATTCTTATGCCCGTTACAGTTTTTGGGTATTGTGTAGCCAATGCCACTCCAAAAGGGGTCCCTCCGCTGACTGTGACTATTTCAAACTGATTCCAAGATAACGCAGAAATTATTTCCATAGCGATCTTCACGGTGACATCCAATGAGTCGACTGTTTTTATTTCTGTATGGTGATAGCCTGGGCGATCAAAACAAACCACGTCTAAATCTTGTGATTGTAGTTCTGGTTTAAAAATATCGATTTGGCAGCTGGAGCCTGGAAAACCGTGAAAGAACAAGATCTTTCTTTGGCCATATCCCGTGCGCCGATAAGAGACGTTACCGTAAGATGTCTTTGCTACTTGATAGGGCATGTGTGAAATCGTCGGATCAATTGGAAGCAATGTCCAGTTATGACTTGGTCCTCAAAATAAAATTCGGTCAAAAACACCTCTTAAGCGTATCAATATGGTTATTTTTACCTGTATTTTGTTTGTAGTGCGCAGCTGTTTATGTCGAAACATTATTGAGAGAGGTTTTATGAAAAAATACAATTCTTGTATGCTCGTAGATGACGAGGTTGATTTACTAGAGACCATGAAACTCAGTCTAGAGTGCTTTTTCGAAAAAGTGGATACATGCAGCGATGGTAAAGAAGCATTTGAAATTATTGCTTCACAAAAATACGATTTCATTGTTTCCGATGTTCAGATGCCTAATATGAAAGGCGATGAATTACTTAAAAATTTGCGCACGATTGGAATCTCGACACCGTTTATCTGCATCAGCGGAAATGGCAGCAAAGCTCAAGTGTTGGATGCCCAGCGGCAAGGTGGTGCCGACTATATGGATAAGCCATTTGATTTTGATTTACTGATAGAGAAAATCCAGTCGATGATTGAAGCGCATGCCAAAAAAAAATCATGAAATATGATTTCATATTCGACCTGATTCTGATAGCGTCCATACTATGTCAGACACAAATATTCAATATTTAGCGACCTTCTTTTTTGCCGTTTCTATTTTGCATACATTTGCAGTTTCCGTATTTCATAAATTATCTGCGAAGTATCCAAAAGGATCGGCACCGGCGGTCTTTTTCCATTTAATGAGTGAGGTCGAAGTCGTCTTTGGCTTTTGGGCGATCATTTTTGTCTTTGGTTATGTTATTTTAAAGGGTTATGAATCGGCGTTTGAGTATGCAGCTACGCGTTCCTACAATGAGCCGCTGTTTGTATTTGTGATCATGGTTGTGTGTTCATCAAAGCCAGTTCGTGATTTTGTAAATCATTTGATTTCTAGTTTGATAAAACTACCATTGCTAAAACCACAGATTATTTTTTTCTATACAGCGTTTGCGATTGCACCGTTATTAGGAAGTTTTATTACCGAGCCAGCAGCGATGACGATTATTGCGACGCTTGTTTTAAACGCTTTGTTCGAGAGAAATGAAATATCAGAAAAATTCAAGTACGCGATTTTAGGTTTGTTGTTTGTGAATATTTCTATCGGTGGAACATTGACGCCTTATGCAGCTCCTCCTGTTTTGATGGTTACTGAAAAGTGGGGGTGGGACATGTCATTTATGCTGACTCACTTTGGATGGAAAGCGGCCCTTGCGTGTTTTGTTTCAACAATGATTTGTTTTTATCAGTATAGAAAATCTATATTGGCATTGAAAATTGGAACGTCGTCAGCACACAAATCGCCAATGTGGGTTCAATTGATATCACTTGTTTTCATTGGCGTTATCGTTCTGTGGCATAAACTACCGATGATTTTTATTGGTATATTTCTGGCATTCTTGGTTTTTGCGCAGTTCACCCGACGATATCAAGATAGATTGAAAATGAAAGAATCGGGTTTAGTGGGATTCTTCTTGGCCGGTCTGGTTGTGCTGGGCGGACTGCAAAGTTGGTGGCTAGAGCCAATTATCAGCCGATTAAGTTCGTTATTTTTATATATGAGTGCGATCGCGCTGACGGCTGTGACTGACAATGCGGCAATTACCTATTTAGGAACATTAGTTAGTCATCTACCCGACGAATCAAAATATGCGTTAGTCGCAGGTGCTGTGGTAGGCGGGGGGTTAACCGTGATTGCGAACGCGCCAAATCCAGCTGGTTATGGAATATTGAATTCAAGTTTTGGAGTGACAGGGATTAAGGCTTCAAAGCTGTTCGTGGCGGCACTGATGCCGACGCTTGTCGCGGCGGCCATATTCTGGTTTCTTTAATCTAAAGTCAGAATTTCTTTTTCCATCGAATAGATGGATTCTTGTAAGCGAGTTTTGTTGTTGTTAAGACTTCTAATTTCATTATCCGATTGATTGATTTTTGTACGTAAATCACGTTTTTTATCTTCTGTTGGGTCCGTTTGATTCGCGTTGGCTGGAGTTGGGCGAACCAATTGAATCGCTTCAACCACTTTTAATTCACCTTCTAAATTTGATTTGCGCAAACTGGATGCATTGATATCTGAATTTATTTTTTGAATACGATTTTGGTTCTCTGCCACTGACGCCGTTAGGTATTTCTTGCGGCCTTTGCGATATTCTTTCATGAAGGCTTCTTCTTTTTCTTTAGGGCAAATTTGATTGTAAGTTCCACCTCCAGATCCAAAAGTAAATCCACTGGATGGTTCGCAGAATGCTTGTACACCTTCATTGTGCTTGGCAGTTAAAAGTTTAACTTGTCCAGGGTCGCAAAATTCTGAATTGAAAAACTGACCTTTCTTGCCGCTGGCATAAACGATTTCTGGTTTGCAGTAATTTGACATTCCAGATTTAAAACCAAGGTCAAGTTGTGATTCTTGGATTTCTGCTTCGACTTTACGGCACTCATTCAGGTAATTATCGCTGTTCAGACGTTTGCCAGTCATCGCGATTTGGTAGCCGTAATCAAACCAATTTTTCCTCTCGCAATCTTTGCGAGTGAAATAGGAAGCACACGAACATAAAACAAAAGAAACAGACAAAAGAATAGTAAATTTCAAATTCATAAGCTCACTTCTTTGCGAAATAAAGTACAGTTTGCTTATAAGTGTATTCTAGAATTGATTGAAAGGAACACGATTAACTTTCAGCATTACGAACGGTGTGAAATAATTTAACTCCGACAGAAATCTCACCCTAAGTCTGGGTCTTAATTTTCAGGTTTTGGGCTAATTAGACTAGAACTGTGTCCGTCGTCCGCCGATAATAAAATGATGCGTCTATATTTCATATTGCCTGTTCTATTTTTTAATATCTCGCTACTGGCTGAGGGCAATCAATGTCTAGATGGTTCTCCGAATAATCAAAAATTTAGACGCATTTTAGAATCTTCAAACTACTTCTTGGTTAAAGAATTTCGAGCCAAAGGTTTGTTCAAACCAACGGAAGGTGGAATCGGTTGTAGGGACTGTTCTACCGTTGCTCAACGTCTGGGATTGCCTGAAAAATTAACGGAAATTCCCAAAGAGTGTATTCAGGCTTCATTGAAACGCAAAGTCGCGCAGAGTAGTATCGAGTGCAATCGTACGCCGGCTGGAAATTGGACGTACACGTCGCATTCAGCACGTTCTAAAAATACACCGTGCATTGATGATTCCAGCGTGGATTATATTCATTTTGTGACGAATAAGGTAATTTCATGTTTCCAAGGTCTGCCCATGAAAAACGGAGTTAAAGAATCCATTGATCCCAAAGTTTTGTATTCTAAACTAAACAACGAAAGTAGTTTCAATTTCACCTATTCGTATAGTGGCGGTGTGGGTGCGGGACAATTAACAGGCTGGGCCGTTCAAGAGATGAACGTGCTTGATCCGCGTCGCACGGGTGGAAAAACGGTTAAGGGTAACGGCCGTTTTATCTTGGATGAAATTTTAAATTCATCCAACCCAGAGTGTGGTGGATTGAAACCGGTCATCGAGAATGATTTAAAATTTAAATATCATTCGCCTAGAAAAATTAACTGCGAGTGGGTCTCAATGGAAAATGGGTTAGCTAGAAATCTAATTTATTCCATTGGCTATTTTTCTTATTTAAAGCATCAGATCATTGGCAAAGAATTAAAAAAACGTGCGCCTAATGCGTATAATGATCCTGAATTGCTAAATTTGTTAACTTTAGTTGGATACGGGCCTAAAGGTGCTAATCGCGCGTTAACGTTGATTCGTACGCTACGAATTGGGGCGCCTCCATTTTCTAACGAATATTTCAAACAACAACTAAGAAAAGAAGCTTATTTGTCAAACACAGCCTCGAAAATGGCAGAAGTGAAAAAAATCGCGGGGGGCCAATGTCGACTTTTATAAAGACTTTTATTTTGGCGGTGTTCGCTATTTCTGCGGTGTTCGCAAATTCGATGGAAGGCAAGCTTGATCTTGTGGCGGCTGAAAAAGCGCAGCTGGCAAAGTTAGCAGAGCGTACAGATTTGACGGTAAAAGAATGGCTTCAATTTGTTGATCAAGTTGATGCAAAATGCACAGCGGAACAGAACCCAGAAAAACAAACACAAATGTGTTCATTCTATTATCAAATTTATAAAATTGGTGAATTATTCAGCGAAACTCAGCCATCTGGTCCTAATTGGGAACAGTGTCTACGGGCGGGTGTTACATCCGATAGTTTGTCGACGAACGAATCAGTCAGAACTCATGTGAACAGGATTGCGAATAAGTTATGTCCAAAAAAATAATTCAATCGCTTCTTGCGATCACTCTTTTTATGACCGTGTCGTGTTCGCAAAATGCGATGCATACGTTAGGAGCCAACGATACTGATACGTCAAAATTGGCTCCGCCAGAAGAGGACGGCGATTCAGAATTTCATCCGCCACCCGAAGACGATGGCCCGAGTCAAGCGACTCCGGTAATTGTCAGTCCGACTCCAAATTTTTGTTCAAAGTTAGATCTAGCTGGCGTGACGTGGCCAATCGAATTAGCCTCCGCAGGGCAGGCCCATTTAGCTTTAGCTTTAAATATCACCGGCAGTTTCGAAGGCCGCAGTGGTTGGGCGAACTTAAGCAATAACTTTGATGGGATGGGTTTTAGTATCGGTTTATTGCAACAAAACTTGGGCATGGGGTCGATGCAGCCTTTATTGAATGAATTGATCACAGCTAAGGGACAAGGTGCCAACGTTGGTATGGATGAGGCCCACTATGTGGCTTTAAAATCCATGGTCAGTCAGTGGAACAAAGATCAAGCAGCCAAAGCCTCATCGGCTTCATTTATCTCGGAATCAGCTGGCAGCGAGGATTCTCCGTTTTTAAATGATAACGTGAATATTTCTCGGTACGATGTGGATTATGACGCACCAGTTTCAGAAGTATCTAATGAAATCATACCTCTAAGCGACACGCTTTCGGCGAAGAGCGTCGCTACCGCGAATAAAAACTCGGTGAGTTGGGCGTTAAAAAATATTTATTCTGATCGTGGTAAGACATTTAAATCGGATTGGAACGAAAACTTAACGAACATGGCGCAATCAAAGCCCTATGTAAGTTTGCAATTAAAGTACGCGATGAAGCTATACAATCAGGCATTTCGATACTTTCAATCCTTTAAATTAGGCACTTTAAGCAGTTTCCTGCTGATGTTCGATTTCGTAGTACAAAATGGTGGTTTTAAGCAGCGTGTATTTGATGATTATGCGTTGAAATTAAAGGCGCAACCGAATATGAGTGAGCAAGACAAAGCACTTCTGATATTACAACTACGTCTTCGTGATGTTTCAGTCCGGTGGCAAAATGACGTCAGTGCCAGAAAAAAAACGATTATTTTTTCTGAAGGCACTGTACATGGGGCCAAAAGGAATCTGAAATCGGAGTATTGTTATACGCCGAGCTCACCTGTCCTAACGCAACCTTAACATACTCACACAGTCGATAAATTTTTTTCAGTTATTAAATTAATTTCGTTCTCTTTTAAAATCTTTTCGGTATAACCATCTCAACTTTTCAAAGCACATGCGAATTGTGACGTGCATACTTCATCGAAGTGGCAACGTTGCAGGGACCAAGGGGGAACGAATGTACTTTAACCATCGAGCGACTTATTTGGCTCTAACTCTGACACTGTTTTTGTCAGCAGTTTTTCAAGCCAAAGCTCAAAGCTCTTCGACACTTTCTGTGTCGCCAAATCTTTCAGCTCCGAAAGATGAAGAAGAAAAACCATATAAACCAACAGGCAAAGTTGCGTTTACTTTGTATAGCCGGCAAACGGAAGACTCTTTTTCTCGCAGTCATCAAGGCACAATTATAATTAACCCTGATTTTTCTGCCAAGTATGGTGATTATATTTCATTGAATCTTGAATTGGCGGGGTTATTCGGTTCCGGAAATGCG
Organism: uncultured Bdellovibrio sp.; assembly: GCA_963932905.1. GTDB lineage: Bacteria > Bdellovibrionota > Bdellovibrionia > Bdellovibrionales > Bdellovibrionaceae > UBA2316. The sequence goes on from CAWVRN010000012.1 coordinate 36,748, forward strand.
AGTAATTTTTGGACAGATGATGGGAAGGCGCCGAACTCAATTTTGCTCCACGAAGCTGCAGCAAAATTAAATTTACACAAAAATGTTTATATTAAAGCTGGCGCATTGAAAGCGACGTTGAATCCGTTAGTGTCCATCATGCCTGTTACTTTTGGTGGCGCATTCATGGCGACACAGGAAGAATGGAAAATCGGGGCCGATGACTCGAACATTTCTATAAGTGCCTTTCAAGGGATTCCTTCGTCAGGTACAGTCACAAAACGTATTTATGATGACGGTACTCAAGCTTATTTTCTGACCCAAACTTTAGCCGGAATGTTAAAGGTGAACACCGGGACGGAATTGAAAGTTGCAGCGACACGTTTTCAATTTGAAAACCTATCAACAAACGTAGCCACGGATTCTTATTTCTTGGGAAACTCGCTGTCTTCATTTGAAGGCAGTTCGAAATCATTCCGTTTCCGCAATGGTTTTATGGGAACAGAGTCGGGCGCAACGGTAAAACAAGAAATTGGTAAACACGAAGTGTTCGCGTTCGTTTCAACAATCATCAATGATCAAGCCGCTGAAGGTAAAAACAAAGGTAGGATGGTTGGCGGCAGCGTTAAAGCTGTATTCGGTAATTACATCGTTCGTCCTTCTTACACTCGATTTAACTACGATGCGGATGTGACTCCGGCAGTATACACAACAATGACTAGTCGTTTTCAAAATCGTGATGGTTACCGCGTGGGTATCGATATCGAATTGAAAAAAGAAAGACTCGCTTTAAAAAATTACTACATCAAAATGGATTTAAAAGATGCAAATCCATACCTTGCTGATCGTGAAATCTACAACATAGCTGTGGAGGCTAAGTATGACATTTTCTAAACAAGCATTAACATTCGCTTTGGCCCTAGTATTGGGTGCCGTAGTTAGTTGTGGAAAACGTGATGATCATATGCGTACTTCTGATCCGGATTCAGATGCGACTTTCTACGTAGATAAAGACGTAAAAATTTGGGGCAAAGTGATCGTTACTCGTGACGTTCAACAAAAACCCAATCAAAAAGATTATAAAATCCAAGCATGTATCAAAGATAACGCGTTACTTGCGATTGTGCAGTTCCAAGACTTCAAAGTGATTGCAGCTGACGGACAAGAGATGGTGAAAACAACGGACAAATTTGGTTGCATCATTTGGGACGAACAAATTCGTTACGATGCTTTAGCAAACGAAGCAGAATTATTGGTGCATCGTAAAGTGCAAGCCATCAGTGGTCATGCCGGCACAGTGACTTTGGATTTAGCAATCAATCCTTGGGCATCTGAAGACTCTTTGACCGTGACTGATTTACGTTATGATGAAGCCTTAAAAGCAAAAACTACAGCGGATGCAGTTTCTTATTCGATGACCCAGTTTCAATCGGATGAAACTCATTCAAGCCCAGCGTTTTCGATGGAAGTTAACAAAACGCGCGTAGCGGAAGCGATCGCAAGTCAAAAGAACAAGAAATCGACTGCCGTTGGTCCTGAAACAAGAATGCGTTTAGACGCGATCCAAATGCAATTCTTAGGTCATGATTACAGTCAGTACGAAATCACTCCGACATTGAATTTGAAAGTGGCTCATAAATACAGAATTCGTATCAGTCCTCAGTTCATTCGTGAGAATTTCAATGGAAAGCAAATCTTTGAAACTATTGCCAGCGGTAATGTTAAATTCCACGTAGCGATCTTGAAAGACACAGTAAATCCTAAAGCAGGAACGACTTACCAAATGGGTGACGTTCTTTCGACATCAGAATTTGTCGGTGAAATGATCGACGGCGTGATGGTGGCCGACGTGACTTTGAAATTCCAAGACTTGGCTCCGTTAACTGGACGAACGATCTTGTTAATGACGGCGTCGTCATTACCTGGCTACATTCAATTCCGCGATGGCAGCTATATTTCTCCGGTGGGTCCATTAGTGGCGGCGTCTTCAATTTCGTTTGTTCCAAGTAACTGGAGCGCCGAAGTGATTCACGAAAATAACGTGAAGTACCTAGCTCAAAAAGAAAATCGATCTAAATCTGTTTCTAATTATGACTACTTCAAACAAAAAACTGGTTTCGTAGAAGTGCCACGCAAAATTGATTTAGCTTATGTTGGACGTTCTACATCGTCTTTCACGGCTCACTATACAGAAATGATGACGTCGCTTGAAAAGAACGACATGAAGTTATCACAAGCGACTCAAGCCGCGATTTGTTCATACTTGACTCAAGAGCGGGCTCGCGGCGTTCGTGTGTGCGATTCTAAAGCGATTGATTTGATGAACTTCCGTATGCGTGAAATCGTTGAAGAGATCACAAATCCCGTTCCTCAGCGCGAAGGTATCACGTTAAATGAAGATCTAACGATCAATATGAATTACTTGATCTCTCAAGAGCAAATCAAAGGTAAAGCTCAATCGGCACGAGCGGGTTGGAATGCGGGCTTAACGGCTGGTATGACTGCCGGTTTAAATGCCGGTTTAGATTTAGATTTGTTGAACAAGTTACAAGATGGTCAAGTTCCTGGATTTAAATTGCTGTCGTGGATTTCAAAAATGCTTGGTAACACGGCTCCAGGTAAACCAATCCCAGTAGATCCTAAAGATCCAAATGGTCCAACAATACCAGGCGACCCAGTTGTTGTTCCGCCAAAAAGCACATTCGGTACGAAATTAGGAGCGAACTTAGGTGGTAACATCGGCGGCATGGCGACGTACAATAACGATTTGTTCACTTGGAATTTAAGTGATTCAAGACGCGAAACAGGTTCGATCACAACGTCTGTGAAATTTGGAGCGAATGCCGAAATGAAAATTTTCAGTTTCCAAGGCAAATTCCGCAAATGCTGGCTTGCTAACTTAAGCGCTCCTCTGAAAGACCAAATTGCGAAACAAGCAGGCAAAGACTTTGCGGCACTTAATTTACCAAAAGGTGTAGTGGCGTGCTTGCCGAAAATCTCTGAAGGCAAACGCAACGAAATGTTCGTATTAGTGAATTCGATCACAGGTATCGCCAATTCGCCGCTAACAGACTCATTGGCTAGCAGTGAAGCCCCACTACGAATGTTCTTCCGTGGTCCAATGGGCTACCCAGTTTTCAAACACCTAGTCATGGAAAAGAAAATGGAAGTCAGCTTCAACAAATTCCCGGTTGAAAAACTAGTCAGCGAAGTTCAATCACTGAAAAACGAAGGCGATATGTTCTTGAATCAGGAATTTCCTGGTGTGTTGAACAACGTGATTCAATAGTTCTTTGTTTATCCTTCAATTATGATTACGCGGAAAGGGCTCTAGAAATAGAGCCCTTTTTTTTGGGGTGCCAGCCTACTTTTCCGGACGCGCCGCAAACGGTGCCAGGCTACTTTTACGTAAGCACTGTGTCCGGAATAGTAGCCTGGCACCGTTCTCCCATAAAGAAGAGTTTAACTTTCTCAAAATAGTTCACTAAGATTTCCCTAACTCGTTCGTATTACATATAGAGAGTGTTGCTAAGGCCATAGGAGATCTGATGGGTTTTGGTTCTGCGCCGGAATGGTTTGAAGGGTTTTATAGGGAGTTTTATCCAAAGCTCTTTCGTTATGCTTTGCGCTTTGTTGAAGTGTCTAAGGCTAGTGAAATTGTTCAGGATTGCTTTTTAAAGCTTTTAAATGAGCCGGATAAGGAGCCAGACCATTTAGCCTCGTGGCTGTATGTGACCTGTCGTAATCAATGTATTGATGAAATACGAAGGAGAAAGAAGATGAAGTCGTCGGACGAAATGGATGAAGACCAGCTTGTCGATCAAAGCGACCATTTGGATGATCAAATATATCAGTCTCAGATCAATCAACAATTAACGGTGGCCTTGGCGGCGTTGTCGTTCAAGGAAAAGGAAGTCATTCGACTAAAGTTTCAAGACGGACTTAGTTACCAGCAAATCAGTGATATCACTGGGCATAACGTAAATTATGTGGGTGTTCTGATTCATGAAAGCGTTCAGAAAATTAAAGGCAGTGTATTGAAGATCGGTCCTGCAACTCTTAATAAGAAAGGAGTTCAAAATGGAAAAAAGTAAATTAACGGCGTATGCATTAAATGAAGTCTCTGAAGCCGAAAGAGCAGAAATCGAAGCGTATTTAAATTCTCATCCGATGGAAAAAGCGGAAGTGGAAGAAATAAAATTAGTGTCATCAATTTTGAAAGCGGAAATGGCGACAGATTTGGTTGTGACGCCGCCACCATTGCCGAAGAAAAAAATGTCGTTCTGGGGCAAGCTGATGCAGCCAAAAGTTTTGGTGCCGGCGTTGGGCTTTGCGATTATTGGTATCGTTGCATTGCCGACTCTTTGGGATCGTTTCGTATGGCAGATGACGACTCGACCAGAACAAACTGCTATGTCTCCTGAACCCGATACCATCAACACTGTAGGCAACGGCAGACTCGTTGAAACTCGTGGTGTTCGTCCGCAAACAACAGCGATGGCGGAAAGAAAACAGATCGGCGGAATTTCTGCTGAAGGGGCTCGCTCGACTAAAGATGATTTAGCATCTCGGGAATATGAAGACGCTCAGCCGATGACTACGACCTCTGGTCAATCGCCAACCGGTGCACCTATCGACGGTATGGATTCAAGTGCAAAAGGTCGTGCTAATTCCTTTGGCGGTCTTGGTGATCCAGCGGCTCCTCAGATGATGGCAAAAAAATCATTAGTCGAACCAGGTCGCATGCCGATGCCGGCGACGCCAGCTCCAGAAATTAAGGAAGACACGAACTCGGGTGAAGAGTATAAGCAAAACGCCGAAAATGATTTCGTCCAAGTTTCTAAAGAAGCATTGTCGACATTCTCGATTGATGTGGATACGGCGTCCTACGCGAATGCGCGTCGATACTTGACGAATTACACTCAGATTCCGCCAGTGGATTCGATCCGCACGGAAGAATTTGTGAATTACTTCGACTATGATTACAAAGCACCGACGTCAGGACATCCGATCGCTGTTCACTTGGAAGCTACCAAGTCGCCTTGGAATTCAAATCGTGCGATTGTTCGCATTGGCTTGAAAGGTAAAGAGATCGAAGTGAAAGATCGTCCGAAATCAAACTTGGTATTCTTGATCGACGTATCGGGTTCGATGGAAGATGAAAATAAGTTGCCTTTGGTGAAGTCCGCTTTGAAAACGTTGACGGAGCAATTGACCGAGAAAGACCGTATCTCGATGGTGGTGTACGCGGGAAGTTCGGGCGTAGTGTTAGAAAGTACGCCGGGTGATAAGAAAGATAAAATTTTGACCGCGATTCAGAACCTGTCAGCGGGGGGGGGGACGAATGGTGAAGGTGGTATTCGCAAAGCCTACGAAATTGCGATGAAGAACTATGTGTCGGGTGGTAACAACCGCGTGATATTGGCTTCGGATGGTGATTTCAATGTGGGTGTGACGTCGCCGAAAGAATTACTGGATATTATCAAAGAGAAATCAGAAGGCGGTGTGTTCCTGACTGTGCTTGGTTTTGGAATGGGTAACTACAAAGATGCGCGTTTGGAAGAAATTTCGAACAAAGGCCAAGGTAACTATTTCTACATCGACACAGCGAAAGAAGCGAATAAAGTATTTGTGAATCAATTATCGGGAACTCTGTTCACGATTGCGAAAGACGTGAAAGTGCAAGTGGAGTTTAATCCTAAGGTTGTTCACTCATATCGCCTCGTGGGCTACGAAAATCGCATGCTGAACAAAGAAGATTTTGCTAACGATAAAGTGGATGCGGGCGAAATGGGTGCTGGACATAGCGTGACGGCCTTGTATGAAATCGAATGGAAGGGAAATGCGCCGTCGGATATTAAGCTAAAATATCAAACGGAAGAAAAAGTTAAGGATACTCCGGGAGCAACGGATGAAATCTTAACAGCGAAAATTCGTTATAAAAAACCAACGAATTCGACCAGCGAGTATTTCGAACAAGCGTTGGCTAACAAGGTGGCGCCATTATCAGAAACATCATGCTCGACTCGATTCGCAGTGGCCGTAGCCAGCTTCTCACTGTGGATGCGCAAATCAGCCCAACTAAAAGATTTTGATTCAAACAAAATCCTAGAAATCAGCGAAGGCTGTTTAAAGACCAAGGACAAAAAAGACTCGTTCAAAGAAGAATTCGTCGACCTAGTAAAAAAAGCCAGAGAGATCAGAAAATAGAAACAGGTACCTCCTAACATTCTGGTACCCGTAGCGTTAGACACGCCGGGTACCAGAATGTTAGGAGGTACCCTATTTTAGGGCGTCTAGTAGGTATTTTCTGTAGGTGCCGTTTTTTATGAAGTAGGAGTTTGAGTGGGAGCCGCCTTCGAAGACTTTCCAGTGTTTGGGGTCTTTTGTTTTTTGGAAGACTTGCTCGCCTTGATCGATGGTGACGACGTTATCTTGGTTGCCATGCATGACGTAGACTGGGATTGGTGAAATTAATCCTGGATCGCCGACCCAATTGTCACTCATCAGTAGCCACGCTAGAGGTTGGAAAACCCAAGTGACCCAGCTTCTTGAGGCGACACTTCTGGCCACGCTTCGGTAGGATGCGAAAGAGGCTTCGATGAAGACCGCTTTGTAGTTTTTCTTTTCATACAGATTCAAGCTCTTCAGCATGATCTGCCCACCCAAGCTCTGCCCGTAAACAAACAGCGGTAAATCGGGATTAATACCTTCGATTTTTTTCAGCGCTTCGACGCCAGATTTAGCCGTGCTTTCGGGAGTTGGGGATCCCGTTGATTTGCCATAGCCGGGATAGTCGAAAATCATCATGTCGTAATTATGATCGACCAACCACGACAGCATCGCAAAGTGGGCCGTTAAATTTTGAGCATTGCCGTGAAAAAAAAGAATTTTAGCTTTTGGGTTTTTGGCGTGAAAATACCAAGCATTAATTTGGTTTCCTTCAGGATCGGGGAAGTTGAGTTCCTCGATATCATACAAAAGATCCTGTTTTTGAGTGAATTCTTGTTGCGATGGGTAGTATAGCAAGGAAGAACAACTGCTTAAAAAAAGTACAAATGGTAGAATAAGTAAAAATCGAAAGTTCACCTATGAATCTTAGATTTAATTAAAATTGAAAGTCACCCTAATTTAGCTTGAATTTATATGGGGCAAACGATTGAATAATACGTATCGTTTCAAACTATAGGAGGAAATGTGTTAAAAAAACTAGTTGTGTTAGTAGCTCTAGTGTCGATTCAATCGATGGCTGCTAATTATGGTATGGCCGGTTGTGGATTGGGCGCTTTAGTATTCCAAGATCAACCAGGAAAAATTCAAATTTTGGCTGCGACTGTGAACAACATCGTATCACCACAAACATTCGCGATCACGTCTGGAACTTCAAACTGCTTTGAAGAATCACGTTCAGAAGTCAGCATCCGTTACATCGAGAACAACAAAATCGCGTTAAAAGAAGACGTGGCTCGTGGTAATGGCGAAACGATCGATGGTTTAATGACTCTTTGGAATTGCTCTGACAAATCTTCGGTCACTCAAGATTTGAAACGTAATTACAATTCAATCTTTAAATCAAACGAAACTCTTCAGATTATGAATGACCTTAAATCTAATTCTGAAATCCAAAAATCTTGCAACTCTTTAACATAATATTTGGGATATAATATATGAAATTACTTTTATTATTATTAACTGCTGTTTCTGTATCATTCGCGCAGGCCAAAAAACCAATGAAGCCAGCTCCAAAAGCGGCTCCAGCGCAACAACAACAAGCTCCAATGCACATGGCTCCGGCTCATGCTGCTCATAAATCAGGCGCTTATTCACGTCCATACGGTATGGCTGGTTGTGGATTAGGTAGCGTGGTTATGGACAAGCGTAGCTCACAAGTTCTAGTGGCAACAACTAATGGAACTTCAGGCAATCAAACGTTTGCGATCACTACAGGTACATTGAACTGCCTTGATGATGCATCATCACAAGTGGCTGACAAAATGGATAAATACATCCAAATCAACAAAACTCAATTAGCTGGCGATGCCGCTAAAGGTAACGGCGAAACAATCGTAGCCTTGAGCGAAGTTATGGGCTGCCAATCAAGCCAAAACTTGGGTTCTGCTTTGAAAGCTAACTACCGTGATGTGTTCACTAATGACACCACAAACGAAGTTACTGACAGCATCATCACTGTGATCCAAAGAGACTCCCAATTATCTCAAGAATGCTCATTCGCTCAGATCTAATTCTGGCTTAAGGAACATTTCTATTCAGTGGGCGATTTTGTCGCCCACTTTTATCTTGCTTCATCCTTCGAAGCCTCTGTAAATTAGCTCCATTCATGAAAATAGCATTCTGTAAAACTCACATACTGTGTTTGGGATTTGTTTTGTTATGTACGCTGGTTTCCGCCGCGGGCGTACCTTCATTTGTAAAAAAGCCCGCTGTGGTTGGCGACGTCGCGGCCATCCAAAGTTTAGTCGATGCCGCCCAGGCCGCGAAATTATCTGAAACCCGCACATGGCGCAAATTGATGCATTACGAACGTAACGTTTTTGGTTTGCTAAGAAGCCAAGTGAAATCGCCGACATTTTTTCTGTCTGCTGAGGGTGATAGTCAGCTGGATCAAGAGCTGCAGGCCACACTGTGGTCCTTCTTTGGACCGACCGACGTAAAAGACGAACATGCGATTTGCCGATTTCCAGCGCGCTTGGCGTGGTTGCAGTCTAAATTAAAAGATCATCCGGCATGGACCCTATTGCCAAAACCGACGTGTTATTTTTTTGATGTATTCATTAGAAATTTAAATGCGGAATCGGTGTCATTTGTGTTTTCCAGTTACTATGCGAACAATCCGGGGTCGGCCTTTGGTCACACATTTTTTCGTGTGAATAAAAAAATCAAAGAAGGTCGCAGCAAACAAGAACTTTTGGATTACGGTATCAGTTATGCGGCGAATGTAACGACAGGCAATCCTGTGCTGTATATGATCAATGGTTTGATGGGTGGATTCACAGGCACCTACGTTAGCGTTCCGTATTACTATAAAGTTCGGGAATACAATGACTATGAATCACGTGATTTGTGGTCTTATGAACTGGATTTAACCGAAGCCGAAGTGAAGCAATTGCTGAATCACATTTGGGAAGTCGGCCCGCAATATTTTGATTATTATTTTTTCACTCAAAATTGTTCCTACCACATGTTGACTCTAATGGAAGCGGTTTCCGAGCGTATTGAGCTGTCGAACAAAGTGCCTTTGTATGTCATTCCATCGGATTCCGTGAAAGCCCTGTTCACTATGCCTGGCTTTGTTCGTAAAGTAGAATTCCGTCCGTCACTGCGAAGAAATTTTGAAGATAAATGGAATAAATTTACCGAGTCAGAGAAGCACGAATTCATGGCTATTTTGACGACGTATTCAGACGCGAAATTTAAGACGATCCAGTTTGAAAGCATTCAAAGAAAAGCCTTATTTCTGGATGGGCTAATTGATTACATCGATATGAAAGATCCAAACGGCATCGCTAAACACGAAGGTCCTTGGTATCAAATGAAAGAAAAAGTTCTGATGAGTCGCGCGGACGTTGATGTGATATCTGAACCTGTCGCGATCCCAGTGCCAAATGATGAACGACCCGATATTTCACATCCATCATCGCGCGTGAGCTTGGGATTTGGTGAACGATCGATAACGGGCACGTTGAAACAGTCATTGGGATTTTTGAATTTCCGTTTTGCCTTTCATGAATTATTAGATGATTCGCACGGATTGCCGGCGCGTTCGCAATTGGAATTTGGAAATTTTAAATTTCAATATTTTGAAAATGATTTGAATCTGGAGAGTTTCTCGTTCTTTAATATTATGCAACTGAATCCCTTAAGAAAATTAGATCCCAAGTTATCTTGGGGGATCGATGTGGGCGTACGCAATATGCCACTGTGTGATGGCGAACGATCGTGCCTTGGCTCTGGTTTACAAGTCTTTGGGGGCTATGCGGTGGATTGGGGCCGCCACATGGCTTGGGTGCTGCCGTTTGTACACTATCGCTATGGAAATTCGTACGCGATCACTCGCAACTATGCTGCTGTTGGATACCAAGCGGGCTATCTGTTAGAGATTTCTCAGGCGTATAAATTGATGGCGAAATATTCGAAAGAAATTCCTGATCGCTACGCGACTGTAGATTCCGCTTCGGTGACGGGACGATTTAATTTCAAAATGAATCAAGCGGTAGAAGTCGAATGGTTGAATCCAAAATTGAATGCGCCCGTTGAGACGCAAAACACGAAATTACTATTTCACTACTTTTTTTAGAGATCGCCTGTTTAGGAAACGACGGCTCTATCCAATGGGAGCTTAACTTTTACAATTCGACAACACATGCAAAGGCGCCCGGCGGATGTTGTTTTTCTTGTTGAACTTGTAGGCGAAGCTTTCGATCAAATTCACGTTAAATGTGTCGACGATGTGGTAATCCTTTAGGGATTCTTTTTCTTGAGTCCAAATGAAATCATTCACGATGATGGCGGCTTGGCAGTTGTTGGCGGGTTGGTCCTTCACCGCTGACAGGGATAGGTCTACGATATTATAGCCACGATTCAAGAAAATAAATTTCTCGGGTAGCCATTCGATTGTTTTTTCTAGATTGTAGACGGTCTTGATGCTGTTGTGTTTATCGATAAACAGGGCCGCGTTGATGATGTTTTTCTGTGACGGAAAAAAGCTGGCGTTGATTAAGATGAATACATTTAAAATTCCCATCGTGATCAACTGCCATTTTTTCACGGGCCACATCAACACCAGTCTTGCAAAAAATGGTGTCATCAGGACAATCAGTAACGGCACAATGGAAACCATAAAGCGTTCAAATTTTTGCGGGAAGTAGGAATGTAGCGCCACGAACAAGAGAATAAACACCCAGGCGTAGTTGAGTTTCTTGAACACTGGGCCGGCAATACCTTTGCCTGTGTTGTTGAACCACAGGAACGGGAAGAATGTTAAGCCCAGCAATAATCCAGGATAGAACAAGATAGATCCATTTCCATATTCGTGGCCATGTTCCACGTTGTAAGTCAGCACAGCCACCAGCGAATGGTGAAATCCACCGCGCAAGAAAATATCGGGAATGCCTGCCAGCACAAAGCACCCAAGGCCCACGGCCGAACTGACGATGACTCCTTTGAAATCTTTTGCAAATAGCAACAACAACGGAATCGTAACGGCGCCAATACCGGCCTGCTGGCGCAGAACGAAAGCCATGCTGACAGTGATGGTAGCCCAAACAACATCCCACATTTTGCCTTCGGATTTATAGCGATAGAAAAAAGCCATTGAAAATAAAATCCACGGCGCCGCCAAAGATTCAAACATCGGGCGAGTTAAAGTAAATGAAGATGCAAAATAGAACGTAAACAGAAACAAGAAAACTTTCTGACACAAATCTTGCCAGCGCTGGGAATTGACGTTGCCGGGTATTTTAAAATCAGAACCAAAATCCCATAAACGAACTGATTGAATAATTTGAAACGACAAAAGGTAGATCAGTAAATTAAAAATCGTGATCAGTAAAATAGTAAATCGATATTGATCGTAGGGATGAAAAATTCCTAGTTTCAGTGCAGCCTGCGCACCTAAATGCATTGGCATTACTTGCAACGGTGATTTTACGTCGGTTTGATCGACCAGATCTGTGTAGGTAGATGTCTGAGCGGGCAGATATTTAACCATGGCGTTCCAGTACTCGTCCGTACCCATGAAACCATCATTAACGAAAGCCACTAACAAAAAGAAACCAAGAAAAATTACGGTCGGATTTAGTTTTTTAAATAAAGTACTCATTATTGCAGCTGTTCTTGTATCCAATCCCAATACGCTGGGATGTAGGTATAAAATATCTGTCCTTGTTCACACAGCTTTGATTCCGTTGTACTTTCAATATACGAAGCGACACCCATAATTTTATAAGAGCCATTTTGCGCAACTAAAAGTGGCCCACCTGAATCGCCACTGCAACCACCATGGGCGTCCAATTGATTAACGCTGACCAAACCCGAACGATCGATTAAATTCACCGAGTCTTTCACTAGCATCAATTGATCCCAATTCTTAGTTACATAACGAAGTTCTGGTAAAGAGTCATCCGTTGTATGTGTGCGTCCGTAACCAATCATAACCATTTGGCTGGCGGGATTGTTCATTTCTTGGAGAATATCGACAGGAACCAATGGCAAAGGCGAATAATCGGCAGGCAATAGGCCTTCAAATTTTACTGTGGCGATATCAAAATCAGGTGACTTGCTAGACGGAGACGTTTTATGGCGATACTGAGGATGAATATTCACGTTATTGGCGGAAAACACCAATCGTTTGTTGAACCCACTAGAGCAAAACAAGTTAATCGAAGCAATGATCTGAGTCGATATTGTATTCTTTGGAAAACAGTGCGCCGCTGTTAGTACTGTCTTTTCATCAATCAATGTACCTGTACATAATGTTGATAAAACTTCGGAACTGAAATCATCTTTTTGAAATCGCGATAGAACCATCACCATATGATTTCTAAGCGGATTTGTTTTATCCGCTATGTAGCCATTGACGATGCCGTCAGCGTAACAACCGCGAGAGGCATCAAAAGGATATACCTTTTTTGGGGGTTCTACGGGTTCGGTCTTAGAAACCGTTTCTTTCTTTTGGCAGCTGACTATTGCTAGGGCGGCCACAACCATCATGAGTATTTTGCGAGGACGATCCATATCCATCATATATTAAGGATAGGCAGTATCAGATAACGCTGTCAAAAGATTAGACAGCTGTCGGGCGTATAATTTTGGAACGGTATAGAAATGGCATCTAATGATGATTCAGAATGGCATGAAAGGCGCAATAACGTTTGGCAAGGAGCTTTATATGAAACGTGCTTTTTTAGTGTCTATTGCAGTGTTCACTTTTGTGGTTGCGTGTGGAAAAAAAGATAAAAAGATGGGACAGGCAGGAAAAGCAGGCGGTCAAGCGCAAACTGATTGTTCTGGCAAAAAAGCAGAAACCGATGAGTGCAAAAAAATCGCGGCAGAGGCAGCAGCTAAAGCTCAGCTCGGTACACCAATTGACAATGGTGAAGACTTAGCCGCATCGGGTGCTGACATAGCCAAAGACGTGGTCGAAACGATTCCAAATGTGAATGACAAAGTTTTAAATGAACAATCGAAAATGAGCATCACATTAAGTGATAAAACAGCGTTAGTAGCTGATTTACGAATCAGTGCTGATTCTAGTGATATGATAGCGACTAAAGTTTTATGCGCCGATATCAAAGATCCAAATGATTTGAAAGAAGTCAACGTAGCCAATCCAGATGATAAAAAGGATATTGGTGCGCATATCTTATTGTTTAATAACTCATCGATCGCAGCGGATCTAACTGTGAATAACGGTGACAAAACAGTAAAGCCAAAAACGTATTTATTAACATGCAATAGCAGTTCAAGTGCGAAAGCGTCTGATTACCTAGATGAAAAAGGAAACTCGAAAGTTAAAGAAGTCGAAGTAAAACAATTAAAAGTCGGTCAGCAGGCTTTTGAAATTATCCAAAAAGGTACAAGCGCTGATACCGGAGTGTTAGCTTCGTTCGAATGCACTTCCGATAGCGACGTGCTAAAAAGCAAAGTCAAAATGATCGGCAAAAAAGCCGCTAATAGAATCCATTTAAGACAAGGTTCATCCGTAATGGTTTTCCGCGCTATCGATGTTAAAGAAGGCGACAAGAAAATCAAAGAACTAGGTTCAGACGCTCAGAAAGAAGTGAAAAGTACAGTCGTTACTTGTAACGGTTAGTTGGAAATTGAAATAGAATTTGAAGACAAGGCGATGCTTGGATAAGCGTCGCTTTTTTTTTGGATATGCTTAGATGTAGAAGTTAGGACTTGATCTGAAAGTCCCTGCAATTAGTTTATATATCGTCTGACGGTCATTGAAGTAATGGCACATATTGTACCGAGGCGCTGCTAGTGGTACGCTCATAATATGAGCGACAGAAAACTGATTTTTAAAAATGATCGTGCCGCCGCGGCGTTTGGCAAATTTCGGGATCGTATTTACTTCGAAATTTCAGCACAGAAAGGGAGCCGCTTCGCGAGCCATTCTACCTGGCTGAAAGCCATTTTCCTCTTTACGGGTTCGGTCGTAAGTTACTCTGAATTATTAGTAGGTGCTTCTAATCCTAAAACGTCGTTACTTTTGGGTTTGGTATCCGGGGTCTCGATTCTCCTTTTCGCACTGAATGCCTCTCACGATGCCGCTCACGGTGCATTCTCGCGGCATCCTTGGATTAATACCATCGTGCTCTACATCCCTTTTAGCATCCTTGGTGTTGATCCCGAAATGTGGCGGATAAGACATCTGAAATCGCTTCATAAATTCCCGAATATCGACCACTGCGATGCCGACATTGATGAAAATCCGTTTGTTCGCCTTTGACCCAATCAGCCCAAAAAATGGTGGCACCGATTCCAGCACTGGTACGCGTGGTTTTTGTACTTGGTAGTCGCATTTCATGCCGCATGGATTTAAGACCTCAATTATATGAAACGCGAAAGTCTTGCCAACATGGATGACTGGCACGAAAAAACACCCTCATGGATGCGATTCCTTACCCTCAAAGTTCCGCACGTTTTCGTCTTTTATGTTCTTCCACTCATTGGAACTCACTTTTCTAGCGAGGCCGTGTTTCCTAAGATCGTTAATGGTCACGTCGGCTGCAGCTACGTCTCTCATCAGTTAATCACAAGTGTGGACTGGTACCCTTTTTCACAATTTTGGTGTGGAATTATCGGTGGACTTAATGCTCATGCCGCTCATCACCTCTTTCCGAAAGTAAGTCACCGTCACTATTTTTGGATTTCCGGAGCCATCGGTGAGTTTTGCCGAGAAAATGATCTAGTTCACAATCATGTCGGCTTACTAAAGGCGATTCGCAGTCATTTCAATTTTTTGAAACACCTTTCGCGCAATTGATTGAGGCAAAGAACCATACATTCTGACTTCGATGCCGCCCGCACTTGCCTAGCTTTCTCGGCCAGACTATGGCGTTTACACGCCGCTTGGCCATCTCTACTTAGCTTTTTGAAGCCCCGGTATCGGAAAGAACGGCGAAGTTCCAGACCTCGCCCATCGCGGATCGAAGTGCCATTCTCGGTTTCGTTTCTAGATCACTGACAATGAAATTCAATAGCCAATGTTTCATAGAACCGATTGGCATGGGCTCCGTGATTATTTCGACACTGTCCAGTCATTAGAGCTCAGGTAAGCATATCCAGGCTGCGATAATTAAGTAGGGCTAGTAATCACACCAGCCATTGTAACTGTGATCATCAGAAAGTGCGCCAGTTTTCAGACTATAGCAGAACGACCTATAGGCAGCGAAACAATTTGGAGCACTGGGGTGTGGTTCGGCATTATAGTCTATACAACATGTGTAAGGATCAAGAGATCTAGTCTGACTATTATAGGCTGAAATAGCTTTAACAAAAGGACGAGGCTTTCGTAGAATTTCGTTTCTAGTGACTAAGAGAACTCTGTTTTTTACAGCGGGAGCTTTGCAAAACTCGTTTGCCCTGCAAATATTAACCCCTAAAATCACTAACATGATGTTTGCCAATAAGATTTCTTTTTTCATTTTTCGTCCTAATAGGTTTTTAATTAATAATCTGAACGGTTTGGCCTTTTACCTCGAAAGAGTCCAAAAACGAGTCTGCTGAGTTGGCTTTAATTTCGTTAAAAAATTTCCGCATATGTTCCGATTTTTCTTTATGCTCAATAAGCATAGCTTCTTTGCTTTTCCAAATTTCATGAAATTCAAATCGATTAGTTGCTTTCCCGTGTTCATCTATAATTTGGTACCCATAGTAGGAAATACAGCTGGCTTCCTTACGAGTGGGTTCGATGATTTTGGATACCGCTCTTTTAAATTCTTTTAGTTTTTCTGGCTTTACGACTAAAATTGCTGAGCCTTGCCATACCGTCTCCGCATGAGAGATGTTTGTCGTCATCACCCCAAATATTATTAGTAAAATATTCACTACTTTCATTTTCACTCCTTGTTAGAAAATCCATTTACATTTACCTGAATGGTCTGTAAATCAGTATAAATAGAACAAAGTTATAAGGAAATTTCGAATATGATCACTTTTGATAGACTCCGTTATTTTGTTGAAGTAGCGACCACCGAGCACGTAGGTAATGCTGCCAAGATATTAGCAATAAGTCCGAGCGTAATTAGTTCGGCGATTCGCGAACTAGAGGAAGAGTTTGAATGCCAATTATTTGCTCGCCAGAAGCAACGAATTAAATTAACGGAACGAGGTCAAGTTCTTCTCGAAAAGGCTAGAGGCATTTTGAAAGAAACAAATCAGCTCTACAATGATATCTCGGCTGAAAATTTTAAATTTAAAGGACACTATAAAGTTGGAGCGAGTCACTTCCTCATGCAGGAGTATTTAATTCCAGTCTTTCTTGAAATTCAGCGAGATCATCCACAGCTCACAATTGAATTCATTTCACTTGATGCTGGAGTCGCCGTGTCTCATTTGCTTTCAGGAGAACTGGATGCCGCACTTATTTTTAGATCTTCATACTATAATGAGCTAGAAGAGACAGTTCTCTATAATGGGCAGTTCCAAATTGCCTTAAGGAAAAACCATCCTATTTTTAAATTACCTAGCAGTATGATCAGCAAAAGCCTAAATGAATTACCAGCAATTACATTTAGAACTTTTGCAGGTCCTAATTTTTGGGAAAATCATCCTGCATTTAAAGATATTGGACTTACCCCAAGGCATGCTTATTTTTATGGCGATACGCAAGCAGCCCTTCAG
Organism: uncultured Bdellovibrio sp.; assembly: GCA_963932905.1. Taxonomy (GTDB): domain Bacteria; phylum Bdellovibrionota; class Bdellovibrionia; order Bdellovibrionales; family Bdellovibrionaceae; genus UBA2316. The sequence goes on from CAWVRN010000012.1 coordinate 53,596, forward strand.
CTTTTAAAGTCGACTGATGGGTGGGCCTTTTTGCCTGATAAGATTATCAATAAGCATAAGAGTATTCGTAAAGTGAGTCTAACCCGCGTATTAAAGGCGCCAGTCAATATCTCATTTGTAACAAAGAAGGAGCGCGCTAATAAATTCATCGATCATTTAAAAGGCGTTCTGCAATCAAAGATTAAAAAGTACTAATTAAAATGCGTTTCAATTCATCCAGGTCGAACCTTGCTGACCAGGCCAAAGTGAAATAACGTCACTCTGCCAGACCTGGCTGACCTTACAAATATGTGCCATTCTATCGTTTTGAGATTTGAGGTAAATGGCGGGATAATTTCCGCCATCGTCCAGTTATGAATGCCCAATCAAATTGTTCGACTAGTGAGAAATAGGTAGAATTATTGGACCTGACATGAGAGTGATGTTGAGACGAGGTAGTTGCTTTTATCTTCTAATTTATTAAAGAACTGTGCGGCACCGGTTTGTTTGTCAATTTTTAGTGCCCGGATGGCTTTTGAACAAGAAGGATTTATGGGCGTATGTTTGGGACACCATACATATGTTAATTCTAGAGTGGAAGGAGTCTCAACTTCCGCTATTTTTTGTAAATCCATATAGACCGGAGTTTTAAAGGGCGGATTAGCTATAGTTACATAAAGATCTGCCTCTAATCCATAGGTTTTAAATATCTCTGGTTGTACATTGGTGATTTCAGTCTTTTCGTTATAAACAATACCCTTACAATGAAGTGAATTAATGCTCGCATAACTTATTCCAGCACTAATAAATACGATAATACCTAAAATTGATTTCATACATCCTCCAAGTATAAATTGTTCCTGTGCAAGGGTTACTGGTCAACGAAAGAATGATTAACACGAAATTAATGTCATCTCGCCTAAGCTTTCCTGATCACCTTTATGCGAAATAAGCGGGAAACTACTTAACTGGGCGTTCTATTCAACAAGTGCCTTATTATTTCCGATTGCTCGATGAAATCGAAACCTCGTATAAGAAGTGTCAGATCAAGTCCTAACTTCTACAGCTTAGATGATACAATCCCAGTCTACATGACCGAACCAAATCCATCAGCCTCACTCCCGCAAGACCAACCATCATTCCCTAATGATGTTTCTTATGCAACAAATTTTCCGTATAAGCCAGCATCACCGAGCTCAGTAGAAAAACCACATGTATGATCACTTGCCACATGATTTGATCTTGGGATTTGTCTTTAATATTGATGAAAGATTTTAATAGGTGAATACCGGAAATTCCGACTAGGGCAGTTGCTAGTTTTACCTTCAGGGCACCGGCGTCGATTTTATCTAGCCAGTCGGGTTTGTCGGCGTGGCCTTGCAGATCGATACGACTGACAAATGTGGCGTATCCGCCGATGATGACCATCACCAAAAGGTTTGCGACCATTGTGATATCTACCAATGTCAGCACGCCTAACATCAGTACTTCTTCGGTGATTGTGTTTACCGTGGAAACCAAATGAATCAATTCGATCAAAAATTTATAGGCATACAGCACGCCGGCGACGATTAGTCCAACATACAGGGGAGCTTGAAACCAGCGGCTGGAAAAAATTAGGTTTTCTAATGCGGATTCGAATTGTTTTTTCATGGGTCTATACAAATCTAATTCGGTGTCGTTTGTCAAAATAATATTTTATTTCGTGATTGTGCTTTTTAATTTTTCTGCGGCAGCGAAAATGGTTTTCTTTTTCTTTGAATCCATTTTTTCAACTGTGCGGGCCATCATCGACAGGCGTGGATTCTTTAAAAAGAAAGCCTTATGTTTTTCTATAAATCCCCAATACAAACCGTCCACACCATCACACCATGGCTCACTGGCTTTATAACCACCCATTTTACGATAGTAGTTGGAACCACAGAAATAAGGTTTTGTCGCAAATATCCCTCCGTCAGCGAATAAGGCCATGCCATAAACATTCGGTCCCATCACCCAATCAGAACTATCGATAAACATTTCCATAAACCATTTGTGAGCCTCTGTTGGGTCAACCTCTAAAAGTAACATAAGGCTTCCGATGATCATCAATCGTTCGATATGGTGAGCATAACCATAGCGAACAGTTTTTCGAATCGCGTGATCCAGCGGCGCCACCCCCGTGTTTCCCTTGTACCAATGATCCGTTAGTTTTCTGTTGTGCTTGAAGAAATTAGTGGACTCTTGTTTTTCAGAATAATTTTGATAGATGCCTCGGATGAATTCACGCCATCCAATCACTTGGCGAATGAATCCTTCGGTTGATGCGATTGGTATTTTGTTGTCTTTGGCATACGCTAGTGTTTCCTGCACCACTTCCGATGGTGTCAGCAGCCCTGTGTTTAAAAAAGGCGTTAACACCGAATGAAAAACAAAATCGCTGTGTTGGGGGATCGCATCTTCGTACGGGCCAAATTGCAGCAAACGATCGTCTAAGAATCGTTTTAGCCAAGCCTTGGCCCCTTTACGATCCACGGGTAGCCAAAAATTTTGCGACTGTCCCGGGTGTTTAGAAAATAACTCGTCCGTGATTTTGATCACATCCCAAGTGATATCGCTGGTCCTTACCAAAGGTACATCTGGTGGCACTATTTTATCTGGCAGAGCCAATCGGTTGTCGACGTCAAAACTCCATTGTCCACCGACGGGTTGGTCATTTTTATCCACCAATATTTTCAAACGTTTTCTTTGTTGTTCATAAAACGTTTTCATAAACGGCTTTTTAGTTTTGCCGAGATAGTTTTTAAATTCAGTCCGTCCCGTTAGAAACATAGGACTAGGTAAAACGGTTACATTCAATTTTAATCGGCTAAAGAGTTTCATCAGTCGTGTTTCGAAAAACTTGTCCTCTATTTCAAAGATAGAAACCGAGGTGATTTTTTTTGACGTTATGAATGTCTCGAGTGATTTTTCATAAGATCCAGAATCTGGTGCGAGTTTTTCATAGTGAACGGCGATTTTTTTTGAAGTCAGCTCTTGGGCAAAGGTTCTCATCGCCGCAAGGAAAAAAATAATTTTGTGCTTATGAAACTTGTAATAGGTGCACAGTTCTTGATCTTCGCGCATAAACACATAATCAATATTTTCCAAATCGGTTTGGGCTGCTTTTAAGTCAAACAATTGGTTTCCTAGAATGACCAAAAGTGATTTTGATTTCGACGTGTCAGTTGAAAGTGTTTTCATAAGAAATTTGTCCTTTGCCAGGGATCAGACTATACTAGCAGAGCAGAAAAGATGACAATTCTCTAATCAAATTGTGATATAGCAAACCGGATCTGGATTGGCTCACTTAACGATAAAAATTCACACATGAATTGTTTTGTTTTAAAACTTTCTCAAAACGTTTCATGAAAATCGAGGGATGATCGGTTGTAATTCCAGCCACGCCCATCGCAATTAGTTTATCGGCAGCTTCGGGATCATTCACTGTCCAAGGATTCACATCGATATTTCGGGCTCGAAGATAGGCGATCGAGTCCGAAGTCAGGTCTTGCCAATTCGGTGCAAATGCAATCGGCTGAAAGTCTTTGATGGCTGATTGAAAATCAATTTTTGTCCAGTCGCCGCGATCGACAAGAAGAATGCGGGGAATAGCCGGTTGGTGTTTTCGAAACTCAGTTAAAACGTCCCAATTGAAAGCCCGAGCGATGATGGGTGTTTTGATTTTAACTTTGTTAATCACGTCAGAGGTCGCTTTGGCTAGTTCGGCCATGGGAGCTGATTCGTGAAGAAATTCTTTTTCACTTTTGATTTCAAGATGCAGAGGAATGGCAGGTAGGCCTTGTGATTCACGGGCTTGGACAGCTAGAAGAAATTCTTCAAAGGTAATAACCTTCGTGTCGCCCGGTTTTGTAACTAAGTGGTCCGAGTAGGGGATCTGTTTAATTTGAGTCAGGGTCAAGTCTTTGATCAATACAGGCTCAGTCAGTCCCAAAAAGTCTTCGGGATTTAATTTATAATCATGATAAATTACGGGAACGCCGTCTTTGGTCAGGTGAACATCGAATTCCACACTAGACGCCTTGATATCCATCGCGTGGATCAATGCCGACATGGAATTTTCACGGTAGGTAAGCCGATCGCCTCGATGCGCTGAAATTTCCCAAAAATGTGGGCTGCTATGAGCAGGGGTAGTCAGCCCAAGCCACAACAAGATAGAAATTAATTTGTGCACAATCTTCCTCAAGGGAATTACTATAGCAAATTTGGATTTGTCTTTCATCTGTAGTAATTTAGACGAAATGACAAAAATGGCTCGGTTATATTGTCTTTGAAGAAGTTTAAATTACATTATCTAGAAAAAGGAATTCATGACGACGCTTGTTGCTTATGTAGTGAATGAATCCCTATACGATATCAATGGGCGTCGATTTTTTGCTGCCTTCAGTTATGGGTTCTAAGAACATGCTAAATCAATCATACTGCGTTCATGACTGATAGACCCGATGACCTGATCGGCTTTGCCGATTTTAAAATTCCCATTATGAAGATTCCGAAATTAAAATCACTTCGGGATCCATTCAACGAGCCCATTTACTATCGGATAATGGATGGCACAACCGATACAGCCATTGTGTTAGTGCACGGCATGGGCGGTGATTCACGCTACTTGACTCAGCTGGCGTTGCAATTATCGCAAGCGACTCAGCACACGATATTACTTCCGGATTTAAAATCCCATGGCGAAATGAACCAAGATCGCGCGGTAAAACTGCTGCCTCATCAAGACGTCATCACGGAATTGCAATTTCTTTTAGATAACTGGAAACAAAATCACTTAATGATAAAAAACATCGTTCTTGTGGGGCACTCGTTAGGTGGCGCTGTAGTTTTAAAATGGCTTATGAGTCAACCGATTGGAACATTTCAAAAGATTGGCTTAATCGCGCCGTATCTACCAGAACCTTACAATGTGGAATCGTCGCGTTTTGGTTTTTGGGTGAAACGCACAGATGAGAAACTACTTCTAAGATTCCCAGAGCAGGCCAAGTGGGGATCTGAAGTGGAAGAGTACGATGCCTCTTACATCAAATCCTGCGTGCTGGAAAACCTCGATTGGCAGCAATGCCACGAACGATGTCCCGATTTGAATTTATTTGTCAGCGATGCCGATTTAATTCTTGATGTAAAAAAATATCAGAATCACTTTGCCAGCAAAAGCGAAATTAATTTTCGCGTATTCAATGGATTTTCTCATATAGGCCTTGTGACCAGTCCGAAGAGTGGTCAGCAGATTGCCTCTGAATTATTTCCTAAAAATTAAGGACACCAAGGGGCCGTGTCCATTTGTTCTAACGATTCTTCATAAAAGTAAAAGTTAGATGGCTTTGCTCGTGAAACAGAACCAACTTGGTTGCCGATGATGGTGAATACAAAATGTCCTTCTGTCGTAGTGTGCGTTAGGCGTTTTGAAGTTTGCACCAAATTCGAATCAAACTTAACGTCAACTTGAGGCTCGATAAATAGTGCACGTTTTACCGAACGTACATTTTTATTGGCGCCCGAAACGGTAGAGCCGGAGGACAGTTCACCTTGATTCCATTTTTTAGGATTCGTAATACATTTAGGGACAACAGAATAGCGATGGTAGTCCTTGTCCTTAACGATATCTAAAATAAACAGTGAAGATTGAAACGCGGACGAATTTTTTAACATCTGTATGTATTCGTCCACATTTTTAGCATTATCAAATCCAGTCGTGGCTTCCTCTTGGTCGCTGATTGAAGCAGGGATTTTTTGTGCACACGTGGTATTTTCAGCATTGATATCGCGCGGATTCCGGACACACAACGCCTGAGTGTACTGAAAATGATCTGGCAAATAATTTGGCAAATCTAGATTCACATTAATTTTAACACTTTTATTAAACGCATCTTTAAACGCGCTAGATTTCAATATAGTTAAAAATTCAGGTGTCGCATATGACTGAGCAAATCCAATCACTTCGTTGCGAGCGTTCAATACCGGGCTGCCCGAATTGCCTTGTATAATACTGCATGGGCTGTATGAATTTTCCGGCTTCACGGCCAGGCCTGTTTCGGCCCATTGGTTGTAATACTTTGAATTTAATAAACTGCCCGTCAGTGTTTGGCAGCGAGCATAGTCTAAATAGCCATCCAATGTTTTTGAATTCGGAGGAGGATTAACCTTACGAACAGAAACCAGTTGCTTTCCGTCAGTAGGAGATGTTGCTAGTGGCAAGACCACACGATTCACCGGTTTGATTCGAAAAAACGCATAGTCAGCGTTGATAGCAAAAACACTGGCCTCTTTAATATTACTTCTGTAAATAATTTCCGTACATGAACGAATCTCTGTTGGATGTCCGGGCGTTTCAGGAAATCGAATGGCAAGAGTTTCGCCACATGACGAGCGATTTTCCCACATTGCGTCCGTAATACAGTGTGAATTCAAAGCCACGATATCATTCGATCCATATAGGAATCCCGTACATCGACCCATTTTATATGAGCTATTTTTGGGAACGTAGCCATCTCGAGCAAATGCGACTAATCCAATAGATTCGAAATCAGTTTTATTCGATTCGCACTCACTATTTGCGCATTTTAGAATTGCCGCACTTAATTCTTTGCCGAGCGGACTATTCGCATCGTAAGTTGGAAACGGATCATGCGTTTCCGTGTCGTTGTTTTTAGCGCAACTGATAGTCAGTAAAGCGGCAGATAATAATGTGATAGAAAGAAATTTAAACCCCATGTCCCGTCCCCAATTTAAGATGGGTCCGAGCCTAACATAGTCTGTTTAATTTTTCTGAAAAAAGTGGAAAGATGAAAGGATTTCTGTTTCAAAGGAATTTTTTCAAATGAAACAGTCATTTAAATCAACCCCTAGTTTGCCTAGGGGTTTCAATAAGATAGAAATACTATTGGCCTAAAACGTACGCAAAAATCAACGGCGCTACGATAGAAGCGTCTGATTCAATGACAAACTTAGGTGTATCAACAGCTAATTTACCCCACGTAATTTTCTCGTTAGGGATAGCGCCGCTGTAGGACCCGTATGATGTCGTAGAATCACTGATTTGAGCAAAGTAGCTCCACAAAGGAACTTCCGTGTACTGTAAATCTTGAGCTAACATAGGAACTACGCAGATTGGGAAATCGCCCGCGATACCGCCGCCGATTTGGAAGAAACCAACTGGGTTTTTAGTCGCAGTGGCCATGTACCATTCAGAGAACGCCATCATGTACTCAATGCCGCCTTTAACTAAGTTAGGGCTCTTTAGATCGCCTTTAAGAAGGTGACCAGTAAAGATGTTACCAACAGTTGAATCTTCCCATCCAGGAACAACCATCGGAAGATTTTTTTCAGCAGCAGCCAACAACCAAGAATCTTTCGGATCGATTTGGTAATACTGCTTTAATTTTCCAGACAATAAAATTTTGTACATGAATTCATGAGGGAAGAAACGTTGACCTGCTTTTTCAGCCGCAACCCATTCTTCAAGAACCGCTTTTTCGATACGACGAATCGCTTCTTCTTCAGGGATGCATGTGTCAGTTACGCGATTTAAATGGCGCTCAAGCAATGCTTGTTCATCTTGTGGAGTTAAGTCGCGGTAGTTAGGGATCACTTCGTAATGATCATGCGCTACCAAGTTAAATACGTCTTCTTCAAGGTTCGCACCAGTACAAGAAATCGCGTGGATTTTACCTTGGCGAATCATTTCAGCTACGCTGATACCCAGTTCAGCCGAGCTCATCGCTCCAGCCATAGTTAGAAGAACTTTACCATTATTGTTGATCAAAGTTTTGTAACCTTGAGCCGCATCTTTCAACGCACGAGCATTGAAATGGCGATAGTGGTGATCGATAAAATTAGAAATTGTAGACATACGAAACTCCTCGAATTTTCTAGAGGGAATCGGATATCACAGTTTCTAGTGCGATACTACTAGTTTTGTAGCGATCCGTCCGTAGGCGGCGTCGGTGTGCCGGCGTAGTCTTTCTTAGCTAAAACTGCTTTCGATAAGAATCCAAAAATCCGCTCGATAACGTGCATATTGTTTTCTTGAACCATGCCTTCGATAGGATGTTGGGTGTAATTTTTATAGAAGGGTTCGTGAAAGTCTTTAGGGAATATATCTAAAGCCCAATCCAAATCCTGATCATCTTGATTCTGAAGGGAATCCACGAAACCCCACAGTCCCGCGGGTTTTAAAACACGCTGACTTTCATTTAACGTTTGCTTGCGCACACCTTCGGGCAATTCGTGATACAGGTAACATGAATAAACCAGATCAAACGTTTCGTTTTTAAATGGCAAGTCTTCCGCATGCGCCTGAATAAAATTAATGCCTTGTAAATCAGCTAAATTTTCCTGCGTCTTTTTCAAATACGATGAGCTCATGTCAGAGGCGGTTATTTTGGCTTTGGGAAACGTCAGTTTCATAAATCGAGTCAGGATGCCTGTGCCGCAGCCCAGTTCTAGGAACTGCATGCCTTCACCGTCATTCGGGATTTGTTTCTTCAATAGTGGCAGGATCAAGCGGCGCATAGCGTGTGAAGAACCGCCAAACAGGATTTCTACTTGATGGTCGTAAAGTTCAGCTGATTCCGGTGAAAAATAGCCATTAGTTTGAAAATGATAATTGCGTTTCGAGTAGTCGGGTGCCGATTGAATATCCGCATCCGCTTTGTCATCAAATTCATGGGCGATTTTATTAGTGCGACGCCTTGAAATTTTAACGGCGTCAGTGAATACATTCACTAACGATTTAAAATGCTGCAACGGACTTTCCAAATTTAAAACTGAGTAGGGGTAAACACCCGACGCCATGTTTTCTGCATCTTGTTTCAAAAGTTCAAAAACTTTGGCATAGGTTAACGAGACTTTTTCGCGATCCAAGTTTTTATACGGTTTGTTTTTTCGATTAACGGCGAATTCGATCCAAGGAATCGCCCATTGTTCAGCCGCGTAACTGGCCGAGCGACCTAACGAGTACAGCAGGGCTGCATTCTTTTTAACTTCGGGTAATTCGGAATCCAGTCGTTGTTTAAGCTGATCAAAAACCATCATAAATCCTCCGTAGGTATGCGCTCTGAAAGATCATAATGGAATATAGGGGAAATTTAAAGTTTAAGTCTTGAGAGTTTCTAATTTTAACTGTTTTTCTTGCTTTTTCTTGTCAATTTTCAGTTTTAACCATTGGCGGAAGACTAAAAATAAAATCGTGAAACCTAATGTTAGGATTCCGAGGAAAAATAAAGACATTAATGTAATACCGATCATTGTTTACTCCGCCAGTTTTTGAGAATCAGAATTAATAACTTGTTTCACTATCCAAGACGCCGCCGCTAAACCAAATGCACCGGTGACAAACGAAGCTGAACCATTAATTAAATTTTTATTGTCGCAAGTATTAAATCCATTTTGCCCTTGAGGACAAACGCATTTAAACCCTTGTCCGTTATCATACGCCAGATCCACTGGCATGGTCGGGTGTTCAGGTGACCAAACACATGTAATGCCGAAATCGCCCGAGATTTTTGGAAAGCCATACTCTTGGCGCAAGATACGACGAACAGCGACGCACATGGGGTCGACTTCAGTGGAAGCTAGGTCCGTAATTTTGATGCAGGTTGGGTCCATTTTCGCTGCGGAACCGCCCGATGTGATTGTTTTAATTTTTTTCTCTTTCAACGTCGCCAGCAAGTGGCATTTCGCAGTCATATTGTCCGAAGCATCGAAAACATAGTCTGGATTTTTAGCTAAGATTTCTTCGCTGGTGTCCTTGTTGTAAAATATCGGCATGGCTTCCACTTGAATTTGTGGATTAATTTTTTGAATACGTTCCGCCATCACAACGGCTTTCTTTTTACCGATCATCCCGGAAATTGAATGCAGCTGACGGTTAGTATTCGTAATGCAAACTTCGTCGTAATCAACCAAAGTCATTTTGCCAACGCCTGAACGCGCTAACGATTCTGCGGCCCATGAACCCACGCCGCCAAGACCAATAATCATCACGTGCGTGTGCGCTAGTTTTTCCATATTCGCATCGCCAATCAAGCGACCCATACGATCAAAGCGACGGTGCATCACGTATGGTGATTCCTGTATTTGCGTAGGAGAGGGTGGTGCTTGAGTTGGTTGTGTCTGGTCCGTTTGCATTCTAAACCTTTCCGTTCTTTTCCGGGGGTGTCTTTTGATTCATCTTCGACAAAAGACTCTTAAAAAGTTTCTGCTACTTATATCAAGAATTTCCTCGGCGTCCATATTTCTTAGCTCACCTATAGTTTTTGCAACATCTAATAGGGTTTTAGGCGGGTTTTCGCCCTTATTATAAGCAGGAGGAGGCTGGTCAGGGGAATCTGTTTCTAAACATAGGAATTCTAACGGCAAATTCTGAGCTAACTTACGGGCTTTCTTATTCTTCTCGTGGCATACCGGGCCGCCAACGGAAATCAGCAGACCTTGCTTGGTCCAAAACTCTGATTGTTCAATACTGCCGCTATAAGAATGCAGCAGTCCGCGTTTGGTTTTAGGCGCCCACAGTGAAAATATGCGTTCTGTTTCCGGGTGAGCCTGCACGATATGGAACACCATCGGCAATCCCGTCCAATCGGCTAGCTCGATCTGAGTTTCCAGCGCGTGGATCTGGGAATCCTTGCCTTTTTCGATATAGGCTGGTCGAAAATCCAACCCCATTTCACCGACGGCTAGCAGAGCACCGGTCTTTTGTTGCTGGCCCAGCAGTCGAGCCAGTTGATCTAAAATCGGATCCAGTTCGTCCACGGTCTTAGAGGCCGCAAAATAGGGATGTACGCCAAAGCACAAGCCTATTTGATTTGGCAGCCGTTGATGCAGTTCAAGTTGGCGATTCCAGTCGTCGGGATCAATGCCACCTTGCATGAAGAATCCAATACCTTTGGCCTCGGCTTCGGGGACCCATTGCGCTAAAAGTTCCGGCGAGTCTCCTAGGACTTTGGCAAGGTGGTTGTGACTGTCGATATGGCCTTTTATTTTCATAAAACTAGTCTACTGTTTCCCGGGTTAAGCGTCGAAAGAACTAAGTATATCGAGGTACTTATGAAGTCAAAAAACAAGTCATTTGATTATGAAATAAAAATGGAAAACGGCCCAATATTAAAGCCCGTGGCGGTTGAGTTCTATAAGAACCACGATCGTGATCACAAGCCGCATAAGCCATTTAAGTACCATTCCGATATATTGGTGGCATTAAGCTTTACAAACATTTTAAAAACTCTGGATAAAGAGTGCGTGTACGACCTAGATTCCTCGATGGATTTCTGGCGCGCGATGGAACCACACTACGAACTATACGGTCGTTCAAGAAAACGTGTGGTGGCCTTAACCGAACGCACGGAAACAGTTCCGTCTAACTTAACAGAAAAGATCGAACAAAAGTGGAACAACATTTTATCTGATGTGTTCTCAAAAGAAAAAATCAATTTGCAAGAACTTCAGCAATTGATCCCGCTAGTAGATTACTTAGAAGACCATTTGCAGAAACCATTATTATATAATTTTTCTCTTTCATTTTCTCCAGAATTCCAGCAACGACTGTTGTTGTTATTCTCGCTGCTATCAAATGTGCGTGGACTTGTGGCTTTGGATCACAATTCATTTATCGAGGATGCTAGTCACGAAGCTATCAAAATCGATTCGATTACGGATTATTTGGCGAAACCAGAATATGTAGTGAACGATGCTTTGCTATATTTCCAATTCAAAAAATTGTTTGCGCCATTTGTAACGGGTCGTTCAAGTGATGTTAAGATTGATAAATTATTGTATCGACCTTTGGAATCTCATTTCCAAAAGTTTTCACACAATGCATGTCAACTAGTAGAAAACTTACCGCAAGCTTTCTTGGGGCAATTAAATCCGATGGAATTAGAACAAGCTCTGTATCTGATCCAAATGGATTGGTTACTTGGCTCAGAAGGCGGTTTGATTTTCAAAATCCGCGAAGAACTTTTTGGCCTGCAAGACGGCTACGAGAAAATCTTCTGGCCAGAATACGATTTCCACGGCCACAAGCATTCAACTCGCTTGCACGTATGCTGCCACGCCAGTTTCGAAGTCGATAAAAAAGCAGCCTAATTCGGGTGCCAGCCTACTTTTCCGGACTCAACGTGTCCAATTTTTCCAAGGTTAATACTGGCAGGTAGATGTCTTTGCATTTTTAAAAAATTATGCCGAGACCCTTAGTGATTCAACAATCCGAATTTCCCTACAACATCAGCGCTCGATGTATCAACAGAGAGTGGTTTAGTATACCGATGGAAGATGTATGGGGCATCTTCTCTGAGGAATTGACTCGAACTTGCCAAAAACACAATTTGCAGGTGCATTCCTTTGTACTGATGAGTAATCATTTTCATCTTATCGCCTCAACTCCAGAGGCTAACATAAGTCAGTGCATGTTTCAGTTTGTCGGCCAATCCAGCAGACGGCTAGCTAAAAAGGGAAATAGAATCAACGAGACGTTTGCTGGGCGACACTATAAATGCATATTGCAACACCCGAACTATTTTTTAAACGCGTACAAATACAATTACCGAAATCCGGTGAATGCCGGTATTTGTGAGTCCGTTGAGAGCTATCACTACAGCACTCTTCCCGCTGTGATGAAGTTTGCGCAGCCGACAATTCCTCTTCTGGAAGACATCACCTTCAATTCGGATCCCGAGGGTACATTGAAGTGGCTTAACGAAGCGCCGGCACCTGATAAATTAGAAGCGGTAAGATGTGGACTGCGACATCAATATTTTAAGTCTAAGAAAGATCGAAACTTAAACAAACCCATATTGGTCGATCATGAGATTTTATAACTTTTTCGCAACGAGTCCGGAAAAGTAGGCTGGCACCTAACGGAAATCGATCGGGTTGATTTCTAAATTTCTTAGACTGCGGAAGTCAGGATTCAGGTAGTCAGCTGTCTGTTGCTTGTTCTTGTAACCGAGCACACGGTAGCTCCAGCCTTGTGATGAGCTAATTTTCCTTAGTAAGAAACAGATCGCATCGCCGACTTCGTACGTATTCGTTTGCACACGAATGATCATATTGTCCGGTGTTTCATCTGTCTTCACCGTTAAATCGGTGCAAGGACCCAGCACAGACACACGATTCTCAACCTGTTTCACTTCGCCTACGCATAATACAACGTGGGCGTTCGGAGTTGGGTCAGACGATTTCTTTTTGTGATGCTGGTAATTAGCATAGTAAATTTTTTCAATCGGGTTCAGTTTTGATTCATCGACCGCTTTAATTTTTTGTTCGATCTGAATATCTTCCGCAATGTGATCATCGGCACTGCCGGGGATCTTTGTGATCTTGCGTTTCACTTGATAAATCTTGCCCGGGATTAAACTTATTTTCTTCAGCGGTGGGGTCAGCTCAAAGTACGTGTAGGCATCGATGCGCAGATCATAGCCCAACATCAATACGCCGTCTTTAAAATCGAAGAACGAGTCGATTAGTAATATTAAATAATCTTCTTCACGGACCAGGCTCAAGCAGTCTGTCCTCGCTTGCGATTTTGATATTTGCGGAATAGGAAAATAATCAAGGCTACCACGGCAACGGCCCCTACGACCATTTTAAAACGTGAGAAATAAACTAAAATTTCTTTTCCATAGTGAGCCAGTAAATAAATCTGAGTCGGGACGCTGACTAAAGCTGCCAGCCCATCGATCATTGCAAACTTCCATGCCGAAAACTTTAGCATGCCCGTCGCTAAGTGACCGGGGAAGCGCACGCCGGGAGTAAAGCGGAAAACGAAAACGGCAAAGTTACCATATTTTTTAGTCCAATTTTCAACTCGTTCAATACTGGCTTCTGAAATCAGCTTGCGAGCGCGGGGATGATATAAAATTTTGCGACCCCATTTGCGCCCTACAAAATAAATCAGAAAATCGCTACCAAAAACGGCCAAGAAAGAAATCGCAGCGGCTTCGTGAACATTCACTACGGGGGCGCCAGGATAAGGAGGTGGAAATAAATCTGGACGTGAACCCATGAAGGCTAAAAAACCAACCGAAACTAAAGTGACTTCTTCGGGCATTGGAAAACCTACCGCCGAAGCCACCATCATAAGCACGATCCCTATATAGACCATGTTCGGTTGGTAAGCGAACTGGGAAAACCATTGAAATACTTCGTGATTAAATATGCCGTCCAATGCAACCTCGAAAATGAATTCAGCCAATTTCAGCAGCTAGAAATAAAAATATAATATATCTTTTGTGGATAGTATATGCATAAATAGTCGATTTTCTATCCAGGGTATCGTCTAGGAGCAGTGAATAAAACAATGAATGATGTATCTATCACTTATAAATTTTCAGGACATTTAAACTCGAATCTATTTGTCCGCGCCAGTAATAAAGCATCTGTTACGCATGTTTGGTCCAGCCATCTAGTGCCAATTGTGAACCAGCATTTTTCAGAATCCACCCTGCACGACATCAAAGGATCGCGATCTTGGGACGAATGTCTAAAGCAGTTGTTGAAAATAGGGGCAGTGTACTTGGATCAAAAGCGCATGACCGGCGATTTTGAGATGGATGCAAACAATGTTGTACGTTTTCATTTGCTACCTCGTAGGTACGATCCCAATCTATTAGATGTCCGGCGCGATATTATTTTCCAAAACGAAGATTTTTTAGTTGTGAACAAGCCAGCGTTGTTGCCGGTACATCCCACTCTAGACAACACGGTCGAAAACCTGCTTTCGCTTTTGCAACAACAATTAAAATCACCGATATACGGTTTACATCGACTCGATTTGGAAACAACCGGTTTAATTTTGTTTGCGAAAACAGAATCAGCAATGATGCATTTCCAAAAATTATTTGAGGGTCGCGAAATTAAAAAAATATATAAGGCGGTCGTTTTTGGTTCTAACTCTCGGTTAGGATATTATCGACATTGGATGGAAAAGAACCCTAGGTCGCCCAAGAAAATTAGTTCGACGGAATTACCAAACTACATGCCGATTGAATTAAATATCTTAAACCAAATGCCTTTCGCACTAGATGCGCGCGCCACTATTTTAGACATCGAATTGCTAACCGGTAAGACTCATCAAATTCGGTCGCAGATGGCGCATATAGGATTTCCATTAATCGGGGATAGCATGTATGGCGGCCCCGATTTCGAAAACGAAAAATTTAATCATTTCTTGCTGCATGCTAATGAATTGCAGTTTATAGATTCGCGTGGAGTTGAGCGTTCGTTCCATGTTAAACCAAGTTGGCTATAGGGTGTAAATGAAAATGAAAAATTTGTTGATGATTCTAATGCTATTGTTCACTCACATTGTCTATGGGCGATCCGAATTTAGTTTGATGACCTACAATGTAGAAAACTTATTTGACGACCAAGACGATGCTGGTCGCGACGATGAAACGTATCTGCCGCGAACAGCAAAACAAACCAAATTTCATAAAGACAAATGCAAAAAACTATCTAATTTTAAATTTCGCAAAGACTGTTATCAACTAGATTGGAATCAGTCGGTCATCGAAAACAAGATGAAAAATATTTCCGAGGTTATTTTATCTGTCGAGCAGGGTAAAGGTCCCGACATTCTGATTCTTGTGGAAGTGGAAAACATACAAGTCCTTAATCAACTCAACGATCGGTTCCTAAAACCTGCTGGATACAAAACTGTGCAACTGATTGAAGGTAATGACCCGCGAGGAATTGACCTGGCGGTCCTTAGTCGCTTTGAAATGAATGGGACAGCTAAATTATTATCCTTGGATTTATCTAGGCCAACACGGGGAATTTTTAAGGTACCGCTAAAGGTCGACAAAGATAAAACACTGAATGTATTTGCCGTTCATCTGCCGTCACAGGGCAGCCCTACTGAAGTTCGCAAAGAAGCACTGACGCATTTATCTGCAATGTTGAAAAATGAAAAAGAGCCATGGGTAATGGGTGGTGATTTTAATATCACAAAAGAAGAAAATGAGAATTTTCATTTAATCGAAAGTTTTCTTCAACCTATCGCCGATGTTTCGCACGTGATTGGATGCGGTCAATGCAAAGGAACTCACAACTATAAAAACAGGTGGTCATTTTTGGATATGTTGCTCTTTGATCGTCGTTTGAAAAACTTTGGAATGGGTGTTGATCCTGACTCTATCAAAGTAGTGAAGGTGTCCAGAATGTTAGGTAAGAAGGATAAACCAAAACGTTTTGATCCCGATAAAGGTCAAGGAGCTTCTGACCATCTTCCACTGTATTCTCGGCTGTTCGTGCAGAAAACAGGTAAGTAAAGCTATTGCTCTTTAACATCGTACGCCACGCTATTATTATTGTTATATGTGCGCTAGCAGAAAGTTTGTTATCACCACCATTCTTTTTCTTTTGCCGCTTTTTAGCATGGCCAAAGTGGCGCGCAAACCGTTGAGCGATTCAGCTCCCATTAAACAAACAACTGTAAATACGATGTTGGGCGCCGAAAACGCTATAAAAAAACTCGATGTCGATGTTTTAAAAGCGCCCGAAGTGACTCAAGATCAAAAAGGTTTTTTCGCGGCGATGTCGTACAGTTTGTTTTCACCCACATTTGATTCCCAAGCAATGAAATCTCAAAATCAAGAAAGTTTAGGTGTATCGGCGTTGATCGGTTATGCCTATACGCCCTATAAAGGGTGGGGTATGCAGGCATCGCTCGGTGTTTTGCAAAACTCAAAAACGGATCGTTCGCTTCCTGATTTTGTTTTGTTAAAGCCAGCCGTCGGTATCGTTTTTTCGATCACGAAAGCAATTTATATAGCGGGCGGAGTTTTCAATTATTCGCAGCAAGGGGAAACTCTTAAAAATTTTCAAAGTTATATAGGGCAAGAAGTGTTCATGGGCTATAAAGCGAATAAGAAAATCAACATCAAATTTGGCTTTTCCTATTCTAAGTTTTCGGCCGATTTCGATACGGATGCACAGAAAACTAACTCTCTGGTGTCCATCCGCGGTCTAGAATCGCAGCTCGTGTATCTGTTTTAATTCTGATAAATCTCACCGGACGAATTTGATCTGTCTTAGAAATTGACAGCCTTGCAATGCTTACTGGGCCCACAAGATCTGTTTTTAAAGCATTTCGAATAGGCTCAATCTAATGTTATAATCACCTCACTAATCTATATAGGAATCAGTATGAAGCAAATTTTTGCGATTCTGTTTTTAATTGTGTGCGCGATATCGGCCCAAGCTCAATCATCGTTGACCGGGTTGGATGATATCATG
Organism: uncultured Bdellovibrio sp.; assembly: GCA_963932905.1. GTDB lineage: Bacteria > Bdellovibrionota > Bdellovibrionia > Bdellovibrionales > Bdellovibrionaceae > UBA2316. The sequence goes on from CAWVRN010000012.1 coordinate 70,855, forward strand.
AAAAACAAAGTGGGAGCTCCGTTTAAAATTGTTTTTCTTCACGTTATTAAGCAAGGTCAAATCGACCCTGCGGGTTCGACTCTGCAAGCGGCCCAAGCCGCGTATGTCGGTTTACAAGAAGGCGCGACAAAGGCTCCGTCACAATATTTAGATTTGAATGGTCAGTTAAAAGATGAAGCATCGAAAGGAGCCTTTCGTAGTTACCAAAAGGCTATGCAGGGTGTGATCGTTGAAATGGCCAGATTGGTAGAAATATTAAGCGATAAAACTATTGACGAGGCCACTCGGTTAGCAGCCGCAAAAGCCCAAGTCCAAGTGATCGTTCGCGCTCAAAAACAAGGTCACGAAGACCATAAGGAAGAATAAGCAACTTTTCTACACTATGGCAAAGCCGCAGCAGGTATCATTGTTAAACAGCTACGACTTCTTTTACTTCTGGAATTAATTCTTTGATTCTAACTTCAATGCCGTCTTTCAGGGTGGCTGTCGAGCTAGGGCAGCCCGCACATGAACCTTTCATTTGAATAAACACGACATTATCTTTGTAAGAATGAAATACGATTTCGCCGCCATCCAATGCAACGACCGGTTGAATTTCATTTTTGATAATTTGTTTAAGCTGACGAACCACAGGGTCTGTGTCGGCGTCATCGGCTGAAGCTTGGCTAGGATCGAAATCGTGCATGACTTTCTCGCCTTTGTCCAAGTGCTCTTGAATTAAGCCATTCAGGGGCTCTGCCAACACGGTCCAATCCACCCAATCTTGTTTCGTGATCGAAACAAAATCTTTGCCGATGTAGACTTTAGATGTCCAAGGAAACCCGAATATTTTTGAAGCCAAAGGCGATATTTCAGCGTCCTGCGGAGTCGTGAATTCACGAGTCTCGGTCACTAGTGCTTCAGGGAAAATAAATTTATAAGTAGCGGGATTAGGAGTGGATTCGTATCTGACTTTAATCATTGCGCTAATATACAGCAGGAAAATGCCTTTTCAAGGGAATTATATCCGCTGTGTTAAATACCTAAAATATTGAAAAAAAGTATGATTCTGAATAGGTTAGGCCCATCATTTCAAAGATAAGTTTTTAATAAGGAGATAACATGACCCCAAGAGTGCGTGAAATTTTAAACTGGTATGGATCTGATAACCCAGGTGTTTTGACAAATTTAGCTCGTTTGATGAATACGGGCCGACTTGCTGGTACTGGCAAATTGGTTATTTTACCAGTGGACCAAGGTTTCGAACATGGCCCAGCACGCAGTTTTGCTAAGAATCCAGATGGTTATGATCCGGCTTACCACTTTGAATTAGCCATTGAATCCGGTTGCAATGCGTATGCTGCGCCATTGGGTGCTTTAGAGGCGTGCGCTCGTGATTATGCTGGCGAAATTCCTTTGATCTTAAAAATCAATAACTCAGAAACGTTATATTCTAACAAATCACCAATTTCAGCTTTAACTTCAAACGTAGACGATGCTTTACGTTTAGGTTGCGCGGGTATCGGTTTCACAATTTACCCAGGATCAGCAGAACGAAAAAACATGTACGAAGAAATCGCCCAGGCGGCACGTGAAGCGAAAAAAGCTGGCCTAGCGGTAGTTATTTGGTCTTACCCTCGTGGTGAGCAACTTTCAAAAGAGGGTGAAACAGGTATCGACGTGATCGCGTATGCGGCTCACCTTGCGGCTCAAATGGGTGCGCACATCATCAAAGTAAAACCACCGAGTGCACACATTGAACAAGATGCGGCTCGCAAAGTTTACGAAGCTCAAGGTATCAAAGTGACATCATTAGCAGATCGCACTCGCCATATCGTACAAAGCTGCTTCAACGGTAAACGTATCGTGATTTTCTCTGGCGGTGAAGCTAAGGGTACCGAGCAATTGATTGAGGAAGTAAAACAATTAGCTCAAGGTGGCGCTTTCGGCAGCATCATGGGTCGCAATGCGTTCCAACGTCCACGCAAAGAATCTATCGAGTTACTACACTCGGTAATGGATGCTTTTGCGGGTAAGAATAATAAGTAATCGGTGACATCGTGTTAGGAAAAGGAATTCTACTACTGTTGTCGCTGGCTGTTGGTTCCGTTTTTTTGGGCGGCTGCCAAGCGCAGCCGACGAAAATTACCGAAACTAAATCAGTTCAAACTAATTTCGAAGAAATCCGCACAAAGCTAAATAAAAATACGGTCATCCTGGATACTCGGGATGCCGTTGAGTTTTATGTTAGCAAAGTACCTGGATCTATTCTTGTTGAATGGAAAGACTTTTCCGTTCCTAATATGGAAGGTGCTCAGGGTGTGCTGGATATTGATCCGCTGAATATCACCCGTCGGTTAGCCTTGTGGGGAATAGGTCCAGAATCAGAAGTGATAGTCCTAGGTAAAGTTTTTGATAAAGATCAAAAACAAGAAGCTAAATTTGGACGGGTCGCCTGGATGCTTAAAGAAATGGGCGTCATGAATGTAAAAACATTCAATTATGAACTATTCAAACGCGAAGTGTTTGGTCTTCAGGAGGCACCTCCTGTGAACAAAGATACGTGGATGCCCGTAGTGGATACGCGTTCGGAAATTAAGTTTGATGAATTTCAGCGAATTATCTATCCATTTAATTATCGTTTTAAATTCTACACCTTATCAAGGTTGGACGAAAAAGCCGGCTTGCGTGTAGGTCGATTTAAAAATTCGAAGATTCATTTTATCGATGTACGTTCAGCTAAAGAATTCAACGATGTGAGTCTGAAATCATTGGATGCTAGTTTCCCGCTAGAAAATATTCCGTGGGAGCAGTTCTACACTCCGGAAGGTATCGTTAACTTTGAATTTAAGAAAAATTTAAAAGCGAAGGGTATCTTGGAAGAGGATGTGATTATTTTGATTTCGAATCACGGTGTTCGGTCGGGCGCGGCTACATTCGCGTTGCGGGAAATGGGTTACACGGAATCTAAGAATTTTTCTGGTGGTTATGAATATCTAAATAATTCGATGACGCTAGAGAAACAAATCAACTCAGCGTTCTTCGAAATTGAAAAACAGAAGAAACGTAAGAAATCGGTTCGTAAGAAGAAAAAATGATTAAGAAGGTAGTATTGCTTAGCCTTTTAGCTGCCATTGTTTCTTTGATCGTACTTACTGTATTTGGTTACTATTTGAGAACCAATGAAAAGGATAGTGCCGCAAACTATCCTCCAAATTTGACTAAAGCGCAAATCCTAGAAAAATCGTCCTCTTTCTATCAAACACTGTTTGCTAAGCTAAAAGAGTTTCCGTCTGTCCAAATTGGAAAACCGTATGTTATTTCTAGCGACTGGCCGCTTAATGGTGATGGTGTTTGTTTTACGATCACAGTGAATGGTGCTGTCGTCGGTGATTTTTCAGATTTAAATCTTTGGGATAAAACAATTCTTGGTTACCGCTGCAATCCTAACAAAGATGAAAAGTCCTATCCTGAATCAGACTTTTTTGGAGATTCAGAAATTGAATACTCATCTATTGATTTGACCTCAGGAACCGCTGAAAAATTGACGCCTATCAATTGGTCATTTTTATCCAACCCCAAAGTTTGTGGCTCTTACATTGCCTACTGGGGAACCTCTGATAAGACAGAAGTAAATGCAACAAACTTGAAAGTTTTTGCCTACGTTTACAATTGGGTTTCTAAAGAAGTCCGGATAGAGAAGCAAATTTCTTCAAAGCAAATTGCGACTGATGACAGTGGTTATTTTCAAACTCCAGAGTGGAGCAGCGATTGCAAATCGGCGACCTTCACTGATGAAGGTGTCGCCAATACTGTAACTTTTTAAACAACTATTTTGTTTCCGCACACAAAGCAACCGCTTGGTCAGCGTTAAACTGCGCTTTGATTTCTTGTGAAGCCTCTTCTTTTACACAAATCGCAGGGCTAGCAGATTTAACGCCACGCAAAGTCGAATGATGGCCTCGGTCGACTTTGGACAAATTTGTTTGAGAGGCTATCGAAAAGAGAAAATTGCTTGATCGCTTAACTTTCGACGGCTTCTTTTAAGAAGCCGCCGACGTTTGCATTTTAAATAGCACCGAATACATCGCTTTTAACATGTCGGGATCATATCGGCCCGCTAATTTATCTTTCATCATCGTTAATGCTTCAAATGGTTTCATTGGCGTGTTGTACGATCGTTGAGTCGTCATCGCATCGTAAGTATCACAGATCGCCACGATACGTGCGTACGGGTGAATTTCGGGGCCCGTTATTTGTTGAGGATAGCCATTACCTGCCCATGATTCATGATGCTCAAAGCACGCGGCTTTGACACCGTCGGAGATATTTGGATTTTGATTCAAGATAATTAGACCATACTGAGGGTGACGTTTCATTTGTTCCCACTCGGCATCGTCTAACGGACCTTTCTTACATAAGATTTCTAAAGCGACATTTCGTTTTCCAATGTCGTGGAATAGACAGCCGACACCCAGTTCTTCCATCTCTTTTGGACCGAAACCAAGGACTTTACCTAAACCTAACGAATAAATACTGACATCTAGGGAGTGATTGTAAGTGTAGAAATCGTGACCCGAAAGGCTCAGTAAATAACCAACGCTCTCTGGCGCTTTATCGATGAAATCAATAAAATCGCTGATGATGGGCTTTGAATCGTCAAGAGCTTTGTTCACGTCAGGATTTTCAAAAAGGTCTTCCATGATGGCAATTGATGATTCGCGAAGGATGGCGGCCTTGTCATTGTTGTGGATTTCAGAGGAATTAATTTCGTCTTTGACCCACGCGCGGTAGGTATCACGATCTGTGATTTTTACGAAAAATGAATTTCCAGTATCTTTAGAATGCAGAGATTCGATTTTTTGCAATTGCAAGGCATCACCGGCTTTGCGGTATAAAACCATGCGGCCATCGATGAATACATAAATGTCAAAAGACGTGATTTTTTCAGGTCTTAGCGTGCTTAAACGGATGCGGAAAAATTGATTCATGTCCATTCCCTATTTAAACATCATTGATTTTTAAAAACTAGAGACAAATGTCTAGAATCATTTTAAAATTGTCTGATAGAAGGGGATGTCCCAACATGATTACATTGTGAATTGCGATGTAAACAAAATGAACAAAAGGCAAAACCGTAGATGAGTTTCAATCGATCTGATTACAAACCTAGAGTGAATCCAAACAAAGGCAAAACTCCGCCTTTGGAGTTAAAGACTCAGGTCCAGTATGTAAAGGGCGTCGGTCCTGCGTTAGGTGAAATACTAGCAAAAAACGGTGTGCGCACGGTGAAAGATTTAATCGAGATCTTTCCGCGTACGTATGAAGATCGCCGCAGCGGAATCAAAATCAAAGATTTGAAATTAGATCAATTGGTCAGTATAAAAGCGCAGTTGATCAAAGTGCAAAGTATACCACTAGGTCGCACGAGTCGCAAAATATATGACATCACCCTGCAAGATTCGTCGGGGCAAATTCACTGTAAGTTTTTTCGAGTTCCTTACAAAGGTTATTTCGAACGTTTCAAACCATTCCAGGATATTCGCGTCGTTGGCAAAGTGATCGATTATCGTGGCCGGTTGGAATTTCATCATCCTGATTTACGCGATATCGACGAAGAGGAAGAATTGCAAGATGAAGTCATTCCTGTGTATGTCGAGATGGAAGGCATCAGCAGTTTCAAATGGCAAAAGCTGATTCGTTTTGCATTAAGTGAAGTGATGAAAAACGCCGATAATTTAACCTACGAGCCCTTGCCAAAATCGGTTCGTGAAAAAGCGCAGCTGACGGGTTATTTCAACGCCATCAAATCGGTGCACTATCCCGATAAAAATAAATACCTAGAATATTTAGAATTGCGAAGTCCGGCGCATCGACGCCTAATTTTCGAAGAATTCTTTTTGTTAGAGACATTTTTGTTTTCTAAAAAACTAGGATTACAGAAAGAAAATTCGCCTGTGTATAAATCGCAAGGGGAATTGAAAAAGAAAGTTATTGGTAGTTTGCCATTTCAATTAACTAACGGGCAGTTGAACGCCATCACGGATATAGAAAGCGATTTTGTAAAAGGCCACCCAATGCATCGCTTGATTCAAGGGGATGTGGGCTGCGGAAAAACATTAGTGGCTTTTGTCGCCGCCGTAATGATGAAAGAAAATAACTACCAAAGTTGTATCATGGTACCTACTGAAATTCTGGCAGAACAACACTATAAAAATGCGGTTAATTATTTAACTGGCCACGGTTTAACAGTGGCATTGTTAACTGGAAAAACCAAAACCAGTGAACGCCGCGAATTGTTTGCTAAATTAGCCGAAGGCCAGATTGATTTATTGATCGGCACACATGCCTTGTTAGAAGATGACGTTGTATTTAAGAGCCTCAGTCTAGTTGTCATCGATGAACAGCATCGTTTTGGTGTGAACCAACGGGCGAAATTAAAAGCCAAAGGCGCTTCGCCACATTTTCTGGTGATGACGGCGACCCCCATTCCGCGAACTTTGTCGATGACTGTGTTTGGTGATTTAGATGTCACCCTGATCAAGGAATTGCCTCCGGGGCGTACGCCCATCCAAACGCGCGCGGTATTTCAAAATAAAATGTCACAAGCGTTAGATTTCATGAAACAGCAAGTAGAAAAGGGACGTCAGGGCTATATCGTTTTCCCATTGGTTGAAGAAAGCGAAAAAATTGATTTAAAAAACGCAACAGATGAATTTGAACGACTGAAAGTAGAGTTTCCGAAAATACGCTGGGCCTTGTTGCATGGAAAAATGAAGCCTACCGAAAAAGAAGAAATCATGAACGCGTTTAAAAACAGAGAGTTTGATGTACTAGTTTCTACAACGGTCATTGAAGTGGGCGTCGACGTGCCCAATGCGAATATCATGTTGATTGAACATGCCGAACGTTTTGGACTGTCGCAATTACATCAGCTGCGCGGGCGCGTAGGCCGCGGGGAACATAAGAGTTTTTGTATCCTGATCATGGGCTATGCGGTGAACGAAGAATCCAAAGAACGTGTTAGTTTCATGGAAAAAAGCACCGACGGTTTTGAAATCGCCGAGTTTGATTTGAAGATTCGTGGACCAGGTGAGTTTTTAGGAACTAAACAATCGGGCTTGATTAGCTTTAAATTAGCGGACCTAATTAAAAATCAAGACATTCTTATCGAAGCGCGCGGTTATGCGGCCGACGTATTAACGGCTGATCCTAAACTGGAAAAATCCGAAAATGCATTTATCAAGCAACATTTGCAGATTAAGAAAGACGCTGACCTAGGTTGAATTGAGCCGAAAAAAAAACCACTAACCCGATAAGGATAGCGGTTTTCTTTTTAGTTTAGTAGTTGTCAGATTGTTTTTCCCACGCATACTCCGGTTCAGGCGGTAAGTATTTGAGGAAATTAATCAGGTCTAATTTTTCTTCTCTAGATAACTCGGTACCCCAGTTGTGACCCATGTTTGAGTTACCCATTGGTTGACCGTTTTTATCTAATTGCAATGTATTGAAGCATAGCATTTCCTCGTCCTCACCACATGGGCGATCTCCTGGACGTTTCCAGTCTTGGAAACCAATGTTAACTGGATCGAATTTGTTAGATTTAACATTGAAATATTTAGGACGCTCAGTATCTCGAGTTAATAGCAGCATCAAGTTCGGAACGGAACCGTTGTGTAGGAAAGGCGCTGTGGCCCAGATTCCCGAAAGATGTTTTGCTTTATAACCATGGCCTTTATCTATTTTTCCGTAATTGTTATCTTTTTTGTTTTGAGTCGAACCTAAATATGTATCGCGGAAGAATTCAAAACCGCGAATATCACGGAATTCCATTCTCTCCTGTTGTTCAGGTGCGATATTATATTGTTGATAGTAGCGAGCTTTGATTCCAGCCACATCATCAAAAATTTTCTTTTCAAACGGAATTTCTACTACGTCACCTTTTTGAGTACGTACTTTGACCGGAACGACGGCATTTAATGCCGCGCGAACGTCAGTGTCAGGGCTGTATTTGCCATCTTTTGAGGTAAGTGGGAACATGTTGTACTCGCGAAGCACGCCACTTGGTCCAACTAATTTATTTGATTCGTGGCACGATTGACAGTTCTGTTTGTAAATGGCGTAACCGTTTTGCAAACGGGCCTGATTCATATCGATTTCAAATTCCTTTAGGTATTTTTGTTCGTCATCTTTGTTTAGAACCTCTTTAAATACATCATTCCATTCTGGAACTTTGATTTTGTGACCTAGGTTTTCTAAACGATCAAGGTTAGTTACGTTGATTGTCGTGTCTAATTTGTCAGTAGTGATCATTGCACCTAAACCAAGTGCTTGACCTACGTTTCTTAAAAGAACTGAATTTGAGTTACCGTTGTAGTGTAGGTTACCCATGTATTTCAAACCCCAGATCCAAGGTAATGAAACTGGAGCAGTTAAGTCGACCGGGAATTCAGTTCTTAGAACTAAGTTTGAAATACGACCGAAAGCATCTGTGCGGTTAAACGCCGACGCTGTTTCCATGATGGCTGGATTTGTACCGCCACTTAGGAACGCTAAGAATTTCATACGTTGATCAAGATGACCAATATTATCCCCAGGCTGAAATCCGTAAGTTTTTTGTAATAGCAACAAATAAGTCGATTTGATCGCTTCTTGCGAACCAAACATACGCTCTGTTTTCCCTTTTTTAGCCTTTAATAACGTGATGATTTCAGATGGCCGGCACGCTTTCGTCGCGTCTAACATTAATCTGCCCGCTGTGCCTAAGCTTTGCGATTGTTTCGCTAGGTTTTGGCAAAAGTGAGATTTGATTTCTTCGGCATCTTCTTTTGGTTTGATGTGGGTTAAACTTGGATTTCTACGTTTGATATCGGCTAAGAAATTTTCTAAGTTTTTACCTTTAACAAACATTACAATAGTAGAACCAATCAGGTCTTTGAAGAAACCACGGATGTTGACCATGGCCGGTGCACCTTGGATGCGGAACTCTGGAGTGAAATGTCTGTTTGTATCGTATGAAACATTACCAGAATGGCAAAGGGCACAGTTTGTACCTATCATACGGATGGATTTGTATTTAACTCCATCAACACCGACAATGTCTTTTACGATTTGGTCTTCACGAACAAATTTTCCATCGGCATTTTCAAAAGCGGCATAGGCATCAGCGGAATCGCCTACGTTGTTTGTTTTGTTAATTAATGAATCGTCAGTTCTTTGAGTACTCCATGCTGCTGTTAAACCTACATAAGGCATGAGGTAGCGAATTTTTTTATCTTGGCCATTTACTTTTTTAACTGAATCGCGACTGTGAGCTTCCATAAAACCAAATCGTTTATCCATTTCAGCACTGAATGGTTTTGAAACTTTATTGTCATCGTCTTTGAAAGAAAGTGACTTCAGTGACATGAACCATTCGTAAGGATAAACATCAGCACCTTCGCTCAGATGATTAAAGTCAGCTAAGTCATTACCCTGTAAACCCGGAGGCGTTTGATGGAAGCACTTTCCAGTTCTTTTATCTAGTGCCGGCTTAGTCAGTGCTTGACCACCAAACTTATATTTCTGGGGTTCGCAATTGTTATCATCAGCAGCAAAAACATTTGCTGATACAACCAGTCCGGTAATTAAAATTAGAGTTTTAATCATATACACTCCTATTTAAAAGCCAAAGTCAGTAAAGCCAAAGATGCAGGGAAGGCCTGAATCCAAAAAATACGTTTAGTTACAGATAAAGCGCCGACAACGCCGGCCACGAGTACGCAACCTAAGAAAAAAATTTGCAGCTGTAATTTTATATGCGCGTCGGGGTGCACCAAGGCCCATAATAAACCAGCAGCTAGGAATCCATTATATAAACCTTGATTCAACGCCATCACGCGAGTTTGTTGAGCAAATTCAGCCGTCAGACCAAAGATCTCGCGGATACGTTTCTTTTCCCATAGTTTCATTTCCAGAAACATGATGTAAAAGTGAACAAGGCAAATCAGTCCCGTCAACAGGGTTGAAACTATGTTCATGATTAATCAACCTTTTCACAATACTGAGACTTATCTGCGATCACGATTTCATTATAAGCACGTCGTTCCGCCGGTGATAACGCTCCCTCGAATTTGAACGCTGTTTTATCGTAAACTCCATTCACGCATTTGTTGTAGTTTTCGCAGCGAGAAATTTTGCCTTTAGTTGCTTTGATATTGTCACCAATGCAAGTTCTGAACGTGAAGTTCAAGCGAACATAGAAATCTAATTGCTGGTTATTCATTCTGAACCAGCCTAGTGGGTTAGCAAAACTTCCGCGGTAATAGTAACGTTGCTGAGCACTGAAGTAATCTTCATGCGAGTATGCGGCATCATAAGAAGCCGGACGAGTGGCTTGCGCATCACTTAGCTCGCTTTGATTGATAGGTTTTCCGAAATAGCGGTTTTCGTAGAATGCTTTTTCTGTATCCGTCAAATCAGCAAACGTAGAACATCTGTTAAAGATGGTTTTGTGAATTTCAGTTAAACGAACGTTGCCTTTTTCAGTTTGATTACGGATTTCCCATTGATTATCGCCGTATTTCTTTTTGGCAAATGCGTGTAACTTGCTGTCGCCATCTGCTTTGTCACGTTTACTATCAAAGACATTGTTGATTTTTTCAGATTCGCTTTCAAAGCAAACATGGAATTTCATCGGCATACGACAGTAAAGTAGGTCGTTATTACCTTCACGTAAGTTAGTGGCGTAACCTTGAGACGCTCGGATAGATGAATCAAATAGAATTTTACTTTTTTCCTTTTTGGTGTCAGTGATATCCATTACAACATCCAGCATACCTTCGTTGCCGGCAAAATCTGAAACATTAGATTGATAACGTTTTTCAAGAGGGTAGTTAGATTTCTCGATTTTACCATCCATACTGTAGACTAGATTTCCGCTAGCATCTTTAACGATGTTCCAGCCAGATAAGCAACCACGGAAGTGATTACGATCGTAGTCTTTTAAATACGCTTCAAACGGAACGCTTTGATCTTGGATAGCGATTTTCTTTAATGATAGTGGACGCGCGTCGCTTGAATCATATTCAAGAATCATGCGTTCTGGAAATGATTCGTCGAATTTATCGGCGCCAAATAATGCACGTGTCGTCATATGTCTGAAATCCAGCTCACCATATGCACCTGGCATTTTACGAACATTCGGTAAAGACAGAATTCCAGAGATAATTTCTGGAACTTGGATCATAGATACGTAATCACCAAGGCAACGGTGTTTACCGTATCCAAGATGGAAGTATTTGTCATTGTGTGGGCTAGCGAAGCGATTGATATCGATAGCTTCCGGATTGGGGAAAGCTTCTGGGTCAAACATTGCTGCCTGTGTCGCAATGATAATATGACTTTTTGCTTTTAGTTTGTAACCAGAAAGTTCTGTATCTTTTTCTACGTAACGGAAAACAACTGGGTTAACTGGGTGAAAACGTAATACTTCCCAAACCAAGTTATTGAATTGTTGCTGCTGAGTACGACCAGCTTTCGCATTTAATGACAATGCTTGAGCTTTTTTAGTTAAGTCTTTGTCGCCTAAAATTAAATTAAGAACTTGCGAAATCGCCGCTTGAGTCGTTTCTAGTCCACCCACCAATGTACCGATCAAATTCGTGCGAACACGAGATTTAACACGACTAATGATTGTCGCGCGATCCAGTTTTGAAAGGTCTTCATCATCTGTTTTTTTGATATAAACTTTATCTTTAACCATATTTAGAAGATCGTCTTCTGATAAGGTAGCGTCGTTAATGTCGCCGATTGTGATAACCATGCGATCAAGGATGGTTTGCTCTTCACGAGGTTTTTGAGCTAGCGATGCTATGCTTTTGAATTTGCTATCAACTAGTTTTACCAGCTGTGACTGCATTTCCTGACCAGCTTTAACTGCGGTTTGGGCTTTCTTTGGATCGCCTACAACATTGTGGAAGAAGTCATCTTGCGTAGCACGTGACCATTCCATAATTTTTTCTGGCGAAAAACCTTCAAAACCAAAGTATTTGATAGTTAAGATAGCGGGAACACGGCGAGCGATATGGTTAACCAGTTCGATATTGCCTTCTAGTTTCTTTGTATACGGATTCATTTTTACAAGTTCTAGATTTTTCATCTCTTGTTCGAAGATAGAGCGAACAAGAGGACGAATGCGTGGTTCCATTTCTTTAACATCGATCAAACCACGCAGCCAAGTGTGCTCGTGATTGATGGCTTTGCTGTCGTTACCAAGCATGAAATCACCAACGGCATCTTTCATACGTTTATGATAGTTTCTAACACTGAATAACTCGTTTTCAGAAAGAGCCTTTTCAACGTCTTTAAATTTGGTAATTACATAAGTAGGGCCGTCAACTTCGTATGGTACGTCTTCGATTTTGAGTTTGCCTAATTCCAGGATGCCGTCGTTATCGTTAGCCATTAATGATTTAAATGTTATTAAGCCATTCGCACGCATCCAGGTCATGAAGTGAAGCAAATTAATTAGATCTGGTTTTAGTAATTTACCTAACTTCAATTTTAATTTTTGATCCGGGTATTTAGAGGTTACGACGCTCAGATCGCCATTTTTTAGGGCCTGGGCTTCTTCCCAGAAAGTCATACCTGTTTCAGGATTTAATAAAGCGTAGTCTTTATCCATGTCAGTAAATGCACGGTCTCTTGCATCGCCTAGTTTTTTGTGCGTTTTAGAAAGTTGTTCACGTTTTGAAAACAGAGATGACTTCATCGCACGGCTAGAGTTAGCGGCATCGTTTAGATACAATTTTTTAGTATCTACTGACAAAATCTGTGGCACCAATGGTTGTTGGGCTTGCTGTCTCATTGCTGCGATTTCAGCATCGCTTGGGCGACCTTGCGCTTGGGCGTAGCTAAATTGAGGAAGGACCATAGACGTTGTTAGTAACCAGCTCACTAATTTCATAAAATCTCCTTTTAGGGATTTCGATTCAGACGTGTGAATTGCAAACCGCGAGGAGTCTTGCGCAACTGTTTAAATAGAAAAGATTACAAAAGGGTGTCTAAAGTTTAGACAAAGTGACAATTCGGAAGGGACAGTAAGGCATTGATTTCTGACGATTTAATCGAATTTTAACCTGTCTCAAAATGAGTGAAAATGACTGATCGATATCACGACATTAGGGTTTGCAGGCGTGGACAAAGAACTGTTTAACATCAAAAGAATAGTTCATATCCACTTTCACACGTTGATCTTGTTTTAATTCAAGAAAAACTTTGTTCTTGTGAATTTTTGATTTCAAATCGAATTTGTATCTTAAACGATCGTCAATTTCATTTTTCATTTCAATTTCAAGTAAGTCTAAACTCAACGATTCCACACGGTCGTGTTTATAAGCTTTTTCGTTATAGCATAAAGGCGAATAAACGAAATGATTCCTAGATTCCATTTTATTATCTAGTGGCCCAAACTTCCATTGCATCATGTACATTTTTTCGTTTCTCAACGTTTTCAGTTTTTCCGAAAACTTATCAAATTCTTGCTTAACTTGTTTATTAATTTTCTCTGATAGGTCGTCATTTTTTTGTTTTTCAAGCTGTCGCGCAGAATCGGTGGTAATTTTAACGTGGCAGGCAGAGTGATTATATCTTGGATAAGAAAATAAATCTAAATGAACGCATGCGAAACTGGTTCCAAAAGCGGAATATATTTTAGTGTCCATCCTACGTCTTTGATCCTCAAATAACTGAAATAGTTTTCCATCGGAACTAGAATGGATAATGCCGCGAACTTCATTTCCCGATGACATAATCGGCGAACCTGAATTTCCAGGTATCACTTGGCACGGGATGAAATTCACGATCGGGCTTTTATCCGAAGAAAAGTAAGGATTGATAATTGAATTTTGAATGGCATCGCAGTTGGCTTTAACGACAATACCGCCGCCGGTTTCCTGATTCGGATCGATTTTGTAAATGGTGTATTGCTTTTCATTTTGGAAGCCATCTTGAGAAAAACTGAGTGGCTCACGATTAGTCGATGTTTGAGTTCTTAGAACCGCTAAGTCAACATTTACGGAGTTTGGAATCAGAGGTTCTGATAAAAACTCGATCGTTTTACATTTTAAAACTTCGGGTTCATGATTCTTCGATTTCGGAAAGACAAAACTGATTCCGTTACAAGCTTCGCGTTCTTTTATCATCGTTTCAGGCAAGCAATGGCGATTGGTTGCTATTAGATCTCGGGCAACTAAGAAGGCGGTACAACGTTTGTTTTTATACTGCAATTGATTGATGGCCGGCGGGCAGTCGTCGGGATGTTCACAATAAACTTTACCTTCGGCGACAACCGCAATCAAAACACAGAATAAAAAACCTAATTTCATCTAGCACCCGCCACATATTCTTTTATATGTGGCGCCGCCGCGAGAATCACGGGAAATAGAAATCAAGAAGCTTTTTCTAGTCGTAGGAACGGACGCAGGAGCTTCGTATTCATTGGTTTCTTGATTGCTGCTGCGGAAATATTTTAGCACGCCGTCAGTGATGAACCATGTCGTAGTTAGCTCTTCTGATTTATTCTCGGATGATCCATCATCTTTCCTTTGTGTGTAGATTTGGAAGCTGCTGGGATTGAAAACCATTCCGATAGTAAACTTACCACCCAATGGAAAATCATTGGTGCCTAGACTGACGCCGTTAGATTGCAATTGCGCTACAACAGGGTTTTGATTTTTCTCTCCGCTCGCTTTATTACTAACTAAAATACGTTTAACCGTATTTACTGTCTGGCCGCGCGTGTTTGAAATTTTGTATTCGATCAAATAACCAACGCCATTATATTTGTCCAGATCAGATCGTTGATTAAATATGGTAGCTTCACCAGGAATGACAGCAGTGAACGACGGCGCCGAACCTGTAAAATTTTGAGCCATCTCGCTATTGGTAGCCGATGTGATAGTGTTTTGAGATAATGCTACTTTAGTTGCGTTGCCAGCACATGTGGGTTCGGCGCCCAATGCCACACCGGGATCTACACAGCCGTAGGCTTCGTAGGTCAACGACGTAGTTTCGGCCACATCCGATATAACCGGAGTAATGGAAACAGATTCACCGGGGTTCACTTCTGGTTTGTCGGCAATTAGCGTGAGCACTCGTAAATCAGTGAGTTCAACATATTTAGGTAGCTTTGAATCTTGGCAAGAAGTTAAATAACTGGCCAATATAGTAATTAAAACTAGCTGTTTCATTAGAATTCTCCTTTGATACCGAAGGCCGGTAAAAATGGTAAACCAGAAATAAAATCTTTGCTTGAATAGTTATATGAATATTCGATCGATTCTGTATTTTTTGTATTCATCACATTTTGAATGTCTAGATACAGTGTCCAAATTTCTTCATCAGAGATCCACTTTTTATCGATGCGTAGATCTAATTGATAGAAATCTTTGTAACGTTCTGAATAGAAACTGCCCCGTTGAGGTAAATATACGTCGTTATCAGAATCAAATGTACCACCAACAATAGGTGTATAGGGGTTTCCCGTCACGTAACGAAATCGCCCAGCGATTTTCCAATTGTTTTCTAGTTTTTTACCGGCAACTAAATTGAAATTGTGTGTTTGATCGTATTCGTGTTTATATTTAGCTACGCGATCGTTCCAACGGAAGCTCTCGCTCCACGTGTAGCTTAACCAAACGTCCCAATGGATATCGTTCCATTTAATCTGAGTTTCCACACCGTAGGCGCGGCCTCTGCCCGAGTTGTTGTAATTCTCATCGACCATAACGCCGTCTCGTTCTACTTGTTTAAACGACTGCGACACTAATTGATCTAGCCACTTGTCGAAATAACTAGTTTGCCAAGTCAAACCCGAATCGCCGGCTTGCCTAAAGTCTTTTTCGAAACCAACTGTTAAATGGTCTGCACGAGGAGACTTAATGTCTGGGTTCCCAAACACCTTATCTTGTTCACGCCCTTCCGATGGCTGATAGTAACGACCGCCCGCTGCTTTTAACAACAGCGATGGGCTAAGGTTGTATTTCACGGCCAAGCGAGGAGTCAGATACGTTTCTTTCGTTGATTGAAACATGTCTAATCGCACTCCGGGGGTCAGGGTCCAATCATCTATTTTAAATTCGTGGCGATTATAAAGACCATTAAACACTTGGCTTGATCGTGTGTTTTGCTCTTTTACTTCGCCCGAAGAAAATGGGTTATTAACGCCGCCATCATCTGCTGTTTGAGAGATTTTGACTTTAGCCGTTCCTTCGCCCAAAAAACTGTCTATGCCAAGTTGCGAAGTCCAAGTTGGGGAAAATACTTTTTCTCCTTCCGCTCTGACAGTTAAAACGTTAGTTCGTATGGCGAGGTACTGTTCGCCTAAATCAACAACGATTTGGTTTTGTCCAACACCTGTTGAAAACTTGTACTGAGTTTCACTATCGACTTTGTAAGTCCACTGAGGAATGAAACGATAGAACTGGGTTTCATTATAGAAACGTCCACGGAATGCCGGATCTGTCTTAAACGGTTCTTTCAAAACAAAAGCGAGTGTATCCCGCGAAGCCAGTTTAACTATTTTCAAATTTTGTTTTTCGTCGAGTTTGCGATTGTAGATTCCCGTGATATCATAAAATTCAGGAGCTACGGTTAAATTAAAATCATCACGATCTTTGGCGATGGCACCCAAGAATATTCCAACATAACTGGCGCGGGCACTGATTAAGAAATCGCTTTTATCATCGATATTGGCTTCATATAAACCACCGAGTTTTAAATTGTCCGCAAAGAAGAACGATTTCTTTTTACGCTCGCCAGGCTCTGGGCTGCGTGTCACTAAACCGATGATTCCGCCGGTAGCACGCGAAAAATCAGAACCATAGCCTGCCGATAGGTAATCGACTTGCCCCAAGGCTTCCGGCATTACAACTGAAGTTAAACCACCAAAGTGAAATACAATAGGAATTTCATGGCCATCGATATTGTACGAAGTGTCTTTTGGCTCGCCGCCTTGAACAACCACTTGCGAACTAAATCCTTGGACGCGGTTTACGCCAGGCAAGTTCTGAACGGCTTTGACAGGATCACCGCCACTACCAGGCATAGATAGAAATTGCTCTTGCGTTAATGTCTTCTGAGTTTGATCACGTTTTTGTTTTTGACCAACCACGGTGGTTTCAAATGCTAAATAGGAATCTTTCTCGACGTAGTGTTTTAATTTTTTTGTGCTTTCATCGAGAGTGATATCTTTTTCTAATTTTTTATAGCCAGATAAATTGACAACAAGTTGATAGTCACCTGGGGGTAAGTTTTCAAATAAGAAATCACCTTTACTATCTGTTTGTACTTTTAGTTTTAAAGGTAATAAAAAAACATTCACTTCTTTTAAGGGAAGCTGCGTTCCTTTCTCTAAAATTCGGCCTTTAAAAGAAAGGGTACCTGCCACCGCCACTTCGGCTGGAGATTCTGTCGTAGCTGGGCCTTCATTTGTTTGTGCGTACAGGCCGATCGTGGCCAATAAACAGCAAAGAGCTATTTTCATTTTCACCTCTATCTATTTTCTAAAATAAATCGGTATGTGTACCTAATTTTTACCGCGACGGACTGATCTTTAATGCGAGCCGGACGAAACTGGAAATTTTTGATGACCGCTAAGGCCGCATCATTCAAACCGAAACCAGGTCCTTTAATCAAAGTCACTTGGCGTACTTTGCCTTGCTCATCAATGAGGAGGTCCATAACGACTGGACCTTCAATTCCAGCTTTCTTGGCTTCGTCAGGATAAGGAATGCGAACTTCAGATACCAATACTGGCATAGACGTAACCAGGAATTCATCAGCGGGTATGGGCAATGAATCGGCATCGCTCGGATCTAATTTCAAATTATCCATTTCTTTTGCAACAGTGTTTCCTGATTTTACTTCGGCGGAAGAGGCATCGGGCGCGGCCGAAGTTAAGGCTTTACGACTGACACCGAAAACTTTTTTTGTATCCGGTGGGGGAGGCGTCGGTTTAACGGGTTCTGCTTTAGGTGGCTCTAAATTTAAAGTCTTCGGTACAACTTTAACATTTTCGTAAACTTCAAATTTTACAGTTTTCTTTTCGGATTTAGGTTTAAAAAACAGAATCCCAACCCCAAGTGCTAATACCAAGTGAATCAGCGCCGATTGAACTAAAGGATGACGCCAGTTTATGGACACTATTTCTTTTCCTCTTTTTCAATTTGAACAGCGAAACGTTCAACCCCATTTGATTTCAAAATGTCGATCACTCGAACAACTTTGCCATAAGCAGCCTCAACGTCCGCACTGATGATGGCTTGAGAGGTAGGGTCTTTTCCCAATGCTTCTTTCGCGGCCACTTTCAAGCCCTCTTCGTCAGTGATTTGCCCATTCAATAAAATATTGCCGTCTTTGTTAACGGCAACACCCAATGTTTGCAGCATTTTACCATCACCAGTTAATGTTTTAGGTAGTTTGATTTCTAGTATGTCTTTCACCAGCATGGGTGCCGTGACCATGAAGATAACAAGCAGAACCAGAACGACGTCAACGAACGGAGTGATGTTGATTGACGAAATTATTCCGGAATCTTCGCTGCTGCTATCGGGAACTGATCCAGCCATACTTATTTCCCACCTAGGATTTGCGCTACGTAAAGATCTTTCAGGGTGTCCAATTGCGAATTTAATTTTTTTACACTTTGAGTGAAAACGTTAAACGCGATGATGGCAGGGATCGCAACGAACAAACCCAGTGCTGTCGCATACAATGCTTGCGACACTCCACTCATCACTGCTGATGAACCCGATTGTGAACCTAAATACGCAAACGCGCGAATGATGCCAAGAACAGTACCAAATAAACCAATGAAGGGAGCATTTGAACCCAAAGTAGCTAAAACAGATAGTCCTTTTTCTAATTTCAAACGTTCTTCACGAGTGTAGGCTAAAACAACGCGATCGATGGCTTCGGGTTGACTCGATGTCGCTAATATATTTTGAAATGCGCGCCCTAAATAAGAAGTTTGTCCGCTGACGTGTTTTTTTAAACTCTCTAATTTAGAAGAATTCATTCCCGCTCCTTCGGTTAAGATGGATTTAATTTTGCCAAAATCATCAATTGAAATCAGGGAATTCAAATTTTTCCTTCTATCGATCATGATACTGATCGACCAAATGGACAAAAGAAACATAACTAACAAAATTAGTTTTTCGACAACATCAGTAATCAAAATAATCGCTTCCACGGGATCCTTTTCATTCAATACAATTCATTGAATTCTTTTTATGAGTGCATTTATGATCAAACAAAATGGTGAAGGTGTTAAGAAATTTTTGATGTCGGCCAGTCGCGGCTTAGTTTTACTTTGTAAACGAAAAAAAAGCGCCGGGATCGCCGGCGCTGTGTGAGTCATTTGCTTAGTATCGGTTAGGTTTCATAAACTAGGGCATCTTGTAGCCGATTTGTTTAAACAAACCTTCTACTGATTTCCATTTACCACTGAATAAGAACGGTTTTTTACCGTAACCGGCAGTCAGCGCTGAATTGTATTTTTTTAATTTTGCTTGTTCTGCTGCTGGTAAGGATTGAACTAATTGTACGTACTGGCCCGCAAGAGTTTCTAAAGGTTTCTTGGCGTATGGGTTGCCATCAAACAAACCGTTGTCTTTCCATTCTTGTGCCAACTGAGCTGCAATGTATTGGGCTAAAGCCGCTTCACGAGAAACATTGGCATCAACCGCCGCCTGTTTCACTGTTTGCGACCATGAAACCATAATTTGTTGCGATTGCGAGTAGGTTTGGCCGCCAGCGCGGATGCTGATGTTAACGGTCACTGCTTTGTTAGGTTTCACATTCTGAGCGATTTGTGCCGGTGTATTTAAAAGTTTGGCGGTAGTAACACGAGTTAAACCCGGAACGTCCATACCGACTGTGCTGCCAGCAGGAAGTGCTGCGATACCGGCACCAGACAATGTCACGTGCACTATTCCAGGGGCTTTACCTAAATTCGTAGCTTCTAGTACATTTGGATAAATGCTGTCTAGTACTGATACTGTTGTTAAACCAGATTGGTTTTGAACTTGTACGCGTACATTTTCGATCACGGGATTGTTAGTGTAATAGGCTACCGTTTGTGCAAACGAATCTTGGTAAGCGGCACCCAAAGTTTGTTGGTAACCTTGACGGCTAGCTTGAGTGTAGCTTTGGCCATAACCACGAGCATGACCTAGTTTCTGCGCATACGCACGAAGCGCTTGCACGAAGTAGTATTCACCACGAGCTTGAGCGGCATAATTAGGACGACCGTAAACTTCGCTGTTCCATTTTCGACCGATCACAGAATTGTACTGGGATACGAATTCATATTTGAATTGTTGGCGGGATTCATCCGCATCAGAATATTGACTAGCATCAGTGATTTCGCGGTATTTCGCGACCATTTGATTGTTAGCTTGAATTTTACCTGGATCTGAATTTTCACGAACTAGTTTTTTGTTTAATAGTAAAGTGAATGCGTTCTCTGCTTTCCAGCTAGAAAATAGCGTATCGTATCTGTAATCGGTCCATCCGTAGTAATCAGATAGATTCCAGTTGTTACCATAGATATCAGATAAAATATCATCCGCTAAATCAATGTTGAACCCACGACGAGTTTCATTCAAGAAATCATTGTTGTACGCTGACAACTGCGATGCAAAATCCGGTTGCGCTACTGGCGAGCCTAAACCTTGGAAATCATCACCCGTCGGTTGCGCGCCAGCAGTTACGTTCAAGCCGGCCGCATTACCCACTGAATTTTGGAAACGCGCACGAGCTTGCGATTGCCCCATGGCCGATCCCACACGAGCGCCTTCGTTGCGACCGTTTTGTAAACCGTCATTACCACCTTGAGATAAACCATTTCGAAGACCATTATGATATTCAGGAAGGCTTTCTACAGCGATACCTAGATTTGCGTACAGATTTGATTGTTTTCTGAAGCCTTGGTAAAAATTGAAACGGTAGTTTTCAATTTGACCGTAAGTTTCCACCACACGATTCGCCATAAAGTTAGCGGCTTGTTCACCGTACGTGCGAACTTTATCATCAGGAGTTGTTTTTAAAACCGGAGTTGGTTCCGGGCGAGGAGTCGGCGTTGGCTCTGTTCCAGGTCGTGGAGTCACAACCGGTTCAGTGCCTGGGCGAGGAGTTGGTGTTGGAGCAACTACGATGGGAGAAGGTTCAAGAGGTTGTTTTGCGGGGATGTCGGCGTTCATAAAGACTTTTTTGCCATCTTTAGTGTACGAAGCTACAACTTCGCCGCCTTTTAAGAATAGATCGTTAGAGACGTTGTTGTACGATTTAACCGCGCAACCACTCTCGAAAGAGTTCTCACGTTGTTCGATCCCATTCTTGGCGTAACCTTTCTGACCGACTTGGAAGTAAACTTCTTTAACTCCAGCAGGTAGGTTGCACACTTTCGCGTTCACAATTTGGTTGGTTACCTTAACGCTTAGATTTCCTGCATACAGAGATGATGAAAACATAAGCAAAACACTCAGTAGTCCTAAATTTTTCCCCATTTTGGCTCCTTTATTTGTGGATGTAGCTACATAAAGCAGAGCTTGTGCCAACAGACAAGGGGACATTTCGATACTGAGGTTAGGTTTTAGTTATGGAAATTGCTTGGGATTTGGGCATTCGTGGATTTCAAAAAATCAAATTTAAGTGTTCTTTGTTTAATCAGCAAAAATTACAGCTGTGAAAATGACAATTTCAGAGTTTTTAGAAGGCTTTAGCTGCCCACTGTGGTATAGTCACCTCGGTTAAAGCGAGCAGGTTGGCTGCTTGGGGTAATCTTTTCAATACCGACGGGTTTGGTTTGATAAAACGTGTCAATCTTGATAGAGTTCTCTCGGTTGATGCTTCGCTCTTTTTTCGAAAGAAGGTTTCATGGTAACATTTAAGGTTGGTGAAAATGCAGTCTATCCAGGTCATGGTGTCGGACGTATTCTCGCTATCGAAACCAAAGAGATTTTAGGTAATAAACAGACATTCTATTCCGTCCAAATCATTGAAACAGGCATGAAAATCATGATTCCTCGTGACAATGTTAAGTCCGTTGGACTGAGACCAATTATTTCCCAAGAAGAGGCCGACAAAGTAGTTGGTATCCTTAAAGAACGTGAAGTTAAAATTGATAATCAAACATGGAACCGTCGTTACCGTGAATACATGGAAAAAATCAAAACGGGTTCTGTTTACGAAATCGCAGAAGTACTGAGAGATCTTTTCGTACTTAAAGTAGATAAAGAACTTAGCTTCGGTGAACGTAAAATGCTAGATACTGCACGTACTCTTCTTTTTAAAGAATTATCGTTAGCGACTAAAGGCAACGATCTTTTCCAAGAGCCAGAATTGAAAGAAATTTTCGGTTTAGACGTAGCTAAGTAAATCTTAGCGGTTGAACTGCCTACATCTGGGACGGTCGATTCGGCCGTTGTATAGATTCATTTGATGTACCCGCGAATGAATCGGTGCTGTACCATAATGATCCATTGACCTTTTGAGAATTAGAATCCCTTTTTTTGTGTGTGAGTTTGGACTACTATAGAAGTGTAGTTTTAAGGGGGTCGGGGTGTCACTTTTTCGAAGGTTTGTTGTTCTCCTTTTTATAAGTATTCAATTAATTGCATTCCAAAATTGTAGTAGTGGTTTCCAAACTCAAACCCGTATCCTGTCTGACAGTTCTTCGAATTCGGGATTGAGCGACCCTGCGATGACTCCGGATTCTTCTTCCACTGCGACTGACACCAAGTTGGTTGATGCGTGCCTACCTTCCAACAAAGGCGTGGACTACCAGGTGGGATCGGGGGCTAATCAATTAGCTACTCTGGATCTTGTTCCTTGGGGCAGTTTGAAGGCGGGTGATACCGTCCGCATATTTTATTCCTCGACACCTTATCGGGGGCATATTTTGCTCGCGGCTCAAGGAACGGCGAACGCTCCAGTGCGTGTTTGCGGAGTCAAAGGTCCAAACGGTGAACGCCCCATTATTAGCGGTCAAAACGCTGTGGTACGTCGCGGACTCGTGTATGCCGGTGACCTTCAGGAAACACGTGCAATTGTCCTAATTGACCGGCTAGGTTCGCAGGATTGGGGTACAGCTTTTCCGACGTACATTCAAGTGGACGGTCTGGATATTCGCCAGGCTACTGCGTCGTATTCATTTACGAACTCTAAGGGGGTAACGAGTACCTATAGTTCTTTCGGCGCGTGTATCTGGATAGAACGTGGAGCTAATATTACTCTTGCCGACAACATAGTCTCCGATTGTACAAACGGTATTTTTAGCCGTTCGGTTGAAATAGGAGCCGGGATTGCTACGATCACGCGAGACATTCGCGTTGCGGGCAATTACATCTACAATAATGGTGTGGATGGTTACGAGCATAATCTCTATATGCAGAGTCTACGAATCACTTACGAATTTAACCGCATTGGTCCTTCGCGCAATGGTGGTGCAGCGTTGAAAGACCGATCTGTCGGGGCTATCATTCGTTATAATTACATTCAAGATGGTTCACGCGCGCTAGATCTGGTTGAACCCGAAGATTGGACTGAAACTGCCGCCGCAAATTATCCTGCACTGGCCGACACATTTGTATACGGTAATGTGATTAATAAAAATGGCGATTTAGGTTCATTCATCCATTACGGTGGCGATCATCCAGGCTCTGAGGCTAATTTCCGTCCCGGCAAGCTCTATTTTTATAACAACACGATCTATGCCACAGGTTCAACCGGAGACTATGACGGCGCTATGATCTTTCAGCTGTCGACGACGAAACAAGTCGCTGAGATTTGGAATAATGTGATCACGAGTCCGCAACGGGTGAGGATAGGTCTACGAGCGACCCAAGAAGTCGATGCTGGTTGGACGGCGGGTGGTGACACTCGTTTGGGAAAAAACTACATCAAGGATATTTGGAGCACCGTTGGCTACACATACTCTTACGCCACCAACCCAGGGCCTATCAGTGGAGTAGCAAATATTATTAGTAGTGCAGCAGTCTTGTTGGATACAACGTCGTTTGTTCCCGATGCGGGTTCAGTGTTGATAGATGGTTCGACGGCAAATTTAGATGCGGTGTCGGCTCATCCCGTGTTATACCAACCCGTCACGTCATTCACCGAGGCTCGGCCAACGTTCGGTCCTATCGTACGTAAGGTTAGTGGCTCTGCTATGGACCTTGGCGCTATTGAGCGCTGATTGAACTAAAACTCTGCTTGCCGCCTTGCTATTATTCTGGCGATAACTCCCGAAATGGGAGTATTGGGCTAAATGGATAAGTTGCCGAGAAATAGGTCATAAGATAATCTCTACAGAATCGAATCTAAGGGTTGACCAGTTCACCTGTCGTCATTACAACGGGACTCCAATTAATTTGAATAACAATCGAACTCGACGATGTTGTCGATGTTTGAACTAAACACGGAGTCCATCATGGCTAAGAAAGTTGCAGTAAAAAAAGGCGAAAAAAAACCAGCACGAGTAAAATTCACTGGATTTGTTCCCGTTAAACTTAAAGAATTCACAATCACTCAAAAATCATCTGGTCGTTACGAAGTTGTAAACGCACAGGGTAAAAACGTAAATGGCGCGGATAAAGTTAGCGTTCTTTTAGAAGCTAAACTTTTACAACCATCTTTGCCAAAAGCAGCAGCGACTGAAGAAGCGGCTCCGGCAGCAAACTAATTTCTAGTATATTTTATATGATCGGTCTTGCGTAGGTAAGACCGGTTAAATTCTGGGTCTGGCTCTAGACCGAAATAAGCATAAATTTCCATCATTGAATTCCTGCGGTTCTAACCAATACTGATTTTTCATCCACAGTTTTGCATTGCCTTTAGTTACTACCGTTATTTTTCTATCCAAACTCAACTCTTGAAGCTGATCCATGATAATGGCGTAGCTGGCGTCTGTGAAAGAATCAAAAATATAGTAGGTATCTGCAGGTGGAATTTTAAAGTCGGTGCTAGCTAAATCTTGAGTCGCGAATCTAACATGTTGGCTCAGGCCCAAATGCTCGCTGGCTTTATTAGCGATATCGACTCGTTCTTTAACAAACTCGTATCCAGTGAACTGAATATCTGGACGCATTAGTCCAATCACTAACCCGATTCGACCATAGCCAGAGCCGAGGTCTATAAAGCGTGATCCTTTCGCTAGATTCAAATATCGCAGCGCTAAAACCGTGGTGGCATAGCTGGATTGAACGCCGACACCGGCACCCTCATAGAGTCGTTCTTTTTGATTTATCTCTGGCACTTCATTTAACAAATAGCCCAGTTCAAATATATCATCCAAGACATCAAAGGCCCGGTACAAAGAAAGTCGAGCGGCTGAATCTGTTTTCTTTCTGTCGGAATTAAGCTGATGTTCTAGTTCGTAGAGTTCCGACATTTGCATCAAGGCGATCTGTAAGAACTTTTTTTGAAAATCGTAGGATTTTGATTTAATACTTTTTAGTAAGAACGATTCCGTGGCGGTGATGGCTTTTAAGGCTAAGTGCAATCCGCCAATACTGGTATCAGTAAAGAAAGATTGTAGGAAAAGTAAGGGTTTAAGTTCGACATTTAGAAACGGTTTTATAAAACGTTCGAATTGAATTTCATCAGTTACATTTTTGCTTTGAATCCAATGTTCATCTATCAAAAGGCGTAAGACATTTTTTAAGTAAATACTATGGATGAAAAAGCCCGCCAGATCTTTTTCGTTGATAAACTGAAAAAGTGACCCGAGTTGTCCTTCTAGTTTCTCGAGTTCAACCTGTATTACGATTTTTTTTAGTTCTGACTTGTACTCAAGATTCATTTAGACTCCCAAACCTTCATTGTGTGGGGTATTGATGCGGGTTACAATCACGAACCGCGATTGTCTCAGAATAAGGCATAACTTCCTTGTAAATGACGCATAATAGTTGATTTTTAGTACCCCCTGGTCTTTAATGGCCGAATGGAAAATAACTCAAATTACTTCTCTGAAGTTCGTCTTCGTTATGCACCTTCACCGACTGGATACCTTCACGTTGGTGGTGCGCGCACGGCTCTTTACAACTTTCTTTATGCTCGTAAACACAAGGGCAAATTTATTTTAAGGATTGAAGATACCGATCAAGAACGTTCGTCGATGGAATCATTGAAGATGGTTCTTGCCGACATGAAATGGCTGGGGCTGAGTTGGGATGAAGGCCCGAATGCAGAAACGCTTGAAGATATGGGATCGTATGGTCCCTACAAGCAGTCAGAGCGATTGAAAATTTATGATGAAGTCGCACAAGATCTGCTAAAACGCGGATTAGCTTATTATTGCTTCATGACGGATGCAGAGATTGAGGCTCAACGACAAGCTCAAATGGCTGATGGTGCGGCCCATCCTCATTTAGAAAGTCCTTATGAAAATATGCCTTTGGTTGAAGCGCAGACTAAAATCAAAGCGGGTGAGAAAGCGGTCGTCCGTTTTAAGACTCGTCATTTGAAAAAGGATTATCATCTAAAAGATCTCATTCGCGGTGACGTTCATTTCCCTTCGGACATGGTTGGGGATTTCGTTCTGCTTCGTTCGGATGGTATGCCGGTTTATAATTTCTGCTGTGTAGTGGATGATTACAAAATGAAAATCTCGCATGTTCTGCGCGCGGAAGAGCATTTATCTAACAGTCTTCGTCAATTAATGATTTACGAAGCGATGAAGTGGCCAACTCCTCAGTTTGGTCACGTGTCGTTAGTTTTGGATGATGACCGACAAAAATTATCTAAACGTAAAGGCGCGACCAGTTGTAATCAATTCCGGGAAGAAGGCTATTTGCCTGAAGCCTTGCTGAACTTCGTAGCGCTACTTGGCTGGTCACATCCAGAAGAGAAAGAGATTCTGTCATTGCAAGAAATGATTGATTCATTTTCTACAGATCGCTTGCACTCATCAGGCGCTGTATTTGATCGCGTGAAATTGAAGTGGGTGAATGCCCAGCACTTGCGTGCCAAGGCTCCGGTTGAGTTATGGGGCTTGATTGAGCCTTTCTTAAAGGCAAATAATATTTCATTCCCTGAAGATCGTCCTTGGAAATTCCAATCGCTTGAAGTTTTCAAAAATTATCTAGAAATCGTATCTGACGCGGTTCCGTTTTATAAACTACTTGATGATAAATATTTTGAAATATTGCCTGAATCGGCAGAAGCATTGGGATGGCCAACGTCACGAGCCGTAGTGCAAGAATGGCAAAATGCAGTGACAGAATTCGCGGGAAATTCCTTCACGGAAGATGACTTCAATAAACTGCAAGACGCGGTTAAAAACAAATCGCAGACCAAAGGTAAAAATTTGTTTATGCCGATGCGTGTAGCCGTGATTGGTAAGCCTCATGGAACAGAACTTAAAATCCTAGTTCCACTGATGACGAAGGCCTCATTGATTGCGCGCGCTCAAAAAGTTTTAGATTCGATGAAATAACTAAGGATTTATAGAGTCATGGAATTAAAAATATACAATACGCTGAGTAGAACTAAAGAAGTTTTCAAGCCGATGAATGCGCCCGATGTGCGTATTTATGTATGCGGTCCAACGGTTTATGATTTTTTGCACGTCGGAAACTTTCGCGGTCCAGTGCTGTTTAACATGATTCGCAATTACCTTGAGCTGATCGGCTACAAAGTGACTTACGCTATGAATTTTACCGACATTGAAGATAAAATTATCCGTCGAGCGAATGAAAAAGGGGTAACGTCTGAAGCGTTAACAGAACAGTACATAAATGAATACAAAAAAGACTTTCAAATTTTGGGTCTGCGTCCACATGATTTAAATCCTCGTGTGACTGAACATTTGCCTGCGATTAACGAAATGATTTCGACTTTGGTTAAAAATGAAACTGCCTACGTAGTTGATGGTGACGTTTGGTTTTCTATCGAAAAATTTAAAGACTACGGAAAATTAAGCGGTCGCAATGTAGATGAGCTTATGGCCGGTGCTCGAGTTGAAGTAGAAGAAAAAAAACGCAATCCAATGGATTTTGCATTGTGGAAATCCGCGAAACCAGGGGAGCCATCGTGGGATTCGCCTTGGGGCAAGGGGCGTCCAGGATGGCATATCGAATGTTCTGCTATGAACAAAGCTATCTTTGGCGATCAGATCGATATTCACGGTGGTGGAACTGATTTGATGTTCCCGCATCACGAAAACGAAATTGCCCAAACCGAAGGATGCACTCATAAAACATTTTCCAAATATTGGATACACTGGCATATGTTAAATTTCTCGGGTCAGAAGATGAGTAAATCGGTTGGGAATATCCTAAGCATGCGCGAATTTGCGGAAAAATATCATGCCGAGATTTATAAATTTATGATTTTGTCGGTTCACTATCGCAGTGTTGCTGATTTTAGTGATGAAGTGATTCACAGAACGATTTCAAACTTAGCGCGAGTGTATTCTTCATTGGCGATTGCAGATTCTTATCAACCAGATATGTCGTCGGCTAAAATGACTCCGGCCACCGAGGCCTTATGGAATCGGGTGATGGTATCTTTAAGTGATGATTTCAATATGGTCGAGGTGATTGCTATTATTTACGAAGTTACTAAGGCGTTTAATCAAGGTGTAAAGCGGGGCATGAAGCCAAACCCTGCCATACTTGAAAAATGCGCTCAGTTAAAATTATTTTTTGATAAGCTAAGCAAATTGACTTGTTTGTTTGGAGAAAACGCCGCTTCTTTCTTGAAATTCTTAGACGATAAGCTCATTGAAATCTACAAAATCGATATCAAAACTGTAGAAAAACTGATCGACGAACGCAAACAAGCCCGAGCAGAAAAAAACTTCGCTCTATCAGACCAACTCCGCGATCAACTCAATCAAATGAAAATCGCAGTCAGCGACACCAGCGACGGGATGCACTGGGAAGTTATGAAGTAACTTCCCAGCTTTGAGCCTAGCGACTATCAAAATCAAATCTGGATTCTAAATTAGAACTGTTCTGGGTTAAAATTTATATGTACGTTGAAAACTTTTTGGCTATTCGCCTGATGACTATGTTTGGCTATTCGCCAAAAACCCTAATTTTCTTCTGTAGTTCTTTTAAAAGTGATTTAATTTCGTGCAATTGTTCTTGGTCGCGATTCATTTTGCCGTCGTATTTTTCGGTCAAATCGTTCCAGTAGCACAGTGCTGATTGCACGTCGCTGTTGAGTTCTAGCCAGCGCTCTTTGAATCTTTGGTCTTTTGGGCTTTGATGAGTGCCACTGTCAGCCTTTTCAAGCAGGGACGGCCTTTGAGGGGCGCATTTGCGTCCTTTCGGCTTTGGTTTTTGGCTGTTTTTGTCTTTAATTGTCATGCACTCTTTTTTTCTGATTCAAATCGTATTAGTAAGGACGACAGTGCACCAAATAAAAGTTTTTTTGACAAGAAAATATTTGAAAAAAAATTTGATAAGCCCTTGAAAAAGAACTACTTTGGGGAACTATTCTCTCAAAGGACATATCATGGCTGAAGAAATTATATACACAATGAAAGGGGTTTCTAAAGTATACCCCCCTAATCGTTACGTGCTTAAAAACATATACTTGTCATATTTTTACGGGGCTAAAATTGGCGTTCTTGGTTTGAACGGTTCAGGAAAATCGTCTTTGCTTAGAATTATGGCTGGCGAAGATAAAGAGTTTTTAGGTGAAGCATTTCCTGCCAAACAAATGCGTGTAGGGTACTTGAAGCAGGAACCGGAATTAGACGAAAATGCGACCGTCAAAGAAAATATTTTTTCGGGCATGGGTGAATTGCCTAAATTAATGAAAGAATACAACGCCATTTCTGAAAAATTTAATGATCCTGATTTAGATCCTGATGTGATGAACGACCTAATTGAAAAACAAGGTGTTCTTCAAGAAAAAATCGAAACTCTGGGCGGCTGGGAAGTTGATCAAAAAATAGAATACGCTATGGATGCCTTGCGCTGTCCGGATGGCGATGCCATCGTAAAGCCTCTATCTGGTGGTGAAAAGCGTCGTGTGGCTTTGTGCCGATTGCTGCTGAGCGAGCCAGATATTTTGTTATTGGATGAGCCTACGAATCATTTGGATGCAGAAAGTGTTGCTTGGCTTGAGCAATATCTGCACAAATTCCCGGGAACGGTTATTGCGGTTACCCATGATCGTTATTTTTTGGATAACGTTGCGGGGTGGATTCTTGAACTCGATCGTGGTGAAGGAATTCCGTTCAAAGGAAACTACACGTCTTGGTTGGAACAAAAAGATAAACGTTTATCTCAGGAACAAAAAGAGAACACTCGTCGTAACAAAACATTGGAGCGCGAGTTAGAATGGGTTCGTATGAATCCAAAAGCACGTCAGTCGAAATCAAAAGCACGTGTATCAGCATACGAAAGCTTGTTGAAAGAAGCGACTCCAGAGAAAATTGCAGAAATGCAAATCTACATACCGCCCGGACCTCGTTTGGGTGATATCGTTATTGAAGCGAAAGATATCGTTAAAGGTTACGGTAAAAAACTCCTATTTGATCATGTGAATTTCACAATTCCTCGTGGTGCCATCGTAGGTGTCATCGGACCAAACGGTGTGGGTAAATCGACATTGTTCAAAATGATCGTTGGTAAAGAGAAGGTAGACAGTGGTTCATTTAAAGTCGGTGAGACCGTGAAAATGGCTTATGTCGATCAAACTCGTGAAACTTTGGATCCTAACAAATCTGTATTCCAAGAAATTTCTGAAGGTAACGACACGATTAAGCTAGGTATCCGCGAAGTGAATGCTCGTCAGTACTTATCTTGGTTCAATTTCTCTGGTGGTGATCAAGAGAAAAAAGTGGGCACTTTGTCCGGTGGTGAACGCAATCGCGTGAATATGGCCAAGATCCTTAAGCAGGGTGCGAACTTGTTGCTTCTGGATGAACCAACGAATGATTTGGACGTAAATACGATGCGTGCCCTAGAGGAAGCGTTGTTAGAGTTTGGGGGATCTGCAGTCGTTATTTCCCATGATCGTTGGTTTCTAGATAGAATTTGCACACATATCATGGCGTTCGAAGGTGATTCTAAAGTTGAATTCTTCACCGGTAACTTCACTGAGTACGAAGAAGATCGTAAAAAGCGTTTAGGCGATCAAGCTCCGAAACGTATTCGATTCCGTGATATTTTGAATTAATAGAAATGTTCGCCTATTCGGGAAGCCTGATAGGCGAATAAAGTCCGCTAAAAATAGAATCGCCAAAACGTGCTCTGGCTTGCTCTACCGAATCAATAACATTTTGGCGTCGTTTCAAAAACAAATCAATTTCGTCTGTACTTAAATTTCCCGAAAACAATTCTCGCCATTTTTCATCTGTTGTGGACTTTAGTTTTTCATAGGCTTTTTGATCGCCAACAATAGAAATTAATCTTTGGTCACGTTGCGACTGGGCCGCGTTGAGGTTGAATAAATTGGTCGAATTTTCCGGGGCATCAAATGCTGTTGTTTTGGCTTGCTCTTTTACAAAACTAATCGAGCCGTCTGGTGGTTTAGGCCACTTTTTGTTGAATGCAAATCCATGATCAATAGCGACAGCATGACCTTCACTAGTGTAAAGTAAATTAGCCGGATTATTTGTTCTGTCAAAATTGTGAATTAAATAATCAAAAACAGATAGTTCTTCTTGCCCGCGACCTTTGCTAAAGGTTCCTAAATTGTCGACAAGAAGTTGTACCGTGCCATCTACACCATTAAGTTTTTTGGATACAGTGATTGGGACGCGATTGTAACCTAGGTAGTTATCTAGTTTATAGGCGGCAAGTTCAGCAGCAGCCGCATGAGTGTCTTTTCTGCTAACAGTGAGTTCTGCTTTTTTCCATATACCAACAGTCCCATCCGGAAACTCGACGTAACGTGCTTCCGAAATCCCAGAACCAACCCGTTTTCGGTCAACCACTTCGTTGGCTTCCATGTAACTTTTTAGTTTCTGTTCATACCGAGTCGCCTCAGCGACATTACCTTTTTCTCGCATGGCGATCATTTTCTGGAAGTGTGTTTGAGGTGTGCGAGTTTTAAGCCAAGCTTTCACTTCTTTTTTTTCTTTGTATCGCGTGATTAGGCTCTGTAGGCCGCGAAGTTCCCTGGGGTTCAAATGAAATGAAAGGCTCGCGCCGATGGCTGGCAAAACCGTTCCTAAAAAACAATTTCCTTCTTCAATTTCACGTTCAAGAGAGGTGCTGCTGCATTGATCACCTTCGGTGGCGGGGCCCTTCATTTTAAACGAAGGTGCGTCTTTGCATTCGGTTTCAGCAAGGCGAGCTGTATCCGCAATACTGATTATGGTGCCTGATACCGCAGCGGTTGCCGCTGCCGTTTTCTGCGCCAGGTTCCAGGCCGCCACAGAAATACGGCCAGAACGCCACGCTACTAAAGCAACGCGAGTAAGCAAGCTCCCAGCTCCCAGCCCGGCTATAGTGGCGCCCACCGTGATCGCTAGATCACGTTTCTTTGCGCCTTCTCCATAAACGGCGTCAAGATAGCAAAGAAGAGAACTGTGGTCCTCTTTCTTAAGATTACTTTTTTTAAAAATATAATCCATCATCGCGGGATCTTGAACGATGTTTTCTTTTACAACGGCAGGTAACGGATTGGGGCTTTGGGCTATTTTTTTTGCGGCTTGAATTTCATCGACCATAGTGGCGCGAAGTCCACGTAAACGAATAGTTAAACTGCCGGGACTAATAGTTTTAAAATCAGTTGTTTCTAAAAAACTAAGCATGTCTGGTCGTTGTCCAAAAGGAAGGGATGCCAGAATCATATTTTTTTGATCTTCTAAGTTTTTAATATCGTTGTTAAGTGCATCGGCTTTCTTTTTTATGTCTTTCTGGTAGGGTGTTAACGGAAGATGGCCGCTTTTTGGTATTTTGCTGTTAAGAAGCTGCCATTGACCTGTCATCGACTTGGTTTTGGTCGAGAGTTCTTTTATTGCCTCGCTGCGAGAAGCCAATTCATAAACAAATTTGGGATTTTCGAAGCTGAAGTTTTTAATTTTATCGTATTCACATTGAAGAAGTTCCGCATAAGCTTTTTGGCCCATTTCAAAAAAGACCTCGCTGTAGAGTTCTTTGGCGTCTTTACCGGCATTGGATAGGGAGTTAGCAGAGGCACAACTTTGCTTAGAGGCGGCTCTTTGCAATGCGGCTACGTTGTCGGCACTCATATTCTTGCATGGTCCGTTGGACATATAACTTATGAACTCAGCTGCAGAGCGCAGGGAACTTTCGGCTGTTTTTCCTGCATGCGCATTTGCGAAGGCAAAAAAAATGAAAATCATAGGTAGTAGGAAATGAAACCGATTAAACATGGTTACTTTTTGAACACGGACGATAAGCATTCGTACTGCTTTTTAAGTTCCAAAAAGCTATGAGCTGAACCTGTTACGCTATCTGGGTGTTTTATAAGAGCTAGTTTTCTATATGCCTTTTTTAACTCATCAGGCGTAAAGTCTCCTAGTAGAAACATCTTTTCATTGATGAAATAAGACATCGCTAACGTTTGTTTATCGTTAAGTTTATGGGGAGGTCCTTTAGGTCGAGGGGGCGGTTTTGCTGTTGTTTGATTTTTAGTCTCGGCAGAATTTGCCTTAGTCTGTCCCTTTTTTGCCCAATCGGCGGCTTCATTAGTGTAACGACCACGATTTTGAAAGCGTCGGTACGGTGTTTCACTCATTTTTGCTTTAGAAACCGAGAATGAATTTGGTTGTTGTTCAAACAGACGTTGATGCAATTGATTTAGCTCAAGTTCTTCTTTCGATGGTGTGTTTATAGAGGAAAATGACTCTTTCGCAGAGGAAAAATGGGTTTTTTTATCATTTTTCTCTAGTTTTTCTCTAAGGATTTCAGCGAATGACCCTGTCGACATACTGTTTTATCGGTAAGAAATCGATAAAAAATAGCCCAGAAACCACGATGAGAGCCGTTTTTTGGTCATTTTCCCTTCGATTTCGTAGAGAAAATGCAGTGGGGAGCAAAAAAAATTCAAAGGTCGTGCATTTTTTTTTGGACAAACCTCTAGTTATCGTGAACACTAGGTCCATCAGTCATAAACAACTCATTAACGAAAGGGAAATGACAATGGCAAAAAAGACTACAAAAAAAGCAGCGAAAGCTACTAAAAAAGCAGCTCCTAAAAAAGCTAAAGCTACAAAAATGAAAGCAGCTCCAAAAGCTAAAGCTACAAAAAAAGCAGCTAAACCTGCTAAAGCTAAAAGAAAACCAAATCCAGCTCTACTTATGAAGTTACAACCTTCTGAAGCATTAGCTGCAGTTGTTGGTGGCGCTCCACTTCCTCGTTCACAAGCTCTTAAAAAAGTTTGGGACTACATCAAAAAATACAACTTACAAGATGCAACTAACCGTCGCAAAATCAATGCTGATGACAAATTGAAAACTCTTTTCGGTAAAGCTTCAGTTGGTATGTTAGAAATCGGTGGCATCCTAGCGAAACACCTTAAGTAATATATATTAGCTAACGCTAATGTTACTTATGAAAACCCGGGTCTTCCCCGGGTTTTTTTTGCTCTAATCAAAATGATTCAATGGGTGGAAATCAGGCCAAGATAAATCAAAATCTGCCACCTAGTCCAGGAACCAACTGAATTGTATTCTATCATCTGCCTTTACAATCTATAGGGGTTTTGCTACTGTCGCTTAGTAATCCCATGTTTAAGGAATCCCCTAATGTCTATTAAACCGCTTTCTTTAGAAGAACAGAAGAAAATGCGACTAGTTTGCAAGCTAGCAGCGCAAACTCGAGAGTACATTGCTCCTTTTGTTAAAGCGGGCATTACCTTACGTGAAATTGATAAAATCATTTATGATCACACTAAAACTTTAGGGTGTGAACCCGCTACGTTGGGTTATCGTGGGTATCCGGCATCTTGCTGTACCAGTGTAAACGATGTCATATGTCACGGAGTACCCGACGATTACGTACTTCAAGATGGCGACATTGTGAATGTCGATATCACTCACAAACTAGAAGGCTTTTTTGGCGATACGTCTGAAACTTTTCTAATCGGAAATGTATCCGAAGACGCAAAAAAAATCGTAGATATTGCGAAACGGGCTATGGAAGTTGGTATTGAAGCGATAACTCCCCATGGCCACACGGGTGATATCGGTTTTGAAATTAATAAGTTTGCAACTCGAAATGGTTGTTCAACAGTGAAGGAAATCGGCGGGCACGGAATTGGTCGTGTGTTTCATACAGAACCGTTCATCCCTTCGTTTGGTAAAAAAGGTAAAGGCGAGAAATTGATTCCTTTTCATTGCTTCACTGTGGAGCCAATGGTGAACTTGGGAACGGATCAGATTGTTGAATTTCCAATCGTTGGATCTCAACATCATTATTACAAAACTAAAGATAAAAAACTGTCGGCACAATTTGAACACACAATTTTGCTCACAGATACAGGTTATGAAATTTTAACGGTTCCATAGGAACCTAGGAGAAAATACATGGCATCTATTCAGGCAGCGGGACGTACTCACGCTAAAACAAAAATGAAACCGACTAAAGGTTCTTACGATAAACAGACTCACTCTGTAGACTATAAGGTGTGTCGTGAAGCGATGGAGAACCCTGACGTATTTGAAAAAATGGCTTTATGGGGCCGTGAAGAAATCAAGATTGCTGAAACTGAAATGCCAGGCTTAATGGCTCTTAGAAAAGAATTCGGAAAACAACAACCACTTAAAGGTGCACGTGTAACTGGTTCTCTTCATATGACAATCCAAACAGCGGTATTGATTGAAACTTTGATCGCTTTAGGAGCTAAAGTTCGTTGGTCGTCTTGTAATATTTTCTCGACTCAAGATCACGCTGCTGTGGCGATGGCAGCAGCCGGTGTTCCTGTATTTGCTTGGAAGGGCGAAACAGAAGCGGAATATAACTGGTGTATCGAACAAACTATCACTGGCTGGGGATCAGAAGGTTACAACATGATCCTTGACGATGGTGGTGACTTAACAAACATGATGCATGAGCCGCGTTTTGCAAAAGAACTTAAAAAAATCATCGGTGTTTCTGAAGAAACAACAACAGGTGTTCATAATTTAGAAAAAATGTTGGCTAAAGGGTTACTGAAAATTCCTGCGATCAACGTAAACGATTCAGTAACTAAATCTAAATTCGATAATTTGTACGGTTGCCGTGAATCACTATCTGACGGTATCAAACGCGCAACGGACACAATGGTGGCTGGTAAAACAGTAGTGGTTGCTGGTTACGGAGACGTAGGTAAAGGTTCTGCCAATTCACTTCGTGGATTTGGCGCGCGCGTATTAGTAACTGAAATCGATCCGATCTGCGCTCTACAAGCAGCGATGGAAGGTTTCGAAGTTACGACTATGGAAGAGGCGTGTGCAACGGCTGATATTTTTGTAACGGCGACAGGCTGCTGCGATATCATTACTGAAAAACATTTTAACAAAATGAAAAACAACGCGATCGTTTGTAACATCGGTCACTTCGATATTGAAATCGATATGCCATGGTTAAACAAGAATTCGAAAATTCGCGAAATTAAACCTCAAGTTGATATCCATACGTTAAAAAATGGTCGTCAAATCATCGTATTGGCAAAAGGTCGTTTAGTGAATCTAGGCTGCGCTACTGGTCATCCGAGTTTCGTGATGAGTAACTCATTCACGAATCAAGTGCTGGCTCAAATCGAGCTTTTCACTAACCGTGATAAATATCAAGAAATCGGCGTCTACCGGTTACCAAAACACTTAGATGAAAAAGTAGCGGCTCTGCATTTAGACAAACTAGGTGTTAAGTTGACTAAACTTAGCACTCGTCAATCTAAATACTTAGGTATGAATGCTGAAGGTCCGTTTAAACCAGAACACTACCGTTACTAATTTTCCGCTGATATAGCAGAATTGAAAAAGCCGCATTTAATATGCGGCTTTTTTCGTTTGTAGACCGGTGATATTTTTAGTCATTTGGTTGGGTTTGGTTTTAAATTTCTTTTTTTTAACTAAAGCTTTGCGTGGCCCAGGTAGAATTTTAATTCGGCGATACTTTCGCGGATATCATCAAGTGCCCGGTGTTTGTTTTGTTTTTCGAATTTGATGTTTCGCATATTGAAGATGATTTTCCATGAAGTCACATCGAGCATTCTGTAGTGCAGAAGTTGTGAGAAATCAGGAAGACCTTTATTGATGAATAGACGATCTTGTCCGATGGAATTTCCGGCTAAGATGGGTTTGTCTTTTTTATCAGGGAAAAACTCGGTTACTAATTGGATTAAATCCGATTGTACGTCTGAAGGATCTTTTCCTGTAGGAACTTTGGCTGTTAATCCTGATTCACCGTGATGTTTTGTGTTCCATTCATCCATTCGATCTAAATAGATTTGTGGTTGTTTCACTACGGTTTCATACGTCGCTAGTTCTTTGAAATTGGAATCAGTGATGATAGCAGCGGCCTCGATGATAACTTCTGTTTCAACGTTGAGACCGGTCATTTCTAAATCAATCCAAAATAGATTTGAAGACATTACTTGTGATTTGCTTTTGTAGTTGTTGCAGTCGCTGCTTTTGCATCGTCCAATTTTGTTGCTTTAGCGATTTTGTAATCTTCTTTGTTCTTCTTATTTAAATCATCAAGCGCTTTCGTGATGGCGGCTTGATCTAACGTTTTTCCTTCTTCCGCAGTTAGTTTCATTGAACCGATTTCAACTTCGCATGTTTTGATTCCAGGAAGTCCGCATACCGCTGACTTAATCATGTTTTTGCAGCCCGAGCAGCTCATGCCTTCGATTGTGTATTGGTAAGTGTCGGCCATGGCTGATAAACCGAAGAAAGATAGAATAACTAATAATTTCATAATTTTGTCCTTTTGCTTTGCAAATTTAAGTCTAGGCCTACCAGGGCGCTGTCGTCATTATTTTTTTATCGTACCGATGATAAGGCCGCTAAAAATCAAACCGCCGCCTATAAGCATTAGCGTGGTCATAGGTTCTTGAAATAAAAAGTAGCCAAATACAGATGCAGAAACGGCATGGATACCATCGAATAGGGCCAGCTTATGGCCATCTAGATAGCTTAATAACCAATAGAGAACAGCATAACACAATACACAAGCAACGATCGCAACGAATAAAGCTGCTAGTAACCCGCGCCCGGTCAATTGGTGAAATTGATCGGCCTGGCCAAAATAGGTTGCTTGTAGCAGCCAAAATATCGCCGCAGCGGCAATTTGGGCGACTCCCAAATATTGGGCAATTGGCATCTTAGCTTTAAAGCGTTTCGAGAAAACAAAAACAATCGCTTCCATAGTGTATCCAGCAAGGACCGACAACGCACTATAACCGGCAATCTGCAGCGTAGAGACTTGATACTTCCCCATCACCAACAGTACCAGTCCGCTCACGCATAAAGGTAGGGCGATGTAAAACCAACGATTAGGTCGTTCTTTTAAAATCAAAATAGAAACAGTCGATATGACAACAGGCCCAAGTGCGCTCAGCAGCGCGAAATTAGAAACGCCACCAATTTTTAATCCATATAGAGTTCCTAAGGACGCCAGGCCATATCCCAATAGCCCTAAACCGCCGACGCAGAGGAAATCTGTTTTGGAAATTCTCACCCAACTTTTTGTTAAGGTAAGATACATTACAAAAATAAAACCGGATAGTGTCCACCGCAAGGCTACATAGAGTTCAACTGGAATTTCCTCGATCACCATTTTCGAAGCGCTGGGAACAAGTCCCCATGTAATTTGCAAAAATACCGCGATGATCAATAGGGTATTGATCGAAAACGGGGCTTTGTTTGCGTTTAGGGATTCAGAGGACGAAGTCATTTGAAAAGCGTAGTCAGAAATCTAGCACCAATCAAGCCAATTGGAATTTAACGCGTAACCAGTCCAGAACCCTCGGCTAGCGACGTAAATTGTCAGATAGGTGTCGCTTTCTCTACAGAGGCATTTTCTTTGTAGTTCATCTACACTAGTAGAAATGTTCTTTTGTTAAAAGCGAGGCCAGGCTTGAGTAAATCTTTAATTTCTCTTTTGTTGGTAATTGGATTTCAGTATGACTCCTACGCAGCGGGTGAAAATTCATGTCGATGGTTCTATCTTTTCAATCGCGCGTGGTTATCAAAGCAAACGGCCAATGTTCGCGACTACGTTAAAAATAGCAGACAAGAAAAAGACATTGAAGAGATTTTATTAAAAACAAATCAAGACCCGCGTGATATTGCCATGGCATTAGAAACCGAAACATTTACGATTCGGGTTGTTGATCAAGGTTTAGCGCCGCATACGCCTGTCGAGGTGATCATGACAGATAAGGCAACGAAAAAAGAAGTCGTGCTTCTGTCGTCACTAAAGCTAGAAGAACTTCGATTGAAAGAGAACGAGAAACGCGACGTCTATGGACAGGTAGTGCAAAACTATTTGAATGACAACACGGTACTGCCAGTGGGGATTCAGTTAAGTCCTCTACGCGATATCTTGTTAGTGAAGGTGTCGTCAGCGGGCAGCATCGATGGTCACACATTGGTAGTGATCGATGTAAATACTAAAAAGATCATTCAAGAAATTAAAAATGCAGGTTCTAGCGATGCCGTTTGGATTTCACCGAATCAATTTACATTTAGAACTCATGAAGTTGGTATTCCAACATTCTTAGCCACCCTCAATGATGGCAAAGTCAAAGTTGAGCCAAACAAGCTGGGTCGTTTTAACAGCAGTAATGATCAACAGTGGATATTCTATCGAGCGGGAACAGTAACGGAAGGCATGGTTCTGCAAAGCACAGTAACGGGTCAAAAAACGCGATTGCCGGATATGTCTATTGAAGAAATATTAGCCGTTGAACATGACACTCAAAATGTGTGGATTAAAACAGATGGTGAGAATGGTTTTAAAACACTCGAAAAAGTTTCTATTTTGCCTGGTGAGACACGAAGGACGACGATTTTACCAGAAGGTAAAACAGTGATTGAAGATATTAGCGTCGAGAAAGATCACATTCAGTATAATAGTTATCTTGGTAAAGATCGTTGGGTAACATTCACCGACCTAAATGGAAAACAATTAGCTCAAATTCAAGCTCCTGATTGCTGTGCCATCGGCAAGGCAACCTACAATGCCGAATCGAAAACGATCAATGTTGTGCTGCAGTCGCCGGTTAAGCGTCGGATGAACTGGATTTATGATGTTCGTACAAAAGAATGGACAATGGAAGACGCAAACAAGGCTAAAACGAAGGGCATTCCGAATGACATCATGATGGTCGAAGCGGGCGAACGATTTGTGACTCGTTATGATGTGTATCGAAGTAAAGACGGTACACTGATTCCCATCCGCATCACGTACAAAGGCGGTACAGAGAAAAATAAAAATGCACCTGCGTTGATGGAAGCCTACGGCGGTTTCGCTTTGAATAACTATTTCCATCCTCAGTACGAACGAATGACTCATGAATTTATCCGGGCCGGTGGCGTGCATATTACGCCAGCCGTGCGTGGGAGTTATTATTTTGGTGAAACATGGCATGAGCAAGGTCGCGGTTTGAAAAAGCAAAACGTAGTGGATGATTTTATTGCGGCCGCAGAGTGGGCGATTGTTAATGGGGTTACCTCACCAAAATTCTTAGCCATCTCGGGTGCTTCGCATGGAGGTTTATTAGTGGGAGCGGCAATTACTCAGCGCCCGGATTTGTTTGGCTTGGCATTCCCGCAATACGGTCCACATGCATTTCACGATAAACCAATTCTGGATCCCATATCAACGCCATTGCAAAAACAGGAATATGCAGACTTAATTAACGATCCCGTGGCGCAAGCCAATGCAAGAACAATTTCACCTGTGTTAAGAGCCATTAGACAAGTCTATCCAATGACCGTTGTTATTACAGGTCGTCGCGATTCA
Organism: uncultured Bdellovibrio sp.; assembly: GCA_963932905.1. Taxonomy (GTDB): domain Bacteria; phylum Bdellovibrionota; class Bdellovibrionia; order Bdellovibrionales; family Bdellovibrionaceae; genus UBA2316. Next base: position 111,763 of record CAWVRN010000012.1, read on the forward strand.
CGTGTTAATCCGATTCATTCGTATGAGTTTTACGATACGCTAACCCGTAACCAAACGGGCGATCAGCCGATCATGTTGTACACCCAAAATAATTCAGGCCACTGGATGACCAGTATCCCACGCCAAGATTTCTTGGGTTGGCGTTCACGTGCCGTGTTCTGGTCTGTATTGTTTAAATATATGGATTTAAATATTGTTAAATATGAACTGGCCCCTTAGCCTGCGGCTAAGGCCAATTAAGATATCGTCAAATCAA
>CAWVRN010000013.1:0-110471 GCA_963932905.1 uncultured Bdellovibrio sp.
GGGAAACCAAGTGAACGGAAATCTTTTATCTTAAGGGCTTGCTTTCTTACAGAAGTTATTTTGATTTTGTTCCATATGTGATCTCCTTTTACCCACGCCGAAAGGCAGGAGAAGGAGTCGCATAGTGGGACAAGCACGATTTCTTGCTCATTAAAATCTGACTCTGACGTGGCTTAAGCGCTTGAATGACGTCAGGCCTTTTGCGATTTTGAATCTGTTTTGGACAATGCTCTCCAGAGAAAGTCATTTGTAAGATCGCTCGCTACTCGCGTCTGCCTGATCCTCCCTTTGCATCGGTCTGCGCCAGGGCCTAGCGGCCATTTCCTGTCACGCCCTCTGCCTCTACCGCACCTCTAGGGTGCTCTCGTGTGTCGGTCGGGGCAAACGCCTTCGCTCTCTTGAAACTTCTCTCTTCGGGGCCTTGCCCTTTGTGAAAGGCCCACTCGATAGAGAGTGAAGTCAAAAAAACAAATAACTTTCACTAAGGAGAAAGTCATGGAAACCACAGTTCAAAATAAACCCGCTCAGGCGACACGTATCACTCAAGGATTTAGCGCAAATCCACAAGTATATCTCAACTCTGATCGCGGCAGTATCACGCACCGCTTGGGAGCTGATCTAAAAATAGAAATGCCCATCAATCTCTACAAAAAAATTCTTGGACTTCCTTTCGAAAAAAAGGCGTCAGTTCGATCGTCAGAAACTACTCGTCCAAACATTTACGGCTTAGTTGCTCGGCCCGTGATTTTTCTGAGTCAAGACGGCAATTATCTCGTCCACAGCGTTCTTGGAATTCGCATTTCAAAGCATGTGAATTACTACAAACAAATCCTCGGAGCTGAATATACTCCGAAGACTCAGACTGCATAATTACTTAAAGAGCCTGCGGGCGTCTGCCCCAGGCTCTTTAAAATCTCATCTCAATATCTGAAAACAGATTCATTAGCGCCACGATAATGCACGCACCTAGGCGTTAGCTAAAGCTAGAGTTACTCTCGAAGTACAGATACACTAGCAATCTCAACGTAAAGAGGGGCTGCAACAATGGCGGAATACAAAAAAAACCACTACATACCACGGGTGATTTTAAAAAATTGGGTAACAACTGGCCCTCTATACGAGGGCGTCCATGTTTTTGAAATCGATGCGAATAAATTTTCTTTTTCGGCATCAAAAGGGAGCTGTGGTTTTAGCTTTGCGATAGTAAATGATCTCTATGTTCCGATCCTTGAGGGTGGTCGTGTTGTTAGTGCCGAAAAATGGTTGTCGGGACTTGAGGGTGCGATAGGCTCTGTGCTTCCAATGGTCCTTGCTGGCGGTGATATTCAATACGCTAGTCCATCAACTGCTATGAAGTTTGTAATGGGACTTTTGTCTTTAGAGTTTCGCGCAGAATATATTTTAGACCGCTTTAAAGAAACTTTGGAAAAAGACCTCGATGTTCAATCGTTTCTTGGCCTGCACTCTTATCGCACAGTCCATCAAATCATCGTAGAAAATATTGTAAATTCAGTAGATGAGTACGCTCGGCGACTCCTCCCTGTTCGAATGACTATATTGCAGACCAACACCAGTGAGTTTATTGTCACGGATCGTCCTGTCGTTGATGAGCAATACGTTGGACAAAGAATTATTGTTGTCGCTCCAAACATAGCCATTGCTTTAGAACAAGGAACCCCTCCCTTTTCCTACAAATACTCCTCTGTGAAGGATGACCTTGTTCATTCGATAAACATCGCACTCGCGACAAACGCTCGGTCTTGGATTGCTGGAACCTCGGAAGAAAGCGTCAAAAAATATAGCACTATTGTGGGATCAGATGTTTGGACGAAATCCAAATCTAGTGAAAAAGTTCACACCGTGCCGTTCAAACAGCTTTCCCAAGGATGGGAATTCAAGAAGTCCTAGAACTTAATTCTACGGCCATTTAACTGCATTCATCCCAATTTCCTCATCTGATGTAGTCGTCATTCTGCCGACTACTCTTATTTTTTGACTCGCACTTTTCACGTCTTGCAAATTCGATTTCTCTTTTCACTGAGTCCCGCCAGCCCCTTCGTGTCTGTCATGCCTCATGATCGGCCTGAAGGGCCTAAGCGAGAAATCGAGCAATCCGCGCCAACCACTCATAATTTTTCCCCCGCCAAGCAAGCTTGGGGCGTACCTGGCAGGCGAAAAATGTTTTTTTGAAACCATTAAAAGGAGAGCAATCCATGAAGAACCAAGAACAACAAACCAGTCCTAGAATTTACGTCGCATGTCTAGCGGCCTACAACGCAGGACAACTGCATGGCGAATGGATCAATGCTGACCGAAAAGCACACGAAATTTACGCCGACATCAAATCCATGTTGGAAAGATCGCCGGAACCCAGCGCCGAAGAGTGGGCAGTCCACGACTACGAAGGCTTCAACTCCATTTCTCTAAGTGAGTGGCCCGATATAGAACGAGTCTCAACTCTTGCAAAACTGATTGGCGCACACAGTGAACCGTTTTCTATCTGGTATCAAAACCAAGACGGAAGCAATTTTGATATTGCAGAGCTTGAAGAAATGTTTTTAGAACAATGGCAGGGCTCTTTTGAGTCTGAGACAGATTTCGCATATAAACTGCTCGAAGACTCAGGGCAACTGAGCGAACTTCCAACATGGGCACAGAATTACTTTGATTATGAAAGCTATGCTAGAGACCTACATTTAGGCGGCGATTTTTCTTTCACACGACATAATTGTCAGACCTACGTTTATCGCAATTGTTAGATCGAGACTCTACTTTTCCTTCGGCAGAAGGATTCAAGGCGGACCGCATTTTCGCGCAGTCCGCCTTTTCTTTTATGCAGCATTCGCCGTTTGCGACTGCTCTACTAGAAACCCAGAAAATTCTTTTGTAAGCATAAAGCCCGTGAATTCATCGCGAGAAATAGGTCCACGCATTTCGATATACCGCTGTCGCAGTTGCTCTTTGCGGTCTTCATTCGACAAGGACTGATCTTGCAGTTTTTTTATGTGTTCGTCAGATACAAGATCAAGTGCAAGACTGAGTAGCTGATCGACCTTAACCTTGCGACCGGCTTTCTTCTTATTTGCCGAAAGCAAAAGTTTTTCTGCCTTCTTTTGGACCTCGGGATTGATGCGAATTGATTTGGGTTTTTGATTCGATTTTAAGTTTGCTTTTGTGCTTTTAGATTCCATTGATTGCTCCGTTTAATTTTATATTTTGTTAGTTCGTTTGAATTTCTTGCGACATATCGCCCTTGATTTCGATAACGCCTTGGCCTTTTGGTCGCCTCAACATCTGAGACATGACTGCACGAATGGCTGCGAGCTGTTCGTCATCCATGAAACCAATCATTGATACACAGTCGTCTTTGAAACTGAGAACTGTCTTGTTGCCTGCGATCTTATCGAACTGCTCCATTGTGTAGCCATAGGCTCGCACCATCTGCTCCACTCGAAAACCTTCAACCGCACGTTTTCCGTTTTCAAAGTGGCTAATCGTTGTGTGGGTTACGCCCACGATGGATGCCGCCTGACGTGTTGTCAGACGTGCGTTTTCGCGCAAACGCTTTAAAACATTTGCGACACTTTCATTTTTGTTTTTGGTTACTGGCTGCATGTTTCTTGTCTCCTTTGGTTGATGCTTTCCAGACATCGAACTTGGAAACTACGAAACGCTGTTGTTTTGAGAAGTTAGCTGGAGGTTTCCAGCTTTCCAGCTTCCTGAGTTTTTCTATTTTTCCGTAGCACAAAAGTAGCACTGAAATAGCATAACTCAGGAATTTTGGCGTATTCTCGCGTGACGATGGACGAAATCGAACCGAATCGCTCGTTAAACTTTATCTCTTTGTAATTGCTGTTTTCTTTTTACTTTTCGCGGAGTTAGGAAGGTGAAGCGGAAGTCATTTGCGGTTGATCCATTTTTTCATTTTACCCGAGAGTAAAATGGCGGAGGATGCGAGATTCGAACTCGCGTTACTCTTTTGGAGTAAACTCGCTTTCCAAGCGAGCGCCTTCAGCCACTCGGCCAACCCTCCGTCTGATTGATTGAGTGGCTTTTTTAATATTTTTTGGCGACTTACTCAAACATTATTTGCAATGAAATTATCTTCGTCGAGTACTAGCTGCCGATTGCCACCGGTGGACGGTACCAGCAACGTGGACGGTAGCCATTGGATTCCACTTTACCAGGACCGCAGGCACCTTTTCTTGGATCCGCCGAGCTGAAGTCATCAGTGTCAGATACGCGACATGTAGCACCCGCTACGTACGTATCCAGACGACATTGGGCTGCGGGATGACCTTCGAAAGTTGTCGCCACAACTGATTTATCAACATTTGGAAAGTTAATACCTTTTGGATCACCTTTTAACGAACCTAAAGTTCTAGCCAATGCCAAACCGGCCATCGCAGATCTCATGCAGATACCAGCGGCTTCAGAATTAACACCGAACGCGTTTACGCACGAATTTCTAACTTCGAATGTCACTTGCGCACGTTGCGCCCATTGAGCATTGTTACCAATTGCTTTAAAAACCTTACGAGCACATTTTGCAGTAGCGAAGTAGTCGGATTGACCTTCCACCGCGGCCCATTGAGTGTTGGCACCATAACGAGGGTATCCAGCTAAGTGATGCCCGATTTCGTGACAGGCTACTAATACAAGTCCCTCTTGAGTCATTAATGGATGGCGAGCTAAACCACCAAACATAGACACGATAGAAATCGGAGAATAAATACCAGGTGAGGTTTGCATACGAGCGCACTCTGGTGGGTAATTGGGAGTTCCGATCAATTTAGCATCGTTACAAACAAACGCATACGCATTCACTGTATCGTCTGTCCATCTAGGGAACAGAGCTAATTTTGGTCTGCCATTTTTGCGGAAAATTGGATCATACACTTGAGCCACGACTTGCAGAACACGTTTGAACTGAAGTTCACTCATTTGTCCTGTGGGACGAATCGGAATTCTTAAATTATTCGCTGGAAAGAATCCGCAACCTGGTCCGTGTACGTGAGGTGCTGCTAACAACTCCGGCGTTTCAACATTCTTAGCGCTGTTAATGTTAAAACCAACTAATAAAACTAACCCTAATAAAATTGACTTCATATTCCCCCCGGAAGATGTCAATCCAACCTCTCTAGGTAGTAGAGGCTGAAGTGGGCCCAACATCTTCCTTTCCAAAAGAAAAGACAAACCAATTAATTCGCTAGGTTGTATAAGATATTTTTATATTAAGAGCTCAACCGCTGCGTCTACTGCAACTTTTCTAAGCTAAATTCCCAGATTTTAAGTTTCTCGAGTAAAATAATGCGTTCTGTATCCGCCAAATAAGGCGCCATCAAACGGAAAGTTCGTAGCATCTGTATTAATGTCGGCACGTTAGCGACTTTTAAATCCATATCAAAGAAGTTCGTCTTCGGATTGTAATACTTCTGCAATAAAAAATAGGTTTCTTTAGCTGACCACAGATAGGTCTCGATTTTCGTAGACTCGTAAACTTCTAGAAGACCTTCAATAACTAATAACTGATCCATCAATTCAGGATCTGCATCTACTTTTTCCATACCTGGCAATGTGATCACACCTGCCGCTAAGCCTGGCGCCGCACTATCCTTCTGATTTCTATATTTTGTTGCGATCGTATTACCCAATGGAACCAAAATTTTCTTCACCTCGTTAATTCGACGCCCCAGAACCTGAGCCAATGTTGGGCAATTCGGTGAATTTAAATCACGGCACTCAGGATCACTTTTGTCTTTTTTCAGAAGCTCGTTGAATTTAGTTCGCTCTATTCCGTCTATCACACCCTCGATATTTTTAAGCAATCGAATGACTTTCACGATGGGTTTGATAGAAACGTCCGGAGATCTTTGGCCGTTAACGATATCTACGTACACACCAAATAAGAAAGTTTTATCTTTGTTTTTGCTGTATTCATTCATCCAAACGACTTCGCCTTCGTTTGTGACTAAACCCAACTGAGAAAATTTCTTAGTCAAATTTGCGATCCAGTTAATGAACTGAGCCGTTGTTAAACCAAAAAATTCTGTTTTTGAAAATAGTGGAGTTCCATCACCGCTGCCGCCGGCTTCTGAACCGAATACCGAGGAGGCTTTAAAGTTCCCAATGGACCTATCGAAGGAATTCTTTTCCCAATCGCGCAGGTATTTCATAGTCGCCAGCAACCCATTTCCAATTTCAATTTGGGCATCGGCAGATAAGTTAGCCACGTCATTTACTTCTTTACGTAGAAACGGCGAAGACAATTCCGAGATATCCACTATTCCATAGGAAATTAAACTATCCACGGCTTCGCTAACGTCGAACGGAGTACGATCATTCTCGAAACTTTTCACGATACCCTTAGTCGGCGCCGGTTTACCAGGTACTCCACCAAAACCCAGGATGCGATTAATCTGCTCGATCAATGGCTTACGAATCGCAGAATCAGTTAACATGCCAGCATCAAAAATTTTTGCGTTCGAAGCTAATGATGCTCCTACCGATTTAGCGACCACAACTGATTTTTTTGTCATTGGTGGTTTAAATGTTACAATTTTCTTCTGAATATCAACATTGACCGTCGCATTCTCATAGGCTAGCGACATTTCGCTTTTGAAACCCATGTTTGAAGTCAGCCATTTCAAGAACTTTTCTTTAGTAAAACCTTGAGCATTTCTACGAGTTTTTTCCAATTCTGCCTTAGCTTTTATGACATTCTTGGTTACTTTCTTCTCTACGCGTGTATCAAGCGCCAATATCACACTCAACAATCGCTCTTCAAGAATCTCTAGCACATAACCATGTGTTTTTTCATTTAGAGTTATTTTGATTTTATCTGGTCCAAATTTTTTCAACTGAGGCAAAATGGCGACATCGCGAACAATCGCCGAGAAAAATTTCGGGCATGTGGTATCTACCAAGCAAACCAAATCCTGATCTTTCTTACCGCTTAAAAATTTATACAACGCCGCTGAAATCGGAGTAAAATACATTTCCCGCTCTTTTGGGCCTAAAGTTAACCAAACACCAACGATCGCAGAAAACGCGGTTGTTTCATCGGTGATCGCGTCTATTTTTTCGGCCAACGCCCGACCTGATTGAATTTTACCTTCGGTTTCTTTATCTAACGGAATTTCAAATTCCTTCACCATCGATTCCAAAATATTCAACATATTCGTCAACGTTTTAGTTCCGTCAATCAATGCCCATTGTTTTTTTAAATAGTCGGCGTTGATATCACGCTCGCTTTTAACTTCGTCCACCAAGGCTACTTCAAAGTCTTTCATTAACTTTAGCTTAGGAACAGCATCCAAAAATGTGTTTAAGAATCCCTCTAACAACGCAATAGATTCCAAAAACTTGGCTTTCTTTGGCCAAGGGTACGTCTCTTTTAAATCTTTTACTTTTTTCTTAACTACGATCAGTCCCGCATCGATTTCTTTTAAAGCATCGTTGAATCCTTCACGGACGCTTGGCAAAGCTTCAGTTTGAAAAATTTCATAATATGGAGTTTTGAAAAACGAAACATGAGTCCCAATGTTCTCCGCATAGTACTTTTTATATAAGCTAAACGCAGTGGCTTTTAATTTTTTATTTTTAGTTTTTTCAGCCATATCCAGTATGCCTTGAATCACTTCATGGACTTCCGATGATGGGATTGATCCTTTCCATTCTAATTCGAATTGACTTGCTTGCTGCAAAAGCTTTGCGAATTCGCGATCATTTTCCATATCCGGCCGCAAGTCCATCAAAGGCGCATTGAAATCCTTGTTTTCAAGGTGCGGCGAGCATCCTGAGATCAGCAAGGACAATAAAACTAAAAATTTGAAAACTAGTTTCATTTAAAAAATTCCAGCCTGGTTAAAAAAACATTTTAAAATTAAATTCATGCAATGTACGACGATTGACATTCTCGCCTTTAAATAAATCGCTAAATTCGTAATACACCATATAAGGAAACAAAGCTTTCTTTTTAAAATAAGCTTTTACTGTATTGAAGGACACCTTTACAGAATAGGTTTCTTCACGAGTGTAAGTATTTTGGCTTAACAAGTCGTAGCGTGTACCTTTGCTGCCTGAAAATGAATCGGCGGCTTTTTGATTTTGAGTGTACGCCGAACTGAACGTCAGCGCGTCGCTCGCTTTCCATTCACCTTCTGATTTAAATGTCCATTTACCACCCGTATTACGCTGAACATTTTCTTTCTGGCTTGCATCAGGCAAATTGTCGTCTTCGTTCAAAGGAACACGCGCCGTGATGGTATCTGGCAATACGTATTGATACCCGATATAGGGGGTAGCACTAAAACCATAGACGCCTTTGAACGTCGTAGCTAATGTGTTCTCGACACTAGCTAATCCAAACGTGTTCAAGGCAACTAAATCATCTGGATCATATTGCGGACCTGTTGGTAATCCAACCGTCGTTAAATAGAAAAAGTCCACATACGGAGTCTGCTGTAACTTGTAAATAGAGACGATTTGCATATCTGATAGAAACTGACTCTTCTGACTGATCAACGGTTTATATCCTCGTTGTTCGATGGTTTTCAGAGTTTCAGCTTTGATATCTAAATTAAGGGCCTTATCTAACTCATCACTGACACGTCCTTGATACACAGCCTTATAGGATTCCAAGTTGGAATTTACGGTGTGCAATTCGATATCAACCCCATAAGTAATGATAGGTGCACCCACTGCAATGGTCCAATTCTTAGTTACTCCATAGGCATAAATCGGTGCGAAGTATTGCATCGTCGGATCTATTTCAAACTTCAGGACACCGTAGTTAATACTTTGCCCGTGACTCAAACCAAAGGCATTCAAGGCCGTAATCAGATTTTTAGCATCGGGGCTGACTTTCGTTAGATAACTGGCGTCGTATTCCACAGATCTTAGATCACCCATTTTCCATAGAGATCCGTTACTTTCGTACTTTTGCTCTAGGTTTTGGAAAACGCCGTAGTTAAACATCGGGCTATTGATCCCTGCGGGTAAAACATCGGGACCAGCTTGAACATTCAACGACAAAACAAGCGCGCAAAATGCGACAACAGGTGTATTAATTGTCTTCGAAATCAGACGCCAAGTGGAATTCACCTGATTCTTATAAAAAGTGTTCAGCATGATCGAAAACCAGAGCAAACTTAATACCGAAATTCAGTGTCTCAAATTAATACGACTGATTAAATTTACTACTGGCAACTGAACCAAAGCAGCCCACTCAAAAGATGTAAATGCGAGGCCTATTTCATCTCGATTTCATCAATAATTTTGGCCCGTCCATCTCCAGCCTCGCTATAGAATGTAGCTGTAGTCTGAGCATCTGTTATTTTACTTATAACGATAAACCGACCGAACTGCTTTTTAATTTTTTCAATTTGCGCCGTCGTACCTTTCGTGAAATTTAAGTCTATAACGTAAGACCAGGCAAAGTTGTGATGGGCCGGAGCATACAGTAGACCATTCTTATCTACAGAAAATATACCAGCATCTTTTGTTACTACATTTACACCGGTCACGTTTTTAAACATAGTCTTCTGAAGGGTTCCACCATTGATCAAAAGAGTATCCTCACTAAATGTAAATTCGAATTTTCCATCGGATGACACTAATTTTTGTAGCTCTGACTGTGGTGTAACAACTTGATCATCTTTGACAGAGTAGCCTGCCTGGAATCTAGTGTTACTGCCAAACTTTTGCGGCCATTTAGCAGCACTAAAATCTATAAAATACCGGTACTGTGAAGGATTTAAAATTGGTTGTGCTGTTTTTCCTGCGGCATCTACAGAAAAAATAAAATCACACGAAATGAATGTTTCGCCTAAAATCGGATGATTTACTTTAATCTGAACTGTAAGCTTGCGACCTTTTTGTGAAGTGCCACTTTCATAGTCTTCCAAGTTATAGCGCGTACCTAGAATTTTTAGATCAACAATGCCGGCATTACTTTCCGATTTAATTGATTTAACTAAAACTGAACCCGGTGTTTTCAAGTCTTCTAGGGAAATCGTGTTAATTTCCAAGTGAAGTCGTTTCGGCAACTGATAGACAAGAAGTCCTTCGGGATTTTCGGGTTGCGCTAGTTCCATTTTATAGGATCCACCCAAGACAGTAACCGTTTTCTCAGGAAACCCAATGCGTTCAGGAACTGGACGAGCCTGCTTGAAGTACAGCTTGCGTCGTCCATTTTCGCTAACCACTTTCCATTCGAAATCAAGTCCATCCTCTGGCTTTTGATTTTTCGGCCAAGCGGCCATTAGAGTTTGCATCAAAGTGGTAAGTTGACGGTATTCATCCTCCAATAAAAGTGTGCGCCCCTCTGGAACTTCTGTGGATTTCGTTTTAATTTCTAATCTATAGGGTTCAGAAGGATCGTAAGCCTTTTGTACTAACATAGTTTCAGGAACAACGCCCAACGGAGCCGCAGTAACCTCAAGGTCTTCGCCAGGAAAACCTGTAATTTCAGATAGGAAATCTTTGTTTGAATCCAACTTCAAAATGGCGACTCCGTTAGCCAATTCACCTTTGAAAGATTTTTGCATCAATATCGCCATGCCCACCGATGCCTCAACAATTCCAAATTGTTTTCGCGCTAAGTAGGCTCGTTCGTTAAATACTGATGACCAAACTGTTTTAATCGCTTTTGAAATTGATTCAGGATCTGAAATTGACCCGCCTTTAGAGTCATACAATCCCGCGCCATTGAAGCCCTTAAGATCTTCAACATTACTACTACTCCGAAATTTGATCTTTTCTACCCCAGGAAAATTATGTTTTAGATTTTTGACAATTGTTGCAAGAATCGGCTCGGGAATTTTAGCGGCCAGTATGGCCTCGCGGATTGATTTAAGTAAAATCGATGTGTCGCTTGAAGAAGCCGTTTCTAATCGAGCTATTCGTTGTTGAATAAAACTAGCTAACGACTCTGTTGTGGTACCGACTCGAGCTTCCGCTAAAAATTGTCTATAGTAGTAGATTGGTAGTCCTAGGGCAATCTCCGCAGAATTGTTCGGTAAAACTCTTTGAATTAGTCCTAAACCAACTGACTTGGCTCCGTAGGCTGCCACAGAATCCGCGGTTAGAGAACTCACAGGTACTATTCTGCTTTCGGTTAGATCAATTGCTGGCGATCCCAATTTGGACGGTGATTTCAGTTTTCTTAGAGAGTTTTCGTCTGAATCCTTGATCGGTTGTATTTCTATTTTTTGAGTTTGTGCTTCCGAGTGTTTTTCAGCCGAAAAATATACATTTTGGCCATCGAGATGAGCATATTTCAAAGATGCGTCTTTCTGGTAAGCAAAGGGAATTTGGTACATTTGACTTAATAGAGCAATGTGACTTGAGGGCGTAGTTGGCTCCTTTACGATTACCCCTGAAACTTGAGGTAACTCTCTAGGCGCTTCGTCTAAAATCAAAATGTCAGAACTAGAGATTGTCTTCTGGGCGACTGCCGCAGAAAACTCGGCTGGAGACAGGATTTTTATGCGCCCAACTGACCAATTGGAAGAATAGACCTCAACTTGACTTTTGCTGACTTCTGGAAAGCTTAAATTAACTTTTGCAGACTTAAATAGATCCGCCTGCCTTGTGTATTCCTCTGTTGCTTTTCGTGGAACTATCAATCTAATGTCATTCAAACCTTGAGTTGAACTGACCAACAGCTTCATAGCTTCGATTACGTCGGAAGCAGGCATTACCCCATCGTTAACCCAATCAACATGATACTCTTGTGGCTTGCTATAGTCGCCCTCATTATTTTTCAATAGAACAGTGCCAAGCAAAAACTTTCGCCCTTTAGCATTCAATGTTATTTTATCTATCGCGTTGGTATCAGCTTGTGGAAAAAAACGTTCGATTAAAAACAAGGCATGAAATGGATATTTGTTAGTATCAAAGAAATAGACTTCTCCCAGCTTCCCATTTTCTTCAACGCGTACTGCGAACTTCAAAAACGAAGGATATGTCTGATCCGAGCTGTATTTAGCAAGACGATAAAAATCTGTTTCATTTAATTTTGAAACTACCAAAGTATCTGATTCGAGCTTCACTACTTTTGGGGACTTTTTTTTAGACGCGCTCTTAGTATAAAACGAAATACATTTGTGGGATTGCTTCGTAGTTTCTCCAAATACAAGAGGACTTGTAATAAGGGCTGAAACAAAAAATTTAATCGAGTTTTGCAAAAGACTCATAATAAAGACACCTTTACAAATATTATTGGAAGAATTTCCCTTTATTCGAATGGAGACCGGTTGACAGCTTGCCGATAGAGCAAATCTCGCTCCGAAATGAAATCGCCATAAACTTGAAAGGAAGGTGCACTGGTGCCTAAATGATTTCCACTTAAGCCATTGAAAGGCACTGTAAAAAAGTTAGTCAGAGGGATGTTTGAATCGTGCGGTCTTCTTTTTTTTGATGTGATTTTTGTACCCAATACAATAAACCCATTCCCGGTAATGCAATCAAGGCACAAGAATAAAAAAACCATTCCCACCCAAATTCTTTAACCATGATTCCTGAAAATCCCGAAAAAAAGTTTCGACCTAATGTGGCGATACTAGAAAGAACAGCGAACTGAGTCGCAGTATAATTCCTGTTAGTAATCGAAGCTAGGTAGGCAATAAACGCCGAAGAACCCATCCCTGCTGTGATATCTTCGAAAATGACGGCGAATGCAAGCGCCCACTTCTCAGGACCCGTGTAGGTAATTAAAGCAAAAGAGGCGGTAGACAAAGCTTGTAGAACTCCAAAAATCCAAAGCGATCGCAATATTCCAATTTTATAGATTGTGATCCCACCTATAAACAGACCCACCATGGAAGATATCAAGCCAAATGTCTTTGCAATCAACGCAATGTCTTCTTTTTGATAACCCATTTCTTTGTAGAACGGACTCAGCATAGAACCTGAAAGCGCGTCTCCTAATTTAAAAAAGAATACAAATAGAAGAATTAACATTGCGCCATTTCGCTGAATAAATTCTTTGAATGGTTCAATCACAGATTCGCGTAATGTTTTTGATTTGTAATCTACATTTTTAGATTCTTTCGAATACAGAGTTGTTCCGATACCAACACCCATCAGCAGTGCCATGATCCAGTATACTTGGGTCCATGACATATAGGCCGCCATCCCAAGGGCGACTCCGCTTGAAATCAACATACCGATTCGATAACCATACATATTCATAGAAGAGCCAAATCCTAGCTCTTTATCATCTAAATATTCTCTACGAAAAGCATCATAGGCGATATCTTGGGTAGCACTAAAAAAGGCGATCCAAACACTGATAGCCGCTACTAGCGCCAAAGATTCTTTGGGATCCAGAATACCTACAACCATTAAACCTAGGGCTATCGCGATTTGAGATAGCACCATCCAGGACCGTCTGCGTCCCATTCCAAAAAATGAATAACGATCAGCCAACGGTGCCCAAATAAATTTTAGGGAATAGGCCATTCCGACCCAACCAAAATATCCAATGGTTGTGATATCGACATTAGCTTCAGAAAGCCAAAACTTTAAAGTCGCGCCCGTTAACTGCAACGGCAATCCGCTGGAAAAACCCAACAGAAACGTGATTAGCATTTTTTTATTAAAAATAAGGGCCAGGAACCCATTTTGTTTTTCAGACAAAGAAATCTCCTAGCCTTTTACGGTGAATGGATAGCTTGTAAATGATTACGCTTGTGCATTTTCCATAACAAGTGGCTGATATACGGGCGACGATTTTCGCCAGTCGTTACCATTAAAAGCTTGGTAATTTTTAAATCACCCGCGTCTGTATATAACAAAATCATCATCTCTTCGATGTAGTTCGTGTTCAAAGTAATGTAGTTATCTGTTCCTACACCTAATTGAACACCTTTCTTTTCCCACCATGAAAATGGATGATCTTTATAATCTTGGAAACGACCCGTTAGCTTGTTGTTTGATGACGGAAGGGAAATCAACGCCACATCTTTTTGAATCAAACGATTTAATACGTCATGCTGGTAATGTTCTACTTCACGTGCCGTATGGAATTTCGCCTTTAGGAACAGAATTTCTTCTTCAGAACTGAGTGTAACTCCGTTGAGCAGTTTCTCTAGAACGAATTTTTTATCACCCCAGTCTAACTCTTTTACCTCTTGATAAACAGGATCTTTAACGTCGATTTTTTCTTCGTTTCTGTTTTTACGGATGACTTCTTGGTATAGGCGATGAAAATAGGTATTTGGATTAATACCCAAACTAATTCCATGCTCTAACGTATCGATATGCCAGATATTCATGGCGTTATCGACAGCTTGAATGCCTTTTTTCAATGTATGAAATGTTTCACCGTGGTGGGATCTGATTTTAAATCCACGATATTGCAATTTTCTAAAACCCGCCGACAATTCGTTGAAATGTTCTTTTCGGTAGAGTTCTTTTTCATCACCGACCGTGTCGACGTCCGTCATCACCGTTTCCAAGAATGGGTATTTATCCATCATTGTTACAAGCTCGTCTACTTGCTGCATGAAATGTTCACGGCGTGAACTAAATTTTTCCTTATTGAAATGATGATGTTCTTTACGAAATGACGGCGACAAGGTGAATGTGAAATCAGGATTTTGCTTTTTGAACTTCATGAATCCTTCGTATAAGCCAAGTACCACATCTTCTGAGCTAACTTCACCCACACCCGGAATTTGTTCCGATGAACTTGATGTAGAACGCGATAACGAAAATTTCAAACGCACATGTCCTACATTGTATTTATGGTACAATTCACTCGCCATGTGATGAGCCGCATCGATATGTACTTGTTTGTTAATAAAGATTAACTGCGGAAGGTACAAAATTTTTAAATAGGTCATAAACCCTTCGTTCTCTTTCAAACGAATCAGTTTGTCGATGTCTTCCGGTGAAGTAATTGGTATGGCCATCGGACCGTAAACCTGCTTGATTTTATCTTCGTAAATTTTACGATTAGGTCCTTCCAACAATACTTTCAATCGAGGAAAAATAAATTCGCCGGTGATCGAACCCGTTAAATGAATATGCTCTTCTCGGTATTTCAAAGGAAAGTTTTTAAAGAATTCAAATAAGGCGTTAGAAAAACTATGCTCTAACAACTGATTGATCTGAATTTTATTGGTACGGAACAAATCCAGTAACTCGCGAAATTCTTTTATCTCGTTGTTTACTTCGGGATGTTTCTTATGCAAATCAGAATTTAATAATAAATTTAGAGTATCGATTAAACTAACACCATTGGTTTCACCAATCATGTTAGTCAGGTATTTGACTAAAACTTTTTGCATATCGCGCATGGGGTACCCTACTTTCCAAGAATCCTTTTGTACATAACTTTGTGAGGACCAATATCGGGCAACTCGAACATTTCGCCACT
Organism: uncultured Bdellovibrio sp.; assembly: GCA_963932905.1. GTDB lineage: Bacteria > Bdellovibrionota > Bdellovibrionia > Bdellovibrionales > Bdellovibrionaceae > UBA2316. The sequence continues at coordinate 15,389 of CAWVRN010000013.1, forward strand.
AAATTGAAATCCATTCGATTTATAAAAAGGAAATGCTTTGAATCGAGCGTTACACCACAACAGATCGCAACGTTTGTCTTTTAGATAATCGATCACTGACATTAATAGTGCACCACCAAAACCCTGTCCTTGATATTTAATATCGCTGGCCATGCCACGCAGACGGTAAGGAAATCCACAATAAAGATCTTTATTTGATTCTGGAAAAACAGTCGCGACCGAAATGAGTTTGTCGGTATAAAATAGACCGAAGTGTTTCGTGGTCGGCAGCATATCCTCTGGATTAACACATTCTTTTTTGCTCAAGAACGGCTTCAAGATTTTTTGTCTCAAATCCAAAGTTTGCTCGGTGGTAATTAAATCAATTTTGTAATTAAAAATCATGCCTTAACAATCAGCTCTATTTTAAAAACTCAATCGTCATTATGACGCTTGTGTATTTAAATATTGAAGCCAATTATCAGGTATTTGTCCATGCCTGAATTCAAAATCGACAAATGGAAGCCATTGAGGTGCCTTTGGAATAGTTAGTAGAGGCATTTGAGCTTGAGCTGGAGTCCGATTTGCTTTTTTCTGATTACAGTCGCGGCATGCAGTTACTACGTTGGTCCAGCTTTTTTCGCCTTTTTTAGAGGCTGGGACCACATGATCTAAAGTTAATTGCTTGTATGAAAATTTTTCGGCGCAATATTGACAGATAAAATCATCTCTTAAATAAACATTTTCTCGGCAGAAACGAATTGAATTTTTATTCTTCAGGCGAACATAGGATTTAAGACGAAGTACGCTAGGTAGTTGGAATTTGTCCCTTGCGGAACGAGCGTAATCTTTATGATACTCAAGGATTTCAACTTTGTTTTGGAACCAAAGTATAATTGCCTTTTGCCAGCTAACGACCCGTATTGGTTCATAGCTAGAGTTCAATAACAGAGATCTAGAATTCATTTCCCCCCCGTTTAAATGAGGCCAGCCGAATTTCGATCAGGCTTAAGCTTAATTCTATTATATTTGGTTTTTTTGTTGATTTTCAAGGGTGTTGGTTGAATAAAGACCTTATTAATTGTCTTCTGTTGGACTCATAAACCACAGCCAGACCCAACAATAAGGATTCTTTATGTCGAAACGTGTATTCGCCTTTAACTACGTACTAAAATCAACCAATGGAGATCTATTAGATGCGTCTGAAAAGAACCAGCCATTACCGTTTTTAGAGGGGGCGTCTCAAATTCTACCAGCCCTTGAAAAAGAAATCTTAACAATGTCCGAAGGCGATAAAAAGCACGTTAAATTAAATCCCGAAGAAGCGTATGGTCCTCAGTCAGATAAAATGATTATGGACGTTGAGAAGCATGAATTAGCTCACATTCCCGACTTAAATATTGGCTCGTTTCTGCAACTCGATTTACAAAATCAAACGAAAGTTGTTCGCGTTTCTAAAATCACGGACACACACGTTACACTCGACGGCAATCACCCGCTGGCAGGCCAGTCTCTAGAGTTTGATATCGAGTTAGTTCTTGTACGTCCAGCGACACAAGTCGAACTAACACATGGTCATGCACACGGTTTGCATGGAACAAGTCATCACTAAACTAGATCACTCGGTTACGATTTTGGGTTTACTTATTTTTTTTTTTAATCTAGGCTAAATCTTGTCCGCGTTACTTATGTGTCTTTGCTAAAATGTGCACCATGGTTCCTGCGGGTGAATAACCCATTTAGTTTACGTTTTGAAAAGGAGGAACGATGGGAAAAAAGATTTATGTAGGTAATTTGTCTTTTTCTGTAAGTGAAGAATTATTGAATTCTACTTTCGCACAATTTGGCGCAGTAGATTCAGCTAAAATCATCACTGATCGCGAAACTGGCCGCTCTAAAGGTTTTGGTTTCGTAGAAATGGCATCTGATTCAGACGCTGATCAAGCGATTGAAAAACTAAATGGACAAGACCTTAATGGTCGTAACATGAACGTTTCTGAAGCTCGTCCACAAGAGGATCGTCCTCGTGGTGGTGGTGGCGGACGCGGTGGCTTCGGCGGCGGTGGTCGTGGAGGCGGCGGCGGAGGCCGTGGTGGTTTCGGTGGTGGCGGCGGACGCGGTGGCGGCCGAGGTTAACACCTGACTACTTAGCTGGTAACTATACTTTTAGTATTGTTTTCTAACTAATATGACCTTTGATTTTGCTAAACTCCTAACGGATCTTTAGAATAATCAAAGGTCTTTTTATTTCTGGAGAACAATCATGAATAAAATTTTTTCTAGTATTTTCTTTTCTCTTATTTTCATTTCAATGGCTGCTTACTCGGCAGAAAGATCATTAGTCTTCCTGGGAGACTCACTGACAGAGGGTTACGGGGTAGATCAGGAATCTGCTTATTCAAATTTAATTCAGAAAAAAATCAAAGACGACAAAATGGATTGGAAAGTGATCAATTCAGGAATCAGTGGTTCCACTTCGGCATCGGGCCCAAGTCGGGCTAAATGGTTACTGAAAGCAAAAGATAAACCCAGTTTAGTTGTCGTTGTGTTAGGTGCAAATGATGGTTTGCGCGGATTGCCAGTAGATAGTGTCAAAAAGAACTTAAACGAAACAGTAAAGATATTGACCGACGCCAAAGTTAAGACAGTGATAGCTGAACTTTATGTTCCACCAAATTATGGCAAAGACTACTCTGATAAATTCAAAAAAAGTTTCAGCGAAGTTGCTAAAAAAAATAAAATTCCATTAATGCCTTTCCTTTTAGAAAAAGTGGCTGGTAAAACAGATCTTAATCTATCTGACGGTATTCACCCCAATGAAAAAGGCCATCAATTCATCGCGGACGGAATTTATAGCTTTCTAAAAAAATATCTGAACTAGCTCTCTACACACGAAGGAAACACCCATGATTCAAGTTGAAAATCTAAAGAAAAGTTTTAAGCAAAACGAAAATGCCATCGATATTCTAAAAAATTTAAATTTAGAAGTGAAGAAAGGGGAAAAAGTCGGTATTCTTGGTCAATCAGGCAGCGGCAAATCGACATTCTTAAGTTTGATGTCAGGATTAGATTTTCCAGATTCAGGTGATATTCGTATCAATGGAGTTAGCACCACGACCCTTTCAGAAAAGGAATGGACGCAGTTTCGCGCAAAAAATATCAGTATCGTATTTCAACAATATCACTTGGTTGGCCACCTGACCGCGGTAGAAAACGTAATGCTACCTCTTGAAATCCTTGGTGCCAGCGAAAAGCAAGCCCAAGAAAAAGCACTAAACCTGCTTGGCGAAGTCGGTTTAAAAGAACGAGCTCACCATTTTCCATATCAATTAAGCGGTGGTGAATCACAACGTGTTGCCATGGCCCGCGCGCTGATCACAACACCTAATCTTTTATTAGCCGACGAACCCAGCGGAAATTTGGATCAAGAAACTGGCCAAAAAGTAATGAATTTGTTTTTTGATATCACGTCTAAATTCAATACGACGACGTTGCTAGTAACTCATAATGAACAGCTGGCTTCCCGCTGCGACGTTGTTTACAAACTCAGCCAAGGCCGATTTGAGAAGTTATGATAATCAAACTAGCATTAAAAGAACTAGCTAATAAATGGCGATGGAGTTTGGTTTTTGTTTTGAACCTAGCTTTTGGATTTGTCGGGTTTACAACTGTCCTTTCCTTCCAAAATGCAATTGAAGAAAATGCGCAAGCCAACTCAAAACAAATTTTATCGGCCGATCTAGCCATCAGTGCACGCAAAAAAATTGCGGATACCGATATTCAAAAGGCTGAAGACTATTTAAAATCTAAAAATATACAATTTAAGAGAACAAAGGTGACCGAATTTTTTGCGATGATCTCACAAGGCGATCGCAGTCATTTGGTTTTGGTAAAAGCCATTGATAACCTATATCCTCTATATGGTGAACTTGCTTTAACGAAGTCCACAATCAAGGGCGATTCAACTAAAACTATCTTTAGTACGCCAACTTTGTGGGCTTATCCCGAACTCAAAGGAATTCTGAATTTAGACATCGGGACGAAAATAAAACTAGGCAGCCTAGAATTAACTGTTGATGATTTTATCACTAAGGACGGGACCCAAACGTTTCGTTTAGCTAGTTTAGCGCCTAGAATTTTCATCGATAGCACATGGATAGAGAAATCTAGGCTTCTGCAATTCGGTAGCACCTTTACTGAAGCCTACTTATATCAATTTGCAGCAGATTCAGCGGCCAGCATCCAAAAAGATTTGTTCACGATCATTAGTGATCCTGCAGTTCAAATCGATACGCCAACGACGGCATCGGAAGATTCAGCTCGTCAGTTAGGATTCCTGACGGACTTCCTTAATCTTGTGGCCCTTGTTGCTATTTTACTTGCAGGGCTCGGTGCAAGTTATCTGTATCAAGTTTTCGCGCGCAAAAAAACTAAAGACTTTGCTATATTTAAAACACTGGGACTTGAATACTCGTCGCTATTAAAAATTTATATTCTGCAATTATTCGTACTCAGCTTATTCGTCTGCGGATTTTCCTACCTGGGTTCCATTGCCTTTATACCTTTCTTGCAATGGATTATAAGTTCGCTAGTAACACAGGAACTGCATGTTCATATTCCAATGTATGTCGTAGGATTGACTTTAGTTCTGACATTCATCGCTAGTTTAATTGTAGTCGGACCCTATATTCAAACTTTAAACCGAGTTCCTCCTGGAGTTTTATTTAAAGAAGAACAAAGCCAGATTTTCAATCCGTCGAAAAATTTTTTAACGTTTCTTGCAGCGTTGTGTTTAATGGGCTTTTTAACCTTGTTCCTGACAAAATCGGTAATGATGACTTCGATCTTTATCGGATCAATCGCCGGTCTTGCGGTGTTATTTTTCGCCGTTGGCAACGGATTGATCTATATACTGGGATCTTTACCAATTCATTTTTGGGTTTACAAATATGCCATTAGATCATTGCAACGCCGGAAATCCACAGCACTCGTATTGTTTTCCACAATTGGAACAGCCATTCTGTTGTTGAATTTACTGCCGCAGTTAAAACATTCTCTCAAAGATCAATTTTTAACAAATGGCACTAACCTGCCATCATTGTTTCTGTTCGATATTCAAGATGAACAGGTAGACCCACTAAAAACTATTATTAAAGAGAATAACAAAGAAATCTCGCAATTGTCCCCGATTGTTCGCAGCCGTATTTTGAAAATCAATGATGTTCCTTATGAACGTAAGGTTGACTTCAACGCATTTAAGACTCGCGAAGAAGAACGCGACGCCCGCTTTAGAAATCGAGGAGTAAATCTAACCTATCGAGATAAGTTATCCTCGTCAGAAACTTTAGTTGCCGGGGTTCCGCTCGGCGACTACAAAGGCGAAATTCCCGGCCTATCTTTAGAACAGAAATATGCAGATCGAATGGGTATCAAACTAGGTGATGTTATCGAGTTCGATATTCAGGGCGTGGACATCAAAGGTAAAGTTGTAAATTTCAGAAAAATAAAATGGGCCAGCTTTCAGCCAAACTTTTTCATCACGTTTGGCGCCGGAGTATTAGATGATGCGCCAAAAACAAGTATCGGAATCGTAAATGGACTAAATGACGTGGAAGTTGCGTCGATTATTTCGCAAGTCGCCAAAGCGCTTCCCAATGTATCTATCATTGATGTTCGCCAATTGATTAAAGACCTTCTTAAGATGTCGGATCAAATGACCTTATCGCTAGAACTAATGGCCTACTTATCTTTGATTACAGGTTTTGTTGTGTTGATATCATTAATTTCCATTCAACTGCAGGACCGTAAGTGGGAAATCAACCTATTTAAAATATTGGGATCACCAAATCAGTCAATTAATACGAATTTGCTTTTTGAGTACGGTACCATTGTTTTATTTTCCGTTTTTCTTGGGATCTCGTTTAGTTTTCTGATGAGTTATTTAACATTAAAATATACATTTGATTCAGACTACTCGTTTAACTTGAAGGATGCCTTCTATATCGCAGTAGCGGTTATAGTGGTGGCTCTAATCATTATTCAGTACATGGCTGGTATCTACTTGAAAAAACGTTCTAACGAAATTTTAAAAGATTCATTATAAAAGAGGTGAACAAATGAAGCTACTCATCACACTACTACTATCAGGAACAGCATTGTTTGCACATGTACCAGCGCCCGAATTGCGCCTAACGTGTACAACCAATCAAGTTCCCACGATGTATGGCGAAGCTAGAATAACTTTTGATTTATTTAGCTTAGGAAATGACAAATACACATCAACAATGGAGGTCGTCGTTGACGGACAGCCAACTCTAAGATTTAAACAACCCGAATACATCGGCAGCCGATCTAATTTCGTGATGAATTTTCAGCCAACTGGTCCCGCAGTACAAGTCGCTCAAGATGGAACAGAAACTGTGCTACCTAATTCTAGATCAGATATTAATTACTCTGAACCCTTCGGAGTTTGGGGACTAACTGCTAGTATTAAATTCCAACCATCAACCGCCTCTGATCTTTCAATTGATTATATTACCACGGACTGCAAACTGAATCCTTAAGGTATTAGATCACACAGTTTCAAATGCAGATGCCATTTTAGTTAAATAAAAAAACCCGGGGGTAACCCGGGTTTTTTATTTCCGCAGACAGTACAGCTACAACTGCGCTTGATACAGTTGCTGAGTACGTTTCTAATGCTGTTGAGGCTTATCTTGAGTGATCAATTTTGATCCCACATTCTTAATCATCCACTGACGACCACGTTCAATATAACTAAATACCGCTGGAATTAACACAAGTGTAAGCAACGTTGAAATCAATACCCCACCCACAACTGCGATACCCAGTGATTTACGTTGCGAGGACGCTTCATTCAGACCGATAGCTACCGGTAACATACCGGCCACTAACGCCAAACTTGTCATCAAGATTGGACGAAGACGTGTTTTACATCCCTGAACAATCGCATCGTTCAATGATAAACCTTCCTGAAGTTTCTGATTGATGTAGTCGACCAGAATAATTGAGTTCTTGGTCGCTAACCCCATTAACATAATACAACCAATCATCGAGAATAAATCCAGCGTCGATTGCATCACAAACAAACCAAAGAATCCGCCGAATACCGCAAACGGAATTACAAGCATAATTACAAACGGAGTCACAATCGATTCATACAACGATGCTAGAACTAGAAAGATAAAAATAATCGCAAAAAGACCAGCGTTCACAATACTTTTTCCAAGCTCTTGGAAGTTCTCGGCCTGACCGACGAAACGATACGTAACGCCTTCTGGTAATTTAATCTGACCAGATGTAAACATCGTATTGATATCTTGAATTGCGCCACCCATACCTGGGCCCTTTGGGGCCACGTCAGCTTCGATACTGACATAGCGAGCACGGTTCTCACGATTGATTGTTGCAAAACCTACTTCTTTTACAGTCGTCGCAAAATCTTTGATATACACCGGTCGGAAATTCAAATTAGGTACAGTTGTTTTCGTAAAATATTTCTCTAAATCACGCTGATCATCTTGAAGTCGAACACGAATATCATACTCTAGACCATTTTCACGATACTTAGAAGCAACTAATCCTTCAATCTGCGCGCGTAATTCTGTTCCGACCTGAATTGGTGTCACACCGTAAAGCTGTGCTTTTTCTTTGTCGACTTTGATTTGGAATTCAGGAAGACCTGGTTTATCAGTAATTTCTGGATCAACCAAAGCCGGATGCGTTTTCAATTTTTCGAAAAGTTGTTTCGAAACATCACGAACTTGATTTAAATCCTGACCAACAATATTGATCACGAACGGACGTTGACCGGCACCTACGAAATCCACATCCTTAACTTTAGGTTTTGCAAACGCCCATTTTTGAACAAGAGTACGCATTTGTTCTTTAATTGCTGTCGTTGTTTGCGAACGGCTTTCAAAAGGAGTCAGTTTTACGTAGATATCGCCCACATAGGACCGGCCATTAACATCACCTGCCGTAGTTAACGTTAATTCAACCACAGGATTTTTTCTAATTTCAACTTCTACTTCTTTCACAAGTTCTGACATTTTATCTAATGTTGAACCTGGCTCCAACTCCAAACCGATGACAAATTCACCTGAGTCATTAGCCGGAATGAACGTTTTAGGGATAAAAGCAACTGTTGAAGCTAAACCAATGATTAAACCTATCATGCATAATAAAGTGATCAACGGGCGTCTTAGAATACCTTTAACAAACGTTTCGTAACCATTTTCTAGTTTCGCCTGTAAACGATCGAACAACACCAAAAGCGACGTGATTGGATTCATGCTTAATGGCTTCCCAGTTAATGATACGTGACGTCCGCCGAAATATGCCGATAACATCGGTGCATTCGACAAGGCATCAAAAAGGCTGATTATCATCACAAAACAGACAGCCAATCCAAACGATTTAAAGAACTGACCAACCACGCCTGCAAGGAATGCAATCGGCGCGAATACCGCAAGAACGGCTAGTGTAACAGCGATAACAGCAACACCGACTTCAGCGGTTCCATCTAATGCGGCTTGAACTGGCGACTTTCCCATCTCCAAATGTCGGAAGATATTCTCTCGCACAACGATGGCGTCATCGATAAGTAGACCGACGGCAAGCGAGAAGGCTAGCAACGACATGATATTAATGGTCATGCCAGCTACGTTCATCAATGCGAATGAGCCAATCAAAGCAACTGGAATGGCAAAACCAGTGATCAAGGTCGATCGTAAAGATCCAAGGAACAGGTACACAACTAAGACTGTTAGAATGATACCAAATACGATTGATTCACCTACGTCGAAAACGTTAGCCCAAACATATTTTGTCGTATCACGAACCAATTTAACTTCGAAATCTTTACCGTATACCTTTTTAAGTTCATCATTAATTTTAGCTAAACGTTTATGAATCCCGTTCGCCACGCTAATCGTGTTGGCGCCGGATTGTTTATAGATATTTAAGAAAATCGAATTTTCACCATTAATATACACGCGCAGCTTTTCGTCTTCAACAGTATCTAACACCGTTGCCACGTCACCAAGTTTAGTAATCGAATCATTACCAAAAAAGCTAACGATGGAATTTCTGATCTGATCAAGCGTGTTAAATTCACCTAACGTACGGAACACCAATTCTGATTTCGACTGATCAACTTTACCAGCCGGAACGTTTTGGCCCGTATTTTTTAAGGCCCCTACAATCTGAGTCAATGACAGCTCGCGACCAGCGGCTTTATTTCTATCGACTTGCACTTGAACTTCACGTTTACGACCGCCAACAACCTCAACCAAACCGACTTGATTCACTTGCTCGAAGAGTGGACGAATTTGTTCATTCGCCAAGTCGTATAGTTTACCACCTGTTAAGTTAGATTGAATCGCCATAACCATAATAGGCTGCGCTGATGGGTCCACACGTCGAATAATTGGTTCGTCAACTGTGTCTGGTAGTTTTTTACGTGCACTTGCTGTTTTATCACGTACTTGTTGTTCAGCGTACTTGATATCTACATCCAAATTGAATTCAGCGATAACTACGCTCACTGATTCACGATTGACCGAACGGATATTTTTAATACCAGAGATTGTCGACATCTCTTCTTCGATCGGTTTTGATATCAGTGTTTCAACTTCTGTTGGACCAGCTCCCTGATAAATTGTTTGCACGGTCACAATAGGAAATGTGATATCCGGAAACAGTTCCACGGGAATTTTGGTGAACCCAAAATATCCAACCGCCATCAAAGCCGCAAGGATAGAGGACATGAACACAGGTCTTCTTACTGACAATTCCCAAATTTTCATAATGATTCCTTATCTGTACAACTCAAGTGAAGTTAAAAATTTACGTACTTGCAGTTCTAAATTAATTTTTTGATTTCTAGAGTTAACGTAGTCCTGTTCAAACATTAATACTTGGTAAGTAGTCGATCGACCGTTGTTGTATTTCGATCGTTCTAAATCCACCTTATTTTTTTGAACTTGTTCTAAATCGCGAACTATCTTTAATTGCTGAGCCAAGGTTTCCGCTTGATCTACAGTATTTTTCCATTGAACGGATTCGTTACGAACCCGCGCTTTCTCTGCAAGCACCTGGCTTTCCGCTAATTTTGCATAACCCGCTTTAGAATCTGACAGATTGCTTAGATCCAACGGCATATTAAAGGTTAGCGCCACAGCAGAATAGTCTTTCGCATCCGAAATTTTTGTTTGGGCACCCGATGCCGTCGCGTCTCGACCTTGTTTTAAATAAGCCATACTTAAGTTAAGTGTCGGTTTATTTTTTTCACGTTGGGCGATATAAGACGATTCCATCGATTTCAAATTTTCTTTTTGAAGCAACAAATCTAACCGCGCACGCGCCTGTTGCTCGCTGAGTTCAAGTTCTTTGGTGTCGATTTCCTCTGTCGTTAAGTGATAGTTAACCGAATCAGAATCCACCTCTAAAAACGAATTAAATAATCGAGCCGCTTCTTTTAACTTAACTTCAGCAGACATTAACTCCAAACGACGAGCTGAAACTAATGCCTGGGTTTGAAACACATCACTTTTATCAGCTAAATTGCGTTTGGCACGTGATTCAGCCCAATTCAATATTTTCTCTGCGCGCTGCAAAGAGTCCTTCTGAATATCTACACTCTTTTGCTGGGTTGCTAAAGTATAGTAGGCATCCTTAATTTCGTTTTCTTTTTGAATACGGGCTAACTCAGAATTGATTTTCTGCACACCCACTTGAGTTTCAAGCTGACCTTGAGTTGCTCTCGTTTCTGAACCTAACCAGTTTCTCCACAAAGGTAGCGACAATTCAATTTTTGGATACATATCATAGTATTCAGGCATCGGGATAATTGAAGCATTATGTATCTTTGTGTATTGATAATTTTGCGACAATGTCCAAGCTAAACCGAAACTTGTTTGCTGTTGTAATCCCACGGCTACACTTTGTACTTCCGTTTGATCCCCTTGAAATGAGGGCGCTGATGTCGGGCGACCATCGTTTAACAAATTACCATTCGCAAAAAAGTTTAAACCCGTTAACAGACGGGCGTTATTTTCAATCAGTCGCGACCCTTCCAATGACATTTGGGCCGATTGAATCGATGGGTCCTTCGCCTGCGCCATCTCGATATACTGCTTCAGCGATAACGGATCGCTGGCCAGTGCCTGATTCGCACAAACACCAAAAATGAATATGAACTTTAAGTAAATTGCCGATTTCATTTTTTTATTCCTTGTAAAAACAGATCTGTTAAAAAATCTATAAATTTATCTTTATCTTTTGGTAAATCAAAAGAGCCTTTGAGGGCGCTCAATCCGCACTCTTCCGACGTCATGTAGCCGATTATGGATTCGAACAAAATTCCTAGAAAGGCACGGACATCAAATCCACTGCGTATAATTTTCCTTTTCTGAGCTTCCTTAAACACAGCGATAACTTGTTCTGCGATGGGTCCTACCATTTTCTCGTGTAGCTCACGCGCAAACGGAAGACCGTTGACCTTTTCCCTTTGCATAATGCTGATCATTTCGGGATTGCCGTACTTCATGTTCACAATAATCGTAACCAATGATTTCAGCTCTATGCGGAATTGTTTCGGAGTTAACTCTTTGCCCGAACTGCTTTGAAAAAGCTTACTAATTTGACCACCGACCATTTGTATGTGTCCGCCGATGATTTCTTTGTAAAGACCTTCCTTGCTGCCAAAGTAGTAGCTGATCATAGAAATGTTCTGACCAGATTCTTTGGCTATTTCTCTGACGGAAATAGCTTCGAATCCTTTTTTCGCAAACAAGCTACGGGCCGTGTTTAGAATATCGAGTTTGGCTGTCTGTTCAACTTTTTGTTCTTCAGTCATGCAAACTATAGTAGTTCAAACGTTCGTTTAATTCAAGCGAAATTCTAAACGAACGTTTGAACTAAGGCCTAGTCTGGTTTAATGATATTAGAGCATCGACCGTTGTCTTAGACTGGGATTGGGTTTCGCAAAAAAATTATGACATATTTATTCTATTTAAGAATTGGCTTTAGAGAACTTTATTTTCATGGAGGGTGTAAAGTTTGAAGTTATATTTCTTCAAAGATTTCACAAACAGAGGGTCTGTTTTTTCTTTTTCGACGTAGGAGTTAGTTTTTGAATTCCAAATCTTAATACGCATCTTATCATTACTGTATTGTGCCGATGGTTTTCGTTTACCTTTGATAAAAGTCTTTTCGCGCTGAACGATATCTAGGAATCCATCACCATCGATATCCTCAACCCAGCCCTCTTTTAAAATTCTAAGTTTCGAAGTCTTGGACATAACAGCAAAGTCATTTATGATTAGGGCTAACTGGTCATGACGCTTCACCGTCAGCGTATAAAAGGTCAGTTCTTTAGATTTAATTGCTTCAAGTTCGAAGGTTTGGCCTCGTGGGCCTTTGAATACGGTCACGTTATTTGAGTCTATATATTTATACTTTTTGGAGTCGACTTTGAACCGCCCAGAAGTAAAATGAAACGACTTAAAAAATCTATGCTCTTCGGACTTAGCGGTATTAAAAATTAAAAGAGCGAGACCCACATACAGTAGTTTCATTGTCACCTTACAATATGGTAAAAGATCCCTCCTTCATTTACAAATCATCTATTCTTGTTGACCTTGAATGAGACTCTCAAGTACACGATTTCAATGATATTTACTGACTCAAAACTGGGCGTTCCCCAACTGATCCAATCACTGAACGAATCAGAGCCCGTAGTTATGCCGACGGAAACTGTTTACGGTTTGGCGGCCAAAATAGATGATTTAGAGTCTTTAAAAAAAGTTTTTATTTATAAAAAACGGCCCTTCTTTGACCCTCTTATTGTACATATTTATGATCGAAATCAGTTGCGGGAACTATCTCATTTCGAGTCCCCGTTAATTAACGATTTAGTGACGAAGTTTTGGCCAGGACCTTTAACTTTGGTATTACCTAAACTTCCAACAGTGAATGATCTAGTAACCTCGGGCTTAGATTCCGTAGGCATACGCATGCCTAACCATCCACTAGCACTAGAACTTTTGAAAGGGGCCAAAGTTCCACTCGCTGCCCCCAGTGCCAATCTATTTGGGCAAACAAGCCCTACGACGGCTCAGCACGTAGAGCGTGATTTTCCAAACTTAAAAATACTAGATGGTGGCCCATGCAACATTGGTATCGAATCCACCGTGTTAAAAGTGCAACCATCCGAGAATGGAATCGCACTCCTGTCAGTTTTACGTAAAGGCGTTATTACTCAATCTGAAATCAACATCGCGCTTAAAGGCTCAACAACCAAATATCAATGGATGCCGGACTTAGATAAAAAGCAATCGCCGGGGCATATGAAACATCACTATATGCCGGCAACGCCAATTGTATTTTTCGATCGCCCAATTCAAATACAGGACTATCTTGTGACGATCCAAAAGGATTTTCTGAAAATCCCTGATACGGTGGAAGACGTAACCATAGTTAAACCAAATGGGGCTATCCTTCGCAGCGAAAAATTGGAATTCAGCAGCGATCCGACATTGGCTTGCCGTGAACTGTACGGCAAATTAAAACACTCCTCAGAATCCAATTCGCAAATACTAGTTTTTGAAAAGCAAAATTACATGGTTGGCGAAGTTTGGGATGCGTTTTTAGAACGAATTTCCAAAGCTTCTAGTTTACACTATACCGTCAGACCTTAGTCGACGGCCATGGGGAAAATTCTTTTGTCAAACATCGAAAAAAGGTACCCAGAATTTCGTTACCGAACTAGTCTAAATACACATGATTGTTGAAGTTAAAAATTTATATAAAACATATGAACTAGGTGAAACCAAAATCGAAGCGTTACGTGGCTTAAACCTGTCGCTTGAAGCTGGTGAATTTACAGCACTGATTGGCGCATCGGGATCAGGTAAATCTACCTTGCTGAATTTGATTGGCTGCTTGGATAAACCTGATCAAGGCGAAATCATTATTGCGGGACAGAACACCAGTTCACTCAGCGAAGATGAGCTCAGTGAAATCCGCAATCTGCGCATTGGCTACATTTTCCAAGCCTTCAATTTGGTGCCGGTTCTATCAGTGTTTGAAAATGTGGAATTGCCCTTGGTCCTTCGCGCCAATGTCACAGCAGCACAACGGAAAGACCGCGTGATCCGTGCCCTTGAAGATGTTGGCTTGGGCGAATTTATAAATCATTGGCCAAATAAACTCTCTGGTGGTCAACGTCAGCGTGTTGCTATTGCGCGGGCCCTGGTAACGGAACCTAGCTTAATCTTAGCCGATGAACCAACCGCCAATTTGGATTCTAAAACCGCCCATATGATTATTGATTTGTTACTTGAAATGAATAAGAAACGAAACGCGACTTTTCTATTTTGTTCACATGACGAAAAACTTATCAGCCGTGTTCAAAAAATCATTCGTATATCAGATGGAAAGTTAATTTAAATGTGGAGCTGGATACTAGCGTATCGAAATCTAGGTCGCAATAAACGTCGCAGCCTTGCTACGGGACTTGCCATCGGCGCCGGATTTATCGGTTTGCTGCTAATTTCAGCTTACCTTTACCGCGCCCAACGAGCACTGCAAGCAAGCACGGTTTATCTAAATCACAAAGGCCATTTAGCTCTTTTTAAAAAAGATAGCTTATTTGAATTCACCTATCGCCCGTCCCGTTACGTGATCACTATCGAAGAGCAAAATAAAATCGCTGATATAATTAAAAGCTTAGATGCCGATATCGAATTCACTGGTCGCTACTTAACCGGTACGGGATTGATCAATAACCTAACTAAAAGTACACCGTTTATCGCAACTGCCGTTGAACCTGAAGTGTATAAACGCATTCTAAATCACACCGAAGTTCATACTTGGACCCCCGATTGGGTGTTTTCTGAAACCATTGCCAATTCTGGCAAGTTTATAGAAAACCCGAAACTTGTTTCCATCACCGAATCGATGGGAATACTGATTGGCAAGGAACCACCATTTGATAAGTACAACGACGACGAACGTACAATTCAGTTAATTGGAAAAAGTTTTTACGGTGATCTAAACGCTGTCGACACGGAACTAGGTTTACGCCACACCACCGGAATGGCTTTGGCCGAAGACACTAGTTTGTATTTAAGCCTGTCACAACTTCAGTCTTTGTATGCCACTGATGGAATCCAGTATTGGGCGATTTTTTTAAAGGACCCGTCGACTCTGGCCCGCGTTCAGACTGAATTTCAAAAGAAACTTAAGGAACGAAACCTAAATATCGAAGTGTTTCCCTTTAATCACGAAGAATGGGGCGCTTACTATGTTGGCTCATTGGGTTTCTTATTTGTCATAGCCTGTTTTTTTGTTATTCTGATTTGCGGTGCAGTAGTACTATCTGTCGTTAACACCACTACCCTTGGAATCTTTGAGCGACACAAAGAAATAGGTACTTTACGAGCGACGGGTTTTCCGCCTCGAGCTATTTATTCATTATTTTGGAAAGAAAACTTTATTCTAAGCCTAATAGCTCTAACAGCAGGCTATATTGCGGCTGAATGGATCGCTCGCATCGTTAACGCCGCTAATATCAAGTTTCAGCCACCAGGAACTCAAGGCGATATTCGGTTTGTATTAGTGACGCATTTTCAAATGACTCTTGCACTTGGTCTGATTGTTATTTTAATTAACTTTATCTCGACAATTGTGGCAGTACGACGCACTACTAAAACCACTATTGTAAACTTGCTTACGGCTTCAGGAGGCTAACATGAAATATTTTTTGTTGCTCTTAATTTTTACGATCGCTGCTCGCGCAGAAAACGCTATAGAGCTACTAAAGGAATCAGACAAAGCTCGCGGCGCTGTGGGCGAAGGCTTAACCTGGGCACTGACTATCGATACGGAAGAAGATGGCGAAGCCAGTTCCCGCGAATTCGAGGTAAAAGCTAAAGGACCCGATGCTTTAGTTGAAGCGACGGCCCCTGCACGCAACAAAGGCGAAGTTTATATTTTTAACGACCGCAATATGTGGTTTTATAAACCGACATTAAAAAAACCTGTGGCCATTTCCGCTAGGCAAAAACTAACGGGACAGGCAGCGAACGGTGATATCGCCAGCACAAACTATGCACGCGACTACGATCCTACGATTGAAAAAACGGAAGAGATCAACAAAGATAAATTTTTTGTTCTGATGCTGAAAGCAAAATCTGATAATTTAACTTACGATAAAATTCGCTACTGGATTTCGTCTAAAACCAAGTTAGCCATGAAAGCTGAATTTCTAAATCTTCAAGGACAACCTTTCAAAGTTGGTGAAATGACATATAAAAACTCGATTAAAGCTGATGGCAAATCTATTCCTTTTATCAGCGAATTAAAAATCACGGATGCTAAGTTCAACAAAAATTTCAGTATTATTAAATACAAAAGCCCAAAAGCAGAGAAACTTTCAGATTCTATCTTTAATGTAAACAATTTGAGCCGGTGAAATATTTAATTCGAATTGCTTTTAGAAATGTCCGAGTCAATTTAAAGCCCTCTTTAGCGGCTCTGCTCTCTATTTCTGCCGCTTATATGACGATTTTAATTTTTGATGGCTATATCGAAAGCGTTTCTAGGCTGTATTTAAATTCGTATCGTTATCGTCAGATGTATGGTGATTTTATTATTCAAAATCCGCTACTGCGAGCCAAAGAAGGTAAAGAAAATCCTTACAATTATTCCCTAACGCCAAAGCAACAAGAAATGGTCGATTCATTTATGAAATCTAGGTCACACGACGTTGTGGCTTCCGTGAAAAACCTAGAATTCGTGGGAACAATCAGTAACGGCCGCGTTTCCACAATATTTATTGCGCGCGCATTTCAACAGCAAGAAGGATTGAAACTGCGACGTCAACTTTGGTCTTGGAATGCTTTGTACGGAACACCTTTGCATTTGGGCGATCCTGGAAACAAAGTTCTTCTTGGGCAAGCACTAGCTCGCACATTAGGGTGCCGTCCTAAAGAAAGACAAAAAGTTTTAACGCCAGCGGGTGGATTCAAACAAGGTTATCGTGAATTTAGCTGCGACATCGACGATATTATGCTTTCAGTTACAACAGCCACTGGCCAAGTGAATTCAATGGATTTTAAAGTATCGGGAATTACGGACGCCGGTTACCGCGATGTGGACGCGCGATTTGTGATGGCCGATTTCAACGACGCTCAAACGCTGATGCATACGGATCGTGTGGGTTATTACACCGTGTTGCTTGAAAACGATGTTTCACGAAGTCAGTTTCTTCGTGACTTTGAAGCCGCTGTCACTATGACAGATCACTCTATTAAAATTCAACGCTGGCAAGACCATCCCGTCGGCGACTTGTATAACAAAACAATGACCCTACTAGGAATTTTTCGTAATTTTGTAATTATTGTTTTGGTTGCGATTTCTGGTTTATCCATCGCCACCACATTTTCTAAAAACGTAAAAGAACGGACCCGTGAAATCGGTTTACTATTAAGCCTTGGATTTTATCGCCGTAAAGTTTTAGGCATTTTCCTTTATGAAAGTATTATTTTAAGTCTAGTGGGAATCGCGTTTGGTTTTGTCGGTGGCATTCTATTTTCACTTATTCTAAATGCTAGCCACATCTACTACAAAGCGGGATTACTTTCAGAGCCTGTCGTGTTTTACGTTATTCCAAATTGGTCATCATTGGCGTTTGGTGCCATTGGCTTGGTTATCCTTGCTATCGTTGCGTGCTACTTTAGCACACGATCAACTCTGAAAAAAAGTGTGGTGGAATGTCTTCAGCATTCTTAACACACTTTTTTACAGTTTTGATCACTTTGGTTTTCGGCTTTTTGCAGAATGCCTGGGGAAAGTTTGATTTTCGTTCTGAAAATTATTTTTCAGGTCGTCGTTATTCGTTAGAATCCGTTCGGTTTGATCCCACTAATCGCATATTTAATCGTCCAGACTATCTTGGCAGCGTGGATATCAGACCAGAATTCAAACTGACAATTGAGATTCAAAAATTTATTCTGCGCCCCCGTTGGACGTACACGCACGAAAGCATTCATTACTCTGATACTAATACCGACCGGTCCATTAGTTCTGGGAAAATAGATTTGTCTGACGCCTATCTAGAATCTATTTGGTCCGAGGAAGTGCGCACGACTATTGGCCTTCAGGTCTATCAATGGGGACCCGCAGAATTTCTAAATGCCTCGAATCCCATTTTCCATTTAAATACGCAGCAACGAAGCACCTTGTTTAAAGAAAAGGGCAAAGTACTACTTCGAATCAATATGGACTATAGCAAAAACTGGAATCAAGTATTCCTTTATGAACCCATCAGCAATGCTGAACGCCCTTGGATAGCCGATGAGACCTTTCAACCAAAAACCTTGGTAAAAACCGAATGGATCGGCGAATCTGGAATCGATTCCTTCGGGTTTGTATTTGGTAAAGAAGAACGCGGCCAAGGTTTTTTTGGTGAGTACTTCAATTTTTCGCCGACAGAAGGATTTTCTTTTTATCTGGATTCAAAACATACCGAAACATCACCGGCATACTATCCCGATGCCAACGCTTATGGAACCGAGAGCCTAGTGTATAATAATAGAGTTCGCGGTGGCTGGGCAAGTTTCGGTGTCGCCGGTCTACGCAAAGAATGGAGCCATCTAGATTTTCGAGCAGAATATATCTACAATACGGGCGGCTGGACCACGGAACAATTCCAAGATGCTAAAGTTATTCTGACTCAAAAAAATCCAGACACACCAAGCAACTATGCTCGATTTGCTAGCCCGGGCCTTGAGTTAATTGGACGTGGCTATGGTTATCTATCCATGCGGTTTTTCAATATTGGAAAGAAAGACAATCACAGCATTGCGTTTCGGTACTTGCTTTCGCAAGCCGACTCTTCGAGTAATTTGACGATTACCTATGATTGGGATTTCAATAATTTCATCAATATATTTGCTGAATTCGCAGGTTCATTTGGGTCACAAGAAAGCGAACTTAATTTGTTACAACAACAGTCTATGATGATCGGTTTTCGCTGGAGTTTGTAACTAAAGTCTAGGTATTTTATAAACGAAAAACCAATCATCTCCTAACACCACACTAACAAATTTTGAGCTAACATAGTTACAAATGTTAAACACTATCGCGCTTGAAACATGGAAACGGGCTTCACAGAATCTGATCTCGCTCTATCAGCTTCGCTTGAATAGAGTTCTTAGCCAAAACGCGAAGCATTTAGTTTTTGCGAAGAGTGATCGCTATGAAATAGAAACTATTCAACGGTCGACCGATTTCTACGCCGCTCTGAAACTACGGCGCTCAATTGAAAAATCAAATCATAGTTTACGAGTCGGCTTATCGGACTTCGCTTTAACAGACGATTTTGATATCCAAGCCGATCACGTCATGATTCGCGATACAAAGACAGGAACTCTAGTTGGCGGATTTAGATTGCTTTCTTCGCACCATACACAAAGTTTTTCGAATGAAATAGTTTTTAATATCGATAGTATCAAAAACCAATCAGTGGCAATTTTAGAACTCAGCCGTTTGTTTTTACTTCCGGAACACAATCACAAAGGCATGATGGCCATTGCAGCTCGCTTTCTATCTCAGTACAGCCTTCTAGCTCAAACTGATGTTATCATCAGCAATCAAAGTATTAATTCGGGCGCCAGTCGTAGTGCTGCGTTGGTAAATCAATATTTCAATTCAATCGGTTTGCATAATTCATTTTTTAAATGTCAGGTTCAAAATCACTTTCAAATTCCAAATTATCAGCATTGGACTAACTATTTCAAAAGTGGATTGAATGATGGTGAGCTTTGTGAAAGCGCAGCTCTGTTGCCGACTGTCTTCCGCGATAGTTTGAATATTGGTGCTACGATTGCCGCCCCTCCCGGCTTTGATCGAACTACAAATCGTATAGATTTCTTGACGATTTTACATAAAGAAGATTTAAATAGATCACTGTGGAAGCAATCATCACCCCTTTCCGAGTTATCTATCGCGTTTTCCTATTCCTCGCAGTAGCGACGGTTTATTTCATTTCTGCATTTTATGTTCACTTGACAGTCAAAGGCGTGAATTCTCGTCGTCGTGCCTTTTCTGAAAATGCAGCTAAGTATACGAAACTGATTTGTCAGTTATATAATATTAAAATAGAGCTTCATAATTTTCCAAAAGGTAATGACCCTGGCCTAATTGTAGGCAACCATTTAGGCTTTATCGATATTTTAGTTATGCATTCCTTAACCAAAGCACTATTTATTACTTCAGAAGAAATGCGCAAAACACCGTTGTTAGGCATCATCACTGAAATGGCTGGTTGCATGTATGTAGATCGCAAAAATCGATCTAACATCAAAGGCGAATTAGGCAGTATCGTCAGTACGCTAAAAGATGGTTTTCGCGTCACATTATATCCAGAAGCCACATCCCATAACGGCGAAGAAGTTCTGCCATTTAAGCGCACACTAATTAGCGCCGCGGCTCAGGCTGGCACGGCGATATTTCCTTACTGCTTCAATTTTAAGTCGATAAACGGCGGTCCGTTCAACATGAAATATCGCGACTATGTTTGTTGGTATGGTGATATAACGTTTTTTACCTCGTTCATTCGATCATGTGCCCTAAAAGAAGTAGTTTGCGAGGTCATCTTTCTGGAACCTTACTACCCTAAACCAGATCAAGATCGCGGCGAAGTCGCCGACGAAATTCGCCGACGTATCGTTGAAAAATTTAAACCGGTACAAAAGTAATTAAACTTTCTGAACTGTTTGGAAAATGCGCCCGAAGAGATTTTCGCCTTTTTCGTTCTTCATTAGAATTTCAATCGTATCGCCGACTTTCATAAACGGAGTTTCGGCTTTTTCTTTTTCAATCACTTCGATCGTCCGTTTTTCAACAAGGCAGCTAGAACCTTTCGTGTGGTCTTCGTTGGATACGGTGCCGCTGCCAATCAGGCTACCTGCAGCCAAGGGACGTGTTTTCGCAGCGTGTGCGATCAGCTGACCAAAATGGAAATACATTTCACCGGCATTGGCATTACCAAAAAACTGACCATTTAAATTTACCGTCAATGGCAAATGCAAACGCCCCTCTTTCCAGGCTGATCCAAATTCGTCCACTGTTAAAGCTAACGGCGACAGCGCGGAGTTTGGTTTACTTTGAAAGAATCCAAATCCAGAAGCCAATTCTTCGGGAATCAACCCGCGCAAAGACACGTCATTGATTAAAACAACAAGCTTGATATGTTTTAAAGCGGCTTCCGCAGTCACACCAATTGGTACGTCATCAACTATCACGCCCACTTCACCTTCGAAATCAGTTCCGTGCGAAAAGTCTACTTGAGGAATCGCTTCCGTGGGCGCAAGAAATCTTCCGGCTTCCCCTTGATACATCAACGGAACCGTTTGCAATGTTTCCGGCAATGGCGCTTTCCGTGCCTTACGAACCAGTTTTACGTGATAGATAAATGAAGATCCATCTGCAAACAACCATGTTCGCGGCAAAGCCGCAGCCATTGTGGATTCTGAGTACGGCTTGATATCTTTAGCCACACCGTCAATTAATTCTTGATAACGGGTTTCTAATTTTGGCTCGACTTGATTCCAATTTTCAACGGCACTTAAAAGCGATGGAGCAATGTCACTCGCATCGACATAATTTTTAAGATCCTTAGAAACAAGGACCAAACGACCATCTTTATTTTTTGAATCTTTTAATGAGCCTAGTTTCACAATTAATCCATTGTGAAAAGTAAGTTCGCGCCTACTGAACGATACGATTTCAAACCTTCAGCCACATCGCCGAATTGTTCAAAGTACAGATTTAAACCCATTTCAGGCATAAATTTGAAAGTAACACCGAATTGAAACGGAACAACCATGGACTTCACATCTTGCAATTTAATAACGTTTGTATTGCTAGATGTTTTATCTAAATTAACAGACAAAGCCACACCGGCATAGGCTCCCATCCACTCTTCAAACTTCAGCATCAAGCCAACCGGAACATCAAAGTAAGTCATGTTTACATTTGAAGACTCTTTAGTTAAATCGCTCGTTACTTGCAAAGGACGTTGTGTGTACATTACACCGGATCTAAAAGCCAATTTTTCTGAAATATCCATGTAACCAACGGCACCGAAGGTGTAACCAACTTGTGATGATGTTGAAAAACCCGTCGCTACATCACCTGACTGCTGACGGAATCCGCCTTCAACCCCAAAACCAATAGCCATCGAGTAAACAGAAATTAAAGACGTTAATGCAAAAACTTTTAGAAAATTCATGAGACACCTCTTTTGGGTTCATCCTAACGAATCACCCAAGGACCGTCTATCAATTTCTGACTTTGTCGATCAGCCACAGCGGGTTATTGGAGAGGGTATTTATCAGTGGATTCTTATGCCAAACCGAGTCTTCATAACGCAGATGGTGCTCACCGACTTTGCCTCGCGCCATAAGGGCAAGTAGCACAAAAAACAACACTTCCCGCTTAGGGTTTAATTTGTCAGAAAAATATTTCCATTGCGAAACAAGACTGAACAAAATGAGTAGCATAATTAAACTGCTGACGATTTGTAGAGGATGAAGAGTCGATTGATAATCTAAATCCCAATAACAAACCCGACAGTCCAAGAAAAACAAACTGCGGTAGTCGGGCCAGTGCATCCAATAAGGAATATCAAACGGAGCATTCTTAGCTAAAAAGGGAATATTCAAATGCAATACCACAAAAATAGCAACCAGCACAAAAGCTTTATAAAGCTGAATGATGACCGAACAAATAGTGCGTAGTCTCTGATTGTAGGAAACTAGATACAATAAAAACACAGGAATCAAAAGAAATCCAATAACGCATAAATCAAATCGCAAGCCCCAAAACAACATCCGCAAAAAATCCCAAATAACAAACTCATTCGCGGCGAAAAAATAATTAAAATAAAAATAAAGTCGAATCACCAAAAATGGAATAAGAAATAGAAGAAAGAAAAATACGGAATTTAGAAAGAAATTAGCTGGGTTCAATTTTGTTTGCATATAATAGAAATCGTTTTCATTGGACTCTTACCAGGCAAGGCTGTCAATAACTTACTTGATTTATAGGGGTTTCCAGTTCTATTCTGCCTATCAAGGAGAACTCGACTATGTCACAAGTTACACTTTACAATTATTTTCGAAGTTCAACTTCATACCGCGTTCGAATCGCTTTAAATTTAAAAAATATTGAATACAAATATTCTCCGGTTCACCTATTAAATAACGGCGGCGAACAATACAGCCAATCCTACAAAGCTATCAATCCTATGTCGGAAGTTCCTACGCTTGAACACGATGGTTTAGTGGTCGGACAATCGATGGCGATTATTGAATATCTTGAAGAGCAATTTCCTAATCCAAGTTTGTTTCCCAGGGATTCTCAAAAACGCGCCAAGATTCGTCAATTCTGCGAAAATATAAATTCATTCATGCATCCACTTTCAAATTTGAAAGTTCTAAAATATTTAGAAGAAAACAACGGCTACGATCAAAGGCAAAAAGAAATTTGGATTAATCATTGGTATCAAAAGGGATTGACCGCTCTAGAAGCCTGGCTACAAAAAAATATGGGCCAATACTCTTTTGCAGATCAAGTGACAGTCGCAGATTGTTTTTTAGTTCCGATGGTTTTTACGGCTGAACGCTTTAATGTCGACTTAAGTCCATATAAAAATGTTATGCTGGTGAATTCACACTGCCTTCAATTAGATGCATTTAAATCGGCGCATCCATTTAGACAGATAGATACACCCGCAGAAGTTAGAATTCCTTAGCAGTTACACTACATAAAAAACGCGCGACCATCGTCGCACTTTTTCACTATCTATTTACCCTGAAAAACAGTGGCGTAGACTATGAGAATGAAAAAGGAGCTACTATGAAATGGAAATTATTGATCATAGCTACATTAACTGTGGCCCTCTCATTCTCTTGCAAAAAGAAAGACGAAGAAGAAGCCGAAGACACTGACAACACAGCTTATATCATGACTGAATCGATGTCAGAAGCCAGTGGGCAAGCTAGTGCTTCAGAAGGTGGGACAGCAGCTGTTGGCGCTAGTTTTACCAGCGGACAACTAGATATTTTAGAGGAAGAAGTTCAGTTCGCTAAAAGTCAAGTGACACAAGCTAGCGGCGAAGTGAATCAAGCAGCGAATGAATGTAAATATTCGTCTGTTAGAACGTGCTCGGCAACCGTCGGCACAATAGCGTGGAATAGTTGCAATATTTCTGGTCCTCGAATTACGACGACAATGACTGGTGGCTGGACAGAAACATGGTCAAACAGCGGAGACTGCTCTCTTGGTTATTTATCACAAGATCATACTGTAAGTCGCTCCTCTACCGGATCCACAATTAGTCTTCCAGCCGGCGGCAATATTACGACAGATACCAAAGGTGGAACCGCTTACGACGGAACAGTCTTCGTATCGGGTGCCATTCTAACAACGCGATCAAACACAACAAATCGCGCCATAGGGATGTCTCCCACAAATTCAGCCATTCACAAAGTTTATTCTGGCCGCCGAGGCGCGACCATTTTTGACTACTATGTACAACCGACCCTAACAATAACTGGCGCTAAATCAAACGGCGCCACCAGCGGACTAGGCACATCATCAGCCAACCGCGCTGTTTCTGGAACAGTGACGTTGTATCACAATTTAGCCAAGTACACGGCAACAAACACATTTAATGCCGTTACATGGTCAAACAGTGCATGTTGCTTCCCAGTATCAGGATCAATCACCACAACATTCTCTGGTTCTGGCGCGCCCACTGGCCCAATAACATTAACATTCACATCAAGCTGTGGTTCAGCAACGTTAACAACGCCATCAGATACTGCGGGTAGCACTGTTGAACTGAACAACTGCCAGTAAAATAAATTTAGATTTATAATCATAAAGGCAAGGCGAACACCCTTGCCTTTTTTTCCAAAAACGCAACCAGGCCTAGAACGACAAGTATCACCAAATAAAAATGGCTGCGGCTTGGGTAATTTTTGTAAGTGATGATCCTTCTTTCTTCTTAAGCGCAAATCAAGCTCGGTCTTCCATTGAAGAGAATATTTTTAAAAGACATGAAAAAAATGAGTTCCGCAGACAGGCGTTCAGCGCCGGCGAGGACTGCCGAGGCTTTTTTTATGTCTTTTAAAAATATTCTCTTCAATGGAAGTCCCCGCTCGAACCCCTAAACGAAGCTTAAGAAGAAAGAAGGATCATCACTTACAAAAACGGGGGATTTTTAATTCGTATCGGTAAACAAGAAGTTCCACTTATCCAACGCAGGAACAATAAGGTAAATCAAAACACTAACGTTGATCCACATGAAGTACTTCAACCAACCCACTTGGCCTTTAGATTTAACAAACTTATACGTTTCAAATAAAAGTTTCGCCGAAGTTGGAATCACGAACAAAAGATAAAGCCATGAGGCCTTGTAAAAGGCCGGCGATAAAATCGCACAACCCACATACGCAAATGTGTACAAAGCCATTTGATACAAAGTACGCTCAAGCCCCAACGCTACTGGCAGAGTAGGGATTCCACCCTCGCGGTAATCATCTTTATAACGAATCGCTAGCGCCCAGAAGTGCGGCATCTGCCAAAGGAATAAAATCAAAAATAGGTAAATAGATTCCGGAGAAAGAAAATTAGAATTCACCGCCGTATAACCAATCGTCACCGGCAACGCGCCCGGAATAGCACCCGGAACCGCGGCGTAAATCCATTTAGGCTTCCACCAATAAGTGTAAACGACATTGTACAGAACAACAGTCGCCAATCCAAAAACCAAAGCCAATGGCGAAACTAGATACAATAAATAGCATCCACCAAATAGAAATGAACACGCCAGAACCAAACCTGCCATCGGTGTGATTTGTCCCGCAGCAATTGGGCGCTTTGATGTTCTAGGCATCTGTGCATCTAATTTATATTCTTGAACTTGGTTCAGAGCCAGGCTGCCTGAACTTAAAAGAAATGTTCCACCGATTAATTTTAGAAAATGAATCGCATCAAAAACTCTTTCAGATTCAAAGCCGAGTGCGTACCCAGCAATAGCAGCTAGGACAACAAAGATCGTGATTCCTAGCTTGGTTAAATCAGAAAAGAGTTTCACTGGTTATAGACTTTACAGTGTGCTTGTTTCAGCAACACGTGTGTAGATATCTAGGACGCAAATGATGAATAACAAGGCCAAGAAGAAAAACCCCGTCGCAAAGATGGCGCGATTATCTGGCTTGTCATATTTTAGGCCCATGAAAAACATCAATACTAATGCTGCCTTAAACGCCGCAATTAGAAACGCGACCGGAGCCGCTAATACAGATCCATGCATTACATTGTGAAACAAGTAATGAAAACCAACAGTTAAAAGCGTGAACACGATCAGTGCCCACATTACCCGCGTGTAGATTTCTTTCGGGATAATGTGATGTGAATGATTTCCACCTGAATGATTATTATTTGATCCCATGATTATCTCCTAAGTTTAGCCTACCAAATATAGTAACGGGAAAAGGAAGATCCAAATTAAGTCGACGATATGCCAAAAGATACCAACGCCCTCAACCGGTGTGAAATAATCCGCACCGAAATCCCCACGTTGTGCTCTGATGGCTAACCAAACGATTAATCCCATACCAATCAATACGTGTAGACCGTGAAGACCCGTCATACAGAAATAGAAACCATAATACATACCAAGGTTGGCATGTTGAGCCTGTGCATGAGCTACGTCCAACAAATGACCCGGCAATAAACCGTGTGAAAATTTGGAGTAGTATTCAAAGGCCTTAATACCCATGAAAACCAAACCACAAATAACTGTAATCCAAAGTTTTGTGACAGCTTCTGATTTTTCATTTTTCTGTAAATGATGAATCGACATCGCCATTGTATATGAAGATACAATCAGAACTAGCGTATTAACGAAACCCAATCTCCAGTCCAAATGACTAGCACCTTCTGAAAACATTTCTGGATAGATCGTGTGGAAAATCGCGTAACCTACGAACAAACCACCGAACATAAGGATCTCGGTAACCATGAATAGCCAGATACCTTGTTTAGCACTGTCGAATTCATGTTCAGCATCGCGAAAATGGTGAGCGACGTGATGTCCACTACCGTGAGAGTGATTACTTGTACTCATAAGGCCCCGCATTTACTGTTGGATCCACATCAAAGTTGAAATGAGGTGGAGGTGATGAAGTTTGCCATTCTAATGTTTTTGCGCCCCAAGGATTCGCAGAAGCTTTAGGACCTTTGCGAATACCCTCGATGAACACATATAAACCTAAGAAGAACCCGATACCAATTAGCCAAGATCCCATTGTCGAAATAGCATTCAGAGAATGGTAAGCCGGGATATAATCAAAATAACGTCGTGGCATACCCATCGCACCCAAAATGAATTGAGGGAAGAACGTTACGTTGAATCCAATAAAGATTAAAATGAATGTTAAACGGGCTAGTGTTTCATTGTACATTTTACCGAACATCTTCGGGAACCAATAGTACATACCCCCCATGATCGCCATCAAAGTACCACCCACCATTACGTAGTGGAAATGGGCAACAACGAAATAGGTGTCATGGAAGTGAACGTCAATCGCCATAACTGCAAGCATAATGCCCGTTACACCACCGATAGCGAATAGGAACAAAAAGCCGAGCGCATATAACATTGGAGTCTCAAACGAGATATTACCTTTGTACAAAGTAGCCAACCAGTTGAACATTTTAATCGCCGTCGGCACACCCACAAGCATCGTCAGGAAAGAGAATACCACGCCAGCCACTTCTGATTGACCAGAAACAAACATGTGATGTCCCCAAACAAAGAACGAAACGGCCGCGATACCTAGCGAAGAGTAGGCAATGGCAGTATAACCAAAAATAGTTTTTCTTGCGAAGGCCGCGATAATTTCAGACACAATACCCATCGCAGGCAAGATCATGATGTAAACCGCAGGATGCGAATAGAACCAGAAGAAATGTTGGAATAGAACGGGATCGCCACCCAAAGTTGGATCAAAAATACCCACACCAAAAGTTCGCTCAACAGCAAGTAACAACAGAGTGATAGCAAGAACCGGAGTCGCTAAAACTTGAAGAATCGCTGTTGAATACAATGCCCAGATAAACAATGGAATACGATGCATCGTCATACCCGGTGCACGTAATTTATGAGTTGTAACAATGAAGTTCAAACCCGTAAGGATTGACGACATCCCCATAACGAACGCTGCCAATACCATAATGGTAGCTGCAGTTCCCGTTTTGATTGAGTAAGGAGTATAGAAAGTCCAACCCGTATCAATTTTACCCAAGAACAAAGTCGACATGGCGATCAATGCACCCGCCATAAAAATATACCAGCTGGCTAAGTTAAGTCTCGGGAAGGCCACGTCTTTTGCACCGATTTGCAAAGGCAAAAAGAAGTTCCCCAAAATCGCCGGAATACCCGGGACGATAACCATGAAAACCATGATGGCTCCATGATAAGTCATCACTTGGTTGTATTGATCTGGCGTTAAGAATTGAGAACCAGGCTTGAATAACTCTAAACGAATCAACAAAGCAAAGATTCCACCTAATAGGAAGAAAAAGAAAATCGAGCACATGTACAAGAGTCCGATTCTCTTGTGATCAAGGCTGGTAAACCAAGACTTAATACCTTTAAACTCTGTTATGTAGTTCACGTCGGGATTAGAACCATGAGTTGATGATGCCATATATATTCCTTACCTATTTAATCGTTTTCACGTATTCGATGAGCGCCGCTAACTCTTCTTCGCTAATTTGACCCTGGAACGTCGGCATAACACCAGCATTAAAGCCTTTTACAACTTTAGCGTTCGGAGCCAAAATAGATTCACGGATGTAAGATTCATCCACATTGGCTTTAGAACCGTCTGCCAATTCTTCTTCAGTTCCAAATTTCTGGTACAATGATGGTCCCGCTTTAACAGATTTGTCTGCTACCGAGTGACAACCAGAGCACGCTTTAATCTGGAATAATTTTTCACCCTTTTGAGCCAATGGCAATGTGCTGAATTTCGATTCTTCTTCTAACCATTGATCATACTCTTCTTGAGAAACCACATGCAACTTACCAAGCATACCCGAGTGCTGAGTTCCGCAGTATTCTGTACAGAAAATGTGGAATTCACCAAACTTAGTCGCTTTGAACGATAAAGCCGTGTAGCGACCAGGAATCACGTCTTGCTTAATACGGAAACTTGGAACGTAAAAGCTATGAATAACATCCGTTGATGTCATGATTAGTTTTACATCTTTATTGATAGGAACTTTGATCAAATTTGCAGTTTTAACACCGCTTTTGTATTCCGCTTCCCATGCCCATTGTTTACCACGAACGTGGATTTCAAGAGCATCTTTCGGCATTGAACGCATATCGTGGAATATCAACCAACCCCATGCAAACACCGCCAAGAAAATTACGAGTGGAATAAATGACCACAAGAATTCAAGGAAAACGTTGTGAGTGATGTATGCTGATTTGGCGTTAACTGATCTTCTTTTGTATTTTTGAGCGAAGAAAATCATCCCACCAATTAAAATAGCACACGCCACGAAGCTAGTTATAAGCAAGAAGTTGTACAAACTATCTACTTGATACGCGATATCGGTCGCTGCTGTAGGCATCAACTTTTCCGCGTGGGCCGAACTGATCCAGAACATGTCTATCTCCCCGTTGTTCCTTCGTGCTTACGTTTGCGAAGCCAGAAGGGTAAAAGCAATAACATTAAAATAATAACCATAGCGACCCCGCCCATTCTCACCAGATTAAATGCGGCAAGAGAGTACTTGTTTTCTTTTGGGTCGTAATGAAAACAATAAAGTAACATTTTATCTACGAAGCTTCCGATTTTACCTTCGGTCGCCTCATTCAAAGCTAGCTTCAGGTCTTTTTGATCAAACATGATGCCGCCCAAATATCTTGAAATTACGCCTTTTGGAGTAGTAACGATGGCCGCAG
This sequence comes from uncultured Bdellovibrio sp., assembly GCA_963932905.1. GTDB lineage: Bacteria > Bdellovibrionota > Bdellovibrionia > Bdellovibrionales > Bdellovibrionaceae > UBA2316. The sequence continues at coordinate 45,453 of CAWVRN010000013.1, forward strand.
AAGCATGTGCCCATTCTTTTTCTTTTTCATTCCATTTGGCTTTGAAGCCAACAGACGACATCATTTTGTCGATTGTTGCCTGATCACCGGTTAGAAAGTGCCAGCCATTTTCAGTTCCCGGACGGTCATAAACAGACATGTATGATTTCTTTTTATTTGCACCTAAATCGAATGTTTCTTTCGCATCGAAACTGATCGCAACGATCTGGAATTTTTCACCTGGATTCCAGTCTAATCCTTTAAGGCCTTCTGTTAATCCATTTAAATGAAAGTTACATAGTCCTGGGCACGAGTAATAAACTAACGAGATCACGACTGGGTGCTTACCGTCGTAAAAACTTCCCAATGTGACGTCTTCACCTTTTTCGTTTTTAAACGTTAAACCCATATCAACCGAAGAGCCTAATTTTTCTTCGATACCTACGCCGTCCAATTCAGTTGGACGCACAGTTGATGTCTGAGGCGCGGGCTTGCCGTCATAGCCGCCATCCGGTTTGCCTTGATGTGAATACGATGCCACCGTGAACAACAACAAAAACAAAAATACGAAAACCATTTGGTTTTCGCATTTTGAAGATAAGTGTCTCAATCGGTCTGCAGTTGACATGATTTTCCTAAATTACTATTGAGCCGTTTTCGCAAATTCAGCGACTTTAGCTGGATCGTCTTTAGATTTATTTTCAGTGATAGATTCGATGAAATGTAGAATGGCCCAACGGTCAGCAACTTTTAAATGTTTAAAAGCAGCCATAGAACTGTTTGGGATGCCATTGGCTACAACATTAAAGTGAGATATGAGACCGTTACCTTGAGTCCATTTACCTTCGACAAAGTTTCTTGGTTTTGGAGTCAAACCACCACCCGCAGGGCCATCACCCTTACCCGCGTCGCCATGACAAGTAGCGCAATTCATTTTGTACTGTTTGTGGCCGTACTCGACAAGTTCGGGAGTTGATACCCATGGTTCTTTAACGTCCGCGATTTTGAATGCGGGACCTGCCGCTTTATTTGAAGGCGCGTTTGGATCAACAACATTTTCACCAAGATCGACACCAGGATGTACAAAGGCAATGTATGCAAAAAAAGCAAACACAAAGATCATCGCAAAGATGAAGGCAGCAAATCCGCCTCTGTTATGGACATCAGAGGATTCAGACATAGATTCTCCAATTTATTTTAAGGGAAACGTTTACAGTATGGTTTGATTAGTAGCGTAAAAGAAAAGCCTGAGCAATAAAAAGCTGTTATGAATGTTAAAAATTTTTGTGTTATGCCGCAGAATGATTTTTGCTTATTTTTCTAGCAAATATGCCAATTCAAGAAACCTTAATCTTTTTTCGGAAATAGAAAATCCATCGTCTTTGTCCAAAACAGAGGCGGATCTTCCAGATTCGGGCAATGCCCTTTACCAGCAAGGATTTCACAGCGAGCGCCCATAATTTTTTCGGCTAATTCTACTGACCCTTTAAACGGCAGAATCTGATCGTCTTCACCGTGCAGGATTAAAACATCACTTTGGATTGAAGCCAATCGAGACTCGATATTAAATTCTCCAAATGCCTGCGCGATTTTGAATCCAATATTTTGCGCCGCACGAAAGGCATCCGGCACAACCACGTTAGAAAAAAAGCGAGCATTGATATTCGGAGCCTTAATTGTAGATTTCATAACCTCAGCCACCAAGTCTTTGTCCGTCTTCATAGATTCAAAGGCCTGCATAACCGCCGGTTCAAACCTTCGCCCACGCGGTCCAACCGGATCTAGCAATAGCACTTTATCTAATAGCACAGTTAATTCGGTCGCAAGAACAGTTGCAATACTGCCGCCGGTAGAATGACCGACAAGGTTCAATGATTTCAAATTCAGCGACAGTAAGAAAGATTTAAACTCGCTCGCTAACGATTCAATAGTAATAGATTCCGATGATTCAACGCTTGAACTTTTTCCACAACCGCGAATTTCCGCCATAACCAAATCCCCTGCCAACCCGGGGTTTGTTTTTAATTTTGCAAAATCTAAAGACGGGTACCACCAACGATTGGAAGACAAATTGCCATGAATAAAAACAGTGGTTTTTGGTAGCACATTACGAAGAATTTCAAAGTGAATGAAATTCTTTTTATCATCGGTGAGGTAAAACTTATGCGACTCAAAAATAGTCATGTTACCTCACCGTATTTTATTTCAGATTAAAGTACAATCCCGCCATCTACGCTGATCACAGTACCTGTGATGTAAGACGCTTGTTCAGAAGAAAGGAATAAACATGCATTAGCGATGTCATCCACTTCACCTAAACGTTGCAAAGGAACTTTAGCTGCCATGCCATCAAGAACCTCTTTAGGCATTGCGTTTGTCATTGCTGTTTTGATGAAACCCGGAGCAATCGCGTTCACCGTGAAACCTTTACGACCTAATTCTTTAGCCAAAGTTTTTGTGAAACCGATAACACCCGCTTTGGTCGCCGCGTAGTTCGCTTGACCAAAGTTACCATAAAGACCAACGACACTTGAAATGTTGATCACGCGTTTATGTGAAGATGCTGGATTGAATTTTTCCAATAAGCCTTTTGTTACATTGTAGATACCAGTTAAGTTTGTATTGATAACTGCATCCCAATCAACATCCGTCATTTTAGCGAATGATTTATCACGAGTGATACCGGCGTTGTTGACCAGAACGTCAACGGGAGCTGGCAATGCTTTGATGGCTGTTTCAACTGATGTCCTGTTGGTCACGTCGACTTGTTGAAAAGTAACTTGTGACGCGTATTTTGATAATTCTTTTTGTGCGTTGTTAAGTGCGTCTTGAGAGTAATCCCAAACAACAACTTTACCGCCCGCTTCTAAATAAGACGATGTTAATTTAAAACCGATCCCAGCAGCACCGCCAGTAACTAGTGCTAATTTGCCTGTAAAATTAAAATTCAAGTTGGCCATGAAAGTTCCTTTTCAAAAAAGTTTCCAATTTGTATTTCACATCGACTTAAAATTGACAATAACTCTTTGCAGGGTTTCTGGAAGGAAAATAGGGTTTTTGCTCTATAAACTTTTACTGGACAAAGATGATTTTCCAGCGCTAGACCATCAGAACTAGAGTGAATAGTTAAACGAAAAAACGTAACCGATTTTTGGAAAAATATTAAGTCAAGATTGCGAAAGGAATATTTAGATGAGAACAATTTCTATCACAGGCACAGGAATGTACGCACCAGAACGCGTAGTAAAAAATTCGTATTTTGATGAATTATATAAAAAAGATATCGGAACATTTTTAAAAAATAGCCGCAACATTTCTGAGCGTCGCTGGATGGAACCGTCGCAAACTACAAGCGATTTGATCGTTCCCGCGGCTGAAGAAGCAATGAAAAATGCCGGCATCACTGCAAAAGATTTAGATTTAATAATCGTTGCAACTGACACACCTGACTATTTATCCCCTTCGACGGCATCCGTAGTTTCTCACAAGCTTCAAGCGTTGAAAGCCGGGACTTTTGATATCAACACAGCCTGTGCCGGTTTCGTGACAGCGCTTGAAGTTGGTCAAAAAATGATGAAGACCGACAATCAGTTTAAATATGTATTAGTTGTTGGCGCCTACGCGATGAGTAAATGGTTAAATTTTGACGATTATAAAATTGCGTCTTTATTTGCGGATGGCGCGGGTGCTGCAATTTTGACAGACGCCCCAGTAGGCACTCAAGGGTTCTTAGCTTCTACCTTCTATACAGATGCCCAGTATCATGATTATATGGGGATCTATGCTGGTGGTAGTTACAAACCAGTGACTCATGAAGTGATTGAAAAGAAAGAACATCTTCTAGCGTTTCCTAAACGTATTCCACCGGAAACAAACGGAATTCACTGGCCACGACTAACTAATATAATCTTGGATAAAATCCAAAAACGCCCTGAAGATATTAAACATTTCTTCATGACTCAGTTCAACGTTCAAAGTATTTACGAAACTATGGATACATTAAAATTACCTCGTGAAAAAGCTCACTACATCATGGATCGTTATGGCTACACGGGTTCTGCGTCTATTGGTATGTGTATGGCCGATGCGGCTCGCCAACATAAAGTTAAAAAAGGCGATTTAGTTTTGATGTTAGGATCAGGCGGCGGTATGTCTATGGTCGCTATTGCTATGGAATGGGGATTTAATACGTAATTCGTCTTTTTAGGGGGGACTATGATTGCGGAATTGGATTGGTTAAAAAAATGGAGCCAATACGCGCCGAAAACAACCGCGGTTGTTGATGGTGACACAGGCAGAGAATTTACCTATCGCGAACTGTACGATATTTCGCAAAAAGGCGCGGCACTTCTGAGTGAAAAGTACAATGTCACTCGCGGAGACCGCGTTGCCATTATCTCTACGAACGAACTTGAATACATATTTTTATTATTTGCACTGAAACGATTGGGAGCTATCTTAGTTCCCATCAATTTCCGTCTGACTCAACGAGAAGTCGAACATATCGTCAGTGACTGCGGACCGAAAGTAATCATTTATCAACAAACATACTCTAATATCATCGACGGTCTACCAGCTACCATTAAGCCCAAGCCCTATTCAATGGAGCAATGGACCCAAGATTTAGGAACACTGGGTCCGAAAAAAACTCACTATGCTGAAGGTGTTAAGCCTCGAGAATTTGTGAGCGATCCAGCAGATCCCGCGATGGTTATCTACACATCGGGAACAACGGGCTCACCTAAGGGCGCCATCATTTCACACGAAATGTTGTTCTGGAATTCGATCAACACCAGCCTTCGTTTGAATATTTCACAAACCGATTCGACCGTTATCTTTTTACCATTTTTTCATACTGGTGGCTTGAACGTTTTAACGACTCCATTTTTCCATCGCGGCGCTAAATTGATTTTTATCAAAAAATTTGATGGCGACCAAATTTTGAAACTTTCAGAGTCTCATAAAGCTACCTTGTTGTTTGGAGTTCCAACGACGATGGATATGATGTCTCGGTCAAATATTTTTAAAACCGTGAATTTAAAAACTCTTCGTTATGCCATTGTAGGTGGCGAACCAATGCCAGTAGATTTAATCCATAAATGGAACGAAAAAGGCATTGCTATTCGCCAAGGTTATGGTTTGACTGAATTTGGACCTAACGTATTTTCCTTAAATGAAGAGGACGCAATCAGAAAGATTGGCTCGATTGGTTTTGCTAATTTCTATTCCGAAGCTAAAATCGTGGACGACGAGGGCAAGGAACTGGGTGCTGAACAGATTGGCGAACTCGTTTTAAAAGGCCCGATGTGCATGACGGGATACTGGAAAAACGAAAAGGCAACCAAAGAAACGATCAAGGATGGTTGGTTACACACTGGTGATCTGGTCAAAAAAGACAGTGAAGGTTACTTTTATGTCGTGGGTCGCAAAAAAGACATGTATAAATCGGGTGGTGAAAATGTTTATCCTACCGAACTGGAACAAGTTATGCGACACTTGCCAGGTGTACGCGAAGTGGCCGTCATTGGTGTTCCCGATTCTAAATGGGGTGAAGTTGGCAAAGCCTTCATCGTTAAAGAATCAGCAACTACTGATTTAACGGTCGAAAAAATTAATGATTACTGCGCTAAAAATTTGGCCAAATTTAAGATTCCCAAGTACTTCCTCTTCGTATCTGACCTACCCAAAGGGGATTCCGGCAAAATCTTGAAGCGCAAACTTTTGGAATTGTATCCTAATTAAGACTGCTTAGAGGTAATCATTAAGTAGGGTACGGAAAAATCCGAAACGAGCTGAGTGAAAAATCTAAGTCTAACGCAAAGAATTTCCGTCTATTTATTTATAGTCGTCTGTGTATCGACGTTTATATTAAATTCTGCTTTCTTTATCGTCTTACGTACTCAAAGTGAAGAGCAGTTCAAGATCCAAGCTAATGAAATTTTAAATAACGTTAGCCGTTATTACCAAATTCCACTTTGGAATTTGGATTATAACGCGATCTCTGAGGTTACAAATACGTGGTTGCAAACTCGATCCGGTGTTGTGGCCATCAAAGTCACCGATGAAAATGGCGGGTTGGTTATTGAGAAAACGAAAGACAATCAACTGCTAGCGACTTTGTTAAAAAAACCTTACACGCTTTTAAGAAAAGAAAAAATCATTCATGATGAACGACAGCACATCGGTTATATTGAAATTTTGTTTTCTAATGCCGAACGAGTCGAACAAAACAATCTGACATACATGAAGTCGATTTTATTTAGTTTGGTATTTGCATTCGTCATCAGTCTTGTTTCAAATCATTTCTTGACGTTGTTCGTACATCGTCCCTTGAAAAATTTAATTGAAGGAACCCAATCAGCGCATAATTCAAATTACACGATTCGTGTTCCTGAAAATGCTGCAGGCGAAATTGGTATTCTAGCAGCAGAATTCAACAAAACGATGAATCAAATCGAAGATCGGGATCGTCGTCTGCATAAACACAATGTCGCACTAGAAGAAGTTATTCGTGAACGTAACGTTGAGCTCGACAAGCAACGCGCGACGATGTTTAACTCGTCTCGATTAGCTGCGCTAGGTGAATTTTCTGCAGGAATGTCACATGAAATCAACAATCCTCTTTCAGTAATCATTGGTAAATCGTCTATCCTGCGAGGCTTCGTTTCCAAAGGAAAGATCGGACCGGAATTTGAAATTCATTTCATCAAGATTCACGAAATGTGTGATCGCATTTCAAAAATCATAAAAAATCTTCGGTCTTATGCTCGCGATGGTTCAAATGATCCATTTGATTTTTTCGAAATTGATCGATTCTTCACGGACATCGGCGAACTGACTCGGATCAAACTAGACAAACGCGGCGTTGCTTTTAAATTTGTAAATAATTCGAAGGCGACCCATCTTTACGGTAAAGAAATCCCACTTTCCCAAGTCATTATCAATTTAATAAACAACTCTGCTGACGCTGTGGAAAACCTGGAAGATAAAAAATGGGTTGAACTTAAGGTCGATGAAGATCCGCAAAATATCACGATTTCGGTCACTGATTCGGGAACAGGAATTCCAGAAGAAATTCAAAAGAGAATGCTAGTTCCTTTCTTCACTACAAAACCTATAGGTAAAGGCACTGGCCTAGGTCTAAGCATTTCGGCCACTATCATTGAAGAACATGGCGGCAAACTTATTTACAATAAAGACTATCCAAATACTCAATTTATTGTCCACCTACCAAACAAACACCATCCAAATCGCAAACTGAGCTAAATCTGTAGACAAGTTTTTGGTTGCGTTAAAAAAGCGACTTTGTTTAGAAATGGTTGTGTAGCTAACTCAAATAATTCGCGTACATTCTTGTCCTTAAAGATAGTCGAATGCTTAAGCGATAGCGTATTTATGAAATCATGGCATTCACCAGGTAAAACTTGACCCAAGCATTGCATTAATTCGCGATGATATAAAAAATAGAACATATTAAAATAGGCTTCCAGTTTAATCGTCATACTTGGAACAAACGGATTATCAAAGTAGGAAAATTGATTTTTTGATTTACCAGCTATCACCAAAAATATTTGTTCTTTTACACTTTCAATAAGTTTAGCCGGCTCATCCGGCAAATAATCCAATGATTTCCAAACGAATTTGTAAAAATCGGCTGCCGAGATTGAAAACTGTTTTTGAACATGTTTTCTAATTTCGGTAAAAAATCCAGACAATTCCATTGCCCTAGTTAAGTGATCCATAAAATACATCTCTGCCCAGTCTTGTTGAGAATAAGAAGCCGTCGAGGTGACGATGGCATATTGGCTTTGATGGACTAAATTAGTTAGTAAATGAGTTTCACCTTTATTATAAACTTGCGCTCTTAAATCTCCACCGACATGGAACCGGATTTGGCTTGTTTTTATTTTATATTGTTCGATATAGCTTGGCTCGCTGGCTGGAGTACCAGGCAGCAAAGACCACGCATATCTCTCCGTTGTCCAATCATCAACTCTATCCAACAGACATAATTCATCATAAAACGACTTTAAATTGCTTTCTGGCAAACCCAAAACAATTTCAAACTTCAATCTAAGATTGTACTTATTTTTTATTTGTAATGCTTTAGTTAGCAAAACATCCAAAGGAATATTTTTTCTTTTTATAGCAGACAAAATTCGATCGTTTGTTCCGTTTATTGCCAGATGATACGAGTCTCTCTCAGTAAGGCCCGCCTCAATCAGCAACGTATCTATTTCTTCATTTACATCCCAATTATTTTTTGACTTACCAAATAGGTAAATTTGTTTCAAATTTCCTTTTTTTGAAATCTCTACCAACTGCTTAATTATGTTTAAATCACGCTCTTTAAAGATTCCAAAATTTGCATCTGTAATTCTAACTTCGTTGATGCCCATCGCATCTATATAATCCAGTTCGTTTTTAATAATATGATCGGGTTTAGTAAGAACCTTGGTATTTGTTCCCCCACCCCATTCACAATAAGTACAACGATAAGGACAACCTCGAGTTGTTTCCCAATTGGTGGCCAAATAACTAGATTTTTTATAAATTTTCTGAAGGTCGATATCAAAATCTTTAGCCTCGTTAAATATGTTTTCCGGCCAATTGAACACAGTTTTTTTTTCCACTAAAGATTTTTTAATTTTTCTATCTTTGGAATCGAGATAAAGAGAGTAGGGAATTTTTTCGGGCGAAATCTTGTCTTCTGCGATTTGATCTAACAAGGAAGTGAAAAACTCTTCTCCCCGTCCGGGATACTGGCAAACAATGTCTACAAAACTATTTTCAATAAACCAGTTTTCATTTTCATGTACCGTTAAGTCAGGCCCACCGAAAGCAATCAATACGCCAGGGAGACGTTTTTTCACTTCTTTTGCCAAATCAAAATTTAGCTGCCGATTCCAAATCAAACAACTGAACCCAATTACGTCTGGCTGTATACTGACAATATGTTTTATTAGATCATGAAATCCAAAAAAGGAAATATCTTCCAATGGAGGCAACCAATCCCAACTATCAAAATTCGCCCCATTTTCACGATAATAGGACTTTAGCAAAAGATACAAAAAAGGCAGTTCAATCGATTCTGAAGGAATCGTGGGGTTAACAAGTAAAATCCTCTTTTTTGTTTTCATTGAATCAGTTTCAAAGAAAAACTACAATTTGACATCGATAAAACCAAGTCGACCAGGTGCGGCGGGTAACTAGAAAATTGAAAGGGTCGACAAGTCCTCGATTTGCTTTTGATTGTAAAGATAAAAAATGTGACGAAGCAATGCTGGGTTAGAAAAAGCGGTACATGAACTTAACGTAAAGTAGGCAAATGAAATCGGACAATTCATTTCACTTTCTAAATAGTCATCAATCGAAATCTCGGAGTTAAAAAAATGACGTTCTGAAAATAATTTTAGAGAAAACCGTTTATACATTCTAGGAACTTCTTGATAAAATATATCCCTCAGTTCTTTCAAATTATATTTCGAAAGTATATATTTCTTCTGATTTCGATTAAACAGGGGATCGTGTAGAAAATTGTAACTTTGATTTAAATGTTGGTTACTTTGAACGATACGACTAGATAAATCGTCTTTCATTTCACAAAATAAATCTAAAGAAAACTCTACAACTGATTCACGAACTTTTTCAAGCAACAGCTGACTTACAGAAGTATTCAGCTGGTTACCCGTTAATTTACACGTTAAATAGGAGGCAACTAAAAATTCTAAATGCATTTCCATCATCGTCTCTTTTTCAAATCGGAGATCATTACCAATGATCTCCGACGATTTAGAAAGATAACCATGCAAATATCTAAATTCTGACACGGAAATATTTCCTTCATAAAGCTTGGCATATAAGCGATTGCTGTAATGATTTATGTGCATAGATATAATTTTTTCTAAATGCTCCTCGGAAATATTTTTAAAATTTATTCTATACCAATTTTTTATACAGGATCGAAGCTGGGAAACACCATCTACTTTAAAATATAATTTGTTATGGCTAAAACCGTCCGCATTAGTTGAGTCAAATAACAGAAATGTTTTTTTTGAAAGTGAAATCAATTGATACTCGCTCGGTGCATACTAAGTGCCCAATCCACAATAAAAGGATTAATCTGCCGATCATATTGAAATCGATTAAACAAGACTCGCGTAATTCCAGACTCTGCTTCGAATTTCAAAACGTCGCCAAATGAAAGATCTCTTTTGAACAGGCAAGATGAAATCCCTTTATAAACCTCGCCACTCGACATATCGGTCAAAGTTAAAAGGCTGTCCCGAACTGATACTAAATCATTTAAATCGTAATTGTTCCAAACATGACTAACGTTATCGGCATTAAAAAGCGGATCAGCCATCCACAAGGGAAGATCGCCATTTCGTACGCGGTCGACAATATCACTCCAATTAAATTGGTTTTCATCCTTGAAGGTTATAATTTTTCCGTCTGAGATTCCTTGAATTCTAAAATGATTTAAAGCTAAAACAGATCCAACTTCTCGAAGATAGTCCGTGATCAATTGCTTTTTAACAATATGCAAAGCTCGTTCTTCAAATTTCAAATTCTCATCACCACGGTCATTTTTTAACAGATGAAGCAATTGAAATTCAAAACCGATTTTGCTTTTTGGTAAGCTTTTAACCGAAGTTAGCTTAGACAAAACGTGTCTTACCTTTCCGTCTGAATGTCCATAGTACCCTATGTTTTTCACCCGTTCTTTCTCTACCTCTAAAAACTGTGCTGAATGCTTAATGTATAATGTTGCTAGAACGCCTTGATCTTCTTCATTGAGGCCAAACAAAAAATAAAATAAACGTTTTAGAATCTTGAACGAGTCGTCCCAACTTGCAACGATAACGAAAACCGTTGTCTGATTTTGGCTAGTTTCTAACTGATGACTTAAATCAAGAAAAGTATTTGAGGAACTACCCTGATCCATATCGAACTCACCGATTTGATTTAAACCAGAGTCAATATTCTTAATAATATCTAAGACCGTGTTCTCACCCAGATAGGGATCCAATTCGTCTCTAAAATCTAAAACTGAAAATCGATGTATACCAGGCGCCCTCGCTGAGCCTGTAATATTAGATTTTGGATAAAGAAACAGACCCTCTCGGAGAAAAATCATACCTTAGGGTACTTTACGATTATGCAGATCGCATTTCCCAACGCAGTGTGTATTGTTTGATTTCCAAGCAACTCAAATCTAGCGTGTTATTTATATTGGCTATGTCTTCAAATATTTCTATTCAAAATTTCCTATCACAAAAATATATTTTTGAAGAAAGATATAACCTAAATAAACGCCCGGAACTAATTCGACATTATTCAACTTTAAAGAGTGAAGCCGATAAATTGTTTTTCAACCAAACTATAGATTTTTCAAGTCTTTCATTCTATGCAAATAGCCAAAATTCAGATATTTGCCAGTGGTTTCTAAAAAATATTTCGACTGAAGCTCACTATTATGACTTTTCAATTCCTATGAGCCCCATTACACCTCTCGATTTCTATTTCGACGTTAGTCCCATAAATCACCGCCCTTGGAAAATGATATTGTTTATTTACAGTCCGTATACCTGCGACTCCCATGGACCTCTTACGCACCCTACTCATGTACAAAAATTTTTTCAGGAAAAAGAGGAAGAATACTTACCCAAATCTTTCTTTATTGAAGATCTCGAACTTGGTTGGATTTGCTATGATGATTTCGACACATTTACTTTTGTCCATCATATTCAACTGAAGGGGAAACTTAAAAGCCTGCTTAACAACTACGATTTGAAATGGTTTTACAGATTTATGGCGCGAAGCTTACCACATTTTTTCTCAAAAAAAACAAATCCCATCATTATCCCCACGGCTTCCATGTACGATAAACTGATGAAACGGGCTACCAAAAATTCTGGAATCTGTATTCAACCATACAGCGAACGAATACTGGGAAGTTCGGGTTTTAAAAAAATAGACAGTCAAATATTTGATCTTCATTTTCCCGGAGAGCTCAAAAAAATGATTTTAAATAAATATCTCACTCCAAGTGAAATTGAGTTTTGGAGATATCCTTAAGCCAAGAATCCAACTAAACTCTGCACGATTAATCCAATATTCGAATTTTCTTATTTTGATGAAAATGACGTGCTTTAGTCATGAGTACCGCGATTGTCATACGTGGTTGATCGCCAAAATACGGTCTCACAACGTGTGATAAAAACGCAGGAAAAATAGCCAATCTATTTTCTTTTGGCTTTACGTATACTATTCCATTTGGGTAGTCAGTCGCCGTCGAATTTTTATATACCGCCAATTCTCCTCCCAAATACCGATCATCTTTGGGCTCATCTATATTTAAATAAAACGTGATGGCAAAATATCCCCCCTCGGCCTGGTCATGATGAGTGTGAGTAATATATTCATCTGCCATCGTCTCACCATAATGTAGGACTTGATGAACCTGAAAATGAATTATTTCAAATTGCGAGCTGTCTTCTCCTGCATTCTGACAATAGTTCGTGAATGCACTTAATAAAAAACGCCGAAACAAATCAACTTCGGTAGGTAACCGATCATGATCAAAATTAATCATGGGGAATTTTTTCTGTCTTTTAAACTCCTCGAACATGAAGTTCTTCAGCTTCGCAAATTCGATGTCTGGTAATACGTTATCTTCTATTTGAATGTGTGTGGGCCAGAGGGTGTGAAAAGCCATGCTCAATAGTGTCCTGGCCTGACTATAAAATCAATTTTGTCCTAACTTGACGCAAGATGCGAAAATAGTGCCGATAGCGTGTTTTACTTTATATAATTTCTATTTCTTGTTCGAATAAATGTTAGATTAAATTTATGAAAAAACTTATAGTGAGCGTAAACCCATCCTATCTTTGCAACTTAAAATGCAAGTTCTGTTATTTGACGAAAGAGCAACTTAGCGACCCACATAAGTTAGATATAAAAACCCTTGAACACAAAATTAAAGATTTAGCTGATGTATTTGAAATTACCAAGTTTGACTTATATGGCGGGGAATTTGCCGTTTTACCGCTGTCCTATCAAAATGATGTAGTTTCAGTGTTACAGCACTATGCGCGTGACAAAGTAAACATAATTACGAATTTGACTAAACTCAGCGATATTTTTTTTGATGAAGCGTTGGATATAAGCGTGAGCTTTGACTTTTCTGCGAGAGAACAACATGAACTAGTTTTAAAAAATATTGGATTTCTAAATCGTCCTATTTCCATACTTATGCTAGCGTCACCGGATTTGATGAAACTCGATCATGAAATGATGATTCAAACATTTAATATTTTTAGAAACATTATCAGTGTAGAAATTAAGCCTTACTCGACGAACCAAGCGAATGCCTTAAGTACTAAATTTAGCTCTTTTGAAGAATTCGTAAAAAAATGGATTTCTGCAAAAACAAAAAAAAACTTCTCGTTTGAAAATGAAAATCGCATTCAAAAAAGTTTAAAAAGATCTTACTCTGCTTTTTCCGATGATCATATTTACATCACTCCTTCTGGAAAATACGCAGTATTGGAATTTGACAAAGCCGACAACGAATTCTTTCTTGAGCTAAATTCCATTGAAGACTATTTAAATTGGTGCCAGCAGGAACCAAATAAACTGACTCCCATCTGTCAGTCTTGTGAATATTTGGGCAATTGTTTAACAGAGCATTATCGACAAGTAAAATCCTTGGAAAACAGCTGCAATGGTTTTAAATTCTTACTGGATTGGTATCGAAATGAAAAAATGGAAAATAAATCAGCAGATTTATCATAAACTCACAGACAAACATTCGGACGACTTAAACACCTTAAGCATACGTTATGATAGCAATATTGCCAAATCGACGGTTTCCTATTTTCGAGGAAAAACGACGGGTCTAGTTTATCCCGCTAAAAGCTATTTCGTGGGAATTTGTTACGCCAAATGGATACAGCAAGACTTTGGAGATAGTTTTAAAGACAACCTAGACGATGCGGAGCTTTTATTCAAAAATGACCCTTACTTTAAACGGTATTCAGAAGCAAAAGATGTTTATGACCAGATTCTTAGTATCGTTGGGCTTAACTTCGATGAATCGGTAGGTATTATTCCCGTGGTGCGACAATATTACCTAAATGAAATTCAACTCAAAGGATTTGATAATCCATAAAACTTCTTTGTAGAAATACCGAAGTAAGTATTAATATAAATATAGATAGGAGCATCGGAGGAAGCTTGGAAATTCAAACTCAGTTTATCAATCCGTTTCCAGTTGAGTTACTTGTACGAGATTTCGAAATGCCTCCAAACTGGAATGAGAATTTGGATTTATTTATTCGCACCCAAGTTTTCAAAAACCAACAAATATATAATCCGAACAATCCTAGCATGTTTGATGAAATCAATATCTTTGCAAATGAATATGTTGATAAAAGTGAAGAACTGCAAATCCTCTATAAAATGTTTTACGACGGCTTTAAAGATCTTGCCCTACATAGTGACCCGAACATTTTACCTGAATCTATTTCTAAAATGGATTTTAAGGGAAAAGTCCCTTTCATGAAGTCTGGCGACTTTAAGAAAGTTCACAATCATGTTAAGGCGGATGCCTACGGAATTTTTTATTTGAATGAAATCGCACCCAAGTCTGGTGGCCAACTGATCTTGCACCATCCTGTTTTTCACAATCAAGTATATTATACCGCTCCTGCAGAGTATCCTATTCCTCATAAAAAAAATCGCCTCATTGTTGGTCCTAGCTATGTATGGCACGAAGTGAGCTATTATTCGGGTAAAACGGAACGGCAGGTTATATCTGCTGACTGCAACCTATTTTGGACATAAAATTTTACGCGAGTGAGTATCACAATGATTACAAAAAAATATATTGGCGCCGGTGCCTATGAAGTTCAAGGTTTGGGTAATGAAATTCTTTTTCCCATTCAAAGCCTCATACCAGGGGATGAAATTAAATTCGAACGCGAAAACGATCGCCTAATTACGGCTGCAGTTAGCCACTTACCTAGCTTATTGGGACTTTTTATCTTAAATTCTGATTACGCGCAGACCAACGTTGACCATAATCAACTTACCCGAGCCTGGGCCTGGGAGTGGCATAGTGACTCGGTAAATAACCCTCAAGTAGATTGTAAAGTAATACTCTACTTCGTCAGTGAGGACCTTACGGAAGAAACTGGAAATCGAATTTGCTTTAGAAAAAAAACAGAAAATAATGAATACACTTACGATATAAAAAATAACTCATTGATCGTCCAACGTTCAGATCCACACGGAGTGTATCAACACAAAAGGGAACCAAGTCGAAAACCTATCAAAAGCAGAATTATTTTGTCAATGAATTGCCTGGGCTTCGATACTTTTTTAAAAAGTGTCCCCGATGCCATATAGCACAAACTCTGATGACACAATTTAAAGTCTTTATTTTTTCTATATTTTTCGGCTCTACTACGTTGTTCGCAACCGAGGAATTTCAGTTCTTTTTTCAAAATGATTTATTTATCAGAAAAAATTCTTGCGGTGAAAAAGAAATAGGATATCCAAAAGCCATAAGAATTGAAACACATTTACCCAAAAGTATTATAAAAAATAATTTGAAAATAACCGTCAAAGAGGCGAACTCCAATTTTAGCCAAACAATTATATACAATGGAAGTTCATTTTTTTATCCTGGGGTGTTTGGGGAAAAGGGACATTCTGAATACGGAATGCCTTTGTGTGAAGCTCATTTGGCTGGCTGTAGTTTTTTCTTTTTTGTATTCGACTTTGAAAAGCTGTCTTCTAGAAGTATTTGGAAACTTGATATCAGAATAGAAGAACTCGATTCAAAAAAAATTGTCATCGAAAAATCTAAAATTCTAGTTAAAAACGAGTTTTCAAAAAAAAAGGACGCCTATTTAATAAATGAAATCGATTTTATAGATGCCACCCCCAGCAAAAACGCGGTTGCTTTGGTTAGTCCCCAAAAAATAAAAAAAATATTAAAAGAAGGATATAATGTGGACTTCATTTTTTCGTGGAGAAGCACAGAGGAACAAATTGGCTATTCGGAAAAATTTCATAATATAAAATTAGATAGTGAATGGATAAAACAAAATAACCCGAAATTTCCATTTAACGAAGATCCAACGAAGCCGAAAACCTATTTGAGCTTTATGGTTTATTTGACAAAAAAAAATGTCGCTTTTGAAACAAAAATTGTTATTTTAGATAACAAGTACTCAGATTTTTTTTCTAAGTGCAAAAACCCGACTTCATCAGGTGGAAAATGAAAAAGCTATTTTTTGTATGTTTTTCGGTTGTTATAATGATACTTCTTATCTGGACATTAAGTCCAAACCCTAGCAATTTGGTTATAACGCAGCAACAGGTAAAGGAACTTTCACCTAACCAACCACCTCAGGTTGACCATGTCAGGTTTCACAATATTATCTTAACTGAGAAAAATGAGTGCGGGCAAACCCGAGAAAGCACTATTAGGGTATTTGATTTAGTATTTTTTGCTCCTCTGGAATTGACTAGGGACAAATTGAGAATCATCGTCACAGAAGAGGTATCGGGCAACCAGCAAGAGATTTTTTTTGATGGAAACTCATTTTTGTATAAAAAATTAAATGCCAATTCCGATGTCCAAGACTTTGGAGTTCCTGAAAAATGCATAAGCCGCGATCCGTGTCCATTTTTTGTCAAAGTAAAACCCGAATATTGGAAAAATTTGAAAAGGGAAGTTCGGTTTTCCGTGAATATATTTAACTCAAACAACCAATCCGAACCTGCACTGGTAAAAAAATATGACACAGAAGAGAATCAATTTTTAACTTCTTTTGCCGCCCCTCGAAACGAAATCAGTGTTTTGTCTTCATTTGATCCAAAGACAAAGACAGTTTACGCTTATTTACCTAAAACCCCCGTCATTGACCAATTGAATAAAAGTACTGAGCTGTATTTGGTCATACAGACAAAGAACAAAGTAGAGCAAAATTTTCTAGATAAATTTGAGTTCGATGTAAACCTTTTTGGACTAGAAAAGCGCATACGTGGAGACAATTTTGAATACAAGACTAAGATAAATTCATCAGACCCTGCTTACCTCAATACAAGCTTTTATATGATTAGAAAAAACTTGTCCGAGGCCCACAGCGTAATTTCTATAAACAAATCTGATCCATTTTTCAATTGTTCACAACAGTAGATCGATCGATGTATGCAAAAGTTGCTTTAAACGGACAGTCCGCGGTGCTTGCGCGTTTTGTAAAGCTATGCTTTACAAAACAGCCCAAAGTGCATCGATTAAAATACTTACACTCTAGGCAATTGTATTTTTCCATAAAATTCATTTCCACAGCACTGTTGTCATTTGATTCAATTACGACGTCAAATAGCGGCGATACAGATTTGTTTTGTAAAATCAAATTACCACATTTACATTCGGTTCCATCACCAAGTAAAAGTTTTGAACTACGACAAGACATCGTATTATAGGAATTTTCAATCCATTCCCTGATGGGATTTACTTTTGGAAAGTTATCTACAAGGTATTTAAAAAATACAACCAAATCATCATCATTTGGCATCATTAGCTGGTAATCATCTGCCGGAGAATAATAGTCAAAATAGATATAAAAGTTTTTTTCGTACAAATATTCAAAATATCGATCGCCAGAGTTCAACATCAAACTTATAAGTGGCTTCGTAATAAGCATACTAATACAACTAATTTCGTCGGAAAAAAATTCGACGTTGCTTTTAAAAAGTTCAAAATTGCTGTGACTAAAGCGCCCCCTCGGATCATAAGATGTGACCAGGTTATATGCGATGTTATTCTTTTTAAGATCGGCGAAGAGAGCCCGTATTTGGCTCTGTCTATTATTTACTAAGTTTGAAACAAAATTGAAAACTACTTTTTTATTGTTCTTCCGAGTGAATCTATCGACTTCGTCGCAGAGGTAAAAATAGTCACTTTGCAAATTTTCGTCAAATAGGTCATCGGCAAAAATCTCGCCACCCATTATATTTATTGTAAATTCAAACCGCTCGTCTTTATCCAGCATTGCGATTAACTGTGGTACTTTATTTCTAACTTCGGCTACCCCTTTTAACGCAGAATGATCTTGCCAACAAAACTTACAGGCCAAGTTACACTTTTCAAATAGGTGCAAGGTGTACTCTTGATTGGGGCTTCGTTTGTTTTTCAAAACAAAATCGCTTATCATAGTCGAACCTCAGGTTGTCTCTTTTTTACAAGAACATTTCCGGCTTCTTTTTTATTTATTTCGATTACTTTTTTTGCTATCTCTTTCATTCCCGAACAGTGGCGTTCTATCGAGTCGTGTTGCTTCAGGTCGTGGATTGTTTTTTTACATCCGTTGCAAATATTAAACATCGGACATGTGTAACATTCAATTTTAAGTGCATTCAGTTCCGTCTGATTTAGAAGAGGTCGATGGACATTGACATCTGACATTTCCTGCTCAAAAGAAATGGGATAAAGTCGGTCATCCGCAAATGCCCCACAACTATAGTAGTCACCGGATGGCTGCAAACATCGAATATTAGAATCGCAATTGCGATTCTGAGGGCACGTTTGATGACGTCCTGAAAATCTTTGCATCATCTGTTTAGTGTTGTATTCCCAGGGCCATAGTTCCATTTCATATATTTGCACATATATCTTATAGATTTTGGACAAAATATAGGGCTTTATTTGATCCCCGCTGGCCATCGCATAGTTCAGCTTACATTCGACACCCATCTGCTTAGCTAGTTCGACATTTTTAATTGCCGTGATATCGTTCTCATCGGTGATCACGGAAATGAAATCGGGTCGATAACCTACCTCATTTAAAAATAAGTCACTGACTCCCCAAAACATGGGTTCAGTATAAACTAAATCTTTTGTTATTCTGCGAGTGTCACCGAAATTAAAAGAGGTTGTAACTGAAACACGATGATTTTTAAATAACGGAGCCCACCTAGACGGACTATTTTTAAAAGCCCACAGATTTGAGGTAAAACTTATTGAAGTCGACATTTTTTCCTGATCTAGAAATTCGATTATTTTCCAATAATAACCAGGATCTACCATCAGTGGATCTCCGCCATTAACAATTATGCTTCCCGTTTCTGGAAAACGTTTTAAAAAAGAAAATATCGTTTCTAAATCTAAGATTTTAGATTTTTCATCTGTAATATTTGTACTTGAGCAGAAAGTACATTTAAAATTGCATCGCTCAGTTGGTTTTATTATTAATTCCATCAGTAGTTAAAGTTTCCGTATTTGTAAAAGTTGTCATTTACCGTTTTAAATCCTGCCCTAGGAGCCAGACAATCTTTATAGTCTAGTTTTTCCATCAAATAATGCATTCCCCGCCCCACACAGTTTGAGGCGTATTCGCACCCAGCACATTCTGTGGTTTTTTCAATGTATTTCAATGAATCAACCATCATGCGATTCTCGAACTCTACAATTGTATTATAGTTCCATACGGTGTCAGCTCCCAAACCGGCATCGTCTTCATACACAATTAAAGGCTCTCCCAAAAATACGGTAGAATATAAATTTCCATTTTTATAGACGTAATCTTTATCGTAGCCCTCATACCTTTTCCCGTAATTAAAGTTCACCTCTTGGCTCTTTTCTTCAATTACCGCTTTTTCAAACAGCAGATTAAGATACTTGATTAGGTGGAGAACCTTTTTTTTATTCTCAGGTATCGTCAGAGGCAATCTACCTTCCGATATGACCAAATCAAGATGACCTTCTGGCCAAATTTGGTTAAAATACTTCGAAAAATCATGAAATTGATAAAGTGGATCATGCTCCTTCTGATATTCATGTAAATTTACTATGTTGTACACGTGACCAAACTCACAGTTTGGAATAATACTTTCGAAGAGTTTAATTTTTTCTTTGATACCATTTAAATACTTTTCGTTCCTTAAGTGTTTGGGCTCTAACGGAACAGTCCATTTAACACGACGGCCAGATAAAATAGGCTTTAATTTATTCGCCCAGTATCTAACGACTTCATGATCTGCTAAAAAGGTAGAATTTAATACCAGGTTACGAAAATAATCCATCATAGGAATAATGTCTTTATTAAGAATTTCATCGGTATTGCGAGCACTCATAAAATCCGTGGCGCCAACAGCCAAATTTATCAAGACATGATTGTTATCCTTAAGATCCTGAAACAAATCCATAAGTCGTCTGAAATCATTTCCAATAAATCCGTTAGCGTCGTCTTTGTTGATACGACATCCTGTACACTTCCACTTACAACCGCTCAAAACCTCTAAATTTATATCAACTAAAAAGTGGGATTGGTAATTAGCCAAGATTTCCTCCAAACGCTCGATTAACTCGCGCTGAATGATAAAATTTTAATTCTTCCGGATTTTTAAAAAAAGTCGTCGTCGCAAAATCTATAAAATAGTTGTTCAAAGTTAGACCAAATTTAGATTGCCCTATGAAATTTCTAATTCGGCTATTTAAATCTAAATCTAAAATAGCGTCTATAGAAATATCGAAATTTAACTTTAACCATTCAAAGGCAACGTCCAAAAGTGGATTCGGCAAGTACTGTCTTACCTTCGACAACTCCCGCTGAATATCTTTGATATCATAGTGAGACTCTAAAAAATTATTTCGATTGACCGCCACCTGTCCATCCATCATAAACTTTAAAAAATTTTCGCTGTAACGTTCTGCATGTTTAGTCATCTCGTCTATGAAAGAGTAACTGGACAGCAGTTCAGCTCGCAAATCTAAAAGTAATAAAACTTGTGTTTCTTGAAGATCTTTCGTCAGTTGCTTCTTTGTTCCTTCCGGGAGTGGCATTTTTGCAGAGATATAATCAACATAGGCATTCTCAAAAGGCAGAATATGCCAATAGTCAAACCGATCTCCGAAAATACCTCTGTTGGATTTTTTTATTGTTTTAGGCCGCGATGCCTGAACAAATTTATCTATTTTATGAGCCAAATCCTTAGTCAGATTCCCGGCTGCCGTTCGGCTCCTTAGCAGTCTATATTCATATCTATCTAGTACCATTTGAAATAAAAAGTTGGCCCGAGACTGATCGATATCCGGCATCATGCTAAACACCCAGTCACTGTATACAGCTATAAAATTCTCTACATCACAGTAGATGATCGTTTGACCTTCAGATTTAATCAAATTACTCCAAAATACACTTAATCCATCAGAGTTTGAACTAACAAAATCAATATAAGAATCTTGGCTGTAAACGACGTTACCAAAGATTAGTCCTGTTAAATTCTTTTCCTCTTCTGAAAAAACACTCCAGCGATTCCCCGCCTCACCAAAAAACACCAAGTTTTGACTGTTTCGTATATCAAAATCAGGAGCCAGAAAAACGTTACCGACTAAGTTAATCATTCAGCGCCAACTCTGTTAATTCAAAGCCGATATTTTGCAACTCGGTAGCGGCGTTTTCCATTAAAAACAATAAATATGGATTCAAGTACTCGCGAACTCTTAACGATTTTAGAATTTTAGCTGAAGCTACTTTTTCTTTACTTTTGGTTAGAATTTCTAAAGTAAAAAATGGAGATGATCGATCAAGAAACACATTTTGAAAAATTGGCGCATATTCATTGTACTGCAATTCCAAGGCTTGCAGATGGATTTTACTGTTATCAAATTCAAATAGCAGCTTATAAATTTCAGGGGCGAGCCTTGCAAGTTCATTACGTCGATTTTTCGACCAAGAAATCTGATC
The DNA here is from genome assembly GCA_963932905.1 of uncultured Bdellovibrio sp. Classification (GTDB taxonomy): domain Bacteria; phylum Bdellovibrionota; class Bdellovibrionia; order Bdellovibrionales; family Bdellovibrionaceae; genus UBA2316. The sequence continues at coordinate 67,199 of CAWVRN010000013.1, forward strand.
GATTCCAATCATTTTCTCAATTCTATAATAAGAATCTATCAAAGGCAGCACAACGTCCTCTTCAAATTCTGTCAGACTTCCTACATTCAAAGTATTGAGTGTATTCAAAAGCATACCTTGCGAAGGTTTAAAATCACCATTTGTATAGTAATTTACAAAAAACAAATCTAAATTAACTTGATCATACAGTTGCGTCTTGATCTTCTGATTTATTCTCCAAGCAAATGTATTTTCCCATATGAGTTTAATAAAACCAGCCGAAACGACCTGATGAATTTGATCGTGCAATTGTCCGCTAAAACTATGGACAGATATTGACGATTGATTGCCGGCGTTTCCATCAATAAACTTTATCTTTTTTAAAAAAATGTTGATCAAAAAATCAAATGCTTCAAATCCCATGTTAGGCAAAATTGTCTTAAACAATTTTGCTTTTAAATAAACCATATTTTCAATATCGCTGAAAATAAAAAGCAAATTGGGTTCTGAAGATTCAATCATCCATTCAACAAACGCGCTGTCGTCATTTTTGAATTTTTCTTCGACAAACGACCACAGCTGAGAACAACCAAATCGCTGCTTCGAATTGTCTAATTTTAGACCGTTTAAGCCTCTGGAAGGGTCAAATCCACGTGCATAGGATTCGTATTCTTTAAAAATTCCTAAATGATTCGCGTTTACATCGAATTCAACAAAATTTTTTAAAAACACCTTACCAAACAATTGATACATAAATTAGCTGACCGTAATGCGATCAAGCTCTTTACCTACCAGGTCTATTTGCTGTTCAGTGAACGCCTTTTTCAAAACTGCGCCTACGACAGCGTAGAGTTCGGGGCTTGATTGCATGGTTTCAGCAAACAAATTTTTTCCGTTATAAAAAAACTCTTCAAATTGAGGTTTAAAATAAAAAGCGGTCGTAGTTGAAAAAGTTCCGAAATAATTTATATAAAACATAGGCATTTTCAATAAATTCACGAAAGTAAAACCGGTGAATTCCATATCGTCAACAACGGAAAAATGAGCTTCCGGAGGTGAACCTAAATCTCGAAATTCTTTGGAGCAGGTGTATATAAAGGTAGGAATACTATCAAGAAGCACGATAAGCCGAAGCATATTATTCATTCGATCTGCGTCTTCCAAATAGTCCCGAACTCGCTCTCTAGAGATTAATGAGTAGGTGTCTAAAATCTGTTGTTCCGCTTCAGACAACTCGATCCCTTTAATTTCAGCCAGAATTCGAACAATCGAAAATTTTATATTCACCAAATCTATTGTCGATTTAAACGTGACATAGCTATCAATTAAAGAGAAAAAATCATCTTCAATACTATTTGATTTTTCAAAATAAACATTCGCCACATTAATGTTGCTTAAATAAATCAACAGAGCGCGGTCTTTGATTTGACATGCTTTATAATCACCAATGACTTTTAAATCAGGATTGGCGATAACTAATTTCAAGTCATCCATACTAAGCGGAAACTTAGTTCGTAATTCCATTGTACTCATCGGCGCCCCCTAGCGCCATGACAGCTGCCATGGCACGAAGAATGGCACCACGTCTCTACAAAAACTATCGGATTAGCGGCTCTATCATTTGCTAAATGCAAAGCTAGAGCATCGATGAAAGCAATAATCGGTTGAGATTCCACCCACGAACCAACCCCAGGAAAAGCAGGCCCGATCCCGGCATAATTGACGACATCGAAATTCAAATGAATTTGCCCGGCCATAGGCCCATATTGATTAACCATAGTTCCAAAGTTATTATAATTTTTTTGAATTGTATAATTGCGATAACGACTAAGCGTTGAGAATACAGTTCTAATAAAACCCGCCACACTGGCTACCGAAACTCGCTGAGCCACATCAACGCCAGCAGCCTGAATTTCCGCGCTCGTCACCGCAGTGCGAACGGTTTGACCTGCGCCTAACTGACTAGATCCATCTCCCGTCGCCACACCATTTCTAGTTGTGCTGCTATAACTACCAGAAATGGGCCTATTGTTTACAAAAGGATTGTTATTAGGATCACCGCCGGGACTTCCGCTGTGAGTTTTGCTTGCTGCATTTATAGCCGCCACAGTTATATTAAGTTGATCGCGAATTTGATCTCTAAATACCGCATCAATTCTGGTTCCCCGAGCCCCCACGCCAGTCTCCTATTCTTTGCCTACAAATTTATTCAGCATTTTTCTATATAGGTTGATATCATTTTTTTCTTTTAATTCTTGCATTAACGTCTTGGGCGAGGCACACAGATCCCCCTGCCACGCTAATTGATGACAATCGCCATTACATACATCAAATACGTCACAGGAATAACATATCGGATTTCTTTGAACCTCACACAATATATTTTTCGAACGTCCCGGCGACGACAATAACTCAGGAATAGGCATAGATAGATGAGCATATGGCTGAGTTGCGGCTGAATTCGGACACCCACCAATGCTGCCGTCCGCGTTCAAAGTGAAAATTTTTTGTTCACAACCCCGACATCTACACCCCGTATGGGCTCGATTAACCAAACTAGTTAAAATTGAATTAAAAAACAAATTTGTAAATTTTGTATAAGACTCTAGCTTTACCGTTGCCCGCCAAAGTTTCAAAAACCAATCGTCCAATTCTTTATTTGTTGGAATGACACCCTGATTAACAAGCGCATTACCATTTGGGGTAATTCTTTCTAGATGCAAATACTGAACACCCAAGTCAGCAAACCATTTTAAAAAATCTTCGACATCCATTTGGATAACATCTTTGGACAAACTGATCATAACAGTGACTTCGTGGCCATCCTGAAGAAGCGTATTAACATTTTTTCGCCAAAGAGTCTCTTGATGTTCTGACTGAAAACGAATGCCTCTATCCCAAGAGGTCGCAATACCTTGGGAAAATGCCGTTTTCATAAACTGTCGTTTTTCATCATCAAGGTTATAAACCAAATTCGTGGTAGCCGACCACCAAACGTTTGGCCACAAATTGCGACAGCTATTCCATACTTTATACATAGAAGAAATTGGTGCCAAAAATGGCTCTCCTCCATGAAAGGCCACATGACCATTTTTCAAGTGTGGAACAACTTGGTGAAATCTATGAAACCAATCAACCACAGCATCTGGGTCAAAAAAAATCTTTTTTCCGTTTTTGCCACTAGTGAAACAATGCGAACAGTTTAGCTGGCAGGTTTCCGTTGTCTTTAGATAGACCATCAAATCAGAGACCCTTAAAAACGAAGACAGGTTAAGGCCACGCTTAATTTGCGGATCAACAGAACGGTCATTAAAACTTGAGGACGTATCTTTTAATTCTATCATCAGCTCTAATCATCGCTGTATGGGCCAAGATGTCAATCCGTTAGTCGCCCTTTCTGCTGCGCAAAGGGACCAGCATCACATAATATGATTAGTTAGCATTTAATCGGCCTTCCAGAAGATTTATTTTTTTTATCAACTCTTGCCGTTTAATATAAACTTGCTTGTGATACTCCCATAGTACCGGAATGACTGCTGAATAATTTAATGTAGAAATGCCAGTGGGATTTGACACGCCCGCATAGGGTAAATCCTTTAGAATCTCTTGAGCAATAAAGCCTAGATGCTGTCCTTTATAGTTTTTGAGCTTGTACCTGTAACCATGAATGGATTCAAAGGTCTGGCCACTGACCGCGATTTTTTTGATGTCAGTTTTCAGAGACACGTCGGAAGCATTACCTAGGTGATTCACCCGCAAATTAGGTGCTGTGGCTGCCGGAAAAGCTTCATCAACCAGGACTTCTCCACCGATTTCCACATTGCCTTCGAAGGTTATGTCTCCTTGTTTAGTTTCAGCTCCATTTATGCGAATAAAGGAATTGCTTAGTACCATCGCGGTCGCACTACCACATGTTGTTACCCTGCCTAAGCCATCGATCGTGCCCTCAAGAGGTATATGCAGAGTCATTTGTCTGACTCCCTGGCCCTTATTGTATCCATACGTGACAGCGATATTAAACGTGACATTTGGCGCCGCAACAATAAGATCGGACACCTGCGCACCTATTACGTCCACCGTTCCGTTATTCAAGTCATTTAATGGAAAGGTCAACACCACACCATTAGCACCATCACGGATAGTGGGAATATTTTGACCGTTAGCAAGAGCGCCCGCTGTCGCGTTAAACGTATTCAAACAACCCGTTTGTTGATTAAAAAGACTGTCCATATTTAAATGCAAGGGCGCTATAAATCTTTCCGATCTAATTAACTGAAGCTCTTCCATAGTTGAAATGTAGAGCTGAGTTGTAGAAAAAATAATTCCGGCCAAAAGAGCAACACCCACAAGCAGTTCTGTGAGCGAAATACCTCGCTGATTTCCAACAAATTTAATTTTCAATTTATTTAACTTTAACCCAGTGGCGGCCATTAACATCTACCTTCTTTTTTTCCGTTCCAAATATCGTATCGAATTCGGGTTTTTTATAAATAGCCAATAAGCGCTCAGGAAATTTTAACTTTTCTTCAGTCGTCATTTCACTCAAAATGCCCTCTTCATTGTTTGTCAGCGGTGTACCTGGCTCATATGTATTGTCTACATAGGCCAACACCCAACCACTGACAGCGATTGGCACCTGCCGCTGACTCGGATAACGCCCTTGCCCGACAGCAAATCCAAAAGTATCCGAAGCAATTCCTATCGCACTTTTTTGACATCGTTGATTGCATATTTTGGCGCCGTCAAATGTGTCATAATAACATTTTCCAAACACGATTTCATCACATACCAGCTGAAAATCTGCTATATCATTCCAGACAGCTCCCCAAACTTTTTCAGCGGCAAACTCTCCAGAAGCAGCACCACCAAGCGCTGTAGTGACAACTAAATCCACTCCCCCAGCAGCCACAGTTACGACTCCAGAGCCATCAATGTTACAGGTTTTAATAGTGGCCGCGGATTGAGCTTGCTGACCTATGAAAAGAGTGTGTATCAGTTGGGAAAGTTTTTGCATGCTGATCTCCTAGTTACTTTTAATCCTTAGTTTGGTTTCTATTTTGTCTAATCGTTTTTCTAACTTCCTATTTTCCTTTGACATATTTTTATAAGACTCATGAAGAATAGGTACAAATCCCGAATAATTGACCGTCTTTTTACCATCAGTTTTTCGAGCAGAAACAAGCTGAGGCAGAACTTTTTCAACATCCTGAGCAATGAAGCCATAGTCTCGCCGTCCATCTTGTTTCCATGAAAACTCTTTCCCTTCAATTAAAGAAAAAACTTCATCGAAATTTACTAAAAGAGGTTTGATGTCCGATTTAAAACGCCTATCCGACAAAGTGTAAACTCCACCATAGGATCGTATCGATCCAGACTGTGCTGGATTTCCACCACCACCAGCCCAAGCAACCACGTTCATATTTCCTTCTATTGTCAAACTACCCTGCTTGGCTGTGCTATCATAACGATCACGCTGCACATAAGCGTTCGGATCATATCCAAAACCTGCCGATGTCCCCGCAGTACAACGATGGTAAGTATTCTGATCTAGAGCATTGTAATCTGGTACCAAGCGCTGACCTACTGCCGTCGGCACCGTAGTTCTAATTGTAATCACTCGATCCATGTTTCGAGTCGTCCCGCCTGTTCCGATTGGCACGCGATAGCGAATATTTAAGTCAAAACTACCGGTGTAGGGCAATGGCGCACCCGCGGCCGGATTCTGCAGAAAATTAGTCGCACGCATCCGAGTAATCGAAATGTTTTGATAGTAAGGCCCACCAGCAGTCGCATACAGTACCGTGTTAAATGAGTTTCTTATGCTCGCAATATTTGTAAACAGTGCCGCACGATTAATCCCGGTAAAGGTATTGTAGCATCCATTAGGGTTGGTTAGGGCCAACAATATGTGAGCATGAAGTTCTTCAACATTTAAAGTTAACCGAGTTTCCAAGAAATGCTTCTGAGTCGCCATTAGTAATGCTGAAATTAGCAAAGTCACTAAGGCAAGCCCACCGACATATACAACAAACTCTATCAAGGTAAACCCACGCCTATTCATCACGTCCTCCGCTGGTCTTACCAGTGACAGGACCCAGTTTTCGGTCAGCTAAAGATTCGAGCTGCTGAATTTTTCTTTCTAACTTAATATTTTGCTGATCGATTGATTTAGTGGCCTCAAGTAAGATTGGCAATAGGGCCTGATAATCAACACGTTTAATTCCGGTGCCTTCATCAGACGAAACCACTTCTGGAAAAATAGATTCAACTTCCTGGGCGACAAAACCAATGTCTTTACGCTGTCCCTCTTTCCATTGAAATGAGTAGCCATTCAACGTCATTAGGTCTTTTGGTTTAATCACTAAAGGCTGCATATTTTGCTTAAGTTTTTTATCGGATATTGTAAAAACCCCACCCTGGACGCCTAAATCACCACCGACACTTAGGTTTCCTCCGGTCATTCTAAATACAAATCCTTGAGGTTCGTCAGCAGTGTTTCCCCTTGCATCTGTAGTCATTTTAGATTTGGTGTCAATTCCTGTCTTAGAAAGATAATTGGCAGGATTAAAGCCAAACGAGGTGCCGTTTTCGGGAGCAGCATGACATCGCTCGGGCTGCTTCACAACTGCGCTTCCTGCGGCCCAGGTGTTGGCCGGATTCGTTTCCGTTCGAACAATAAATCGACGAACTTTACTTATTGTCGAAGACGGCGAAACACGAACAAGATAATTTACTGTGACCCGAAAAAATCCTGTGAAAGGAGCCGGAACACCACCGCCAGCAGTAAATGTATCCGCAGTCATCGACGTAATCTGAATACTTCTATTGTAGAATGTATTAAGCACATAAACAGGGACTGGTACCGCAGGAGCTTGTGCGCCACTCATAATTTGATTAAAAGCAACCTGTCCTGGAGCAATAACCATCCCGCTAAACGTATTGAAACAAGCATGCCTGTTCGACAAAGTAAAAACAATTTGAGCATGTAAATCGTCCACAAGAATATTACCACGAGTCTCGAAAAAAAAAGCTCGCGTAGATAAAATCGAATTGTTAATCGCTACGGAAACCACACCAAGAATTACCAAAGTAATCAAAATTTGAATAATGGAAAAACCCTTTGAATTGGATCTTTCAATAACTTTAAGAAGAATAAATTTAGACTTTTGTTTCATTTGGAAATTAATTTTATTGTGCCCCTTTAAAGAGTATTATACAATACAACTATGGAAAGAAGATTTTTTTTTAAATTCCTATCCGGCCTTACGATGTTTTCTGGTCTAGCAAGTTTGAAACAAGATTCATCTCATATTGACCCGTCTCCAAACGAGAAAAGACACCAAGTTTTTTTAAAGCCAGGGTCGAAGTATTACCTACCTGAAAATCCCAACCACATGGACTTCATAGTTTTTAGACTAACTGATAGTTTTCAAACTAACCCGACTCAAGTCCATGCACATAAGCATAAACTTATCGGCCAGAACGAACCCTTGTTAGTAGACTACGATACAGATTTTGGTCTTAGGTTTTTAGGCGACCAAACTGGATGGGTACTTGTTCGACTTGAGTCTTGATACCCCATGAGTTCTTTCCTAAAAAGAAAATTTATTTTTCTTCTATTTTTTTTGATTTCGGTAGTTTTCGTCTTTTACTCAATAAAATTTAAAAAAAGCACTTCGGTTTCATCTCGACTGAATAGAACAGTTGTGGTGTCATACAACGATTTAAACGAATCGTTACTCAACTCTAAATTGATTCAGATTATATCTTTAGGCGTGAAGGAAATTTACGTTCGGATTGAAAGCCAAATTCACATTACCTGCAGTTTTAAGGTCGAGGATCCGTGCCGCGTTGACAAATCACAAGTAAATTCTGTTGCTGCCTGGCAGAGTTTTTTAAAAGCGCTCGGTGAAAAAGGAATCACCGCAAACTTAGTCTATGATCTGAATATCAATAATTTTTCATATAAGATGCACTCCTACAAGTCTGAAAGGGGCCGAATTGAAGGTCCAAGTAGCGTCGGCAATCTTAAAAGTAGATTCATTTTTCAAAATACTAAATTTATCGAAATTATTAAAAGTGATTTTAATATAATTTCGGGGCTAACAGATTTCAAAAGGGTTTTTTTTGGATCAGATCTGGATTTGTTTTTTTCTCAATTGCCAGATATCACTATAATCCAAAGCGAAGTGCAGGGATTCTGGAAGCTCATTAAGCAATTAAAAGAGATAAATCCAAACAAGTCATTATCTTCGTGTTTTAACTACGAACACTTGAAGGGTTCACTTTTCTGGGGCGCTATGGACAAAACTCAAATGCGCAAGCAAGACGAATTTTGTTTTTCCTCGTTTCCAACTCAAATTAAATGGGCTAAAAAATTTGGTATTGAAAAACAATTTGTTCTTCTTGATTCCCCAAAGGACGATTTCACCTCCGACTACTATGACAGTCTAGTAACAATTGGCCTAACAGAAAAACCTATTCATATTGTCGGATTTGCCTACCCTTTGCTACCAGAAGAAAAGGACTTGCAGGCAAAAGTCTTGAATACAGTTTTGTATGCGCTTCCACGATATATAGCTTCAGTAGCCTGGGAAAACCGGCTTTCCCTTAACGATCAAAAAAATCTAGCCGAGTCTATGAGTATTTGGCATGAACAGGATTTTAATTTGAATAGTTCTGGTAGTATGTTTTTCGAATGAGATCGAAATAATTATTCACATCGCTGGAAAAAATCGGTCGAGTCGGTTTTGTCTAACACCACGATCTTTGATTCAAATGCCAAATTTTTACGTGAAACATGGACCATAAAACTTAGGTAGGTGAACGGCTCTACCAATTTTTTTTTCATCGGAAACTCACGGCTTCGCCTACTAAGCCATTCATGATTAAGTTGGATTCGCTCAGTTTCGTCCGAATATGAAATCTGCTTTAAAGAATTTCGCCAAGAAAACACAAACTCAACTTCAAAACCTTCTTGCAAGACAGATTTTATTTTTTCCTGATTTACGTAGGCCACAACAGCGTTCGTTTTTTTATTCACCTTAAGATCCAGATCCCCAAATAGATATTTACCAGCATTCGTGTGGAAGTCATTGCGAACAGAAATATTTTTTTCTTGAAACACCGATACTGAATTTTCTTGTCTAGATATCTGTATTGAAATGTCCCAAATTTTAAGAGGAAACAGTGCCCCTAAATCAAAAACAAAAAAACCAAGCCTGCATTTTTTTAACATCGCTACGCAATTTGGCATTTCATATTCATGGTGCCCATTAGGTCCAAACAACTTGGGATAATAGAAAGTCTTTCCATTATAAATAATTCTCTGGTTAAACTGACTATACTTTTCGGCGAAATTTATTTCTAGATTTTTGGTTAATTCAGGTGTTGGCAAGTCGGTTTCCAACCTTAATGCATTTGGATAATACACTTGAACATCACCACATTGATTCTTTCGAATAAAAACGTCGTGTTGAAAAAAAAAGTCGAGTTTGCTTTCGGCGAACAAGTTTACTGACAACAAAAGTAGCCAAAAAACTAAATTGAAATTCATTTAGATTCTCGCCGTAAAGAGTGTATAGGAATTAACGCGAATAAAAATACTAACCAGAAAAATGTGACAAAGTAGGTCGATTTCGAGAAATAACCAAGATTTAAATTCCAAGTCATATTTACATAATCATGTTCAAAAATTTCGATATATGTTCCATCTACCAATTTTTTAACTATATATATGCCTCTTAGATTATTCGTTTCTAAAATGGAGATTTCGATCTTCTTCTCTAAATATTTCGACATGTCGGCAAGAATTTTACTTCCCTCGTCTTTTAAATCAAAATATGGATCAGTTAACAATTCAGGACCAGTTTGACTGACGACACGGCATCGGGCATTGATGTGAATACAAAACTCACGCAAACCCGTTTTACTGTAAATCTCAACACCGTTTAGAAATTTTTCTCTCTCTTTCAAAGTCGATGACATAATTCCCGAAGGAAACGAACTATGATTTAAATAAATCGCAGAACCGACAACCCCAATAAATACAATTCTCAGCGACCTTAGAACCCGTTTCGGTTTAAAAAACAGAAAAAACCCTAAATTTAGAACGAGGCCAGGAACCATTAAAACAATTTTGCTGTACTGAGGATTCAATCCAAATTTTTCGGCCCCGATTAAGGCATAGAACCCTGAGGAAATAAAATACGGGTGAACAATGTCGTCGAAAAACATAACTTTCTGAAGAAAGTATCCACCCAAAAATGAAATCCAAAGTGATCGATAGTCACTTATTTTAGAAATCAAAGTCAGATATGAAAATAGTATTGTACCTTGAAATAATGCCTGCTGTAAAACAACCCAGTCTTCGGCTACTTGTTCAACGGGATATGAAAGTAACGAGCCTGCAATCAGAGAATACCCGACCAATACAATTGCAAAAATGAATATATCTAAAAAAAATATCTTTTCTTTGATTACACGGCACAACCTACTCATAGCCAATTATTGCGCCTTTATACCATATTGTAAACAAACCACTTTCAAAGTATCGAATAGTATTTTTAGGTTACGTAAAAAATTTCTGGGCCAATTGAACCATTTTTTTGGCGATCAAATGACTCCGGTTATCAGCTTTTAAACTAAAACAGACTACTTATGGGAAAAGTGTAGTTTTTAAAGTAAAAATAGTTTCTGATATAAACTAAAGTAATTCTATATTTTAATGAAGGATAAAGACTAGTGGATAAAAAGAAAACTTTGTATTTTCTTTGTTTGGCTGTATCACTGGTATTTTACCTCGTATTTGGTTATATTAAAAATTTTGACGAAGCCCATAGTTCTTTAACTGATGACGACGATATCGATAGAAAATCTTATTTGGTTTGGTCCCGAAGTATTTACGAAGAATCGACTACCTGTGGATATAGCAAGACTCAACATGATTACCTGAGTTTTAAATTTGTGAATATACCAATCGACGTAGTAAAAGAAATGGAAACTTTCGAAATAACTGCCGACTATGTTGTCCAAACGTCAGGAAGGTTTTTTAACATTTTGGCTTCTATTGCATTAACCGAATTCAGTCCGAATTCAGTCAACGGAGCAAAATATAGTTATTCAAATACGTTTGGCGGCGGCTCATATAGCGGAAGCTCAACAACTAATCTTAAGCTATTTTGTACGAAATCGGTCTGTAACTTTACCCTAATTCTTCATCACGATCAGTTCGGCTTTCCACCTATAAAAGAAAATGCAAAATACAGGGTGCAGTTTTACAATCAAAAAAAGAAAATATATAGCGTCGAAATGCCTGATATACCTCGTATTATGGCCAATAAAGCCGAACTTTACCCCGATATAACCGCAAAAATAGGTGAAGGAAAAATATACGTCGAATCTTTTATTCCTGTCCCGAACGTATCAGGAGCCGCCAGAATTACTTGGCAGGAAAATAATAAACAAAGTGAAGAAGTATTTTTATTCGACAGCAGTACAAAAGATATGAATTTTGAAAACAGTGTTAGTTTTTCGAAAGAGCTGCAGTATGCAGCCGGACTAATCCATATTCAGTTGCCAAACAATAACTCTTTTGAAAAAAAATTAGTAATAAAGAAAACCACTCCCGACGGAGCAAATTGTGACCAGCTTCCCTTAACTCGAGCCAGAAAGTAACATAGTCTGGTCAACGAAAGGGGACAGGTCACAGGCAATTAGCCCTACTTAACCCAAGAACAATAGATTAGTTATAAAAATACCAAATTGATACACCCTGGTTTCTCATTATAAGGCAGTTTCAAATTTACTTTTATTTGTCTCGCGGAAGCCGATACAATTTATGTGAGGGATCAATGAAATTACTATTATTTTTTTCTCTAAGCCTTTTCTTAATCTCCTGCCAAACCAATATGGCTAAGCAATTCGAGCGTATTAATATCGGTGCCGATAAAGATTCCGTTCTTGATCGTTTAGGCAATCCTCGTGGTATTACGCGTATGAACGGTGAAGATCGTTGGTACTATTTGTATTACCAAGATGAAATTCGCCAACAAAAAGAAATTCATTTCAAAGATGGCCTGGTGATTTATGTTGGGGATAAAAAGAAACCAACACCGGAGATCGACCCCGTGGCCATCGATACCAAAAACGCCGAAGTAAATAAAAATTTTGAAGAGGAAGCCGAACGTAAACAGCAAGACTCAAAAAATGCGTATACGAACTATATCAAATACCAAAAGAAAATCAAAAAAGAAGACGAAGTACAGTATCTTCCAGAATTTGAACCCGTCGAATAGCGATAGATTATTTCTTTAAAATTTTAGGTTGAGCCAAGTTATTGTTATCAATGCTTGGCTTTTTTTCTACGTCGGCCACCGGTTTCTTTTCTTCTTTTACACCGTAGTGAGTTTTCACTTTGGCCACTGTCTTCTTCACTTGGCCTTCGATCGTTTGCGCATCCTCGTAGTCATCAATACTTTTGATTTCTATTTTCTCATACTTACGTTTCTCTGTAATACCCACATCAGGGTAACGATATCTCAAAAGCTGCGCACTTTGATTGTAGTCCTCTAACAACTTCGTAAGTTCTTTGTGTTCTCGCAATAATTCGCCCACCAAGGCTTCCGCTTCGGCTTTGTTTTTGGCGCTGTTTTTATGATGAATGATTTCTTTAATAGTTTCTTCTTTAGATTTAATCTTAGTTTTTAGAGCACTTAATGAAGTGACTACCTCCATCCACTCTTTTGTGCGTTCCTGCTGCTGCTTTTCTTCAAACGGAATTTTTTCCGCCGTTGCCGCTGGCGCACCACTGTGTTCGCCGCCACCTTCATTAGCATCAGCAACGGCAGCTACTAAACAAAAACATAAAACTACGACACTACTGAGTCGAAACATGATGCCTCCAGCTTAGAACTAAACCCAATGCTGTAATCCGCTTTACCAGGACAATAATTTTAGGAGCCGACACATTGGAAATCGTCAGCTTCCCGTCTTTCATATTCTGCGTAAGATCTTCGATGTTCCAACCAAAACGCTTATCTTCAAGCGCCTCTATCAAATCCCGTTTTGTTTCACCCAGATCAATTCCCGAAATTTCGATATCAAATGATAACAAACCTGTTTCAGAAACATCGTTTCCAAAGTTTTGCACATCATCAGCAAAGTTTTTAAATGCATTGGTCGTGGGTCGCGGGATCTGTTCAGCCAAAGGTTCTTCTGGCAAAGAATTCATTTCCGGCATCGCATTCATTTCCGGTTGCTGCTCCTGATTGCCTTGAATATTAAACAGGTCATTCGACTGCGGTTGATCCTGCTGCTGTTGAGCATACGGATCGTTTTCAGGCGAACCATAATCCAAAGACATTCCCCCCTCTACAGGCGGCAACATCTGATTGGCGATTGGTTCTTCTGGTTGAATTACTGGTTCTTCATTGGTTGGCTCGGCAGTTAAATCCGAAGCCAGTGGTTCTTTAGAGTTTTCGGGAACACCGTCAAAGCCGATGAAAAATTCGGCTTTGCAGTGTTCGCAACGAAATAACGTTCCGAAGTTATCATCGGTGATAGCAATTGGTTTAGAACAATTCGGACATTGAGCCATTAGCTCAATTATCTTCTTTTATTATCCTTTTGTAAACGGCGACGCTGTTCACGGTTCATTTTACCGTCGTCAGCTGGGCCACTACTGTAGGTCATTTTGTTTCTTGGCTTGGTTTCTGGAGCCTCTAAACCACGACCAATGTCCTGCTCTTGCGGCGACTGATAATTTAATTCACTCAAATCCTGCTCTTCGGGCATGAACGACTCTAGCGCCTCTTGCGCTTGCTGAGCTACGATTTTAACTTTCATCAATTTTTCAGCGACCTCTTGGCGGATTGACGCATTCAATTGTTCGAACGCCATGAAGGCTTCTTTTTTGTATTCGATCAAAGGATCTTTCTGAGCATAACCGCGCAAACCAATACCCTCTTTTAATTTATCGATAACAAGTAAATGTTCTTTCCATTTTGTATCGATACTTTGAAGAAGAATCATTTTTTGAACTTGATCAAAATACTGACCCATTTCTGTTTTCTGAGTTTCATAAACATGCTTGATCGCAGCTTTTATAGCTTCTGTAATCTGATCCGCTGTACCTGCATAGATAGACGGATCTAAACGAATTCCAAAATTTTGTGACAATGATACCGTTAAGCCTTCGACGTTCCACTGATCTCGAGGTGCTCCTTCTGGCATATTCACATCTAGAACATTAGATGTTACATCACCTAACATTTCTAAAATCGTGGTACCAATCTCGTTTCCTTCTAGAACATTACGACGCATTTGATAGATCGCATTTCTTTGAATATTCATTACATTGTCGTAGTCGAACAAGTTTTTACGAACATCAAAGTGATGTCCTTCCACTTTCCTTTGTGCGCCTTCAATTTGTGACGTTACCATTTTAGCTTCGATCGGTTCGTTCTCGTCGATTTTTAGGAATGTCATGGCTTTTTGGATTTTCTCGCCATTGAAAATTCTTAATAAGTTATCTTCAAGTGACAAATAGAACCGTGATTCACCCGGATCGCCTTGACGACCAGAACGACCACGCAGCTGATTATCAATACGACGAGATTCATGTCGTTCTGTACCAATAATATATAAGCCACCGGCGGCAACCACTTCTTTCTTTTCAGCTTCACATTGCGCTTTGTATTTCTTTAGTGCTGCTTCAAACTCAGGTCCTTCTTCCGCATTCACTTCACGGCGAGCTAAACCTTCCGCATTACCACCCAGTACGATGTCGGTACCACGACCAGCCATGTTCGTTGCGATCGTCACAGAACCTTTGCGGCCTGCTTGCGCGACGATTTCAGCTTCGCGTTCGTGATGTTTCGCATTTAGGACTTGGTGACGTACGCCTTCTTTTTTCAAGAATTGGCTTAATAATTCAGAACGCTCGATACTGATTGTACCGACAAGAATGGGCTGACCATTGTGTTGACGTGACTTGATATCTTCCACAATCGCGCGGAATTTGGCCATTTCTGTTTTATAAATCACATCGTTCTTATCTTGGCGGGCAATCGGTCGGTGCGTAGGAATAACAGAAACTTCTAAATCATAGATCTTTTTGAACTCAACCGCTTCTGTATCCGCCGTACCGGTCATACCGGCCAACTTAGAATACATTTTGAAATAATTTTGGAACGTGATCGATGCCAGCGTTTGATTTTCATTTTTGATTTCAACGCCTTCTTTAGCTTCGATCGCTTGATGAATACCATCGCTCCAGCGACGACCTGGCATTAAACGACCCGTGAATTCATCGACAATAACGATTTCGCCATTTTGGATCATGTAGTCCACATCCAGACGATACATGTGATGAGCTTTCAATGCTTGAATCACGTGATGCAGAATCTCGATGTTTTCAGCATCGTATAGATTGCCTAAGCCTAACAACTGCTCGACTTTTTTATTACCTTCATCGGTTAAAGAAACCGATTTCGATTTTTCTTCCGTTGTGAAGTGTTCTTTATCTTTTAACTGAGGAATAATTTTATTAATGATTACGTATTTGTCTGTCGAAGCTTCGGCAGGGCCAGAAATAATCAGCGGCGTACGCGCTTCATCGACCAAAATGGAATCGCACTCATCCACGATTGCAAAATTATGAGCTTTTTGAACGTAATCATTCAAATCAAATTTCATGTTGTCGCGAAGGTAATCAAAACCAAGTTCGTTATTTGTCGCGTACGTAATATCGCTAGCGTAAGAAACTTTTCTTTCTTCATCTGTTAAACCGTGCACGATAATTCCGATGGATAAACCCAACCAGTTGTACAGGCGACCCATCCATTCAGCGTCACGTTTTACTAGGTAATCGTTCACGGAAACAACGTGAACGCCTTTGCCGCTGAGGGCATTTAGATACACTGGCAACGTCGCCACTAATGTTTTACCTTCACCCGTTCTCATTTCTGAAATACGGCCTTTGTGTAAGCAGTAACCACCGATTAACTGAACGTCGTAGTGGCGCATACCTAAGCAACGAAGCGAAGCTTCGCGGCAAACCGCAAAGGCTTCTGGCAAAATATCATCTAATGTTTCGCCTTTAGTTAATCTGTCTTTAAACTCAGGAGTTTTAGCTTTGAGTTGGTCATCCGTTAGAGCCTTGATTTTAGGTTCCCAAGCATTGATCTTATCAACGACAGGTTGGATGGTTTTCATTTCGCGATCGTGTTTGGTACCAAAAATGGATTTTAATAAGTTTGCAATCATGTGAATTAGGATAGACTCCTTAAGTTAAAACAGCAACTTAGATCTGTTTGTACTTAATCTGACGGAGCGCCTCGTAGACAGAAACAGCCACTGCCGTCGCCATATTTAGACTTCTGACTAGACCGGGTGTTGGAATGAAAACACTTGTTTCTTCGTTATCACGAATGATTTCTGGATTCAGGCCTTTGGATTCTTTGCCAAATACTAAAAAATCGCCTTTTTGAAAGGAAAAATCATAAATTGAGTTTTTGGCGTGGGCGGAAAAATAAACTTTTCGCCCGTGCGGCAACTGGGACAAAGAATCCAGTGTCGTCCACTGCAAATGTTGCCAATAATCCAAACCGGCGCGTTTTAATTTCGCGTCGGTGATTTCAAATCCCATAGGTTTTATCAATGTTAAAGACGTCTCGGTGGCCACACAGGTGCGGCCTACGTTGCCGGTATTATTAGGTATTTCCGGCTCGACAAGAACAATATGAAGAAGTGGATTATAAGTAACGGTAAACTTCCTGACCTAATTTAGTAAGCGCAATTCGGCGACCTTTATCGATCACCAGTTCCAAGTTCATCAATTCACGATAAAGAGCTAAATCAATAGGCACAATATCGCGGCCCGAACTTTTGCCTAATTTTTGGATATAATTACGCTGTCGTTCGTTCAATTTTTTTGGGATCGGTGGCTTTTCTGAAAGGGCCTTTTGCCAGTCACCATTTTCGATATATTTTACATCCGAGCTTAATTTTTCTGGATTCAGAAAATAAACGTGAGCGTCGACGGAACCTGACTCTGCTTGAACCGACACTAACTCTTTAAGAGTCAGCCCCTGAGCCGGATTCTGAGCAAAATAGCCCATTAATTCATCAACTAAATGCGCCGTTAGATCGGTCGTATTCAAACGCACTAAGGTACCCTGAACAACATCAGCCCCTTGCTTTACAAGCACAGGAAAGCCGATTTTTGAGCGATAAACAGCCGCCTGAATCGTTGCCGATTCAGTTGAAACAATAAGATTTTGTATTTTACCTAAGAAGAAATCCCCATCTGCCAAAGAAGTGCACAGAAATATAGAATTTGTAGACATAATTCCCCTCCAATTATTACTCCAAATTGCGAAGGCTGGTAGATACCAAAGACCTTCAGAATGCGCAAGCGACGAGAATTATCGTTTTGCGTTATGTGAAATATTTCTTAGTCTAAGACAAAAATTGTTTGCTATTACTTTGAGTACTTAACGGGGTAATTATGAGTGAAGATACAATAGATTTTATGGGTTATATGTGGATCCAAAAAGAAGACGGCGTCGTGACCGTTGGGATTAACGAAGAAGGCCTACAAGACTTCGACGAAATCACATCTATTGAACTTCCTTCAGAAAATGACAAAGTCGAAGCCGATACTGTGATCGGTACAATCGAAACCGATGACGGTCCACTGGACATTTATTCACCTGTTGACGGCACTATTTTAGAAATCAATCCTCAAGTTCTTGAAAACCCATCATTAATCCAAGATGACCCGTTTGAAGAAGGCTGGTTATTGCGTATCGAAACAACAGACGACATCGATGAAGATGACGAAGATTTTGACGATGAAGACGAAGATGATGAGGACGACGAGGATTCTGAAGAGGAAGAAGAATAGTTAGTTCTTCGTGACACCGTCTAGATCGTCCGCTCAAAATATTTTCCTATTCGCACTGTGTTCTTTGATTTGGGGATCCACCTATTTTGTTATCACTATACAAATTAGCCAGGCACCTCCACTGGTCACCGTTTTTTGGCGATTCGTAGTTTCTACGATCATTATGTTCACCTACCTGAAATGGTCTAAGCAAAATTTAAAATTTAGTCCCAAAACGCATTTTTGGTTTTTCCTTCAAGGTATTTTTAATTTTTCTATCAATTACATGCTTACCTATAACGCCGAAACATTTATTAAGTCCGGCGTTCTGGCTATCGCTTTTACCACGATGGTTTATTTTAATATTATTTTCTCGTGGGTGTTTTTCAAGAAATCAGTTTCGATGAAAGTTGTTGCGGGATCGGTCCTTGGTGGTCTTGGAATTTTACTGATTTTCAAAGACGATTTATTTATTTCCTCTTCGACTAACGAAATTTTGGGAATGGGCCTAGGTTTGTGTGCTGCCTTATCCGCATCTACTGGAAATATGATTTCCGTAAGAAATATTCAAAAAGGTGTCAGCATCAGTACGGCGAACACGTTTAGCCTGTTGTATGGAACTTTGTTTACGGGTTTAGTTGTCTTAATCACTGGCTTATCTTGGTCCGTTCCTTTGAATCCGAGTTTCATCGGCAGTTTATTTTACTTAAGTATTTTGGGCACTGTCGTGGCATTCGCGGCTTACAATACGCTGCTAAAAACTTTAGGCGCCGATAAAGCCGCCTACACCACGATTATTTCGCCGATTCTAGCGATTTTATTATCGTATGCATTTGAAGGTTTGAAATTAGGACCGACGATGCTATTTGGAATCGGTCTTTGTTTAGCGGGAAATATTTTGGTTCTGTATAAACCAAAAATCGCTGCCGCCTAGTTTAATCTAGGCCCATTCGTTTTCGAAACGAATCAATCGGTTTCGAGGACATTTTGTCGACATACGTGGTACCAAGAAATAAATAGTCCGATAACGAGCAGTAGCCGTATAAGTTATCTTCGCAGCCTTTATGTAGTTGCAACCGATCTGAGGCATTCGTTACAAATCGCCTATCGCTGTATGATAATTTACCGAAGCCTTCAGTCACCTCTTTATGTGCTGTGCGCAGACTGGCATCCATAGTGGACGTTGAAAGCTTTGTTATGTCTGGTGAAAGTGGATCACATATTGGTTTCACGCCGTCACCGCAGATTCGAATAGCGTTGTTAACGATTTCGATTCGATAGCGCCAAACGAATAAAAAGAAAGACGCTTTCAACAAAACTGATTGCCGAGTATTTAAATTTTCTAATCCCCAGCGCTGCTCGAACGAAACACTTGGGTCCGATGACATACGATCAGAAATTCCGTTCGCGTTAAAAATATAATCCGCAGCAGTTACAGGCACACCGTTTCTTCCCACAAACAGGTCAGTCTTGAACGTAGAAATTAGATCGGATTGTTCGTACGGAGTCAGATAATCAAACAATCGCAACAGTTGATCCCGTTTTTCACGAAAACGTTTATCTTTACTGGGTGTGGAGTATTGATCAAATACGGCGCCTTGAGGATCACAGAATTGATAGTAGCAAAAAATAGTCCCTTGCGCGGTGATCGACATTCGATCATTTAAATCATGGGATAGTGAATTTGCCAGTGAGTATGCTTTTTTGTAAGGCTCAACTTTGAATCCCAGTGATTCATATACGTAATTGTTGAACTCATCGAACGACATCCCGGATTGGCCGTATTGTTCCAGCGAATAACCTGGCATGCTGGTCTTTGGCGTTAATTGCCACTTGCCGTTTTTTAATAGCGGCCAGCGCCATCTTAAAAAACCACCACCTGCTGGTTCATGATAACGAATATCGGCTTGAGTTTTATACGCGTACTCACGCGACGGTTCGTTGCCGTACAATACCGAAATACATTCAGCACCGCAGTAGTTTTGCATCCCCACATCATAGACGACTTGCGTGTGGCCTGTGTTTCCCGATCGTAAAGTCAGAATGATAGCACCTGGAGTTACATAGTCTTTGCTGATTTTGGTCGGGTACAAATCGTTAAAAATACTATGCGTGTAGGTAGAATCAAAAAGATAGCGCATGGCTGCTTTGAATCGCTCGTCCTTTTTCCAATCTTCATTCGTGGGTAAATTACTCCAATTTTTAGATTCGCTGAAGTGGCCAAATAATTTTCCTGAGCCCGCAAGGGACGTCATCATTGGTAGTTTATTATCGTGAGCATAGATCCAGCGACCCAGTAACCCAAAATCGGCACAATCAAATTCCAGGCCCGCACCGACGGCCATTGTCGTCGACGCATTTTTTTTAAACCAGGCTGCAAATTTATTTTCGTCGACTTCGGTCCAATCATTTTTTACCGGCACCCACAATGGTGTCGGAGTCTTGTTTAATTTCACCTCATTTTCTTGAGCACGATAATAAGAACTGGATCTGGTCTTTAGGTCTTTTAAGTAGCGGAAATAATTTACTTTCGTCTGAATTTGTCCTGCAGTTAGATTTACCAAAGTCGATTTCTCAACGACCACTTGAGTCGTCAATCTCTGTGACACATCTTTCATAGGATTTTCGACAACCAGCAAGGTTGCGCGTTTGTCTTGCTCTTCAAGGATAATCCAACGTTGCCATTTATTTCCTTGAGGATCGGTGTATTGAGTTTGAAATTGTTTAGCAAAAGCAGGAGAAATAAATAAACAAGCGGATAGAACGAAAAATACAATAGCGCGATTTATCATAAATTTTTCCTTAGCAATAATAAAACTCTTCGGTTTTCCGTTAGTTAACTGCTGAGGACCGGTACTTTTTTTAGACTTTAAAATAGAAGCGTTATGTTACTTATTTTTGTTCTTTGAAAACAGAAAGTCCTAGACCTAGCCAATCTCCTTAATACGCGGTCGTGGCTAGTTAAATTCTATGTAAAATAGAGAAAAACATTTTTTTTCTCGCGAGTTGCTAATTCAATGTCGGCGCGGTAAAAAAAAATGTTCCTAAACTAATTTTTTCAAAAGGTTGGCGTTTTTTGGAAAACTTCCTCGACTCAAATTTTTCAAATGAGTTATTTTCAAAAGCTGGGGCGAACTATAGCCAAAATGCCATCCATCATTTAGCTGACTCACTGCCATTGATTGTGTGGATGGCCGATGATCAAGGCAATATCGACTATGTTAATAAGGCATACCTAAATTTTACCGGCATCCACTCGTCGCCGACGACACAGTCTTTCTGGATTAATACTATTCACGAAAATGACCGCATCGAATCGTACTCGCACTGGACAAAATCGGTGGCCAACGGTGAATCGTTTGAAAAAGAATTCCGTATCAAACGCTTTGATGGCACTTACGTTTGGTTTTTGTGGCGAGCCTCTGCCACGTTAGATTCCGCTGGTAATATTTCAAGATGGATTGGAACTGCCACGGAAATTGAAAAACAAAAACAGCTACTAAATAGCCTGCAACGTTCCCAACATCAGCTAGAAGTTATTTTAGAAGGAGTCACTGATGGCGTGACTGTATTTGATCGTGACGGCAAATGCATCTATGCCAATTCAATCGGTGCGAAAATGTGTGGCTTCACATCCGCAGAAGAAATGCTGACGACTCCGACGGACGGTATTTCTGATCTCTATTTTATTTTTGACGAACAGGGACAACCTTTCCCTGCGGAACGTTTGCCAGGACGATTAGCATTAAAAGGCGTAAAAAATCCTCCAGAGGCCGTGTTACAAATTGAATTGAAGTCGTCGGGGAAAAAAACCTGGTCCATCGTGAGTGCGGCACCTGTATTTGATGACAACGGCGAAGTTCTGTACGCCGTTTCTATTTTCCGCGATTTTACAGTCCACAAAGAAAATGAAAACTCGCTTAAGAGCCGCGAATCTGCATTTCGTCTGATTGCTGAAACAGGAATAATTTTAAATTCATCTTTGGATTATTTGGTCACGCTTCGAAAACTGTGCGAACTGATTGTACCACTGATGGCAGATTGGTGCCTGATCGATATTATTGCTGATCCAAAAAAACCTAAAACAATTATCTGGCACTGGAGCCCCGACAAACGCAGCTGGGCAGACTCTTACCTGGAAAAATACCGCTCGGACTGGCGTTCATCTGCGGGTACGACTCGAGTAATTAGTACCGGCAAATCGGAACTGCATGAATCGATTTCTAACGAAGTGCTAGAAGCGTCGATAAACAATCGCGAGCAACTAAAAGAGTTAAAAAAACTCGGCATGAGTTCCGTCATGGTTGTCCCCCTTGCCGCCAACGACACGATTTTGGGTGCCATATCTTTTGTCGCATCAGAATCAAAACGAAGGTTTACGTCGTTTGATTTAACATTGGCAGAAGATATCGGTCGCCGTGCCGGGCTGGCCATCGATAAATCTCTTTTGTATGAACGTGAAAAATATGCGCGTGAGCAGGCCGAGAATGCAAATAATTCAAAATCGACGTTCTTAGCGAATATGTCCCATGAAATTCGCACACCGCTGAATGCATTAATAGGGTTTAACGAATTGTTGCGATCTAATTCGCTAAATCAATATGAACGCGCTGAATACCATAATATCATTCAGCGTAATGGTGAATTGCTCCTGCATTTGATCGACGACATTTTAGATTTGTCCAAAGTGGAAGCCGGCCACTTGGCTCTGGAAACAGTGCAAATCTCTTTGATGGACTTGTTGAGCGAGATGAAATCGTTCAAAACCGCGAAAGCCTCAGCCAAAGGCTTGAAGTTCATCATGGACGTCGCAGAAAATGTTCCTGATAAATTCGTTACCGATCCCCTTCGATTAAAACAAATCTTAAACAATATCATTGGCAATGCGATTAAGTTCACAATGGAAGGCCACGTGAAAGTGAGCGTAAAATTGAACGAAAGCCAGCAACGGCTGATAATTAGTGTTTCAGACACCGGAATCGGTATTGCACCAGAAGATCGTGAAAAACTATTTCAACCCTTCAGCCAAGCCGATGCCTCAGTCACTCGGAAATATGGTGGCACCGGTTTAGGATTGATTCTTTCTAAACGTTTAGCCCAGCGATTAGGCGGCGATTTGGTTTTAAAAGACACCAATGCCTCAGAAGGAGCAACTTTTATTATAGAAATTGCCTCTAACTTGACGGCTAATTCAACTGTGGAATCTGTGGTGACCTTGCCAGAAAAATCGATCGAAAATATTAAAATCCTAGTGGTGGATGATTCTGTTGATAACCAAGTATTGATGGAACACATTCTAAAATCGCGCGGCGCTATAGTCGATACGGCCGACAACGGTAAATCGGGAATGAATAAGGCGCTAGCGAATGAATATGACATTGTCCTGATGGACGTGCAGATGCCAGTGCTGGATGGACACTCGGCGACTCGCATTTTGCGCGAGAGAGGCTACACCCGCCCAATTATTGGTCTTACGGCGCATGCCATGCAAGATGACCGTCGTCGCTGTCTAGAAGCTGGCTGCACCGACTATTTAACTAAACCGATTCGCACAGATATGTTGATTCAAACGATTAGTCGTCATATCAATTAAGAATGGGCGGAAATCATCATCATCATCATGGACATTCCCACGGATCAGCAAGTTCACGTATGGGCGTTGCCTTTTTCCTGAACCTTGCATTTGCTATAATTGAACTTGTCGGCGGACTTTACACAAATAGTTTAGCTATTTTATCTGATGCCTTTCACGATTTAGGCGACGCTTTAGCGATTGCACTAGCGTGGTTTTTAGAAAAAAAATCGCGCAAAGGTAGTACACTAGAATTTTCCTACGGCTATCGCCGTTTAAGCGTGCTAGGTGCGTTGATTACGGGACTAATCTTGATGAGCGGTTCTGGAATTATTTTGGCACGGGCGGTTCCACGATTATTTAGTCCGGAGACTACTAACGTTAAAGGGATGCTTTTGTTAGCGATTCTTGGTTTATCCGTAAACGGATTCGCAGCCTTTCGTATGTCAAAAGGAACATCGCTAAACGAAAAGATGATTCTGTGGCATTTGCTTGAAGACGTCATGGGTTGGCTGGCCATTTTTGCTGGTTCAATCGTAATGATGTTCTATGATTTACCGATTTTAGATCCCATCATGGCGATTGGGATCGCAATTTGGGTACTGTGGAATGTGTTTAAAAATTTAAAGACAACGTTGAATGTATTCCTACAAGCAACTCCCGATAATGTTCAAATTGAAGCCGTCACTGAAAAAATTAAACAAACACCGCCAGTGAAAAGTGTGCACCATTTGCATTTATGGTCAATGGACGGTGATCATCATATATTAACGACTCATTTGGTAGTGGATGAAAATACGACTCGCGATGAGGTTCATCAATTAAAGATAGATTTGAAAAAAACGTTGATGAAAGAGTTTCATATCACAGAAGCCACCATCGAAGTCGAATGGCCGAATCAGTCGTGCACGGATCCAATACACTAACCACGAACTATTCTAAATTACGAATAAATCCTTCTAGAGTTTCTTGAAACTCGTAAAACGGACAAAGGCCAGAAAGACTTTGTAACGAAGTTTATCGCTGTTAAGAAAGTTACTAGGTCACGAAATGACCCTAAAATGCAGTTCTCATAACTACATCTTGGGCGGTATTTTTTTTAAAACTAACTTAAATTTATGTTTTCTTATCACGGAGATTACGAAAAACGTGATTAACATCAAAAACAAATAAGCACCCAATAGACCTATTTTCAAAAATGATTCTATCATATTCTCAATTTCATAAGAAATGCCACACACGTCACCGACTGAATCTGTTCCTCGGTATTCAAAAACTAGTACCACGTAAATAGCATAAGCAACAGTAACCAAACCTAAATAGAAAAATCCCTCAGAGGTTTCAGTCTTGAAAGTTTCATGGGGCACTTTTCTATCCTGGATAGGTTTCCATAGAAAATAGAAAATCTGAACCACAAGGCCGGCGGCAAATAGAATTCCAAGCATAAGTGCTTATTCGGCTTTTCCGACTTTTTAATTAATAGGACTATGTCTCAAAATAAGAATTCCAGCCACGCCCGAGGTGTTTCCACCCAGGGTTTCGTTAAGTTCTATTATATTCTAAAATTACCAGATAACGATACGGTCTTTATCCGATAATACCATCGGTGATCCGGCCTTGCAGCTGAAGGCTTCCTGGAAACCTGGCTGATGTTTTACTTGTTCATTGATACGCGCCCAACCTAATGCGTGCGGATCTGTTTTCAATTGTTTTTCTTTGTAACCATCGCGTTTAACTTCGCACCATGTTCTTGCGTAGGACACGAAGAATTTTTGTTTGTCTTCTTTAGTCGCTTGCTTATCCTTGAATGCTGCTTTGTAGGCGAAGCTTAAACCAACTAGATCGGCTACGTTTTCACCTAGAGTTAATTTTCCGTTGTGGCCGGCTTTATCGAACTGAGCTACCATGCGTTCGCCTCGTTTTTGGAATTCAGCTAGATCTGCCATCGACATCCACACTCTTAAGCTGCCCTTGTCATCAAAACGTGAACCTTGATCGTCAATGCCATGGCCCAATTCATGACCCATGACCGCGCCGACCGCGCCTAAGTTTTCTTCCAAAGTGTTTTTGTCATCAAAGAATGGGTATTGCAAGATCCCCATTGGCATTACGAATTTGTTTTCACTTGGTGAAAAATACGCATTCACCGTTAAAGGTCCCATTCCCCAGGCATCTTTGTTTACTGGTTCGTACATTTCTTTGATTGTCTTTTTAATCAATGCCACTCGTAATTTTTGAGCATTTTTGATTGGCTCAGTTGCCGAGTACTTTTGAATTGGATTAAAATTCCATTCGCGATCTGTTTGTGGTGCTACGACTTGTAATCGGCAGCTTGTGATTTTCTTTTTCGCTACCTCTTTAGCATCTTTAGATAACCACGTGCTGTTGTTGATACCGTCTAAGATAGAACCACGGATTTTTTCTGAAATTTCCACAACTTTTTGTTTTGGGAAATTTGGAAACATTCTTTGCATTAGAACTTCATCGACTTCTTTTTCGAATTCGTTCATCATGCGCATTGTACAACGCTCTTGACGAACGGGACGACTGTCCGGCCCACCTAAATGTTTTTTATTGAACGCAAATTTCTTAGCAAAGAAATCTGGGTAACCATCGTCCATTAAGCCAGACGCAGTTCTATACAGATAGACGTCTTTGATAGTTTCTAGGTTTTTCTGAGTTAAATATTCACTGTAGAACTTAAAGCCTTCAGGAATATTTACACGAACCGCCAACTTTTTTGGAAGTTTCTTGAAATAGACTTCGGTACCCAAATTTGGATAATCTTTCAAAAATTGCGCCTGAGGAATATCACGCTTTTCACCCCAACGTTGACGACGTTCCGCTGCCTTTGGATAGCGCTGAACGAATTCGGCTTCAAGGTTGTACATTCTTTCTACACGGCCTTTGATATCTTCCGCTGTAAGTTTTGGATCTACCGTTTTGAAGAATTCAGTCAACAACGCTTTATAGTCTGCCACCAATTCTGGTTTTTCATAATAACCATGATCCGGTAAGTTCATGAAACTAACAGCCATGTAGGCATCATAAACATCAGGATTCTCTGCATTCGCGGAACTATCAAATACAACCAAATTTGATTTACCGGCAAAGAAATTATCTGAATCTAATTTCAAGAAATCTTTTACAGTTTTAACTTTTGAAATGGCTTTCAGGCGATCGGCCACTGTTGATTTTTCTTCTTTTGCACCGGCGCTTTCATTCATACAGGCAAGGTAGAAATTTTTAATTTGCATTGCACGCGGGCTTAATTTCTTTTCGTTTTCGATGTTAGCGAAAAATTCTTTCTTCTTGTTCAAGATTCTTTCAAAAGAATCGCTGAATGCAAATGTATGAGAACTACGATCTGGACGAAGCTCAAAAGAATTTTCTACGTCGTTACAAACGTAATCATGGAAATTGTCACAAGCCGATACCGTTGAGCTTAAAGGGAAAGTCCTGCGTTCAGGAATCTCACTTGATTTTTTGCTCATTGGTAGCGTTTTTGTGTCTGTGTTTTGATTTGCAAAAGCCGTTGATAAAGCTAAAGCAGATAGACCCGCTAACAAAATGGATTTCATATTTTCTTCCTTCTATTTTGATTTAGAAAATGACTTTTTTAATGCTAAGGCGATGCTATATCAATGTCATTACATTATATCAGTCATGATATCTCGCAAAAAATGGTCGCGATAATTATACGGCAATGAATAATGACCCTCGCCATCAAACGTTTGAAAGCGCACATTCGTTAGTTGCTCTTTCATAAAACGCGACCAAATGGGATGAACGACATCGTCAGCGTTTCCGTGATATAAATAGTACGGCACTTTGATATCTTTAATTTCAAATCCCCACGGTTTAGAGTAGATACGCATATCAGACAAAAGTCCATATGGCCCATTCTTCACAGAAAATTTGAAGGTTTCTAACAAAAATGGTCCTGTTTCTGGATCATCTAAAACTTTGCGATCATGAGGACCAATGTCCTCAAAATCCGACGTCAATATTTGATCAATTTTATCCGCATTTCTATTGTAGAGCTGCTCGATTAAAAATTGAATGGCTGGTCTAGGCAATAGCTTGTTCAATAAATACATTTTCTTTTGAGCCTGATTTAAGAAAGGAAATTTCTTCAGCTCCATTGGAGCAATGCCATTAATTGATGTTGTCGCCTGAACACGATCTCCTAAAAAATACGAAACTGCCGCGGCATAAGGGCCACCGCCACTGACACTAATAACTACAAATTTATTGTAACCCAGAAGGTCCATCAGTTCTTCTGTGTTTTCGGCAAATCTTTTTAAGGTGAAATCAGATTCATACTCTGACGTTCCATAACCAGGTCGGTCCATTCCTATCATGAAAAAATCTTTCTCATATACGCTGCCCTTTAAAAGCATTTGTCCTTGTTTCCCTGTCCCAGGAAATCCGTGTATGAAAAAAATTGGTTTCGCTTTGGAACTACCATAAGTATAGTAGTGTACTTTTTTGCCAGATTTAGATGTGAAAAAATTTGATTGCATTTCCATAGGTGTATTCACCACTGTAAAACGAGTGTTTAAAAATTACAAATCTTAAGAGTAAAAGACTGTTCTATGAGCCAGATCTGGCTTGAACTCTATCGAAATCGGCATAATCTTGAATTATGAATTTAATAGACATTTCAATTAAACGCCCCGTATTTGCCTGGATTTTAATGAGTGCGCTGATCATATTTGGCGCCGTCTGCCTGAATCGTATGGGAGTCAGTCAGTTGCCCGATGTGGATTTTCCAATTTTAGATATTTCTGTAAACTACGAAGGCGCTGCTCCCGAACTAATTGAAACAGAAATTTTAGATCCGATCGAACAACGCTTGCTCAGCGTCGAGGGGATTAAAGAAATGAAGTCGTCGGCACGTCAGGGTACTGGTAGCGTGCGCCTTGAATTCGATATCAACAGAAATATTGATGTAGCCCTTCAAGAAGTTCAATCCAACTTATCGCAATTAGTTCTGCCAAAAGAAATAGACCCACCAGTCATTAAAAAATCAAATCCCGAAGAAGATCCCATCATGATGCTTGGAGTTTATTCGGGGGACACGAAACTAAATATGATCAAATGGTTAGATAACTACTTTCTAGATCAAATTCAGTTTATTCCCAATGTTGGCGAAGTTTCTATCGCCGGTTTTTCTGTACGAAATTTACGTGTGTGGGTAGACCCCGTTAAACTACGAAGAAATGATCTAACGATTGTCGATGTTCTAGAGGCCATTTCTACTCAACATATCGAATCCGCAGCAGGTCAGTTTGTGCATATGTCACAAGAACTGCGCGTGAAATGGCAAGGCGAACTTTTAAATATCAAAGAATTTGGTGACATCAGAATTTTAAAACGGGGCGGACAGACAGTTCAGCCCAATGCAGCTCTTAAAATCAAAGACGTTGCCACCGTAGAAGAAGGCTTAAGTGACGTTCGGCGACTAGCCCGTATCAACGGCAAAGATGCTATTTTTGTCAGTGTAAAAAAACAACGTGGTACAAATGAAGTTAAACTAGCAGAATCTGTTCGTAAAAAACTAGAAACAATGAAATCGCAGTTTCCTGAAGGGTACACGGCACAGGTAAATATTGATTTTACCCTGCCAACTAAAGCCACCGTGTTTTCGACCCTAGAAAAACTGGTGATCGCGGGTTTAATCACGATTGTTATTTGCTTCCTATTCTTGGGCAGCATTCAGTACGCTGTAAACATTTTGTTTTCCATCCCGACATCGATTCTAGGTGCGTTCATCATTTTATACTTCTCGAAAATGACCTTAAATCTATTTACGTTGCTGGCCCTGACTCTTGCTATTTCCATAGTGGTGGATGATGCCATCATGTTACTAGAAAATATCGTGCGGCACTTTAGGATGGGAAAAAGCCCAGCCAAAGCGGCGTCTGATGGATCCAAGGAAATTCTACCGTCGGCCATTGCCGCATCACTATCGGTTATCGCAATCTTCCTTC
Source organism: uncultured Bdellovibrio sp. (assembly GCA_963932905.1). Classification (GTDB taxonomy): domain Bacteria; phylum Bdellovibrionota; class Bdellovibrionia; order Bdellovibrionales; family Bdellovibrionaceae; genus UBA2316. The sequence goes on from CAWVRN010000013.1 coordinate 96,633, forward strand.
CCGTCATTTTCATGGATGGAATTTGGGGCAAATTTTTCTACCAATTTGGCGTGACCATGTCTGCAGCCATTTTGTTATCGCTACTAGAAGCCGTTACAATCACGCCGATGAGGGCGGCGGCGCTCCTTTCGTCAGATCAAAAAATTTCTAAATTTGAAAAATATGTAGACCACGTTTCTGAAAAGGCCTCTCATGGCTACCAAAACCTTTTGAAGTTTTGTTTAAAATATCCAAAATCGATCGTGTTTACTTCGCTCATCGTATTTGCGATTTCGTTAAAACTGATTCCATCAGTTAAAAAAGAACTTCTCCCCCCGCAAGATCAAAATATTATTTTATTAATAGCAACAACAACCCCGGGAAGTTCACTCGATTCAACACAGAAAAAGTCATTCGAGATCGAAGACATCATTAAAAAACGTTCCGAGATCGCAGGTTACATAGTCAGCGTGGGGTTAGGTGGATTAAGTCCGACGGTAAATAACATCAGTATCCCAATGTACCTAAAACCAAAAGAAGAACGATCTCTATCCCATTTGAAAATCATGGATGAACTTCGAGAGAGTTTCAAAACCATCAAAGGTGTGAGAATTCAAATGCGTGATATTTCATCGCGCGGAATTACCTCTGGCCGATCGTTTCCGGTTGCGTTCAACTTGCGTGGACCTGACTTGATGGTGTTAAAAGAAAAAGCCGATGTTATAATGAAGAAACTCGCCGAAATGCAAATCGCCCAGGATTTAGATACAGATTTTAAGCTAGGTTTACCGGAGTTAAAAATCACTCCGAAATCTCAAGGGGAATTGTACAACCTGGGTTTAACAAAACAGGCCATCAGTACGACACTTGCGGCATCGGTCGGTGGTATTCGCCAGGGTCGTTATACCGCCGATGGTAAACGTTATGATATCCGCGTAAAAATCCCGGAAACAATAATTAATTCCGAAGACGAAATTGGGTCGTTGGGTGTACGCAATATCGTCGGCAATATCATGTCGCTCTCTAGCGCCGTGAATTTAGAGAAAATTGGGTCTATGCAAACCATCACGCGAATCAATCGTCAACGTACGGTTTCTGTGTTCGGTTCGTTGCTGCCGGGTGCATCGCAAAGTGATATCTTGAAAAAAGCTCAAGAAATTGCCGAGGCCGAATTACCGGATGGATACAGTTTTGCTCTGGAAGGAGCGGCGTCAGGTTTGAACGAAGCGTTTACAACGTTAACTTCAGCATTGTTCATCGGTATCATTGTAGCCTATATGATCCTTGCGATTCAGTTCAACTCATTCATTCATCCGGTTGTGATCTTGATTGCCTTACCATTTAGTATAACTGGTGCGTTCCTTGCCTTGTATCTAGCAGGTGCTTCGTTAAATCTATTCAGCTTTATCGGGATTATCGTTCTGATGGGTATCGCGAAGAAAAATTCGATTCTACTGGTCGAATTCACCAATCAGATGCGGGACAAATATGGCTTGAAGAAAGACTACGCCAACAGTAAAGATCGCGCTTTAGTTGAAAAATCCCTATTAGAAGCCTGCCCGGTTCGCCTTCGTCCAATCTTGATGACATCAGTAGCGACAGTATTTGCGGCGCTTCCATTAGTACTAGGTAATGCGATGGGATCTGAAACCCGCTTGCCAATGGGGCTAACGATTATCGGGGGCAGTATTGTATCGACTATCTTTACGTTATTTGTGGTGCCGGCTTTGTATCTTATGATGAGCCGCTTAGAATCGGCGAAACCGTTAGAAGATGATATTCTGCACCACTAAAAGTGCAGAATTAATTTTTAAATCAGAAATAGTAGACTGAAACAATTAATTGCCAGCGCGTTTTTTACGACGTTCTTGGCGATTTTCCTGACGAGCTTCCCGTCTTTCTTTGCGATTATCTTGACGCATTTTACGGCGCTCTTTGCGATTTTCTTGGCGGTCTTCACGACGCTCTTGACGATCTTCTTGATTCGCCAATGCGACTGAAGAATAAGTCATCGGTGCAACAAAACTTAAAACTAAAAGTGCTGTAAATAAATGTCTCATAGAAAGCTCCTTGTTGGTTATGCTTGCTAATAGATATACAATCCAAACGACAAAAAATTACAGGGGTTTTAGCCCCTTGTCTCAGATTGAGATTAGCTAAGTTCTACGATGCGATTAAATACAAGGGCGCCTGGCTTTGAATCCACGCTATCCAAACAAAAATAACCCGTTCTCTCGAATTGATATTTCTTAGAATGGTCAGCGTCTTTTAAGCTGTTTTCAAGTTTAGCCGTTTTTAATACAGTTAACGAGTTTGGATTTAAATTCACTTTAAAATCCTTACCTTCTGGTACGTTTTCAGGATCTGGGCGATTAAATAACCGACCATACAAACGAATCTCTGCATCCACACTGTGCCTTGCTGACACCCAATGAATAATGCCTTTGATTTTTTTACCTTCTGCTGTTGGTTTGCCATGCAAAGTAACGGGATCATAAGTACATTTTAATTCCACCACCTTACCCGCAGAATCTTTAATGACTTCTTCGCAACGAACGACGTACGCATTTCTTAAACGCACTTGTTGTCCTGGGGCCATTCGGAAAAAATCTGAACTTGGATTTTCCATAAAATCATTACGATCAATATATACTTCGTTACAAAAATAGAGCGTACGTTTTCCGTAGGCTTCGTTTTTAGGATGGTTGGACACCGATAACTCTTCAGTTTTTCCAGCATCATAATTTGTGATTGTGACTTTGATAGGATCTAAAACCACCATCGCACGGTAAGCGATGCGATCTAAATCTTCCTTCACACAATCCTCAAGGATTTCCACGTCGATCAAACTCTCAGCTTTAGCTACACCAATCCGTTTCGCAAAATTTCTGATCGCTTCCGCTGTGTAACCACGACGACGAATTCCTGAAATTGTTGGCATACGGGGATCATCCCATCCGCTGACTAATTTTTCTTTCACTAATTGTAAAAGCTTACGTTTACTCATTACAAGATAGGTCATGTTCAATCGTGCAAACTCATACTGACGCGGCTTTGCCGGCACAGGGACATTGTCGATGCACCAATCATAGAACGGACGATGATCTTGGAATTCCAGTGTGCAAATAGAATGCGTGATTTTCTCAATGGCATCACTTAGTGGATGAGCATAGTCGTACATGGGATAAATGTTCCACTTGTTACCTGTATTATGATGGTGAACTTTTTTAATTCGGTATAACAAAGGATCGCGCAAATTCATATTAGGCGATTGCATATCGATTTTGGCACGTAGAGTATGAGTACCATCCGCGAACTCACCATTTTTCATTTTTTCGAATAGTTCTAAATTTTCCGCGACTGTGCGATTACGAAATGGCGAATCTTTTCCAGGGCGATTAAAATCACCACGTGTTTCTTTTACTTGTTCTTCCGTTTGGCTATCCACATACGCTTTGTTTTCTTTGATAAGGTAAACGGCCCAGTCGTACAATTGCTGGAAATAATCCGAGGCATAGAATAAATTATCGTTCCAATCAAAACCCAGCCATTTAACATCGGCTTTGATAGATTCTACGTATTCGACATCTTCTGTTACAGGATTTGTATCATCGAAACGTAAATGGCAACGACCGTTGTAATCGTTGGCTAAACCAAAATTTAAACAAATCGATTTGGCGTGACCAATATGCAAATACCCATTCGGTTCGGGCGGAAAACGCGTAACGACCTGACCACCATGCGTGTTGTTTTTGATATCTTTTTCTACGATTTGTTTTAAAAAATTTTGTGCTTCTGTCTTTTGTTCCATATAAATCCTACTAAGTGCTTAACAAGTTTAACTTTTTATGTAATTAAACTCAAACTAAATGATTCAAACTCTATTTCAACATGACGACTTTGCTATTGTGAACAAACCCGCTGGTCTGAGCGTCCACAATGATTCGGATTCTTTGATCCATCAGCTTGGTAAAGGATGGCATCTTGTAAACCGTATCGATCGTGAAACTAGCGGCTTGGTCGTCGTGACACAGAAATCAGATCTTCAGAATCAGATCCAGCTCGCATTAACTCAAGGTAAAAAGTTTTATTCTGCCGTATTGAGGGGAAATATGCCACGCCAGTCCGAAGGACTGCTCAGTGACTCGACGTCTGGACTATGGAACGAATGGACCTACCCGATTTCTGATCAAGGCGAGGGGCGTGAAACACCGCAAGGCAAACCAGAAGACCAAAAGGAGTCAAAAACTCTTTATACCGTGATTCAGTCCAATCCCTATTTTTCGGCCGTGCACTGTCAGCTGGTAACAGGTCGACAGCATCAAATCCGCAAACATAGTCGACTTGCTGGCCGCCCCATAGTGGGCGATCCACGTTATGGTAATGCTAAGGATAACGAAAGAATTGCAAAGATGTATGGTTTTCATCGAATGGCTTTGCATTCATGGAAACTAGATTTTACTTGGCAAGGCGATCACATCACGTGTGAGTCACCCGTTCCAGATTCATTCAGCCAGCTTTTCGCAACTAACCCTTAAAGAGGATTCTTCGGAGTCTCTGACCCTAATGCCGGTTTCGTAGAATCTGAATTGATTTCCATTTTAGTGTATTCCACTTTTGTGCGTTTATTATTTAGATGATTTTCTGACGTAATCACGTGCGCGCGCCAAACTTTGTCTTTTATTTTTTTATATTCTAGATACTCGATAGTCGAAATTTTTTTATTGCCGTTATAGTAGTCCACTTTCACTGGATAAAAATTCTTTTTATCGTAGTACACTAAAAAGTGACTTAAGCTGTTGTTCTGCGTTTTCACAGCGGTGTAGGTGATATGATAAGCTTTGCTCATTCCGAATGGAGTGGGAATATCAGAATTGAAAAATGAATACGCTAAAACCTCGGCGCTTAAACCCATCTTTTGAAATTCGCTAACATCCACTGTTTTTGAGCCAGCTAGGTCCTGTATGCTAAGTGAGGCCGGGTTCAAATCACTGACTGTATACCTATAAGATTGAACTTTATCTGAACCTGATTGAGTGACTTTAATCTCTGCGACTTCGGTCTTGGCTCGAAGAGCATTCAGGACTTTGGATCTAAGTTCCGCGTTTGTTTGTGCTTTTGCTTCGGAAAACATGAGATTAAGAAGAAAAAGTATTTTTTTGATTAACATGGTCGGTCCCTTAGTGATTCTCTTAGGACCTTTGTCGGCCAGTTTTTGGTCCGGCTTAAGGGGAAAATACAGAGATTTTTACTGGACCATAGGCCTATCATGTCGCATCTTTCGACACTCGTGAAATTTGTCGGTGGCAAAAATTTAGACATCGCGAAGAAACGTTATCTATGAAATAAACATTGGTTTTGAACCCTACTCCAAGGAGTCCTATGCGCTCGCATCACCTAGCCGCATTCGCTACGCTTTTTTTCTCGGCATTTAGTTTTGCCCAAATAAATTATAATGCTCAATCACACACTTTATCTATTGATGCCTCCGGAAGAAATGGATCTGATGGCAGTAGTGGATCATCGTCCTACTATTCACGCGGCAATTCGGGACAAGATGGTGACAATGGCGCCGATGGTGGCAATGTCATTTTAAGTTTACAATACTCAAACGCTACAAAAACCAAAGTTGACGTAGCTGTCCAGATCCCAAATCAAGGCGTCGTTTTTAAAAACGAATACAGTTTAAGCGAACTAAAGAATATCACCATTGATGCGCAAGGTGGTAACGGTGGTGATGGGGGCGACGGTGGACGCGGCAGTGACGGTCGTGATGGATCTGATGGCTGGGCGGGGTGCCCTCCATCGACAGGTTCAAACGGTCAAGATGGCGATGACGGCGGAAGCGGTGGTCATGGAGGTGATGCGGGTCGTGGTGGTCAAATTCAAATTTTCGTTCCCGAAAACCAATCTGAATTATTGATGTTAGTTAAATCTATAGACAACTCGGCTGGGCGCCCTGGTGATGGCGGCAGCGGTGGCCGTGGCGGTGATGGTGGCGACGGCGGTGATGGCGGCAGAAACACATGTGAAGAAGGTGGATCTTCTGCGTGGGACGGCAATGATGGATCTGATGGTCGCACGGGCAGTAGTGGTTCTAGCGGTCGCAATGGTCAAGATGGATCACACGCGTTTGTACTATCAGGCACAAGTTATCCAGAGATGTACAACTTGGTTATCCAAGGGGTAGAATACCAAGATGAAAATGCAGATGGCATCATCGAATACGGCGAAAAAATTAATATTTTAAAAATGAAATTGGTGAACACATCATCGATGCCATCACCAAAAGAAATTCAAATCGTTGGATTGAATGGACTAGCACCTGAACTTATGTGGGTAAATTCCCAGTCCTCTTTACCGATTAAATCACTGGCTAAGGGCGAGGTCATCGAAATCCAATTCCCTGCTGGATCAATGCAATTGCAAGCAATGGAAATGAAAGTACTTACTGATACGCCAACTCGTATTCCGCTTGGCTACGAAAAAGCGGCCCTGCTTGGATTCTTTAATCACCTTCCGGGCGCAGCCATTAAGCGCGTTGGAACACTTTCGGTCACTCGTCCAAAAGAAAAAATGTATTGGGCGCAAACACGTACAATAGATATTACAGTGATTAACCAAACCTCGAGTCCAATCGGTAAAGGCAGCCAACGCCCGGTTTGGTTAAAAGCCAAACTAAAATCAAAAGTTGTAACCCCAAAAGATATCAAATTATCTTACGAGAAAATGGACGTAGCTTTTGATAACAATGGTGAAGCACTGATTGAACTCGCACAATTAAACAAAGGCGCCAATGCGATCAAGCTAGATCTTGTTGTCGGCAATCGTTCTGAATTATTTGCCGAAACGGATCTTGAATTTAGCTTAGTAAAATCGGCTCTTTTACCTTCAAACCCAGCCAGCAAACAAGTCGTCGACATTAAATCGACCAGCGTATCTATCGCTAAGGATCTATTGGCGGAGGCGCACTCATTTACTTTACCTGTAAAAGAAAAAATATATTGCACGTTCGGCCCCAAAAATAGTCGCCGCCGTGTAAAACAGATTGTGATTACAAAGCAAGCTAATAGTCCAAATGTGGAATTTAACTTAACGTTGTCGCAGCTTGTATTTTTCAAAAAACAGTTGCCTAAGGTATATCAAGGTCGTCACGACTTATCGTCGTACCTTGAAGACTTACAAGCGAAAAAACTGACAGGTCCAAAATTAGTTGAATTCCTAAATAGATATGTCAAACCAGGCACAGCTACGACGCTAGGAAGTTCACAACCTCAATGGGTTATTAGCAATTGCTTTGAAAAGACTAAAAAGTAAGTTATATCTGAGCGGTGTCTGAAGCCGCTTTTAACTCTATTCGCTTTATCTGTTCTGGCGACGAATATTACGACCTGATAGTTGATGAAATTAATCAAGCTCAGGTCGAAGTCCAAATGGAAAGCTACATTTTTGATTTCGATGCCATCGGTAAACGAATACTGATGGCTTTGGCAGATGCACGCATCCGCCAGGTCAACGTACGCCTGATGGTAGACGGTATTGGCAGCCTGACTTCGATCAATCAAATACGCACCTATTGCGACGCTCAAGGCATCGAATTCCGCGTCTACCGAGCCTTACCCTATATTGGCTCTATCTTAAAACACTTCACTCGATTTCTAAAAGTCACAAATCGCCGTAATCATCGCAAGATTGTTGTCATCGACAAGAAAACAGCGTTTGTGGCCAGCTATAATGTATCCAAGGTTCATTCAGAAAAGGAAAGTGGATCTGCTGCCTGGAAGGATCTAGCCGTATTAGTCAAAGGCCCCGAGGTCGCAAAGATTTCCTCATTAGCCAATGCCTATTGGTTGCGCTTTCCATTTTCAATGATGAGGCAACATAAACGCGTAGTTTTCGAACGCGTGCGATCAACTCATTCGATGGCGTCACGTCGACTAGCAAAACGCCAGTTAATTGACCGGATGAAAACGTCAACCCAACACGTTCGTATTCTAACCCCTTACTTTGTACCTTCGAAAAAAGTCATTCGTGCTCTTGTTACTTCGGCAAAAAATCACGGCGTAGTGGAAATTATTGTTCCGAATCGAAGTGATTTTATTATCGTCGATTTAGCAGGCCGATATGTCCTTAGAAAATTACTTAAATACAATATTCAAGTTTATCAATATCAACCTAGCTTTATGCATGCCAAGGCCATTATCGTCGATGAGTGGGCGACAATGGGCAGTCATAATTTAAATCATCGCAGTCTAGTGCATGATTTAGAAATGGATATTATTTTAGAAGGCCGCACCGAATTGCAACCCCTTGAAAATTATTGGGAACACCTGCGATCACAATCTCGTCTTGTTTCCAAGTCAGAAATTGATCAGGATTCGTTCTTGATTCGGCAGTTGTGCCGTTTCTCTTTTTGGTTTAAAAATTGGTTATGAAATATAAGTTTATTACTTTTAACATTCATAAAGCACGTTCGACCTTTTTACTGAACAACACGCTGATAAAAATCAAAGAAGCCACTCATTCGCTACCCGTTGATTTCATGTTTATTCAGGAACTAGTCGGCGAAGGTGCTGATTTTATACCTAAGGAATATAACGACAAAGTTTCTTCGCAAATGGAAATCCTGGCTGATTCAATTTGGACAGATCATTGTTATGGCAAAAACGCGGTCTTTAAAGATCGCCATCATGGCAACGCTATCCTGAGCCGCTTTCCCATCGGGAAATGGGAAAATGAAAATATCTCTACCAATAAATGGGAACAACGCGGCCTACTTCATTGTGAAGTTCCGTTAGACAATGGTCAGATTCTACATCTATTCAACGTTCATTTAAATTTGCTGCACGATGAACGCGTGAAACAAGTCGAGCGAGTGATCGCACGCTATTCAAAGCTAATCCCACCGGACGCACCATTTATTTTAGCTGGCGATTTTAACGATTGGGGAAAAGAACTCTCTCATTACCTGGAATCAAAACTGAATTTGTTTGAATGTCACAAACAGCTTAAAAACAAATATGCCAAGACTTTCCCTAGCTTCTTCCCAATGTTGAGTTTAGATCGCATTTACGCCCGAAATATTAAACCCGTTCATGTCGAAACATTATCTTCAACGCCATGGAATTTACTTTCTGACCATCTACCAATGTACCTTGAATTTGAGCTTTAGATATTAATCTGCAATAGACGCAGCTCTTCGATTCTGGATTTCGTAATTGATATTAAACAGTCCTTAATTAATTGAGCACGCGTATCTTCGTCAGAAACGTGAATAGATTCTAAATCACAATAAGAAGTGCGATAGCTTTCCCACGACTTGGCATACTTATTTATTTTCGCCTTTAGATTTTTGGCGCGCGCAGGATCTTTTTTTGCGTATTTAAATTCGATACGGCTATAAATTCGGGTCATCACAAAATCTTTCAAATCTTCAAATTCTTTTATATCGTCATCCATGCACAAAATCATGGAAACGGTTTCCATTTTGGCTGTGCATTGCGGTAGCTGAGCCGTCTTAGCCTGAACCTGACTAAGTATTAAGAAAAGAAGTCCAAAAATAGTTAAACGCATTAGTTAACCCCGGCTGGTTTATAACGGAATTGTTCCATATCGACGTCACTCGGTGCTTCATCATGTGCGTGAGGAAGATCACCTTTTAACATCACTTTTTCTACTGTCTTAGAAATATCAGGAACTATGAATGCCTTTTCACCAAAGCTGACTTTTTTCATCAACGATAGATCTACTTTTAAACGTTCGCGAGGAATTTCAGAAATGCCTCTTTTATCAAATAAACCCTGATTCAACTTATTAAACACGCTGTAACCGTGAATTCTATTTTGTTCGTCTAACCATTCAGCCATTTGACCATGGGTGATACATTTTACTTCGGGCAATATACAAACATCGCGAACAAAACGTTGCAATGCTTTCCAATAAATACCTTTGTTCCATAACGAAAAGTGGTGACCAATGCTTAAAGGCATACGGTTGCCGTAGTAATCTTTTAAGAAGGCTTGAATATAGGAATAGTATGTTTGCTTTTCGTAATAAGCTAAAAGTTTGTCATCAATAGTTTTACATTCACCCGCATTGCTTGGATTGAAAACGCCGCCACACTGGCCGTAAAGTACGTTGTAGTCCATTGCCACCGTTTCACGTGTCGTTCCCGCTAAACCGATTCGCGATAAACCAATATTCCATAAATCGGGAGTGTGTTTATTTGGCCATTTGCCTTTTAAAACTTGGCTGGCGTCGTAGGCATATTTAAAATCAGTTAGTACTTTGCCCGTAATAGATACTTGCCCAGCTAACAGGGGTGCCCGGAAGCCTTTGATTCCCGCATTCAGAGTAGATTCCCACTGGTTCGCAAATCGTGTGTTCATTGTGGGATAAAAGCTAAATACTTTTTCAACTAGACGGTGAAATTCAGTAAATTCTTTTGTCCATTCTTCGTATGTCCAATACGAACCATCAAAATGTCCGTTAACATGCGAACCAATTTCCATGGCTGGATTCATTTCTGCTAAACCGTGCCAAACAGATTCTGTACGGCGCTGGATATCACCCAAATCGTCTTCGGCAAAACCGATGTCAGATGCGCCAGCTTTACGTTTTGGAGGCTGATAATTAAGCCTATCTTTCTTCCGCAAGAAATAGACTCCGCTGATGAAATAAGTAAACTGACCTTTAACATCTTGGCTTAACTTAAAAGTTTCTTTCCAGAAGTTATGGCTTTTAGATCCATCAAATGAAATCAAAACAAATTGTGGTGGCCTATCTAAGGCTTGTGAAAAACCAACGACCGACATTAACAACATAGAAATAAATAACTTAAGCTTCATGATCCCAGCCTTTTACTTTTTGGTGCTTTCTTGAATAAATAGAACCATTTTTCATTACTTCCTCACGTAGAGATTTTCTAATCAGAGGTGGACTATCAAACCACGTGCTTTCTTCATTGGGCAAGATCGTGATCACGGTTAAATCCTCCTTTTTAATTTCTTCAACTAATGCATCAAGCGCAACTAAAGTTGTTTTGCGTCCGGTAGATAATGCAACTATGCCGCGGTATCTTTCGCGTTTCAAACTATCGCGGATACTTTGCGCGGGATCTTCTGCGAAATATTCAATATTCCAGTAAAAAGCAAACGCTCCACTTTCCTTGATTAGTTCACGTGCGGCGACACCGCCTTGACGAGGAGCCAATCGAACAAATGGGTAAACCAAACCGTTACTGGCGTATACAGCTTCATGGCCAATTTGTATTTCGGCCTGGATAGATGTTTCATTGGTCCATTTAGATCTATCTGTCGGGGCCGCTAAACCTTGCGATCCAAGAATATGACCGGCCAAAATAATGTCACGGACCAGTTCTGAATTGGCTGCGGCATCATCGCCCGTTACAAAAAAATGAGCTTTGAGTTTTTCGTCACCTAGCTTTTTAAGAATCTGTGGCAGTAGGACTGGGTCTAATTTTCCAGCAAATGTGATCACGACTTCCCGTGAAAACAAGCGATCATCAAAAATCAAATGGCTATCACGCACTTTTAGTCGTCGAACGTCAGTGTTAATAGCAAGTGCCGGTAAGGCAAACAGCAAATAGAATAGTAAACCGGTTTTCATAATACCCCGGGTTTATAATCTATTTAATGGCTGAATAAAATATTAATTATACCAACTGTACGGAGTTCAAGCCTGTCAAATCTTTCGACACCAAAGGCGCTGCCGGAAGGGCTTCTAATAGCGATAAGCTAAGTTTCGATCTATCTGGTCTTGAGCCCTAAAATCACGCGGGGGGACTCCTGTGATACGCTTAAATACTTTAGAAAAACTAAAAGGGTCGCTATATCCAACGGCTTCCGCGATCGATTCAATATTATCGTTGGTCGTCGAGAGTAACGCCCGCGCTTTTTGCATACGTAAAACCGTTAAATAATGTAAAGGTGTATCACCCAGGTGTTTTTTGAATTTTTGTGCTAAACCCGCACGGGACAAACCAACAGCTTTTGCCAATTCTTCCAACGTCCAATCTTTTTCAACCTGAGCATGCAGCAATTCGATCGCTTTTTTCACGGCATCATTTTGAACAGCATGACTCCATGTTTTCGGCTTGTTGCTTTTAGCTTGGACGATCTTGCGGACTATAAATGAAAACACGATATCTAATAAATTTTGAATCACCATTTCTGAGCCCATTTGTGGTTCAGCGGCTTCCCGGGATAACAGACCCAAAGCCACCTGGATTTGACCAAAACTTTCGATCTCTTCATTTCTAAGTAAAAAAACATCCGGTAGTTCTTTAAAGAATGGATGCAAAGGATCGTTCCACAATTGATAGGCACCGCTAATCAGCGTTGCTTTCGGAGTGATATTTTTTTTGGGTATTTTAATTTCGTTAATATGATCGATACTAAGTGCTGACTTAAAATCTTTTTCTTTCAGTTTAGGTTCAGAACTTAAGTAGTGATTAAACCCACGGGCCATCACTGCGATATCACCGCGCTTTAAACGCACGGGTTCTTTTTCATTATTTATATATAGGTACGCTTCACCTTGAGTCACAACATGAAATCCAATACTGCGGTTGCAGGGAAACTGTAACGTGATCGGCTCATATATAGACCTTTGATTTAGAATCTTACGTTTCAAATCAGCCTGTTTAAATATATCGTCTAAAATATCCATATATTTATACTCCTGAACATGTTTTTTGTACTTATACCCATTAAAAGTATAATTCATATCCGCTATATTAGCAATATACCAACTGCATAAATTGCAAAGGAGCTTTCAAATGAGTCAAACATTAATTATCGGATCTAGCGGCACGGTCGGCACGGAATTAGCCAAAATTCTAAAATCCAAAGGCCAAAACATCGTCCTTGCCACAAGTAAAAAAGAACTTAAACCCGGACAAGTTCATTTGAATCTAGTGAACCACGAAGGCCTTGAAAAAGCGTTCGAAAACATAGATCGCCTATTCCTATTGTCACCTCCAGGATTCACAAACCAAGATCAGCTGTTAAATCCCGTCATTGAAATGGCTAAAAAGAAAAAGGTAAAAAAAGTCGTCCTAATGACAGCCATGGGAGTTAACGCCAACGACGCAGCTCCATTAAGACAAGTTGAAATCCACTTAGAAAAATCGGGATTAAACTACAATATCATTCGCCCAAATTGGTTCATGCAAAACTTCAATACATTTTGGATTCACGGAATCAATAGCGACGGCAAAATCTATTTACCCGTAGCCAAAGCCAAAGGCAGCTTCATTGACGCCCGTGACATCGCCGCAGTAGCCGGCGAACTATTGCTGTCAGATAAATTCAACAACAAAGATTTCGACCTAACAGGCACAGACGTCATCAACCACGACCAAGTAGCAGACATCCTAAGCACTGTAACCGGAAGAAAAATAACCTACCAAGACATCGAACCAGCCGTAATGCTAAAATCACTACTAGGCGCCGGCCTACCAAACGACTACGCCAATTTTATGTTAGTAATTTTAGACTTCTTCAAACAAGGATACTCCGAACGCACAACCGACGCGATCGAAAAAATCACCGGCAAAAAACCAATTTCATTCAAGAAATACGCAGAGGATTATAAATCGTCTTGGACTAAGTAGGGATTTTCCGGGCAACCGGGCCCCCTGGCTCCCCGGGGCTAAAACCGGCTGCAGCTGGGCGCCGCCGGTGTGGGTATTTTTTGTAATTGCCTTGATCTCTTTTTCTTAAGCGTCAATTCAAGCTCGGTCTTCCATTGAAGAGAGTATTTAAAAAAGACATGAAAAAAACGAGTTCCGCAGACAGGCGTTCAGCGCCGGCGAGGACTGCCGAGGCTTTTTTTATG
>CAWVRN010000014.1:0-106512 GCA_963932905.1 uncultured Bdellovibrio sp.
ACTTGATTTGACGATATTTTACTTGGCCTTAGCCGCAGGCTAAGGGACCAGTTCAAAACAACTACATGTACCTGGGTTCAAGACGGCAACGCGAATCCAGATTAATTTTTTAGTCCCTTAGGTGGATGAATTAAAATTCCAACTGGGACGGACATTAATGTTTGGTATTTTAACGTGACCGATTTTCCTGGTTCTAAAGACTCAACCAAAACTTTAGTGATACTATCCGTAAATAGTCCATTTTCAGCGCGTACCAAATATACGCCGCCGTCCTTCAAATAGACGATGTTCTTGGGAAGCGTTCGATCACTAGATTGAAACACAGTTTCAATATTTTCAATAGGCACACTTTTATCATCACCAAACATAATTCCCTTGTTTGCCGACTTGATAGCATCGAAATCGGTGGTTCCATGACTAGCATCGATTTCTACGATGTAACCGGCGCCGCTTTTTGAACCTTTTACGCTTAAACTTGTTTCTGATTTTTGAGCAAAATCTAAAGGAACTTCATTGTTCGTGATTCCCGCACGCAATGTGACGTGTCGGACCACAGATAGCGACACGGGTTCGTCATCCCGCTTGGTTTGGATGGATTCTAGCACGCTTTGGCCGCTGACTAGGACCGTCGTTTTATGCCGCAGGTTCATGCGTACATGAATGAAATCTTTAAATTCTGAAATCAGATACACATCGGTTTCTAATTGACCTTCAGCATTAGTTACTTCGGCACTGAAACCTTCAGAGCCATTAATTTTGATATCGGAATATTTACGTGCTGGGTATTTGGCTTTTAGATACACTTTAAGATCTGTTAATGTTGGCCCCGCATTTCCTTCGATTTTTGCTTTAGTGACCGTCAGTTTTGATCCGTCATAGTTACTGATTTCTAACCCATTAGCTAGCTCTGTTTTCTTCCATCCAAATGGTACAGAAATAAATAATTGCGTACCAGGAATAGGTTGTAGTGACAATTTGTAGACAAGAAAACGATTGGCTTTAACTTTGTTAGGTCCCACATCGACGCCGCCGTCTTGGGGCTTGCTATTTCCACTTGGATCCAGAATATCGATCGATTCACTTGGATTTACATTGTGTGTTGGCGAACAGGCCATTAGCACAGACGTAATAATAGCGGTTAAAATCAGTTTCATTGGACGTCTCCTGTGGTCAGCGCAAACAATTGGATGTTCATTTGATAAACATCGTCTGGATTTGTGTACGCACTTGCGATTTGATTTATTTCTTTTCTGAAAGCTCGTATTTTATCTTGAATTTCTGACAATTTCTCTTTTGGGATAGAAATGGTCGCGCTATTAACTTCTCTAGTTGAGGGGTGGTTGTGTCTCAAGGCATCGCTAGCCAGGCGATTCATCGATTGATGATACTCATAAACCGCCATCGAACGTGTTTCGTCCCAAACACTCAAAGCACCCGAATTTTTCTGTTTATACCCCTTCTCGGCGTCGGCTTGGATCATATCTAAACGCAAAAGGGTTTGCAGTGCTTCGCTAGCTTGTGCTGACGTAATGCGATTTCCTAGTCGTTTAGCGATCCAGCTAGGACTGGCTTTAAAATTTCGTGTATCAATTAGAACGTATATAGCGACAACGTACCACTTGGAGAGAAAGTCGAATTTTTCTTTCTCTAAGTTATGAACTTTCGCAAGTGTAGATTTAATAGAAATGATTTCAGCAAAGTACTTTGATTTCATTTCTAAATCTTCTGTTTGTGAAAATAGAACCATCATTTCAAAAAACTTGGCCTCTTTTTGAGAGAGTTTTAACGCATCAACAAATTTTGGTATTGTTTTCAGTGAAAGGTTTCGTGCACCATTAATAATCATCAATAAGTAAGACGGGGAACTGATACCGGCCTGCTTGGCAAAAACACGATGACTATAATTAGGATTGTTTGATTTTTTGTGAGCATAATAATCCGATAGGTATAATCGGTAATCATTATATTCAAAAATATGTTTCGACATATTCTTATTTTTGCTCAATCTAAAATTTCCTTGCTGTTCACAAAACATGAATGAACTCTAAAACTATCGCTACTGTGGTGTCTAGCAAAGTGCACGCAAAATGTATACATTTGTGTACACCACACCGACTGGGTGAAAACTTACAATTTAAGTAGAATCAACAGCTTAGCGGAAACAAGGCGTACACAGGCTCTGTAAGGTTTTCATGGAAACAGCGATTTTTGAGCTTTTTCTAACGTGTACACTTTTGTGGACATCTTGTTTGTCCAATCTTCAAAAATAATTGGTCTCAAAAAAATTCTTTGTTACTTCCTCTTTGAACTTGAGACTTCGTTTTATTGGGAGCGAGTCCAAGAAAACCAACAAACATAGGAGATAACATGAACAAGAAAACAATAGCTGCCTTAGGTGCTTTTATCGCATCCCTTGTCGGGGCTGCTCAAGCGGAAACAGTAGTTCAAGCATTAGGAAATGCGGGCGTGCAAGGTATGGCTCGCGATGGTCGCATGGAACTGAGTGTGGATCAGCTTTACACTGTAACCCAAGCCGCTCAACGGGCAGGTCTAGAGATTTCAGTAGTCGGTACTTCACCGAAAAAATTGGGTACGATCCAAATCCAAATTGGGGAAGTGAATAAACTACACCCGACAGGAATCAAAGTTTTTACTCCAAAAACAATAAAAGAAATTAGTGCTTTCGGTCCAATAGTCGCTAACTAAACGGAACGTTTACAAAGTGTGGGCGTTTAATCGGCTGAATCCCTTTATGCGCCCTTTTATATGGAGTTATTTATGCAGAAAATAGAAAAATACTGCCTTAACCGGGGATTCAGTTTCAGATACGACGAAGCCAAGGAGACACTATTCGTTGGTTACAATCCACCAATTGCAAAATCAATTCAAGATTCAGGCGGTTTCCTTAAGGAAATGGTTGAAGTTTTTCAAAAGCCGACAACACTCGGTCAAGCTACTTATGATTTGTCAAAAAATCATTCCCTTGCTGATGTGACTTTGGGAATAGAAATGGCGGTGAAAAATTACTTCATCTTGCCGTATAAAAAGACAAGTCATAAAAAACTAGATCGTCACGATTTGTACGCGCGCTATTGTGATGTTAAAGAATCGCAAGAAAAACTTTTGAAAAATAAAAAAATTGCAATTGTTGGAGTCGGTGGCATTGGATCAAACTGTGCTATTTTAGCTAGTTCTGCCGGTATTAAAAGTCTTGTTTTAATTGATGCGGATGAAATCGAGCTATCCAATTTGACTCGCACTACGCTGTTTGCAGAGACAGATTTGGGCAAGAAAAAGGTTCAGGCCGCTAAAGATCAAATTAATCATTTACGTTCAGGTGTGAAAATTAAAACCAGTCTAAAACCTTTTACGGATGATAATTTGAATTTTTATTCAAAGTTATTAAAAGATATCGATGCGCTTATATTATGCGCGGACAGAGCTGAAGTTCATCAAACGGCATTAAAGATTTCTAAACAGCTAGGAATTCCATACATCAATGCGGGTTATGCTGAATCGAATGGAGTTGTTGGTCCACTGGTCATACCAGGTAAAACATCGTGCTTTAATTGCGAACGTTTATCTCGTAAAGGAAATCACCTCACTCTGAGAGAAATGAATCCATTTCTGCAAGCAGCTTCATTTGGTCCTCTGAATTATATGGTTTCGGGTTTGGCGATCGCAGAGATATTGAAACATTTCTGGGGACACACTTCGGCCTTAGAAAATGAACGCTGGATATTCGATAGCATCAATTTAGGTGTTACCAAAGAAAAATTAACTATTCATCCAAATTGCGATCACCATCATAACGTGAGCTATCGCATTTCTAGCAAGGATTAAAAAATGATCGAAACGTTATTGCAAATTAAAGATCAGTATTTGTCTGAACGTGCTTATTCGGGGCCATTTTATGTAATGGATAGCTCGATGATAGAATCCCGCGCTACCGAATTCAAGAAAAGTTTTTCACTCTTTCCCAGTGTGTCCTTTTTCTATTCCTATAAAACGAATTCGTTAAAAGATGTAGCTCAAAAAATGAAGTCTTTAGGCTATGGCGCCCAAGTTGTATCGGGTGATGAACTAGAATGCGCACTGCTCGACGGACATTTGGGAAAAAATATTGTTTTTGATGGTCCCGTAAAGAAGGAAAGTGAAATTAGGTTGGCCATTGAAAATGGCGTTACTATTCAGCTAGACAGTTTTTTTGAGTGGCAAGAAATCAAACGACTTTTTCCAGACAGACTCAAAGAAATTAAATTAGGTTTACGATTGGCGCATGTTTTTGAGAAAAATCAAATTTCTCGCTTCGGTTTCAACTCTGAAGAATTTCATTTAGTTTACGAAGATATTTATAAATCAGGGGCGGTTGTGTCTGGCGTTCATTTTCATGTCGGATCAAATCTGACCCATATTGAAAGCTACTTAATTGAGCTAGATCGTTACGTCGATGTCATCAAGAAGGTCGTTAGAGGAAAAACGGATGGAATGCCTTGGATAAATTTGGGGGGCGGTTTCCCCGCGCTCTCAAATAGGGAAGGCAAAGCTTTGCCTGATTTTACTCAGTGGAGTTTACGCTTGCTGACTCATTTGACGAGCAAAGGATTGAATCCAAACTCATTCACGTTAGCCTTAGAGCCGGGAAGAAATTTCGTAGAGGATGCCGGTTATCTTTTTTGTCAGGTGGTCACTTTAAAGCATCGGGCCGGCGAAAATATACTAGTACTAGATACTGGCCTCAATCACGTGCATTCATTCCACAGTTGGCAGCATCGAATATTTCCACTGCAACATAAAACTTCAGGTGCTGAAAAGATCTATAAGGTGTACGGATCGAACTATTTTGAAAGCGATTTGTTTCATTTAGGATTACCGGTCGTTGATGCGGAACCTGGTGATTGGTTTGTGATCACCAACGTCGGTGGTTACGACATTCCGTCCATCAATCCGTGGACACGCAAGCATCCGGCAATATACTTTTATGAAAACAATAGGCTCTGCGTCTGTCGTCGCGGTTCAAGTGAATTGTCGTCTCGGGTGAGTCTGTGAGAGTTTTACTTTATAGTGTACTTATTATCTGGCTCGGCAGCAGTTTGGTCTGCACGGGATTAAATAAAAATATTTGGCCATTTCCTTCGCTTAACGTATTTAGCGAGTTACCTAAAGACAAATCCGGCCTTTGGGTCGTCAGAATCGCGACTGATTCAAAAACATATGAACTTGATCCCGGCAATATTTTACCTATGGATTTTTTTGTGGCGCGCGCATTTGTAGGTGACGTGGCACGGTATCAAGACGAAAAAAAACTGCAGGCCTTACTAGATTACACTTATGACCATCTCAAAGAATCCCGCACAGGTTTTGACGAGCAATGGGGAAAACCCAAAATTTTTCCAGGTCAAAAAACGAATATTCAAATTGTTTTGAAAGTCTCAAAGACAGAGCGAACGCATAAATACGAAACGGTTCCACTTGGCGAGTATGTCATAGGAGAGAAAACCTATGCCCAATAGCATACGTAGCGCAATCGTTAGAACTCTTTCCCTGTTTTTTGTCATATGGTCTATTTTTGGTCCTATTGATTCTAGTTTGATAGAATTTAAAACCATTCTTTTTGGGCCTTCGCTATTAAACGGAATTTCGTTTCTATTTTTTTTAAAGTTTTGTTTAATATTTTCTTCTATCGCTCTGGTGTTGCAGCCTAGGAGCTTGTGGTTGGGCCTCATTCAGCTTATTGCTGGTAGCTTGTTGTTATATGTTGGTTTGGTTTCTAACTCCGTTTGGAATTACAACACCCATATCATTGTCATTGCTCTGTTAACTTATATAACAGGTCTTAGGGGTTCTGAGGCGGGTGAAAAGGACCTAGTCACTTGTGTTTCTTTAGTGTTCGCGACAATTTATATTCAAGCGGCGATTTCAAAAGTGGCCGTATCAGGACTCGATTGGATGAACACTGGTTTAACTATTTATCGACACTTACTGAAGTTTAATCCTACTTTGTCTGCGATCTTGGATGGTAATCCGATACTATTCCAAATGGCAGGGTGGTTGACCGTGATCGGCGAACTAGTTTTAGGAAGTTTTTTTGCTATTCCGAAAACGCGAAAACTGGCTGCTATGCTATCGATCTCATTTCATATCATGCTCTGGTTTGCTTTTAATATCAGCTTTTGGCATTTGTGGATTTTCTATCCAGCGCTTTACTTTTCACAGAATAGGAACTCGTTTCTAGCTCGTCTTAATATCCAAGACTCCATTTGTAAAAGTCGGATGGGTCTGACCTCAAAACAGCTATAACGGAAATAGACAATGCGATACAAGGAATCCCTTTGCACCCAGAGCGTGGGTCTAACCAAACTCCATCGGGTGCAACCTGATTGTTTTGTTATAAACTATAGTCCAGAGTCAGCTAATTTAGCTTTTAATTCTGTCACTCGGCGGCCCGTTATTTCAGATAAACAAGCTGCGATTTCAATTCCGTGAATAGATCCACCGCGAGAGTCGTAGTTGTCAAATTCACATTCAGCATCACGTAAAATAACCCACGCACGTTGGGCTTTTCTTAAGTAGGCTATTTTTTCATTTGCCACAGATTTTGGTTCGCCGCCGGTGCGAATTTGTTTGATCAATTGTTGGTAGGCCTTGGGTGGGAGGTTGTTTATTGGATAAAGTTATCATTGGCCGGGCGATCGATGCAGTGTTTAGAATTTGGACACTAGAATTTACAATTTCAAAGTGTGAATAGGGGGCAATTGTGGCTGTTGCCTGAAATTTGTTTAAAAATAGTGAATGGAAGACAGGTTTAAATTTTAAACCTTGTGATTGTCACTGAGAGTACGTATAAATCGGCGCACCACAAATAGATAAGGATTGAGTCAATGGAAGAAGTTTCTAATGGTGGCCTAGAACAGCTACACTGCGACGAATGTAAAACAGGCCACAGTATAGAGCAGGTATTGGGCCTGTGCGATCTTAAACTTACATTTCCGAATAACTGGGCTTCTTTCACTTGCACCGCGTGTGAGGAAGAAAACGATGTCGAAATTAGCGAAAATGAAATAAAAGTTGGTATCATTGCTGGTAAGCCCCCAGAGTTCGAAGTTCTCCATTCTGCACCAATGGGCGACATCAAATTTAAAGTTATCGATGAAAAAGAAAAACAAGGTCTTTTGGTCACTCTGTCAGATAATCGTGTTTTATTTGTTCGAACGGCTAGTATTTTGGTCAAGGCGACACTGGTGTCCGTGAATGCAAAAGAAATAGTTTTTGATTTTGGATTTGTTCATAAGGTAGTTGGGCGCCTTTCTATTAGACGTTCCGACAGAGTGATTCGTTTGCTTTCGGAGGGGGGCGATCCTGAAGAGCTGAGTTTTTTTTATCCGACGGTGGGACACGCTCTCATTCAGCAGTGTGCCAATTTGACCACGGAAACTAAAGAATTTAGATTTATGATGAAGACCTAACCACTAAAAAAATGGCTCTAAGTTAATATTTTTCTTGAACTCACTAGCATTAATAGCTACAGTTTAAACCTTCTGCTGGCCTTGTGGTGGAATTGGTAGACGCGCTGGACTCAAAATCCAGTGCCCGCAAGGGCGTGGGAGTTCGATTCTCCCCGGGGCCACCATTTTTTGAACTCCGCATTCTCATTTCGCGAAAATCGCCTAACTTGACTAATTTTGGTCGCGAAAATTCTGATGTTCTCTTGGTCTATTCTCCTAGCCTTTAGATTAATTTAAAAAAGGCCGACTCAAGGTAACAGATGAAGTTGATATATGCACTAGTCCGAATCGCAATTTTTAATTTTGTATTGTCGCTACTTTTAACGCCTTTTTGGGCTATTGGCTATGTACTTTTCTTAAGAAGTTACGGTAGTCTTTGTATAGACATCCTTTCGATTGATCCTCTTAATTGGTTTACAGATTTGATTGCGGGACCAGAAGTTTGGAGCGTCACTTGCTCCAACTACGAATGTTTTCAAGTTTATGGCGAAGCTGTGCTTTCCAGGATAAGTGCCATCACGATCTCAATTGGTATGTCAAATAGACTGTATGAATGGTTGAAAGGTCGTCCGCTAATTAAACTAGATTTGATCGGTTTTTATGTTAAAGGCCCCTTCTATTTGGCCCAATACTGTAGTCTGCTTTTATCTTTATTGGTGCTAATAGAAATGCGATGGGTGTCGGCATTTGTGTTGTTGTTAATATCGTTTGGAGCAAAAAAAATGCTAAGAAATGCAGAGTTTGCCAAATATTTTATAACACTTGTTTCGGTTACACTAAGTGCCATTGATCCAGCGCTTTTAAAGGATTCAGATTTTGGAAATAGTTTTGATAGTTTGCAGGAACGGAAAAGCAATTCATCGGAGAATAGAACGAAAAGTGATGAACTAAATAAAGATAAAGTGGGCTGATCACTGTCTCATCTCAGGAGTTGACT
Organism: uncultured Bdellovibrio sp.; assembly: GCA_963932905.1. Taxonomy (GTDB): domain Bacteria; phylum Bdellovibrionota; class Bdellovibrionia; order Bdellovibrionales; family Bdellovibrionaceae; genus UBA2316. The sequence continues at coordinate 8,443 of CAWVRN010000014.1, forward strand.
ACCAAACAACTACTTTAAAAATATTTTTTCGACCTAGTATTTTATATTCTGTCAACGGGTGGTTGCTGCCGCTTGTAAAATAGTCTTAATCTGCAGCTATCATGTGCTTTTCAAGCCACGTCGCAATTTCGTCTATTTCGATTTTTTTCTTGATAACCCGTTCGATAAGAAATATTTCTCCGTAGTCAGCGTTCACTTTCAAGCGATAGCCGTTCATTCTTAAAAAGATAGCCGTAGCAGCAAAAGCGACTCGCTTATTCCCGTCGATGAATGAATGATTTTGACATAAACTTTGTAATAGAGCAGCGGCTTCAAGTGATAGAGTTTTGTAGTACCCTGTTTGAGGGCGCATTAGGGCACTTTCTAGCAGTCCCAAATCACGAACGCCGTCTTTGCCCCCAAATCGCTCTATTAACCGAGTGTGAAGTTCCAAAGTTTCGGCAAGGGTTGGGTAAAGCCGAACTTTTTTCATTTGGCTAAACGCTGCAAAAGTTCTTCGTGATCTTTCAAAACCTCATCCATTGCATTACGAAATGCAGGTCTAACTTTTGAACGTTGAAGATATTCTGCAACCGCTTCAGAAACGACCCTAGAAATACTTCGATCCGTCTCCTTTACATATGACTTTAAATCTTTCAGGACTTTTTCATCGATCTGGGTGGCAAATTTAATGGATTTCATATTACATATAGTATCATGAAAATTCATGAAATATCAAGAAAATGGTTTTTTCTTGTTTAAATTAGAATTGGTAGACGCGCTGGACTCAAAATCCAGTGCCCGCAGGGGCGTGGGAGTTAGACTAACTGGCTCCATCGAAAGAAATTAAATCTCCCCTTAGCTGCAGGCTAAGGGGCTAGTTCCTAAAATTTAAACTATCGAGTCACCCAGGCCGTGTGAAAGTGATCGGCATGACCCTCTGAAGTATTAAACTCTAAAATAAAATGAGGGCCTAAGATACGAAAGTAGAAAGGCTTTTTCATGGTTACATCGCCGGTCCAGATCAACTCGATGTCCTTTATATCTTGTCTTGAAATGGAAATCATGTTCTGCCCGCTAATTTCAGCAGTGAAATGGCTCTGATACGCCTCAAGTAAATTTACGATGGTGGTTTTTTGTTCGTCAGTCATTGTCGAGCTAGAAAGACCCTTGTATTTTTCGGAAGGAATTCTGGTTTTGCCACCTAAAATCCCTGGGGCTACGGGGTTAAATAAGGGGACTTTTTTTATCGCCTGACCGGCCATACGTAGTTGCTCAGGCTGTAAACTTGTGGCCAATTGTTGGGCTAACTCCGCGACGTCTTTTAGCGGCTCAATGGATTTATCTCCCACTTGAATGGACTTGATTGTTGTGCCAATGAAAACGGGTAGGGATGAAACTATTTCTCCATTCTCAATAGTAAAATTAATGGAAATGTGATGTCCTTCTAGCCGCCACGCCCATTTTTTATCAGAAGGTTTTCCAAAGAAAGTTACAAAATAATTTTCTGGACCGTAATCAAATAAGAATAAATTAAGTCGTCCGCGAAGTTCAACGGAGGAGTCTTTATCAAGTTCGATGGCGGCATCTAAAGCGTCTAGTCCCTTCTCTGAAACACCTTCTTTTAAAAGGAGACGAAGAGCTTCCGTCTGGTCAGAATTTAGAGAATTAATTCCAACTCCTTTTCTTTCAGGTAAAACCAACGACGCGATATGGGTTGGTTCAGGAAAAAATCTCCATTCCAAGTATTTTCGTGAGTTTAATGAAAGAACAGCGGATTGTTTTTGGTTTTCTGTTAAACTATCTAGAAATGCCTGTGCGGCCTGAGACATCTTTTCTGCCGAAATAGAATTGGCGGCACTCGCGTAAGACGAAATCAGTAAGCTTGTTGTCAATGAAAGAATTGTGAGAACCCGTCTCATTTCAATATATAAATTCATAAATCCTCCTATGTTTAACGCACAATAGCATACTTTTTCAAATTTTCAATATTTTTGTCAACATTGACAAAAATATAGTCGATATTACTATAATAATAGTCATTTTTAACTAAAATATATGATATAAATGAAGGTGTATGAGTATAGAAATAAATCCGATCTATTATTACTCAATTGACCATAAAATGGGTAAGGCCGATAAACGGCGTTTGAGTATTATACAAGCAGCTATTAAAAGCATGGCAAGTGAAGGGTACGAAGGTGTTAACTTTGAACGCTTATCACGTAAAATGAAAATCCGAAGATCTCACATCGTTTACTATTTTAAGGATAGAAACGAATTGGTTGTCGCCATGGTTCGCTATGTCGTAGCGTTGGCGCAAGAACTTACGGTTCAGCATCTAAGTAAGAAAAAGACGATCGAAGATAAAATTCATGGTATTTGTGAGGCTACCTTTCTGTGGGCCGACGAGTATAGGGAACATATTCAGATTTTAGTTACTTTCTATGCATTATGCGGGAGTCAGTCTACTTTTCGTAAACTAAATACGGAGTTAAAAGAGGTTGGAAGCGCACGGATAGCCGAGCTTTTAAAAATGTACGACAGTAAGGATTCAGCCGTTCATATTCGAAACAAAGCAAGAAGCATTCAAAGTACAATCGCTGGTCATGTTATTGAGTATATCGGTAGCAATTCAGATTTAAATTTTCAGATGATTTGTTTACGGTCGATTGATGCCATACTAGCATCATAGTGAAGTTTTATAAAAAAAGTGGCACTCTCTATTTCCTTCCGAAATCCACTTTAAATAGCGTTGAGACTCTTGAATTGCCGGATGAGTCGAGGGGAATTGTTTAAGATGGTTCAAAATAGGCGTTATTTTTTCCATATTTATTTCTACTTCCCGGGGATTAGCATCAGTAAAGATATCGCTAATACCGATCATGGCGTCGCGATTAATTTCGTACATAAGTGTTCCACGGTCATTAATTTGTTTAGTGCCGGGGCGGAACACGAAGCTAGAACGATACAGTTTTTTAAATGAGTCGATAGGCATACGTCTGAGTTGATATCCATTAACGTCTGCAATTTTTTCCATTCGCAGGCGATCATAAAAATCTTCTAATTTTTTGTCATTGTAGGAAATTACTTCAGCTGGATACACGGCGATTTGATTTCCTTTTTCCGTGATTGTTACATGAGGATGTTCCATCAATACAAAATTTGTTAGGAACATCATCAGCGACGCATACAGGGGGCTGACAAATTCCATAATTTGAATAGCTCCTCCGATTAAAGATCTGTCGTAAGGATGGTGTTTTCCAGACAATACATTAAAGTAATTTATATTGGATAGCATCGGTTCCGGACGTTGATACATCCCTGGAAACCGAATTTCCGCAGGAAGTTGACGAGACGGATGATCGTAAACCATTTTTAAGTTTCCAACGATTTCTCCCGTCATGGCATCCTCTAGAACAATGACGTAGGTGTCGGGATGGTAAATTGGATCTAGTTCTTTCACCAAGGCCCAATCTTCGAATGTATATTCAGGGTCGGCTTTTTTAAATTCATCAAACACAAATTGGCGTGCGCGTTTCAGTTTTTGAATGACGCCTTCGGTGTTTTTATCAAAACTGGCCGCCAAGATGGAAGCTTCTAGAAGTCGCCCATTATAAACTGAATGAATTCTTCGGTTACGGTGCGATTCGATAAGTTTGCTATGTATGGGATCACCAACTTTGTTTTCTTCAAAAGCTTTTATTAAATGATCAGGAGTAAAGCCGATACGATCGATCCAGCCCAGATGGCTGTGTGGGGATTTTGGTGTAGACAATGCCACCGAGGTAATAAAAAGTAAAAACAAGGATTTCCAGTATGTGGTCATAGTTACCTATTTGGGTTATCAACTTCAAACGTAAAGCCTGAATTGAGCTATCCAGGACCTATTGGTTTGTACAGAAAAGCCTCTTTTTGTGACTGAGCCCGTTTTATTTGACGGGCGTCATATTTTTATACAACGGAGGAGCTATGAAGTCCTCTTCCTGGAAGTCCTCTTCTTGGAGATTAATTAGGATTTGGTAAAAGTATAACGAAAAGATAGGCTACAATTCGTTACTGGTTTAAATATCGAGTTTCAGAAATATTTTCATAAACAGTATCTAAAACAGTCACTTTTTTATCAATTCTGCAATTCGTGAACAAATTTCAAGTGAAGGCATTCATCAATCGCTTCAAACACTTAGCTGCAAAACAAATGTGTAACAATTTTTGGCCTTAGGATTGCTGATATGCAGAATGGATAGTTATACCACGAGGAGATTTTATGAAATCGTTTTTAATCCTTGCGGTCCTTTCTTTAATTCCAGGGGTTGGATTTACACAAGGGGCGGCATTAGAATCAGAAGTTGATTCTGAATTAGAGCAACTTTACACAACCAGTGCACCAGCGGCTAAGAAGACCGTTGTTCAAGCACAACCAGCAGCCGGTCAGCAAACGCAGCCGATTTATATTTTAAATCAAGCTACGCCGTCAGCTCAGGCTACTGCGCAGAACACTAACACTGTTCAAACTCAGCAAATCCATAAGCAGCCAACTACATTTGTTGAAGCTACGCCAATGGTTGAGTCGCGCGCAGACCAAATGAAAAAATCTCGTTTGGATGCTGAAGGGCAAACAGAAACTAAGATCGTTGAAAAACTTGAGCAATCTCGTTTAGACGATGAAAAACGCCGTGCTGATGTTTTATTTGGTAACAAATTTGACCAACTAAACAATAAGCATGAAGAGGCGGCTCCTGCGGTCAGTCAACCGGTTCAGCCAGCGCAACCTGTGCAACCAACTATTATTCAGGTTCCTGTGCAAACAGTAACGCCTCCACCAGTTGAACAGAAAGATGTTTTAACTCGTGAAGCGATCCGTGAAGAACTTCAATCCGCTTTAAAAGTGGAACAAGAAGTTCCAGCGACAGCTGTTGAAACTAAATACTTCAGTGCTTTGTTAGGTATGCCGGATCACCCAGATTCATCAAACATTCGTGGTAACTACTCTTTGGGTGGTATCTTTGGAACTAAATATGACGATACATACGCGGTAGAAGGAGCCTTCATTTTCTCTAACTACACAATGAATCCTATTTACTACAATGGATACGTAGCTCCAGACATGGATGTTAATCAGTATTCTGGTTCAATCGGTATCAAGTACTTTATGTTCTCTGGCATGGTAAAACCGTTCGTAGGTGGTCTTGGTCAGTATACATACCGAACATTCCAATGGGCTAACACTGGATACGCTAACTACTACGCTAATTCAAACAGCGAGACGTCTACAAACTCACACGCTATTGATTTAGGTCTGAATGTAGGTGCGGATGTAACATTCAACTCTAAATTTACAGTTGGATTTGACTACCGCTACTTCTTTAACTTGTCGTCTCGTCGTAACCAATCGGCGTTTGCTTATCAGCCATACTACGGTACAGCTCTTGAGCAGTTGAACTCGACTTTGATCAGCGTAACAGCCAAAGTTCAGTTTTAGACCTCATCAGTTCTAAGATAACGTATTTTAAACTAAATCAAACGATTCATATGAAAAACACCTGTTCATGCAGGTGTTTTTTTTTTATCATTAGGGAATGAAGGCTGTCCTAATTCTTATTTTTGCTGGTTCTATTTCGTTTGCGGTCGACAAAGCTCATGATAAGAACCTTTCCCTTAAGCGTGGCCAGCTTAAAAAAACGGGGAATAGCGAATCTATACTGATTTCTAAAATTGTGGGTACGGCGGCAGATCAGGTTGTCACATCACGTGAAGTTCAAATCGTAAATCTGCTAGAGAAAGGTCTGATATCTGACAAAAATTTGAATCTAGTGGCGCCTGAGGACAATCGATTTAACGTCGAAGTAGGACAGGTGTTGCTTGAAATCGTCGTTCAGACGGAATCGAATTTGTTCGAGTTTGATCAAATCAGTGATCAAGATTTCAAGGCTTCAATTGAAACGATTCAAAAAAATTTGGCTCAATCTAAAGAATGGAAGAATTTACAAGTGTCTAACTCAGAGCTAGAGCGTTTCCTTAAGCGTAAACTAGTGGCTAAGCGATTTATCAAAGTAAAATCCGATTCGATGAAGGGTTTTATTACAGATTCTGAAGCCAAAGAGTATTTTGATAAAAACCGTTTAAAGTTTGGCCAAGTTCCTTTCGCACAGTTCAAGGAAAATATTAAAACATTCTTAGGACAACAGCAGTTAGAAGAAAGACTTAAAGCGTGGTTTGAAATCACAAAAAAGAAATACAAAGTTAAAAACTACACGAACGAAAGTTAATTCCCATGATATTTAGGGCCCTCACAGTTCAAGATAAAACGGTAATCCAGTCCGTGCTTGATTCACGTCGTGATTTGTCGATAGTGGGCGTGAGTTGGACCCTGGACTCGATCATTGAGGAACTTGGCGTGTCGGAGAGTTTGGGTTTTTTTCAGGACGACCTTAAATCCTTTATTGTGTTTAAAGATCTGGGCATGGTGATTGAGATTCTTCTGATTTATTCCCATAAGGATCATCAAGGTTCTGCCGCCCAGGTTTTTAAAGCATTGGTTGATGCATATAGCCACTTTGATGAGATTTGGCTCGAGGTTCATGAGGATAACACCTCGGCTATTCGTTTCTATAAACAGCAGGGATTTGTGGAAGTTTCGCGACGACGTAATTATTACCCCGATGGGAAAGCTGCTCTTAATTATAACCTCCGGCTTAAACGTTAGGTTATAACTGCGTAATATCATTGCGAATTAAACGATGACTGATTAAAACAGATTTTCCCGCCGGATTCATTTGGTTTTACGAGTGTGAAATATAGCTATAGATAGGTCTTGCGATCCTACCTGTATAAAGATAAATGCTTGATTCTATAATATTTTTTTGTTAGTTCTAACCCTGAGTGGGCGAGAACCCACTTTTTTTGTTTTTGGGGACATCTTTAATGAATGATAATAACACAAGTGACGGGTCTGAAAGCAGACCAAGTTGGTTAGAGCAGGTAGAAACCATCGCTAACCAAATCGCAGAACGAGAAGGCTGTCGTCTGTACGATATTGAATTCTCCTCACGAGTGTTAAGAGTCTACATCGATAAAGAACCCAATGCCGGTATTAAAGACTGTGAAAACGTGTCTCGCGGACTGAGCGAAGCATTGGATACTGGTGACATCGTACCTGGCGAACACTACCAATTGGAAGTGTCGACTCCCGGTTTAGAGCGAGTTTTGAAAAAGCCTTGGCATTTTCAAACAGCCATCGGGAAGAAAGTAAAATTCCGAACTCAAAAATCATTTGAGGCTTTGGGAGTTACTGTGAATCAGCTGAAAAATTCAAAATCTCTGGAGGCTGATCTGGTCAAGGTCGAAGGCTCTGATTTGTATTTTGCTTTCGGTAATGAAGAAATCAAAATTCCAGTCGGTGCTGTTGAAAAAGCAAGAGTGTTATTTGAATTTGAAAAAGAAGTTAAGAAGAATACTAAAAAGCAATAGGGCATTACAGAATGTGGTGTCTGTAAGAACGAAGGTGTCGCTCGCGCGATGGCTTGATAACAGAAAAGAGAAGGTTCGCTATGGCAGAAAGTTTTGATCTATCAAAAGTAATCGAGGCAGTAGGAAAAGATAAAGGTATCGATAAACAAATTATTATCGACGCCGTTAAGGATGCTATTTTGACAGCTGCTCGTAAAAAATATGGAACTTACCGCGAAATTGAAGCGTCTTACAACGAAGACACTGGCGAGGTAGAATTGTTTGAATTCAAAGAAGTTGTTGAACGCGCTAAATTCATCGATGACGAAGTAGAAATCCCATTAGACGAAGCTCGCAAACTTGATCCTCAAGCTCAATTGAACGATTCCATCGGTATCAAGATGGATTCATCTGATCTTGGTCGTATTGCGGCGCAAGCGGCGAAACAAATCATCTTACAAAAAGTTCGTGATGCTGAACGCGACATTATCTTTAACGAATTCGAACAGCGCAAAGGTGAAATTGCTTCCGGTATCGCTCGTCGAGTTGAAAAAGGCGCGATCGTTATCGACTTAGGTCGTACAGAAGCTCACATCCCATTACGTGAACAAATCCCAGGCGAACAATACAAACCAGGCGATCGATTGCAAGGCTTCCTAATGGAAGTTCGTCAAACTACACGTGGTCCTCAAATTATCATGTCACGTGCGTCTGAAGAATACTTAATTAAATTATTTGAAATGGAAGTTCCTGAAATTTACGACGGTATCGTTGAAGTTTTATCTGCGGCTCGTGAACCCGGTGTTCGCGCTAAAATTGCGGTTAAATCAAATGATCCAGCTGTTGACCCCGTGGGCGCTTGCGTTGGAATGAAAGGTTCTCGCGTACAAAATATCGTTCAAGAATTACGTGGCGAGAAAATTGACATCGTTCCTTGGTCTGAAGATATCACACGTTTCGTTTGTAATGCTTTAGCTCCTGCGGAAATTTCACGTGTGTTCCTTGATGAATCTAACAAAGAAATTGAAATCGTAGTGCCTGATAGCCAATTGTCTTTGGCCATCGGTAAACGCGGTGTGAACGTTCGTTTAGCAGCTAAATTAACTGGTTGGAAAATCGATATCGTATCTGAAACTATCGCAGCGTCTAGAACCGCTGAGGCGATTTTCAATTTGATGTTGTTGCCAGGCATGACTCAGACAATGGCTCAAAACATCTTCCAGTCTGGCTTTGGTTCATTCCAAATCTTGTCACAGGCTCCAACAGAAGAAGTGATGAGTATCCCAGGTTATGATGATCCAGATAAGGCCGCTAAGTTAATCCAAAGCGCTAAAGATTTAATTGAAAAGTATAAGGCTGAAGGAACTCCAGTTCCAACTTCACCTCAAGTTGCGAAAGCAGCAGTTAACAACTCATCGGCTAAGGAACAAGCTGATCAACGCTTAAAAGAAGAGCTTTCAAAGCTTCAGAGCGAAGAGTAACACTGAGGCGTTAGCCGGCAGACTAAACAGTAAAGGATAATTATTTGTGACGAACCCTAAGGTTTTTGAATTCGCAAAAGAAATTGGAATGACTCCGCTAGCCCTGATGGACAAAATCCGTGAGTGGCAGATTCCCGTTAAGAGTCACATGGCAGAGCTTGAGCCTGAAGTTCTTGAGCAAATAAAGATCAAACTAAAAGGTGGCTCTGAACCTGAGGTTGAAAAGCCAAAGAAAACGGCTACTCGCAAGGTCGCTAAAAAAGCGGCTCCGGCAAAAGAAGAAGAGGCGGCTCCTGTAAAAGGAGCGTCGTCTCAGGTCGTTCGCCGTAAATCTAAAGATACTGATGAAGAAGTTCTGCCTCCGTCTAAACCGGGTGCGGCACGTATCATTAAAAAAATCGTTCAACCAGAAACGCCAGTAGTTGAAGCGAAACAGGAAGAACCAAAAGTAAAACCTGTGTTCCCAGAGGTGGTGACTAAGTCTCGAGCTGTTGAAGTGGAAGAAACTGTGGCAACGGTAGAACCTGAAAAAACAGTAGCGCCTCAATCAACAGAAGCAAAAGCGACTCCGACTGTAGAAACTAAAGCAGCTCCGACAGCGGCCACTGCCCAAACAGTGGGTGTGGCTAGAAAGAAAGAAGTTTCTGTGGGTTCAAGTGGTGTTTCATCAACGCCACAACCTCGTCGTAACATTATCGGTCGTATGGATTTGTCGCGCGTACAAGCGCCACCACGTGAAGGTGGCGGTCAGCGTACGGGCGGATACAACAACAGTGGTGGTGGAGCAGGCGCAAGTTCTGGCCCACGTCCTCCTCGTCCGGGTGGAATACAAAATCGTACTATGCGTACAGGGTTTTCAGCAGCACCCGCTGTGATTCCTCAAACGGAAATATACGATGACACGAACAAAGGTAAGAAAAACCTAGATAAGAAAACTAAGCGTATTGAAGGCGGCACGGGTGGTGCTAGCACGACAACTAACGCTAAGGAAAAAGAGCAAGAGGAAGAACAAAACAATTTTAACGCGGTTGAATTCAGAAAACGCGAAATGGTGTTCCAGCCTAAAAAGAAAAAGGGCACTCTTGATCGGGAAGCAATGAAAACTCAGCTAACGACTCCAAAAGCATCGAAACGTGTTCTTGAGGTTTATGGTTCAATGAAAGTCGCAGATGCCGCGGTTCAGATGGGTATCAAAGCGCCTCAAATGATTAAAACTTTAATGCAAAATGGTGTTCAAGCTAACATGAATACAGAACTAGATTTTGATACGATCGCGTTGATCGTTCCTGAATTTGGTTGGGAAGCCCAAAACGTAAAACGCTCTGCTGAAGACGTTTTAGGTGAGTATGCTTTTGGTGATTTAAATGCTGAGAAGATCATCAGACCACCGGTTGTTACAATCATGGGCCACGTCGATCACGGTAAAACATCATTGTTAGACGTAATTAGAAAAGCGAACGTTGCACAAGGTGAAGCGGGTGGTATCACTCAGCACATCGGTGCATATAACGTAACACTTGAAGACGGTAAAAGTATTACATTCCTAGATACTCCAGGCCATGAAGCGTTTACGGCTATGCGTGCGCGTGGTGCGAATGCAACGGATATCGCGGTGATCGTGGTGGCAGCGGATGACGGTTTGATGCCTCAAACAGCTGAAGCTATCAACCATGCTAAATCAGCGGGAGTTCCTATTATCGTTGCGATCAACAAAATGGATAAGCCTGGCGCTAATCCAGATCGTATCAAGCAACAATTAACAGAATTTGAATTAGTTCCAGAAGAATGGGGCGGTACAACGATTTTCTGTCCAGTATCAGCTTTGAAAAAAGAAGGTATCAAAGAACTTCTTGAACAAATTTCTTTGGTGGCTGAAATGGGTGATCTAAAAGCAAATCCAAAACGTTCAGCGACTGGTATCGTAATCGAATCTAAAGTAGAAAAAGGCAAAGGCTCTGTTGCGACTTTATTAATTAAAGACGGAACTATCAAAGTCGGTGATCATATCGTTGCTGGTGTGGTTAAAGGGCGTGTGAAGAGCTTAACGAATGACCGTGGTGAGCGTATGCAATCTATGGGTCCAGGATTGCCAGTGGAAGTTTTAGGTCTTGATGACACTTCGAATGCTGGTGATCGTTTCGACGTTCTTCAATCGGAAGAACAAGTTGAAAAAGTATCCGCTATCCGCCGTGAACAAGCTCACGCTTTAGCCAACGCATCTAAAGGCAAGTTAACTCTAGATGATATCTTCGCTAAAGTTAATAAAGGTGATGTTAAAGAATTAGCTATTATCTTGAAAACAGACGTACATGGATCACTTGAGGCGATCCAAGGTATGTTAGGTAAATTGGTATCTAAAGAAGTTAAAACGCGCGTGTTACATGCGGCTGTTGGTGGAATCACTGAATCCGACGTGTTACTGGCGCAAACATCTAAAGGTATCATCATTGGTTTCAACGTACGTCCAGATATGGGCGCGCAAAACAAAGCGAAACAGCTTGGTATTGAAATCCGTTCTTACACAATCGTGTACGAATTGATGGATGATATTAAGAAAGCAATGTCGGGCTTGTTGACTCCAGATATCGTTGAAAAAGTTATGGGTCGTGCTGAAGTTCGTAACACATTCAGCGTACCTAAAATCGGAACAATCGCGGGTACATTTGTTATCGATGGTAAAATCCAAAGATCAAATGCTGTTCGATTGCTTCGTGAAGGTAAGATTATTTATGAAGGAAAGATTGCTTCATTGAAACGTTTCAAAGACGATGCAAAAGAAGTGGCTGAAGGATTTGAGTGTGGTATCGGCATCGAAAACTACAATGATGTCAAAGTCGGCGATCAAATCGAAGCCTTCATTAAAGAAGAAGTTCGTAAAGAACTAACTCTTGAGACGAATCCGTAGTAGATGAAAAAGACTGACGATAATCGACGAATACAAAAAGTAGAACGAGAAATCCAAGCTGTTGTGGGTATGTACCTCATCAGCGGATTCTCTGAACAGGTAGATGTATTCATTACGCTAAGTCGTACGGTTGTTTCTGCCGATCTTAAGTTCGCAAAATTATATTTCACTGTTTTGCCTAAAGGCGGAACAGGTGCGGATCATGTTGATGATGAAATGGCCGAAGAAACGGAAAAGTTATTAAATAGCCATGCGCATGAATTCCAAGCTCATATTGCTAAGGAATTAAAGCTACGTTACACGCCGAAAGTATCTTTCTTTCACGATAGATCGATTGCTAAAGTAATCAGAGTCGATCAACTTCTAAGTGAACTAGCAGGTCAGAACAAATCTGACGATGAATAATCAGTCGTTAAACAAGCAAAAACTAAATGGTATTTTTCTGATCAACAAAGAAACGGGTGTGACTTCGCATGACGTTGTCTTTAGTTTGCGGAAAATCCTTAAAGACAAGCAAGTTGGTCATATCGGAACACTCGATCCTTTGGCTGACGGACTGCTGGTTTGTCTTGTGGGTGAATCTGTAAAATTATCTGATTATTTGATGGGCTCGGATAAACGTTATCAGCTGACATTTAAGCTGGGATTAGAAACCGACACCTGGGATATTACGGGTAAAACTCTTCATACATTTGAAAAGAAAGTCAGTGAGGATGTTTTAAAAAACGCGATTCTTGATTTCACAGGTTCACATACTTTGCCTATACCAATGTATTCAGCAAAAAAAGTAAATGGGCAGAAATTGTACGACATTGCTCGCGACGATCAGACTATTGAAAATTTTGAGGGGCCGCCGAAAGAAATGAAATTTTGGGACGTAAAAATTCTGACTATTAAAGATCAATCGGCAACGGTTGAATTTTGGTGTTCTAAGGGATCGTTCGTTCGTTCGTGGATTTATTGCTTGGGCAAGAAATTAGGTACCGGCGCTACGATGACGGATTTGCGCCGCTTGGATATTGGTCGTTACTCGTTGGAAAAAGCACTGACGTTGGATCAATTGAGAAATGAAATGAAAACTGAAGACGTATTGACAAAACCTTACTTCTTAACTCCTTGGCAGGCGTTGCAGGGTTATGAAATCCTTCAATTGGACGCTGCCGAGGCTGGCAAACTCAAAAGTGGGCTTGTGTCCTATGCGCTTGCTGATAGGATTTCGAAGTTAGCCTATAATGAGGGCGATTTATTTTGCTTTCTGGATCAGCAGCTGGTGGGTATTTTAAATCTTTCCGACAAGGTCTCGGTCCGTCGAGTCTTTGTAAATTCCTAATTGATGCGGATAAAATCGGTCATTCGAAACCATTGTGGAAATGTTTTCGTCCGCCAAATATAGATATGTGCGCTGATGGAAAGAATGAACTTTTTCATAAAGTTCCTCTTAAAAAAAATGGAAATCCTGTCGAAGTTCTGTACAAAATGCGTAATAATCAATAAATCGTTTTTATGAGGAAAATTCGTCATGGTTCTTCAGATGTGATTGAAATTTGACCTTTTTCTTTAAACTTTTGTCGGAAATCCTTGTCGCCGTAGTCGCTCACGCTGTTAGGAAACAATAATATTTTCCATGTTATTTGACCTAGACCACTTGATGTTTTTCCGTCAGCGGCCGAGTAGTCTAGCGTGAGAAGAAAATTAAGTATTATTTTTATTAACTTTGGAATGCTGATCTTGATGGTCGCTTTCAATAACTGTGGTCAACCGGGCGAAATTCGGTTTGATCAGCTGGCCTCCAGTGGACAAACTCCCGCCGATAACTCGAACAATAACGAAGATCAAGGTGGGGGAGGACCAGATCCTGTTGTGGGGAATCCACCAGTAACTCCGCCGACGAATACACCTCAATATACAAAAGTAGAAAAGACAATTACGTTAGCAGAAATTTCGAATGCTGATATTCTATTTGTCGTTGATAATTCGGTTTCGATGGAAGATGAGCAAAGCAATATGTCAGCCCGTTTTCCATTGTTCATCACGAGTTTAGCGCAAACAAATTGGCGTGTAGGTGTGATTACAACGGATGTTGATGATTCAACGTATTCCTACAGCGATGGTCAGCTTCAAGAAGTCAGCAATGGTAAATACTATTTGGATTCAAAAACGCCGGATGCTGAAAATCTTTTCTCACGTGTTATTCAAAGAACCGAATCGGGCTCTGCTTACGAGCAGGGTGTCTTTGCTACCTATCGCTTCTTAGAACGCCAGAAAGCCAGTAAAACGCCATTCATGCGTAGGGATGCTTCACTGAATGTCGTATTTCTAACAGACGCCGATGAAACGCCCTATGAGGATACGAATGGCCTGCCAGCCGTTCAAAAACGCAATAAGCCTGATGAATTAGTTAAATACCTTAAAGCCAACTGGCCGATGAAAAAGTTTCAATTCCATTCAATCGTGGTTGGCGAAGGCGATACCGAGTGTTTAGGCCAGAGTGACAATGAGAGCTATGGAATAGCATACGAAACGCTATCTAAATCGACCAATGGCGTTCGAGGCAGTGTATGTGCTAAAGATTATGGCAGTCAGCTGCAGTTTATGAGCGAGAAAATCAAAGAATTGGTTAAATCGCTAACTCTAGATTGCGCGCCGGCCTACGATTCGGTCGCCAAAAAGTATAAATTCGATATAAAGTACGATGGGGCAGAGAAAATCGAAGTCGATCGTATTGTAGGTAAAGTTGTCTATTTCAAAGGCGGCCTTCCTACCGGAGCCATTAGGCTTGAGTATTTCTGTCCATCGGGAATGCTTTCTAATTGACCTGACCTGCTATTCAGTTTATCCCTTTATCTGCTAAAGATCCGTCAGCCATGACGCTCATTTGGCATTTTAACCGTATATTCGTATACATACAAAGGGAGACTTTAATGGCAGTCCACAAGCAAGTAAAAGCACAAATTCTAAAAGCATTCAGAAGAGATGATTCTGATACTGGTTCAAGCGAAATCCAAATCGCATTGTTAACTGAAAAAATCACTCACTTAACTCAACACTTTTTAACTCACAAGAAAGATAACCATTCAAGAATGGGTCTTGTAACTGCAGTTAATCGTCGTCGTAAATTACTTGATTACTTAAAAAGAACTGATGCTAAGAAATACAACCAAATCCTGGTTGATCTAGAAATCAGAAAATAATTTTCGTTAACGCTCTTTAAAAATTAATCCTACACAAAATAAATCGACTCCAAGCAATTGGAGTCTAAGCAATAGACTCTGGGTCAAAAAGAAAAAGGCTTAGAGTCAACAAATCTCAAAAAGGAGTTTTGATGAAAACGACCGTAACAACTTCCGTTGGTGGCAAACAAATCACTATTGAAACAGGAAGAATGGCCAAGCAGGCAGATGGATCGACACTCGTTACTTGCGGTAACAATGTCGTACTAGTAACAGCGGTTTCTAAAAAAGAACCAGCAGCTGTAGATTTCTTCCCTCTAACAGTTGAATACCAAGAAAAATTCTACGCCACTGGTAAAATCCCAGGTGGTTATTTTAAACGCGAAAGCAAGCCAAGCACTGAGCAAGTATTGATTGCTCGTTTGATCGATAGACCTCTAAGACCTTCATTCCCAGAAGGCTACCGTAACGAAACTCAAGTTGTGGCAACAGTACTGAGCGCCGATGGTTCATTCCCAATTGAAATTCTAGCTTCACTCGGAGCTTCATCAGCACTTCACATTTCAGATATCCCATTTGGAGGCCCAACAGCGGCGATCCAAGTCGGCCGTGTTGATGGACATTTCATTGCGAATCCAACGCCGCAACAAATGGAGAAATCGGATTTGGATGTTATCGTTGCGGGAACACGTAATGGTATCTTAATGGTGGAAGGCGAAACTAAATTTGTAAATGAAGCGGCTGTTTTAGGTGCGCTTAAATTTGCACACGAAGCGTTGCAGCCTTTATTAAACGCTCAAGATGAACTACGTGAAAAAACGGGATCAAAAGCTAAGCGTAAATTTGAAGCTAAAAAAATTGACGAAACTTTCCGTGCACAAGTTGAATCGTTCCTAACTCCAGAAATCCAAAAAGCGTTCCAAGTTAAAGAAAAAATGGAACGTTACGCAGCAGTGGATGAAGCTTACGATAAAGCTCACACGGCTTACGTTGAATCGATCACTGATAAAGATCTTAAAGCGGAGCGAGCTAAGGATTTAAATACGATTGTTGAAGACGTAAAATACAAAGTATCTCGTGCGTTGATCCTAGAAAATAAAATCCGTTTAGACGGCCGTGACACTAAAACAGTACGTCCTATCTCAAACGAAGTTGGATTCTTACCTCGTGCCCATGGTTCTGGTCTATTCACTCGCGGTGAGACCCAAGTGCTTGGAACGGTAACATTAGGTACCGGTGATGACGAGCAATCAGTTGATGCTCTTCATGGAACTATTAAGCGCAAATTTATGTTGCACTATAATTTCCCTCCGTATTCAGTGGGTGAAGTCGGTCGTTTCGGCGGTCAAGGTCGTCGTGAAATCGGTCACGGTAATTTAGCTGAGCGTGCATTAAAGCCAGTTATCCCGGATCAAGCGACATTCCCATACACTATTCGCGTAGTCAGTGAAGTTCTTGAAAGTAATGGTTCATCATCAATGGGAACTGTGTGTTCGGGCACGTTAGCACTTCTTGATGCTGGCGTTCAAATCAAAGGTAACGTTGCGGGTATTGCAATGGGCTTGATTAAAGAAGGCAATAAATACGCAGTGCTAAGTGACATCTTAGGTGATGAAGATCATTTAGGTGATATGGACTTTAAAGTTGCCGGTACTTCAACAGGTATCACAGCACTTCAAATGGATATCAAAATCGACTCAGTATCGTTTGATGTAATGGAGCAAGCTCTTGAGCAAGCCCGTGTTGGTCGCATCCATATATTGAATGAAATGGAAAAAGTGATCAAGGCACCTCGTGGTCAGATCTCTGATTTCGCTCCAAGAATTGAAACTCTTAAAATTAAACCAGATAAAATCCGCGAAGTTATCGGCGCGGGTGGTAAAGTTATCCGTGGTATCACGGAAGCCACTGGCGTTAAGATCGAAATCGAAGATGATGGAACTATTCACGTAGCGTCTAGTGATCCAGAAGCAACTAAAAAAGCTATCGCGATGATCAACGACATTTGTGCGGAAGCCGAAGTAGGCAAAACGTACAAAGGCCGCGTAGTTAAAATCGCTGAATTTGGTGCGTTTGTTGAAATCTTTAATGGAACTCAAGGTCTATTGCATATTTCTGAAATCGCAAACGAAAGAATTAAACAAGTTACTGATGTGCTTAAAGAAGGCGAAACTATCGACGTGAAAGTTCTTGAAGTTGATAGAGCTGGACGTATTAAGCTGTCTCGTAAAGCTTTGTTGCAATAATCAAAGATGCCTACCCATAAATATAAAAAAACTTTGCTAGAGAGTGGTGCTACACTGGTTACAGAACACCACTCTACGGCACAAGCCTTTTCTGTCGGTGTGTGGGTAGACGTCGGTTCTCGCTATGAAACCGAAAAGTTATCCGGCATCACTCATTTCCTAGAACATATCGTTTTCAAAGGGACTAAGAAAAGAAGCGCATTTGATATCGCTAAATCACTGGAAGCAGTGGGTGGTGATTTAAACGCGTTCACCAGCAAGGAACACACGTGTTTTCATGGTCTTGTTTTAAAAGACGACTGGAAAATCGCGCTCGATGTTTTGGTGGATTTAGTTTCCAATATGAAATTCTCGAAAAAGGATTTTAAGAACGAAAAGAATGTCGTCATCCAAGAAATAGCGATGAGTGAAGATCAACCGGACGATATTATATACGACTATTTACTTGAGCCGGTATACAAAGATCACAATGTGGGTAAGCCAATTCTAGGTTCGATCAAATCTGTATTTGGATTTAGAGAATCTGACATTTACGACTATTACCATGATAATTATCAAGGTTCTAACTTGGTTATCGCGTGCGCGGGTAATTTAGATCACGATCGTATTGTTGATTTTCTAAATAGGAATTTAAAAAAACGTAAAGTAAAGCACGGTATTCCTCGTATGGGGACTAATCGCCCGGTGTTTACAAAATCAAAAACAGCTAAGAATAAAGATTCAGAGCAGACTCATGTTTTGATGGCTCTTCCTGCGGCTTCGTTCCGTGATGATCTACGTATGGAAGCTTTTATTATTAACTCGGTCCTGGGTGGTGGAATGACGTCGCGTCTGTTCCAAAGTGTTCGCGAAACTAAAGGTTTGGCGTATTCGATCCAAAGCCAGTTGCATACAATGTCAGATGCAGGATTTATCACGATTCAAGCCGCCTGTGATGGAAAAAAATTAAAAGAATTGGTAGCCACAACGGAAAAAGAACTTAGGAAATTAAAATCTCAAGGTTTGACTAAGAAAGAAGTCGAATTTTTCAAAAGCCAAATCAAAGGCGCAATTTTATTGGGCTCAGATGATGTGGAAAATCGCATGAACAGTATCGCGATTAATGAACTTATTTTCCAAAAACCGAAAACAGTCGAAGATATTCAAAGAATGATTTCCAAAATTAGCGTGGATTCTGTCCACGAATACTTAGAACACCACATGGAGTTAGATTTATTGTCGGGCGCACTTGTTGGGCCTAATGTAGAATCTAAAAATTCTTGGTGGATGAATTCATAGAGGGAGCTAGAGTATGAAAGTTAAAATCAAAAAGTTAGCCAATTTCAAAGGCGAATTACCGGCATACCAATCGCGCGGTTCCAGTGGTCTAGATGTACGGGCACAGTTAGAAAAACCTATGATGGTTAAACCCATGGAGCGTGTTTTGGTTCCAACCGGATTGTCTTTTGAAATACCAGAAGGTTTTGAAATTCAAGCGCGTCCTCGCAGTGGTTGGGCAATCAAACAAGGTATGACATTGTTGAATACGCCTGGAACGATCGACGCGGATTATCGCGGTGAAGTTAAAATCATCGTTATTAATTTAAGCCAAGAAGCTGTGGAAATCCAAGATCAAGAGCGGGTGGCTCAACTTGTGGTGTGCCCAATCATTCAAGCTGAGCTTGAACTTGTGACTGATTTGAGTGCGACCGAGCGTGGCGCTGGTGGATTCGGGTCCACTGGTCGTAACTAAAGAACGCAAAGTTCGGCAAGCTTGGCTTTCTTAACTTCCTGAATAGAAAGCTCATTGTTCGTTGAAAACACTAAAAAGTTTTTATCATTGTGAACGTAAATGCCAGTATTCAACTCGCAAGTGTTGAAATCAGGAACGCCGGCAATTGCGACATGGAAATCTTTTCGACCTAATAGAACTGCGACAGCGCCGCAATGGATAGATCCCTCCTTGCGGTGTAGAATGTAGTCGGTAGTTCCGTCTTTATCTAAATCAATTTTTGTAAGATCGATGGCATCAGTGCCCACTAGGCTAAAGAGTTTGTCAACTTCACTGAAGGAATCCACGCTGAACATTTTACGAAGTTCGCTTTCGTATGTAGGGGCCTTGGTTATCTTTATTAGTTTTAAAAATTCTTTTTTTCCAACGCGACCTGCGTATTGGCAAACGGTTTCAGTGGATTTTTTTTTCGTTGCGTGAGTTTGAACCGAAGCCATGATGGTCATGAATAGTAAAACAATGAAACGTGCGGTTTTCATAAATGGCCCTTATGTGTTTTGTGTTAACATAAAATACGAAACTAAAACTTGTCTAGTTTTTCAACGCTAAAGCGATTGCTTAACCAAACTAAAAAGATCAAAAACCAAAGTGTTCCCACAAGGCGAATCGAACGACGTTTGCTCATTTTGAAATTTTCAGTCAGTCCGACGATCAATAACATGCCCGTAAATAAAAGTCCGACGATGCTGATAATGGGGATGTAGTTTGAGGCAATTTGAAATACAAAAAATGGAAAATTGGCAAAAACGACGACGGATAAAAGCTGGATAAAATCCACGGAACGTTTTTCAAATACTTGAAAATAATAATAGATAAACGTCGACAGAACCACCGTTAACATCATCGAAATAAACGGGAACGCAAGCACGCCGAATAGAATATTCCAAAACTTTAAACTAATAACGCCGGCGACAGTTCCCGAAGCGACAGAGAATAAAAAGTGAACCAGTAAGACATTCCTTAGAGACCATTTTGGCAATCGTTTGATATGCTCAATGGGGTTTTTGAAAAACCAAATCAGGAAGACAACACTCTTTTTTGTTTTGTATTGGAGGTTCCCGAAAAAGCTCATTGTTTAAAAATATCCCATGAAAATAAAGTTAAGTCCGGTCGATCCTCTATCAAAATCATTGGCTACTAATAGGCTCCGATAGTTAATCTCTAACCCCAACAATAAAGGCGAATTAGGTAAGCTTGATAAAACACCAAATGAGGAAATCAATGCTGGATTTTTTGATTCTTGGTGAAGATTGACTGTTTCATCGGATAGGCGAATCATGCGTGTACTGACTCCTAAAGCTAGACGGTATTCCAGTGAGTTTGTAATGTAACTTTTGTGACCGATCTTGAAATCAAGTTCTTTGAGTGCCAGTTCTTTTGATTCTACTTTCGTAGTGCCGAAATTTCTAAATGATGTTTCTGAGTACCAATGCTCTGAAAACAAATCCATACCGACCGAAAGTTGTAGGCCGCTATGGTAAAAGTTAGGTGCCAAATCACCCGAAATTTTCGTGTAGGCTTGAATTACTGCAAACGAAGGGTAAATATAAATTTGATCCCAAGGCGTGCCCGCAGCTTGCTTGATGTATTTTTTCTGTTTTGTTTTGATTTTATCAAGCAGTTCTTCATACGAGTACTCTTCAGTTTCGTAGTTTTGTGCCCACGCGTGATGACTTATGGAAAGAAACAATAAAATAGAGAGAAATATTTTAGATGTCTTCATTGTTTATAGTTTAGATTAAATTTATAAACCATTAAATGGATTAATAAAATCTGGACCTTGGGTCTGTCTAGATTTCGATCAAAAAACATCGGACTATGCAAGAGATGGAATATACTTAGAATATGAGTCATAGTGGTTTTTGCGCCTTCTGTCGTTCTCCAAAAACTTACTTTAAGCGTAAACGTTTAGGCGTTCTGAACGTTTTCGGTGCTTTAGTGGGCGCGATGGCTTTTAACTATCTTTTTCGCCATCAATTAGATCCTATCGTGTTTGTGATATTTATTGCAAATTTGTTCGTGATTGAAATGGCCATTCAGATCCGCTGGAGAATGTCGTTGATTTGTCATGAATGTGGTTTTGATCCGGTTGTATACAAACGTAACCCAGAACTAGCCTGCCAAATGGTCAAAGCCAAAATTGATCTTCGTAAAGCTGACCCCATTAAAGCTACTTTTTACCCATTAGCATTACCTAAAAGAAAGCAAGTCAAGCCGCCGGCTCATTTGGCGAATGCTAGTGTATCGGTTAGCACGCGCCCAAATAGCGAAATTTCCGCTTTATAAAGATCGAATAACTGCTTGAATCCACGGAAAATTATAATAAGATTGCCCTATGCCAAAGGGTCTAGTCATAATTCCTACTTACAATGAAAAAGAGAACATTGATTCCATCGTTCGGGCGGTTTTGAATCAAAAATTAGATTTGCATATTCTGGTGGTGGATGACAATTCACCAGATGGTACCGGACAAATCGTTCAAAATTTAATGATAGACTTCCCTGGGCAGGTTCATTTGCTGACTCGACTGAAAAAAGAAGGACTTGGTCGCGCCTACATCGCGGGTTTCAAGTGGGGTCTTGAAAAAGGTTATAGTCATCTGATCGAAATGGATGCTGATTTTTCTCACCGCCCAATTGACTTGTCTAAGCATGTGAATGAGTGGGGCACTTACGATTTTGTCATTGGTTCACGCTATGTTCCTCAGGGCGAAACTGTGAATTGGGGACTGCTGCGCAAATTCATATCTCGCGGTGGTAGTCTATATTCAAAAATTATTTTAGGTTTTCCCATCAATGATTGGACGGGCGGATTTAATTCTTGGCGCCGCGATGTTTTAGAGAAGATTAATTTAGATTCTGTGACGTCAAATGGTTATAGTTTTCAAATCGAGCTTAAATATAAAGCCAGTCGAAAGGGCTTTAAGTGCAAAGAAGTCCCTATCGTTTTTGAAGATCGTCGTGTCGGCAAAAGCAAAATGTCGATGAAGATCGTGCTGGAAGCCTTCTATAAAGTGTGGCAGATTCGATGGTCGTAGTTCTTGCATTTCTGATGACCTTCTTGGCGTGGCCGGGGACACAGGTGTATGCTCAAGCTCAGCAACAAAGTTTGATTGCAGAAATTGGCGGTGAATTCCCCTACGTGTACGCGCAGCCCGATTTTGATTCCCCAGTTATTGCGACGTTAAAACCAGGGACCTTTTATTACGTCTCTAAACAAAAATTCGTTTATGACTTTCACAAAATACGCATAGGTAAAAATCAAGACGGTTATATCTCTTCGTCTGAAATCAAAATTGTGACGGCTCAGTATGTACAAAATCGAAAAAAGAAAGGCAAAACGGACCCGGCTGCAGAAACAGATGCGGCCACACAAGTTGCCGCAGAAAAGAAGCCCGCTAAAAAAGAGGCGAAAAAAACGTCCAAACCTATTTATGTTTCTCGATATCAAGGACTGATCGTAGAGCAGCAGAATTATATTGAAGACACGATGTCGAATACACGCAGCGATAATATCATGTTCTTTGGTTACCGACTTGTCGGTTTCAATACTTTGTTTTCCGGAGAAATGTCGACGGATCTGGCAGTCATGTATCACTCGGGTGCGCCGGCGTATTACGAAAAAATCACCGGACGATCGACATCGGGTCAGATTATTAATTTACAATTTACTTTTGATACGATCATTCCGTTGGCTCATAGTTTTATGGCCAGTTATGGATTTGGCCCGATGATCAAGTATTCACATTTCGAAGTCAGTCTGAAGAATCCAGCTGGGGTCGGTTACGATACTTATGTGCTGGATGATATGAATTTTGGAGTGTTATTCCGGCTGGGTGCGGCTACGCGTTTGGGCGTCATAGGTCTACGCGCGGATGTAAAATACTATATCGAATCTAAGCAATATGTCGGTATTAACGTATCGACACTGTACGAGTTTTAGGCTAAGAAACCTGTATGTCCATAAGTTATTTAAATAAGCAGGTTATTGATCAAATTGCCGCCGGTGAAGTGGTAGAGCGGCCCTCGCACTTGGTGAAAGAGCTCGTTGAGAATGCCATTGATGCTGGTTCAACTAAAATTGAAGTTCGTTTTGATAATGGTGGCCGTGATATCGTCGTTCAAGATAACGGTAAAGGCATTGCGCCGACGGAGTTGGCTATGGCATTAGATCGCCACAGCACTTCGAAAATCAGTGAGTATGAAGATATTTGGAATTTATCAAGTTACGGTTTCCGCGGAGAAGCGTTAGCATCTATTTCGGCCGTTTCTGACTTTGAAATTATCTCACGTCAGCCTGAGGCCCCGACGGCCCATAAAATTCAGTCCAAGTTCGGCGAAAAATCAGATGTATCAACGACGCAATTGCCGGTAGGCACATTGGTTCGCGTGTCGCAATTATTTGAAAACACTCCGGTGCGTATTAAGTTCTTAAAAACCGCTAGTTATGAGCACAGTTTAATCAAGCAAGTGATCAAGGCGATGGCACTGATCAATTATAAGGTTGAGTTCAAAGTCTTCGATGGGCAAAAAATGGTTTTCCAAACACCAGGAGCCACGACACTGAAAGAACGCGCGCAATGGTTGTTTGGCGATGAAAAAGTTTTCTCTGTCGCTAAACAGTCAGATGGCTTTGATGTCGAGGCGGTCTTCATGAGTCCGTATGATGTTGAAAAAAATAGTAAGAATATTTGGGTGTTTGTGCAAAACCGCTGGGTGCAAGATAAAATGATCCAAAGTGCTGTGATGGAAGCCTTCAAAAATCTTCTTATGCACGGTGAATACCCGCGGGTAGTGATCAATATCAATTGCCCTAAAGATTTCGTAGATATCAATATTCACCCAGCAAAATCGCAAGTGAAGTTCACGGACACTCAAAAAGTATTTAGATTGGTTTATCATACCTTAGAAAAAGCATTGTCATCTGGCCCTTGGAAAGAAATGGTGACAAACCCATCTCATGAATCAACGACGACAGAAATCGCGACATCAGATCTTTCGACGTCGTCAGTGCCATCCATGACTACGCCGGTGCATCATTCAACTCAAAGCAGCTTTCGCGATCCACAATTGTTTTCAGCGCAATTTCAGAAAAAAGTTTTCCCAACACCGCATTTATTCGCGGATCGACAAGTGCCTATTGCAACAGAAGTATCTAAATCAGCTGCTGTGGTAAATTCGTTGCAGACCGAAAAGGCCGATATCTACTGGCAACAGTACCAAGTGATCGGGCAAGTGGATCTGACTTACATAGTTTGTCAGAATGCTGAAAAAATGGTGCTAGTGGATCAGCACGCGGCTCATGAACGGGTGCTGTTTGAACGTATTTTAAATCAATATAAAAATGGTTCGATTGGAATTCAAAAATTGCTGATTCCTATTTCTATGGATTTGGAAGTGGATCAAGTTGAGCTGCTTTTAAAGAATCAAGAGCAGTTGGATAAAATTGGAATCCAGTTTGAGCAAACGGGTCCTGCCTCAATTTGTATTCTGGGTATTCCTACCGAGATAAAAGAATACGGCGTGCTGAAATTAATCCATCAATTCATCAACGAAGCTGAGTCTGTTTCGACAAGCTACGTTTTTGAAAATCGCGTGAAAGATTTCGTGGCCACGCTTGCCTGTCATTCGGCAATTCGAGCGGGGCAGAGTTTAAGTCAGTCCGAAATGGAGAAATTGCTAGCCGATATGGACGAGCATCCACTATCAAGTTTCTGTCCGCATGGTCGCCCGGTGAATTTGGAATTCTCGTTTAAGTACTTAGAGAAAGAATTTGGCCGCATCAACTAACTCCGACAAAAACGTAGTCTTTGTTGTTGGGCCTACCGCTGCCGGAAAATCTTTCTGGGCGCTGGAGCATGCGAAAAAATATCCTGATTCTTGCATCGTTAATTGCGATAGTGTTCAGATTTATAAACACCTAGACATTGGCAGTAGTAAGCCATCACCGGAAGATTTAAGGGTTCGGCCACATTATCTGTACAGCGAAATCGATTACCCAGAGACGATTACGGCCGGTCAATATGAGCGTTTGTTTTTTAATTTGCTTGAATCCATACCTGAAAAGAAAATTTTTGTGGTAGGTGGAACTGGGTTTTATTTCCAAGCTATTGAAAAAGGGATGTACCCGGTCAGCGTCATTAAGGACGAAGTCAAAAAAGAATTTGATCAACTGGTTGTTTTAGAAGGTTTTGAGTATCTGTATCGATGGATTGAAAAAACAGACCCGGAGTTTGCTAAAAAAATTTCGGTGAACGATCATTATCGCATCGAGCGTTCCTATCAGTTGATGCGCTCAGAAGGGAAGCCAATGACTCAAATTCAGAAGGAATTTTCTGACGCTCAAAGGGCATTTCCTTATCCGTTAACAAAGATTGGAATTACCGCAGATAAAGACGTTCTTCGCGATATGGTTATTCTTCGTACAAAAAAAATGCTTCAGATGGGACTCGTAGGCGAGGTTAAAAGTCTGTTAGCTAAAGGTATGGTCAATTGGGATCCTTTATCTAGTGTCGGCTACAGAGAAACAATTCACTGGTTGCAGAGCCCAAATGCGGAAAGTGTAGAGTCGCTCGAAAAAGATATTTCGATCAGTACCATGCAGCTCATAAAGAAGCAGAAAACATGGTTTCAGCGTGATAAGCAGATTCGCTGGCTGAAAAAAGACGAAACCGTTTCGTTGTTCTAACTAATTGATAAACGCCAAGAACGCCAACAGAAGCGTATCGGCGAAGGTGTAAAAAATGGTACTTTGACTCCAGAAGAAGCTAAAAAATTGGAAGCTCGTGAGCAACGTATTGACAATGCCGAAGAGAAAGCAAAGGCGGACGGCAAAGTAACTAAAAAAGAAGCGGTTAAAATCGAAAAAATGCAAGACCTCACTAGCAAAAAAATCCACCGTAAAAAACACAATCAGTAATCTTTGGACTATGATCCCAATAACGGCGCCTTTCTTTAACGGAGGCGCCGTTATCGTTTCTGCTTTCGAAATAGCGCGTTAAATAGGCAAGGCCAGGCCTCTGTTGACGAATAGATAGTTCTTCGCCATAATCCCGACATGAAGAGCATGACTGGCTACGGTTCCGCTAAAAAGGAACTAAAAAATTTCCAAATAGAATTAAATATAAAATCTGTGAATGGTCGTTTCTTGGAACTACGTTTTCATATGCCGAAAGAGTATGTGGCGATTGAATCTGAGTTTCGTCGTATTCTGCCTGAGTTCTTTGCTCGAGGTACGATCGATATTTTCTGCAATCGCAAAATTAAAACCAGCAACGAAATCTCGGGCGTCGAAATCAATTTCGCGCTCGCCGATAAAATTCATAAAGAATTGCAGAGCTTAAATAAGCGACTTAAGTTAAAAAGTGAAGTTCACTTGAATCAAATTATTTCCTCGGCGCCAGTATTGAAAGTCAAAGAAGAGGTCGAGCTTTCAAAAAGTGAACGTTCCGAAGTGATCTCGTTGCTAAAAGAATCTGCAAAACTGTGTCTGGCTGAACGTGTACGTGAAGGACAGTCTCTGAAGAAGGAATTTCTAAGTCTACTGTCGAAATTGAGCGAAGAAGTTGATAGTGTTAAAAACTTAAAAGAGATACATAATCTTGAGGTTTCTCAAAGGCTGAAAGATAAAATCAAAAGTAAAGGCCTGGTTGAGAACATCGACGATACGAAGTTTCAGCAAGAGTTATTCTTTTGGACTGAAAAAACTGATATAGCCGAAGAGATTCAGCGCCTAGAAGAACATATCCGTAACTACAAAAACCTCCTTTTGTCTAAAAATTCAAACGGAAAGAAAATAGACTTTTACACTCAAGAGTTACTCAGAGAAATTAATACTATAGGATCAAAGTCTCAAAGCTCGAAAATCACACAACATGTGGTAGAGGCCAAGAGTTTGATCGAAAAACTTAAGGAACAAGCGCAGAATATTGAATGAAGACTAATTTAATTATTCTAGCAGCGCCAAGTGGTGCCGGAAAAAGCAGTTTTATCGAAAAAATCTGCGCCGACAACAAAGTGCTGTTCGACACCATTACCTACACCACGCGCGCAATGAGAAAGGGCGAATCTCAAGGCTTTCCTTATTTTTTCATCACTGAAGATGAATTCAACTCAAAGAAAGAAGAAGGTTTTTTTGTCGAATGGGCTCGAGTTCACAATCACTTGTACGGCACTTCTCGCGTACAGATTGAAGATGCTTGGAAACAGGGTCGCTGTGTGATTATGGATGTCGACATTCAAGGCGCTAAGACGTTTAAAGAGCTTTATCCGCAAAGCCAAAGTATCTTTATCCTGCCACCTTCGATTGAAGAGTTGAGAAAGCGTATTGTTAAGCGCGACGGACGTATCCCTCCCGATATTGAAGTCCGTATGGAAAATGCAAAAAAAGAAATGGCCGAGGCGCCAGGATACGATTACCGCATCGTAAATGATCATTTTGAAACTTCTTATGCGGAATTTAAAAAAATCATTGAAAATATCCTCGCCTAAAGTTAGACATATAAGCTTCGGAGGAATTGAATGGCTCGTGTAACAGTTGAAGATTGCTTGGAAAAGGTTCCAAATCGTTTCGCATTAGTTTTAATGGTTTCAAAGCGTGCAAAGCAGCTTTTGAAGGGTTCTGAGGCGACGGTTGCTTTAAAAAGCAATAAGTACATCGTAGCATCGCTTCGTGAAGTAGCGGCTGGTAACGTAGGTTACGAAAGCCATCTTGATAACGCAACGTGTATTAAAGATATCGAAGCGGATTTAAACAAATAAACTCATAGTAACATAAGAGTTCTTTGTCGCTTCACCTGATTTCGGTTCACTCTTATTTTAGTTAACTGGCGTTCTTCCGAAAAAACGAGATATGGCTGAAATCGCTTTTGTCGCAGAGGATGCGACTCGAAATGTTCCAATCAAGACGATCGATGATCTTTGTAAAAAAATTACAAATTATCATCCGCATGCTGACGTCCAAACCGTAAAAAAAGCCTATTATTTTTCTGAAAAAGCTCACGAAGGACAATTTCGTCGCAGTGGTGAGCCGTATATATTTCATCCGTTATCAGTGGCTGGCATTCTGGCTGATCTCCGTTTGGATATCGATTCTATTATCACAGGAATTCTGCACGATACTGTAGAGGATACAGAAGTTACCTTGGAAGATGTTCGTCGTGAATTTGGAGAAACCGTCGCCGCTTTGGTGGATGGTGTAACCAAGATCGGTCAGATGAAGTTTAAAAACTCGGTTGAAAAACAGGGCGAGAATTTTCGGAAAATGATCGTGGCGATGGGGAAAGATATCCGCGTCGTGCTAGTTAAACTCGCTGATCGTTTGCATAACATGCGTACGCTGAACCATATGCCGTATGAAAAACAAGCGCGCATTGCTTTAGAAACATTAGAAATCTACTGCCCATTGGCCGGTCGTATGGGTATCAATGAATTAAAGATCGAACTCGAAGATCTTTGCTTTCGTTACTATCGACCGGATATGTATTACCAATTAAATCAAAAAGTTAAAAAGACGGAAGCTGAAACAGATCGCTACATTGATGATGTGAAGAGGCTTATAGGTAAATCGCTAGAAAAAACGACGGTCAAGTATCACGTTTATGGTCGATCAAAGCATTTATGGTCCATCTACCGAAAAATGCAGGCACGTAATATCGAGTACGAGCAAGTGTTTGACGTTCTGGCATTTCGTGTGATTGTCGCCAGTATTCCTGAGTGTTACGAAGTTCTTGGTCACATCCATGCATTGTGGAAACCGGTACCTGGTCGTTTCAAAGACTTCATCGCGATGCCGAAAACAAATAATTACCGTTCACTGCATACGACAGTATTGGGCCCGGGTGGGGATCGAATTGAAATTCAAATTCGTACTGAAGAAATGCATTTGATTGCCGAGCGCGGGATCGCCGCTCACTGGAAATATAAAGAGCGCGGTAAAATTGAAGACGAAGCCATTGGACAATCAAATTGGATGCGCGATCTGGTCGCATGGCACCAGACAGTTCGTAATCCAGAAGAGTTCTTGGACACTGTAAAAACAGAAATGTTTGAAACGGAAATATATGTGTTCACGCCAAATGGCGATGTTAAAGAATTACCAGACGGGGCGACGCCGATTGATTTTGCGTATGCGATTCACACTGATTTAGGAAATCAATGTGCGGGTGCACGTATCAACGGAAAAATGGTTCCGTTAAAACATAAATTGAAAAACGGTGATACCGTTGAAATCGTTACTTCGAAAACTCAAACACCATCTAAAGATTGGTTGAAATTCTGTATTACCAGCAAAGCACAAAGTAAAATTCGAGTGTTCGTTAAAGAAGAACAACGTAAACGTAGCTGGTTACTGGGTAAAGAACTTGTTGAAAAAGAATTTAGAAAATTCGGTTTAGCCGCCGTTCGTTACTTGAAAGGCGAAGAGTTTGAGAAGTTTCTAAAAGATGGCGGCGTTCATGGTATCGATGAAATGTATATCAAAGTTGGCTATGGAAAATTAGAGCCTCGTCATTTAGTTGATCGTTTAGCACCGAAATCAAATTTAGAAGAAAAAGCCCCTAAAGAATCATCTTTCATGGAGAAAGTTCTTAAGGGCGCTTCGCAAAAATTAAAACGTACGAAATCATTGATCTCTGTTGAAGGGATGGATGATATGCTGGTGCATTTTGCTAAATGTTGTTCGCCAATTCCTGGTGACCCGATCATTGGCTTCATTTCGCGTGGTCGTGGCGTGGCCATCCACCGTAGCGACTGCAAGAAAGCATTTGAACTAGATCAACTTCGTAAAGTCGACGTTTCTTGGAATGTGAAGCAAGCGGGCGAGGGTATGGAACGTGTAGTGCGTATGAAAATCACCTGCTTGGACGTTCCTGGTTTGTTAAAAACTATGACCGAGTCATTCTCTGCATTGGGAATCAATATTCAGTCTGTGAATATTCGTACGACCAAAGATAAAAAAGCGATTTGCTTGTTTGATATTTCTGTTCGGGATTCATCGCAGCTAAATCAAACTATTTTTGAAATGCAAAAAATCAAAGGCATTTTATCTGTAGAACGCGTCACCTCGTAAAAAGCTAGCCCTGACTTAAGATAAGGCTAGCTCCACAATGTGTTGAACCCGGTGCTTAAAATATTACAATTATAGGGTGATTAAAAAACTACGACTCAATCTATTAGTCATTTTAATATCAATCGCTGGCCAAGCTGCAACTAATATACAGTATTACGAACGATCGAATTCCATGCTGTATGAATCTTCCGAGTCGGTGGGGTTAGAAGATTCTCTGTCTCCAGAATATAGAAAGTGGATGGCGACACTGGGCTTTTCTTACAAATCTTCACCACTGACATTGAAATCGGAAGACAACCGGAAAACATACACGTCGGTTATAGATTGGTTTCAAACTTTAAATTTCGGTGGTGCTTATCGATTGAACGATGCTTGGAGTATCGGGCTTACAGGTTCATTGGTGCAATCAAAAATTTCTGGCGATACCAGCGTTAATTTAGCGGATACAAATTTACGTATTAACTATCGTCGTCCCATTAGCGCCACATCGGCGTGGGGCGTACATGCCTTGATGACGGCGCCAACGGGATCTGGAACCAAATTTACAAGCGATACGGGCGCCGGGATAGGTCTTGCGATTGCATTTGAACACAACATCGGGTTGTTGCAGTACGTAGCGAAAATCGGTTATTTGGAAAATTCAAAAGCAAAAGATGATGTTGATCCCAATTTAGATCAATCTCAACGAATGATCGCTAGTATTTCTGGATTATTGCCTGTCACCGAGAAATGGGCAGTGACATCTGATTTTGAAAAAACTTGGACTTTGCCAATTAAGACTGTGTTTAATCCGAATGAACTAAAAGTAGGCGCTAGATACGCAGCTAACTCTAGTCTGAATTTTTTTGCTGGAATGGGCCTTGATAGCATTAATAATAGCGAACCGTTAGATACGCGCATGTATATAGGGTTGAAGTATTCGCCAGAAGAAACAAAAGTAGTATCAACTCCAGAGCCTCCTAAAGAAGAGGCTGTGAATAAAAACCCGGAGTGCTACGATATCGATAAGGTCGAAGAGACATACAGCGCAATGATTCGCTTTGATAACAACAAAGATGTTCTGAATGATCAATCGCGATCGGAATTTGAAAAGTTAATAGCGTACACTAAAGAGCATTTTTATAACATTAGTCATGTATCTATCCATGGTCATGCTTCAAAACCAGGAACAGATAGCTACAATTTCAAATTATCTAAAAAACGTGCGAAAACGATATCTGAAGCGCTGTTACAGCTAGGGCTTGATCCAAAGTTGTTAGAAACAAAAGGTAAAGGCAAAAAAGAACTGATTAAACTGGGTGACACGGAAGATGATCATTCAGTGAATCGGCGAGCTGAAATCAAAGTTTGGACACGAGAACTTAAGAAAGAGTGTAAATAAGCGTATCGAGAGGAGTCACCGAATGAAAAAAATAATTCTTAGCACCTTAGCTATCTTTATGTTTGCGTGCTCGCAAAACGCTCATCTTACGCGCCCTGATACCAGCGGCGATAATAGTGGATTATCTCAAAAGCCAGGTGACACGGTTCCGCCAGCTAAAATGAAAGTGACTCTGGAAGATGTACAGCAGGGTACAAAATTGTTTTCGGGCTTGTTTCTTGCGGAGGGAAATTTGAATGAGCTTAGTCCAGCAGAAGTGGAATCTGATTCTGTATACCGTTGGGATCAGTTTTCGAAATACTTTCAAGGGCGAGCTGAAGGCGATATTGCTGGTGTTGAATTTGAAAAAGTAAATTGGGCTAAAGAATCAAATGAACATTACCAGTTGTTCGATGCTACAGAATCATATGTGTTGGCTGAAGGTCAGCGTGGTGTTGCACGGTCTATTAAAATGACAGTTACGCAAACCATTCCGGGAAAATCTCCCGTTACTAAAGTGGTGGTTTATCCAGTCCAGTATCGATACAGCATTGATGATGAAGCGTTAAATCAAGGTCGCTTGGGTAGAAAAAATGATGTGTATTATGTGCAAGGGTTGGTTCCTGGCCGCTATGTGCGTGGTTTAGAGTATGTATCTAATAGAAACCTTCTCTATAGAAATATAAACTGTCATAACGGTTATGATTTTATCGACACCTATGTTTTAAATGGACGCAATAATTTTAAAGCTCGCGTGACGGCTCGTCGTAATCAGGCCGGTACGTGGATTCCATTTCAGCAAACCTATTCAACTTTACTTGGCGCGGTGGGTTTTGGTTTAACAAACAAGCGTACGGCGTATTTTTCTGATGTTTTAGATTATGGTGGTAATTGTACATTTAAAGTTCAAGGGTTAATGTCGGTTAAAGCTCTTAACTCTGAAATTATTGATGGGATTCGTGTAGAGCTCATTGCTCAGAATGGTGAAAAAGGCTACGCGGAATTCGGTGTGACTGTTTTAGAAGCCTATTAACTTATTTTCCACAAAATGTCGGCACTTTTTAGGGCCCGACTTCAATCTAGAATCTCAGTCGCTCAATGAGCAAGGAATATCGTAAGTCCAGGGAGAAACTTCAAGATTTTAGAAAAATGTTTTTTTGTGTATACTTGAAACAGATGATTTGTCGATTACTATTATATCTGGTTTCCTTTCTTCTTAATTTCGCAAATGCGGCGGAAAGTTCACCTCCGTATTGCGAAGATTTGTACAGCACGATTTGCGCAGCAAAGTCGCAAAAGTTGCCAAAGGAGCACGTTTCAAAAGTCGATCAAATAGTTGAACAAAAAAAAGTGAAATAGTATCCCAATTTCAACAATTGCTCGCTGATCCGAACCAAAATTATTTTAGAAAACTCGCTATATATGGTCTAGGTATGCAAAAAGACTTTACTTGCTCTTTGTCCGGTAGCCAGAAGGAAAAAAAAGAGTGTGACGAAAGCCTTTCGGAAAAACTATTTGATTTATTAGTTTCAGATGCGGCGGGCGCTCATTCAACAAAAAGGTCTTCTTTTGGTGCTCAAGCTAGAATGGAGGACACCCAATTGCTATTGGCAAATGGGCATTTTTCGAAAGTTTCTATTAAGCTTGCTGACGATATTTTTTATAAAGTTCAAAACGTTGGGCACGTTAAAAAGGTTCAGTCAGAACTCTTTCCGGCTGCGAAAAAGCAATTGTTGTTGCAAATTCAGAACTTGCCTATCTCGGAGAAGAAAAAACAAGAGTGGACGGAAAAAATTAAGTCTATTGAATTTGGAGGAACAGATTGTTCTGCAATTAGAGATCCAAAGCAGTCTCGCTTGGCTCAAGCTTTCACTGCCAATGCCTACTATATGACAGGTGAAAATAATTTCTACATTTGTCCGGGGATTTCAGCGCAAAAGCCCAATGATGCTCTCACGACACTTATAATCGCCCATGAATTATCTCATTCCATCGGGCCATGTTCGGAGTTTTATTCTAAAGCTGGTGGTAAAGAATCGCAGAAAACTCAATACCCCTTAAAGAACTTAGTAGCCTGTTTAAGGAACGAGAAATCAATTCAGGCAAAATACGATTTTGGAAAAGATAATTTTGCGGTGGAAGCAATCAAAAGGCCTTTTTTAAAGGCAGGATTTTTAGATAGAGATAAGTGTAACCAAGACCAAACAAATGAGGTCGTGCCTGATTGGTTAGCTGTTGAAACAGTGGCTAGTCTACTTGTAGAAAAGTATAAAAACACGGATCGGATTACGGCGATTAAAGAAATAACTTCAGGATGGGGGTATATATGCCCTACGGGTGCTGAATCGGATGTTGTCTCTTCAACAGGCAGATTTAGAAGTCATCCGGATATGCGCTCTCGAGTAAATAAAATTTTTCTTCAAAATCCAAAAATTCGATTTTTATTAGGTTGTCCGCAGAGTAAAACGAGCGGGTACTGTGATGCTATAGTCGACCGGCCAGTTAAATCAGTGTTTGGGATTGTTAAAGTTTCCCCCGATAACGTCGAGCCTGCTGTTAATAAGGAGGCTGCTAAGTGAAGATTTTGATTTTTTTTGTCCTTATGTGTAGTTTTTGTTTTGCAGAAAACTACACAATTACACAGACAATGGGAACAAGTGAATCTGAGTATGTGATTAGTATAGGTAATCCCGCAAAAATAGATTCTGATCGTGACGGTGAAAAAAAAACAATAGAATTATCGTTCGAAAACAAAAAGTTTATAGAAAAACGTTTAAAAAAAATTGAACGAATGCATGGTCACGAAATACGTTTTTGTCCGAGAAACTATATTCAATTAGTTAATCAAAAAAAAGCAAAATCAATTATCGCCTGCGGTAATTCTACTACGGAAATTGCAACGAGCTTAAGACAGCTAATTCGTGTTATAAATGTTTATTCCGTGAATTAAAACAGAATTACCGGGTTCGGGTCAGTACCTTTTCTCAATAGAACTGGCTCCTTAGCTTGCGGCTAAGAAGCTAAATTCTATTGGAAAGACAGTTGTTTAGTTGAAATTTAAAAGCGCTGTCTTGAAACAGTTTTTCAAAAAAAATTATTATCCGAATTACCTCGTAATACATTCGAGTTTCGATCCCTCAATAAAAGCGAGCGTGTTGAATCTTTCTGGATTTTAGAGAGCACGTTTTAAATTCACTTGATTTGGCGATATTTTACTTGGCCTTAGCCGCAGGCTAAGGGGCCAGTTCATAGTATCTGTGCTATTTCGCTTTGGCCTGGTCAGCAAGGTTCAGTCTAGATGAATGTAAACGAGCCTTAAACATTCCTTTTATGGCCAAAATAAAAACTAAAATGACTTCAAAGTTTAAGAATTAACTAGATTTTTTATGAAAAAATAAAGCACCAAGGTAATTAGGTGAAAACATATAAGAAAAATTTGATTAGTTGGTGAATCTATTAGTCCTGAATAAGCAACTAATTGCGCTAGCGCGATAGTCACAAATATCTGTATCCCCCATTTTTTTGCTGCCATAAACCTATCGCTGCTACAAAATCTCCACAGAGCAATAGTATAATCCAAATTCGCCATGAAATACTCATTGTTGAAACATGTAGCCTGAGGTCTAAAACATCAAGGAAATGCAAAATAAATCCAATAAAATAAAAAACAGCAAGTATTCGTAGATAAATTTTCATTGCTAATTCTATAAATCAAAGCGAATGAATCCGTCAAAATTAATCTGGATTATTTTAGACTCCCTATTACCGAGCTTAGGTACCAAACGTGGATCGAAAATTGAAAGTTATTAATTTATGTTTATAACCGTCTTCTCTAGCTATCGAAAACAAATACTAGCCCTTGTTGGATTGTCTATATTTTGGTCAGTGCCTACAATTTCTGCGACTCCTAATTCGTGTAAATTATTTTATAAAAATCCGAGTTATTCTTTAGAAAGCAACAAACAAACTAATAAATTACTTGCAGCTATTGCGTCGAGGTATAAGGACAATCATGTCTCTAACATTGTTGCGTCTGCGATTATAGAGCAAATTCGAAGTAATGGAATTGTCTCTCGTAAAAAAGATCGGAAGCAATCGACGTTTTTCCAGAGTACGTCAATTGAAGGTAGTCTAATGAGTTGGCTTACTATAGATCCATCAGATGGTCAAATCAGCGCAAAAATCTTAGTTGTCTCACTTGGTATGCGTGAGCCAAATGGCGGCCGAATGGTAGATGGGACCACTCCCGCACATCCGTCGAATGAGTTTGCAAAAATTCTTGCTGGAGTTTTAAACGGAATAGATAGGCTTAGATCTGAATTTTCGTCTGTCAAAAATGTTCAAATTCAGGCAATGACCATAAACCCTCGATTGGCCACTACCTTAAGAAAAATTGGATTTGAAATCGATGCAAGTCATGCACCGTGGGGAATTCAATGGAGTGCATCCATGATATATAAACTTAAATGATTCACGGTCCAAATCACTAGCTATTTCTCAATACCTGAACAAATAGACTGAACCTTTAAGGCCTGTCTATGGGAGAAATAACTCCGCTATTTATCGCAAAACCGCGCACTAAAGAATGGCCATTATTTCCTATTGTCCGATGAATTCGAAGCCTCGTGCGGGAACTGTCAGATCGAGTCCAAGTTTCTACAATTGAGATTTAGATATCGAGTTGGGTGTTGCTGAGTAGTTCTTCGATCGTCGTGATGCCAGCAAGAACTTTTCTCATTCCATCTTCACGGAATGTGATCATACCATTGGCGACCGCTTGTTTTTTGATCGTATTACCATCACGTTTTTGCATGATTAAGGAGCGAATATCATCCGTAACGGGCAGTAGCTCTTGAATCAGAGTACGACCTACATAACCTTTTTGATTGCATTGATTGCAGCCTACCGCTTTGCATATTTGTGCAATGGCGGCTTGCTGGCGGGTCACGCCTAGGGTGTTTAATTCAAAATCTGACGGATCATGCGGTGCTTTGCAATGCGGACATAGAACGCGAACCAGTCGCTGGGAAATAACTCCCAGAATCGACGTTGCAATCAAGAAAGGCTCGGCACCGATATCGATCAGACGGGGAAATGCTCCGGCCGCATCGTTCGTATGCAATGTTGATAAAACTAAGTGACCAGTAAGAGATGAGTTGATCGCAAGTTCGCTGGTTTCTAAGTCACGAATCTCACCGATCATAATGATGTCTGGATCTTGACGAAGAAATGATCTTAATCCGGCCGCAAATGTTAAACCAATTTTTGCATTTACTTGCACCTGGCCGATGCCGTGAATTCGTTGTTCCACGGGGTCTTCAACGGTAAGGATGTTTACGTCCGTAGAATTTAGGCGTGACAGACACGCATACAGTGTCGTCGATTTACCGGAACCGGTTGGACCCGTTACCAGCATGATGCCGTAAGTGCGACTTAATAAATCATCGATTTTGAGTAGGTTTCCTTCTGAAAAACCTAGTTGTTCTAGTTCTAAAATAACATTCGATCTATCTTGAAGACGCATTACCAGGCGTTCACCGTGAGCCGTCGGCACGGTGGAGAGACGAATATCGATATCTTTACCACCAACTTTTAATGGGATACGACCGTCTTGAGGTAAACGTTTTTCGGCGATATTTAAATTCGCCATAACTTTAATACGGGATGAAATGGCGTTTTGTAGTTTTTTTGGCGGTTTAAAAATGTCGAATAAAATACCATCAATACGAAAGCGAACGACCATATCTTTTTCGTACGGTTCGATATGGATATCTGATGCTTTTTCTTTCACAGCGCGGAAAAGAAGCGAGTTGACCAGTTTGATAACCGGCGCGTCGTCTTCACCGGCTTCAAGTAGATCCACGATACCGTCTTCTAAATCCACTTCTTCTTGATCAATTTCGTCCAAACCTGATAGGTTGGCGGTTGATTTTTCGTAAACACGATTGATGGCGTCCAGTAATTTTCCAGCTAATGTAACAACTGGCTTAACACGTTTCCCGAATAGAACACGCAAATCATCGAGAGCTTTGACATTCAGGGGGTTAGAGACAAGCACGGTGACTTGATCTGTTTCTTCTTTGAAAGGCAAGATGGAATTTTGTTTTGAATAATTGATGGGAATTTCACGAACTAAATCGGCCGAGATGTCATTGTAAGGGACATCTTTCATAAAATCTAAACCCAGTTCTTTGCATAATTCAGAAACAAGTTCTTCTGCGTTTTGAAACGTTTTTTTTGAAAGAGCATCACCAATGCTCTCACTGCGAATCATCGAGGTGTTATTCCAGAGTGTTTTAAGCTGCTCTGGAGATAAGCCGGTTGATTTTTGAAGAAGGTTCTGGATTTCAACTGACATAGTTACTCTGTATCCGTATCTGGTCCAGCGTTATCATCTACTGGGGGTGGAGCTGCCGCCGCTTTAGGTTTCATGGTCGTTTTATTTCTAACATCGTCGATAACTTCACCGTAGGCATCCACACCGCCTTGGGATTTAATGAAATCGACACGTTGCTCAAGTTTTTTAGAGATAATCTGTTTTGTGTCATCACCGCTGCGAATAATTTTGGGAGTTAGGAAAACAAGCATGTTTACTTTTTCTTTTGTAGTTTCCTTAGATTTAAATAACCAGCCAAGAATCGGTAGATCTCCTAAAAGCGGGACTTTAACGATGTCTTCTGTTTCGCGATCTTTAATTAATCCTCCCAGAACAGCCGTGTCGCCATCGTCAACAACGATGAACGTTTTAATTTTTCTAGTTGCTAACGGTTGTGTGTTATCTTGGAATGCTTTAGGTGTTGCGACCCCAGCCGACGGCTGTTTAACACTTTGATCGATTTCCATGCGTACAGCTTTGCTCGTAGGATTGATGAATGGTTTTAATTTCAACTCAATCATTGCTTCTTCCATCACCGGCGTAGTGATCGTCGTACCTTGAGGAGAGGTAGACTGCGTTGACGATGTAACGACTTTATCGCCGACTTGGATCAGGGCTTCCTGATTATCCATAGCTAGAATTTGTGGGCGAGATAAAATGTTAGCTTTCGTAAGCTTTTTAAGCAAATTGATCAAACCAATCAACGATGGGACCTTTTGTTTTGTTGTACCCAGTGTTAATTCAACTTCCTTTCCAGATCCAAACCCTAAAACAGTACCAACGCCAGCTAGGGGATTGATAACTTCTTCTGCTTTCAACCCGCCCGAGAAACTTTGACGAGCGATACCATTATCAGAAGCAAAGTTGTAATAAGATGGTTTAAATCCAAACCCATCGCTTGCGCTCATTTCCATAATGATGGCTTCAACAAAAACCTGATCACGAGGGATATCAATTTTATTCAAAAGATTAATCACTGTTTCGTAGTCACCTTTACCAGCCGTGATGATCAAACTATTTGTCGTTTCATCCGCCGTGATTTTTACTTCACCGCTGAATACGGCGCCACTCGATTTAGAATCACCAGCGGCACCTTCCATTCCGATCGGAGGAGCAAAGAATGGCGGAGGTTGGTTCGCGCCTCCTGGTTGTGTTTTAGGAGCGGCGTCTTTAGAAACACCTTGCAGTACGGCCGCGATTTTTTTCGCTTCCCCATTTTTTACGTAGTACACGAATACGCCACCACCATCTGCTTCACTGGGTTTGAAATCAAGTTGTCCAATTAGTTTTTTTACGCGAACAATACCAGATTTATTTCCGACGATGATAAGCGAGTTAGTTCTTTCGTCAGGAATAGCCATGAAAAAGCTATTGCCTTGCTGGCTTGATGAACCGCCTGGTCTTGAAAAACGAGGAGCACCGCCGCCGAAACCACCGGTAACTCCGACGCCAGCACGGTTTGTGCCTTGGCCCTTGTTTACAATTTTGTCGACAAGGTCGGCGATGTCTTTAGCTTTAGCGTAACGAATACGCACTACTTCTAATTGCTCGTCGAAACCAGGAACATCTAATTGATTGATGATTTTCATCACACGATCAATATTTGCGCCCCAGTCTGAAATAATAATTGAGTTTGTTTGTTGGTAAACGTTCATTTCGCCATCTTTTGATGGAAGAATGCGAAGGTCTTTGTTTACTTGATCTGCGGAAATATGTTTTAAGTGAATAATTCGTGTGATCATTTGATCTGTATTTGGATAGTAAGATCCAGAATACGTTTCGATATTATCACGCTGGGCATTTCGTCCTGATTTAACTTTCAAGAAGCTGCCAGATGGAACAACGGTAAAACCGTTAATAGCCAGTGCCGAAAGGAACGCTTTATAAGCTTCGGCGACGGTGATTTTACTTGGTGCAATGATTGTGATCTTTCCGCGAACCCCAGGATCGATGATAAAGTTTTTCCCTGTTAACTCAGAGATTGCTTTAATAACATCCGTGATTTCCACATTTGGGAAGTCGAAAGATTCGATAGTTTCGGGAAAATTTTCGTTGCTGATGTCTTCAACACTGGCTTGCGAAAACTTCTGTTTTTGATTAGCCGTTAAGCTTACACCTTTTTTTCCATTGCCGCCGGTTGTAGCATCGCTGTGGTTTCCGTTTCCTGAAGGCATAGCTCCGTTCGTTGGTGGCGCACCGGGATTGTCAAAGTCACCAAAATCGGGTGGTGGAGGTGGAAATTCTTCTTGTGCATGAACGCTGGATGCGGTTAAGGCACTGGCCCCAACCATGGCAACTGCATTCAGCATGACTAGCGATTTTTTTAATTTTTTCATCCGTAAACCCTCGCCCTTTGTTTCGCTTTCCTAGCTGGTCAAATGCCAATCAATTCATTTGACTGGGTACAATTCATTTGATTCAGTTACTTCACAGTATAAGAAAGCTCTTCATTTTTACCACCGCGTTCAACCCCAAGTTTAATATTTGGAGAATTGCGAAGCGCTTGATACATTTCCAATGCTTGCTGCGTTGACGTCACCGGAGTGCCGTTTACGCTGGTGATAACGTCCATCACCTGCAGACCTAATTGAGTGTAGATGCTGTCTGCTTGGATTTCTAATAAACGAAATCCATATGTTTCGCCCGAGCCCGGGCGTTTTGCTGGAACAGCACGTGCTTGGTATAAAATACTTTGAATGTCTTTAAGCTTGTCTTCTAAATCTGATTTTTTAATTTCAAATTTATTGTCACCAGCTTTTTGAATAACTGAATTACCTTTTTCTTCGGCCACTGGTTTCGGTTTGGCATCAAATGAAACCTTATTGGCATCTTTCATTTCAATGTATTCAAGACGATCAGCGCTTAAATTTCTAATGATCACTTTACCTCGTGTGATTTTTTCTACTTTCGCTAAGCCTTCAATTTCTTTGCCAGTAGCAAACGACACAATTTGGTTTTTTGTTTTGATCTCAATCGCGGCGATAGATTTTTCGGGTGTTGAGTGTACGAGTGTTCCGATTAAATTCAGAGGAAGGCTGCTTAGAATTGGCTCGTTATCTTTGGGGCGAGCTATTTCTCCCTTAGGCAGCAGTTCAGGAGGAATTTCACCTTTGGAAGAAAACAAATTTCGCGAAACAATAGGTTGAAAAAAATCACGACTCTTTATGGGGTTTGGAGGGATATTACGAGCCATGTTTTTTTGAGTTCGTTCTGGTAAAAAGAAAAAACGCACTTTCAAAATAGCTAGATCAGCGATGCTGAGTGATATCAAAGAGATAAGTAAATAAACTAATAACTTATTTACCCACTGTCTTCGAGTGGATAGTGCGGTTCCTTTTCTTGTCATGTAATTAAATACTAGCAAATGGACGGGGTTAGAGTAATTGAAAAATACTTACAAGCTAGACGTTTGGTGAGTTACTTTTTGGGTTGTTTAGGTGGTGCTGGTGGGAACGTTTTGTGTTTTAAGTAATACTCCAATATGGGACCGGTGACTTTGCGGCAACTGCCTCCACAAGGACCTACTCCTGCGGTGGTTGCGTCAAACAGTTTATCCAGGGTATCACAACCATCAACAAAAGCTTGCTGTATGGTCTCGAGTGTAATGTTGTTGCAGCGACAGATGATAGGTGATCGCTTTTTTTTGTTCATTCCAACTTTTTCTTAAAGTAATCAATGATTTGATCGCGTATTTTCAAGAATTCGCCTTCGATCATGGCGCCCGACGCGTGATGGTGTCCACCGCCGCCAAAAAGTTCGGAAACTTCAAGTACATCCAGCGTAGATTTCGAGCGAAAACTAATTTTATATCTATTTTTTGTGTCTTCGCGGAAAAGAATTGCTGCTTCTACGCAATCGATATCCAAAATTTTATCAACGACATCGCGCGTGTCTTCGGGGGTTAAGCCAAACTCTTCAATATCCTTTGTGTGAATAAGAACTATGGCGACTTTGTTATCCACGTAATAGGCTATTTTGCCTAAAGCCTTAGATATAAAACTGATTTTTTCGGGAGTCTGTCCGCCAAATAAATTGCGATGAATCGCCTCAGGTGACGGGATTAGAGGCAATAGCTCGATGGCGATTTGGTGAGATGCTACGGAACGACGTACATAGCGAAAAAGTTGCGTATCAAAGACGACACTTAAATATAGCGATTCCGCAATCTGAGGGTCCAGTGGAACATCTAAATATTTAATTACGTTGTACGCGATTTCTCCAGTGCTAGCCGCCGTCGTATCAATGAAGGCTTTGGCGGGTAATGGGCCCGATTTTAATAGAGGATGGTGATCAACAAAGACGATATTTTTACAAACAGTTTGAATTTCAGAAAATAGGGGCTCGATCAAGCGTTCATCGTTGGTATCGAAAATTAAACACAGATCGATAGGTCCGTCGAAAAGAGTCGGGCGGAATAAAGTGAACAAGTCTTTATTTAGAAAATTCTCATAGCGCTTGGGTAGTAGGTCCACGTGCACGATTTGTACATCTTTTCCAATCTTTTTAAGGGCATAGAATAGCGCCAGTTCAGAGCCTAAACCATCGCCGTCACAATCTTTATGAGTGGTTAGTACAATTTTTTGCGAATTTTTGATCAGGTCGACTAGTGGTTTCAAAATCCCTCACGTGGTAACAAAGACGATATCTTTTAAGAGTATAAGTGTTTGGGATTTTAGGGATTGATAACGCATCAGGTCGTGATAAACTAATCCTTTGTATTGCTCTAAGTCGAATAATCGGCTAAAAAAAACGGCCTCAGATGGGAACTGTCCCCAACTGAGCGATTTATTTTGCAAAGTGTTAAACGAGGACCATATGAGTGATAAAATGCCCATGACCA
The DNA here is from genome assembly GCA_963932905.1 of uncultured Bdellovibrio sp. Lineage (GTDB taxonomy): Bacteria > Bdellovibrionota > Bdellovibrionia > Bdellovibrionales > Bdellovibrionaceae > UBA2316. The sequence goes on from CAWVRN010000014.1 coordinate 51,087, forward strand.
TTAACGGGAAAAATATGTTGGACCAAGAGTTAAAACGTCTGACGTTTGAAGAGCGTCCACGTATTATTAAAGCTATAGAAGAAGCTCGTTCCCACGGCGATATCTCTGAGAATGCCGAATATGATGCCGCTAAGGAGCGTCAATCGCTCATCGAGGGGCGTATTGGCGATATCCAAAATAAATTAGCTACGGCAGAAGTCGTAGATCCTAAATTAATCAAATCAGATAAAATTGTTTTCGGAGCAACCGTTGAACTTTGTGATCTAGATACCGATGAAAAGTCACACTATCAAATCGTTGGTGTGGATGAATCAGACGTAAAATTAGGCAAAGTTTCTATTTTATCTCCTATCGCACGTGCCTTGATTGGCAAAACAAAAGGCGATGTGATCGTAGTTCAATCTCCAAAAGGTGACAAAGAATTCGAAGTTCTTGATTTTAAATTTGTCTAATTCCTATAATTGATTCCAGCTGTGGAATATAAAAACGATAGACGCCCAATTAAAGAAAATGACCTGGTTTCGGAACAACCAGGTTTTTTTATTTTATTCATAGGTCTTATGTTTTCGATCATCGTGGGTTTGTCGATCAAAACGGCTGCTCAATCCGATTGGTTTCGGGCTCGTTTATCCGAAGCAATTTCTAACGTTGGTAAAGACTGGCGGATTCAGCATGGGACAGTGGGGCTCTATTTTCAAGATGGGATAAAGCCCGCAATTGGCCTTTATGCCAATGACGTGAAAATTGCGTCGGAATCCAGCTGTTATATGAAATCCGGCGGATTTGCACAGCGGGTAAAAATCCCCCTTTCGATCATTAAATATCTTATCGATGGTCAACTGGTGAGTGAAATCGAAATACAAGATTTTAAAATTGAAATTACAGAAAAAACTCCCGTATGTAACACAAAAAATGCAACGGCAGCTAGTAGTTTGGGTGTTGTTGAAGTAAAAAAGAAAAACCAGATCACTATTGTTGATCGTGTCGAGAAGTCGACTTTGCGCAATGAAATTGAACGCGTCAGAATCAACCGCTTAGAAGTTTATTATCCTCATGAAAAATATGACTATTTTTCATTAAAAAATATCGTTATTGAAAATCGCTCTTCGCATCCAAAAATTCTTTTTATGGAAGGGGATGTTGACTTAAATCCTTTAATTAAATCAGCTGACGGCAAGAAATTAGCGAATCTAAAAATTGAGTATAATGAATTTCCTGAGAAAACTATAAAGTCGAATCTTTTAGGATCGCTGCGTGAAGGATTCTTTTCTATTCAACTTGTTAACCGAATAGAAGATAAGAAATTTCAACTGCAAGCCGAATTAAAAAATGTTTCACTATCTTTTGTTAAAAGTTTTGCGGCCGAAGTTCCAAAAGATATTAATGTGAAATCTAATTGGGTTAGTTTGAAACTGTATGCTGAAGGTTTGGTGGATTCCCTGATGGCTTCGACTGCGGAAGTTAAAGACGTTGTAGTAAATGGAGATTTAGGTGAGTTTTCGATCGAGACCCTAAATTTTGCTCATGGAGTTGGGCAGGGACCGAATCCATTTGAGCTAAAAATGAAAGGTGTCGACTTGTCTAAGGTTTTCACGCTCAATGCGGGAATAAAAATTCCAGACCAGATTGAAAGCATGGGTTATTTGGACGGTCAGATTAATTACCTGACAGATTCAGATATCAAGCTCAATGGTGCAGTGAAAGGATTAGAAGTTGTTTTCTCTGCCAATAGCAATAGAAAAACCGAAGTGGTAGGTGTTGATCGGCTAACGGGTGTCTGGTCAAAGAAACGACTACTTTTAGATGCGGCTGAGATAAAAAACGAGCAAGGCGCAATTGACGGTGCTGTTCATTTAAAGACCGAAGACCTTAAGTCGTTTGAGCTTGATGCTTTGTTGAAAAATATAAAATTAGCGAGTGATGTTTCTGAATTGGTGACTGGTGTAGACGCGCCTCTGTTTGTAGATGAGGTCGGGTTTAAAGCTCAAGGTAATTCACATTCTGTAAATTATAAAGCTCAAGGTAAACTAAAGTCTGTTTCGCATCAGTATTTTGACATGGCTAACGTCGTTTTTTCTGTGTCGGGTAACACAAATAAAAGTCAGGAAATTGAAGTAAAGGCTGATCGCTGGCAGAATACAGAGAAGACGAAAAAAAGTCTGTTAACGTTCGGCTTGGAATTGCCTGAGATTGTAGTTAAACCGAAAATTAAAATGACTCAGACATCAGAAGCGGCGCAATTGAAAATTGATTCACAGAGTTCGTTCAGGATGAATGCAGCTCTTGTTGGTGGAACTGACCGCAGAAACGATATAAGCGGTGCGATCATCACAAAAGACCAAGAATGGAAGATTTATGGGACCCGAGACAATTTTAAAATCGATAAAAAATGACTGGGCCAGTTGGCCCTTAATGTTAGGTAAGTTTTCTGATTGGAATCATGATTGGAAGTTGCCGAACGTACAAGCTCATCGTGGTTATCATCAAAACTCAATCGTTGAAAATTCACTAGAGGCATTGGCGGCGGCCAAATCGAATGGATATCAAATGGCCGAAGTGGATGTTCAGATCACTCGTGATGGAACTCCAGTATTATTTCATGATTTTAGTTTACGTGGACGATATCGATTAAATGTGAACGTATCTGAATTATCCTATGCGGACTTAATACGTATCGGAATGTTTCCCAGATTAGAAGATGTGCTAATGACTAGTGACAGACCTGAATTTCTGAATATAGAAATTAAAAGCAAAAACTTCTATCAGTTTCCCGTAGAAGATGCTGTTGCTGAATTGGTAAAAAAACAGGATTGTGTAGATCGGATTATGGTTTCAAGCTTTAATCCGTGGGCTTTGTTGCGTTTGAAATTTTTGAATCGCGATATAACTCGTGCTTTGCTGGTGACGGATGAGCCAGAAATTTGGAATTTTTATTACCTTCGCCGTATGTGGACAGTGCCTTTGATTGAGCCTCACGTTCTCAACATCAGGTACTCTATGTTTAACAATAATTTAATTTCAAAATTAAAGAACTTTAATGTTTTGACTTCGGCTTGGACAGTTAATGATATTAATGTCGCAAAAGACCTTATGGCTTTGGGTGTTAATAGTATTATTTCGGATACACTTAAGCCACAGAATTTAACATAAGATTTCGACGTTTCATTATCAAACAAAACCATTCCCAACGTTCTTAATTGAACTGAAATCGGCTATACTGTTTCTAACAGGATAACAGGAGCACCTATGAAAATTTCAATCGTATTGCTATTACTGAGTTCATTGTCATTCGCAGAGCCCATTGCAGAAGTTGAGTTCAAAGCAATGGGGCAAAAGGTAACGGCCACTTCGAAAATCGTGAAAGGAAAAGTTGTTGTGCAAAACGGCGAATACATTCCTCAAAACGTTTCGGTGGATTTAAAAACGTTAACAACCAACATGGCACCTCGTGATGATCACATGAGAAATAAATATCTTGAAGTGGGTAAGTATCCAGAAGCGATCTTAACATCCGGTAAAGGCAAAGATGGCAATGGAATTGGAAAAATTAAAATTAAAGGTATCGAAAAAGATATCAAAGGCACATACAAGGCCTTGAACGATAAAGAAGTGGAAGCTAAGTTTGACTTAAATCTGCCAGATTTTGGAATCACCGGTATTCGATACGCTGGCGTAGGAGTTAAAGACAACGTCAGTGTGCGCGTCGTGCTTCCATTAGAAAAAGGAGCAGCGACTGCGGCAGCTCCCGCTCCGGCAAAGAAAAAATAATTTAGATTGATCCGTCTTCGATATTCACAACTTCGGCGGCATCGCTGCCTTCAACGGCGCTCGCCGGAGCTGATGTGTCTTGTTGAGGTGCTACTTCAGTTGTCGCGCCTCTTACAGGCAAAGATTTTCCAGACGTTTTTTTAGACGGTAGACCAGCGGATTTTACAGCTACCGATTTTGATGATCCTTTGCCTTTCTTTTTCATAACAATAGTAGCTTCATCGCCACCTTTGATTTCATCTAGTTGAGCTTTTTGAGTTAGGCTCATTTTCTTCATTTCACCGTCATAGTATGACTTTAGTTCCTGAAGTTTGGATTGGTATTCTTTACGAATTTCTTCAATTTTTTGTGTTCGAGATTCTTTTACGCACGACTGATAGGTCGTAATAGCCGTTTCTTTGGCTTGAACGCGGCACTCAGTATCAATCGAGTCCATTGAAGCAAAACTTACATGAGCAGTGAGTAAAACAAGTAGAAAACGAACCATGGTAACCATCCCTTTTGTCGGCGTTTGTAGCCATAAAATGGTTAGCGAAAATCGTGCCTTAGGAAACAGTCATATACAGGGTTTAATTCGGTTTTTAAAAACCAAAGTGACTAGAATGGTTACAGAGTCTGATCTTTTTACAATGTGGAAAGATTATTTAATGAACAGATTTTTTTCAGCATCCGTCATTAATCTCCAGCGCCCTTCGGGTAAAGAACCTAACGGTAGCTTTCCAATGCGTACTCGTTTTAATCCAAGGACCTCAAGGCCAACCATTTCACACATTTTTCTGATTTGGCGTTTCTTGCCTTCTTTAAGGATGAATTTTAATTGGTCTTCGTTTAACCACGATACGTGTGCCGGTTTTAAAGCTTCGCCATCAATAGATAAACCATGATTTAAAAGATCGAATCCTTCTTCTGTCAAATCTCCACGTACACGTACGATGTATTCTTTCTCGATATCTGAATCTTCGCCGATGATGGCTTTTACTAGTCGTCCATCATGAGTTAGAATAAGTAAACCCTGTGATTCTATATCTAGGCGTCCAACGACGGAAAGATTTTTCGGTGCATTTTCAATAGCGCGCCAGAAATCTTTTGGTAGATCGTTTTCAAGATCACCATGGAAGCGATCACCAGTAATTAAATCTAACGCTTGTTTGTAGCTACGTTCCGGTAAGTTAGATACATAGCCAACTGGTTTGTTTAAAATCACGGTGATTATCTTTTTCTGTGCGGCCATGGCTTCTGATTCTAAAGAAATGCGAACATCACGAGTCACTTTGTGACCCAGCTCGGATACTTTAATGCCATTGACATACACTTGGCCTTTAGAGATTAACTCGTCAGCTTCGCGGCGGGAACATAGACCCCGTTCGGACATTAATTTCGATAGACGTAGGATATCAGTAGTTGATTCGGTAGACACGGTTAACCTCTCGGTAATGATGAGGCTCGGACTATAGCGTAAGCTCCACAAAAATGGAATCCATTTCAAATAGACGAAGGCATTTCAACTGATAAGGGGCGGGTAATACGATTTGACCCTTAAAGTATAAGGAAATATTTTCAGTCGTTGGCACCAGATCTTTGAAGTAAGGTATATCAAAGTTCAAATGAGCATGGTCTATCTTACTGATAATCGGTTTAAGAACGGCCTGAATCGCAGAATGGGCAACTTCTATGTTTTGTTCGCCGATTTCAATTTCTACCTGAAGTCTGTAATTGTGACCATGGCCGTGTTCAGAGTAGCACTTACCAAACGTATCTTTATTTTTCTGATCCGACCAATTTTTCTGATGATACAGATGGGCTGATGAAAATTCGTAAGTTAATGCAATCTTCATTTGATGTTGATTCCGCCATCAACATCTAGAATAGCTCCTGTTGTCCAAGAACTTTGTTCTGAGGCTAAAAAATAAATAGCCTCAGCGATGTCACTTGGTTTTCCCATACGAGCCAGTGGTTGCAAGGAATGCATTTGTTCTAGTGTCTTCGCTTTTGTCGCCACGTCTAATTTGTCAAAACCATGAATGGGTGTTTCGACGATGCCTGGGGAAACGCAGTTGACTCGTATGCCGAATCCAGCCCCTTCCAGCGCTAGAGTTTTGGTCAAGTTTTGGATCGCTGCCTTAGACGCTGAGTACGCACTTGTTGATGGGGTCGGTTTGTAGGCGAGGGTGGATGAAACCATCACAATAGAGCCCCTTTGCTTGCGTTTAAAGTGAGGAAATGCCATTGCACTCAGTTGGGCCACTGAGCTGACATTCACTTGAAACATAAGACGCCAATGGTCTGCGGTGAATTCGTCAATCTTTTGATATGAGAAAATTCCCGCATTATTCACAAGGATATCTAGCTGACTGAAATCAACTTTAGATTCTAGTGATTCGATTTGTTTGGTGTCAGATAAATCGCAGGTGATTATTTTTGAATTAGGTAATTGTTTATGGAGTTCGGAAAGGCGTTTTTCATCGCGTGCTAAGAGGTAGATGAAGTAGCCGGCTTGGTGAAATTTTTGAGCGGTGGCGTATCCGATGCCGCTTGAAGCACCAGTGATAAGGGCAGACTGACCTGTTTGTTTCATGAGACCTCTTCCTATAAGGCCTCTATATTAGCTAAATTAAATTAAAAAGGGAACTATAACTAAGCGGCTTTTTTCTTAGCAGCCATGAAATGCTGATATTTTTTATCAAAGTCTAAAGCTTGTTTGCCTTCTTTAGTGATCAAGCCAGCTTTGAACCATTCGAAATGCTCTGCGCAGAAAGAAGCGCGTGTGTGTTTAGCTTTACAGCCTTCAGCCTGGCAACGAGCATCAGCAAGAGATACGACATTGTTTGGTACTAGATTTGGTTTTTTGTCTTTGTCAGCCATTAGAACCTCCTTAGGTCTTAATACGTTGATAGAGACCAGATCGGATCTATTACCTAAACCTTTAGAGGGTAATTACGATTTAAGCCTTTGAATTTGTCTACTATTTCGACAGTAACGACAAGATTTGCATTTCTTTAATATTAGTTCGAGTTGAGGTATAACTAGACCTGTGAAATTTTTGTTATCGACGATTATTTTCTTCATTAGCGTAACAATGCAATCACTGGCAAGTGATTGTGGCTATGTCAATTTGTCAAAGTATTTTGGTAAACCTTATGATCAGCAAGACATCGGTTGGTGTTATGCTTTTTCCGCTTCGGATTTACTCACTTACAAGAATCGAAAAGTTTTAAATGGCCAAGCCATCTCCCCATTACACATGGCTTTGTTGCAAAACTTAAATGCTGCTGAAAAGATGAGTGCGGACTCTGGATCAGTAACTACAGCGATACGAATGGCTACCTATCCATTTGATGAGTCCAATACCAGTGCTTTTTTTAAAGGTGTGTGTTTAGCCACAGTCGATAAGGAACTCATTGATCCTAATGCTACGATTGGTCTTCGAAAGCAATTCACTCAATTAAGTCATTTAAAAACTGTGTATGATTCCTCGGTAGCCAAGCACGGCGGAAAGCTTTTTGTTGATTTTTATTCGAAAATTTTCCTGGTTAACCCGTTGGTTTATAAAATTGACATAGTGTCACTACAGTCTATTCTGCGCGATTCACGCCCCACAGAAGTCGGTTTGAAATATTTAGATAGATTTTGTCCCTACTCAGGTCGTTTTAAGTCCCATACTTCTGAAAGTCCTTTGTTTTTCTACGTAGGCGGCGAAATTAACCATGTGCCGCAGAAAGGCCCAACCGTTACAACCAAAATTACCGACCCAAAACAGATTTTAGAGATGGTTCATGCTCAGCTTGATATCGAAAACGTATCCAGCATAAACTATTACCCTGACTTTATGAGACGAGGCGGCTTTGAGAATAATCACACGGATCGACATGCATCGACGGTGGTTGGTCGCGAGAAGGTGGGAAATGTATGTCACATCATTATCAGAAATAGTTGGGGCGGCTGTAAAAATAAAAAAGGCGAATATTTGTATTCGCCCCATGTCAGCAAGTGCGAAGATGGTTATTTATGGGTGCCCGAAAGCAAGCTAGCAAAGCATCTTGAAGGAATCACTTTTTTGAAGAATTAATCACCAGGTTGAGTTAGCGGTAGCCGCATGCGGCCCCAGTTCACTTCTTCGAAATAGCGATCAGCAGCGTTTTGGCGATTGCGGTCGGCCATCAAAACAACATCTACGAACTTAGTTTTAGTTTCTTCATCTTTTGTGAAATCCAAACTATTCAACTTGACCTTAAAAGTAAATCGGCCTTTGTTGCTCGATGGAAATGGGATTGTTTGAACAGTATCGCCTTTAGCATTTTTAATTTCCACGCGAAATTTGCTGTACACTGTTTTTTCTTTAAAGTTTTGTTTTATTTCGTCAGTGATATCTTGAGTAAATTCCGTTTTGACGGATTTTAATTTCGACCATTTGTTTTTAGCGCACTCAACAAATTGAATTTCAAATTCAGCTGTAGTGATAGATCCTGATTTTTTAGAATCGATCATATTGAAGGTGATAGGTTGCAAGAAATTTGTGTTAGGTGGGCTTGATTCTGAACATTCGGCTCCAAATCCGCCAATTACCTTTACATTCGTCAATTCCTCCGACGCTGCTAGAGCGGGTCGAAGGATGGAAATTAACGTAACTAAATACATGAATTTAACTAGTAATGTTCTAATAGATACGATTTCGACAAAGTTATGTGTTTTCATATACCTAAATATATGTACAAACTATCGGCCACTCAATAAAGTGTCTAATATTGAGAAAAGTCAGCCATGTTGAGTTTATTAAATTTCAATTTTCGGTAGGGCTCACGAAGTAAAATAGAAAGTTCATATTTGCCGGTGGGAATAATCAGTGCATTTGATTTTATGTATTCCAGGATGGAGTTACATAAGACTTTTTGTTTTGATTTGTTTTTTTCTATTTTTAATTTAGCAATGTTGTCCTCTAAGAATGCATCTGAAAACTGAAAAATATTCTCTGGATTTTCTTTCTCAAAGATTTTAACAGCCGAATAGCACAATGGGGTTTCTAACGGAATACCTTTGCGGAATATAGCTGGAAGTTCGGCTTTAAGTAAGCTGATGTAGGCTTTGTTTTCGATTTGTTTAGTTGTGACTTCTATGTCTAAATATTTTTTCCATTCCGATTTTAGCCATTCGGCGGTGCGCTGATGATCTTCACCACCTAAATGTGAATACGATAGATCGATCGGGGATTTGGGAGCCGACATCAACTTTCGTTTGGATTTTTTAATTTCAAAACATATAGGTTTATCTAAAGCGGTGGTGCTAAAGTCAAAACAACCGGGGCGGCCAGTTGAGTTTAGCAATTTTTGAAGTTCCTTATAGTCGATAACTTCGCTCATAGCTAAACGTGTGGGCTTGTCGATTTTTGCGAAATTAAATCCAAAATAATCAAACCGCAAAACTTCAACACCTAGGAACGATTTGTCTTTTCGCCATTGAGGAATTTGGGCTGTGGGTACGCGGCGAACTAGATCGATCTGATTTTTTGAAAATAGGGGGATTTGAATCGAATCATCCGAAATATAAACGAACGACAGGTCGGGGCGGTGAGAATGGATGTGGTAGTTCGGATTGCTTTCCATTTTAATTTCTAAATTTTTTGAATCGTACTGTTTAATTCTATAAGGACCCGATGAAATAATCGGCAGTGAGATATTGAAATTCTTTTGTTTAACTGGTGCCGTCATCGGCAGAGCTAGCTTGTATTCAAATTCTGGGTCTGGTGACTCTAGTTCAAATTCAATTGCGCTTGGCGGATGAAATTTAATGCCCACCTTGGAAAATGTCTTTAAATCACCTTGAGCAAACTTGCGGGCGCCACGCACACTGAATAGAGTTTCTTTGCGAGTAAAATCAGATTTTGGATCTAGTAAAAATTCGTAAGAAGCCAGAAAGTCTTTTGCTTCCATAGAAGATCCATCACTCCACTTTAATCCTGATTTTAATTGGCAGCGAAGTTTCCGTCGGCTTTTCCATTCGCATTTTTCTGCTAGGTCAGCAATAAGTTCATTGTTCTCGTTAATCCACAACCAATTGCGAAATAGTGCGTGGTGAATGTATGCGCCCGAAGCAGATCTTAAATTCAAGGGATTGATTTCTGTAAGTTCGTTCTGATAGGGAACTCGAAAGGTGCCGTTTGTAGACAGATTTGCAGAAGACATCGTTGGCGCGTAAATCAGCGTCAACGACGTTAATAAAGAAACAGAATGACGTAAAAGGGTGCTAATTAAGAAAGCTCCATTTTTGCTATCGTATTCAATTGCATATTGCTTGTGCCTTCATAGATTTGTCCAATTTTGGAATCCCGCCAGAATTTTTCAACAGGGTATTCTTTTGTGAAGCCATTGCCGCCGAATAAATCAATTGCCATGGAAGTAATTTTCTCGGCAGCACGCGATGAATATAATTTGGCCATAGCCGCAGATTCAACAAAATCTTGTCCTGAATCTTTTAAGCGGGCGGCGTTGTACACCATTAGGCGAGCAGCCTCTAAAGATAAACGCATTTCAGCCAATTGAAATTGAATTCCTTGAAAGTCGCTCAATTTTTTACCGAATTGTTCGCGAGTTTTGATATAATTTAAAGTCGCCTCATAAGCACCTTGTGCGATACCGACCATTTGAGCGCCGATACCGATACGACCTTCATTTAATGTTTCGATTGCGATTTTGTATCCTTTGCCTACTTCGCCAAGAATATTAGCTTCAGGAACTTCGCAGTTTTCAAATAGTAGTTCGCACGTTGAGCTTGCGCGAATTCCTAGTTTGTCTTCTTTTTTGCCAACTTTGAAACCCGGGAATGATTTTTCAACGATGAAGGCAGTGATGCCTTTATAGCCCTTGCTAAAATCTGTGTTCGCGAAACAGATGAAAACATTCGCGTGAGATGCGTTGGTGATCCAAAGCTTAGTTCCATTTAAAATCCACTTATCGCCTTTTTTTTCCGCTTTTAATTTTAAAGCAAATGCATCCGATCCGCTGCTGCTTTCAGAGAGTGCATAGGCACCTACCCACTCTGTCGCCATTTTTCTTAAATATTTTTCCTTTTGTGCTTCCGTGCCCCATTTTAAAAACGCGTTTGTCGTCAACGTATTTTGTACGTCAACAAGCACAGAAACAGACCCATCTACGCGGCCCAATTCTTCAACAGCTAAGCACGCCATTGTGAAAGTGGATCCTGTGCCACCATATTTTTCGGGAGTTTCGATACCCATTAAACCCATTTCAAATAGTTTTTTGATTAGGGATTCCGGCATTTGAGATTTTTCGTCCATTTCGGTTACTATTGGTTTGATTTCGCTTTCCGCGAATGTGCGGATCGCCTCTTTGAAAGCGTTTTCGTCATCTGACAAAGTAGTGATTGCGGGACGGGCATTCTCGTTCATGGATTCTCCTTAAAATGAATAAAGAAAAATCTACCGTAAAAAACAACTATGTCAACCATGACTCACACGGTTGCAGACATCTATAAAATCAAGATTTCAAATGGACTTTCGGATCTATTTTCACTAAATTTGCATTTATGGATGTAATGCAATTTGGTGTAAATATATTTTTGATTTTCTTTCCTTTCCTTTTTGCTCTTTGTTTTCATGAGTACGCGCATGGTTGGGTTGCTAAATTAAAAGGCGATAACACGGCGGAAATGATGGGTCGGTTAACTCTGAACCCGCTGGTACATATGGATATTGTGGGTACGTTGGTGCTGCCTTTGATTTCTATTTTTTCTATCTCTAGTGGAGGACCTTCATTTTTCTTCGGTTGGGCGAAACCTGTGCCAGTATCGACTCGTAATTTGAAAAATGTTAGAAATGATATGTTTTGGATCGCGTTGGCAGGTCCACTATCTAATTTATTGCTGGCTTCTATTGCGGCCGTTGTTTATGTGCTTGTGATTACGCGAGTTGATGTCAATACACAGGATGTAGTCAAAAAATTGTTTGTGTCCTTCTTGATTACAAATGCATCACTGGCGGTTTTTAATATGATCCCTTTGCATCCCCTAGATGGGGGGAAAGTACTGGCAAGATTTCTGCCAGCAAGTATTAATTATAAGTTAGAGCAAAATGAACACATCTCTGGCTACATTTTATTGTTCATTTTTATTTCTGGGATGGGTGCCGTTCTTTCTTATCCTGTTCGCTGGATTGCTCAAGGGCTGCTTCAGCTAGCCTTTGCTATCTTTGGACCATCTAGCTTGTTATAGTATACAAAAAGTAAAATTAGGAAAATTATGTCAGATTCAGTATCAAACACAGTATCAAGTGCAGGTGAGAAAGTTAACGTTGTCAGCGGAGTGCGTGTCACTGGCGAACTTCATATTGGTAATTATTGGGGGGCCGTTCGAAACTGGTTAGAACTGCAAGATAAATATCAATGCTTCTTTGGTATTATGGATTGGCATGGTCTGACGACCGCGTACAAGCGTTCAGATGAAATTTTGCCACTGATGCGTGAAATGTACGCCGAGTTTTTAGCTTGGGGTGTGGATCCTGAAAAAGCGACCTTGTTTATTCAAAGTCATGTTCCAGAACATTTGGAATTGTTTATGATTTTTGCAAACATCACGCCCATGGGTTGGTTAGAACGTGTGCCGACATGGAAAGATGCGGAGGAGGAGGCTAAGGCTTCGGACACGCATAATTTAGGTCGATTCGCCTACCCCGTTTTGCAAGCGGCTGACATTGCGGTCTACAACGGAGCTTTGGTTCCGGTAGGTCATGATCAAATTGCCCATTTAGAGCTAAGTCGCGAGATCGTGCGTCGTTTTAATCACATTTATAAAGCTAAGATTCGCGAGCCTAAACCGTTGTTGACACAAACGCCGACGTTGGTGGGACTTGATGGGCGTAAAATGTCTAAAAGTTATAACAATACTATCTTGTTAACTGAGAAAGATGAAAAGACGTTGAAAAAGAAAGTAAATATGATGTTAACTGACCCTCAAAGGGCGCGCCGCGAAAACCCAGGAAATCCTGAAGTTTGCCCGGTGTATTCTTTCCATAAATTATACTCAAGCGTTGAAGAACAAGAGTGGGTTGTTTCCGGTTGTACGACAGCGGGAATTGGCTGCGGCGATTGTAAAGCTAAGCTTGCATTTAATATGAATGCTAAAACCGAGATTCCAAGGCAGAAAAAAGCGGAATTAATGAGCAAACCTGATGATTTAAATCAACAAATTAAACAAAATTGTGAAAAGGCGCGACATTATGCGCAGAAAACGCTTGAAACAGTCAGACACCACATGAAATGGTTGTAGCATGAGTGTTGTTGTACAGCTTTCCAAATTCGAAGGTCCTCTGGCGTTATTGTTATATCTTATCCGTAAAGATGAGATGGACATTTTTGACATTAAAATTAATGAAATCACGACGCAGTATTTGGATTACATAAAATTAATGAAAGAACTAGATCTAGAAGTTGCTGGTGAATTCGTCGCTATGGCGGCCACGCTAATTCAGATTAAGTCAAAAATGCTACTTCCGCAGTATGATGAAAAGGGCGAGATTATCGAATCGGAAGATCCTCGTAAGGAACTGGTTCAAAAGCTTCTTGAATACCAAAAGTATCAAGAAGCGGCTCGATTGTTATATGAACGCCCACTTGTTGGACGTGATATGTGGACACGGGGTGTGCGTTTAAATCTAGATGAACCATCAGAAGAAATCGAAGTGGAAGAAAACGGTTTGTTCCAAATGATCTCTTTGTATAGACAGATCATGCGTTCGGCTAAAAAACGTATCCATCAGGTGACTGCGAAGGCACAAAGTATCGCGAGTCGTATTTTAGAAATCAAAGATCTATTGACCGTAGGCAGTCGTAAAACATTGAATGACCTAATAGGTGAAACAGAAAACCGCATGCGCCAAGTTTTAATCACTTTTTTAAGTGTGCTGGAATTAGCTAAGCTTGGATTTGTGGGATTATATCAAACAGAAACATATGGCGATCTTTGGATTGATCTTAAAAAGCCAATTGAAAAAGATGTGGTATCGGCGGTTGAGGAGTACGGCTCTATCGATAACAAAGCCGATAGCCTATTTGAAAAAGCGGAAGCTGATGCCGCAGCGGAAATCGTAGCGAGTGAAAGTGAAGACTTTGTGCTTGTCGATGCTGAAGATCGTTTGGAAGAAGACGAATCAGCACAATTATCTTTAGAAGATATGGCAACAGACGATGAGATTCTTCAGGCCGAAATGGAATTAGCTGGCGAAGTAGCTGAAGTAGCCATCGACACGGCCATTATCGACGAAGTTAAAGCCGATATTATAGACGATATGATTGCCGAAGAAACTGTGGCTGAAGGTGTGTTAGCTGAAGCGACTGAAGAAAGCGAAATCGCCGCTAGCGAGACAGAAGTGATTTCTGAAGTAGCGGAACAAATGGCGGAAAAGCCCGCACTGTTATCTGCGGATGAAATGACATCAATCGAAAGCGAAACCGCGGTAATGGTTGAAGATATCGCAACAGACGAAGAAATCCTTCAAGCAGAAGCAGAAGCAGAAGCAGAAATCGCAGACGCCGATGAAGCCGTAATGATAACTGAAGAGTCTAGCAATAATGATCATTCAGAATCTAACGGTGAACCGGAAGCTCAAGTTTAATTTTTGATATTATTTAAGGAAATATAATGGCTAAGAAAAAGAAATCGAAAAAAGTAGAAGAAATTGAAGTTGCAGCCGAAGTTCCGGTAGAAACGGACGTAACAGAGTTTCAACCTGAAGAAGCTCATACAGTAGCTGAAGTTTACACAGAGCAATCTGCGTTTAAAACTGAAGAGTTGGATGAAGCTCAGTCTTTATTTCAAGCGGATGCGCCTCCTATTGTTGATGAAAGCGAATTTGAAATCTTAGACACTGAAAATATGAAGCTAGATGACGAAGAACAATCTGTTGAAGAAGAAACTTTGGAAGCCTCCGAGGCTGTTGAAGGTGAAGATTTAGATGAATCAGAACTAGGTGATTTTGACTCAGCAGAAATTGAAGAGTTAGAGTTTGTTGAAGACGAGCAGCTAGAATCCATTGTTGAATCAGTATTATTTGCTACAGATAAACCAGTTACACTAAATGCCTTAAAAGTTATTTTTAAAGGTACCAACGTGAAAACTGATAAATTGCGTCGCACGATCGAAAAACTTTCAACTGGTTATGCGAGTGGAAATCGTGGCGTCTATATTGAAGAAGTTCAAGGTGGATACCAATTGCGTACTAAGTTAGACAATATGGCCTTCTTGCGCCGTACTTTAAAAGTAAAACCATTTAAATTGTCTGGGCCGGCTTTAGAAGTGTTAGCGATTGTCGCCTATAAACAGCCATTGATTAAACATGAAATTGACGAAATTCGCGGTGTAGAATCAGGTCACTTATTAAGAGCTTTGATGGAAAAAGGTATCGTAGCATTTGCGGGCAAGAGCGATCTTCCAGGTAAACCTATGCAATATATCACTACGAAAAAATTCCTAGAAATTTTCGGTTTACGTAACTTGAAAGAGCTTCCAACGTTGAGTCAAATCGATGAATTGTTACCAGAAGGTATCAATGAAGATGATGAATTAAAAAATTCAAAATTAAGTTCGATCACAGATACAATGTCTCAGCAAATCACTGATGGTGCCTACTCCGATGGCGAAGAAGACTTGATGAAAATCACTGAACAATTGGGTGAAATCACAACGTCTTCCGATTTCTTTGAACAAGAAAAACAACGCCAAAAAGAAAAGAAAGAGTTTGAAAAAGCTCAAAATATTCGCGAAGCCCTTGAAGTTAACGAGCACGTTTCAACACGCGATTTGAATTGGTTGAAGAAGTACGATGAAGCATTAGCCGCAGGTAAAAAATCAATCGATGAAAAGCCAGCTGCTCAGCCGGTGGTAGTGTCTACCGAAGGATCTGAAGGTACTGAATTTGAAGTGATGGAAGCCTCTGAAGGTGAATCAGATGAAA
The DNA here is from genome assembly GCA_963932905.1 of uncultured Bdellovibrio sp. Lineage (GTDB taxonomy): Bacteria > Bdellovibrionota > Bdellovibrionia > Bdellovibrionales > Bdellovibrionaceae > UBA2316. The sequence continues at coordinate 66,811 of CAWVRN010000014.1, forward strand.
TTGAGATCACTGATGAGGAAATGATTGTTGACGAGGATTCTGTAGATTTCGAAGAGGCGGAAGAAGAGCTTCCTTATGTGGCTACAGATGAAGAGGTTGAGGGAGTCTAGTCCCAGCAATTAAATTGTCTGATTGTCACTCACTGTCTCATTATTGGCCACTTGTTGCGAGTGGCTGAGTCTATAAGTCGATTCTATTTAATTTAACCATTTAAAGATGGAACATCAACTGCATCACTGGCACCCATGGTGTTTTCCCGAAGAACGTTTAGTGCTCAAATGATGTTTGTGTTGGTGATAGCTTTTGTCATTCAAGCCCTATCACTCGGCCGAGTTCACGCTCTTGAAATCAATGTTCCTGAAATTGAATCCCGAGTTTCCGATCAATTTATTTTAGAATCTATTTCAAAACTAGATGATTTTATTGAAGATATTCGAGCAAAAGAAAGTTTACGTGGTTACGAAAATGTCGGTTTTGCGACGGCAACTTTTGTTCAGCTAGGAACTGTTACCGGTATTATGCTAGACCAGTTTCTTTTCCGTAAGAAACTGGTCAGTGGCGCCGTCGATCAGGTAAAGAAAGTGTCAACAGCAGGGAAGGCTGGCAAATTACCTCTGGAATTAAGTGCAATGACTCGTCGCTGGTTTGTTGGGTCAAGTGCCATTAATATCGCTGCGGCAGGAAAAGAAAAAACGTTCTCGGTGCACGTAGATGATCTGGCCATTTTCCGCGAAATTTTATCAACTATCAGGCAAAAACAGGCTGGCCTATTATATCGAGTCTGGAGAAATGCAGCTACGAACGATCCACGTTATCGCGAAAAACTGGTAAACATGGAAACGTTAGTACGTGAGAGTCGTCCTAGTTATAAAGCTATCTATGAACCTTGCTCGATGGATCCAAATGGTTATAAAACGAATGTGGCGATCGAAGTATACAGTAAAGGTTTGAAAGACTTTTTCTCTGTATTATTATTTACGCCCTCGGCGGTAACGAAGCAAGTGGATGCGGGTTTTATTTCACCAACATTAAAATCTTATATCAACCAAGAAGTACTGCCTATGGCACTACGTAAATGTTTTAATGTTTCATCGGCCCCCTCAGATGAAACCACGTCGCAATTTAAGCAATTTGTCTTGCGTATTCCATTTTTAGGCGCCGGCGTGAACATGATTGAAGATATCGCTGGTGATGAACATCATCGATTTATTGCGCGGTTATTTGCGGTGGACACTGCCGCACGTTTTGTGGTTTTTGCGGCTGTGTTTTCAATTTATCGCTTTAAGGACGCATTTAGAAGTGCAACAAAAACAAATCCTAAGATCCCGGAATTTGCGAGTAAATTCAAAAATACTTGGCTGGGTGACACAATGAAAGCTGTAGAAACACTATTTGCTAAAATTTCTCCAAATGTGGTTGCTCGAGTTGTTATCGTATCTCAGTTGGTAGTTAGTTCTTACTCTTTGTATGTCATCAAGAAGGAATATTCAGAAACGAAAGAAGAAGGTAAGAAACGTCGCCCGACGGACGAATTCAATAAATTAGCGAAAAAATATTTTCACGATCGCGCGATTGCGCAAATTCAAGACTTGAAAAAACTTTTATCTACAAAAGGTGCAGAAGCTAAAGATCGCGCTGAAATTGAAAAAGAAATTCGAAATTGGGAAATGTTAGAAGTTGAGTTTGCATCGTAGACTGTTAAATCAACGAACGGTCTAGTCTGTGGCACAGAAAATCGTCCAGCGACATAAGGACGTCATTAGCAGTGTTGGGGCTGGGATTTAGGACCATCGGATAGTTTGAAGTCTCATAATGAGAAACTCCATTCTCTTTTTGGTAAGCTTAAATTCGATATCAGGATATATGACAATTAAGTATTACAATTTATTGAGATTTTAAGTAAAATAGAGGTAGAGGGGCCCGTGAAATTTCAAATTTATTTTATTCTTATTATTTCAAGTCTCGTTGTTTCATGCAGCAGTAGTAACACTGGTTCGATGTTTGGCGATTACAAAGCAAGCACGTGCACCGGTGCAAATTGTTCAAGTGCAACTCCTGCCGCTGAGCCATCCATTGAGCGCGACGATAATTCCGACGTTATCCTTGGTAAATATGACAATACACTAGAAGTTGCTGGTAAATGTCGCCTTAAAGATATTCCTGATAGTGAAATTTCAATTACAGTCACCGCTGAAGGTGGTTCGACGCGAACATTAGCTGATGGCTTTGTTCCTATAATAGGTAACACGTCGAGCTCGAATCGCATCGCAAAATGTGAAAAAGGGCGTTGGGCAATTGCTATCAGCGCCTGTAATAACTTGATGGGTGTAGCGGGTGCTCATCAAGTGGAATTCAATCTTAAAGGTAAAGATAAAAACAACAACACTGTGGCGATTTCAGATGGTAAAATTACAATGAATTTGATTCGTTCCGAAGACTGCGATCCTAGTGTCCAATAGAAGTATTACTATTCCATAGCGTTTCGTCAAAAGCCTTATTCGCGTTTTTAAAATTATTTAGATTCAAATTACGAATCGACTCGGGTGCGATAAAATGTGCTATGGAGTATTGTGTTTTTGGATCTAAAAATGTCTGTCCTAAGCTGTTTTCGGTAAGTAATGCCTTAAGCTCTTTTGAATGTAATAGTAGACGCAAGAGGTCCATAGACAGTTTTCGATCTGGTGTATTGTTTGGAATGCTCAGTGAATAAGTAATTAAAAAGCTTGAGGTTGGATCAATGACATAGGCCTTTGAATTCATGGTAGCAAGTTGCAAAGTCGTTTCATACAGATCGGATTTGCCGATATTTTGAGTCCAATATTTTTCAAGTTCAAAATTTTTATTAAACTGAAAAAAATGATTTCGATTTTTTTGATTCAGTAAAAACACGTGGTCTAGGTATACGGATTTCATAGCCTTTGTACTTGAAGGTTTTGTACCAGCCGCTGGTGATTTGCTTTGTTGGGGTGAGAAAACGTTAACAAACCAAGCAATAGGTAACGAATAAATTTGGTTCTCAAATTTTGTGGGCTGAAAATCTGAATGGACCGATTTAATAATATCGGAAGCCAGGGGTTCTATATTCTTGATTCGATTGTCGTTAAATAATGGCTCAATGAACGCTTCGGGACATAGCACTAGAACTAGGTTTTTGTTAACGATGATCTCTGTTCGAAAGTCTTTGTAGGACTTTCGAATGATAAGGTTTATTTGTGTGTGTGTTTCTTTTTCAATGTATTTAACTAAGCTTGGAAGCAAAATCCCATCTTGATGAACTAAGATGTCGATTTTTTTTGTTTCTTGATAATAGAAATTAATTTGTTTTTCCGGCGAGCTGCCGTGAAAGAAACCGATAAAGAACGTGATAATTAAAAAAGTCAGCCAAAGTAAATATTCATATACTTTAGCTGACTGTACTTTTGAAATCAGACTCAAGGTTTAGAAAGTCTCATCGAACGACACAGCACCAGAGACTCCGATTTGGTATGCTGATACACGACGTTCAAAAAAGTTAGCTAATTCTTGCATGTCCTGAAGTTCCATAAAAGGGAACGGATTTTTCGTATTGAAACGTGGAGGAATGTGTAAAGCTTCCAAACGTTGATCGGCTACGAATTCTAGGTACTGACGCATATCTTTCAAAGAAAGACCGGCGATACCGTGACTCAAGATATCTTCAGCAAAGGTCATTTCACATTCAATTGCTTCTTCAATCATTTGAACAACCATTTCGTTCATTTGATCGTTGAATAAACTAGGGTCTTCTTTGCGTGCGGTTAAGATCACTTCATTCGCAAATTGGATATGCATGCTTTCGTCACGGAATACCCAATTAGTTCCCGATGCTAAACCAGCTAATAAGCCTTTTGAGCGTAAGAAATAAACGTACGCAAACGCCGCAAAGAAGAACAAGCCTTCAATGCATGAAGAGAAGCAGGCAAGATTCATCAAGAACTTACGCTGATCTTCTTTCGTAGAGATTTTGTCTAATTTTTGGATTGAATCCATCCATTTGAAGCAAAACTCCGCTTTCTTTTTAATGGATGGAATGTTTTGAACCGCAGAGAATGCTAATTCGCGCTCTTTATGGTCGGGAATGTAATTATCCAAAAGAGTTAAGTAAAATTGTACGTGCAAAGACTCTTCATAAAGCTGACGACCTAAATAGAGACGCGCTTCTGGCGAGTTAATATGTTTGTACAAATTCAAAACCAAGTTATTACCAACAATAGAATCACCCGTAGCAAAGAAGGCCACCAATCGGTGAATTAAGTGCTTTTCACTTGCTGTTAGTTTTGAATGCAAGTCAACTAGATCAGTAGAGAAATCAACTTCATCTACTGTCCAAGTGTTTTTGATTGCGTTCTTGTACATTTCAAAGAAGACCGGGTATTTCATCGGTCTTAATGTTAAGTCAAATCCTGGATCCAATATCATAATAAACTCCTTTTTATTGGCAAGCTTCGCAAGCTTCTGGGTTTTCTAAACTACAAGTGATCATTTCCTCGTCCGTGTAAACTTTTGTAGGTGTTTGTTCCACCGGCGCCGCATTCATCGCTACAGGTGTAGCTGGAATGCCTGCATCGACTGTTACGTTAGATTTGCGAACTGTTGTTTTTGCAATTGAAGTCGCTGGACGTGAACGTAAGTAATACGTTGTTTTCACTCCACGTTTCCAAGCATACATATACATGCTTGAAAGTTTGCCAATCGTTGGGCTTTCGCTGAATAAGTTCAAGCTTTGAGATTGGTCGATATAAGGACCGCGATCTGCAGCTAAATCAATTAATGCCTTCATTGGTAATTCCCAAACGGTACGGTAGATTTTTTTTACTGCTTCAGGAATGCCAGCGATGTTTGCAATTGAACCTTCGTGCATTTTGATTTCGTTACGTAATTCTTCGTTCCATAGATTTAAATTTTTAAGCTCAGTCACTAGATACTTATTGATTTGCAAGAACTCACCAGACAGTGTTTCGCGTTTAAACAAGTTAGAAACTTGTGGCTCCGTCGCTTCATAGCAACCCACGATAGAAGCGATAGTCGCAGTGGGAGCAATCGCGATCAATAATGAATTTCTTAAGCCTGTTTTTTTGATGCGTTCTTTTAGCTCGGCCCATTTCTGAGTCATAGAAGGTTTAACACCCCATAGATCAAATTGCAGATCGCCTTTAGCGGCACGAGTCTCTTGATAGTTTTCATGAGGACCGTGTTTTTCTGCTAATTCAGAACTTACAACAAGAGCATTATAATAGATAACTTCTTGAATACGAGTCGATAATTCACGTGCTTCATCTGAATCAAACGGCATTTGTAATTGGAAAAATGCATCTTGAAGACCCATTAAACCAAGCCCCACGGGTCTCCATTTGTTGTTTGAAAATCCCGCTGTTTCGATTGGATAGAAATTAATATCTACTACGCGATCAAGATACTTAACCGCTGTACGAACTGTGCGAGCTAATTTATCGAAATCAAATTCACCATTCACTATGTGGCGACCTAAGTTCACTGAACCTAAGTTACAAACCGCAGTTTCTTTGTTCGACGTCACTTCAAGGATTTCTGTGCAAAGATTTGACAAATGAATCACATTTTGTGGTTGGCCTGTTTGGTTAGACTTCAAGTTAGAAGCATCTTTCCAAGTCATCCAGCCGTTGCCAGTTTGTGCTAGAGTCTTCATCATACGAGAGTATAAATCGCGCGCTTTAACTTGTTTAACGTACATTTTCTTTTCTTCTGCTTCTGCGTAGGCTTTTTCGAACTCTTCGCCAAAAAGATCTACTAGATGAGGAACTTTGTTTGGATCAAACAAAGACCACATTTGGTCGGCTTCTAAACGTTTCATGAATAAATCTGGAATCCAGTTCGCCAGGTTTAAATTGTGAGCGCGTTTGGCTTCATCACCAGTGTTATCGCGAAGTTCAAGGAACTCCTCGATATCCGCGTGCCAAGATTCAAGGTAAATACAAGCTGCGCCTTTACGTTTGCCGCCTTGGTTGACTGCGGCTACTGAGCTATCTAGGGTTTTAAGCCAAGGAATAATACCGTTTGAATGGCCATTGGTTCCTTTGATTAGACTGCCACGTGATCTAACACGGTGGTAAGCCACACCGATGCCGCCCGCGAATTTTGAAAGAAGGGCAATATCTGTGTATTTCTGATAGATGGATCTTAAATCATCATCCGGAGAGTCCAATAAATAACAAGAGCTCATTTGTGGACGAAGTGTCCCGCTATTAAAAAGGGTAGGGGTCGATGCCATGTACTCTAATGATGAGATTAAACGATAAAATTCGATAGCTTCGTCAATAGACTGAGCTAAACCACACGCTACGCGCATAAAGAAGTATTGCGGGGTTTCGAAAACCTGACGAGTTTGTGGGTTTTTTAATAAATAACGATCATAAACAGTTCTTAAGCCGAAGTATTCAAAGCGGTCTGTTCTGAATGGCTCGATCGCGGCTGAAAGCGACGTTTTGTGAGTCATTACAAATTTATATAAGCTTTCGCTTAACAATCCGTTTTGGAAACCAAACGAGATTGAATCGGCAAATGTTTTGATTTTTTGTGAGCGCACTTCTTCGTCTACATAAGTAGATAGAAGGCGAGCTGCTAGGCGAGAGTATTCTGGCTCTTCACCGATTAATAAAGACGCTGTAGAGATACAAAGGTTATCTAACTCTTTTGTAGCGGCACCATCGTATAAGCCGCTGATAGCTTTAGTGGCTACACGTAATGGATCTACTTGGGATAGACCTTGGCATAGGCGTGATACGCGTTCAACGATCTTAGTTACGTCAACAGGTTCTAAACTGCCATCGCGTTTTTTAACTCTCATAATATGAGGAGCACTGTCATAACCAGTCGATGAAGCATCGTCTGTTAGATTAAATGATAGATTTGTGTTTGGTTGGTTTTCGTTCAGAAACATATTTCCCCTCTTGTCGTCCTTGTTAACTTCAGCCCTTTGAGCAAAACATCCCCTAAGGCGAAATCAGTTTCGCCTTTCGAAGAAAGGTTTGTAGTATTTTACTTTCTTACATCCAAAGTCTAGTTTGAACTTTTGATGTCATTTTTTTATTGAATTTCACCTTTCGGTGGAAACTACCAGTAGTAAATAACGGTTTGCGTCTTATCTAGGCTCACTATATCTAGTGGGCTTTCGTGATTCAAACACTACCAGTTGCGTTCTTTTCAATCGTGTAAGGTGTGGCGGTTTTCGTCAAGCGTATTTAATTTTTTTGCGAAAAATACTTTAATGCTGATGATCAATTAAGCACTTAGCTCATTTTTTTTGACAAAGGTCTCGTTAAATCCGCGTCAGAAGCGGTTTTGCTCGTTCTTAAAGCAAATTTAAGCTGGACTCAGGTCTTGCTTTTGGCAGCCCTTGATGGGCCATTTTTTGAATTTCTAGGGCTTCTTGTTCTGTTTTAGGCTGGTAATAGCGGCCTTGATACGAAGATTCCTTTCGTAAATGATCAATAATCGCTTGATGCGTTCCCATTTTGTTATTGGTCCAACTAGGCGCCACAAGCTCGTCAAAGCGTGAAGAGAAGGCGCTTAGGCGATGAATAGCGATATCAGGGCGCAAGTTTTCTAAGAAAATTTGTACACGACGAGAATACGTTTCTAGCGAAATCGGTGTGAATTCACCTTTGTGATAGAGTGGCTCTAGCGCTGTATTTTTCAGAACGTGTAAGTTGTGTAGTTTTACATTCGTGATCGGTAAATCATTACAGATTAATGCCGATTGTTTTACGCGTTCATCGGTTTCATAGGGGCTTCCAAAGATCAGGTGAATACCTAAATCTACCGAAGTCAGTTCCTTTATCCGTTTTAAAGCATGCAGTGATTCTGCGTTTTTATGACCTCGGCGGAAGAATTCTAAATCATCGTCGAAGAAGCTTTGTAAGCCAAGTTCCACAGAGACATGTTTCATTTCATGGTACTTTTGCCAAAGCTTAAATAAGGATAAGGAAAGGCAATCTGGGCGGGTGCCAATGACGAATCCTGAAATATCTTCGCCGCAAGATAATGCATCTTGAAAGTTTTTTTCTAGATCGGCAATTTTAGCAAACGAATTTGTGTAGGCTTGGAAGTACACCAGAAACTGCGAAGCTTTGAATTTTTCTTTAATGTGGGCACGGTATTTATGAATTTGTTCCGTCAGCGGTAAATCGAATGCCTCGCTGCGGGCCGCTGAACCCCAAACATCACAAAACGAGCAGGTTTGCATTCCCTTTAAGCCTAACCGGTTGGGGCAATCATCGACGACCGCAACGGGAACTTTGTAAACCTTGGCGCCAAATAGGCTTTTATATCTGTCTGAAATCGAGTAATAGGGAAGTCCGTTCCAACCGTTTTCCATGCATCTTTCTAACTGGTGGTCCGCAAAAGGGCAAGATCTTGTCACGGGTTTGGAAATCTTATATTCGATTTGGGTCTGATAGAGATGGATTATAAAGAAACTAATGTATTTAAATCATATGAGTACGACGTGGAAATTACAGGTGATGGATCACCGACATTACGATATCAGCGGAAAGAAAGTATGCACAATCGTCGGGGGGCTGCTGGTGAATCGGTTTATATCTACTATCACGCCTTGCTTCAATATGCAGAGCTAGAAACCGCCAAGAAAATGAATCATGAGTTGCGAGTTTTATCGCTTGGTTTCGGATTGGGTTACAACGAAATAGCAACAGTGATGTGTTGGCTGAAGAACAAGTGGAATTTAGAAAAACTAGAATTAGTTTCCTATGAAAAAGATTTGTTTTTGTATGAATTATTCAATGCATGGCTCATTGGGCCCAGTGATTCTAAAAGTGTTTTCGACGATGTGTTTGTGGGAATGGAAACAGCGTTGAATTCATTTCCACCAGCGGTACCATTGTCCGACTTGAAGACTGCGATGATTTGGTTGCTTGAGAATAAAAAATGGATGCAAGCCGGGCTGATTAAATCGGTGGATGATTTTGATGGTTATTATGATGTCGTATTTTTCGATGCATTTTCTTCAAAAGTAGATAGTTGTTTGTGGACGGAAGAATTTTTAAATGAATTTGTTAAAACCCGTTTGAATTCTACTTTTGTGTTGTCAACCTATGCATGCACGGGTGCTTTGAGGCGAGTCGCGGCTAATAATCGGGCTCAGTTTGTTAAGCGCATTGGCTACAAAGGCAAGCGCAATGCGTCCCTTATTTTTAGAATTTAATAGGCGTCGGCTTCTTTGAATTTCGTGACGTAGTCTAATATTAAAGCTTTTGATTCTTGAGAAAGAATAGAGAACTTAACTCCTAGATCCCCATTTGAGCCTGAGTAAACAACATCACCAGTGATGGCAATGGTTTGACCTAAGTTAGGGCTTTGGATTTGGCCACGCAGCGAATGACCGATTTTTAACCCTAGGGCTTCTGTAAATCCACAACCACCTTCTGAGAGTGTTAGTAGTTTACATCGAAAATCAACGTTGGTAGTTAAGTTGTGTCCTTCGAAAAAACCGAAAATGGGAACGCGTAGTTGAGTACGTCGAGTAATTCCTAGTTTTTCGGTAATGGCACTAGAAGAAAATAGAATCTGCCACTTGGGATCTATATCTGATTTCACATAAACACTGTCGTAGGATTGCAGCGCGCGAAGTTCTGCGATCAGTTCGTCAATTTTTAGAATTTTGGATTCTTTATCTTCATAGCGGTATTGCCATAAGCTGATGCGATTTTCTTTTTCAGCAGCTTCTTCTAGGGAGCGTTTCCATTCAAAGTGGGAAACCCATTCGCCCATTCCTTTGCCCCAAACTAAACACTCTTTGTGTTTAGAATGCCAAGTTTCAACTTCATCAACAGACATGGGGCCATGAATTTTTGTATCAACTTGAACAAACCAACGTTTCATATGGAAATTATAAACGAGGGGCTATTTAGTTTTCTATAATTTTCTCAAGGTCTCTATTATCCTGGACCTCTGATGAGTCATCAGTGCCATCCAAGCTGTTCTTGGCTCTATTCAAGCGATCTAGAAGAAATACATTATCCGTTTTCTGTATCAATTCGTTAATGATTTGCTTCGAAAACATCTTCTCTTCACTGTTTTCTATTCCTTCAATGGCTTGAGCACGAACAACATGTTCAAAATCGCGCTCACGAGGATTTAAATTTTGCGGTATCGGGGTAGTCACAATTTCTTTTAAAATTTCTGGGATGTGCCCATTGTGCGCTAACAAATATATTGATTTAAATCTTATGTCTTGTTCGGCTTGAGGATTGACGGCATCCTGAGCCAAGCTTTGAATATCATTGCTTGTTAAGCGCGATGCTCGCGATTTGATTTCTACCATGTCCGAATTGGGTGTAAGGACGACCGCTTGCGGACGTCCTGTCGGCGTCAAGCTTGTATCGAGAGGTGTAGGTAAAGCGTGTTTAGATACCGGCCGCGCCGACAAATGAGGAGTTCCTTTTAGGTAAAAATACACCCAGATATCGGTGCAGAAAACTAACAATGCGATCAAAGCGTACCAAAATGTTTTTCTTTTTAAAAATTCCATAATCATTCTGTAATGTTAAATATATTGTACAGTGGGACAGCCACGATTTGGTTGGCGTTAATTCCCTCGGGTAGAGGAAGTTCTGTCCACTGAGTTCCTGTTAAATAAAATACTTTCTTGTTGGTGCTTAAAGCATAGATAAGCCCGTTGGCTTTTGCGATAGACTGCATCTTTAAATCCCAATTTAAGTTCGTTTTAATAAATGTGTTTGACGAGAGTTCATAGGAATGGATAGCCCCAGATGAATCTATCAAAAAATAACCTTGGCGGCCATCAGGTAGAAATGGGCTCGAAAGCTTCACCTGAAAATTTAAATTTTGTAATGGGTTCCATTTCCCTAACTTGAAGTTATAGGAGGCGAATTGATTGCTTGGCGTAATCATCACGACGCTGCGTTTTGCACCGATATCGAATTCCTCAAAGTCAGCAAGATTCATATTCAAATTAAGTAACGTTTTGTAATAAGAAAAAGAATCCGCAATGGAAGATGTTTGATTGAAGCGGTCGTAGAGTTCAATTGCATAGGCTCGTGTTCCTGTAAAAAGAGTGGCGCCATATGATGTGCGTTTCAATCGACCATTAATGTTTTGCGGATTTGAAATGATGGCCGGCCGTTGCACCCAGCGATTTTGATCTAACAACCAATAGTCACCAGTAGAGGATTGAACGAGAAGAGCATCGCGTTTGTTTAAGGGTGATGTGTTGAACACGAAATTGGCTCGGGCCATGGCTGTTAGTCGCGCCATCGCTTTGTACATGGGATGAAAATTTTGACCTCGAACACTGACTCGTGCGTAGTATTCCATTTCAATGGCATGAGCACCGCCGCTGGCAAAATCGACGTCGCAACCATTTACCGATAAGTCTTTATAAGGTCCTAGTTTGCAAAGAGTGTGAGGGAAATAGGCAGTATGTCGAGCCTCATGAAGCAGAGTGCCGACTCGTTCTAGCGTAGAAATTTTATAGTAATAGTCTTGAGTGTAGATATTGCCGCGAACATTGAAAGCTAACGTGGCTGAGTCATCGTGATCACGCTCGGTCTTTAGAATCTGCGTTTTTGCCCATTTGTAATATTGAGAGCTATCAATAAAGCCGGCAATAAAAGATGATGCGCCAGTCGCTTGAAATTGACCATTTTCTATTATGTATAAAGCGTTAAGAAGTTTTTTAAAATCGCTTGTGGGTTTGCAGAGCTCAACACCATCAAATGACGAGGTTTTGATCTTGAAATCTTTGACGTATTTTCGAGCTGCATCTTTGGTAAAACACGGAAACTGACTGTCGTCAAAAGGCAGTGTTTGAGCATAAGAAATTGATGTGATAAGTAGCAAAAAGTAAAACAATAGCTGCACAGACCCCTCTATGTAGAAAAAATACGCTATTCCGAATCTGTATGGTTTCAAGTTATGTGGCGTGCGTTATGGATAAAACTTTGAAAACCTAAGAATAATGTTAAGATCAAGTTAAAGAAACAGTGTTGTAATCGTGTCTAAAACATAGGGATAGATGCCGGAGCGTTTTAAAATTGTCTAAAGCAAATTCAGATTCCACAAAATCGTCGTCTCTTTTTTTTCTCGCTTTAGGCGCACTGGGTGTGGTTTTTGGCGATATTGGAACATCGCCTCTGTACGCATTAAGAGAGTGTTTTAGTGCCGAGCATGGCCTTCCGTTAAATTACGATAATGTCATGGGTATTTTGTCGCTGATTTTCTGGACCCTGATGCTGATTATAAACTTTAAGTATGTGATGCTTATTCTGCGTGCCGATAACAAAGGTGAGGGGGGAATTTTATCTTTGATGGCGCTTTCTATTCGATCTCTTTCGGATGCGACAAATGCAAAAAGAAAAGCCGTTATGATGGTTCTTGGGATTTCGGGAGCCGCCCTTTTGTATGGAGACGGTGTAATCACTCCTGCTATTTCTGTACTGGGAGCCGTTGAAGGGCTTGAATATATTACGAAAAGTTTTAAGCCATTTGTTATTCCGGTGACGATATTTATTCTTACCATGCTGTTTTTGGTGCAACGTTTTGGTACCGGTCGTATCGGTGTGGTATTTGGTCCGATTATTTTTATATGGTTTGTAGTTTTAGGTGTCTTGGGTATCTATGGTATAAGTCTAAATCCGGAAGTCCTTTGGGCAATGAGTCCCACCTACGCGATCGATTTTTTGATTCGAAACGGAACGGATGCATTTGTGGTGATGGGCTCTGTGGTCCTTGTTGTTACAGGGGGCGAAGCCTTGTATGCGGACATGGGACACTTTGGGCGAAGCCCGATTCGCTACTCATGGTTTTTGGTTGCGTTTCCTGGTTTGATTCTAAATTATTTTGGTCAAGGTGGTTTGCTGTTGAGCGATCCAAGTGCCATTTCCAATCCATTCTATCTCTTGGTTCCTAAGTGGGGATTAGTTCCTATGGTAATGTTATCAATGACAGCAGCAGTGATTGCGTCGCAAGCATTGATTACCGGAGTTTACTCTATCACTCGTCAGGCTATTCAATTAGGTTTTTGGCCGCGAGTGACGATTGTGCACACCTCATCAGCGGAAATTGGTCAGATTTATATTCCATCGATGAATTGGGCGTTGTTTTTTGGTGTCATTTGGTTGGTTATTACATTTAAGAGCTCAAGTCAGTTGGCGGCTGCCTATGGTATCGCGGTGACTGGAACAATGGTCGCTACTGCGATTTTAGCCTTTGAAGTGGCCCGACAGCGTTGGGGCTGGGGCCTGGCAAAATGTGTTTCTATATTTGGATTATTTCTTTTTATAGATATTGTTTTTTTTAGTGCGAATGCGATTAAAATTCCGCATGGCGGCTGGGTTTCGTTAGCTATGGCGGCGGTGATATATATATTAATGACGACATGGCATAAAGGACGGCGCATTTTATACAGGAAATTAAAAGAGCGCAGTGTTTCAGTTGAAGATTTTTGTCAAAAGTTATTGCATACACCACCCATTCGCATTTCAGGAACAGCAATTTATATGGCTGGTGATCCATGGGGTGTTCCGGTTCCGTTACTTCACAATTTAAAGCACAATAAAGTATTGCATGAACGCGTTGCTATTCTGACTATCATGACGAAAGAGATTCCTCTGGTGTCTAAGCGGTCGCGGGTTGAGATCCAAGAAATTATTCCTAATTTCTATCGTATTTTGGTTTACTACGGGTTTTTAGAAATTCCGAAAATGAAGCACATCCTTGAAGCTTTAAGACAGAATAATATTCATTTCAATATAAGTGAAACCACCTTTGTTCTGGGTAGAGAGACAATTCTTCCTTCTAATGAACCAAATATGGCCTTGTGGAGAGAGCGCTTGTTTGCGTTCATGACTCGAAATGCGCAGCGACCGACAGCATTCTTTAAAATTCCACCTAACCAAGTGATTGAGGTGGGTATTCAAGTTGAAATTTAATTTTTAAAAATTATTCTTTGAACAGGTCTATGATTTTTTCGCGATTATCAAGAGCATCTTGAAATCCCATCTCGATCAATTCAGAACAAAACGGTGATTCAAACAACAAGTAGCTAATCAATTCGTTAGCGTCTTCTAGACTGCCAAGTCCCTTGATGAGATAGCGTATAATGCGTGGAACTTTAGCCATATGTTTTGATGCCAATGCGCCGATATCACGTGATGGCGATATGAAAACGAAATCTAATTTTTTATAAGATAAATTCGGGCTATTTTCGGCTTGCTTCACGATTTGATTCATTCGAATTAACCGTTCCACGTCGTGTTCGACATTATCTAGAAGAACAGCATTCAAAAGAAGGTTTACTACTTTTGCGACGGACGGTGCCTTACCCATAGTATGGTCACCTTTTTCGTAAATTTTGTTAGAGCGACTTTTTACACCGATGACTAATAATTTTTGGGCACCTAAATAAATACTCGGAGCACATGGATGAGAATTTCGAACGCAGCCATCGCCGAAGTATCGGTTTTCGATAGGACGAGGAGGAAACAAAAGTGGAATTGCGCTTGATCCAAGAATATGATCCACCGTAATTTTGGCTTCTTCAGAAATACGGCGTTGTTTTTTCCAAGGAGAAAATTCTTTATTCGTTTGAATAAAAGAGACAGCAGTGGAGTCATAGTAATCCACTGCTGTGATAATTAAGGATCGGAATAAGTTATTTTCTAAATTGCTGGCAATTTTACTGGTATCTAGTTTTGATTTTAGCAAATGCTTTAGAGGTTCGGTATCTAACAGTGCGCGACCTTCGCCACTGGGGCCAGTAACTCCACCAAGTGATAGTTCGCTGACCCACTTTAAGCCTATTTTTCCAAGGTTGATGGCATCGGTGTAATAGATATCTGAGCTTTTTAGTTGTGACCAGAGATCGACGAGATTCTTAATGGCTTTTTCCTGATCGTCCCACAAACTGGCCAGGTAACTGGCATTGATGGCACCGGCACTGACTCCAGAGAAGTGGTCGATCTTCATGGGAAGTCCTGCGGATTTTAAGACTTCGTAAATTCCTTGGGCAACTCCAGCTTGGTATGCGCCGCGAGCGCCACCGCCTGACAAAATGAGGGCTATTTGACTCATAGAGAAAGGATACATTCATTAGGGTCTTGTTAAAAAGAGAATAAAATCAAAGCTGGTCTTTTCGCTTGGCTATTGTTCCGCTAACGGTTCTTCGTTTTATTATGCTTGAATGGAAACGTTGATAAAATTTACTTTATGAATTTTACATAATTCTACGAATTAAGGGATGAAATACGATAATAGATAGAGCGTTTTGTAAAGACCTGTTATATCCAGAGTTCATGTTGAAAATTCTGAGTATTGGTCTATTTTTAGTTTTCTCATTTTTTGTTAGTGCGCAAGCTGCGCAAATAAAATCAGCACAGGGTACGGCAGCGACGACTATCGAAGAAACTAAAGACATTGATGATGAAATCAAGAACTCTCGTTTGCGAGCATCAACTGGATCTAAATCTCCTCTATCCATTCAAACTGATTTTAGTTACACAGGTGGGTCTGTATATAAACCTTTCGGTCCAACACGGCCCAAGCTATCGCCGGGGCCAATTTTTGAACGTAATACAAAAGTAACTGGTAACATTTCAGGTAAATACCGTTTCAATGAAAACAATCACATGAACATTGGTACTGGCGTGGGTGTGACGACGCCAGGTTTTGGTGGGCAGGAATATCAAGTTGAAAATCCGTATCTTTCTTTTTCAAATCTGTTTGGAGCTGGGTCTGCACAACATGTTTGGTCGTTCTCGGCAGTCAAGTATTCATCGAAAGAATTGATGGATACGTTAGATATCAATTCAGAATTAAGTTTTTATTATACTTATCTCTATACATTTGGCGAGACGGGTTGGCAGACAGGTATGGTGTTTTTGTTCAGCCACGAGATATACAACCATTACACGGAAGCCAATTCAGAAGAGACTTTGAATTCGGTTGGTCTGTATCCTTTTGCGGAATATGAATTTAACCCGACTTATTCTTTTCGCACGGTTTATCGAGGGGCTGGGTTTTATTCAAGTCGCAAAGATTTTAATAATTATGTGTGGGATGAAGCGACTCAGTCGCTCGGGATGGGGATCACGATCACTCGTGACTTGTACTTGTACCCAAATCTGCAATGGGTTTGGAGAGATATTCGTCTGGATAAGACGAATTTATCTCTCGTAGCCAATATTAATTTTTTCTAAGGTCTGGCGGTTTGCAATTTAAACTTGCTTAGCTACTAGTTTTTAGCAGCTAGTTTAGAAGCGATTTTTTCGCCATTCGGTAGGAACAACAATGGGTCGTAAGCGTCTTTGTTTTGTCTGATTTCAAAATGTAAATGAACGCCAGTGACTCGGCCTGTTTTACCCATCAATCCAACCATGTCGCCTTGACGAAGTTTTTGCCCTTCTTTTACTAAAATTTTATCTAAGTGTGCATAAATCGTTGCCCAGCCGTTTTCGCCTTCGATTAACAACATTTTGCCGTAACCTTTAAAATCACGTCCCGAATAAACCACGGTTCCATGATGGCTAGAGTAAATAGGAGTGCCTTTATTAGAGGCTAAATCGATCCCCCAGTGCGAACGCTTCTTAAGGCGACGTTTGGGGTGTTTAACTGGATCAGCGCTGTAAGCACGTGTTAGGCGAGCCTCATCGATTGGCCAATCAAAGTATTTTCTTTGAATCATGGACTGAGGAGTTCGCGATAATTCGTTTGAAATCTTAGAATTTTTTGATTCTAGAACGACAGGCTGAGCTGAACCAATTTCACGACTGATTGCCGTCGGTGAAGTCGAACATGACGACACAATGCCGACGAAAGGCAGGACAGAAAGTATTGCAACAATAAGTAAAGTTTTTTTATTCATGCGTATCCTTCCATTATAACCAGTTTCATCCTTCGGTAAATAATAAAATCACCTAAAGTCTTGATTAAATAGGTAAAAAGTCCTGTTTTTCTTAAAACAGTCTAAGAATTCGACAGAATAAAAAACATTCTAGGTGCCAGGCTACTTTTCTGGAAGCGTCGCCTTAAGAAAAGTAGCCTGGCACCTTATTGGTTAGTAAGGAAGAGGGAATTGTTTGCAGAGGTCTTTTACTTCGTTGTGGACTTTGGCTTTTGTGCTAGCGTCTTCAACGTTGTTTAGGACGGTGGTGATCCAGCTGGCGATTTTCTTCATCTCGTTGGCCTTCATTCCGCGAGTTGTTAATGCGGGAGTTCCTATTCGGATTCCTGATGTGACGAATGGCGAGCGTTTTTCGTTTGGAACCGTATTTTTATTTACTGTAATACCCGCTTCATCCAACGCGATTTCTGCGGCTTTGCCTGTTATTGCTGATTCGCTTAGGTCTAGGAGTAATAAATGGTTTTCAGTTCCGCCAGTAACTAGTTTAAATCCATTGCGTTTTAGTTCTTCCGCTAATGTTTTTGCGTTTACCAATACATTTTCGATGTATGTTTTAAATTCTGGTTTAAGTGCTTCGCCGAAACAGACGGCTTTGCCCGCAATTATGTGTTCCAACGGTCCTCCTTGTATGCCAGGGAAGATTCTTGAATTCATCGTTTTTGCTTTTTTTTCGCTGTTAGTTAAGATCATGCCGCCACGAGGACCACGCAAAGTTTTGTGAGTCGTTGTTGTCACGTAGTCCGCATAAGGCATAGGTGACGGGTGGTGACCTGAAGCCACTAGACCGGCGAAGTGAGCCATGTCCACTAGTAATGTTGCTCCCACAGAGTCGGCGATCTCTTTGAACTTAGCGAAATCTAAAAAGCGAGGGTAAGCGCTGTAACCCGCAATGATCATTTTTGGTTTATGCTCTTTGGCTGATTTTGCAATCTCGTCGTAATTTAGAACACCTGTATTTGGGTCTAGTTTGTAAGAGGTTGCATTGAATAGTAAACCCGAAAAGTTAACTGGACTTCCGTGGGTTAAATGTCCACCGTGCGATAAATCCATTCCCAAAATGGTATCGCCCGGTTTCAGAGCCGCCAAATAAACTGCCATATTGGCTTGTGAGCCCGCATGGGGTTGCACGTTGACGTATGAAGCGTTGAAAAGTTGTTTCGCGCGATCAATAGCCAGTTGTTCTATGCCATCAACATATTCACACCCACCGTAGTAGCGTTTGTTCGGATAGCCTTCTGCATACTTGTTAGTTAGAATTGATCCCTGAGCTTCCATCACCGCTGCGGATGTGTAATTTTCCGAAGCGATCATTTCTAGGCCTTCTTGTTGGCGAACAGATTCTTTTCCAATCAAACTAAAGATCGCTTCATCTGTCTGTTTCAATGAAGTTTTCAACATGGCGGCCTCCCGGCGTATTTTTTTAATTTTACTATTATATTTTATCTACGCGAATCGCGTGGCGACCTTTTGCAAATGGGGTCGTTAGAAATATCTTTACCATCTCCATTGCCACCGGGGAATGGATGTAACGGCCAGGCAAACATAAAACATTCGCATTGTTATGTTCGCGAGCTAGAGTTGTTATTTCAGGATTCCAGCATAAACCGGCTCGAATTTGCGGATATTTGTTAGCCTTCATCGCCATGCCTTGGCCAGAACCACAAAATAGAATCCCTAATGATCCATAAACATGAGCATCTTCGCTAGCGACAACTTGAGGCAATTTTTTGTAATCCTCAAGAATGCTCTCGCAAACAAGTTTGGCTAGGTCTGGGTAGTTAACCGATTCGTTAGTGTAGCATCCCAAATCTTTGAATTCGTAAGAACTATCTAACGTTGGTAAAGACCGCAGCAGCTCTTGTTTTAAATCGAAGCCACCGTGATCTGAACCAATGTATATTTTCATAGCCTACTCTAATTTTGAAAAGATAATTGAACCGTTAGTTCCACCAAAGCCAAAGCTGTTATTCAAGGCGTGTTTGAATTTACCATCACGTGCTTGATTAGGAACATAGTCTAAATCACAATCTTCACTTGGATTTTCTAAATTGATTGTTGGAGGAACGATTTGGTCGCGAAGGGCTAGAATAGTCCACGCACTTTCAATCGCTCCAGCGGCACCTAATAGATGACCAGTCATTGATTTCGTTCCTGATACCCACAAGTTTTTAGCGTGAGCGCCGAACAAGTTCTTAATGGCTTGAGTTTCTAAACCATCGCCAATCGGAGTTGATGTCGCATGGGCATTAACGTGTTTGATATCTTCCGGTTTAATTCCAGCATCTTTAACAGCAGCAGCCATCGCACGACGACCACCTTCACCTTCCGGTGCTGGACTTGTGAAATGGTAGGCATCGGATGTCGCGCCATAACCAGTCACTTCACATAAAATATGAGCGCCACGTTTCATTGCGCTTTCTAATGTTTCAAGGAAAAATACGGCGCCGCCTTCACCTAGAACAAAACCATCACGGTCTTTATCAAATGGCCGAGACGCTTTCTCGGGTGCATCGTTGCGTTCTGACATGGCTCTCATTGAAGAGAAGCCGCCAATAGCTGACGGGCATACAGTGGCTTCCACTCCGCCGGCTAACATGTAGTCAGCACGACCGTAGCGAATGTAATTAAATGCTTCACCGATCGAATGAACACCTGTTGCGCAGGCGCTTGTGATGGCAAAGTTTGGACCTTTAAATCCATGTTTGATTGATACTTGTCCGGCTGCCAAGTTCGTGATTACGCCAGGAATGAAGAATGGGGAGATGCGGTTCGGACCGCGTGTTCTTAATTTTTCTAATTGTTCTTCGATCATCGGTAGACCACCGATGCCGACACCAATGAACGCTCCTGTTTCCAAGAGCTGTTCTTCGGTTAATTTTATGTTGGCCATTTCGAGCGCCATCTGAGTACAAGCCATAGAATAATGGATAAATGTATCCATTTTCTTTTGCTCTTTTTTCTCGATGTAAAGATCGGGATTAAACCCTTTTACTTCGCCAGCTATTTTAGTTGAGAAAGCAGTCGTATCAAATTTTGTAATTTGAGTGATTCCGCTTTGACCTTTCAATAACGCTTTCCATGACTCTTCTAGGGTGTTTCCTAGCGGGCTTACAAGCCCAATTCCAGTCACCACAACTCGACGTTGTGGCTGTGACGGTCTCTCGAAGCTGCTTCTATCGAAATTTCGTGACCCGAAATGTTCCGGCATAAAATTAGATTTTGCCTTTAGTCTCTAAGTACTTTGTAACGTCTTGAACTGTTTTTAACTTTTCAGCATCTTCGTCTGGGATTTCGATGTCGAATTCTTCTTCCATAGCCATAACAAGTTCTACGATGTCTAAGCTGTCTGCGCCTAAGTCGTCGATGAATGAAGCTTCTGGTTTAACTTTCTCAGGATCAACGCTCAATTGCTCAACGATGATATCTTTAATTTTTGGACTTAATGACATGTTAGACTCCTTTTGTAAATCCATAGTAAATTCCTTTCTTTTTGAAAAATTGGTTACTCTATTAATTTTATAAACGTAATCAAAATAAACGATTTAGGCGTTAGAGCAAGCAAAAAAATCGCCTAAGTTTTTACTCCATAAACATTCCGCCATTTACGCTTAAAGTGTGGCCTGTAATGTAGGCACTTTGATCACTCAGTAGAAATTTTACAGCGTCAGCTACGTCTTTAGACGATCCCATACGTTGTAAAGGGATCTTGTCCATAATCTTTTGTTTCACATCATCAGAGAGCACATCCGTCATATCTGTTTCAATAAACCCGGGAGCTACACAATTGACGCGAACACCACGTGAACCTAATTCCAAGGCCACTGATTTTGAGAACGCCACGACGCCTGCTTTGGAAGCCGCGTAGTTAGCTTGACCCGCATTTCCAGTTTGTCCAATAACACTTGTGATTTGAACAACGGATCCTTTGCGTGCTTTCATCATAATCTTAGTGATTGCTTTGGTTAAAAAGAAGGTACCTTTAAGATTTGTGTTTATCACAGAATCAAAATCTTCTGATTTCATGCGCATCAATAAACCGTCTTTAGTAATGCCGGCGTTGTTCACCAGGCCGTCGAATTCTTTCCAGTCCGTCATCAATGTTTCAAGGGCTGTATTCACAGACGCTTCGTCGGCTACGTTCATCGCTAGAATGCGGTGGCCTTCACCAGGAAGTGATTCAAGGATCTTTTGTGCCGAGGCTTGGTTAGAGCTATAGGTGAAAGCGACTTTGGCGCCAGCTTCAGCTAATGATTTTACGATTTCAGCACCTATACCGCGGCTGCCGCCAGTCACTAGAATTTTTTTACCAGACAACATTAGATACGTCCTTAGTTTTGAGTTTTAATTAAATCTAAATCTTCTTGAGTTTGTGAACTTAGGATTTTGAAATTTGGATTTTCCATTTTCTTGAATAATCCTTTTACAACAGAACCGTGACCGCATTCGATTCCGGTCATCCACGATTTTGTTTCCATAAGCTTCATTGTTTGAGTCCATAACACGGGAGCTGAAACTTGTTGAACTAAGTTTTGTTTTAATTCTGTTGGGTTTTCAACCAATTGTGCATTGAAGTTTTGGATAATAGGAAATGCAGGTTTGTTGAAGGTGACACCACTTAAAAATTGATTCATTTTTTCTTGAGCGGGTTTCATCATACTGCAGTGGAAAGGTGCAGATACATTCAAAGGAATCAGTTTCGCACGTTTTGGCGATCCCGGAATTAATTCAGCTTTGAAATTTGTTTTTAACCAGTCGATACATTTCATTGATCCACTGATTACGATTTGTCCTGGACTGTTGAAATTGGCAGGGGAAAGAGGTTTAAAACCAGATTCTTTTTCTGCCCACTCGCAGAGCCAAGTGACTTGGTCTGGTTCTAATCCCAGAACCGCAACCATGCCGCCTTCGCCGACAGGAACTGCCGATTGCATTGCTTCGCCGCGAAGGCGAACCGCTTTCATTGCTGTAGCGAAATCCATAACCCCAGCTGTAACTAGCGCCGCATATTCACCGATAGAATGTCCAGCGGCTGCTTCGATTTTTAAAGGAGAGAGTTCTTTTAAAACGCGAAAAGTGCCTACAGATACACTCAGTAAAGCCGGTTGAGTGTTAGCCGTCAAAGCCAGTTCGGCTTCGGTACCATCATAGATTAGTTTTTTTAAATCTAAACTAATCGCCTCTGATGCTTCTGAGATTGTGTTTTTGAATATTGGGAAATTTTCGAAAAGGTAGCTGCCCATTTTTGGAGCTTGGCTTCCTTGTCCTGGAAATAATAAAACCACCGTAAAGTCCTTTTTTAGAATCTAAGTTTAGCTAACAGGAACGCCTGCTAGCTATGTCTTAATTAAAATCTAAGTAGTAAACTGCCTGATGTTAAGCCGGCACCAAAAGCAGCTAATAGAATGAGCTGACCGCGCTTAATTTTTCCTTCCTGTAAAGCCATATCGAATGCAACTGGAATACTGGCTGCTGAGGTGTTGCCCGTTTCGTGCAAACTGACCACTACTTTTTCAGTAGGGAACTCAAAGTGACTTGCGACACTTTCTAAAATACGTAAGTTAGCTTGATGTGGAATCAACCAATCGACTTCCGTCGGAGCTACGTTGTTGGCGCGAAGGGCTTCGTGGCAACATTCAGTCATGGTACGAACGGCATTTTTAAAAATCTCTCGACCTTTCATGCGTACGTATTGAGTTTTATTGTTTAGGACCTCTTGGCTGAATGGAATTTTGGATCCACCAGCAGGTAGTACGAATAATTCACCTAAATTACCGTCCGCGTGGAGGTGCGAACTCATGATAATGTTGGGGTCGTTTTTATCTGTACGTGAAACAATCCATGCGCCAGCGGCATCACCAAATAGGATGCATGTTTCGCGATCTTCGTAATTTACAAATGGATGCAGAACTTCACCACCCACAACTAGGATGTGTTTGTACATGCCAGTACGGATGAATTGATCGGCTACTGATAAACCGTAAACGAAGCCAGAACATGCCGCTGATAAATCAAACGCCATGATGTTTCGGCACCCTAGCTTGCTTTGCAGTACGCAGGCTGTTGACGGCATAACTTGGTCAGGGCTTACTGTGCAGACGATGATCAAATCAAGGTCTTGCGCTGATAAGCCGGACATTTTTAATGCTTTGAGGGTCGCTTCGTAAGCCAGATCGCTGGTACCGACGCCGTCGGCAGCAATATGGCGGTGTTTGATGCCGGTACGTTCAACGATCCAATCGTTGTTCGTGTCGACCATTTTTTCTAAATCAAAATTAGTAAGAACTTTTTCAGGAAGGTATGAGCCGACTCCTGATATTTTGGATCTGAACTCTCCAACCATGGAAGCCTCGCTTTAGTTAGGATTACTCAGCAGTTTCTTCAGCTTGCTTCTTAACTTTAGCAGGGATGATTTCTTTGCCACGGTAATAGAATGCACCGTCTGTTGATTTGTAAGCGCGGTGAGGAGCGTGGAATTCTCCCATTTTTTTATCAAAACCAATAGCTGGAATCTCTAGAGAATCGTGTGAACGTCTCATGTCGCGGCGTGAGCGTGAGGTTTTTTTCTTCGGTGTAGGCATGGTAGCTCCTTAAATAACGGATCGTATTATTAAATAATAAAGACGAATTAATTCCTTAATTTCACTCAAAAATCAATCTTTGATATTGTGGCTTGGTCCGGGTGCGTAAAACTTACTGAATCTTTAAGCCCTTTAATACAGCAAATGGATTTGTTTCTTCCAGTGCCGTTGGCTTTTCTTCATAAGTTTTAAGCAGACTTTGAACATTTAGCCCACAATCATTGCAGTCACCTTTGGAATTAACCTCGGGAGCTGGATTATAAGGCACCTCGAGAGCAATCGCTTCGTGAAGGTATTCGCCAATGTTAAGTTTCATTCCGGCCGAGTATTCAAAACTTTGAGGCCCTTCGGTTTGGTTTTCAGAGAAATGATTCGGTTTTGCGTAGTGACCGTCACGGGTCATTTCTTGCGGTGGAATCAAAATTTCATTGAATTTGACCGTGATTGGGAACTGAATTCCTTGGCCGCAATATGAGCAAAGCTCTTTAGATTTTGTTTTTATTGAGCCAGTCAGTGTGAAATCGCGTGTGTTTAATGGGCGAATAGTAAATGTCGTTAGATATTTGTTTTCGCCAATAAGATCAGCCAAAGCCGCTGTGACTTCGCCGGATTCAGTTGTGTATTCGTAACTACGGCCCTCTTCGGGGATTTCTGCTAGATTGATAATCATGGTACATGTCCTAAGTTTTCATAGCGAAAGGGTCAATGAGTTTTGCCCAGATTCACTAAATTACATATTTTTCTTCTAGAAATAAGCGCCTAAAGCTAACTCTCCAAAGAACAGGTTCTTTACATCTTCACCCACATTACGTGAGCCAAACTTGTTTGTTAGGTATTGGTTTTCTGGTAAGGAATTGCTTTCTAATCCAAGTTTAGCTTGGAATGAGACGCCTTTAAGTAAATTTCCATCGATCCAAGGAATAGCGTAACCGATACTGGCGCGAACGATATTGGTGTCGACTGATTTATAATCGCTGCTGGATTCAGCGAGCTTTTTATCGATACCAAAAAAGGTGTTACCAACAAAGCCGTTATCACGCTCGTAGCGGTCTTGAGAGAGCTCGTATTTACCCCATGAGCGACCTAATTCGCCATTTATGAACCAACCCTTAGTTTCAATCCCTTCTGTTTTTAGAAAATATTTGGCGCTAAGAAGAATGGCTTTGCCGGAAAATCCGGATGTTGTTTTGTAGTATTGGCCATTATCTAAATCGCCACCTTCTGAATGGCTAAGCTTGTCTTGGTTGTGGGCAATAACGCCAATAAGAAGGTTTGGCTTTAAAACATAATTCACGCCGATGCGGTTTCCCACGTTAGTGGCTCCTCCAATAAGTTCGATACGGGATCGGCTCAGTAGATTTGGTTTTGTATTAGATTCAGCCGTATCGTCCTTGGCATCGTCCATTTGAAGGGCGTGCGAGTTGAATGATAGAGTTAAAACAAAGCCGAAAAGTAAGAATAATGTTTTCATGTGCGGCCAATATACCCAATTGGCCCCTGGAAATCTAGATGTGTGAGTTTTTTACGTGCTTGATTGGCTTAGCTGCAAATTAGAAGTTAACAAATTGGTTTTCGGGTTTTAGTTTGTTTTTAACTAGGCCTAAACCTTTAACTTGTTGGATTAGCTCGCTCCAACGACTTTCTGTCATTTTACCTAAACCATCTGTGTTTTGGATCAATGGTATTTGGGCTTCGGCACTTTTCTTAAAAGTCTCTGGCTTCATTCCTGGATTTAGCTTTGCCATGTAGGCATTGGCTTTCTCTGGATTTTTTAAATAAGATGCCCAGCCGTTGGTCACCGCTTGATGCAGCTTTTTAACAGTTTCTGGGTGAGCTTTGTTAAAGTCTTTTCTAACTGAAAGTACAGTGGTGTAAGGGTTGAATCCTTCGTCGGCCACTAGAAATGTCGAAATAGGAATTTTCAAATCATTCGCAGCAATCGGTTCACTGGTGATAAATCCTTGCTGTGACAATTGATTGTCTTTTTGAAATTGAGATAGACCGCCTAAATACGGGACCATTTTTACTTTTGCATGCGGGTATTTTTTTAAAAGATACAATGAATACGATAAACCTTTTTGCCATGCTAGATAGCCTTCGTTTGTCAGAACGTCGCCAATGCTTTTGAATTTACGCGATTCGTGTGACATAATCATTTGTGGGTTTTTCTGGAAGGCCGCGAAGATTCCGACCACGTTGTTTTTTAAATTCTTATCATTAGAGATCAAAATTTCTTCCGCCGAAACGATGGCGAAATCAACGACACCTTTAGTGAGCATTTGCACGGTAGGTGTGCCTGATCCACCCGGCAGAATTTCAACATTTAACCCTTGTTTTTTAAATTCATCGTCGATCAAGGCTTGGTAGAAGCCGCCGAACTGTGGCTCTGGAAGCCAATTCAAGGCTAGCTTGTATGTCGTTCCAGTCGACGCATTCTGAGCGTCAGGTGCTTGCGCGTTGGCAAATGTTGCGACAAGTGAAACAGCGGCACATAAAAATAGATAAGAAAATAGCCCGACACGTTTTGTAGAATTCATCCTGACCTCCGAAAGTTTAAAGCTTAAAAGGTCTCCATCGGGTGATCAATAAGTTTATGATGTTAAGTAACATAATCTGCGAAAGTCCAATCAACGCCAAGCCAATCAACGCAGCAAAAACCAAATCAATGCGCTGTTGAGTGCGGGATGTATCGATTAACGAGCCCAAACCACCACCGGCAACAAATTCACCGGCAACGACGCCGATCACGGCTAAGCCTGATGAAATGCGAAGTCCTGCATAAATATAATGATAAGAGCCCGGGATTTTTAAATACACTAACGTTTGCATGCGTGAGCGTTGATAGACTTTGAATAACTCAAGTAAGTTTTTATTAATTGTATCTAAACCAACGAGAGTGTTTGCCAATATTGGAAATATACTGACAAAGACCGCTGATGCGATGATGGTTTGTGAGCCGTAGCCAAGATAAATCACTAACAAAGGCGCAATCGCTATAATTGGGACCGTTTGAAAAAAAATCGCAAGTGGAAAGATGGCGCGCTTGATCCAATCGTTCAACGAGAAAATGAGGGCCAACGTAAACCCTAAAATAAAACTCAGAAATAAGCTTTGAAAACTAAGCCGAGTCGTATCCCAAAAAGCGGTGAAAAAGGCCTCATTGTTATCTTGGACTGTTTCAAGAATCACTGAGAGGGGCGGAATCAATTGTGGATCCCACATACCCATTTTATTAAGTACTTCAACCACGATTGTAATTGTAACGACTAAGACAAACGTCGGCAGAAACTGTTTCACGCGCGACCTCGCAAGCCGTCTGATATATCGGTTACGAGTTTAAAATATTCGGATGACTGGCGATATTCGCGGGGATTTAGATCTTTCTTGTTCAGATCGAGTTCTTTAAATTCATGCTGGTTACCTTGAGGAAACAGCCATAACTTCTGAGAAAGAAAAACACTTTCGTTCACCGAATGAGTTACAAAGAACACTGTCATTTTGTGTAGTTTCCAGTAGTCCAGCAATTCTTCCTGTAGCTCAAATCGAATAAAGTCATCCAGAGCTGCAAAGGGTTCGTCCATGAAAAGAATAGATTTATTGTTAATCAATGCCCGCGCGATGGATACGCGCATTTTCATACCACCAGACAGTTGGTGTGGGAACAATTGAGCCGCGTCTTTTAATTTTACTGTTTTTAAAATGTTATGAATTTGATCTTGTTTTTCAGATGCATTCATAGTTTTTAATGAAATGCCGATTGCGACATTTTCGTAAACTGTCAGCCACGGCAGCAGGCAGGATTCCTGAAATACGAAGCCAGGATTCGCGTTGGCGGGCTGGGTAAGGCTACCTTCGCTAAGAGTATCTAGTTCGGCAAGAATGCGAAGTAGAGTTGATTTTCCGCAGCCTGACGGGCCCAGGATAGAAATGAAATCACCAGTTTGCGTTTGAAGATTTAAGTTTTTAAACAACCAGCGTGAATCAAATTTTTTACCCGCGTTTTTTAGTTGTAGCATTTAAGCCCAGTCATAGTTGAAGCTGATACTGATCCGTAAATCATCAGAGTTATTTTGTACGACTTCGTGGCGAAGCCAGCTTTCGAACAGAACAACTTCGCCTTCTTTGGGAACATAGTTGAAAAAGTTCAAATTTTTAATAGGTACATTTTTCTTTTTAGGTGGCGTAGCCATCATCTGCGTAAAACGAGGGTCTTCAAATTTTAATGCGGGTATATTTTTTTTGGGTAAACTGACATAGACCGTTCCGGATATAACGCTAAGCGGGTGAATATGTCCAGTGTGTATCGTTCCTCGTGGCATCACATTCGCCCACATTTTTGAAAGGCGCAATTCTGATGGCGAAATATCCCATCCTAATTCTTTGACGTAGGTCGCGATATTTTTGTCGATTTTTTTCTTAAGGTCGCCAAACGAGGATGAAAACAAATGTAGCTGATCCATCGAACCATAGGATGTATAGCCAAATAAATAGTTTTTCTCTGACCACTCTTGGCCGTCCTGGTCGATTTCCGAGATTTTTAAGATGTCTTTCTTAAGATCCTTAAGTAGGTGGCTTCTAGCCGGCGAAACTGGTGCGGTTAGGATTTGAGTTGGAAAAAGCGTCTGAATCATCGATTACCTTCATTGTTTCAAATGGATACACCTACTATATGATTTGTTTACACCTGTTATCAATAATTAACACTCTCGGTTTAAATGATTTTTAAGTCCACCAGGATGTAATAGGGTGGGCCCGCCATTGCAACTATGTCTATCGAGACTAATTCTAAGGAGATACAACATGAAAGCTTTAATCTTAACTCTAATCTTAAGTACGAGTGTTTTTGCAAAAGTGGCAGACTTTAACTCGCTGATTAGCGAAGACACTAAAGCTCAAAAAGAGTTGCACACGAAACTTAAATCGCAAGTGTACACTCAAAATGAATTGGATGCGCGTAAGAATTTAGTAAGAACTAAAAAGGTCGAGAAAGAATCAACAGTAGTGTTCTATGATGAAGCGCAAACGGAAATCGCGGCACCATCTAACGATAAATTCTTCCGCTATAAAAAAGAAACTAAACAAAAAACAACTAACCCACGTAAAAACCAACACCGCGTAGCTAAAGAATTGCGCGAGTTAGGTTTATAAGAATAACTAAAAAACTAAACCAAAAAGGCACCCCTTAAAAGGTGCCTTTTTTTATTTTTTGATCTAGTGGGTTTTCTCTACGCCGGCAGGGATATCAGCGGAGGTATTGTGTGGGCTGCTTGTTTGTATATAAAATGTAATTTAAACTTCTATCACAGAATGAGTTTTCGAAGCTCGTCCTGTGTATAGACATAGTCAGCGTAAATCATAGTGTTCGTGATATTGCGATGACCTAAAGCCACCTGAACCAGGCGAAGGTCTTTTGTCTTTCGATAAAGCTGTATTGCAAATGTGTGACGAAGTGAGTGAAATTTCTTAGGTACTGGTCGATACAAATCCCAAATCTGATAAAGTCGATCATAAGTAATATCGAAAACCTTCTGCGTCTCTACGGATTCAGCATAACGTTGAAGTTTAAAAAATAATCCATTTTGAATGGGGATTTCTCGATCATTACTACCTTTCAGGCCGCGAATGAAAACCGACATGTCGTACGCATTTAAATCTGATTTTTGGATATTGAGTATTTCTTGAGCACGAGCTCCTGTTTTTAAACCAAGCAACAAAATCAAACAGTTGCGAATGTCTTTATCAATATATGTATCTATTATCGACGTAAGCCTGTCGACCTCTGGAGCTAAGAGATACTTATTTTTGTTTAACTGATAGCGCAAAAAACCACCTAAAAATCCGTCTCAAAAAATAGCGAAAAACAACCAAAAATCAGGTGTGTTTTGGCACCTTAATTCGTTGTTAAGTACTAAGGATTATTCAAAAAAAGCCGATTGTAAACAGAGGAAATGAATTAATTTTTGAGTCTGAAAAATATGAACTTTAAAAACGGCACATAATAATTAATTCAACATTCGCGCGAGTGAGAATTTGTTTGTAACGATAAATTCAAGGAAACAATAAAATCAGAATTTCAAATTCAAAGTTAGGGAAAAAACGAGACCACTCTGAAAAATACGATGTAATTACAAACACATAATACTAAAGCTTATAACTAAAAGCTTTAGTTAAATTTGAAAATGGGCATACAAACACCCTCATAAACAGCAAACTCATGCAGCTCTAGGGTTTTGTGGTCATCGAAATAACTCAATGATGTGAAAAACAACGCGTAATAATGTGAAATACTAATAATAAATTGCAAAATACAACATCGACCTCAATGGCAAAAAGTCGTGGTTGAGTTAAAATCGATAAAATATAGGCATTAAATCGGGGCGGCGTTTGACAGGGTTCTAATAGCCACGTTACTAATTAATAGTGATGGATATGATCAATGACTCTGGAAAATCATCAATTAAGGCAGGAAATCGAACGATTTCTGCTGTTCGTTTAAATTACGAGGCTCAGGTTAAGGTTATCAAAGATCAGATCGGTGATTTAGAGCATGTCCGTTCAGTCCTTGGGTTATCGCAACGAAAAATGGCGCAATTATTATTGGTCGATCCATCATCATGGTCCCGTTGGACTCAAAAAGGCGATGACGTTCCTCCACATATTTATCGTGCGCTTCAGTGGTATATGATTCTTCAGGAAAAAATCCCAGGTTTGAATTCATCTTATTTTCTGCAGAAAGATGTTTCGTCTTTGAAAAAGGACATTGAAGCGACACTCACCAAGCGAATGGATGAACTAGTTTATAATTCGGCTTCGGAAAATGATCGTTTCGAAGGGGAAATCCTAGATCTTAAGCAGAAATTAAAAGACGCTGAAGATGCTCACAGCCTGCTTTTTAAGCGGCTCAAACGTTTGTATTTGGTCATTTTTTTGGCCTGCCTTGCATCAACTCTCGTATTTATACTCTAATTCGTCCATAGTCGTCTCAACTAGACTAAATAGTCGATTTTTTTGAGGGGGATTCATGGCTACATTTGAAGTCATTGCGAAAACGGGAAATCACGAACAAGTAGTATTTTGTCATGATCCAGACGTGGGTTTAAAGGCAATCATCGCTTTGCATAACACGACGCTTGGACCGGCCTTAGGTGGCACGCGTATGTGGAATTATGCCAACGAAGATGAGGCTTTAACAGATGTGCTTCGTTTGTCAAAAGGTATGACTTATAAAGCCGCCGCTGCAGGCTTGAATTTAGGTGGTGGTAAAGCCGTTATCATCGGCGATTCAAAAACTCAAAAAACAGAAGGTTTGTTCCGTGCTTTCGGGCAATTCGTTAATTCATTAAATGGTAAATACATCACGGCGGAGGATGTGGGTACCAGTGAACAAGATATGGAATACATTTATATGGAAACGCCTTGGGTAACTGGGATCTCTAAAGATTTCGGTGGTTCAGGTGATCCATCTCCATACACAGCTCATGGTGTGTTGATGGGGATTAAAGCGTCTGTTCATGAAAAATTTGGCAATGATAGTTTAAAAGGTCTTCGTGTTGCTGTTCAGGGTTTAGGTAATGTGGGTTTCAATCTAGTTAAATACCTAGATCAAGAAGGTGCCAAGATCATCGTTTCTGATATCGATGCTGATAAAATTAAGAAAATCAAAGATATGTACCCAGGTGCAACGACGGTAGCGCCAACTGAAATTTTATCAGTTGAGTGTGACGTTTTAGCTCCGTGTGCAATGGGTGCCATTGTGAATGAAAAAACAATCGCTTCATTTAAAACTCCGATCATCTGCGGCGGCGCGAACAATCAGCTTCTTGAGCTACGTCACGGTAATGCTTTAGAAGAAATGGGTATTCTGTATGCGCCAGACTACATCGTAAATGCGGGTGGTTTGATGAACGTATTTGTTGAATTGGAAGGCTATTCTCAAAGCCGCGCATTTGATAAAACAAAACGTGTTTATGATAATTTAAAACAGGTTTATAAAATTGCAAAACGCGATAAAATCCCTACTTATTTAGCGGCGGATCGCTTGGCTGAAGAGCGTATCAAAATGGTGACTAAGCTTAAACAAAAACATCCAGGTAAATCGAATCGTTCATTCACTACATTGCGCGAAATCAATAATCGCTAATAATTATCTAGCTCAATGCACTCTCGCTTGCTTAATGTAAGCGAGAGTTACCAAATTGCTTAATATTTGGCCGCAAATGACCGAATATAATCGCTTTTCTAAAAGAAGCGTTAAGTGTTGACTCAAGCCCCAAGTCCTGTTGATCATTGTAAGGTCGAATTACCAAGGAGAAACAATTGGATAACGTTACGCCTAACAATGAAAACAATGGAACTAAACGCGCGGGCCATGGAACATCTGGTTTCGGAATATCAGATCGCGAATTAGCCAAACAAGACGGCTTTCAACAAAAGTTAACATTAGCATTTGATTGGATCGTTGCGAATAAAGTCATCGTTATCTTATTAGTTGGTGTGGTGGCGTTTTCGAGTCTGGGTTATGTTATTTACGGCCAAGTTAAACGTGGCGCTCAAATGAAAATCCAAGATCAATACTACGTAATTGAAAAAGACTATCTAAAAATCAAAACTGATTTTGACGATGCTGAAAGACAAGCTCAGCAAGAAGCGGCCAAAGCCGCTGATAAAAATAAAAAAGATAAAAAAGACACAGAACCTAAACCGGAACCTAAAAAGCAAGCTTCCGGTGATTTAGATAAAGACTATGGTGCTGTAGTGGCGCGTTTCACAGAACTGCATTCGGCTAATCCTAAATTGGTTCCAGGTAAAGTGACGGCGTTAGTTTTAGCCGATATTTACTGGGAATATAAAAAACTAGATCTTGCGGCGCAAGTGTTAGAAAAATCTTTAGAATCATCACCTAAAACATTAGTTGATTACATGATTTTGAAAAAATGGTCTGCGACGCAATTGTCATTAGGACAATTTGATCAGGTGATCAAAAAGAACCAATCCGTTATGGGTTCAAACAAATACCCATTCATGAATTCGTACTTCAAATTGCAAACGGGTCTGGCTTACGAAGGTTTGAAACAATATGATCAAGCCGAAGCTCAATATAAAGATGTGATTGCTAAAGGCGATACACCTGAAATGAAAATACCGGCGGATGAAGAAAAAATGAAAAATCATTTTGGTGCGGATCAATCGGCGGCTGAACAAGCTCAGAAATATCTACTGTTGCTTCGTATGAAGAAAAACGCGGATCAAGCGGGGACTTAATGTATCAAGCAAAAACGACTGGACTAGTTGTCGCCTTGGCGTTAGCGCTAAGTTCGTGTACTAGCTTAAATGCTCCTAAAGGAAATCCAGTTCGCGCTGAAGTTGGATTTGTTCGCTCAACCGTCGATGCGCCGATCACTCGTTATCGCAAAATCAATCGTGCTAAAGTGATCTATACCGATAAATTATTGATTGCCAGTAATGCGCATGATGGTCTTGTGGCCTATGACATTCAGTCAGGAAATCGTAAATGGAGTTATGCTGTTCCTAACGGGGTTGAAAAAGAACCTGCGGTATTTAATAATCGCCTGTATTTTGGCGGCAATGACGGATTTTTCTATAGTATCAATGTAGATTCAGGCCAAGAAGTTTGGAAGACTCATATTAAATCTGAAATCGTAGCAACTCCCGCGTACGATGCACAAGAGGGCCGCGTTTATTTTGTCACGACATCAAATTCTATCTTGGCATTGGAAGCCGAGAGTGGGCGTCAGGTTTGGTCTTACACGCGCCAGGATCCGTCTAGCTATTCTATTCGCGGCGGCACAACGCCAGTGATTCATAAGAATTTAATATACGTTGGATTTAGTGAAGGGTCGTTTGTGGCGTTTAACAAATCCAACGGAACGATCAACTGGGAAATTCAGTTGAATAAAAATAAACGTTTTAAGGACATCGACGCGAGCGCGGTTGTTGAGGGCGATAAAATTTATGTTTCTGGTTATGATGATAAACTTTACGCTTTATCTACATCTAACGGAGATATCGTTAATAAATTCGAAGCGGGTGGGTATGTTCCCGTCACGGTCGACGGATCAACTCTTTACTACCCGTCATCTAACGGGAAAGTGTACGCACTAAACAAGGATTCTTTGAAAGTAATCTGGGAATACGAAGTGCCGAACGGCTTACCAACAGAGATATCTCTGTTTAATGGCAACGTTGTATTTGGTGAATCATTAGGTGATTTAATATTGTTAGATAAGAAAACGGGGAGTCTGTCGGCCCGGTTTGAGCCGGGGCGAGGCATTCAAAGTCCAATTTCTGTAAACGAGAAGCGTTCTGAAGTTTATTTTATTTCTGGTGAAGCTAATCTGTATAGTATGGGAGTCACATGGAAGCCAAAAAATTTATTTTCGTTTGTGGAGTAATCGTCGCATTAGCGGGCTGTTCAACGGGTAATTGTCGTTCTAAGCAAATTCAAGCTGAACAGGCTGGTCCAGAGGTTCAGCCCAAAGAAAACAAGCTATTGCCAGACCCTACTATAACGGAACGAGCCCGTGTGTTTAAACCGAATGGCTCCCTTCAATGTGGTCAGGGTAAAAGCATCGAGCCAGTCACCATGGCGAAAGAGTTAAAAGATATTCAAGTTTATAGGTCATTTGTTGAAAATGACGGTAAAATGCGAATTCAAATGTGTGGGGCTCCGACGGGAAATGTAAATGTATTTGAAATCGATAAAACTAACCTAGAGCGCGCGCTGGGCTTTGGTTTTACAGAATGGATCCGGTAATTAACTTTAACTTTTAACGAAGAGGAATCAATATGATGAGTTTTTTAACTAAGTCAGTTTTAGTATTAAGTTTCTTGGCATCGGCAGCCTTTGCCAATTCAGCTACCGCAGTGGGAACTTGGAAAACAATTGATGATGAAACAGGAAATGTAAAATCACTGGTTGAAATCACAGAGGCTGATGGTCAATTAACGGGTAAAGTCGTTAAGTTATTCCGTAAACCTGAAGAAGATCAGGATCCAAAATGCGATAAATGTTCTGGCGATAAAAAAGATAAACCCATCATGGGTCTTCAAATCCTGTGGGGTTTGAAAAAAGACGGTGATAATAAATGGTCGGGTGGCGAGATCATGGATCCTAAAAAAGGAAAAACGTACTCTTGCAAAATGGAATTGAGTGAAGACGGCAAGAAATTAAAAGTACGTGGCTTTCTAGGAATCTCTTTGTTAGGTCGTACGCAAACTTGGGAACGCCAAGAAGAAATCGCTAATTAGTATTATTCTAAAAACCCAGCGAGAGATCGATTCTGTGATCGATCCCTCGCTGGGGAATATTTGAGAACGATGGTAACTGAGGCACCTAGCCTGGGATCGTCTTATAGAATTCAGTGAAAATCGTCGCCAAGAGCCAGATAGTTGATACAGCAAGTATCACAAATAACGAAAATACCCCAATCAACGTGAGTGCTAAAACAATTCCAGATGTCTTTTTGGTAAGATGTGGATTGGCAAAATAGTTATCCATGAGTTGAATATTTTTCGTATTGGATTTCCACATAAAATCAAATAGCAAACCGAGCCCAGGTATCTTGTCCAAGATATTGTCGATCACTACATTTAAAGCCATATGAAGAATTACAATAGGAGGGCATCCTAAAATAGCCGCGCGAAATAAAATATAAAACGACACTGCGTCTGTAATGATATTCCCGATTCCAGGAATTAGTCCTAGGATTCCGTCCCAGCCAAAACGCCACCCATTTGGTAGTTTGAATTTAGTATCTAGTAATTCTGCAAGGTAGCGAATGTCATTCATAGGATCCTTTTGTGAGCTGGTGTAAGAGTGAAGGGTAACCATAAAATTTAATTATGTTCATTTCGTTTTCCGTTAGTAGCTGGGGGTATCTTTACATATAATTTGAATCTGTCTGTGGTTAACTTTATGCATTCCAAATTTTTTTTCATTGTTATGTGAATTTTGCGATGCTCAAATGTTCAGAATGCTTAAGAGTAATTTGAGAACTGTCCTAAGTTTACTTCTCTTTTTTGTTTGTAGTTTTCCAGTCTTAGCGGCTGAATCGGTTAAAGCTCCTCATGTAAATATATCTTGGTTGGCGCCGGAAAAGTTAAGTCGCACATCTGCGGATGTTATCGGTATTAAATTTAAAATAGATCCTGAGTGGCATATTTACTGGAAAAACTCTGGCGATTCGGGTGCGCCTCCTAAGTTTAATTTTAAAAATGGAAATTACAACGTAGGTCCGGCACAGTGGCCTATTCCTAAACGAATTCCCGTCGGACATCTAGTGAATTTAGGCTACGAGGGTGAAGCAGCTTTTTTATTTCAAATAGCAGTTACTGATAATAGCGACAAAATAGATCTGTCTTTAAATTTAGAATGGCTAGTGTGCAAAGAGGAATGTATTCCGGGTATTACAGAGATAAGTTTATCTCGTCCTTTAGTTGAAGGTGATAGTGTTTGGTCGACAGAAATAAAAAAGCAACGCGATAGTTTTGCGTCCCGAGTGCCCAGATCTGATGATGCTCCTTGGGAAATAAAGCTAGTTGAGAAAACGGAAGAAAAATTAGTGGTCGCCGTTAAAGTTAAAACTGGCGCTGCACCGAATTTGTTCCCGATAGATGGGGATTTTGTAAATCCACAATCGCCGACTGTTGAAAAAGTGGGTGATGAAAGTCGTTATACATTTGTTCTGCCGTCTGGGCGGGGGTCACCTTCTAAATTGAGTTTTCTAGGGGTTCGTGGTGGTGATTCTTGGGAGCAAGATATTCAATTAGCAGTCGAGGCAAGCTCGACGGCCACAACAAGTGTCGATAATTCAGCCGATCAAGCCAGCTTAGTCAGTCTATTGTTCTTTGCGGTTATTGGCGGGATTATTTTAAACCTGATGCCATGTGTGCTGCCAGTTCTGTCGATTAAATTTCTATCAATGCTTAAAACATCGGAAGGACGTCGCAAACGTGAATCACTTCTGTATCTTACCGGCATTTTAACTACATTTTTTGTTTTGGGTGCCGTTTTTCTTGGTCTGCGATCTGCCGGCGCAGCCATTGGCTGGGGATTTCAACTGCAATCGCCCTACATAATATTATTGTTAATTTTATTGTTTTGGTTGATGGCGCTTAATTTCTTGGGTGTTTTTGAATTTGGTGAATCAATTATGAACGTTGCAGGCAACACCAATAGTACGGGTTCATTTTCAACTGGAGTCCTAGCAGTGTTTGTAGCCGCGCCATGTACAGGGCCATTTATGGGAACAGCATTAGGCGCAGCGGCCACATTGCCAGAAGTTCCTGCGTTAGGAATATTTTTAAGTCTTGGGTTGGGTCTGGGATTTCCGTTTGTATTGGTTTCATTTATTCCATCGTTTTATAGATTAATGCCAAAACCAGGTGCTTGGATGGATCGATTAAAACAATTTCTAGCATTCCCATTAATTGGAACCGTGATTTGGTTGATGTGGGTGCTAGGATTTCAATTAGGTTCAGACGGGTGGTTGTTGTCATGCACCCTACTCTTGTTAATTGCCCTGTCGTTTTGGCTAGGAAAAACACGCAGTAGAGTAGTGAAGGCGATGGCCGTCGTACTGGCATTAGTTGCTATTGGCGCCGGTTTTGCGGCGGTTGCGAAAGCGCAAAAGGCGACCATGCAAAACGTATCTACGTCTGTAGCACCGGCTAAGATTGGCGGTTGGGTCAAGTATGATCGCGAACTGATTGATCAAGCTCGTGCCAATGGCCAACCTGTGTTCGTCGACTTCACAGCAGCTTGGTGTATTACCTGCCAGGTAAATAAAAAAGCGGTGCTAGAAACCGAAGCCGCACAAAAAATATTTCAGAGCAACAATGTATTGATCATGCGGGCTGACTGGACCAATCAAGATCCTGTAATCACAAAAGCACTTGCTGAATTTAAAAGAAATTCAGTTCCTGTTTATTTGTTTTATAATAAAGGCGCCGAGGCGCAAATATTACCACAAATTTTAACGATTGCGATGATCGAAAATTTATTTAACAAAAAGGAGTAAGAAAATGAAAGTATTGGTATTTTTATCTTTATTCGTAGCCGGTAGTATGGCGATGGCTGAAGCCGTTCCGGGAAAACCTGCGCCGGCATTTGAAACAGCGGCGGCTGATGGCAAAACTCATAAGCTCAGCGACTACGCGGGTAAATGGATTGTAATGGAATGGTACAACAAAGACTGTCCTTATGTGAAAAAGCATTACGGTTCAAACAACATGCAAGAACTTCAAAAAACATACACTAACAAAGGCGTTGTTTGGTTGTCTGTAAACTCATCTGCTAAAGGTAAAGAAGGATATACGGATGCCGCGGAAGCGATGAAAGTAGCTAAAGATGCAAAATCAAGCGCAACGGCCGTGTTGTTAGATCCAACTGGAGTTGTTGGTAAAGCTTATGGCGCGAAAACAACGCCTCATATGTTCGTTGTCGATCCTAAAGGTATCGTCGTGTACGCTGGTGCTATTGATGATAACAATTCATCTGATCCGGGTGTTATTTTTAAATCTAAAAACTATGTTACGACAGCGTTGGATGCAGCAATGGCTGGCAAAAAGGTAGAAACGGCCTCTACTAAACCTTATGGTTGTGGCACTAAGTACGCTAACTAGTTAATGATTCAAATTGGACGCTGGTGAAAGGCGTCCAATTTGTTTGGAGTTTTGAAATGGAATACCTGCATGGGTTTGACAAAAAAGAACAAGATCGCCTGGTTCATCAAGCGTTGTTTCTAGAGCCCTACGTTTATGCCGGTGTCGATTTGAAAAAAGTAAATCGATTGCTAGAGGTGGGTTGCGGCGTTGGAGCTCAATCTAAAATTCTTCTTAAACGATTTCCAAAGATAAAAATTACGGGCGTTGATTTTTCTACGGCTCAATTGCACGTGGCTTCGCAATATTTAAAAAAACCAATCAAAGATGGTAAGGTTGAGCTTCTGCAGCAAGATGCGCAAGAATTGGATTTGGATTTTAAAAAATACGACGCTGCTTTCTTGTGTTGGTTTTTAGAGCATGTACCTGAACCATTGAAGGTTTTAAAACGTGTTCATAAGCATTTAAAACCGGGTGCGCAAATCGTGTTAACGGAAGTATTCAATCAATCGCTGTTTATGGAGCCATATTCGCCCAATTATTTAAAGTATTGGTTTGAATTTAATGAATTGCAATGGAGTATGAAGGGGCATCCATTTGCGGGTGCGCAGTTAGGAAATTTGTTAAAGGAAGCTGGATTTAAATCTATTAATGTTGAATTTCGCCCACTTCATTTTGATTCTAGAAACCCCAAGCAACGTGCAGAATTTATCGAGTTCTTTTTTCAAATTCTGCTGTCGGCGGAAACTAAATTGCTGGACCAGAAGAAAGTAACTCCAGAGCAGGTAAATAAAATGTACCAAGAAGTCGCTTTAGCTAAGAAAGCTAAGGACTCGGTATTTTTCTATAGTTTTGCTCGCGCTACGGCGGTTCGGTAAATCACTTTGGCTAAAATAGAGAAACTCGCTAGAACGAGCAATGAATCCATTATTAAACACACCGGTAAAAGCTGGGATACATGGATAGAGGTTTTGAAAAAAGCAGGTGCTGAAAATCTATCACATAAAGAGATCGTTCAACTATTAAATACGAAGTATAAACTTAAACCCTGGTTTCAGCAGATTGTGACTGGTGGTTTTGAGGTCCATATAGGTCGCCGTCGAGAAGGGGAGAATGAAAAAGGGGAGTATACAGTCACCGTTACAAAGACCCTACCCGTAGATCAAAAAACACTTTGGAAATTCATAACTTCTATAGAAGGCCTTGCTGTTTGGTTGAAGCCAATGGACGAATTCAAAATTGTAAAAGGGGCTACATTTGAAGTTATCGGAGGAATCTTTGGTGAAGTTCGCACGGTAAAATCGCCGATTCAATTTCGTCTAAGATGGGAAGATTCTGACTGGGTCAAAAAAACGGTGGTGCAAGTGTATGTTCATCCACGACCAAAAAATAAAAGCATGTTTGGGTTAACTCATGAAGGTTTGGCAAATCCTCGTATTAAAGAAAAACAGCGTAGCTACTGGAAAAATGCTGTCGAACAACTGGCGCTAGCTGTTAATGAACTGGCCCCTTATCCTGCGGCTAAGGCCAGGTAAAATATCGCCAAATCAAGTGAATTTAAAACGTGCT
>CAWVRN010000015.1:0-99594 GCA_963932905.1 uncultured Bdellovibrio sp.
CGAATGTATTACGAGTTAATTCGGATAATAATTTTTTTTGAAAAACTGTTTCAAGACAGCGCTTTAAAATTTCAGCTAAACAGCTGTCTTTCCAATAGAATTTAGCTTCTTAGCCGCAAGCTAAGGAGCCAGTTCTCGAAGCTTAAAATAATTGTCCACTGAAAACAAATCTGTCACGCTAGAACACAAGGAGTGAGTTATGA
Source organism: uncultured Bdellovibrio sp. (assembly GCA_963932905.1). Lineage (GTDB taxonomy): Bacteria > Bdellovibrionota > Bdellovibrionia > Bdellovibrionales > Bdellovibrionaceae > UBA2316. The sequence continues at coordinate 204 of CAWVRN010000015.1, forward strand.
ATAAACAGATTTGGATTGGACGTGTTCTAAGTGGCCTTGCTATCGCATTTTTACTATTCGATGCCATCATGAAATTTTTTATGGATAAATTACCACCCGAAGCCTTAGAAGCGGGAGCCGCTTTACAATGGCCAATGGAGAAAATGCCAACGGTTGGAACTATTCTTTTAATTTGCACTATCCTGTACGCTATTCCCCGCACCGCTCTGCTAGGTGCTATTTTATTAACAGGCTATTTAGGTGGCGCGATTGCCAGTCACGTGCGCGTGGGCAATCCCCTTTTCACACACACTTTATTTCCGATCTATATCGCGGTCTTCGTCTGGCTGGGGTTGTATTTAAGAGATGCAAAACTAAGAAGTATATTTCCTTAGGTTTCTACCGGCAGCAGTCAAGGCTGCCGACCGCCTTAGTGTTTGTGGTCGGATTCCTTCATTTTTTGGATAACGATTTCCACCGTCTGCAAATCAATTCTGGCCAGCTTCATTAGCTTAGACGCTGCTTTAAAATCATCAGAATCAATGGCCGCAAAAAATTCATCTAATTTGTCAATTTCGGCCAATTTTTCTAATACCACGGTACCTTCAAAATCACTTTCGTCCATTTCAAAACCCCACTGAAAAAATTCTTTGTCAAAAGCTAACATAGTCGTCTAAAAAGGTAAAAATATTTACAGTCACGGACCAGCCAGACTAGGATAGATAAATGTACAAATTGCGCGATTACCAGCAACAAGCCGTTAACAATGCGGTTAAATTTTTTCAAAAACGTCGCGAACCTATAGTTATTGTTTTACCTACCGGTGCAGGAAAAAGTTTGGTCATTGCGGAATTGGCGCGGATCGCTCGCGGTCGCGTGTTAGTCTTGGCTCATGTAAAAGAACTGGTCGAGCAAAATTACGAAAAGTATAAAAGCTACGGATTATCAGCTGGTGTTTTTTCTGCTAGTCTAGGAAAAAAAGATTGGGACGACAAAGCGATTTTTGGCAGTGTTCAATCAGTAGCTCGCGCTCCCGATGAATTCTTTGATAATTTTTCTTTACTTGTTATCGATGAATGTCATCGCGTCGCTGATGAGAGCGAAACACAATACCAAGAAGTTATTAAAAAACTACGAGATAGAAATCCTGATTTGTGCATTTTGGGCTTAACGGCAACACCCTACCGCATGGGACTTGGTTGGATTTACGAATTCAATCAATCCGGCGAAATGAAAACAGATAAAAAGCGATTTTTCAAACAGTGTGTTTATGAACTACCACTGGCATACATGATCAAGAACAAGTATTTAACGGCTCCAGTAAAAATCGACATTCCCGTTACCAGCTATGACTTTTCGGAACTAACAGATAGAGATCGCACCTACACAACTGCCGAAGTTGAAGAGATTCTAAAAAGTCAAAAGCGTCTGACTCCGTTGATTATTAAGAATATTATCGACATCACTGAACGTTATAAAAGAAAAGGTGTCATGATTTTCAGTAGCTCGGTAAAACACGCCGAAGAAATCATGACTTATTTGCCTGAAGGTGATGCTCGCGTTGTTTTGGGTGACACCGATATCAAAGATAGAAATGATATCGTAAACGATTTTAAAAAAAGAAAATTTAAATACCTGGTCAATGTCTCGGTATTAACAACTGGTTTCGACGCGCCTCACGTGGATGTGATTGCTATTATGCGCCCTACTGAATCGAATAGTCTTTACCAACAAATCGTTGGCCGCGGACTTCGTCTGTCTGATCAGAAGAAAGATTGTTATGTTTTGGATTACACCGGCATGGGCCATGATCTTTACGCACCTGAAATCGCTGACAAGCGGCCAAGCAAAGATACTGTTCCTGTGCGTGTTCCATGTCCTGTCTGTGAATTTGAAAATATCTTCTGGGGATATGCGGACGATGACGGGAATTTGATCGAGCATTTTGGTCGCAAATGCAGAGGAGCGACTCAGGACCCCGTCACTTTTGATGTCAAACCGTGTGGTTTTCGATTTCGCTTTAAACTGTGCCATGCGTGCGGCAGTGAAAATGATGTAACAGCTAGAGAATGCGAAAAATGCAGTACCGTACTGATTGATGCCGATACGAAACTTAAGCAGGCTAAACTCTCTAAGAATGCACATGTTTTAACTCCCGATAGAATTACGTTTGAAGAACGCAAAGATAAAAATTTGAATCCTTACCTAGAAATCAGATACTACGATTATGATGGCCAATACGTCAGTGAGGCACATTTTTTTAATAACCCGTCAGCAATTAAGAAATTCAATATCAATTTTTTGCGCTCGCATTTACGTCGTCCTGAATTAGCTACTGATTTGGAATCGCCTTCAGATGTGATTCGATTTCAAAAACTGTTTCGCCTGCCGGCGTTTGTTATTGCACGCAAACAAGACAAATACTGGAAGATCACTGAAAAAGTTTTCTCAGAGGAATTGTGAACCGCAGGATTTACTTCTGTTCCAAATTCTTAATTAGTTTTTTCAAGTGAGTCCGAAGAGTTTTAAATTCTCCCTCATGCAACTTAGTTTTACAGGCGATCGCATGCTGAATGTCTGAAAAAGTGCATATAGCTTGTCCGTATTCAAACGCGACTCGCGGTAACATCAAAGTCATTTTGGATGTGGTTTAAATACGTAAGTTAGGTATACTGCTAAAGTGATGAAACGAAGAACGATACTCGCAGCGGCAAGTACGCTAGCCGCTGCTTCCGCAGCTTCTATATTAACGAGGTTTACTATGTCACAGCGAATGCCTGTATTATTTATTGGTCACGGATCACCGATGAACGCGATTGATACAAATGCCTATACGAAAACACTCACTGTGCTAGGACGAAATCTTCCCAAACCAAAAGCTATATTGATGGTTTCGGCGCACTGGATGACCGAAGGAACTTACATTACCGATATGAAGAATCCAAAAACGATTCATGATTTCTACGGATTCCCTCAAAAGCTCTTTGATGTTCAGTACCCCGCTCCCGGTAGTCCTGAAATAGCAAAGCTCATTCAGGAAACTGTGCTGAATCCAAAAATTCACGGCGATAAAGAAATGTGGGGCTTAGATCATGGAACCTGGTCGGTGCTTAGACATATGTATCCTGATGCGGATATCCCGGTGATGCAATTAAGTGTCTACATGGCTCAACCGCCAGAATACCACGTCAAACTCGGTCAGCAGTTATCGATACTGCGCGATCAAGGGGTGTTAATTCTTGGCAGCGGGAACCTAGTTCACAATTTGCGACAAATTAAATGGGAACCGAATGCGCAGCCATTTGATTGGGCGGCTGAGTTTGATGCCTGGCTAAAAGAAAAACTGATAGATCGTGATTTCAAGGCGGTTCAAAATGATTTTCATAAAACAAAAGCCGGCCAACTGAGTGTGCCAACTTTAGATCACTATCTTCCCATGCATTATATTTTAGGTGCATCGGATAATCGTGACGAACTTAAATTTGAATACGAAGAAATGCAAAACGGTTCGATTTCTATGCGCAGTTTTCGATTGGGTTAATTTTAAATTTAAAAAATCAGATTCATTTCACTTTACTTTTCGTAAGCAGTGTAAGCGCCCCGCTGACGCTTTCAGTGAAAAAATTTTGGTTTCCCTGATTGCTTTCATAAATAAACGCTTTCAGACTTTTACTGTCAATTGCCGAAAAATCACCGATGAATGCAATCTTGACCCGGTAGTTGACAGCTTTTTGAAGTAGCTCGCCTAACAGACCTGTTTTTAAATCGAAGAATTTATCTACGATATTGGACTTATGAAATATAACACGATTTACGCCCGCGTAAGATTGATCCATCATAATTTGCATAGCATCGTTCACACTGCCAACAATGATCCCTGAGCCAGTAACTTCAGCAATTTTCTTTCCATTGTATTCGTGAATAGCTGTCGCCATATTTTCCCCTAGCTAGTTTTTTTATATCTTATAGGTTTTATCTTGTAATAGCCACCTAGGACTGAAAAAATAGGCTCATGTGCTATTCCGCGATGATCGAAGCCGACCTACGAAAACTTGAAAAACAATTTGGAGTAAAGATTGACTGGAGCAGCTTTGACGAAGCTTTTAATATTCGGTCAAAGTATTCACAATCCATGATTCCGTCGGGACTAGACTCCTATATAATTCAAAACGCTGAAACACCGTTGCAAAAACGCCTAGCTAAAATGGCTAAGGCCCACTACCAAGCCGAAATTGATAAGTTTTCAGCAAAACTTAAAAAATACGAACAAGACGTCAAAGATTTTGAAGCCAAATTGAAAAGTGGATCGAAGATAAAAGACCTTGAAAGCAAACTACAAAAACGCCGCGAAACAGTTGAATGGCATAAAGAAAAAATAAATTACTATGAACGCATCGAAGAAACCGGAGCGCCACGTGTATTCCCTAATTTCTTTGCTCCCGTCATCGTCGATCAAGGTAAAGAAAAATTAGTTAAATTGATGCGCTATCACGTGTGTCCGAAAAATGGTAAAGAGCTGAATGCATTTAAATATAATTTGTTTAATGCTCGACGCGATCGTTTACTAGATTCTAGAACATGGAAACCTTTGTTCGGTAAGCAGCACGCCATATTCCCGTTCCATCGCTTTTATGAAAGCGTCGCCGGCGCAAATGGACAAGCCAAAATTATTTATTTTGAGCCCAAAGAAAAAGAAATTATGTGGTCTGCGGCCATTTATGAAGAAGCCAAAATTGAGCCCGGATTTCTTAGGTCCTTCGCAGCCGTTACCGACGAGCCACCACCAGAAGTCGCAGAGACGGGTCACGATCGTTGCCCCGTTTTTTTGTCAGAAGATAAATTTGAATTGTGGTTGAACCCCACAGGTATTCCGAGAGAAGAACTGGTAAAATTATTAGACTCTAAGGTTCCTACTTACTTCGAGCACAAAGCCGCATAAAACTGTAGAAAAATATTTCGTTTTTCTACCTATGCTATTTTCGTTAGCCTATGTAACCCATTTTCCCGTTTTCCCAATCCTCATTAGCTGGTGATTATACTATGACAAGTTTTCGCGACATTTCGACGGCGCGCTCGACAAGTTGAAATGAGTTTTGTCGTAAGTATTCACTAGTTTTAACATAGTCCATGTTGCGTTCCATTTGCTCTGCCGACCAGCCAAGCGAATGGCCAACATAAGGAAACGGCGGCGCTACAAATCCAAGCTCACCAAAAAAATTTAGCATTTGACCAGCCACGGATTGAATATTGTCCTGTCCGCCCGTGATGATTAGCCCCACCACTTTATTTTGAATTAAAACACGATTGTTTACAGTGATTTGATTTTGAACACTGTTAAGGCGCTCGGCCATTTTGTAATATAACGAACTGGCATTACCCCAACGAATTGGCGAAGACAGAATCACCACGTCGGCCCAGTGAACCATATTTTCATACACCGTCACCATTTCGTCTTTCGGGTCCATTTTTGTAATCGAGCAAGGCCATGTGCAGGCCTTCTCTGATTTAGAATAAAATCCTTCGCAATGTCTGAAGTTTAATTCTGACAATGACAGTAAGCGAGTTTCGACATCTAAGGAACTAGAGGCTTGATTCAATGCCGATTTCAAAAGATCTTCAGATGTCGAGTATCGTGGATGGTCTTTGTCCATCGCCGTCGTTGAAATGCCAAGGACACGAATTTTGCCCGGCTCGCGTTTTATTTCGCGCGCTAGATTGCTGCCGCCGTGATTGTAAACGGCGCGAACACGTTCAGATGGCTGTTTTAGATTGATAAACAAAGATGCATTTTCAATTTTAAGTGGAAACTGGGGTGTATTTCCTGGCGCCGATGAAATCGGCTCGGCAGAACCTTCCCGAGCGATTCCCGTTTTATGATTGTATTCCCAGTAGTGCCAAGGACATTCGATACAACCTTTTTTTAGTTTTCCGCGTGATAGCGGTCCACCCATATGATTGCATTTATTGTTGAGCGCACCGAAGCTGCCGTCGTGATAACTTAAGACGATTTTCTTGCCATCAAAATCTAGCTCTTTTAAAAAGCCATTGGATTCAAGTTCACGCAACAGTTCGTCTGTTTTTCCAACGAGCGTCCACTCGGAGGAAACACTATCAATGCTCATATCAGATCTCCCATTAGATTCACTTTGGATTGAAAGATTCTATACAGGAAAATTTTCGGAGTCCAAATGATTTACAAATATTGAAACCATTTATCTTTGATGGCTTGCTCGACATCAATTCCGCGATGTTTAGCAAATAGTATAGTCAAAGCCATTACATCAGCCACTTCGTCCCGCAAATTTTTCTCAAGATCGGCTGCCGTTTCTGACCCCACACGCGCACGTTGAGTTAGTTTCAAGTACGCCGAAGAAAGCTCGCCCATTTCTTCTTGAAGTTTTAAAAGGAACCAATCGTTATCGCGCTTGATTCCAAATTTCTGCGCATAGATATCGCTGACTTTACCAAGCTGCTCGGAAATTTCTTTTAAATTCATTATTTTTTGCCTTTGCTCGCATTAAAAGCGGCGGCTTCTTTAACCAAAGCTTTGAACGCAGTCTCGTTTATTTTTTCACCTTCTTTAATGTCGATCGCACGACGAGTGTTACCTTCCAGACTGGAATTAAAAAGTTTTTTGGGATCTTTTAGTTTGGCACCATAGGCAAATGTTAACTTAACGACCATTTTGTATGTTTCGCCCGTACAAATGATTCCGTTAGAATACCAAACAGGAACACCTGCCCATTTTAAATCTTCGGTAACATTGGGAAGCGCTTCTTTTATCAGTGAACGCATATGGGCCACGGTCGTTCCACGCCAGTCCTTCTGTTCTTTGATTCTTGCATCGACTGCCTTTGAATTTCCGGCTGGACTAACCACCGTTTTTTTCACGGTTTTCTTCACCACTTTCTTTGCGGTCTTTTTCATCGCTATGCCACCTTTGGGTTTTAATAGTCATATCTAATATAAGTCTCGTCAACAGGTCTAGATCAATATCTAAATATCGATCGCTAAATTGGGAAATTCTGGTGTTCAGAAATACCCCATTTTATTATTAAGTCACATCTATTTGAGGTTCCTATATGAATAAAATCACGTTGTTATTGTTGTCATTTGTCTTAACATATTCTCACTCTGCATTTTCTGCCAGCAGCGGCGAGGTTCCCTCACAAATTAGAATATTTTATGGCAAGGGCCTGGTGAACTCGACTGTTATCAATGACTATCTAACTACGCAAAATCTAGATTCAATAAAAGATATAAATCGCATTGGCGTCGAGGTGGGACTATATACAGGTAACAACAAAATGTTTAATTTTGGATTAAAATACTACGCTGGCCAGAAAACTGTCGATGGTGCTGCTTCTGGTGAACACGGCACCGTAACTCAAGGCGTGTGGCAGTTTATAGGGCGCGCGACCATCACACGCAAAGACACTCACTATGTAGATTTCCTACTAGGCGCTGGAGGCGCTTCACTGGCGTTTTTGCGCGAAACCGCAACAACACGATCTATGCTAGAAAGAACGAACCACACATCGCGCGCATTCACGACTGGGTTTTCAACCGGGTTTGGGTACAAACGTTTATATTTCTATCTTGAAGCGGGTTACGATTGGAATTACGTCGGCTCAATGGAGCAAATATCAGGTACCCTTGAGCCCTTTGACAAAATCGATATGTCCGGTCCCTACGCCACCATCGGTATCATGATTGACGGCATACCGATAACTCCATAGGCGTTTCAACTTCCTTTCCTCAGATCAAATCTAATGTAGGTATGTATATGGACGGACGAGCCTATGTTTTTTTATTTTAATCTGTATGTAGATGATATGTATCAGGTATATCGATAAACAGAGACCTTTAGCCCGTTCACCCCAATTATAACCTTAGGTTAATAGCCAAAAGCGTGTTACACTGCGATCAGTTCAATAGCTAACTTTCAGAGTTCATGTCCATAGTGTTCATTTCCTCCTAAGTAAGCGCTCAAAGCCTTTGGAGGTATTATGAGTAAAAAATTATACGTTGGTAACCTTTCTTTTTCTGTTGATGATCAAGCATTAGCAGACGCATTTTCACAATTCGGAACTGTTGAATCAGCTAAAGTGATCACTGATCGCGATACTGGTCGCAGCAAAGGTTTCGCATTTGTTGAAATGTCTTCAGCTACTGAAGCACAAAATTCAATCGCAAAATTACACGGTTCTCAGTTTGAAGGCCGCGCAATGAACGTTAGCGAAGCAAAACCACAAGCCCCTCGTGAAGGCGGCGGCGGACGCGGTCGTTACTAGTTTCTAATTCTATTTTACATTTATAAGATTTTGGAAACCGATCCGAAAGGGTCGGTTTTTTATTTTCTGGGGGTTACATGAGCGTTCAAGTCATTTCTTTCAAGTGCGTACTTAAAAATAAGCTCGGCACCGTTATCAGTTCAACTTTCAATCGCGATGTTCTAACAGCTGGTCAAAATGACCCGACATCTATGCTTTCAGGATTAACAAAAGGTCTGCAAAATTTAACCAAGGGTGAAAAACGATCGATCGCACTTTCAGCTGAAGAAGCTTACGGTCTATACGATCCCAAAAAAGTAGTTTTCTTTCCACGCAAGAAACTTCCAAGTAACACCAAAAAAGGCGAACTAATCAATATCGTCAGCAAAAGCGGCATTCCACGCGCTTACCGGGTGTTAGAAATTCATTCTGATTTTGCCAGTCTTGATGGTAATCATCCATTAGCTGGACAAGATTTAGTTTTTGAAATCGAGGCTATAGACGCCCGAGACGCCACCAACGAAGAAATTAATGAATCTCTGAACATGGTAGCGACTCAGTTACTGAATTGACGAATTGACGTTAATTACAACATTGCCGCGTTTGTGACGGCTCTGAACACATTTATGAGCCTCCACTATATCTTGAAACGCATATTCCTTTCCAATTACAGGTTTATATTTTCCAAGCTCTACCAATCGAACGAGCTCAGCAAGTCTCTGCGGCGATTCTTCTATTACGCCACTAAAAATTTCTTGCTTCGAAAAAAAATTCCTAAGCGCACTGGTCAGCATTTGCCACAGACTCGCCGAAACTAAAACTAGCTTTCCATTTTTATGAAGGCTGTTTAGCAATTTCGACGTTTCTAAGTTTCCCACGGCATCGAAAATCACATCGTATTTAGAGCTCTCTTCCCAAAATTTTGTGCGTGCATAATCGATCACTTGGTCGGCACCTAGACTTTTTACGAAGTGTTGATTTTCATAGCTGCAAACAGCGATGACGTTGGCACCCAAAATTTTCGAAATTTGAATAGCGGCGGTTCCAACAGCCCCGGATGCCCCCACCACTAGCACATTTTGGTTCGGCTTCACCTTAACTCTATATTTTAAGAAGTCTAAAGCCGTTAATCCTCCAAACGGCAAACAAACAATTTCTTGAAATGTTAAACGGGATGGTTTCTTTAAAACCACACCATTTTCAGAAACTTTAGAAAATTCCGCATGCGCGCCAAACTTAGCACCGGTAGTCGCCACTATATCGTCACCCACTTTGAAACGCGTTACACTTTCACCCACCGAAACAATTCTTCCTGCGAATTCTGTTCCTAAAATGGGCTGCTTCATTTTGTTAAAACCAAAAAATATTTTTGCAAAGAATGTCATCCCGGCTGGCATAGTTAACGTTCTGACACGCCAATCAGCCGTTTGTACAGTGGTTGTTGCCACTTGTACCAAAACCTCGTCTTTCCCTATAGCCGGCTTTTCAACTTCCAAAATTTTTAAGTGCTCGACATCTCCGTACTGCGTGCAATGAATAGCTTTCATTAAATTAACTCCTTTGAATATTGTCGTTCTTCGTTAAATTCTTTCTCGATTCCATCTAAAACTAGGTCTAAACCAAAATCAAATTCAGCTGCAAATGAATACCCTGGCTTCATATAGTAGTTCATTGTCATTTCCATCATGTGCGGAATAAAATCAGGTGGCATATCCGAGAAAATAGATTCTGACATTTCAGCAATATCGTCGGAATTGCTCACCGGCAGACTGTTTTCTTGGACGGCAAAACCGAAGACATAACTATCGAGAATCGCGTACGCGTGAGCCGTCAATTTTAAAGAAAAACCGTTTTGACGAAATAAGCCTAGCATCTGGTCATGATGCTTCAATGTTTCTAATCCGGGGTTACGACGTGAATCTAATAGGCTGACCGCCCATGGATTTGCGTTTAGAACTTTTCTCAGTGAAACGCAACGATCACGTGCACTTGTTTTCCAATTATTTTTATCGGGCTTCCAGTCGATCAATTTAAATGCGTGGTCCACAAGGGCACTTAAAATCTGATCTTTATTTTTAAAATGATAATATAGCGACATGGCTTCAATCTTCAGCTTACTCGCTAGTTTACGCATACTCAGGGATTCTAAACCATCCTTCTTTGCCAACTGGATAGCCGCTACAATAATCTTTTCTCTATTAAGAGCCATATTTAATATTCCTTTAGTATCAATAGGATAGCAAACTATTTGACTATCTTACAGTGTAAGTGTATCCTTACACTGTAAGATAGTCAATATAAAAACAACAACGAGGTGCTTGTGAGACAGTCCTATTTGATAGCATTACTTCTATTTCTTCCTTTATCGAACTACGCCGTAACAGGGTTTCCCGGCATCAATTTGTCGATTTCGGCCCATCATGAATCCGCTACGACCAAAGACAATCAAGTGGATACTACGACCAGTAGCAAAAGTTCCAATATCACTTTTGGTCTTGGCGCAACACTCAATGGCGGCATGTATTTAGGATCTATCTATGATGTGGCAATTAAAAATGAGGGAAATAACAATTTTCAGGATTCAAATCTTGGATTCAGCGTTGGATTCACAGATCGCGGTGCATACATGACTTACCATCACTTTTTTAATTCCGTTTATTATTTAGACTCTAATACTAAATATCTAGGCGACGGATACGGTTTTGATTTGGGATTTCAAATGATATTAGGAGAAGGTTTTTCTATCGGCGGACAATTTTCTTATAAGAAGACTAATTTAAATAACAAAATTGTTAATGGAGAGACAACGCCAGCCGATTACGGTCGTGAAACAATTTATCCATCAGTGATTTTAGGTTTCTCGTTTTAACAGAACAATGACAACCCGGGCATTAAACGGAGTTGTCAGATTTTTCAAATAAATTATTTTTGAGTAAAATTCTTTTCAACAAAGTTCCAATTTACTAGTTTCCAAAAAGCACCTAAGAAATCGGGACGTTTGTTACGATAGTCAATGTAGTAAGCGTGTTCCCAAACATCACAAGTTAGTAGTGGTTTCTTCCCATCGGTCATTGGATTACCGGCATTTGATGTTGAGGTAATTTCAAGACGGCCTTCATTATTTTTCACTAGCCATCCCCAACCGGCACCAAATTGCTTGATCGAAGCGTCCGAAAATTTTTCTTTGAAATTATCAAATGATCCAAAATCACGTTTGATGGCGTCGGCTATCACACCCGTTGGTTCACCGCCCGCTTTGGGTGCTAGGCATTCCCAGAAAAATGTGTGATTCCAGATTTGGGCTGCATTATTAAAAATACCACCCGCCGATTTTTTGATAATTGTTTCTAAATCTTTTCCTTCGAATTCAGTGCCGGGAATAAGCTTATTTAAATTATCAACATAGGTTTTATGATGTTTATCATGATGATACTCTAGGGTTTCCTTGGACATATAAGGAACCAAGGCATCATGTGGATAAGGAAGTGGTGGAAGTTCAAAAGACATTGTATCTCCTTTACAGATTAAAAATGTGATTTCTCACATTAAGGAGATGATAAGACCTCAAGCTAAGTTGAGGTCAAGTCGGTTTTCTGTTTTTTAACGAGGCAGGTTTTTAAGATAATCTAAACCGCCTGTAATAGCGGCAACTTGTGCATCTACACAATTTTGAGCAGTTACTTTAGGACTATCCGGATAGACTTCGGTAGTCGTTGTATATTTAGCATTTGAAAACCCAGCGCATAGAAAAAGTTTTTTCAAAGGATAATTAATCACCCCTTCCTGTTCTAACTTTTCACCAATTATGTTTCCGTATTCATCGGCGGGTGCAATATGAGTCACTTTTTTGACAGACTTAATAACGGCCGCTTGAAATTCAGGGCAGGGATTTTCAGTATCACCTACGGCATAAAATCCATCTGGAATTTCAGACCACGGCTCTTCTGGTTTTCCATCACGCAAAGCTTTAGCGGGACGAAAAATCGTGTTGTCTGTATCCGTTGTTTCATGCAGATCGAAATGCGCGTACAGATCTTGGCTATAAGGCGCTACAGCTTTTAGAAATAAATCACATTCTTCGGCGGGACTATTGGGAACAAAGGAACGATTCGGATCAATAGCTTTTGGGTTCCAACGGTTGACGGTTTCGTAGGCCCATGGACTGATACACGGAGTGCAAACAAAATTAAATTTATCTGAATATTTGAAAGCTTCACGATCCATAAATGCGATCGCGCCGTGAACGCCACTGGTTTCATACCCATGAACACCGCCCGTGATTAGGATCGTTTTTTTATTAGGATCAAAGTTTTTAGATTTCACCAGGAACAAGGGGTAGAGTTCTTTATTCAAAGATAAAGCCCCGTACGGAGTGACTTCAAACTTTGATTTCAATTCTTGGATTTTCGTTACGACTTCTTTTAAGTAAGAACGTTTGACCAGTTGTTGTTGAAACCAGATTTCCTTTTCTGCTTGTCCCCATGCTGCTGCCATGAAATCTCCTGTGCTAGCCATAACTTTGCCTAACATAAATGAGGTGATTGGTATTCGCAAAATATTTCCTATTTAAAACGCATTTTTTCCATAATTAAAAACCATCAGCAGGCCTCGAGGACACATAAAATAATTATTCTTAATTTAAAGACTCCGTCCTGAATATCGGACGGAATCTTCTTTTAAAATACGTTTAATTCGATCTGAGTCAAATTTTTCTTGGTCTCCCCGTTGCTTTTGTGACTACTCGGCAATCAAGCCAACGCAAAGGGGAACTTATGCAATTAGAAATCAATCTTGAAACTGTGAGCCTGTCTTCGGTTGAATCTGAACGAATTCAAATTATTGAAGCAGAACTAGCTCAGACGGAATGTCACTTGGTGATGTTAGTTCTTGAGTAAATAAATAAGGCCGATAGATAGATCTATCGGCCTTTCACTTTCAGGGGAAGGTATGTATTACACTTTGGGATTTAAAAGAAATATCGAAAATTGTGTTAAACTGATCTCAACAAAAGAAACTAATAAATTTAATTCATTATTAGATATAAAATCCGCACTAGCTCGATATATCGATCAGGTTCAACCGCAAAACAGAATCTCTTTTCCAATAGATGATTTGCCGGTTTTAATTTTTTCTTTAGATCAAAAAGCAATCCTGGCCAGTGCATTCTGTGTCCGGTCTCAATTAAACGACTTAGCGCAGGCATCTATGATTGAAGAACTCGTGGTTCCTGACGAGGAAGTCTATCAACAACGTCTTCTTGATGCTATTCGCCTGATAGAAACCCAAAATCTGGAACTGGCATCATTAATTAAAATTATTTTTCGCTACACTTTTTTTGGCAAATCTTCAAAAGCACATGGAGGATCGTCTTCGAACGCACTAGGTGTATTGTGGTTAAATCCTAGTGATAAGTGGACCATTCAAGACTATTGTGAATTCATTGTCCACGAATTAACTCACCAACTCTTATTTTTAGATGAACGTATCTATGGTCATTATTCTCAATATCCAAAAATTTCCTTAAAAGAAAACTTTGCGTTTTCAACAATCCTTAAACGATCTCGCCCACTAGATAAAGTAATTCATAGCTATTTTGTCGGCCTAAATGTTTTAAGTTATCGCAAAGAAAACTGGAATAATGAAAATGCTTCCTACATACTTCATCCACCGATCGATCAGCTATTGCAAGGATTAGAAGATACGCGCAATTCTTTGACTTCAACTCACTGGTCGCTGATGACTGCTCGGGTGAGCGAGCTTTTTGAGGAACCTTATGCTAGAGCTATTTAAAATAAAACACGGTAAATACATGCTGATTAGTTTTACCCTGCAGCAGATCTGTGCGGCGGCTACGTCGTGGGCGTTGGTCGATTTTATTAAAGACGTTTCCAATCCTGAAACTTTTCACGTGTCCAAGATTTTGGTTTTGATTTTGATCGCTATATCACCTTATCTGCCTGGGTTTGTGGGAAATTACTTCTATCATATGTGGACCACTTTTGCGCGTTCAGCAAATGTGAAACTTTTTGCGGATTTGATCGATGGCAGAAAAGCGTGGGTATTTAACACCAAACAACGCGACGATGTCTTTGCCTTGCAACGTGAACATATAGGCTTGATAGAAGAAACGACGCGATTCCTATTCTTGAACTTCCCGGCTATGCTAAGTTTGGTTTTCAATTCGATTGCGATCGGTTTTCTGTTAGGGCAAGATATTATTTTGGGGATGATTGCTGGTTTTGTTATTTCGGCGTTTCAGTTTTTCTTAGCACCTTACTTGACTGAAAAGAAGCAGAAACAAAAGCAAGAAACTCAATATGAAACTGAAAAGTCATTGCTAGGTTCTTGGCAGACATTGACTTTGAAAAACAAACCATTCTATCAGACGTCTCTTCAAACTATTTCAGGTCACACGAACACCACTGAATCGCTTGCTTCTGGAATTTATAGAATCGAAGCCCTGGCAAATATATTAGTTTTGATCGCATCATTCATTCCTATAACTTGGATTCTATTCGTTAAATTTAACAGCAGACAATTAGATCAAGTATTTCTAATGTCTTTAGGTGTTTTGCTTCCACGCATTCTGCAGATTTTTAATATGAGTTCAAATTTAATTCTAGCGGGACAAGCGCTGCAAGCCCTCAGAATTAAATGGCGATCATTCGAAGAACGCCTATCAAAGCATTACACTGTCGAGCGATTAGAAGATAGAAATACGGGAAAATTAATTTCCATTATTGATACTAAGACAAACCTGTCGTCACCGATTGAGGATATTCTGGCTGCCAACGCTCGAGGTAGATATCTAGTGTCGGGACCAAATGGCAGCGGCAAATCAACACTATGCTTGAGTCTTAAGGGCGATAAAGAAAATATTTTCTATCTACCTGCTAAATATGAAAACCCACATCTCGACATCAAAGGATCAACCGGACAACTCAAGCTTGCCGAGTTAAAATGGCTAGCTGAAAACCGATCGCTCTATTCGATGGTATTATTAGACGAATGGGATGCTAACTTAGACGCCGAAGCCACTGCTATTGGCGATTCTACAATTCAAAGCATCGCAGAAAACTGTCTAGTATTTGAAGTCCGTCACAAAACAACCGCTACTGAGCCGATTTCAAAAACTCGGTAATAATTGTCAAACTAGCTTGCGCCATCTCGGGCGAACTGTTTGAAACATCACCGATAAAATTATCGTGAGGTCCTGGCAACACGGCAAATCGGCCTTTCGGTAACAGTCGTGTTACTTGAATTCCGTGTTCAACACTGGCTACGTCTTGATCGGTTTGCATGATCAACACCGGAATTTGAACTTTCTGAATTGATTTTGTTGGGACGTCTTTAAATTCTTTCATTCGTGTTGAATCAAATTTGAACATTTTCACTAGATCGCTAGGCTTAGGCGAATTTTTTAAATAGGCATCTTTTAATTCTTGAGGCATATCGTTCAATGAAGATTTATCCATGGCTTGCCAGAACTGTTTCGGTGCCCCACTGCGGCTGTATAGCCCCGAACCTAAAACCATTTTTTTCAAAACGTCGGGATGACGAATGGCAATGTACATTCCCGTCGTCGCGCCGTTACTGAAACCAAGAAACAGGGCGTTTTCAATTTTTAATTGCTTTAAGGCCGCAGCAATATCATCAGCCGTATTTTCAAAACCAAATGCTCTATCGGTAGCTGGCGATTTTCCATGTCCTTGTTCATCAAATGCAATAACTTTGAAATTCTTTGCTAATGTGGCGATTCCTTTTCCAAAACTGACGTGAATGTCAGAACCACCACCATGCAACAACACTAGTGGTTGGCCTGACCCGTACATTTCGTAATACAGGTCAGTACCGTTTACAGAAACATAGCCGCTTTGGCTAGGAACTAACTTGGAAAATTCTGTTTTTGTAGATTGAGACTTAGTTGCGCACGCAATGATTGAAAGAACGAAAATTGAAAGAATAAGTTTTATCATAAATCCTCTTTGAGAAAATTTCTCACATTATAAAAATAAATTCAAAGAGAAATGCAATTTGTTGAATTTGTTGAACTATGGGACTCTAAGTACTAACGCGTAAATAAATCTCGTTATCCTTAGTCTCCATCCAGTTAAGCGGAGTTTCGGTTACTTTGAAATTAAATTTCTTATACAGTTCGTGGGTGTTCTTTTTTATATTTGCCAAAAATCGTTTCCATAAAACATCCCTTGTTTAAAGACCCCATGGCAAAGCTTCTTATTGGAGAACGCGGGGAACAGATTGCGGCACATTTTAACGAAACCACGGCACATACCGAATTCAATGTTTTAATACGCACTGTAATTATCGATCGCCATAAGCGCAAGAATATGCTCAGCGAAATTGGGAAACAATATACTCATATCGTCGTCCTTACCGAAGGCGTTTTACCTTACCTAACTCAAGAACAGGTCGCTGAGTTAGCCGAAGATCTGCTATCTGAACCTAATATAAAAAATTGGATCGCCGACTACATTTCTCCTGTCGTTTATAAATATTTGAAGGAAAGCAAACGTGCCGCCAAAATAAAGAATGCTCCATTTCAATTTTATCCACCAGATTGGTTTGGATTCTTTAGCGCCAAAGGTTGGGATGTCGATACAATTCAATACTTACCAGAAGAGGGACAGAAACTAGGTCGCTCGATGCCAGCGCCTTTCATTGCTAAACTGATAGGTCCATTCTTAAGTAAAGCCACTAAAGAAAAATTTATGCGCACGTCGGGTTACATGATCATGAAGCGAAAATAATTACAGCGTAAAACTAGCGAGTCTAACTAACTCGCGGCCCGCTCTGTTCGCCAAAACATCTCTTCGATACGCAACAAATATTTTATCTTCGAAAATAGGTAATTTGGAATCATACGGTACCAAATCCGCGCCATCAGCCTTAGCTACGCGTTCGGGAAGAATACCCACGCCCTGTCCTGCTAATGTCAGCGTTCTGATTAGCTCTAGACTGTTGCTGTTGACAAGCTGCCAATCATGAAATTCTTTTGCGTGTGTTTTTCCTAAGATACTTTGAATCTGCATCATATTCGCGTCTGCGAATATTTTTTTGGGAACATTCACAGTATCGCGAGCACGCCAGAATAAAACACGATCATCGCCCATTTTTTTTAATATTAAATCAGGATGCCGTACTGGATTTACAACAAATCCAAGATCAATATCGTAAGACACAACACGCTCGGTAATTTTTCTAGAAAAATCGTGAACCAAATCAATATCAATCCCAGGAGCTTCCTTGTGCAAACCTTCAAGAAATCGTGGCAATGTATACGCGCCTACACTTTGATGGCAGCCAATTTTAAAGTGACCTTGTATATTTTCCATCGACTGACCTAAATCATGATGAAGATCATTCCAAGAATCTAATAACCCATGGGCTTTTTTATAGAACAATGTTCCTTGGTCAGTCGCGACCACGCCTTGCTTTGTTCGGTGAAATAATTTTACACCCAGCTTCTCTTCCAAGCGCTGCAGACTCAGTGTTAAAGTCGGCTGGGTTACACCAAGCCTGATTGCAGACTTGGAAACATGTCGAGTTTGATAGACTTCAATAAAATATTCGATTTCGGTCGGTGTCGCTAACATATAAGTACGCTATCACACGATATTCAGTTTTGGAAATGGACGTCGATTTAACGTTACCTGCCAAATCAACGCATACAAAATTAAGCTCGCAGCTGCATAGGGTAGATTTCTAGGATCTAATCCACTTTCGATCGCGATTCCCCCAAGGGTCATAATAACGACTCGGGAAAAAGTGATTCAATTTTATCTAATGACGTTACCGATTGGATGTAGGAATCGGGGCGCACAAGAATAGCTAGATTTTTATATAGAGAACTCTTTGTCCACACATCCCTATCAGAACTCGAGCCAACACGAATAACGCTCACTGACTTCGATGTATTTAATTCTACGTTAGCATCTCCAAATACAAACAAAGTAAATCGTGAATAATCAAGTAACGAATATAATCTAGTTTTTTCGTTCCCTTGAAACACTTCGAAGTCAAACAACCTTGAACCACAAGGACCCTGTTTACCATAACGAATTCCCATCCCCGTGATGTTGCCAGAGCGTTTCTGAACGATGTTTACATAGTCTTGCGCATGAGTTCCCTTTTCAGAATACTTTGTCGAACGAACCAGTTCACCCGAGGATTCAATCACACTTTGAGCCACTGGTTTACGTTCACTTTCATAGCTATTTAGGATGTCTTTCGAAGCACCTGATTTTAAAACCAATCCCAGTTTCCACATCAGATTAAATGCGTCGGCAAGTCCCGTGTTTAATCCCTGTCCACCATTCACCGAATGAACGTGGCACGCATCACCGGCTAAGAAAACGCGATCGTTAACAAAAAATTTCTCGGCCACCGATTCCTTCACAGAAAACTGGGAAAACCAAACGACTTCTTTAAATTTCAATCTGTGAGGTTTCATCGCTCGATTAATTTTTGCTAAAGCATCTTCAAACGTAAAGTCTTTGGTATCCATTCTAATATAAAAACGATCGATGTTACCTTCTCTAGGTATCCAAGCCACATCTGATGTTTCAGCTTGGAATACAATGATTTCGGGAACTTTTTGAAAATCAGTTTCGATAACGCCGTCAATAACTGCCCAAATGATCTGCGGTCGTACGATTTCAAAAGGCACTTTAAATAGTTTACGGACAAACGAGCGTGATCCGTCGGCACCAATAACATAGCTAGATTGAATTCTTTGACCGCCTGATAACGTTGTCAGACAGCCCTCTGCATTCACTTCGATATTTTCCACGGAAGTAGAACGTTTCACAGGTGCCGATGTTTCATTAAGTTTACGATCTAATAGTTTCTCTACATAAGACTGCCCGATCATCAGGAAATGTTTGTGGAGACAGCCTTCAAGACTATCCCACCAGGATGACTGACGCGAAAGAAATCTACCGTCCGCCCATACTGAACTTGTATTGCATGGTTTTCCAAGTGGGTACAGGTCATCAAACAAACCCGCAACTTCCATCAATTGCAACGTTCTCGCGTTCAAAGCATCGGCTCGGCCGACCTCTAGCGGTCCATCTGACTTATCCACAACGACAACACTTAATCCACATTGCAGCCCTAAGTACGCACTCATTAATCCTACCGGTCCGGCACCCACAATAACGATGTCTACATTTTGAATACTCATTTGTGACTCACTAACCGCGGATTATCTAGCGGAGGATTGCTTAACACATGCACACGTTGCAAATGACGAGGAGCCTTGGTTTCAAACCCTTCACGTCCATGCAGCAGAGAAAAGTTGTCAGAAACTACAACATCACCTTCTTGCCATTCGTGGGCATAGAAATTTTCTGGCGCATAGAGAGCCTCTTTTAATGTAGAATGAAATTTTTCAACGTCATTGCCGTTTACGCCCGTAAATTCCAAAGTCGGTGGATTTACGAAATTTCCAAAACCCGCGCTGGGCGGCTCGTTGTAGCGAATCACAGAGTGACCACGTAAGGGATGTGTATCGATCACTGGCGACACCGTGGTACTGTCATAGAATTCCATTTTACGCTGATATTTGCCGGTGACCTTGTTCCATAAATTTTTTACTTCGGCCGACGCTTTTTCTAAGGCCTGTACTGTATCTGAAAATGTTGTCCGCCCACCTTGTCCTGCTTTGGGTGCTTTCACACAGTGAAACAACTGAAATTCAGGAACTTGCGGACGATACATTCCATCCCAATGCAGGGGAACATAGTTATTATCAAAAATGTGATCCTCTGGGTTGTTACGTTCTACTAATTCAAGAACTTTACCAAAAGGCCATACACTGATTTCACCCCAGTGTTCGCAGTAATTAGCGAAATCATCAGCGCCTGAAAATGTATGAAAGCCTCTTAGTACAAGCAAACGTTCATTCCAAACTAGATCACGAAGCATTTTCACATCAACGTCACGAACATCTTCATTAATTCCACGTGCCTCAACAATAACGCCAAACGGTTTATTGGGTTTGATATCAGGCTTCACTTAAGGCTCCCTGTAATTTTAGGATTTCTTCTTTGTTAGTTAATACGTAGTGGCTTGGTCGACCAAATCGGGTCACAAGATGGGCTCCAATCGCTTCAGCTTGAGCGCGTTTCAACAAAATGTAACGACCGCCAACTAAAACGGCGACTCCATGCCAAGGCGTTGCCCAGTTATCTGGTTCAATTAATTTGATTCCTAGTTTCTTAGAACCACACGCTTGTGGATGGATGGACAAACGAACGGCATCTGGAAACTGACGTTCAACTAATTCACCCCACGCTTTACTTCGCTGAATAACAGAGTAGGCACGGACACGGCATTCCTTCTGAATGCTGGATCGACTTTTCGTTTGGCCGGGCATCATTGCATCCTCAACCAAAAATCGTGTAATGCCTAGGTATAACCGATGCGACTCTTGATCTTCAATAGAACTATCCAAAAATTTGCCGCGACTGACAGATGCTTTCAGAGTTTCTACTGATTCTCCATGGGCATCCATTAAATGGGCGCGCATTTCATCAAAACTCTCGCTGTGATAGAGTTCTTCTAAATTAAATGTCGAAATCGAGTTTAATCCTAACGTTTCAATCATTTTTGAAATCTCATTCTGGTAGGCAGTAACGTCCTCGTCACGCAACCCCACCACATCGCTAAAAACACGGCCATCAGAGGCCAAAATAATTCGAGCACCCGGAGAGTAATGACGTTTAATACGATCGTTTAGACTCTGTAGAAATTCTAAAGCACATCGCTCTGCCATATCTGGCAATGGCCCCAAAACCTTGGACGGGTTTGGCGATTTTCCTGGGAAAGCGGGCAGTACAAAAGTCACCGGCTCGCCTTTGGATACCGCCGTGATAATTTTAGACAAATGGGGAGACGCACACTGATCGCATGTCGCTACATCGCAAGCTGACTGAAGTTCAGCGCTCCGTCTAAATTGCATAACATCAACTAAAATATTTTTTGCAGTGGCAACTACCAGCGGCTGTTTTGTTTGGTACCGAGGTTCCAAATCGTTAAAGTTATCAGACAATGTATTCAGTGAAGCTTCCGTTAGTGTCATGGTGCCACCCCCTTTTCTGAATACCAATCTACCGATCAAATTGTCATAAATAAAATAGGTAATAAAGTATTCTATCATAAATGATATTTATTATTGGTTTTAGGCTATGATTAAACGATGATGATATTATTAGATCTATACCATAAGATACGTTAACCTTTACAGAAATGAAATACTTCCATATTCACATCTACTTTGAAGTTAATGACATTGGTTATGCCCTAGAGTTATGGGAGAAAGCCAAATTGATAGGCCTATTTGACGTCGTCAAGTTTCAAGAAAAACCCGTAGGGCCACACCCAACGGGCATGGTAGAGATGCATTTCAAAGAACCCCGTTATAGCCTGGCACTCGAATGGGTGAAAATTCATCGCGGTCATCTGACCGCAATGATTCACCAAGATACCGGTGACGATTTTAAAGATCACACGGATCACATCCAATGGATGGGAAAAGAATTGCCACTGGATTTTCGTTTCTTTGAACTTATTTTATTGCGACCGGATCTAAAAATTAATCCGTGATGCCGTCTAGCTTCAAAGAATTTGTGTGCCTTTTTAGAAGTTATATTTATAATTTAACTATGAATAATACAGACTCCATACGATCTTATGCGATCATGATTCTTGCGCTTGTGTATCTAGTTATTAGATTTGCCTTTACAGCACAGTTAGATGCCTTAGGAGTTTATAGTTCCTACATTTTTGAAGTTATCTGCCTAGTGTTGGCGGCGGCAATTTTAGGAAAACGGACCCTAACTAACCTATCATTCACAAAATCAGTCTTGCCCTGGACACCAGTTTCTTTAGTCGCTGGCTTTGCCATCTATAAGGCCGCAGGACCACTTGAAATTCTGATACCATTTGTCTTTAACACACCAGAGACTTTAATTTTCCTACTTATTGTTGCGCCTGTTCTTGAAGAGGCCATTTTCCGTTTCTTTCTTTGGCAATCGTTTCAAATATCAACTCGAGGTCGCATAATTGCATTAATCCTAACCTCATTGATTTTTTCGTATTCCCATTTACATGCCATTTGGTTTGTTGCGCCAGAAATTCATAAATTCGTACTCTTCCAAACAGCTTATACATTGGCGTTAGGTTTCGCCTGCGGATTTTTTGTATACAGATATGCATCGCTAACCTCAGCGATATTAATACATTTCGCCTTTAATTTGGGTTTCTACATAGCATCTATTATATAAGTTGAACTTGTCAAAGCCGAGGTCAATAAATATGTTGCCCGCGAACGCCGCAAGGCTTTGCCAGAAGGAGTAGACTTTTGGGATTTTGATTGCAAATGCGGCGCTACGGCCGACACGGCCGTAGTCGTGCACGTTAATGCGATCAATAAAAAGATTGAAGAGGTTACCGCTAGTAAAGCCGAATCTGTTTATGTTGAAATTCTAGCAAAACCGGGCATGCGAAAAAAAGCCTAACCTGTCTTAAATTCAGAATTTGATGGACATGCATTAATTGCTTTCAGCTTGAACGCTCCAGTCTATTGAATTTAAAGGTAAAACAAGTCCACTATTTATTTGGTATGGAATCGATAAATGAGAACTTCGTCTAGGTAGGCTGAATGCCTCATTTATAGATTTTTTTTGTCGCAATAACTCTCTTCGAAAACGTTAAATGGATCAAGATTTCTAGAAACCCAGCTGGCTTTCGATATAAAGAAGAAACTCAAAGAATATACTTTAAAGTATCCCAAACTATGTACCGAAAAATGAGTGTCACATAGAAATGTTTTCTGAAGGAGAACGTATATGAATTTGAGTTTCAAAGCGAAGTTAGTGGCCCTGACCGGGTTTATGGCGTCAATCACTGTGGTCGTGGCATTGATCGGTTACAATGGCCTTTATAGCGTAGAGCAAGAAAATAGAAAAGTGAGTGGCACAGCACTACCCAATTTGAACTCATTAAATGATATGTTTTTAAATTACCGAGCCGTCCGCATTAATTTGCGAAGTTTGGGACTTGCCGGAGTATCAAAAGAACACGCCGAAGATTTTATCTCAAACGTTAATTCGGCCATTGAAGCTTTTGAGATCGCCGAAAAAGAATACCTTTCTCAGCCTTTTATGCCTGGTGAAGAAGTCTTGTACAACAAGCTCAGCGACTCTTGGAAACATTTTAAAGGTATTGGTACGGCGGTCATTGGTTACTATCGTGACGGTTCCCCGGAAGCAAAAGAAAAATTGACAGGAATCTTCCTAAAAGATTGTCCAGAAGCTGCCAAAGATTTTACGGCACACGTTAATGAACTAAAAGCTTTTCACGTTGAAAAAGCAAAAACGTTCGTTCGCTCAGCAGAACAATCAAGTTCACTTGCGGAAAATTTAATGATTCTGTGTTCTGCGATTGGCTTAGCTTTAAGTATCACCGGTGGATATTTTTTCGCCAATCAAGTTACTAAATCTTTAACATCTGTTGCACATCAATTATCTTCCAACGCAAACCAGGTAGCATCAGCCAGTACGCAGATTGCGTCTTCATCACAACAGTTATCAGAAGCTAGCTCAGAACAAGCCGCCTCACTAGAACAAACGGCGGCCTCGCTTGAAGAAATCACTTCGATGATTTCAAAAGCAACTGAAAACGCCCAAAACACGTCTGAAACTTCTGCCGAGTCACATAAGAAAGCTGAAGAAGGACGAGGTGCCGTTGATCAAATGCTGACGTCAATGGATGAAATTAGTCAAAGCAATGACGCCATCCTGACTCAAATCAACGAAAGCAACCGACAAATGACTGAAATCGTTAAAGTGATTCAAGATATTGGAAACAAAACCAAAGTCATCAACGAGATCGTTTTTCAAACCAAGCTGTTATCGTTCAATGCCTCGGTCGAAGCGGCACGAGCTGGTGAGCACGGAAAAGGATTTGCGGTAGTTGCAGAAGAAGTTGGTAATTTGGCTCAAATGTCTGGCAATGCTGCTAAAGAAATTACAGACATGCTAGACAATAGTATTTCTAAAGTTGAAGGCATTGTTAAAGACACTCAACAAAAAGTAGAAACTCTGGTTCAATCTGGCAAAGAAAAAGTCGAATCTGGAGTCACGGTCGCAAAACAATGCTCTGAAGTTTTAAATGAAATTGTACAGAACGTGTCACGTGTATCTGGCCTTTCACAAGAGATTTCTCAGGCTACTAAAGAGCAAGCTCAAGGTGTCTCTGAAATTAATAATGCTATGACCCAGCTAGATACAGTAACTCAGCAAAATGCGGCCACCAGCGAAGAGGCAGCCAGCGCAGCCGAAGAACTTTCAGCCCAAGCCGAATCCTTAAAAGCATCAGTGGCAGAATTGATGGGGATTATTTCTGGCAATAGAACTGAGTCTACAGAATCACCTGTAGCGGCCTTACCAAAACAAGTGGTAGCAAAAAAACAAAAATCAAATTTGGTTCACTTGCGCTCAAATAAACAAAAAGAACTAAAAATGGTCTCTGGAGAGTCATCAACACCAAATCGAAATGATGACGGCTTTAAAGACGTTTAGTTATGTTTTTTCAATTTAAATGTATTGAGCGTTCTATTTGAAAAGATTTTCTCTTATAAAATAGAGAAAATCCTTTCAAACGTCATTTACTTACAAAAAATCTGATACATAGATTTCATTAATTCCAAAACCCTCTTATCCACGATTTTATAGTAAACCTGTTTTCCTTCACGTCGAGAGTCTATCAATCCCTCTAGCCGCATACCTTTTAGAAACTGCGACACAGCAGACTGCGAAGCGCCACATGCTTCTTCAATTTCACCGACTGATTTTTCTCCGTCAGCCATACTACAAAGAATCAGGAGCCTCTGAGGGTGTGATAATTGCTTTAATAAGCCAGCCACTTCTTCGCTTCGGTGCCTTAAAGCCGATAGTGTTTTTATAGTATCTTGACTTTTCATATTATGATATTATAATATAATTATATGATGAGCAAGGAATATTTAGGAGTTTAAATATGACATCAAAGAAAATTTTCAACCCCAAAGTCGTCGACGACGTACCCGAAATCACACCCGAAGAGTTCAAGGCATATATTGGGAAAGTAACTCTTATCGATGTTCGTCGCCCCGAAGAATTCAATGGTGAACTGGCCCATATTCCAGGCTCAAAGCTTGTCACTTTGGGACCTGAGCTAGATGAATTTCTTAAAACACATAACAAAGAGGACGAAGTTGTATTTGTTTGCCGCAGCGGAGCTCGCTCGGGCCGTGCGACCTTGCAAGGTCGCGCACTGGGTTTTTCTAATTGTGTAAACCTGCAAGGCGGAATGCTGCTTTGGAATCAAAAAAATTTCCCAACTGAAGGAGGCCGTTAATGGATCTGAACCAAGCTCTTTATTCTTTGATAGGCGGCGGTCTTATTGGAATTGCTGTTACCATGATGTTGCTCTTTAACGGCCGGGTCACCGGAATTAGTGGAATCATCGCCTCGTCTTTGGCAAAGCCCACTCGTGACAGTCTTTGGAGATGGATGTTTATTGGCGGACTGATTTCAGGTGGTATTGTGATTCGCCTTATCCACCCAGATTTTTTCATCAACACCTCAGCTAGAAGTACCATCGCCATTTTAGTAGCCGGCGTTCTAGTAGGATATGGAACCGTCATGGCCAGTGGTTGCACCAGTGGACATGGTATCTGTGGAATGAGCCGTTTCTCTGTTCGATCGGCTGTGGCTACCTTAACATTTATGGTCTTCGGATTTTTGACTGTACAAGCTGTACGTTACTTTGCGGGAGGATTGATATGAGTCCCAAACTAGGAAAACAAAATATAATTTCGTTCGTAGTCGGTTTTATTTTTGCGATTGGACTTGCGGTATCTGGGATGACCCAACCATCAAAGATCATCAATTTCTTAAATCCCTGGGAGTGGGACCCATCGCTTCTTTTTGTGATGATCGCGGCCTTAGGCGTTCACATGTTAGCGTACCCAATGGTAAGACGACGCACGTCTCCTATTTTAGATACCAAATGGCACGTGCCCACACGGAAAGATGTTACAGCTCGATTAATTATTGGCTCGATGCTTTTTGGAGTTGGCTGGGGACTGGGGGGATTTTGCCCGGGACCTGGAGTGACTTCGTTAGCATCAGGTGATCTTCGTGCCATTCTTTTTGTGGGATCCATGATTGCAGGAATGCTGCTATTCAAAAAAACCGAACCTTATTTAAAGCTAAGGGAATGATTATGGAATTTATTGGATATACGGCAAGTTTAGCGATGGGAATTACACTTGGTCTGATGGGCGGCGGTGGATCTATTTTAACAGTTCCAATTTTGGTTTACCTATTTGCGCTCTCACCAATGATTTCAACTGGCTATTCGCTTTTCGTAGTAGGCACAACAGCACTGATAGGCAGCATTATGTACATTCGCAAAGGCGACATCGATCTACAAGCAGGTATTACGTTCGCACTTTTGAGTGTGATCGGGGTAAATGTTTCTCGTGGATTAATAATACCTAAAATTCCTTCGGTCGTTGCTCACGTTGGTAGTTTTGCGCTGACAAAGGAAATTTTGGTTATGGCTACATTTGCCACGCTTATGGTAGTGGCATCATATTCAATGATTAAAAGAAAAAAGGATCAGAAGCCCATGGAAGCTCACCCAGCGGTGCGCATCGCGCTGATTGCGACTGTTGGACTGTTTGTGGGAATAATTGCAGGTTTCGTTGGAGCCGGTGGAGGTTTTCTGATCATTCCCGCACTCGTGTTTTTGGCGGGGCTTTCTATGCGAATAGCCGTAGGTACCTCGCTGATGATTATTGCTCTTCAATCCCTTTTGGGATTCGCTGGCGATATTTCGCGAGGCCTGATTGTGGATTGGTCGCTACTAGGTACTGTGACAGCATTTGCGGTCGTCGGTATCATTGCAGGATCTGCAATGGCTCACAAGATCAAGGAACAAAAATTAAAAACTGCTTTCGGATGGTTCGTTCTTTTCATGGGCGTCTCCATTCTGCTGGAGCAGCTTCACCATCTTTCAACTTAATTAAGGAGAAACTATATGAAACAAATCAAAGAATTTTTCGATAGAAATACATGGACGCTAACTTATGTAATGTGGGACGATGAAACTAAAGACGCTATCGTTATCGACCCAGTAATGGACTACGATCCCGCCGCATCAAAGACTAGCGAAGAGTCCGCAAAAACAGTCATTGAATTCCTAAATTCAAAGCACTTAAAGCTTCATTTTATTTTAGAAACGCACGCTCATGCAGATCATTTAAGTGGATCTCAAATCATCAAAAAAGATTTTCCAAAAGCACAAATAGCCATCGGCGAGAAAATCACTGCGGTTCAAGAAATTTTTAAAGGTGTATTTGCCCTTCCAGACGATTTCAAAACGGATGGTTCCCAATTTGATCGATTGTTGAAAGATGGCGAAGAATTTTCGGCTGGATCAATTAAAATAAAAACTATTTTTACTCCGGGCCATACGCCTGCGTGTGCCTCCTATTATATAGACGGCAATATTTTTGTCGGCGATGCTTTGTTCATGCCTGACTACGGTACAGGCCGATGTGATTTTCCGGCTGGAAGCGCTGTTGAACTGTATCATTCGATTCATGGTCGAATTTACGAGCTTCCCGAAGACACCAAGGTATACACCGGACACGACTACATGCCGAACGGCCGACCTTTAAAATTCATGGCGACAATTGCCGAAGAAAAAAAGCAAAACATCCAACTCAAGGGCAACACGACCCTTGAAGATTTTGTACGCTTTCGCACGGAACGAGATCGCATCCTGGCCGCACCAAAACTGTTACTACCTTCCGTGCAAGTGAATATCGATGCCGGTCATCTTCCGAAACCGACGGTAAATGGGAAACGATATTTGCGGATTCCAATTAGTTAGTCGGTATCGAGCGAACTATCGAGACACAAAGTCCATACCTGTGACAAATTGTCTCGCGAGTTCACTAAATTTTGGCTTAGTTAACATCCCGAGACGGCCTGCAAGTTGCTATTGGGAATAGAACGGAGAAGAAAATGAAAACGACAGTCGTCTGGAAAGACGCAATGGAATTTGAAGGAATCGCAGATTCGCATACACTGCGAATGGATGCCAAAGCACCGATAGGTAAAAACTCGGCGCCGACTCCCAAGGAACTTGTGGCCCTTGGTTTAGGTGGCTGCACCGCCATGGACGTGATCGCACTTTTAAAAAAGCACAAACAACCTACCCAGGATTTTAAGATCGATATAGATATCGAGCCTTCAACTAACGGACACCCCGTAGTTTTCGAAAAAGCGGTATTGAGTTTTATTGTTAACGGCGAAATCAGTGCGGACAAGCTTGTTGAGGCTGTCACACTTTCACAAACGAAATTCTGTGGTGTCAGTGCAATGCTGTCAGAGTCGTTTCCTATAGAATACAAAGTTATTTTAAATGGTAAAGAAATCGGAACTGGCATGGCCAAATTCGAAACCAAAGATTAGGAGTCTTTATGAAAAAAAATGAAGGAAATGTTGATCGTATTTTAAGAGTTGTTGTCGGAGCCGGTTTACTGAGCCTAGTGTTCGTAGGCCCACAAACAATGTGGGGCCTGGTCGGTGCGGTTCCACTTCTTACTGGACTAGTAGGCTTTTGTCCTCTGTACAAAGTGTTTGGTTTTGACACATGTCCAATGGGATCAAAATAAAACTGCAGATTCTTATCTTCTTACTTCGACCGCAGGATAATCTTCTTGGTAGGTTTCTCCTGCGGCTCCATAATAGATAACAGTCCTCCCTATAAAGTCGACATCATAGCCAACAACACCAGCTTTCCAGGCAGCCTGGAGAAATTCGGGAAACGTGCTGCGTCCTTGTTGATCAGCTCTCAATGCGGCGATCAAAGACGTGCGGTCAAATTTAGGAATTTCGTGTACGCCGACCAAAAGAGGTGTGCCTTGTTGTAGAACGGCACCGTCCTTCAATAGGAAGACGGACTGACATGATGGTAGTGACCAGCGATTCTTTTGGACTCCGGCTTGGCGAAGAACTTCTGCCAGCACAGGAAATCCACCGATATTAGGCCGTATCGACATAGCAAACTTTTGAGCCTCTATTAGTTTATCTACAACTTTTTCCATAGTACCCTCTTTATTATTCAATTGGATTAGTGGTGAGCATGTGTAAGTCAGCCAGTTTTTTTAGAGTGCTTATTAATGTTTTTCTTTCGGCCTTGCCAAGAATCGAAAAAAATATTTCATCATTTTCATCAGCGATATTGGCCAGCTTTGGAACCAACTTAACGGCGGTGGCCGTCAGCTTAATTTTTTGATAACCAAGTTGAAAAGTGACACTCGTATCGTAATTCCAACCCGGATGTGCCCTTATTTTAGCGAGACGAGTTCTCATGTTCCGTCTTTCCCGAAACTATATTCTCGCTCAACTTTACATATTCTTGTCGTAAAGCTGTCATACCATTTCGAGCGCCCAAATTCTTGAGCCATTTTATGTTCCGTGTTTGCCTTCCATGCCACAATATCCTCCTGGCTTTGCCAATAAGATACCGTAATTCCAAAGCCATCATTTCCACGGCTGCTTTCCATGCCTAGAAAACCTTTTTGAATTTTGGCAAGCTCGACCATACGCTCAGCCATCTGTTCATATCCCGAGCTGTCAGATGAATTTCGTTTGGAAGTAAATATTACTGCGTAATAAGAGGAGTTCACAGTCATCGCCTTAAATTTTGCGGCAAACCATCCGCAATTTCATAGTAGTCACCTTTATAGGCGACAAAGATATTTTCGTTATTCATTATGTCCTACAAATTTTTGATTCCCTATTAAACCACGGAACCTGCACCTTAGCTACATACTTAGTTTTGAAAATAGAAAAAGCAATATGCAGAATGTACGTTTCTAAAGTAATCATAGAAAAATTTTAGAGTTTTCTTTTTATTGGACCTGGAGGCAGTTATAAAATGCTGAGTTCTTCGATGAGTCCAGACTTGAATCTGAACTTATAGCTCAAATTTATGGGGCTACCAGGAAAATCGCCTGTCACTCTAGCGGTTAGCACGGCGCTATCTTTGTGGTCCTCAAAGTGAAGAGGTTCCGTTTTGAATTTGTATTTGCGGCGAGTCTTTACGAACCAGCTACTGATTTGATCGATTCCGGTTCGTAGCTCGCCTTCATCATGCACAGAAGCAGAGCTAGCGAAACACGAGACGAATTTCTTCACATTATTTTCGTTTGATGCCTGAACGTACTTTTCCAATAGCTTCGGTAATTTTGTTTTCATTTTTCCTCCTTCTGTTGGACTAACTGGAAATGGATAACTTATATTCACACCTTGTTCATTTTAATACACATCTGTATTAAAATCAAAATAAATCCAGGTTCAGGCAAAAGTGCATGATATTACTTGTATTTTAGGTATTGTTATAATTCATTTATGTATTATAATTGATCTATGAAGACGAAGAAGGGCGAAAAAGAAAAGTTAAGACGTATCATCCTAGACAAGACAATTTCCTATTTAAAACGGCATGGCAATGGCGGTACAGGTACGGATGAAATCATGAGGCAGATGGGACTAACTAGAGGTGCACTCTATAGTCATTTCAAGTCGAAGGACGATTTGTTTGCCGCAGCCGTAAGCCACGATTTGCAGAAATTAGAAGAATCCCTTTCTTATCGTTTCGCTCACGATGGGCCATCTGCCCTAGCAAGAATCATTAAAGATCACCTTTCAGAAAAAAGTCTGACTGATATCGAAGGTGGATGCGCGTTCACTTCTTTGAGTAGTGATATGCAGAGAGGAAAGGCTGCCCATCGAAACTTATACGAATCACATATGAATAGAATCTACGAATCGTTTGCTGAAGCTCTTCGCCATCAGTTTCCCGACGATTCAAAAGAGATCCGCTATCAAAAAGCTTTAAATCTATACTCAGGACTTGTCGGAACATTAACGATGGCTCGAACCATGAAGGACAAAACAAAGGCGATGCAAATTCTAGAGTCCGGTCGCGAATTTCTACTTCGTTCTTTTACTCGTTGAGAACCGTTCCTGAATCTTCCAGACATATCTTTTACACTTTCTGGAAAGAAAATTTTCGGGAAATCTAAAAGAT
The DNA here is from genome assembly GCA_963932905.1 of uncultured Bdellovibrio sp. Lineage (GTDB taxonomy): Bacteria > Bdellovibrionota > Bdellovibrionia > Bdellovibrionales > Bdellovibrionaceae > UBA2316. Next base: position 31,634 of record CAWVRN010000015.1, read on the forward strand.
CAACTTCATCGTGCGGGATCTTGTATCCCAGTCAATTTTTCAGAAGGGAATGCCAGACTACCTTGAAATTGATTAAAGAAGCAGATTCAGATGCGTACAAGACTTCTGATCAGCTTGGTGCGTATTTATATCGGCTTGTACTATTAACCTATCCCATCTTTGTATTTGTATCACGAACAAGAATTTGTAAATAACTATCATAGGCATATCTTCTGTTTCGTTGTTTACCGCTAGTTTCTCTGATGATTCCAAGTTTGACTAAGTGTTGCAGTGCTCGACTTACCTTTGGCATATTTGATTTGTGCCTTTCAATCAGTACATGTGAATTTAAAATTGGATATCGGCAAAACTCATTAAAGACTTGGATAGTGTACGTTGTTGGTTTGCTTTCTTGTAAACGATCTTTATCTTTTTGATGAAGGCGGTGTATCTCAAGTGCGGCTAAGTTAGCCATATCTGCGGATTCAGAAACAGCTTTGAGAAAAAATTTAACCCAGCTTTCCCAATCGCCTTTAAATCGAACATCCATTAATCTTGCATAGTACTCTGATCGGTAGGCTTTAAAATAATAGCTTAGATACAAAAGTGGACGATCCAGGATCTTCCAAAAACAAAGAAGATAGGTGATCAATAGCCTTCCTAAACGACCATTACCATCTAAGAAAGGATGTATGGTTTCAAATTGTGCGTGGCTTAGCCTTAGGTAGTTGATATTCTGACTTTTGTTGAAGTTGGAGCCTATGGGTAGTGCCAGCACTGACTACTCCACTACTGAGGAAAAGTATTTCCTAGTCTCCTCGTCTTGACTAAAGATATAGCAGCCTTTCATCCCACGAGTCATCAATGCACGATAAGTGTTTTTAATAATACTTTCTGCAATCCGCTCGGCTTTTAAAGGATCGCTCTTAGCGATTTTCTTTATACCTTTCAGCGATTGGTCTGACCGAGCCCTTGCCCGATAATTGGTAACTACTTTTTTGTCTCGAACAACTAAGTCAGGACCGATGATTACACCCACATAGTCTAACTCTAAGCCCTGACAAGTGTGAATACACCCAATCTGATCTATTGAGTCTTCCTTTAAAATCCACAGCATCACGTTTTCAGCCAAATTCCACTTCATAGAAAAACCGTATTCTGGAAAATTAATGTCGAATACTTTGCTATTATTCTTAGAGGCCCATTCCCAGCAATACCCCGCCACCATCCTCGCTCTATTGTTTTGATTTTTGCTCTTAATAGCTTCGTATAAGAGTCTCGGATCATCAAAAATCTGAATGTCGAATTCTTTCTTATCAAGTTTACTATTGGCTGTAGTTCTAATATCAAGAGCATTGTCAAGCCAGGCAATATACCCGTCCGAACCATTACACCGAAATTGAGATGCCAATTCAAACTCTGAAAGGTTAGCATTTTGATTTTTTGCATAACTAACTATTTCAGTCTTTTTACCAATATCATGAATAGTAACTCGCTGGTCTTCGTCTAACAAAAAAACGGTAGTTTTTGATGCATGAATTAGCTCTTTAATTTGGTTTTCGCCTAAATTTCTAAATAGTCCCGATTTTTCATTTAATCGATGAGCCTCATCTACAATTAGCAAATCAAATTCATTTTTTTTAGATTCGGTAAAGGAACCAGAACCTACAAACAAATTTGAAATTTGTGTCTTTCGCATAGATTTACTGAGCTTTGCCTGATACACCTCGCGGGGCGCTGAATTTTTTGAAACATACTGCGCTAGTTTGCCTCTTTTGGTGGCCTCAACTAAAAGGTTGATCGCTAACACGGTTTTCCCAGTCCCAGGACCGCCTTCGATGATGATAACATTCTTTTCTTTTGCAGGTGCCTCTAGGTAGTTTAAAGACATTTCATAGGCAATTTTTTGCTCATCAATCAGAACAAATTCTGGGTTACCTTTTAAAAGACTAACCATATGGTCAGCCAATTGTTTTGAAGGCTTTATTTTTCCATTTTCAATTCTGTATAAAACTTCATTCTTATCACCATATTTAATATGCTTTTTAATAAAGTTTCTTAGCTTATCTATATCCTCTTGAAAGAATAAAGGTGCTTTCGATAGATCATCAGAATATTGAGCGCCATTTATAATCCCATCATTTTTGTAGTTATGAAGAAACGCACATGGAGATAACGTTATGTCTTCATTCTGGACGGTCTCATTATAGTCTTGAATAAGCCTTGCATAAGACCAGGCTTGATAACTTGGATGAAGCGAATTAACTAGGCCATTAGAATATTGGACCTTAACAATCGATGGTATATCAGTTGGAATGACAGTAGACCATTGTTTCAACTCAACGATAATAGCGGAGTCTCTCTTTTTTTCGTCCATTCCAGAGATGACAAAATCGATTCGTTTAGAAGAATTAGGAATATGATATTCTATAGAGATTCCGGCATCATCGGGAATCTCTGAAACTCCACGTAACGTTCTATCCATAAAAGGAAGAGAGTTTTTCCAAGACTGAACTTCACTACTACCGACTCGCTTATTCGACCGAGTTTCCATTAAATGAAGTATCTTTTGCTCCATTGTGCCCGAATCCATATCAGTCAGGAATCCACTTTTATTTGAAGAATAAACTATCATTTATTCCTCATTGTATTTTTTATTCGAGCCTTTTGCTCTATCGATCGGATACTTTTCAGCGTTTTGAAGAAGTTTCTTAGATAATGCCTGAGAAATATCAATGTTGTTCATTTGCCCAAATCGAAGTACGAAAAAAAAGATATCTGCTAATTCGTGCTCAATCTTTTCTTTGAACTTTTCGTCACGAATTTTTAAGGCAATTTCATCATTTGTTTTAAATCTAAATAGATCCAACAACTCGGCAGCCTCTGTCACAATCCCGATAGCCAGATCTTTTTGAGAGTGAAACTGATCCCAGTCTCGATCGCTGCAAAATTGTCGGACGATCTCTTCCAATTTACTAATTGAATCAATATTTTTCATCACCCAATTGCACTATGAAAGGGTATGCTAGTCAATTTTGTAAAAATTTTTTATCTAGGCGTCGAAGAGACGTTTAAAAATTTACCAATAAAGTCCTCTACAAAGATATCGAGTTCAGAGGTCGTCAATGATTTGGAACTCAATAGGTCCTTCTCCTTTTGAACGTAGGCCTGTATTCCAAACTCGTTCCAACCATTTAACATGCTTATAAAAGATGACCTCTCAGATTTGGTAAGATGTCTCCCTATAGCTGATTCATAAATCCTCATTGAATCATCATAATTGAGTTCGCCCTCACTCCACTGTTCAGTTAATAAGTCTTTGAGAAAGTTAATAGCATGTTGGTTTTTAATATGATCACCGTTGGTTTGAACTCAATAGTTTTTTAATTAACATACAATATTAATACTCTCTTCTAGAAACAAATGTTAATTTTCTTTTTTTTTAGTCCGAATTTTGTATGTTTCAATACGACCGCTGTATTTCAGACACTGACGGTCAGCCGTTTAATGGGTCATATATCGTCCCGTAAGGGCATATCCTAAAAAAAGATCTAGGCTGGTTTAAGCCGACCCAGTCAAATTATCGACTAAATCAATTAAGTTTAATTTTACACGACAAAAGTTTAGTTTGTAGTAATTCTCCATTGAGTGCGGGAGTATAAATTCCGATTATTTTCCGAAATCTTATCTTATTTAGGAGAACCACTTGAGCGAACAACCTAAGGGCGATGCACGAATAAAAATTCAAAAGGTCTTCTCTTATATTCGTGAGCTGACAAAGCTTCGAACCCCGCCCGTTTCGCAACTTAATTCTTATGATTGGAGTCTTCGTTTTTCCTCGCTACCAAGTTATCCAACGATTCAAACAACAAGTATACCAGATGACGAAAGCGAATTTGATGGGGTGATTTTGCGGGTCAAGCGCCCCTTAGAAACTCCTTGTCCGCCTCCCCCTGGAGTCTTAACCGATTGGATAGAGAATGGCTGGGAGAAAATCACTGGCGAACCTAATTACATAGAGGCCCGCAATATAAAAGACGATTCAGATTTAACAATAACCGAGCGTTTCGATGACGCCCCAGAACGGATTAAGGCATTCGATTCATGGTTTAAAAGACGTCAAAATTGGCAGGATGCTGAAAAACCAGTGCGCGAAGCTGCGTCGGTTTTCTCAGATCTATTCAAACTACAGGGGCAACTTCAGCGCGAGTCCGAGAAATATCAACTTTATTTAGGCGATGGAAATCTTGTTTGGAATAGCGCAGTCGAGCCTGTTGATCATCCAATTCTTCTAAAGAAAATCGAATTGGAATTCGATTCATCCATACCCGAATTTATCCTTCGTGAATCTGAAGACAGCCCGGAACTGTACACTTCACTTTTAAGGTACCATGAGCTTGACGGAAATGCAGTTCTTGCTTGTAAATCACTTCTCGAAGATGCAGAGCCTCATCCGCTTGCTAATGGAAAAACAGTCGATTTTTTTAAGTTTTTAGTTCAGAGATTTTTTCCTGACGGAAGCCTCTGCGAAACACGTGAACAAATCAATTTAACGACTCCTTCTCTTTATCGTGATCCAGTCATTTTTATTGGTAACAGAACTCAAGGTTTTATGGAAGGGCTCGACAAACTTATAGATGCCTTACCCAATGTTGAATTTGTACCTGAAGCTTTGCTAAGAGTCGTTGGAATTGATGAGAAACTCTCTTCCAATGCGACTAATTTAAATATTGATTTAGATGGAAAGCCAACTATATCTCAAAACTCTGAAATTGACTTTCTTCTCACTAAACCAGCAAATAAAGAACAAGAGCGCGTAATAACACAATTAGAGAAGACTGGATCAGTCTTAGTCCAAGGACCACCAGGAACCGGCAAGTCACACACCATAGCCAACATTATAGGTCACCTTCTTGCAAGCGGAAAAACAGTACTCGTCACCAGTCATACCTCAAAAGCGTTGAAAGTTGTGCGTGAAAAAGTTGTAGCCCCCCTTCAACCACTTTGCGTTTCCGTTCTGGAGAATGATTTAGAAAGTAAATCTCAGCTCGAAGAGTCGATCAATGGCATCGTAAGCTATCTTTCGCGAACCGATTCAGAATCACTATCTAAAGAAATTCAACAGCTGGGTGATCGTCGAATTCATATAAAACAGCAGCTAGAAAAGCTTGAGGCTGAGGCGTTAGAAATTTGTAAAGGTGAGTATACAGATATAATTGTATCAGGAAAGGGAACACCGCCATCTGAGGCCGCACGACGGGTCTGTAATTTAGAGCTCGAACACGGCTGGATTCCAACCCCTGTAGAACCTGGCGCCCCGATTCCGTTAACCGAGACGGAATTGCGCAGACTATATGACACGAATAGAATTCTTTCGTCTGAAGATGTAAGTTGTATAGCCGAGCGATTGCCTGATTTCACACAAGTACTCAAACCTTTTGAACTGAGCGAGTTGGCTTCAAGTTTAAAGGCTGTGGACCGAAATCTTGCCAATCGATTTGCCGACCTTTGGGAAAATTCAAACCAGGGTCTGCTTGATTTAGAGCAGGTCTTCACCAGCCTTACCAAGTCATTAGAAATTTTCAAAGCCCATAAGTGGATCCGCAAAGTTGTGGAGGATTCAAAGCTTGGGCAGGAACGTCTTCAGCCATGGCATACGTTGATAGAGTTGATAGAATCCACAAACCAAAAAGTTGCTGTACGCTCGGAGCTTGTTTTAAAATATGGACCACAGTTGTCGATTGAAATTTCAGCAGAATCAATAAAGACTTGTGAAGAGATTCTGGTTCACCTTCGATCAGGTAAATCTCTTGGTTTCTTTTCTACAATTTTAAAATCTTCATGGAAAGTACTTTTAACCGGCAGTAGAGTCGACGAGGGGCCACCATCAAAAACTGAACATTTCGAGGCTATACTAGCTTTCATGGAATCCACACAGCTTCGCAGAGAACTCGTTCGTAGATGGGATCGGCAGATTACCTCTTTGCAAGGGCCAAAACTTGAAACTTCTGAACCTGAGGTTCACGCCTTATCACTCATTGATGCCCTGAGGGTCGGAACAAATTGGACATCATCATCGTGGAATAATATTGAAGGGCAGCTATCAAACCTAGGATTCAATCTTAAGGCTGCTTTCGACAAAGCGTCTTTGACCACCCAAGCGAATGGTTATATCGATCAAATCCAAGCTCTCGTGGAGAATCTGCTTATACCATCTATCGAGTCACGTCGCCTTTGGATTCGACTAAAAGAACTAGAGGCACTCCGTGAAAAAACCCTTCAAGAATTCAGACTCAACAATCAAAAAGCTGCAAATATCCAGTGTTACCTTCGAGTTCTTTCTTCTTCAGTCGAACATCTGAACGTCGAAGAATATGAAAACGCTTTTGATAGGTACCTCGACTTACAAAGTAAATCAGAGAGTTACCAAGAGCGTGAAACTCTCCTTAAAAAATTAGCATTAACGGCTCCAGGCTGGGCAAAAGCAATAGAGCAGAGATTAGGCGTACATGGCTTAAGTTCATTGCCTGGAAATCTGACAACGGCCTGGAATGTCAGTCAATGGCGACAAGAGCTAGATAAACGATTGTCACAAGACTACTCAAGCGTTCAGCGTGAACTTCAACGACTCAAAGTGGAATTAAACGGCATCAATGCCCAATACGTCGAGAAACTTGCTTGGAAATTTCAACATTCACGTACCGGTTTACACGAGAAGCAGGCTTTGACGGGTTGGCAACAACTCCAGAAAAAAATGACAAAAACAGGGCGCGGAAAACGTGATGTTCACATTAAACGTGAGGCGAGGAAGACTCTTAAAGATTGTAAGAACGCGGTTCCCGTTTGGATTATGCCTCTTTCACGTGTGTTCGATAGCTTTGACCTTGTCGAGACAAAGTTTGACGTGATCTTGCTGGATGAAGCTAGCCAAAGTGATATTACAGCGTTGGTTGCATTTTCTATTGCGAAACAAGTAATTGTAGTCGGCGACAATGAGCAAGTCACGCCACATGCCGTTGGTCAGGAACTTGGAAAAATCCAATCACTTATAGATGAGCTACTTCAAGGAATTCCAAACCGTATGCTCTACGATGGAAAAACGTCAGTCTATGATTTAGCTGAGCAGGCATTTGGTGAAACTATTAGGTTAGTTGAACACTTTCGTTGTGTGCCTGATATCATCGAGTTTTCCAATCAACTTTCATACAACGGCGAAATAAAACCACTTCGAGAAGCGTCTAGCAGTCCATATGTAAATCATTTGGTCGCCCACCGAGTAAGTGGCGCCAGTTCACACAATAAAACTAATCGAGTTGAAGCAACTGAAGTTGCATCTATTGTGGCTGCAATGACTAGAATCCCAGAATATGCAAAAGCCTCAATAGGAGTCATCTCATTGGTTGGACAAGAACAAGCCATTTTGATCGACAGTATTTTACAACATCAACTTCCCACCGACATCTACTCTAAGCACAATATTTTATGTGGAAACGCCTCCCAGTTCCAAGGAGATGAACGTGATGTAATAGTGATATCAATGGTGGATGCTTGTGATTCTCCACCCTTATCGATTCGCCAAACTGAAGATTTCAAAAAAGTATTTAACGTAGCGGCTTCGCGGGCAAGAAATCAGCTTTGGGTAGTCCACTCCTTGAATCCAAATACTGATCTGAAACCGGGCGATCTGCGTTTGCGCCTAATTCAGCATGCTGAAAGCCCTAAAGCACTTCGACAAGCCATAGAGAGTACACAAAAAAAGGCTGATCCAAAGTCAGTCGTATTTGAACCGATGGTTATTGATGATCTAATGCGCGCGGGTTTCCGTGTTACACCTCAGTTCCAAGTAGGTGCATACACGATCGACATGGTTGTCGAAGGTAGTAAAAAGCGAATCGCCGTCGAATGTGACGGAGACAGATTTCATCCACCAGAGAAGTTAGCAGACGATATTAGTCGTCAAATAGTCTTAGAGCGGCTGGGCTGGAAATTTATAAGAATTCGAGGCAGTGAATATTTTCGACGTCGCGAAGCGACTATTAAGCGAGTAATCGAAGAGCTTGAAGCTTATGCGATTGAAAAGCTAGGCCCATCTTCAAATGTTTCACCTGAAGAAAAATCAGATGAAGTTAAGCAACAGATTCTCAAACTGGCTTACGAATTTAAGGAAGAATGGAAAACAAGTAATGAGCCCGAAGCTGAACAAAAGGTTCGTCACGGTCGTTGGGGCAGAAAGACTCCTGTAAAATCTACTGATACAAATTTAGAAGGTAATGCCGCTATTAAAGTTGAACCTATTATCGCAAGCAATCTTGAACAAGATTCGATTTCAGAGCGCGTGAGGCGTCAGCATACAGCTCCCGACCATATGGTGGATGAGGTGGAAATTAATTGGAGTTCACTTACAGAGAGACTAGATGCTTCAGAAATTGTTTCTTTTTTTCAAAGACACAAATTTGAAGTAATTGATAAACGGGCTTCAGGTGATGTTATTTGGGTAATTGACAATACGAGATTTAAGAAACTTGCAGAAGCCCTTTCCCTAAAAGGGATTCATTTCTTATTTGCGAAAAATGGAAGCAAGTCCACATCGAATCGTCCCGCATGGTACACATCCAACAAGCACTAGTTTATATTAAAAACAGTTCGTTATTGGCACATTTACTAGATTTATTACTCCGAAAGTAAATTTGCCTATCCCTCGGACATATCATATAAACTTTGATCTTGGGCGATACTTGCTGGGCAAAGCGCGCCAGGAGGTGACTTTGAAATACACCCACACCTATCAGCAGCCAGCAAATACGTCTTAGAATAGTAATCAATTAAATTAGTTTATTGAATAATTTTTTCATTTATCTATCGAAAATAAACCACTAATACACAAGCCATAGCGAAAAATTGGACTAAAGCCGATAGACTGATGGCTGTCATTCGCCTAACATATTTTTTGTTTATATTATAACTCAACAACCCTTACCTTATGGTGAACTATGGCTCTAACAGATGCATACCTGATTACAACAAAAAATCTTGAATCTTTTCTAAACGCGATTGTCGCAGCAAGAGCACCAGATAAATTTACCCAAAAATTCTTAGAGTCTTTAGAGTTTAAGAGTACCAATGACCGTCTTTTCATTAAGCTCTTAAGGTCACTTGGTTTCCTAGATGGAAACGGTACACCAACACAACGCTATCATGACTTTCTCGATCAAACTCAATCCAAAACAGTAATGGCGGAAGCAGTCAAAGAGGCTTACAGTGACCTATTTAATGTGAAGAAAGACGCCAATACATTGAGCGCTCAAGATGTAAAAGGGAAACTGAGGACACTTACTCAAGGAAAGAAATCTGATGATGTCTACAATTGGATGGCTGTCCGTCCTGACACATAGGTTACATTTTATACCGGACACATAGTTTACACTTTTCTAATCTAGGAGGGATTCCAATGGGTTGGAAGGAGTGTACAAAAATGGATGAGAAGTTAAAATTTATAGCAAGGTATCTTGAAGGTGAAAAAATAGCCCCATTGTGTAAAGAATTTGGTATCACCAGACCAACAGCTTACAAGCTGATTGATCGTTACAAGATGATGGGTCAATGTGCCTTGGTCGAACAAAAAAGAACACCGCATAGGTATGCGCATGCTTTACCAGTTCAAGTTGAAGCTTTGATTTTAGATTTAAAACGAGAATACCCTGATTGGGGTGCGCCAAAAATCAGAGAAAAAATAATTAAAAAATATCCCGATGTTAAAACACCTGCAAAAAGTACCATACACGCAATCCTTGATCGCCACGGACTTGTTAAACACAGACTAGGTCGAAGAAGATTTAAAGTGACTGGTACACCACTAGAACATGTTACCGAGCCCAATCAGCTGTGGTGTGCGGATTACAAGGGTGAATTTATGTTGGGTAATCGACAGTATTGTTATCCACTAACAATAACGGATTATGCTTCAAGATATTTAATTAAGTGCGATGCTTTATCATCAACCAGAGAAGAATTTGCATTTGAAGTTTTTACGAGAGCATTTAAAGAATTTGGAATACCTGATTCTTTACGAACTGATAATGGAAATCCTTTTGCAAATGGTCAGTCATTTTATAATTTAACAAAACTATCTGTCTGGTGGATGCGACATGGAATAAATTTAGAACGAATAAACCCCGGTCACCCTGAAGAAAATGGTCGTCATGAAAGAATGCATTTAACTTTAAAACTCGCAACAACAAGACCGCCAAGACCAACACTTGTTTCACAGCAAGAAGCATTCGATCATTTTCAAAATGTTTTTAATAATGAAAGACCACATGAAGGAATAAAAAATAAATATCCTTCAGAAGTTTATAAAAAATCCGATAAAGAATATAAGAAATTAGAACCATTATTTTACCCAATGCATGATCAGACAATCACGGTCACTCAGTGTGGAAGAATTTGCACCAAGACGCTGAAGGTATCTTTAAGCAGATCTTTTGCAGGTCAACAAGTTGGAATAAAAGAAATGGAAGATGGCCTCTGGGTCGTCAGTTTTATGGATTATGATCTAGGTTACTTCGATGAACGAGGTTCTAGAGTTGAACCAGTGGATGATCCTTTTGGATTTGAAAAAGTGTAAAGGATGTCTCCGGTATAAAGTGTAAAGTATCTATCCGGTATGGACCGGCAAATACTTTCAATGCTCTATGTTCTTGGGCCGATTTTTCAACGAAGAAAACAACAACTCCTCTGCCAAACGACGAAGACTCCAGTCCACCGATCGACATTAAAAATGACATGGATGAAAAAAAGAATGCCTTACCTAAGCCTCAAAAACTTGATCTTCATTATAATATTCAGATTCATTTGCCAGAGACCAGAGATACAGCAGTATATGATGCAATCTTTCAGAGCTTAAAAAAGCATATGGTTTAGTCCGATGAAAAATTCTATATACGACTTCGTCTTTAAAGGTCTTCTAACAGAAAATGCACTCGATAAAACTGACCGAATTCCGAAACAGGCATATTCGGCTTTCGTCGAAATGAGCACTGTTGATAAACTTCCATTTGAACTATTGGACGACAGTTTCTCAAGTGCAGGCAAAAAAATGGCGGCAGTCTATGTCGCCTTATTCTCTTTTGAAAATTCGGTACGAAAATTCGTTTCAGATTTACTTCTAGAAAAAGTCGGCGAGAATTGGTGGGTAACTTGTGTTCAACAAAATATGAAGCAAAAAGCAGAATCTCGTCTAGAGGAAGAAAAAAAGATTTTATGGCATGCTCCGAGAGGAGATGAACCGATAAATTTTCTAGATTTTGGTGACTTAGCAAAGATTATGACCAGCAACGAAAACTGGGCAAGATTTGAGCCGTACATACGAGACCAAGAATGGGCAAAAAATCTTCTCACCTCTCTTGAAAGATCAAGAAACGTAATTATGCATAGCGGATCACTTGGAGAGAGAGATATAGAGAGAATTGGAACTCTTATGGAAGACTGGTTGCAACAGATAGGTTCATAGCATCAAAAACTGGAATACCACGGAACCCAATATACTTCACCAAGAGGAGTATTATCTAATTATTTAGAACCATTCCAGGTTCCAAGAATGGTGGAGGCGCCGGGAATGGACTCGCACCATCCTGGCGCTCGGGCCTGCGGCCTGGCTGCGCCATCCAAAAAGGACGTCATGTCCTTTTTGTGAACCCGGAGGACGATCTCAGAGTCTAATCGCGATGTATCTACAGTTTAAATAAAAAAACCAACCCGATGGGTTGGCTTTTTTATTTAAATGGTGGACTCCGAAGTGAGATGAACGAACTCCGATGGTCACCTATCAATATCAACTACACATTTAGCAGTATTACACTGCGATCCACTTACTCTTCAAACTTTTTAAGCTTTCTTCTCAACACCGCCCACCATAGATCACCTTGATCAATAATTTCAATCTGAGTATTGTGCAAATGCCCATCTTCAACATCATTATTGGTCCAAGTTATCCGAATATGACAATAGTGAGATGGAACTAAAAAGTTATCGTTGCTTACAATTATGCATAAATCGTACGGAAGACCCGGCAACAGTCTGATGCTCTCTTGCTGGTTCCTCCTATGAAGAATCAATTCAAGTGGTTTGGACGGAGTCACCTTATTCGGCCCAACAATAGCGGTATCAAGGTAACAAAAATCAGCTCGATATTTATATCTACCTGGGATGATACAGCCGACTTGGAAGTCCCGATCTGTCTCCGACCAGTTCATTTCAAATGTTGTGAAGGGAATATGACCCGACAACTTACCCGATCCAGCTGTCATTCCAACACACCAAATACGAGGAGACACCAATTTTACCCATCCTAAATTTTGAACTCTTAGGCGGTACCAGCTTTGGATTTTTTTCAGTTCACTATTGCTGTTGTAGAACTTAACTCCATGAACGGCATCTCCGCTATCATGGCTAAAAGATACTTCCAGCTTCGGTCTCAAAAAAATAAATCTTGCAGCGATTGGAATAAGAAGCAGAAAAATTCCTGAAAAACCCGTATTCCAGATATTAGGTGCTTCCCAAGGATCTACTGCAAAAGCAACAGATGCACTGCTCATCAACAAGAAGATTATGCAAGTTCTGAAAAAAATCGTTCTATATTCTGGGCGCATATATCGTCACCGGAACCAAATAAGATCCAAAGTCCGCCGCATCTTGGGGCTCTCCAAGAGTATAGAAAAGTCGATTCAAATCACAAAGTCTTTCTAATTCGGGGTGAGCCATGCGAGCCAATACAACTCTTGAGATAATCTCCCTCGTTATATAGTCACCGGCAGATATCTTGAGCAATTCCTTGGCTACCACCGGGTTATTGAATCCTTGAGCTTTAAGAAAACCATTTGATACTTCCAAAGAATTTTCAGGCTGGATAGGCGAATACTTTATCATCGGTTTAGTCCCTGCTGAATTTCGATTGCAACCGGTTGCATGATCTCGAGCTGAGTTCGATACTTCTGTGCAATCTTATTGTAGAGATTCGGCTCCTTCGGCGCATGGACGGTAATGACCAGCGAATATGGAATAGACTTCGCCGAAGTTGCTTTCGAGGCTCCGTCTCTAGCCACATAGTGGATATCAAAAACAGGATCATTGAAGTTCGCGCCCTGTTTTCTGACTGAATTGTGCAACACGGGCTCCCACTTGTGAGCATCATTTCTCAAATCGCTCTCGGAAGGGAATAGCTTCGCGCTACTAAAAAACGGCTGCGTAACATCCAAATTATTTATGTCAGGTCTAAATGTGATAACTAGGCCACTGTTAGTATAATTCGATGGCTCTTGGGAGTTTATCTCGCACGAAAAGCAAAATGTGGCTTTCACGGTTACCATTCCCGCAAGACCCGAGATCATAGGGATTCTAGCACGAACATATTTCGACGGCTCCAAAGTTCCCTGATAAATTATTTTTGCCGTAGAATCATCGGATGTTAGAAATGTTTCAACGTCATTCGATATGCGCCCCCAACCAACATCTGCCACCGGATGGTTTCCGTTATCGGTATGATGAATAAGCAAAGTTTTACATCCTAACGGTATCAATCTGTTTCCTAAAGTTGATCTCAATCCCGAAGAAACTCTTAAAGCAAGCGGCGAAGAAAAGCTTGTACCCAGTTCTCCTTGCGCCTTTGGAGAAATTCTTGAATCAACAACAAAAAATGGTTCCTTCTCACAACCCCCAAAAGCAATTAAATCTGGCTTAATAAAACCAGGTGCTCGACCTGGTCCGATTGAGCTGTAGTCGGCTCGTCGCCACTGCCCAGGAGAAGTCGAATCAGATGCGCCCACCGCCAATCCATTTACACAGTCTGACGGCACCTGGATTCTCGCATTTCCCGAATCGCGATCCAAGTCGCCATCATTGCCAACTGCAAATGAAGCCAATGTTTTGCCATTACTTAAAAGTTGATCGAATGTTGCGGTCCATACATGAACATCATCATCTTCAATTGGCAGATGTGGCCCAAGACTAAGATTTATAAAGTCGTATTCCTTCTGCTTTAGTACCGACGTTACTCGATCAAGAACATCAAACAAATCCTCATCAACGTCTAACTGTTGATCATAAACTTTATAGTGATCAACAGTCGAAAAGGGGGCTTGCACTGGCTTACCTGATTCTATGGGGCCAAATAAGAAAGCAGAGGTAACAGCCTCACCGTGCGACAAATCCTCCTCATCAGGCTCGCCGTGTCCAACCAAGTCCTTGTAGTTTACCCAAGGAAGTAAATGTGAATTTTCCGGAAGCCCACCATCAAATATAGCAGTTCTAATCGAAAGATCCGATGCCGCCACTTTAGGTAGTTCATACTCAACTTGCTTCTTTGCTCTTCTTCGAGTTTTTCTAACTCCAACCATTGGCATCCGTCGTATAACTCGCAGAAATGCAAACTTCTCCAATAGAGCAATTTCTTTCTTCGTAGCCTCTACTGGTAAAAAGCAAAGTCCTTGCGCGAAAATTCTTCTATCGATATCAACATCGACCTGAACCTTCTTTGCGTAATGCACAAATGAATCAAGTATAAATGAGTCTTCTTTTGCATCTGAACAATGAATCGCCACCTCATAGAGTTTTTCATTTGAATGAGCCTCTTTAGATTTTTTAACTCTCTCGCCCGGATAAAATGGATGAATATCTTCAATTTTTCTAAAATCTTCTAACCACTTGATATCAGTCTCATCCATCGTAGAAAGATCAACTTCACCATCTCGCATAAAAATAATGTTATTTGCCCAGTTTTCAAAATTCGTTTTTTTCCCTGCAATAAAAAGTGTAGTTGTCAGATAAGAGTCTTTAACTTTTTTCTGAGTGACCTTATCGGGCGAGATTTTTGCTGGTCGGCTACCGACAGATCGAAGATCATACGCCCTAAGCAATGCCTCCGGGAAGTAGCTCTTTGATAAATAACTCGGATGGATTGTCACCGGAGTAACTACCTGACCTTCGGGACACGCAAGCTCTGGCAACTGAAGCAAAGAACCCACGGTTTCTTCAAGAGGAGTTGATAGCCGCAAAATAGCATCTTCGATAGAATAAGGATGAGACTTTGTTGGCTTTATTTTAGGAGGCTCGATGGATGCGGTAAGCCTCTCGCCAAATCCAAATAGAAAGTTCTTATTTGCCATTTACGATCTCCGTTCTCAAGCTAAGCCTCTGCTCCCGAGCCAGCCTTTTTTCTAATGGTGTCCCGACTTACTCCGGTCAATTCACTAATTTTTCGCTGAGAGGCATGACCGCTTTTATAAAGTGAATCCGCTATATTCATCCGATCTTCGTGAGAGATTCTGTTCATAGCTAGGGCGATATAACTTTCAACCGCTGAGTCAAAGTTTCCATTTCCTAGTATCGCAGTTTTTTTAAGATTTTTTATCTCTCTAATAATTTCAGAGTGCGACTGGTCCTTAAATAAAAGTGTCAGAACAGACAACAGGTCGGGACCAATTTGTACTCGTCCAGACAATTCCGCCTTGATAATATCAGTAACCTGACCTTCAGTTGGGCGAGGAAAGCGAATAATGCGATCAAAGCGTCGCCATACTGCTGGATCTAAAAGTTCGTCGTGATTCGTTGCTGCTATAATAAGATTATCCGATGGCCACGCATCTAACTCTTGGAGGAGAACTGTTACAAGTCGTTTCAATTCACCAACCTCAGCAGAATCATCTCTTTTTTTTGCTATCGAATCCAACTCATCTAAAAAAAGAACGCACGTCGAACTTTTTGCAAAATCGAAAACATTTCGGATATTACTTCCTGTGCGCCCTAAGAAACTGCTCATGACTGCTGACAAATCAAGAGTCAACAACGGTAGCTTCAGGTCTCGCGCAAGTATCTTAGCAGATAAGCTCTTGCCTACTCCGGGTGGGCCGACAAATAGCACTGCTCTAGTCGCTTCTGCTCCAGCCAACAGTAATTCTTTTAAGCGACTTCGTTCTGCGACAATTTCGTTAAGTTCATTTTGTATTCGATCTAAGAGAATAGGCTCATTATCAATTATCGGATTTTGATCCACCTTCAAAAGGCTTAATCGAGTATCCCTATCTACCGGCATTGAATCTATCTCATTAGATCGAACCACCGATGAACGCTTAGGTAGCTGATTTACAATGTCCGCAAGTTCTTCCGCCGCATCTGGATCCCATTTTTGAATCTTTCTAATGAGGCGACGAATATAGAACTCTAGGTCCTTACGAGACCCAGTTAGGGATAGCCTTGCCAGCTGGACTATTTCATTTGAAATTTTCTTTATCTCTTCCACTTAGATCCTATATTTATGTATTTTCAATAAGTTATAGTATCATTTTAACTGGACTAGATCAATACATTTTTAAACTAACTAGTCCATTGTTGCATTTTGAGGCGATTTAACCTGTCCTCCGCTTTTGTAGTGAAAAATATGGCCAACCATGTGCGACATAGCAACTCGATTAAAAATTGATCTCAAGATCGACAGCGATAGGGTCAATGGGAGCTGATGAATTTTGGATCATGGACTGCGACATATCGATGGCACCCGTGACCATCCATTTGCTGTTGTTCTGATTGAGATTCTTTTTTTCGGTTCGAGATTGCTGCACACAAACCAAACCATTAAGAAATAATTTACGGAGAGCCGCATTTGCCAATGCTGAATCTCTCTCGAATAGCTCCGTCAGATTTTCAAAATGTTTTCTTATG
Source organism: uncultured Bdellovibrio sp. (assembly GCA_963932905.1). Classification (GTDB taxonomy): domain Bacteria; phylum Bdellovibrionota; class Bdellovibrionia; order Bdellovibrionales; family Bdellovibrionaceae; genus UBA2316. The sequence goes on from CAWVRN010000015.1 coordinate 48,323, forward strand.
CTAAAAATTGTCACAAGAACCTTATCCGACTCCGCAACCTGCAAAAGACGAATCTGCTCTTCAGTGTAACGAAGTTCTATTTCTCGCTCACCGAGATTTACTTTTACCAGTTCTGCCGAATCAGCCCCTTGTTCGATAAAGTTCATCAAATTGCGAACCTTGCGCTGAATTTCATTTCGCCTTTGCTGAAGCTGGCTTATTTCAACCGGCACTGATCTTAATCGCTGATTGATTTTTTTATTGATAATGCTTACTGCAAGTTGAATGTTCTGCTCGCTTAGAAGAATCTCCTTTACCTTCTCGACAACAAATTTCTCGAGCTTCAGGCGATGAATAAGGAATTTATTCTTACAAACCTCTTTGCTCTTTCTATGATGTGTAAAGCAGCCATAGTAACCACCGCGACGACCAGTGATTTGCAGCATATTGGATCCACATTCAGAACATTTTAAGATTCCCGCCAACAGCGATTCAGATTTTGATCCAATCACTTTTGATGCTCGTGCGTATGAAAATGAATCGGTGCCTTCCTCTTTCTTACGGTATTCTCTTATCTCGATAGTTTTTTGAACCTTTACCCAAGTATCAATATCAATGATTATCAAATCTTGCCGAATGTCTTTACCCTGATGATGCTTGACCCAAAGGTTTCGGGGCTGCTGTCGCTTTTCGTATTTATCCGTATCAGGATTCAGAATCCTTGTTGTCTTACCCCATTCCCATATACCGATGTACTTTTCGCGTGTCAGAATTTTCCGAACTGTGGTCTGACTCCAATTACAGACGCGGCCAGTTCGAGTTCTCCCTCTTCGCGGAGAAGGGATATTTCGTTTATTTAAAAGTTTAGCCGTAGATGAAAAACCTAAGCCCTTTAAGCGCAGTTCAAAAATAAGTCTGACAACCGCCGCTTCTTCCAAATTTACTTCCAACTTATAATGCGACGGAATTTCAATTCCACCTTTTGGACGCGTCCTCGTTGGTATGCTGTTGTAGCCGTAACAAACATCGCCTGAACTAAAGCCATCAAGAACTCTAATCTCCTGACCTCGCTTAGTTCGATGGGCGAGATCCTCATTCGCCATCTGGTTCGCCATGCCCTTGAATGTGAAGTTGATCATTGAGTTAGGCTGCTCGGAGGAAATGCCGTCGCAAATGCTTATAAGTTCGATGTTGTTAAACTTCAGCAGCTTGTGCAAATTGACCTGAGTTCCAAGATCGCGGGTAAGTCTTGAAAGATCATCTACAATTACCGCATCGAACTTCTTTTGCCGAATACCATTGAGAAGGGCTTCATAGCCAATGCGGCTTCCAACTTTGCCCGACACTGCTTCATCCTTGAAAATACACCCATCCATGATTTGAATTTGGTATTCGGCCAACGGAAATTTCGTGAAGATCACTTGGTTATTTTCAACCCGATATTGGATACGTCGAATTTGATCATCAGCCGATACTGGAGATTGGTTGTCTGAACTGAACCGTGCATATAATCCAACACGGCAGATGTTTTTTGATTTTAGTATTGTCTGGCGCGTATTCATTAAACTGCAATCTCCTTTCTAATGATCTCGTCGCAAATGAGATCAAGTATTGTGTTGAGTCCTGCGTGAGTCTCATCAAGTTGCATGATATTCAGCTCACCGTTCGCATAAGGTCCCGTCTTCGCAATGGCCTTATACTTGTTTCTGCGCCATATATTGTGACAGCCACCACAGCGGCCTTCACGACGACCTCCCCCTTTGGGTGGAAATTGCAAAATGGGGAATGTCTGCTTGCAATCACGGCAAGTTCTTAGTTCGGCACACGCCCTCGTCTTATCAACGGGTTCAACGTGTTGGCACGAGACCTGAAAATCTTTTTCATCCTGTTGGTTCAATGTTCATATACTACCTCCCCTCTGTCAGATTACGTCTTGGCAGTACCGCCCCTGTCCGACCCTTTTCCTGGAGGTGACTCTACCGATGCAGATTCCTGCCTCTAGCAAGAGTCACCTCTTAAAAGAAGGATAGCTACGCTATCCTTAAAGAGATCCCTACGGGACTCTTTTCTCCCACCTTAATGTTGAGAAAAACCTCTAATGCCCTGGGTGTAAATCTCATTTAGGGTTGGCTGCATTTCTTCAAGGTCATAGAAATTACCGAACTTCTTTGCGAAATTGCCTTTATATTTTTTATTGAGTTTCTTGCGAGTATGCCAGTAACCCCAACGCAGACATTTCTGTTCAAATTCAAAATAGTTTCGCCATACTTGAGGTCTGGCATTTTTTCTCGGTTCGATAAATCTAAAGTGGTGGGATGTACAACCAGCGAAGGGCTCGATCTCAAGAACTTGAGATAGGTTCTCTACACGCATTTCATCTTCAGGTTCCCAAGTAATTTCAATTCGAGAGCACGGGTAGTTGATAGTTTGCTGATTTCTCTTTGCCTTAGCTTTCATCTCTTTCGTCTTGTCGTAAATTTTAATTTCAATTTTCTTACCGAGTTTACCAACATAAGCAGTCTCACCTCTGCCTTCGACACCAACGTGCTTGATGTATCGGCGAAAGCCGAAGTCCAAGCCCATATACAAAGAATAAAAGTCACAGGGAAAAGTTAGAGCAACATCGATATATTTGATATTGGCTCTCAGGCCGGGTCGGCCAAGAACAGACTCTATTGCATCAAGACAATCCCATATAGTATTGAAGCGAGAAGGATTCAGACTAAATCTTAATCCAGCATCAAAAGCATCTGCGAAAAACAGAGTTGCTCCGTGCCCCTTCGGCAAGTCTTTGATGACGTACCCGTCACCTTTATTTGCCGATTGGGCACGTCCAATAAGGGCTTCTCGATCAAGAGGATAGTTGGTAGTAAAGACAAGTTTATCAAGAGACGCGACAACCGCAGACTCGTGAACTCGTCCCGCGGCGACCTCGTCGAAAGAAGGAGTGAAGCTAATCATGCCAAACCCCCTCTGCGAGTGGGTCTCGGCGGAATTGATTCCGATAGGAAGTTACGACGGTATCCCCCATGTTATTGGGAGATGATTCGCCGTCTAAGTGTTGAAGTAAATCCCGTCTTAGGTCGTTCAGGTGTGTTAAAAGTTGCCGCCGGAAAAGGGGCAGCTTCCTGTCGTCGAAGTATATCGACTCTGCCAGATTTAGTATGGCATTGATCCGTTTATTTATTATTTGATTTGTTTTTTTCTTTTTCATATCGCCTCCATTGAGGCGAAGTTCTGCTTTAAATTTGTGAGATTTGCGATAAGTACTTAGGTAAGTGCTTATTTACTCCTACGTTTCCTTTTGAAATCCAAATCTAAGAGGGGGGCTTGTTCAATAAGTTTCTTTGCCATCTGTAAATTATTTGAAACAGTCTTGTGATGCCTGCTTGGCTTATTCGTCTTCGTTATTTCATAAAATTTAGGAAGGCGTTTTGCGATTTCATATGTAGATGCTTTGGGATTTTTTAAATGAACTTTGTAAGTAGCAATAATCGTATCTAGTCGTTTTTTATCAAGCCGATTTCTTTTAACTGATTTCGCAACCTTCACTTTCATCTGTTCTTTTAATCCAAATACTTCTTTCTGAAAATCAGCATAGTCTTTAGGCAAAAGATTTTTCATATCAAAGGCAACAAGAAGATATCGTGGTTCGTTTGGATTATCCGGTTGAAGCGTAGAAATGTCTTCGGCAATCACATTTTCACGCGTAATACTATTGTAGCTAAAAATGCCAAAGTTGGAAATTTTCTCAAAAAAGATCTCAGGAAGAATATCTGGATCCTCATCACGCCAATCTGGATAACTTCGCAATCCCCATCGTTTGTGAAGCTCTAGTAAGGTCAGCTCACCGGCAGTGTATTTGTCGTACATATTTTGATACTCAGAATTTAGCCTGAGAAACTGCCATGTATAGTATAAAACGTCTTCATCAAAATCTGGGTGCATATCAAATTGATTTTACTTTTTATGTCTCAGAAATGCAATGTCGGTGAACCGGTGTTCTTTTCTCTTACCCTACAAAATTTTATGAGAGCCTAGAGTGGCCTTTATTTATTAAGGACAATCCTAAAAAAACACACCGGGGGTCATAACACAGCATCGACTCGAACTTGAGTTTGCTCGGTGAAGTGCAGATACATCGCGGTGATCGTAGGCGACGAGTGACCTAGGATTTTTTGAACTTCGGCGAGATTGAACCCATTGTTCAGCAGAAAAGTAGCAAAGTGATGCCGAAGACTGTGATAGTTGATCGACCGTTCGATGTTGCACCTGCATCGCCAGTAAGTGAACCGACGAGCAACGGCATGACGGGTGAAGGGCTCTCCATTTCGATTTAGGAAAAGGAAGGAATCTGATGTCACGGACTGGTTCATCAGTCCATCTTTCAGCCGAATGAGTTCGTCAATGGCGGCGCGTCCGCGTTTGCCGAGAGGAATTATCCGAAGCTTACGACCTTTACCGACCACCTTGACCGAGTTCTCTGCGATGTCGCCGATCTTGATATTGGCAGCTTCTGAAACTCGCAGACCAGTCAGCGAACCAATTAAAATTAGGAAGTAGTCGTTGATGAAATGAAGGTGTCTTCCGGTTCGCAGAGATTGCTCCATCGACGGTTTGATTGTCTTGAGCATGAGTTTAAGTTCGGAATCTGAGAGGATCTTGTCCTCGGTCAGCGCATAATTCTTGGGATTTCGGTTCATTTTAGTCCTCCTGATCACCGTAGTTATCGGATCACAAGACTATCTTCCCAACTGATAACGGGTTCATCACCAGGCAAGATCGAACCGAATTGATCGGCACTAGAACCATCACAGAAATCAAACGGTTATAAAGATAGTTACCAGAACAGAGATTTTGATAACTGGAATGAGATCAACCGATCAGCTTAGAGTTTTAGGGCCAGGCCACGGATTTACTACAATCTCCTCGGGAGCCCCCCATTTTGCACCGGTATTAATGGATTTAGTGGACGGGGCCGTCACCCAAAGAAGATACATCCAGTTTTCGATGGTACTTTTTGTACTGATTTTAGAAATCAATCACCGCAGAGACAAGGGCGGGAACTCGGAACTTTCTTGAGTGCTTTCAACGTGTGGGCTAACTCCCTGACTTGCCATCTTTCTATCTAGAGGCATAACCAGGATTTTAAATACTTCTCTGGATCTATTATGCCTTGTTGATGTTTTTCCCGATCTCATTATTTGTCTATCTCTTTGGAATTACTTATCGATCAGTCTTTTCGGTTGGGCAGTATGCTCCTATCTTTTGTTACCTTTTTTTGTATTTTCTTGGACATTACGGGGACTCTCCCTTGGTAGTGTTGGCTTTTAAGTCTTTTCAGAACGTGCTATTTCAACGAATATTTAGGTCATTGCGGTAAGCTGCGGTGTTGCGGTGATCTGCGGTGGCATACACCTTTAATAGTTCTATTTACTTTGCATCTGGCAATTTTGAACCAGTGTCTTTGAGCTGGCCAAGGCATTGACGAGGCTTTTCAATGCGTACAACTTTGCGACCTACTATCTCACCGTGAGTGAAAACCACGGCCTGCATATAGTCGAACTTCTTTTTAAGATCGTCAAAGCAGAGTCTGTATTTAGGGTGAACCTGTATTAAAAAATCTCCTTGCCCTTTAGAGCTATAGGCAAAGTGATAGTAGCCGTCATCGAAAATCTCATTCTTCAAATCAACTGCATCGACATCAATTTGCATGATGTATCGCTGCCGCTTGCTTGAGTCGTTTTCGTAATCGGTTTTATCCTTTTTAAGAACATCCGAGTGAGGCAATTGCGGGAAATGTTGGTCTTTGACCATGCCCTCCCATTGCTTCCAAAGTTGGTGGTCGGCACGAGCCCCGCCAGGAGGAGACTCAATGGGTCCAAGATACTTCTTCTTGGCATTAGCGGCCATTGTTATAGAAAAGACTACTGCAATAATCATCATATGTTTCATAGGTTCTCCTTATCCCTTTCGTCTAAGTCTTCTAGCTGAAATTTCAAAAATGCCGGAGAAGCTAGGATCGGGCTCAGAATCAAAAAGTTCGGCCATTGAAATTTCCTTAGGTTCAACCCGACTATCTGATCCAGTAAGTAGCCACTCAAAGGAGCAGCCCAATGCCCGACATAGCCGTTGAACTGCAATGTGATCATTTGGTACAGAGCCAGCCAACCAATCGTTCAAAGTTGCGGGTGTCACATTTGCGATCTCGGCTGCTGATTTTTGCGAAAGTCCACGCTCTGCAAGAATTGATTTTAAATTCTTAGCTAACGGGCTTTGAATTTTCTTGCGAGCAGGTTTGGGCACAGACGAACTCCTCCAGCCAAACCAATCGGCTCAAACAAAACCAGAGTTCAACTAAATCCGGTTCTGCTGATTGATTCGGTTCTTCTTATTTTCTATGGAGTTGGTTCGATTGGCACGTAGTTGGACCAAAATGGACCGAAACTAAGAGTCCCCATCTCGACGCGCAGGAATTGATTCATAGTAGGCCATTATCTCCGCCCACAATTTTTGATAGTTTTCTAAATTGAGCCATGCTTCTGGATCTCCAACTGTACCAAATCCCGATGGGCTCTTTACCCTTTGTCCATCAAGAATTTTGCGTGTTGACTCAAACTGTTCTCGACTCTTAGGTGCTGGGTACCGACCAAGCCAGTAAACATACTCGGTCATTACATCAAGCAATCTTCGCTGAGGATCTGTGACAACAAATCCTGCATCTTTTGCGATCTTATTTAGTTGATGAATTGGCTTTAGGTTCTCGCAATGGCCGTCCCGTTTAACGATACACGCTTTTAGAAGTAGTTCGATAGCCAATCCAGCATTTAATCGAAAAATAGGAGGAAGAGCTGCGCCAAACGCAAAACCAGATCCAAGGCCTAATACTTCAGGGGACACATTTACCGGACTATCTTTTTCACACACATTACCTAGAAGAACTGCGGCTGCATTAAGGTCTGAAGCTCTATTTCGCCAATACACTCCAAATCGAATGTTGATGTCGTAGCGGTCCCACACTCTCTCGTATTCATAAGAGCAATCTAAATCTTCAGTTGGATGAAGCTTCTCGAATTTTTTCATATTTTTAATTCCTACCGACTTAGATTTTATCGAGCTTGGCTTTAAGGCTCGATTGTATAGGAGAATTGAAAAGAACGGAGACTTCCTCCCCTGACAGTTCCTCACTCTCATATAGTTTTTCAGCGATCAATTTAATTGCCGGTTTAAATGGGGTAAGTGTTCTTAATACCCAGGAAAGCTTCCAATCGACATAGGCTCTGACTAGCGGATTTTCAATGTCAGCAAGTGTTCCAGGATTATTGACGGATAATTTGACCGTTGCGTTTTTAAACGTTTCATCAAATTCCAACAAATCCTCGATTAGTTCAATTGCGCCAACTAAGTCAGTATGACTGCGATATATAGTGTATCTGCCCGATATCAATACCTCGCCGACAAACCCTGCTAAAGAGATTCTGATTTCCCGAAGAGCTTCGTCAGGATTTGTTATTTCTCGTGCGGGCGGTTCTGTTGACATCACTCCACGGTATTTATCGGTTCCTTTTATCGAGATTCTTTTTATCTTTAAACCATGAATAGTGGCCATAACGGCGTGAGCAGTCTCATGGTATGCAGTTTTCAACTTTTCATGATCCACGCCGTAACCTCTTTGCTCCAATCGTCCCCATCCCATAAAAAAGCCCGAAGTCTGTGTTGTCTCAGCCCTTCGGGTTCAACGTTTTCGTCCCCAATTTCTATTTCTGGATTTGCCGCAAATCAACAGCGGCCAAGATCAACTATTTAAAATCCGTATCTAATTTTCAATTCCAAGTTCCCGAGAACTCACGGGGACGACCCGGGTTCTCAAACTCTGAAATTGGTGGAGGCGCCGGGAATTGAACCCGGGTCCGCAAGAGTTCCACGAAAAGGCGCTACATACTTAGTCACTGTTTTTAGTTAGGCTATCGGACTTCCAACGACAAAATTCCAATAGTCACCCCCGCAGTTTATTTAGGTCGGTGCCCTGTAGAGAACAGCACTCAACCGGTACGGCATTAATAACAGATCTTCAGCTCAACACCGTCGATTCAACTGAGATCCGTGACAGAACTAAGCTGCCATTGCAACGTTTTCGTTAGCAAATAATAGTTTGCACCTTTTTAACGAGGTCCCTGTGCGCCCCGGTATGCTCCCTTTGCTTCACTTCCCACGTCGAAGCCATGTCGCCCCCACTTGAAAGTTTCTAAAACAAAGACAGACCCTAGTTCTAAACTATTTCCGATTGGTTTACAAATTTAATAAGGCGTTCCGTCTTTTCTTGTGAAAACCCATTGTCCATTATCGTTCTGAACACCCCTAATATCGTCATTAGGATACGTCACCTCATCCCCTAATGATCGATCGCCGACCTCTAAATACCAAGCGTCCTTGTTCGACCGGTTCTGAAACTGATGAGCCTCGCCTCCCGCGGGAAACCCTGCGCACATACCCGCGCTTAGCACCGTTTCTGTGCCGTCACCCAGGATCAGCGTCAATTCGCCTTCAACCACATAAACAAATTCATCTTGTGTTTTATGTTTGTGTAACAAAGACGATTTCGAATTAGGTTTCAAATGAGTCAGATTCACTCCGAAATTTTTCAATCCAAATACTTCGCCTAATTGACGTTTCTCTCGCCCCGCCATCAGCGCCGCAAACGGTGCTGGATAGATGGATGGTTTGGCTCTTATCGCTACATCTTTGGATTTAACCGCAACCAGTTTTAAATTTTTATTTGTCATCTGCACACTATATCGATCCGTGTGCGAGCCTTACAAGTTTTGACTGGTCGTAAAAAAGAAAAAACCGAGTGGGGGGACACTCGGTTTCATTTGGGGGGAGAAGCAACCGTCTTTGGGGGGAAAGACTTTGTGGCCGCTTCTGTCTTTATAGTATTGCAATGGCCAAACCAACTGACTCGTCTACGTTCGCTTCTATAAGCAAATAAATCACAGCGGCCACTTTGGGAACACTTCGCGCGCCAAACCTGGCCTTAGTGTTTACGTTCCAAATCGATGCGGATTAAATTGATACACAAACAAGACCTGTACTGTGGACCGATTGAAATCAGCAGCGGGCTCACTTATCCTTTCTAACGATGACGTCGATACTGCCGGCACCTTTAAAAATTCAAGATCTGGCTATCAAGGATGACAACGCCAAACTGGTTTGGGATTTCACTCTTCGTTGCCAAACCAAAAAATCACTGTCACTGATCACCGAACTCAGATTAATCCAGCGCAGTCCAATGGATGCTGATCGAATCACATTTGAATCTAAAGATATTAAATTATTTAAAGACACTATCGAGCTTCAGCCGGGCGTCGAAAAATTTAGTCGTGAAATTTCTTTGGCAGAATTAAAATCGATTTTTCAATCCACGATCAGCGAGTTAACCCAAGATCGCAAATCCAGCCATCCGTTTTGGCAGCTCAGATTAAAATTTACGGATTCAAATAAAACGGAAACATTTGGCCTAACATTTAAACCAGCACCGGAAAATTGGTTTCATGTTACTTAATAAAGTTTTGGAACTTTGAACCTAGATTCCGACCGAAATCGGCTTGAAAAAAACATTCAAACTTAGATGAACTCGACCCCAAAATTAAGCTTAAAGTTTATAAAAGTTTGCGTCATAGATTAGCAAATATTATGTCAAATCCTATTTTTTCTAATTTACGCAGGCCAAAGTTGTCCAAAAAAACCCGAAAAACAAGGAGTTATCAACCAAGCCCACAGGTTTATCCACATACTGGACCGAAAATTTAAGAAAATCTTAAATTCGTTTAAGAAATCAAATCAGCATAAATATTGGGCATAAAAGACAGCGCAAGTAAAATTTTAGTAAAAAAATTAATTACTTAGCGCAATTACTCTGAATTTTTGAAAAATAAGAAATAACTTTCGACCAGACGCAAGTCCAGAAATCTTAATAATGGCAAATTCCTAACTCAAGCGAGTCACTTCAATAAAAAAGCGAGCTCTTTCGGGCTCGCTTTCTTTGTCAATTTTAAATGTTAAGAATGATTTACAGCTGTCCTTCATTTTCAAATAAATTAGCTGCCTTCATTGCCTCTTCAGCCAAATCCTGAACTGATTTTTTTACCGGCGCTACCGTTTGATCGGCAGCAACGGCCTTCCCAGCTGTTAACGCGTCTGTTTTCGCCACATCAGTGACCGGGAATAATTGGATATTAATCTGATAAATACGCTCGCCCTTTTTTTCTTTACGTGCGATCGCATTGTCTTTGTTTAGGCTCTTACGTAATTGGCGTAATTTGAATTTAGTTTCCTCAAATTCTTCTTTAGTCAGTGACAGCGTTAATGTTCCAAATTCACGTTCCTGAGGCGCTTCTTGATACAATGATTCTAAACCGATGTACATCAGCTGCATCTGCAATTTACGAACTAGCGCCACGGGAATTTCTTCCGCTGAATCCATCAGATTATGGGCGCGTTTCATTTCACCTGTGACTGGATCTTTGCGGATCTCACCACTTGAAATTAATGAATTCAACGCCGCTTCGATTTCTTGTTCAGACGCCTTGTTACGAAGAAGGGCTTTTAACGATTGAATATCAAACGAAACGCCTTCTTGATCAATCATCGCATAGATAACCCAAGCTACCCAATTAGGAATCTTTTCCCAAATGCGACGATCGATTTCGCCTGATTTCAATTTTTGATTGATACGAACTTCAGACAGCTTTTTTAAATAAACGTTACGTTCCGTTGTATCTTCGGCTTGGTTTAATTTTACCAAGTGTAAGAATTCTTCTGTTTGTTCTTTGTTTAATGAAAGTGCTTTAGCGAATTTTAAAATCATATCGTCGGACAAGTTACGCTGTCCTTCGATAATCATCTTTAGATAATTAGGTGATTTGATATTCGCCGCTGCCGAAAACAGTTGGTAGCTGTATGGGCGAAGATCGTTTTTGGTAAGCTCTTTCTTGTAGTGATAGAAATCCTGCAAGAACAAGCGATAGTCTAAATAATCGGACAAGGCAGGTGGTAAAATATTGTTTTTATCAAGTGCGCTCATCTGTAACCCCCGAGGTCTTTTCGCCTCTCTATTAAAAATCAAAATGCTAACATCTGCTAACATTTACTTTAGAGTTGATACCTTGCGGCTATTGCTGAATTTGGTGTCAAAATTTCCCAACCCCTAACTCTAATGTCCCCGGATTGTTACTAGAGCAATGACGATGCCAAAAAAAAAGAGCCCGAAGCGCACCATTTTGCGCTCGGGCTCTGTATAAAATCGTGGAATAATTTCAATTAGTTCACCGATTTTTTAGGAATCGGTTAGGACAGACGTGTAATCAGCAAAAAATTAAAGACTTGCTGACACCGGCACGCGTGTAAATCGTAAAGTGAACGAGTTTGATGAACCCGTAGACGCAGATTTAACTGTCATATCAATAGTGATTTGACCTTTAGTGCTGTTTTGAACCAGTTTCGCGTCAGAGATCGCGTTCATAAAGCTTAAATCTTTGCCTACGATTTGGCCCATCCACAGATCAACACCTTTAAATTTAGTCTCTTTATCCACAGAGATCATTGGTGCTGATAGATCTTTCTTTAATAGTAAGTCCGCTTTAAAGCCTAATACTTGGCTGCGTTTACCAGTCACTACGGCTTTGAAACCTGATTTACCGTTTACAACTTCAAAAGTGTTTAAATACGCTGAATCCACTTTGTTACCTGTTTCAAAATCTAACTGCGAGTTTTTGAAGAATTCAACTAGGGTTGCGTATTCGTTAGCTTGTTCTACTTTTTCATATTCAAACCAGATGTTAGCTAATGTTTGACGTAACAAAGCCGTTGCTTCCGCGCCGTCTTTTACAAATTTAACTAATAAGTTTGAGCATTGGTTAGCCTGTTTCACAGAATCTAAACATTCAGCTGTCAATTGAATTTCCGAACCAGAACCTGTTGTCGCTACGACTGACATGACCTGACCAGCTGAATACTGCGTGCGAACTTTAACTTGAGATAAACCAGCGCCTTTCGTTAGTGCGATATCTATAGTTAGCTCGCCTTGCGCATCTACTACATACGACATATCCCAGATGCTAGCCGCTAGAATAGCGTTTCTATCTTGTTCAACCGCCAACTTCATTTTTTCGTTAGCTAACAACTGAGTCATAATACCATCAGCCGCAGAACCGGAATATTTCATACCTGATTTTGTTTTACCGCCAGTTACAACGATATCTTGAGTTCCCAAGAAGCTATCAGAAGAATCACCTTGTGAAGCTGAAGAACCTTTGTCTTCGGACTTGTGTTTGTGATTGTGTTTTCTACCAGAAGTGGCACCATGGCCTTGTTTAGATTTCTTTTTTTCTGCCGCTAATTTTTCAGCTTCTGCTTTCTTTTTAGCTTCTTCAGAAGAAATAGTAGGCGCCGGAGCTGCCGTTTCTGCTTTTTGAGCTTCAGCGGGCTGTTGAGCTGCTGATTCTTTTTTAGATCCACACGCTGTGAAAAACACAGCGGCCAATGAAAATACTAATAATTGTCTTAACTTCATGGTAACCCCCAAGGTTATAAAAAAAAGTTCGATGCCTGGAAGTACAGCAAGGCGTAGGCCAGCTAAAAACACCGAATCAAGCCTTGTCTTTCTAATGGAATGAGAAAAAAATACAGATATGTACCAAGATAAAGCAGCCGTAATTAAGTATAACCTAAAATTCATCGTCGTAATCAGCTTGCTAGCTTTACTGTCTATCTTCTATATCGATCAGAACCTGACGATGATATTTAAAGAAGACGACTGGAAATGGTTGATAGCAAGGGAAATCACGCATGTGGGGTTGTTTACGAATTACTTTATCCCTGCCGTTATCGTCTGGGGTGGAGTTGAAATATTCTTGCGCTGGAACAAATCAAAACCGCGTGAACGTTTAAAAAAAGTCGCCACGCAAGCTCTGTGGTTAGTATACTGTTTGTTGTTTTCTGGATTGTGCGTCCATATTTTTAAATTCTTGGTCGGTCGTCAGCGACCTAAAATTTCCCCTGAATTTGATCCCCATGTGTTTCAACCGTTTACAACCAACTGGGATTTTCATTCAATGCCATCAGGACATTCACAGGTTCTGTTCACTGTCGCAACGTACTTTGCGTATCTGTTTCCTCGATTCAAGTACGGCATATACACTGTAGCTTTTATACTGTCTTTCACACGAGTGATGACTCGTGACCATTTTTACTCGGATGTATTGATGGGCCTAGCCGTTGGTCATTTATCGACTGTAGTGATGATATATTGGCTTACACGTCGAAAAATGCCTTAATGTAAGCACTTTTAACAGCGACTTTTTACAGCGAACTGTTTACAAAGTAAACTCAAAAAGCTCACACCCTATTGAAATTATAGTCCTACTTGCGATACACCAGAAGTATGGATATCGAAAAAGAAAACTTACAATCATCAGCTGAGTTTATCAAAACACGGCTTCAGAATTTGAAAGCGGAACGCCCGCATTTTTCAATTCGTAATGAATGTTTAAAGTTACGTAAGGTATCACCCACGTTGGTCAGCCTTATGTTGCAAGGTAAACGAAAAGTTTCTTTAGATCGCGTGGATGAATTATCTATATTGTTAAAACTCTCTCCCAGTGAAAAACAAGCGTTCAAAAACCTAGTCGAATCAGAAACGCCGCAAAGTCGAAATCCACAAAAGAAATCGACTGTGGAAAAAACTCTGCTGAAAGAAATCAAAAAACGAAATGAAGTTTCTGATTCCATCCTGACGAATTTTTTAAATATCTACGTTAAAGACGCATTTCAAATCCAAGAACTGCAGGATCATCCGGAATTAATTTACAAAAAATTAGCCTTTCTAGCAGACGAAAAAAGTATTCGCAAAAGCATTCATTTTTTACTGCGCGAAGGTTATTTGCGAAAAACACTAGACAACAAAATTGTGTTAGATCAACCCCTGTCCGTGAAAGAACCAAAAGAAGCGCATCTGTTAGTTAGACGCTTTCACAAGAAAGCATTGAAATTAGCGGCCGTAGGTTTGGATTTAGTTCCCACAGATAAACGCATCGCTAATACGTTTATCGTGCCGTTAGATCAAGCGACTTATTTTGAACTGCAAGACATGATCAGAAACTTTGCTGATCAGTTAAAAGAATTTTGTGAAACCCGCGCCCTGAACGGCGAAAACCTATATCAATTGACCCTGAACCTGACCCCAACTGGAGATTTAAAATGAAACGGATTTTATTAACGATGCTATTTACAAGCTCATCCGTGTTGGCATCCACATTTATTGGTAACGGTGGCCAGACTGGTGATGTGGAACTGGCCGTCAGTTTAAAACAAGTTCGAGCGGCTGTTGATCGCATTGAAACTTTAAAACAAGAACAACCTGATAAGCGTTACTGTTTATGCCCTGAAAACTATGCGGATCATGCTTTGTGCGAAATCATTGCAAAACTTAATGAAGATCAATTGAAATACTGTGACCGTTTTGTGGTGACTCAGCTACAGAAACTAGCGCGCGCTTCGCAATCAACACAATTTGAATGGGTTCCCACCTCGATGGTGAACCAAAATAAAGTGGGTGAACGCGTCGTCGATGCCGTGGCTCAGAAAGACAAAAAATTAATATATATCGACCAAGAAAAATTTGTGGCTCTGACCCAATCAAAACGTATGTTCCTGTTAACTCATGAATTATTCCACATGGATACGTTCGATGGAAAAACCCTGGACGATGAAGATGCCATCGGACCATTTAAATATCAGTATGGCGTCCGCGATCTGCTGAATGCAGCGGCGGCAGGTATTACGTTAACATCGATTGATGAAACTGTTTTCCAAGACTACACAAAATACTTAAGCCAATCACGATCGACAAAACGTCACTGGTTTAGCTTGATGACCCCGTCAACATCTTTGAAAGACGAAAATAAAACTCGATTTGATACCGAGATGTTGCATGGAACGCGCTTCACGTACCAATATCAATTTCCCAATTTGTTCAATTTTGGTTTAATACTGCATTTGCAAAACCAAAGTGGCGAGAAATCGATTTTTACCTCGACGAAAATTAAACAAAAGCAAAACATCACAGCCGTGGGCGCAACCTATAGATACTTTATATTTAATAATATGGATCCGTTCAGTCATTTCTGGAATACATTTGTTCAATTCGAAGTTTTAACCGAGCGTCTGGATGCCAATTTTGATATGTCAGATGGCTCTTCCAATGCTCAGTCATCCGCATCGTCGACAAACCTTGCTGGCCGAGTGAGTGTGTATTTCCCAATGAAACATGATTTTTGGATCAACACCGGTGTTCATTTCAGCGATCATAAGGTCAGCTTCCCAGAATTCGATTACAATTTAACGTCAAACAGCCCGACATTTTTCTTAGGAGTCACATATGGCTTATAATACAATACAGAAACTTCTTTTGGCCGTAGGTGCTGCGATGGCCTTTACAGCGTGTTATCCCGGAAGCACGAGCGTAGTACCAGATTACAAAGCAGAAAATGTAATCGGTATTCCGTTAAGCAAGAATTCAAAATTGCAATCATCAACGGATGAAGATTCCGACAAGGTCGTTATCTTCGATAAAACCATTCGCAAGATTCATCATTTTGATTTGGCGTCATCGAAACATTTAGGTCTATTTGAAGTCGAGCAACCCGAAGAAGATCATTATTTAATTTACAACAGTGGATCTGATTATTTTATCGACATGAGTCGCCGACATGTTTCGATTCAGAAACTAAATGGACAACGAAACAATACATCGGTGAAATTTGTCGGCACACCCATCAGCGCCAGCTATGATGGCAAACAAGGTTATTTGGTTGTTTACGACAGTCAGCAGTCAGTACTGATTTTTAAAATCGATGCGACCGGAAAGCTAGTGAAACAATTTGTTTCAGGCCCAGTGGTTGACACGTTAGGAACAATCCAAGCCGGTGATATCGCTGGCAATGGCAAATTAGTACTATCAATTCGCGGGAATTCGGATCCTACGACTGGAACCGTAACTGACTACATTGTGGCGGTCGATATTGAACGAACTATTGCAGATTCAAACACTCAAAAAGCGTTGGTGTTCGATACGGCCGATAAAACAGCGATGACATTAACCGAAATGAGCTGGGTGGCCCCAGTTCCCGGTTCCCCGAACCTAGTTATGATTCGCTCAAGCGGAAAAATAAGTTTAATGGATCTAACAACCAAAGCGATATCGTCCCTCCCTACAGACGACTGGGTTGTCGAAAAGTATTCCAAGATCAAAGATCCACATATCATTTTCAGAAAGAACTATGATTTCTACGCGACAGTGAATGGAAACGTAGAACGCAGAATGTTTTATGTGGATGGCGGCGGTCTAAAAACAAAAGTTCAAACTAAGAACTTTAATTATATTTTAAATTCGCACCTGGATATCAAAAAAGACCAATGGAATGTCACAAAAGCCAACGTGGTCAAAGAATACGACCTATACAACGCCTATAATAACGATTTCTTCCAAGGTCGATCGTTCACTCGCATTCGTCTGAATGATTTATTAAGCGTTATTGATACACCCATCGATGATAAAGCCACAGTAGAAATCGCCGGTGATTTTATATTCAGTTTATTTCCATCGGACATGGGCAAGGCCACTACAACAGATATCGAGTCTAGCCGTACAAAGACGATCACTAATTTTAACATTAAATATATGAAATAATTTTGATCTGCTAATCTGGACTTTCTTAATTTTATGATTTCAAACTATCATTTAAGAAGGTCCTTTTTCCATTCAGGGGAGTCTTAACTACTGTTAAGTGTAGATTTTTGGACACCTGTCAGAAAAGGGCTGTTTTCAGCTGCGCCAAATCGAATTAATGGCTTTTTAACGTTAAGAACCCGGTATCATTTTCGCAAAATAAATAGTTAGGACCTACCATTAAGGATTGAGGTTTTTTTATGAAGACAATTTTATTTATTACCACAATGATGGCCACTAGCGTTCCCGTTTTAGCTTGTATTAGCGAAGCCCAAGTTACACGCGTTATTAAAACCGTTAAAATCGATCCAGAAAAAAAGTCCTGCAAGGCCTTTATTGATCTTAGCCTTGAAGCGAAAAAAGGATCTTTCTTTAGCACCTTCAGCGATGAAGAAATCAAAAATTCTAAAGAGCCTCTATGTAAACTTGAACTTAACGAAATCGCCAAAGATGGCGTCGAGGTCGGCCTGACTGAAGACGGACACTGTCGCAAAGACGTTGGCGATGAACTTGATGGTGAAGTTCAAAAGACGTCGGATTCTTCACTGATTCTAAAAAATCTATCGATCTAAATTGTAACTTTTCTTGGACCTACCGGTCCAATCTGCATGTTTGGTTCTTGGACCTACCGGTCCAATCTGGCTTGTTGGTTCTTGGACCTACCGGTCCAAGAACTGCGTCAGCATTTGATTGTGTTTTAATTCTTTTTCGCTGTCTTGATAGTTGGGGCAATGCTTTTCTACTAGGGACCAGAAGGCACTGGAATGGTTTAAGTGCCGCAGATGGCAGAGTTCGTGGATGATGACGTAATCGACAACTTCGGGCTTAAACAAAATTAATCGCCAGTTTAAATTGATTGAGCCTTTGGATGAACAACTACCCCAGCGGCCCTTGGGTTCACGGAAACTCAGCTTTGATGGCATCAGGTTCATTTCTGCCGACAACACTTTCACACGTTCTGTTAAATGAGCAATTGATTCACGTTTATAAAACTGCCTTAGAACTTCGTGATGTTCTGAATAGTCCTGTGAACGGCTGATGGCACTCCATTGATTCATTGGAACGTGCAAAAGAATGTTTAACTCTGTACGCGACATGAATAATTTTTTATTTGGCGTGATGCTGACTTTTAAATTTAGATCTTTTCCCAAGAACGGAAAAATTTCTTTTTCTAACAAACGTCTCTGTGGAAATTTTTCATCCAGTTCTTTAAATTTTTCTAGATTTTTTAAAATCCAATCCTTCTTAGATAGTAAAAATTCGTAAATGATTTTTTTAGGCGTCATCAATCCTGTACGCACGATGATTGGTTTTTGTGGTGATAAATAGATCGATAGGCTCTTACGGCGTATTTTGCGCTGTATCTGTACTGGGTTATTTTCAAAATCGAGCCATTCCATTAAATCTTCCTAAAAACTGTGGTCTTAGAGATATTATAGTGTGTTTGGCAAATCTAGCCGAGATATAAATCATGACAAAGTACGTAATTAAATGTAAACGAAAATATGATCTCTTCGTTCTTTAACCTAGATCCTGAATCCGTCCTTAAAACGTGTGAAAATGCAGGTTTTCAACCAACGGGATTATTTACGCAGTTGAATTCGTATGAAAATCGCGTCTTTGATATTCAATTAGAAGGATCAGAAAATATTATTGCTAAGTTCTATCGCCCGGAACGCTGGACCCCAGAGGCGATATTCGAAGAACATCGCTTTTTAAAAGAATTGAACGAGGCTGAAATTCCTTCGCTGAATCCACTGGTGCTTAAGAATAATTCGACGTTGATTGATTCCAATGGGATTTCTGTTGCGTTCTTTCCAAAGTTTCGTGGCCGTATGCCTCAGGAATTAAGCCTTGAAGACCTTAATCGCATCGGACAATTATTTGCGCGAGTGCACAACGTCGGCGCAAAATCGGTAGCACCGAATCGTCCTTACATGGACACAAGTTATTATGGCGGATGGGAAACGCTAAATAACCTAGATAACTGGGTTGTTCCTGAACTGAAAAGTCGCTATTTCCCTGCGGCCGAAGATATTTTAAATTTTATTGATGAACGTTTTGATCCCGCAGAATTTATTCGGATTCACGGTGATGCTCACAAAGGCAACATCCTACAAATGCAGCAAAGTTATTTCCTGGTCGACTTTGATGATTTTTGTAACGGCCCAGTCGTTCAAGATTTCTGGATGTTACTTAGCTACAATGAAGAAACTTTGACGGAAGAAAAAGATGCATTTATCGCTGGCTACCAAATGTTTCGTGAATTTCCATTTCATCAATTGGATTGGATCGAAGCTTTAAGAGGCCTACGCATCATTATGTACGCAGGCTGGATTGCAAAACGCTGGGAAGATCCTTCGTTTCCAAAACTGTTCCCTGAATTTGGTAACTTTTCTTATTGGGCCGAAGAAGTTGAAGCCTTGGAAAAAATCGCCTGGAAATTATAAGTTAGGTGATTTTGTTCCAGACGGTTGAAAACCAGAAACCAACATAACAATACAGAGCAAAGTATTTTTAATTGGGCGTTTATCCTAGTTTACCCCCGAAATTCCGCAATAAGCGTTGCAAATTCACAACACTAAGGTCGAGAAAGGCAGGGACCCATCGATCCTGTCTACGACGCGGTTTAGACAAAGGACAAATCTTACAGAGATCTGCTTTATCTGGCGGTGTTTTTATTCTATTTTGTCCACTAGAGGTAAAAATGAAAAAAATCAAAGTAGCGAATCCCGTCGTAGAACTAGATGGCGATGAAATGACCCGTATTATTTGGTCATTTATTAAAAACAAATTGATCACTCCGTATTTAGAAATCGATATTAAATATTTCGATTTAGGCATGGAATACCGAGATAAAACGAACGATCAAGTTACCGTGGATGCTGCTGAAGCGATTAAAAAATATAATGTTGGTATCAAGTGCGCAACGATCACTCCGGATGAAGCACGCGTAAAAGAATTCAATTTGAAACAAATGTGGAAATCACCAAACGGAACTATCCGTAATATTTTGGATGGTACAGTTTTCCGTGAACCCATCTTGATGAAAAACATTCCTCGTTTAGTTCCTGGTTGGACAAAACCAATCGTAATCGGTCGTCACGCATTCGGCGATCAATATCGTGCGACTGATCTTGTGATCAAAGGCAAAGGTAAATTAACAATTACGTTTGAACCAGAAGGCGGCGAAAAACAATCTCACGAAGTTTACAATTTCAAAGGCGATGGCGTTGCGATGGCAATGTACAACACGGATGAATCTATTCGTGGTTTTGCGCGATCTTGCTTCAATATGGCTCTTGGTAAAAAATGGCCTTTATATTTCTCTTCTAAAAACACCATCATGAAAAAATACGATGGTCGTTTCAAAGATATATTCCAAGAAATCTACGAAAAAGATTTCAAAGCCTCTTTCGAAGCTGCTGGCATCACTTACGAACATCGTTTGATTGATGATATGGTTGCTAGTGCGATGAAATGGGAAGGCGGATACGTTTGGGCTTGTAAAAACTACGACGGTGACGTTCAGTCAGACACTGTGGCTCAAGGTTTCGGATCTTTGGGTTTAATGACATCTGTTTTAATTACTCCAGATGGCAAGACGATGGAATCTGAAGCGGCACACGGAACAGTGACCCGTCACTACCGTATGCACCAACAAGGCAAACCGACTTCGACTAATCCAATCGCGTCGATCTTTGCATGGACTCGTGGTTTAGCTCATCGTGGAAAATTAGATAACAACCAAGAGTTGATCAATTTCGCGAATACACTTGAAAGAGTGTGCGTGGAAACGGTTGAATCAGGATTGATGACTAAAGATTTAGCTGTATGTATTTACGGCGATAAAGTTCCTGCGGATAAGTATTTAAATACCGAGCCATTCTTGGAAGCGATTGACAGGAATTTGGCTAAAGCCTTGAAAATGTAATCTGAAATGATTTGATGAAAGGGACGTGAAAACGTCCCTTTTTTTATTTGTGGCTAAAGGAGTTTTAAAATGGAACAAAAGAAACGATTTATCGACGCTCCACTGATTGTTGCTGTTTTAGTTTGTTTGGCAACGGCCGGATATTTTGGTTACAAAAAATTCTACCAAGAACACACACCACATTCTGACATCACGGTTTCTACCGCAGAAACATCGGCTCCCCTGCCCGGAAAAGATTTAAAAGTTTTTGGTTCCACATCGATCACTCGCGCTGCACTGGATGATATATTTTCTGACTTAACGGCAGTGATGATGAGCGCACGTGCGGTCCCACAAAAGTCCGAAGACGGTGAAACGATCGAAGGATTTAAATTATCAGATATTCAGCCCGATAGTTTGTGGACTAAATTTGGTTTTCAAAATGAAGATACGATTTTGCAATTGAATGAAGACATCATTGATTCTGCCGATGCCGCAATGAATGTTTATACGACCCTAAAATCGGCAAACAATTTTAAATTTAAAATTGTTCGCGGAAATGAAACCGGTGTGCTAGAAATCAAAGTCGATTAGGACACTAAAAATTACATACTCGAAAATTTCGATTCAATGTGCATATACTCTAGCTCGTTGAAATCGCGCTGATTTTGTTGGCCACGGATTTGACGTAGTGATCATTTCGGTAACATTTTCGAGCTTGGCTCATGTAAATTTAACACGATATAGGATTAGACTTTGTTTTTGCTAACATAAGCAAAATCAGCATTTTAACAAGCAATTGCACTAAATTCTGTATAAAAATAAGTCGATGTGTTTTGTAAACATATTTTGATAGAACCCTTCACACGGAACAGGTTTTTAAGAATTTGTTCCTCTAGGGGTTCCATGGGTGGTTTGGGGCACTTGATCTTCACAGTTTAGATGATCAAGTGTCCTTTTTTTTTGGAATTTTCGATCCCGATTTTAGGCGGCGTTTTCGCCAGAGTTTTTGCTAACTAAAACTTTCTGCAATTTTTCAATACGCGATTTAATCATAGAATGATTCGAGCTTTTCAAGAAATCGGCTTCCGAAACACAGGCGGCCAACAGGCTGTTTGTTTTAAACACGATTGGATCATGAATTTGATAGTGGCGTAGCGTTTCTTCCAAAACATACAAAGCACTGGCTTGAAACAACAACTGATCGGAATCCAGCCAACTGATCAATGTTTTCGTGTTGGCTTTGGTAATTGATTTACGCATTTCTGCTAATAAAAAGTTGGCGCAAATACGATTGTTGTCTTTCCAATTTAAAAGGATGGCCTGCATTTCTTTAGAATCATAACCAAAGCGACATAGGACTTCGACGGAATTCGCTACGATACGCGGTTGTGAACACAGTAGATAATTTTTAATCAAGGCTTCCCAAGGTTGTGTCCACAGGTCAGGGTGAACTAAAGAATCGGCCATTAGAATCAATGAATTTAACACAGGATAGTCTTTGCATTTAACTGTGATCAAAGGGAAGTGGTCGGATAGGATTTGATATAACTGCGCAACAATGGGAGCGCTGCGCACGCCTAACGTTAGGTCTTTTAGGTGAGTCACCATATAGGCGACTTCGATCCATTTGTGTTCAAAAATTGATTTATTCAAAACCTGCAGTCCGCCCAAAATGTCTTGTTGGCCGCGGAAGAACGTGAGGCCTTTCATGGCTTCTTTAACATCGGTTTCATTGCCCTTGGCAAAACTAGATCGGAAGAAATCTTTCAGCGTAACGAATTCTTTGATTTCTAAAATCTCGGATTGTTCTTCAAAACCTTTTAGATCGACCATTTTAGAGGTCGGATTATTCATGAAAACCATAGCGGATTCCATGCCGTTCTTTTTGATGACTAAAGTATTTTCTGATTTATCGCTGACACAACCAAGCATGCGAACGGATTCAATCAAAGGAACGCCAGCAAAAGCATAACCATTGTTTAGCTGAACAAAACGAAGCGATCCATAGGAAATCGAAGCTTTCAATAAAAAGCGATGTTTATAATCGGCTTGAATTTTTAGATCCAGTTCTTGCGCCCATTCGAAAATAGCGCGCACACAGAACAAAGCCGCCAAAGGATCTTTGTTTTTTAAAACAAACACGATCTCATCACCGATGATTTGATAAATTTCGCCGTCAAAGCGTTTGATTAAGTCGTTGGTAACGGAAAAATATTCATTAAGAACGGTAACGATGTGTTCTTCTTTTTTCTCCAAAAAAATTTGGGTGTAGCCATTTAAATCAATACGAACGACGGCCGATGGAATTTGAGTTAAATGAGGCGTGCCTTTGTCGATCTCGGAATGGATGGCTCGTCCAACGGTATTCTGCAGATGATGAATCATATTGGATTTTTCAGAATTCATCTGATCCAGAGTGTAGGTAGAATCGATCAAAGTCTGAGCTTCTTTAGAACGCGCTTTGATTTTAGTAAAGTCCCCGCCTTTGGCGCCTTTCTGAAGCATGCGATCTAATAATAGGAAGTCTTTCATCACAAGGTAGACAAGAAGGCCTAGGAAAGTGGTGATGATGATGACGTCTTTGATAAAGGCGAACAGATTATTCTTTTGTGCTTTCCAAAAATAGCCCCAGAAATCGGTAGAAAAACCAACGCTGACAATATTGTCACCAATTTTAATCGGTTTAACGATTTGGTCAGTATATTTAAGTGGAGCTCCGTAGGAAGCAATTCGACGATCATGAGTTTTTTCGCATCCAGAAGTTCCATTAGGAGAATATTCGTATAAAGTAGCCTCTTTATCTTGGATGCAATAGTAGTTGATAAGGTCAATTTTAACAGCGCCATCAAGATGGTCTTTAAGGGCATCAATATTACCGGTCAATACTAGAGTCTGAGCCACTGACAGCAGATGTTCGACTTGTTGAAGGTGATAGTTATCGTTTTCATTTTTTCTATCGGACGTTGTGTACAGAGTCTGTGCGAAGGAGAGGACGATGTAACTGACCCAGAAGACGGCGATTATAATTAATAAAAACGATTTCTTTTTCATCATGTACTAGCCCATCCCCCGAAAAAACTTAACCTAATTTTTCTTGCCTATATTTAACTTAGTGAACTTAATACCGTCATCACTGAATACATATTTTGCTTTTGTCATCGATTCACCCGAAACATCACCACTTTGATTAACAACGCGGATTCCTTTTGCGGCCAGTAATTTGCTAGTCGCATCTGAATATAGAAGATTGCGTAAATCAGCGATATTAGAGGCTTCTTTTTTAAAGAAAGTTTCAATTTTAGCCGGTGTAGTTAATTCCGTGATTTTCTGTTGAACAGCGGCAAGCGCAGCAGAAGAAACGGCTTCGGTATTGGCAGCACCAGAAGCAACATTGGCAGCCGCTTTACCAGGACCACCACCAGCAGACCGTGAACTAGAAAGGCTGATAGGACGAGGACCACCTACAGGAGCGACTTCGTCAGTATTATTAGCAGTAGACCTCTGAAGACCAGCGGCTTTAGAAGCTTTGTTAGAATCTCCGTCGATATTGTTAGCAATAGCGCCACCAGAAGAACCGGCAGCGGCAACAAGCGCATCGGGATCAACAGACGCCCTTGAATCAGAAGAAGGAAGTTTACGGCTAACAGTAACGACACCGGATGCATCTGTGTTGATTTTAGGTGAATTACTACGACCAATCACACTGGTACGCCCCGATGAAGACACAGAACTAGCCATGTTAGAGAGTTTTTCATAAACAGGAGCAAACGCCTGCCCAGCTTGCATTGCAGCGCTAGCAGAAATAGTACGAACGGCACCCGTTGCGATGTTACCCTCAGACGGAGCCACACCTTGAGCCGTGCCTGATCCTGGAACCGCTTGATCAACTTGAGCTAGGGCTGGAGTTAAACCGATCGGTTTACCGACTTGTGAAGTCATCACTTCGGGCATAGGCTTGCTTTCCAGGGGAACCGTGTCGGCTTTGGCTAGGGCTGCGCCGTTTTGCTCCGCATCTCTTGCGTTGGAGAATCTGTCGGAGTGAGTTCCTTTTTCAATATCGACGCAGCTAATTGTTTTATCTGATAAACTTAACTTAGACTCCTCAACAATAGCACAAATAACATTATTTATGTTTAGTTTGTCCTTTTCATAAAAAATGTCACTTTGTGGGCCACAGACTAACCCTTTTAGTTGCTCTGAAGAATCCATCTTGCTTAACATCGTTTTTTTAAACTCTAGGAGTGCTGGAATTTTTTTCATTACCTCGGCATCCAAATTACCAGTTGTAACTTGTCCACTAGGCTTTACACAACTATACAAAAATGAAGTCCTATCTAAGATGGGAGCATCCAGAACCTTTGCAAAAACGGAAATTCTATTCTTTAAAGATTGGGTTGCGATAGTAGACATTACATTGCAATTATTTTTATTAAATTCTACTTCAGAAACAACTGCACCTGAAAAAGCACCAATATCTTGGATAGACGCTCCTAAGCCTCCGCTGCATCGACCCGTACCTCCAAAATCATTAATTAATTTTACTTTGGCACTATCGTAAAGGCTTTGATATCTCTTGCATACGTTGCCATCCATTTTACAAAGTTTTTTTGAACCATCACATTCAGTTTTCACAAGGTCAGAATTTGAAAATAGATTCAATGAATTAAACTGATCATCTGTAATTTCAAAACTTGAACTTTTTAATTTCTCTCTGATATTTACTTTGCAAACTGTTGAGTTTTTTATTGCGCATTGAATATTCACAACTTCGTTGTTACATTTGAATGAATATTTTCTCTGCTCGACATCTTTTGATAAAAGTGTGCATGTCGACTCCGCGAATGCGGCAAACCCAGAAAACAAAACTAAAATCTGAAGCACTATTTTAATATGGTTCATCCCAATAAATTATTCGGACAAACATGGTAAATACTTAAGCTTATTGGGTATTTTTAAAAACTTTTCTTTTTAAATTTCGCTAGAATCGACTAATTTGTATCCACTTTTTCTAGCCAAACTATCGTCTACCATTGCCTTAGCCAATACGTTAGCTGAGGTCATAAACGGTTTTAATTTATCTTGGCCGAATAAATTCTCTAACTTTCTGGCAATACCAATGGCAACGGACTCTAAAAACCTAGATTCGTTCCTATCTCCAATTAATAACCCGGGCCTAAATATAGTAGCCGATTTCAGGTTCATATTTAGAACAGCGTTGTCAGCTTCACCTTTCGTCTGGTTATAGAAAAAACGTGATTTCGGATTTGATCCTTTCGCTGAAACTAATGAGAAATGTAATGCGTTTTTTTGTTTGGCTAATTCTGCAAAATCAACAACGGCCTGATAATCTACTTTCCTAAATGCTTCTTTATTTCCTGCCTTTTTTATAGTGGATCCTATGCAGCAGAAGAAGACCGGCGCGTTTAAACTAAGATCCAATTTAGGAATCTCACTAAGGTCTTTTATAAGAATTACGGATTTTTTTTTAAACTGAGATTGAATATTTTTTCTGGCAATTAAAAAGATTCTTTCGAATTGGTCAGTTTTGGATAACTCCTCAACTAAAAGGCCCCCAACTAATCCAGTTCCGCCTAATACTACTGCGTCCATCTTATTCACATTCTTTATCAAGATCCGCGATATCTTTGTTTGTAGCTTGTTTGTATCTCTCAGCTAATGTTTGGAATGAAGATAAGAAGTTTGCGCTTTTTGTATCTGCAGTTTTAGCAGTTACTTCTACCGCTGAATGGCCAGTTGCACTGTTACCTGCGGCAAAAACACCAATCAATTCATTTGGTTTTGCTGAAGCTACGCATCCTCCACCAGACATGCCGGGATAAGCGATTGCGTTAGTAAGGACACCTCTGTCGTAGTTACCATTAAAAATTTTTGCGTCTTTTTGAAACCAAAGCATTTTATCAGACATATCTTTAGATAACTTGATTTGGTTGTTGTATTCTGGATAACCCCAGCAGTTAACTCTGTCACCTGCAGCTGAGATTGCATTTGGAGTAGTTTTCAATTTGAAGAAGTTTTTATCGTTTTTATTGTAGTTTTTTAATTTTAAAATTACAAGGTCGCTTTTGCCGAAAAATCTTCTTTCTAAACATTTACCGCTGTTGTCTTGTTTGCTGCAAACGAAGTCTTTTCCAGCATCAGTCATTTTAAAATAAACTTGAGCGCCAACAGATTTTTCGAATAATCTTGCATCACAAGTTTGACCAGAATGGAAATTAATATCAAATTGTTCAGAATCTTTCAGAGCAGGGAAGTCTTGATTGTCTACCTGAACGTTTGTGTTTTTATAAAGTAAATGTGCTGACGTGATGATATGGCAGCTAGAAATTTTTTGGCCAGATGCAGCCTCAACACTCGAATCAAAATTTGCTGATACAGCGCCTGTAGCATCGTTCATCAACGTATCTTTAGTTCTATCGTGCGGGATTAAACGTTGGCTATTTAGTTCGCGTTGATCTTCGACTGACATTTTATCAATATTGCAGTTGTTAACATCTTTATCGAAGCACTCATCAAGTTCTTTAGAAGCAGCGATCAAGTCTTTTACGGCTTGAGTGTCGAAGCATGAATTACTTGCTAATACTTGTTGTGTTAGTATCAAAGTGATAATCATTGCTAAGGCTTTCATGTAAGCTCCTCGAAATTGCGTGTCTGACTTAGTAAATATCCAAAAAGCGGTCCAGTCGCAATTTGAATCGTTCTAACCTATTGGTCCCAGTAAGGAATACATGGATTTTGGCGGTGAAATTCTCTTATTGAGATAAATATCAACAACTTAGGCGCAAATAGTGTCCTTCACCTTCCCAAAGTTGTTACTTTTGTTATGTTACCGAGAATCAAAACATCCCAAACTAAACCATCTTAATTTAGCGGAGTTTTTACTATCAAACCTCTAGTTCTGGAAATGTTTCGATAAAATATTTAAATTTCCCCGCATAAAACTGTAAGATTTCAAAGGGAAACAAACTTAACTACGGAGTAAACATGGACGCAGTTGATACAATTAAAAAGTATTTCGACTTTTTTAACCAAGGAAATAATGAAGGCATGATTTCACTTCTTCATGAGGATGTCGCACACGAAGTAAACCAAGGCGACACAAGAAATGGCCTACCTCTTTTTAAAGAATTCATGAAGCATATGGATACATGTTACAAAGAAAATTTAAGAGACATAACAATCATGTCTTCACCAAGCGTAAAAGATCGTGTATCTGCTGAATTTATTGTTGATGGAACATATTTAAAAACTGACAAAGGTTTGCCTGAAGCAAGAAATCAAAAATATTCCGTTAGAGCCGGAACCTTTTTCGAACTTAAAAATGGAAAAATTAGTAGAATTACAACTTATTACAATTTGCCTCAATGGATTAAAGCTGTTCAGTGATCGAAAAAAATAATTTAAGATTTTTGCACTTAAAAGGTTCTGAGATTGCGAAACATCGAAATGAAATTGCGAAACTCAGAATCGAAATTTTTCGAGACTTTCCTTATTTATATGAAGGAGACCTCACATACGAAGAAAAATATTTGAAAGTTTACGAACAGTCTCCAGATAGTATTTTAACTTTGATAGTGGATGGGTCAAATGTCGTTGGAGCAACAACAGCCCTTCCACTTTCCCATGAAACCGACTATGTAAAAGAACCATTTATTAAACTGGGCATGAAACAGGATGAAATATTCTATTTTGGCGAGAGTATTTTGAAAAAAGAATATCGCGGTTTAGGCATCGGAAAGAAATTTTTCCAATTTCGCGAAGATCACGCGATGTCATTTAATAAATATCGAATAACATGCTTCTGTGCTGTAAACCGCCCCGATGACCACGCTTTTAGGCCGAAAAATTACGTGGCATTAGATTCGTTTTGGACTTCTCTAGGATACAGAAAGGAACCTCAATTAACTTCTTCATTTTCCTGGAAGGATATCGGAGATCGAGAAGAATCCTCAAAGCCAATGGTTTATTGGGCAAAGAAATGGAAATAAAATGTTTAACTTAGCTCTAGCGCAATATCCTATTCACTTTTACAAATCAGAAAGCGATTGGAAAGATAATATCGAAATATGGATAAAAAAAGCAGCCGAACACAAAAGTAATATTTTGGTTTTTCCCGAATACGGTTCCATGGAGCTCGCATCGTTAATACCCAATAACGATGTTATAGATTTGAAAAAACAATTAGATAAAATTCAAGCACTCCATGACAAGTTTTTGAACTTATATATTCATTTCGCACAGAAATACTCAATCTATATATCTACGCCATCATTTCCTCTACAGATTAAAAACAAATATTACAATAGAACATATTTAATTTCCCCCGATGGAAAATATGATTTTCAAGACAAACTGCATATGACCCGCTTTGAGGACGTTTGGGGAATTTCAGCAAGTGAAACAGAGCTCAAAATTTTTAATACTAGATTCGGAAAAATAGGAATACAAACTTGCTTCGATATCGAATTTCCTTGGCCCAGCAGTTTATTAGCAGCCTCAGGAGTAAAGCTAATCATTTCTCCTAGCTGCACAGAGACTTTTCACGGATTGAACAGAGTTCATACAGGTGCTCGCGCCCGGTCGTTAGAGAACCAAATTTATGTTGGGGTTTCTCCGGTAGTTGGCACCGCTACATGGTCGCAGGCAGTTGATATTAATAATGGGTACAGCGCCTTGTACGGCCCTGCAGATTCCGACTTTCCTAAGGATGGAATTATTAATAAAGGAATTTTAAATCATCCAACATGGCTATTCGGCGAAATTGATTTTTCGAAAATAGACAAAGTTAGAGTAGACGGACAAGTTTTCAATTTCAAGTATAATTCCGAATACCCATGGGAAAAAGCCAAAACTAAAAATCTAGAACTAAAATACATAGATTTACTATAAGATTTTTATAAATGCTATTTCTTGCCAATCATCTAAGATTTTCGAAATTACTATCAGAGCAAAGGATCTTTTCCGACCACTCTTTTTATACCCTGTGGGACATTAATCAGTTTTGGATCAAAGCCGGTTGTTAACGAGACGTTAGTAAAACCCGCATCCATAATTTCCTGCGCGATTTTTTCCCCCCTCACTCCATCGCCAAGATTTACATCAACAAAAATTGCAGAATCTCGATCGATATAGGACGCATTCATCCAAAATTCTTTTGCATTTGAAAAACACAAAATTGAAACCTCTTTTTTTGCTGCAGCCATTTTCCAAGTAGTATGGATAATCGATTTATCATCATCAATTAAAACCGCTGAATACTTTTTTAATTCACTTTCAAAAGAGAATGGAACAAACGCAGCCAAGGTTTTTGGTAACATTTGAACTCCAAGGCTTTCAGATTTTATGCTAACATTTGATTCCTCAAATCGTGACGTTACTAAAATTGACTTTTCCTGAATTCCTAATTGCTCAATGATTGCAAGTCCATTCCTTGGTTGATTTAAAAGTTCAAAATCAATCAAGAACAAAGACACGCTATCTCTATTGCCATTTTCGAGCCATTGTTCAAATTTTTCTCCCGATGAAAAAGTCACATGAGACACCGATTTATGAAATATAGAGTTTAGTGTTTGTATCCTGCCCGACCAAATTTGATGAATTGTTTGATCATCGTCGACGGAAACTATAACATCGTTTGGTTTTAACTTAATAAATTTAACGAACCATTGAGGAGTAGAACATCTCGGAAGCATTATGCTTACCTTAGTGCCAACTCCAACTGTAGATTCGATTGAAAAACGACCGCCCAAATTTTCGATTGTCTTCTTCGCGTGGTAAATTCCAAGACCTGATCCTCCAGTTGTGCCCGCTTTTCCATGAGTGACTCCAAGATCTCCTAACCGCTCTAAAATTTCCGGTGGGATACCCACGCCATTATCACAAACAGTAATTACAACCTCGTTTTCAAATCCATTGATTGAAACAGAGACTACACCGTCAATTGAGATAGCTTCAGCAGAATTATTTATTAGATTGGAAATAACCCTAGAAAATTCTACTGGATTTAGATTTGCAAATAATCCATAACCATCATTCAGTTCTCCCGAAATTTCCAGATTTAATCTTTCTCTAAACTGAACCCTTTTCTCACTCAGGATGGAGTCGAGCAAAGCAACTAGCATAATTGGAGTAGCTGCTTGAATCACATTATACCCATCTCCTACAAGTAATTCTCTGGTACCTTTCTTTAATAATCCATTTGCAATATCGTTAATACGTTGGGTAGCATTTCTGATTATCAATCGATAGTCTTCGGGTAATTCTTTAATTTCTCCAAGCACCATATTAAGTGCGGCTAGCGGAGAACGGATATCATGAGATATTTGAGCATTAATTTCGTTTTCAGCTTTCAAAATCTCTTGCTGAACTCTAGTCTCTTTATAAACAATCTCACTTTCTTTAAGGTTTTTAAGTTCATCAGATATCTCCCTCAATTCGCCTGAAGCCCTTTCGAAGTCTTTACTTAAAAAGTCATCTAAACTTATTTTACCAAAGTTTTTTATCAGGAAAAGCAATTGCCTTAGAGGATTTACAACCATTCTATTTAATAAAATAAAACTAGTTGTGATGAAAACACATAGCAATATGGCAATTAGGAACAAAATACGATCGCTAAAATTTTTTGAATTCTCTACCGATTCGAATGAACTCTTAGCCAGTGAATTAAATTTCTTTTCAAAATTACTTGTAAAACCATCAATATAATTTGAATCAAGTAAAAATACGATACTCCAGTTGGCACGAGGCAATCTACGCTTAAAAACAAAGTAATTTTTGTTTCTAAATTCAAATTTTGAATACTTTACGTCTTCGATTGCATTATAAGATATATGTTCTTCTTTTGAAAAAAAAGACGAACTAGAAATAAATTTAGGTATATCTTTCCAATCACCCATTAAATCTTCATCATCACGCTTGAAAATTACTTGATTCGACTCGTTCAAAATGAGAATTGGCAACATACTCTTGTCGATATTTATATTTATAATGTCCCTAATTAGTTTCTCAACAACAATATCGGCAGCCGACACAAATAAAGGCTCGTTCGTGTTGCTGCCATAAGTTGCTTTAGCGACAGTTAGAACCAAAGACTTATTCCCAGTATCGAAGTATGGCTCTGTCCAAACGGCTTCACCCTTGTTTTTATGAGCTTTTTGATACCAAGGACGTGTTCTAGGATCGTACCCATCCGGCTCCGAGAAGTTTCCAGGAAAATTAAGAACAGACCCATCTTTTTGAAATCCCACGTATGTCCAGAGGATACTGTTATACTTCCCGTAAAAGGCTTTTAAGAAAGGGGTTAGTCGCCAATACATTTGATTATATAGGCTTATAAGATTTGAATCATAAATCAGAATATCTGGAAATTCGAAAGATACTGGGTTTAAAAAATTTTTGTCTTTTTTTAGAGTCTTCTTAAATTCCAATTTCTTTGAAAACGCAATTGGGTCAATATCTGAGTTAGGTGTCACATCTATACGGTGATGATCATATATGTCTTTTGTAGCAGTTGCCAAGACGTCCACATTTCTTTCAAGATTATTAAAAATTAATGATATTCGCTCAATTTTCTCATCAATTAAACTTGAAATCACGTCTAGGCGATTTGCTTTTACGTCGGCGAGATAATTGTCATTGAACGATGAAACGATATCTTCTTTAAAATGAAGAACTACTCGATTAATTGTTGTCCTAAAAAGATAAGAACTAATCCCAAATCCAACAACAAATAGTACGGTGATTGCAAAAAACAACAAAAAGATTTTGGATGGAATAGTTCTAAAGTGAAATTTCATATTTAGTTATATAAAAATCTGCTATATATTAAATCGTTAACTAACGAAAAATATGATAGCATCGGCAAATCTTTTGCCCAATTGAAAAGGATCAATATGAAAAATTTGCTAAGACTTTCATTTTACGTCCCACAAACGCATTTAGAGGTTGTTAAAAGCGCTTTATTCTCGGCAGGTGCTGGCAGATATAAAAATTACGATCGTTGTTGCTGGGCAACTTTGGGTGAAGGCCAATTCCGACCCCTTGCCTCAAGTAATCCTTATATTGGACATGAAAATATTATTGAAAAAGTGCCAGAATATAAGGTTGAGATGGTTTGCGAAGAAAGCTGTTTAAAAAGTGCTTTAAAAGCATTGAAAGACACTCATCCCTATGAAGAACCAGCGTTCGAGTTTTATAAAATTAATTCTAGTATTTAATTCTGCACATGAGACTTCTGTTACTTTTAAAAATGTCTCAATTCGATATACTGAGTAATTTTCTTTCGTTTTCCAAATTTTATCCCGATAACTAAATATCCCAACAAGGAAATCATTATGTATAAATATGCCTTAGCATTTTCCCTACTCATCTCCCTCCCATCATTCTCCCAGACTTCCGCTGAGTCAGCAGCCGCCATGAAAGACACTCAGAATCTAATTAGCGATCCTGCTCGTAGAAAGTCAGTGATCGCTGATGATCCTAAAGCGAAATCAGTTGATGATATGGTAAATAAATTAGCGGGAGAAGATTCTGGGGAATTGTATTCTATCTCTGCTGATATTCTTCCGATATTGATGGAAATGAATCAAGATAATCCAGAAAAGGCCCTTGAATCCCTCACTTCATATTCTAAAAACCCGGCTGAGTTTTTATCTTCTTTGCCGCCTAACATTCGCGAGCGCATTGAAAAACTCTCTAAAAAACTAGAATCTAAAATGGACGCTAAGGAAATTCAAAAGCTTCAGAAAAATCAGAAGAAACCATAATTGATTTGAGTCCCCGTTCGTTTTGTTTTTATAATCAAATCTAAATGCGAGGCTCCTTCAAATGACAAAGTTTCTTTTCCTCTCTATTTTTTTCTTCACCTGGTTTTCCTTCAATGTTAATGCTGATGCCAAACCTGTAAAGAAGAAGAAAGAAATGACTACATCAAACGATACTGCAAAGAAAACTGAAACGGCCCTTCTTGCTGGTGGTTGTTTCTGGGGCGTGGAAGAATTAATTCGTACTCAGCCTGGCGTTATCTCTACCCAAGTTGGTTACACAGGTGGCGTGATTCCAAATCCTACTTACGAAATCGTTAAAAAGGGAACATCTGGTCATGCCGAAGCCATCGAAATTCAATTCGATCCACAAAAAACTTCGTACGAAAATATTTTGAAATATTTTTTTAAAATTCATGATCCGACCACTTTAAATCAACAAGGTAACGATCGTGGTTCACAATATCGTTCCGCCATCTTTTTCCTATCTCCTGATCAAGAAATAACTGCTAAAAAGGTCAAAGAACTGGTCGACGCATCTGGAGCCTGGAAAAAGCCCGTCGTCACTGAGATCGTCGCTGCTGGTCCGTTCTACAGCGCTGAAACCTATCACCAAGACTACCTTCAAAAGAATCCCGGCGGTTACACGTGTCACTGGGTGCGTGATATAAAATTTTGAGGCTAAATTTTAAATTATTTTCATTTTACTTGCTAAGAAATTTGAATACTCGCGCCAGTTATCTAGTAGCTGGTTATTGACGTCGTTAAATTCAACTAGTTGGTCAACCGTAATGCTCCCGCTAGTCATAAAAATCTCCGACATAACCAACAGACGGCGAATCACTTTCTTATCAAACGCACTTTCTTTCGATAACACCTCTAGAGTGGACATATACTTGGGTAATCCCGACATGAGTAGCGGTAGGAACATTCCATGTTTAGAATGATCCATCTCCATTATCTGGCCGCTCGAAATAACACCGTTTAATACATTTCCAATTTCATGAGCCGTATTAGAAAGTTGCAACTCTTGCTTTAAATATTCAGAAGTCCAATCCAAATGTGCTTGGCTTTCTTTGAACGGCACATACTTGGTGTGACTTGCATCCCATAAATCATTTTTGCTGACATAGTCCCTCATGGCCTTAATATCATTGTGATAGGGAACTTCGCCATATGATTGGTGCTTGGTTGATTTAAAATACTCTCCGCTGATATCATTAACAGCTACCAGAAGGTTTTTACCGCCAGCCTTTTCGCGCAAAGAAAACTCGCCCATCCACAATGTTTTAACTACGGGATTTGTTTCTTCATATTTCAAAATAATGCTTCTTATGGCAGACTCATGGCCAGGACCCCAAGAATTTGGAACATAAACTAACGATTGTTTTCCATCTGTCAATTCTACGAGTACGCCAGAATAAGCTATTTGTGGAAAATTTGTTGGATTGGCATAGACAGACCGACACCTGAACCCGATGTCTTTAGCTTGGGACCATACTGAACTAAAAGAAACTCCCATAAAAATAAATAGAAATAAAAGCAAATGCCCTTGCTGTTTTTGCATATGTAATAATTTAGCAAGGCCTATTCCCCCCTCTATTAGCTCTCTATTCGTTTAGATCAAGTCAGGAGCCCATTTATGGGCTTCCTCTGTAATGATATTGAACAACGAATTCGCTCTTTTACATCTAGTCAGTCGAGCCCAATTTAGAGGGTTAAACTCTTTAACGAATTGCGTCGCGTTATCGGATGAATGCCTACAGAATCTAAGTTAGACCAGAGATGCCGGGTCCCATACAATGGCTTTGATGACGAACCCCGCTAGGTCCGGAAGGAAGCAACGGTACTCGTCGAACCATGTGATATGGGGTGCTCGGCATTTTTATTTTCCAACGTAGCTGGGTTATATCCTAAGGATATGTCCTAAAAAGAAAGACGCGCTAATGAGTTATCAAGTTATTGCCAGAAAATATCGTCCTCAGTCTTTCCAAGAAATCGTTGGCCAAAAACACATCACTCAAACTTTAAATAATGCTTTAAAAAATAATCGTATCCCGCACGCCATTTTGTTTACGGGTCCACGCGGAACGGGAAAAACATCATCTGCAAGGATTCTAGCTAAAGCCCTTCGTTGTCCGAATTCTATCAGTGACGACAACGGCGCACTGGTTCCCTGCGGTGTTTGTGATAGCTGCATAGAGATTGCGGAATCACGTTCTGTTGACGTTATCGAAATCGATGGAGCATCCAACAACGGTGTGGATTCTATTCGTGAACTTCGCGAAACCGTTGGCTATATGCCGTCTACGGGTAAATTTAAAATCTTCATCATAGATGAAGTTCACATGTTATCGGGATCTGCGTTCAATGCTTTACTGAAAACTTTGGAAGAGCCACCTGAACATATCATCTTCATCATGGCGACAACTGAAGTCCACAAGATCCCGCAAACGATTTTGTCCCGTTGTCAGCGTTTTGATTTTCGTCGCATTAGTTTAAAAGAAGTCTCTGATCAACTGGCGCACATTTGCACCTCTGAAAAAATTGAATTTGAAAAAGAAGCTCTTTGGTTAGTCGCCAAACAAGGCGACGGATCTATGCGCGACAGCCAAAGCTTACTGGATCAGGTTATCAGTTTTTCGAACGGTCCGCTGACCAAAGCCAAAACACAGGAAATCTTGGGTCTTACTGATCGTAATTTATTATTTGATACATTGGCTGCGATTCTTGATCGCAATTCGACCCAGTTAGTTGAGCTACTTAAAAAAATGCGTTTAACGGCCACTGACCCTGAATTATTCATGACGGAACTTGTAGAGCTAGCTCGTCATTTACTGGTGGTTAAAACAGCCGGCGTTGAAGCCTTGTCGATTGTGGAAATTCCTGAAAGTGAATTCCAAGAACTGGCTACGTACACAAAAAAAGCATCCACCGAAGATATCCATCACCTTTTCGATTTGTTGTTAAAAGCCATCCAGGATCTGTCTAAATCTCAAGATTCCTATATCGTTCTTGAAGTTTTGTTGCTGCGTCTGGCGACCTCGCCCCGAATTGATGATCTGCAAACTTTGTTAAAAGAATTGTCTCAGTCAGGAACGACGAATTTGGCCCAGCCTCAACGTAGTCAGCCTGTCCCGGCAGCGCACGCCCAGACTGCGCCCAGATCAATGGCTTTGAATAATTCATCGACCGTGCAAGCGTCTGTGACTCAAAAACCAGCGGCCTCGACACCACACCCATCCGCGCAACAGGCCCCATCAGCGCCGCAAGCCCGCGCTCAACAATCTGGCTTTGTAACCGGTAAAACTCCGGAAGATCGCTGGGTT
This sequence comes from uncultured Bdellovibrio sp., assembly GCA_963932905.1. Taxonomy (GTDB): domain Bacteria; phylum Bdellovibrionota; class Bdellovibrionia; order Bdellovibrionales; family Bdellovibrionaceae; genus UBA2316. The sequence goes on from CAWVRN010000015.1 coordinate 85,112, forward strand.
GCCTTTATCGATCGCGTCCGTGGTGCTGATTCTTTGTTCGGTGCCAAACTTGAAAATTTGATCTTCGTAAAAGAAGAAGCCAATAAGCTGATGTTGGGAGTCAGCAAGACAAATGCATTCCTAAGAGACATCTTAAGCGATGCTGACAATAAGAAAAAAATGCAAGGATTTGTTGATTCCTTTTGGGGCACTGGGTATTCTTTCGTGGTATCCACTAGCGGTGAAACTCAAGGAACTTCTGCCCAAGTGATGGTGCAGAAAAAAACCCTACAGAGCGAAGAGCTAGTAAAACAAAAAATTATGAACGACCCCAAAGTGCTAGCTGCACAGCGGGTTTTTAATGGAACTGTAAAGAGCGTGACTGAAATCAAGTCTGACTCTAAAAAGTAGAGGTATGTTATGAAAGGATTCGGCGGCGGCGGAATGGCTCAGTTGATGAAACAAGCCAACCAAATGCAACTTAAAATGAAAAAGACTCAAGAAGAAATCGGTAAACAAGAATTTACTGGAACTTCTGGTGGTGGCGCAGTTACAGCTGTTGTCACTGGCGATAACAAACTTGTATCTGTAAAATTCAATCCTGATGTTTTCAAATCAGGCGATGCTGAAATGTTAGAAGAAATGGTTGTATCGGCAACGAACGATGCTCTTAAACTAGCAAAAGAAACCATGGCTAAAGAGATGGAAAAAATCACTGGCGGCATGGGCATCCCAGGAATGTTTTAATGCTTCACATATCGGCTCTAGAGAAACTTGTTCACGAATTGACTAAATTACCAGGCATTGGACCGAAAACGGCTCAGCGCCTAGCGTATTACATTTTAAAGTCGCGTGAACAGTACTCGGCCGATCTGAGCGATGCACTTCAACGAGTTCAATCGGAAGTGCACGAATGCCCACAATGCTTCAACTACACAGATAGCGACATCTGCCGATTCTGCAAAGATTCGCACCGTCAGAATGAAATGATCTGCCTAGTAGAAGAACCCTCGGACGTTATGCGCATCGAAGCCTCTGGCGCATTCCGTGGACGCTATCATGTACTTCATGGAGCTTTATCACCACTTGATGGGATTACTCCGGAAGATTTAAAAATCAGAGAATTATTAAAACGTATTCAAGATCAATCCAGCACAGCTCATCCAGTTCGTGAAATCATCATGGCCTTGGATGCGGATCTTGAAGGCGATACGACTGTTTTGTATTTAACGAAGATCCTACAAAATTCTGGAATTAAATTATCAAGAATTGCGCACGGGGTACCTATTGGTGGCGATATCGACTTCATTGATGATCGTACGATGAGCCGCGCTTTAGAAAACAGAGTAGAACTGTAATAAGAATCACACGGACGGAGAAAGTAATGTCGTTTATCAACTATAATGCTAAAGAAATCCACTGTAAGATCGTTTACTATGGTCCCTCTTTAGGTGGTAAAACGACTAACTTGCAATGGGTTTACAAAGAAACCACTCCGGACCAAAAATCTAAATTAATGAATCTAAGCACTGAAACCGAGAGAACTTTGTTTTTTGACTTCCTTCCGCTGAATATCGGTGAAATTCGTGGTTTTAAAACCCGATTCCATCTATACACAGTACCAGGCCAAGTCGTTTACGATGCTTCAAGGAAATTGATTTTAAAAGGTTTAGATGGCGTCATTTTCGTCGCTGACTCGCAAATCGAGCGTATGGATGAAAACTTAGAAGCCTTCAAAAATTTGCAAATCAATCTCGAACAGCAGGGTTATGATATTAAGGAAATCCCTTTGATCATGCAGTATAACAAGCGCGATTTACCAAATGCCGCTTCATTGCCTGAACTCAGAGCTTCTTTAAACCATTACAACTCGCCAGAATTTGAAGCCATTGCCAACGATGGCACCGGCGTTTTTGAATCGCTACGAAGCGCTTCAAAATCGATTATCAACGTTCTTAAAGGTGGAGCTAATCTTTAAGCTCTAAAGGGTAAGCAATTGGGCTACGATCTGGGTCAAGAAATCCGCGAACTTAAAAAGAAAAAAAACGTCACGATATTGGCTCACTACTATGAAGACGGCGCCATACAGGATCTTGCCGATCATGTGGGTGATAGTTATTTCTTGGCGCAAAAAGGCCAACAAGAAAAAGCCGACATTATTCTTTTAGCCGGCGTCGTGTTCATGGCTGAATCTGTGAAAATTTTAAATCCAACGAAAACAGTTCTTGTTCCCGATATGAATGCAGGCTGTTCATTGGTTGATAGCTCGCCATTTGATAAATACTACGCCTGGAGAAAAGCAAATCCCGAAGCCATCGCGGTTACGTACATTAATTCCAGCGCTGAAGTGAAATCGATTTCTGATGTGATCATCACATCATCGAATGCTGAAAAAATTATTAACTCGATTCCTAAAGATAGAAAAATATTATTCGGCCCCGATCAACATTTGGGAAATTATCTCAGCAAAAAATTAAATCGACCGATGGAAATGTGGAATGGTTCCTGCCAAGTGCACGTGCTATTCAATGCTCGTCGTCTGCATGAACTTACCATGGAACACCCAGATGCTTTGGTAATTGCCCATCCCGAGTGCGAAGCATCGGTCCTGCAATACGCCCACGTAGTCGGCTCGACCTCTAGACTGCTGGATGAGGTTGTAAAAAATCCAAAGAAAAAATTTATTGTCGCGACTGAAACTGGAATTTTTCATCAGATGAAAAAGGCCCGTCCCGACGTTCAATTAATACAAGCGCCCGTAGAGGATAAAGGATGTCTTTGTAATGATTGTCCTTTTATGAAACTCAATGATTTAGAAAAAATAAAACACGCTATTGAAACGTTAAAACCCGAAGTAAAGGTAGATGAAGCCACCCGTGTGAAGGCACAAGTTTCACTTGATCGAATGATGAAAATCGCTCAAGGTGAAAGTGTATCATGGCCCACAGTATTTGCCTGATACGTTCGGGTAGGGAATGCAATTTGCTTCAGTAGAGATAACTAGTTTCGTATCATCGGTTATGGGGCCTGATTTCTATCTTGAAATATTTCCTTTTAAAACTCAGTCACGCGATCCTTTCGAAAAGAAAACCAAAAATCGTTTTGATCTGCGAACAGCTTTATATAATTACTTAAAAGACAAAAAAAATTTCGTATTCGAAGATGCTTTAGATTTACGAAATGTTCCTCAGAAGATCGGTGTTCCCGGAAAAGATTTATATAGTTCGCTTTCACACACGGAAGATGTTGGTGTTTTCGTTTTAGATTCCTCACCTGTCGGTGTCGACTTCGAAAATCGCGTGCGCATTCAAAAGTCTGTTGTCGAACGGATTTGCCAAGACAAAGAATTAACCTTAGATCCTAATTTCCAATTGCTTTGGTCAATCAAAGAGGCCGCATTTAAATCGGTGCCCTTCATCGTGCAGCCTAAATCGGTTACTGACGTCATCGTCACAGGCCTAAATAATGTAACTGACCAAAAGATTCCATTTTTCAAAACAGCTAACTTTACCGCAACTGCGAAAACATCACCTACGGGCAAATCGCTATCTAAAATTCACGGCATTTGTGTCTTCAATGATGATCATCAGCTAGCGATCGCCAAAGCGATTATTGACGGGTAAACATTACGCGTGAAGAACTAGTTTACACGCGTAATGTTAGGTCAAAAAAATCTATTCAGATTTCGTCTACTATTTTGACACTGTATAAATTAAAGATGCCAAATCGATTTTATTTGGAAATAAAGGCTTAACTTAAGTCCTGAGCTGTCCGAATACTTAATCAGCAACACCTGAAAGAGGGACAACACGATGGAAAAAACAGCTAAGAAACCCGCAAAGACCCCGAAGGCCAAAAAGCCAGCCTACAAAGACACTCGCTCGGCTCCCAGAAAAGAAGTCGAACCAATAAAAGTTTCCTACATGGCTTCACTTGATGATCTAGCCAAAATCGCAAAGAACTGCCAGATCGTAGAAGCCTCATCTACTGGCCTTTTGCTGACAGTATTAAGAGATGATTTAATTCCTCAGTCTTTAAGAGGAAATTTAAATTTAGATATGCTAGTTGGTAACCGCGTTTACTTAAAGCTTGAGCCAATGAATATGGAAATCAGCGGGGAAATTAAACGAACAAAATTTTTAGGCAAACAAGGATTTCACATTGCAGTAGATTATTCGGATGATGCTCCCGAGTATTGGCGCGAATGCCTGATGGACCTGCTACCAAAACCCGGTGAATTAGAAAAAGATACTCAATAACAACTACAGTGGGCCGAAGGGCGGCAAGCCCTGTTCACTGATAAGTACGATTGAATAGTGAGGCGGCAGAAACCAACTGATCGCCTCTGCAATACCCTGATGTTCCTTCGTTGGCGGATTTCCTAGCGATTCCAATGAAAAACACAAATCGAAATTCTTGTTATCATCAGATAACAAATTGATTTTTACACCTAATAAACCTTGATCACGGAAAAACTCTAACAGAATTTTGCGTACATAACCGGGCAGAAATGATTCCGACGGCTGGCCAAAGTATACGGAAGCGTTCTTTTGAATTTCAACGACTTCAGGTTTTATTTGGTCAATCGTTTTATAAAACAGACCGGTTTCTTTAAAATGCCAAATCATCCCGTAAGTGAAAACATAATCTGGGTATTCTTCAGTAGGATTTAAAACTAAACCAATCCCCTTGTCGTGCAACCAATGAAGAATCTTTTGAACAGACTCTTTTGCTTCAATATCAGATTCAACCAAAAGATAAGGCCAATTATCCGGTCCAACTTGAGGATCTGGTGACAATATATTTACATTACTACCAGTAAACTGAACGAAAAACTGATTTTCCCAATCAGCATCACGACGCTCAGAGGCCACATTTAAAAGATCATCTAGTTTTTTCATCCAGCATCCATAAAAAGAGATTTACATAATTCGTTGTAAAAATAGTGAAACAAAGTCAAAGATTCAGACGAAATTGGATAGGGATAAACCTCGTCATACCTAACGTCATTGAGCAAAGTCTTGATTGAGTTCTCTTTAACCTCTTTGATCGTATTCGCTTGGGACTTATCAGCACCATCTTTTTTAGCGTAGAATAAATAATCTTTGTTAGAAAGATTGATATTCATACGAGCCAATGTTTTTTTCTGTTTTAAATCAAAAACATACACTTCAGATTTAATAAATGATTCCGTGATCGCAATCACGTTGCTCTCTTTGTTAAATCCTCGGTTTTTTTCATAGTCTTCCGAGCTCAGGACTAATACAAGTTTATCGTAATCAGATAGTTCAGTCGCCAATTCAGAAATTTCAGCGAAAACGACTTCTTGACGCAAGAAAATTTTATCAAAGAAAAAATTAAATTGAGCTTCCGACAATTTTTCAATTGGCAACAACACCTCAAATTTTTGGCAATCATCGCAAAATGTAACTAAAGCTTGCCGTAAAATTTCGGAACGATCCATCTGCAACGACTTGGCTTCATCTAACGCCATATCTGGAGGATTCATTTTAGTTTTTGCTGACAACAAGGCACTATCAGGAAAATCATGAATATTCAAAAACGCTATTTTTTCTTTCTGATAAGCTTTTAAGCCTTCAGCTGGCATCGCTGCTTTGACGTCTTTTTCAACATTCATGTTTTCTTTTTGCATTTTTTCTGGAGAAACTTTTGAGTTTTTCGAAGATGTCGTGCAACCCATAAAGAGCAGTATAGAAAGAACTAAAATGATCGTTTTCATGCCCCTAAACTAAACGGTTCGACCCCACGATTCAACTACTCGAAAAACACTTGGCCATATGCGTAGTTGACCGCCTCCTCAGGCATGGTCATAAAATAGGCTCGTGAACTCTAAATTCTTCGAAAAACTTGAATATCAAGGCCTTAAAAAACTCTACAGTTCAAGTCCTCGTAATGTTCAACAGCTGAATTCGTTTAATACCAGCGACACCGAGGTGGTCAGACTCAAGAAGGACCTATTTTTAACTAGCTCAACGGATTCTTTAGCCATCGAGATTCATTCAGGATTATATAAAAATCCTGAAACTTGGGGTTATCTGGCAGTCGCCAATTCCGTTTCCGATTTGGCGACTTCAGGCGCTCAGCCCATTGGCATGCTAGTTTCCGCGCAATGGAAAAAAGAGCACACGGCACAAGTCAAAAACACCGTTTATGAATCTATTGGAAAAACTCTTAAGAAATTCGATATTCCCTTACTTGGAGGTGATTCGGGATCATCAAACGAAACAGTGATAACCACAACAATTCTTGGACAGTCAGTACAACGTCCTTTAACCCGCATGGGAATCAAACCAGGCGATCTAGTTATTTTGTTTGGCGAATTTTTGGGAACTGGTCCCGCGCTGGCCTATGATTATTTGAAAAATCAATCCCGAAGCAAATGGGAACGTCAGTTCAGGCCACAACCTAACTGGAAAGTGATTCACAAATTCAGAAAATATTTTAAAGCTTCGATGGATACAAGTGACGGAGTTTACAATTCACTAGCCACTTTGGCACAGATAAACAATGTCGGATTTGAAATAGATCTATCGAAAATAAAATTATCAAATAAACTAAATTTATATCGATTCAAGAACGAAATTCCAATTCAGTATTTTATTGAAAGTGACCTCGGTGATTTGCAAACATGCGCCGTTGTTGATTCTAAAGTCTACCAAACAATTCAATCGCGTTTGCCATTTCATCAGGTCTTGGCTCAAGCAAATAGGAACCTATCCCGTGTTTCCTATTCTGATGAAATAAAAAATCATTCATACATTAAAAATTATCTGTCTCTGCCTTACATCTTAGAAAAGAAAAAATTCGACTATATAAACTCACTAAATCTATGGTTGAAACAATTTTCCCGTTGTTAACTGAAGTCTAGACGACGGTTTGAAATAGGACCAAAAGCGCCGATCTGGAGGTCCCATGGGCCAAGGTTAGGTTAAACAAACCCAGGTCAATTCATGTTTATTTGCATTTAGATGGAATATTTTTGAATTTGAAATAGACTGGAATTTTTCTAAGACTGCAAAATCTACTTTACCTTTAAATTTAATCGTACAAATGAAATTTTTAACCAAGCCGGAATCACGCCAGTCATTGACTAGCGCATACAATCGTTCGGGTTCACATATGATATCACTGAAAAGCCAATCAATATTTCCGACTTCTTGAGGTGACAATTTAAACGCATCTTTTTTGATAAATTCGACATTCTTTTGCGTTCCCAATTTTGGGTCCAACGCTACGGTATCGACACTCACCACTCTCTTAGCTAGATGGGACAGAACCCATGTCCACCCGCCAGGATGGCTACCAAGATCCATAACTTTTTCATCCTTGGTGGGAAAACGTCCAATGCGTGCGAAAACCTCATCCAATTTCTGAAATGCTCGCGACGGCGCCAATTTGTCTTCAGGGACTTCAGGTATTCCATTTTTAAAAGGAATACTGATGTCGTCCGTGTATGAAATTTGATTGGCCTCTTCTAAAAACCAGGCCCCACACTTGATCAGCTCGAAAATTTGACCTCTTTTTACCTGAGGCATTTTAGTTTTGAATAACCCATCTTGAATTAGCGATGATCGACGATGCAGTTTGTAGTCTAAATTAATCCAGTACTTTCCATGACTCTTCAAAATCTTTGTAGCTTGAGAAATAGACTCGATAGGTTGAGTTTGAATATTCCAAAGTTGCCACTGCGGCCACCAAAGAACTTGCTTAGGTCCACCTACCCATATAATTCCATTATCTTTCTTTATTAATTCCAAATTATTGCGATATTTTATTTCTTCCAATAAATCGGATTCGTATTTTTCAGAGGCGACTAAAACATGTATGTTGGTAGGATTCACATTTACTATTTAGCAAGAGTAGCTTGGTCTGATCAAGAACGAAGTAACTTAAATGCCATAGCCGCCCCGACTAGCAGGGTACCGCCAATTGTATAGACAATAGAATCAAACTGGGTCATCAATACTAGGGAAATACCAGCAGCAATAAAAGGAAGTAGTGGAAATTTTCCAATGCTCAACGGGACTTTGAACGGCCTTGCCACTGTGCTTTGTCTATACCTTAAAATAATCAATGCCACATTTACTGAAAAAAATGCGAGCATCGTCGCTAATGCCGAAATGCTAGCGACAACCTCCAACTTACCTAATGGCAACAGTAGCAATGCTGCGGCTAATATGATTAACGACGCTATCCACGGGGTTTTTCTTGTTGGAATAATTTTAGCTACGATGTTTGGCAAAGCCCCTTCTTTTCCCATGCTATACAATATTCTGCTAGCACCAATTAAAGATATCAAAGCTGTGTTTGCAGTTGAAAATAGCGCCACAGTTCCCAAAATTTGCCCTGCTTTTGCAGAACTAGTTTGAGCCACCGCCATAAGTGGCGCTTGGCTTTGAGCCAACTGTTCAACACTTAGCAATGCAAGTACTGCTACACTTACACCTAAGTAAAGCGTTGTCGAAATCAACACACTTAAAATGATGGCCCACGGTAAATGTTGTTCTGGCTTTTTCGACTCTTCCGCTAAATTGGCTATGCTTTCAAAACCAAAAAAAGAAAATATTATCAAAGCAGATCCCGCTAATGTTGCCGAATTCGGTCGAATTGATAGGTGTTCAGTGAGTTTATCAGTTTGAACGCCTAAATAAATTATAAATATCAATCCACTCACTTCGATCAAAGTAGACATTACAGTTGCCCACCCTGATTGTCGAATTCCCATCAGCGCTATGCCGGTGAAAAATATAAGTACACAAGCAGCAACAAGGCTCTGCGACACTACAAAGAATTGATTAATATAACCAGCAAATGATAACGCTACCGTAGTTGCAGTAGCAGCACCAGACAACGCCATTGCGATTCCAATACTTGCGCCAATCCAATTTTTGTTGTTGAATGCTTTGCCTAAATAAATAAACTCGGCCCCTGCTTTAGGATACATTGCGGACAGTTCCGCGTACGACAACGCAGTTAACAATGCCGAAATTCCCGCAAATAGAAACCCCAACCACAACGTTGTTCCAGTTACTTGCGCTGCTTTCCCGATGATCGAATAGATTCCCGCGCCTAATATCATTCCAGTGCCATAAAAAATTAACATTGGAAATCCAAGTGTTCTGTTTAGTCCAGACATACCCATCCTTTGAGGCAAGTTTCCACAGGTGCTGTAATAGATTCGGTCAAATACTTCCAAAGTGCAAACTGCAGTAGACATGCCATGGTAAGTAATTTGCAGTTTTTCCTCTTAATATATTTTAGAGAACTTTTATCACAAATAAAGGAGTATTTATGCAAAACAAACGATACGGAACCGACCGCGACAATCGTCGTTCATCATATCAACGTACAGACTCAAAAAATTACGCTGCCGAAGATAACAAAAGACGGTTTCAAGATCAGGACTATGACCGATATTTTCCTGAACAAAACTCCTATCATCCGCGCTCGCAACAACGCAATCAAAGTTATTCAGGGATGGAAAATGACTACAACACCACCGATTATGGTTCCCAACAAGAATACCCAAGCCAATGGAACGCAAATCGGTCTGACTACATTCATCAGTCAGAAGGACAAAATTCATACTATGGACAATCCCCTTACGACCAAAATTCTACTCAAAGTTGGTCGCAACCAGTACGAAATGATGAAGTCCCACAACAGTTTGGTCGCACACATTATGGCAAAGGTCCGAAGGGTTTTAAACGTTCAGATGACCGAATTCGCGAAGAAGTTTCTGAAGCGCTTTTCCACGATCATGCTGTTGACGCCAGTGAAATCGAAGTCGCTGTGAACGACGGAGAGGTAACTTTGAAGGGAACTGTAAGTGAACGTCGCATGAAGCGACTAGCAGAAGATTGCGTAGAAAAAGTAGCCGGCGTAAAAGACGTACGAAATGAAATTCGCATACAAGCTTCACCTTTTGCCGATAGATCTGAAAAAACAGGAAGTTTACCTAATACCGACGATTCTTCTTCAGATCGCTTTTCTCCAGAAGATAAATCAAAATCGAAAACTTCAAATTAGTTGAATAATTAGCTATAAAAAGAAAAACCACCGCAGTGGTGGTTTTTCAACAAGGACAGATTTGAGTTTGAAAATGACTATTTACGTGAAGCTTTCAATCTATAGTCAGAGCGAACCATTAAAATATAGGCGCCCGAAAGAAATAACGTAGCAATTGAAACAAAGGCAATAAAGCTACTCCCACCGGTTAAGCTCACGTTGGCTTTCAAAGCAAGACTCACTAAACCAAGGACAAAAAAGAAATATGGTTTAAATTCGTACGTCAACCAGTCGTTCTTGTGATTAATATGTTTCAAGCTCAAACCCCTTTCATAGAAGTACAAAGAGGTAGTGCAAGTTCAAAACCATAGTGTAGATTTGAATACAGCATGAAGTCGAAGTTACGCTATATAGTTTTCTTACACATGGTAACTAGCAGTTCGACATTCAAAATGAAACATCTCAGAATTAGACAACGTCTACAATATCGTATTCAATGTCTTTGATCTCAATTGAATCATCCACAGATTTGCCCACCAATTGAGCCCCCATCGGACTCTCGGGCGTAATAACCTTTATAGCTATTCCCTGATATTGAATGCTTTGTCCACCGCCCTTAGGTAATAGCAGCACCCACAATGTTTTCCCGTTTGTCTCAAGTTGAATCAATGCCGAAATGGCAATTGGTTGACCTTTACTAAAATCGCGAAGCTTCATACTTTCAATCGCAATCTTCACGTCTTTTAAATCTAGAACTCGTTCGGATTGTGCACGAGCCAAATAAGAGGCTTCCAATCCACGAGTATCGTATTTATTTTCTGGTTTATTTTCCTCGTGGGTGGCAACGTCCAATGTAACCTGAACGGCTTCGACAGCGAGTTGCAATTGTCGATCAATTTCGTCTCTTAACTTTTTAAAAAGCTCGATTTTATTTATCACACCCACAGCCTAACCTAAGCGCGCATCGTAGACACGGTTTTTCGGTCTGCGGTACGAAGTACTTCGGGGGTTATCATAGGCCTCTTGAACAAACTGAATCTGTGTTTCTACCAATTTATTGAACACTTCTAGCAAGTTGTCATGCTTTCTATCTTGTATTGGAAATCCCACTTTATCGCCTAGTAACTCGATGGTGTGATGAACAGCTTCAATTGTAGAATAGCATTCTGGCTTAGGTTGCTTACGAACACGAAATTGCGATGGCGCGGGCGGAGTAAAACAGATGCGTGGCAAATGACTTAGATTCGAACTTTGACGAACCATCTTTCCCGCCGTGGCCCAAGTTCCATCGATCACGAAAATAACCGGAGTTTTATTCGGCAAAAAAATGCGATTAGCCGTAGGTGATTGCAAGTCAGGGTCGACTGTCAAATTCACTGAATTTCGCCCGGGATACAAAATCACAGATGAATAATTAGGATTATCAATAATATCATTCACGCGTTGATTGTTAGAATAATCTTGCCCTGCAATTAATTCAGAATTGATAAGGCACTGATGAGTCATGCGACCGGTGGCAATTCTGCGGCGCTCTTCCACTGGGTGAATTAGAATAACAAATTTAATTTTAGGATCGAACATTTTGATCGTTGAGCAATAACAACCTACCGTTGGTTGACGGCACTCCCAACACAACTCACGATATTTGCGGGCAGTTTTTTCTTGCTCTTTTCGGCGCTGACGATAAGTCTGAATATCCATAGAGAAAAGTCTAACAGCTGGGCCTCTATATTCAATTCCACGTGGACTTAAGTCTAACACCCTAGGGACAATTTTTGACTCTAGAGGCATTAAAACCGATTCCGCGCGTGCAACCCACATATAGAACATTAGAACCGGTATTTATTTTGCTCTTATTAACTGTATGAAGCGATGCCTTTTATTCTTTCTATTTATAGTGTCCTCGTCGTGGTCTAAATCTGTTCTGATCATTGGCGATTCCCATGTCTGTGGATCAATGGGAAAAACGTTGTTCGATTCCTATCTACGCAAAGATTTTCAAGTGTCGTTATACTGCGGAGTCTCTAGCCATCCATATCATTGGGTTCATGCCGAAGCTCCTAAAGGTTTCATCTGCCAATCCCGCGCCGGCGAAGGAACTAAACTTTCTAAATGTTCAGAGGGTGGTGATTACATTCCTCTAAAATCTATTTTATCACAAGGCCCATGGAGCAAAGTCATTGCGATCATGGGCACGAATTCATTAAATAATTCTGTCGCAGATGAAAACTACAAAGAGCTTTCTAAAGACCTGCAAGCCGTCACCGAAAAATGTTTTTGGGTAAGTCCACCGAATTTGCGCGTCGATCAAGCCAAAACAAAGAAAAATGGCATAGCGAAACTTCAAAAAAATCAGGACATATTTTTTGAGTCACTAACGACGACCGTAGCAAAAAATTGCACTCTACTGGATAGTAGAAAATACACTCCATTTGGATCACCCGGCGCCGAAACATCCGACGGCATCCATCGCACAAACAGTGCTGGAGAATCTTGGGCTGCAAAAGTTTTTGAGGATATCGAAAACAATTAGATAACTAAATTTGAAATTCTGCGCGAGCTTTCTTAAGCTCATCAATAAGTTTTTCTTCCGACCAGCCAAGCTCACGAGCTAAAACCTTTCCTACCCGATCTAGAACACGCTTAGTTTCATTTTTGTCCATTGTAGCCATTCGCACACGACGAGCTAGCACATCCGTAATCGATCTTGCCGATTCCACATGAACGGCATAGTAAATTTCGGCCCAAATGAATGGCAACCCATCGGCCATACGTTGATGAGACAGCGGATAGGTATTTAAAAGATTTTTTGCTTCACCGGCATAAATACGATTCAGATAAATCGCAATATCGCTTGGAAGTTTATAATCGTTCATCAGAATTTTATAATTCTCTGAGGACCAGTTTACTGATTCGGAAAGTTGCAATTGATCTGTTTTAGACGGTTCAATTTTAGGATCACGTCCAAGCTGAACTAGCACTTGATCTATCGCATGCTCACCCATCACACGGTAAGTAGTCCATTTTCCACCAGTAAGAGTGATCAAACCTGATTTAGAATTTCTATTAATTACATGATCACGAGCCAAGGCGGCCGTATCACTGGCGTTAGGATCGGAAACCAAGGGACGAATACCCGTCCAATATGACTTCACATCAGCGCGAGTAATAGGCTGACTTAAATACTGACCGACTTCCTTAATAAGGTAAGTGATATCTTCTTCTGTAGTTTTTGGTTTTTCAACTACCTCAGATTTACTATCTGTAGTGCCAATCAACGTTTTGCCTTCCCAAGGAAGAACAAACAACACACGCCCATCCGATGTTTTTGGAATTAGAATTCCTGTGTCGGGTAAAGCAAACTGTTTATCTAAAACTAAGTGAGTCCCACTAGCACCAGAGATCATCGCTGGAACAGACGGATCATCCATTTGACGAAGTTTATCCGCAAATGGTCCCGTCGCATTTAAAACAATTTTTGATCTAACGGAATGAATTTCACCAGTAATCATATCTTTGATCTGTACACCGACGATTTTTTCGCCGTCTTTTTCAAAACCAACAACACGTGTATGATTCAGCAAAATCGCACCTTTGGCAGTAGCCGTTTTAGCAAGGCCGATGGCCAACCTAGAATCATTAAACTGACCATCATAGTAGACAACTCCGCCTCTAAGGCCTTTGGAATTAATCTGAGGATATAGCTTTTTAATTTTATCGGCAGAAAGAAAATGACTATTTGGAAGTTTCCCTTTCTTGCCAGCAAATAAATCATACACTTTCAAACCCGCCCAGTAGTATGGAACTTCTGGCCAACTATAGATGGGAGTAAGCAAGGCCAATGGCTGCGCTAAATTGGGCGCATTCGCAATAACGGTTTTACGTTCTTTCAAAGCGTCCCTAATTAAATTGTAAAGTGTTTGATCCCACTCACGCTGAGTTAAAAGTTTGGTCCATAATTGTTCTAGATAGCGAACACCACCGTGAAGAAGTTTGGTCGATTTGCTAGAAGTCTCTGAAGCAAAATCATCAGCTTCAACAAGCAGTGTTTTTAGTCCGCGAGTTGTCGCATCTAATGCCGACCCTAAGCCCGCACTTCCGCCACCAATTATAACGAGGTCATACTCTGATTGATCGAAATTTTTGAAATGCTCTTCACGGGAAATTTTAGGCTGAAGTTTTTTAAAATGATAGAAGTCCAAACAGCTGGTGTCGGCCATGGAAAATGACCAAATCAATGACAATCCAACTATAGCTTTCCACAACGTCCAAATGAAACCCGACTTCATGGGATTTAGTCTATCCAAAACTTATGCCCGAATAAACAGGCTCCAACCGGAGCCTAACGCCAGCCATTTGTTTTATAAATCTATCAGTTGTCGTACTTTAAAACAGAGGCCGCAACTTTAGATTCCATCGGGGTTCTATTGCAATTTAGTGCAAGTGTTTGAACTCTGGTGAGGGAATGAACCGGG
>CAWVRN010000016.1:0-96411 GCA_963932905.1 uncultured Bdellovibrio sp.
ATGAGATGAGATGAGATGAGATGAGATGAGATGAGATGAGATGAGATGAGATGAGATGAGCTCGGCAAAAATCCAGTGGTTTAATTCAGCTGAATTGTCAAACATGTTTGTGATGCCAGACTTTCTGAATGCTCAAGTTCAGTATTCACGACTTTAAATTTAGTAGAGACTAGCTGTGACAACCGAACCAAGTTGTCGTTAATATTTCCCAGTCTTAAAATCTCGCCAACCAAATTTTTGTTTGATCCATTGTTACCACACATAACTGCAAAACCAGTAGTGGTTAGAGTATTTTTTATTTGATTTAAATAGTCCTGATTACTGTTGTCGATTACTGTATATGCAAATACATTTGAAAACGAAAGAAATAAAACTAAAGCCAAAAATGCGTTTCTCATGGGATACCTCTCCATAATTATTTATTGTTCAGTATGAATGCCTGCAAGTCGTGCCATCACATTTTTCGCAGTTTTTTTGACCAAACATTTTACAGTTAATATACTAAACAGGATTTAACAATGATTTGAGGTGTTTATGGGAAAAATAGTGCATAGACCATATGCCTTATTTTGTAAGTGTATGCGTACGGCTTTCTAATTACCCAAAGGAAGCATTTCGTGACCAGGAAAGAAAGATCTACGGAGGGGCCCGTGCGCGGGTTCTAATCGAGATTAAGACGAAATAACGTCGTCCAAACAGACCTAGCCCGTCGTTTCTAGAGGCGCCATTATAGATTTCGTTTGAGTTCGAAAGAACCTGGATCGACCTGTTTCGGGGGCATTTAGGGAGAACCATGACTGTAAAATTCTTATACGGGTGTCTCTCAAATCACCGGGCACATGACCAACTAGATACCGTGCGCTCAAATTTGAACTCGTCTGATTGGTTACTAAATTGCAGTTTAAATGAGAGAATGTACAAATCAACAATCGGCACCCATCTAAACATTCTTGTTACTTTATTTCTGCTGATTTTTTCTTTCTCTGCGAAAGCGGAAAAAAATGGTTTTGCGAATTCTAATTTGATGTGCCTTTCGTGGTATCATTTCACGTCTATAAAACTCAGTGATTATACAAAACAAAGACTGTACGAAATTAGAAATCTAAATAATCTAACTAGGTTAATAGGACGGAAAAATAAAAATCTAGGTAGCAATTCACCCAAGACAATTCAAGATCAAATTTTTTCAGAGGTCAGTCGGCAACTCACGGCAATTGTTCGGCAAATGTCTGATAAAAGACCTCAATCGAATCAGTTTGCCATCCAATCAATAAAAGAGCATATTAAAAACTCCCAATATCTGCGAGCAAAAAAAGAAAACTTTCTAAATATTATGCCAATTGGAAAAAATAGCTTTTTAATATCTGATCTAAATAACTCAGCTCTTGAACAAAACAGAATTCAAATTGTCACCTGGAACGAAGAATTTAAAAGATTTGTTAAAACATTTGAAAAAGCGTTAGATATTAATACTCCTTTTGACCGCGCAGTTCACACTATTTCAGATAACCGCGTTGCTATCTTTGATTCATTAGAAGCTGAAGTGACTATTGTGACTGTTAACTCGTTTCAAGGGTCTGAAAGAAATTCTGCAATTGTTTCCACTCAATCTTTTTCAACCTATGTTGACACTGTGAATGATGATCCCTATTTTCCTATGTCTAGATATATAAAAAAAATTCACCATGGACACCCTGTCTTTCTTCCTCAATCTAATCAATTTGTGCTTCTTGGAATGTCAGACTTTTGGAAAGCCGACGAGGATATTTTTGAGGCACATTTAAATGGTCAAAAATTTAAAGTCATACTTGCGAATAAAAATGCTATTTATGAAATTTTTTATTTAATCACACCTAGTGATGAAGTTAAAATTGAAGAAGATCTAACTATCGTCAATACCCCTAAACAAAAAAGACAATGATATTATAACGCATAGGATGTGTTTTTGATTTCAAAGTTTGAGAATGTTTTCTTTTTTGACATGTCAAAAAATGTTTCGTTAAATTTTGAGCTCAGCTAATAGGAGCTACTTGGTTAGGCTGTGTTTTTGCAATTTTGTACAAGTGATTTGGATTCAATGAGCAAGGTTTGAATTTGATTGTCTTTGAATTGGGGATTTAATTTGAGAAAAATAGTTCATTTAATTGACGGCGTTTTGTTTCATTTCGAGAAAAAAAGAATCAGAAAATATATTGGACTTTCAATTGTTTCTTTGATTTTAATGTTTTTCTTTCAAAACTGTTCAAAAGCATTTGAGATTGAACAGGCAACAACGATAAATTCTGTAGAATCTAATCCTACCTTGCCTGCTGATACTGATTCCTCAGATTCGACCTCCAGAACACCTGATGTGTCAAATCCAATTACCGTAGCAAGTGCTGACATCGAAATGGTGTTTCCTCCACCAAACGGCTCAACCACAGATAGTCATTTGATTGTTAGGGGTCAAACAAAACAAGGATTAGACATATCTCAAATAGAAGTAAATGGTATTTTGGCAACCAGTTCAGATCAATTTAGAAACTGGCAAGTGGATGTGCCGTTATCGATGGGAACAAATATTTTGAGCGTCGAGGCCACTGTAGGCGGTCAGATAAAAACAAATTTATCGATGTCATCAATTACACGAGTGACATCTGAAGCTGAATTACATCGCGGAGTAGGTTCTGAATGGGATATGCGGCCATTGGGTTTAGCTTATGAACCAACTAAAAAACGTTTTATCATAGCTGTTGATGGTGAAGATGGAATTATGGGTGTTAACGCAAGTAATGGTGATAGAAGCTTTATTTCTGATAGTGAAGGGTCTCAGATCGGAACAGGTTATGAAATTGTTCAACCGACCTCAGGAGCCTCCTATGGTGAAAAGTCTTTTGTTATTGATAATAACTTAGTTGTATTGATAGACAACACAACTGGTAATCGAAGTGTTTTTTCAACGGTATTGACCGAATCCAATACCCCAGCTTCACTGGCGTCAATAGTGATGACTGCCGATACGAAAAATTTAATTGCATTATCTTATATGGTTGATTCTGTTCTTTACAAAATGGACACATCAACCGGATCAGTCAGCATCTTATCTTCGAAAACAAAAGGAAGTGGTATTGATCTTAGAAATGCGGGAACTATGGGTTACTCGAGTCAATTGCAGACAGCTTTTGTTTCTATACGTTACTCTGATGTTATTTTAGCGATAGATACAGTGACAGGAAATCGACGCATCTTTTCTGAGGGAAAAAATGGTGAACCAAAGTTTCAAGATCCAAGTTATATTGTCGCAGATGATAAAAATGGCTTAGTCTATGTCTGGGATTCAGGCAAAATACATGCATTGGACATTAAGACGGGACGACGAAGAACAATTGTATCGTCTGGATCGTTTGCATCTTTTAATGATATTTACGGAATGACTTTAACTCCCTATGGTCCTGCCATTTTAGATTATATTCCAACATATGTTGTCGATCGACCTCAAAGAGGGAAAACCTTGATGTTGGTTGATCCACTAATTGGAACTAGAATAGTTATATCAAGATAGACATACAAAAACCGAGCGATATAGTTCCCTAAATGGTCGGTTTGTCCAATGTCCTTACAGATAGAAATGCGTTTTCAACCTCGGCGTCTACTGACAGTGGCTCAAGAATAGCACGTCTGTACTAGATGTCCCAAATTGCATTTGCTTTTATTTTTACTTTATTAGCGCTCGTTTTCCCAAGCCATTCTTTGTGGGCCGCCACCGAAAAGACGTGCATCGGGTTTTACACGGTGGAGTTAGAGAGTGCCGCTAAAAAAACATTTGCCTCTTTGCCTAAGAAAAACTCTGATCGTTATAATGAATTAGTAAAAGATTTAAAACAACAGCTTAACACCACCGGCGCCTACGCAGTTCTAGATTTACAATCGTTCGTCTCCAAAATCAGTGGGCGCGTATGGGCGAATTCTTTTCCTAAGGGTGTGGGCGCGCAGATATCATCAAGCGGACTTTTATTCATGAAAGATGGAGCCGTTTTTAGCGAAGAGCCGGCACCATGGCAAAAAGAAGAAATAGCAAGTCTACAGGCTTGGCTAAGAGAACTCATCCAAGATGCTGTGCCCAACGTACCTCTAAAAGAGGGATCTACAAACGTACGACATTCCACCGAAAATGCGTCTGGCCCGCACTTCGATGAATGGCATATCGACGGCGGCCATGCGTCCGTTACCTTATCTGTGGAAGGCGTGGGAACCGAAAAATTAGGGGTCGCTCCCTTAAACCTACCGATACAGCAATACTATCAAATCCGTGGAGACAAATGGGAATCGTATTGCCCCGACTGCAAAGCGGTGGTTGTTCCTGCTGGCTACGCATTTATCTTTTTCGGAAGCCAATCAGGAGCCGCCGGGCAGTTTTCACCCACAATTCATAGGACACCTAAAAATGCCGGCTCAAGAACTTTGTTTGTTGTTCGGTTTTAATATGAACTGGCCCCTTAGCCTGCGGCTAAGGCCAAGTAAAATATCGTCAAATCGAGTGAATTTAAAACGTGCTATCTAAAACCCAGAAAGATTCAACACACTCGCTTTTTTTGAGGGATCGAAACTCGAATGTATTACGAGTTAATTCGGATAATAATTTTTTTTGAAAAACTGTTTCAAGGCAGCGCTTTTAAATTTCAACTAAACAACTGTCTTTCCAATAGAATTTAGCTTCTTAGCCGCAAGCTAAGGAGCCAGTTCTTAAAAGCCAGGCAACGAAGATGGCATGACACCATCCATTGACCTAGCCTTCTTTTTGAAGATCGCCGATATTGTCTTCTAATTTATGAACTTGATTTTCTAAACGCTCGCGTTTTTTAACTAACGAGACTAAGTAATCAACTGTTTCTCTACTTTTTAAAATTGTGTCTAGCTCTTTATCGATCGTATCGATTTCCATGTCTAGAATACGTTTGTGGATATTCATTGAATCCACCATATCTTGATCTTCAATTGGACTGTCCCAATCTAAATTATCGGCCACATCGTTCGCCGCGCTATCTAATATTGTTCGTTTAGAATTAAGGTTGGTTGTTGTTGTGTTGCTCTGAGCTTCTGAATTGTGTTGCTCGGATAATGCTGAACTGAGTGTCTTGATTAGTGAACCAAGGAATGACTGACTACTGCCATCTTCCATATACTGTTTTGAAGTAACTCCCGGCTAGATGCCTGATTGCCCTCACTTCGCTGTCCGACATCATAAAATGTCCTCAATACCCCCGACACGAAGTAGGTGATGACACTAGTATATCAAAACCAAACTCTGATTACTATTTTTGGTATAGTCCTGAATCCCGCGTTAATGGCATGAGCTACGCCTATTTGCTTATAGGGACCGGCCAAAAAATAATTTTTTTTCACGTTTTTTCGACCTAGACTTTGATGGGGTAAATTTCCCTGTTTTTTATCACAGGATTGACAACCTAGACCTGCGCACTTTTTACGCATTTCCAGCAGAATATTTTAGATAGTTCCGTTGAATAAGCTCGCGGGGCGGCGGTTTTGGCCAAATCGAAATCCACTTTGCCCAACCCGATTCTAAACTTTTATTTCTGAAATAAAGTTCATGGTCCCATTCAATTTCAGCCATATTAAGAAGACTGGCAACAAACTGTGGGTAGCCAGCATCCACAGCCATTTGTGCCGCTACTTCATATTCCACAACATTACCAGCTTCCAGTTTTCCAGCTCCATACATCGACATGAACCAACCAAAATTGAAAATGTTCAGGTAACCACCTAGAATACATAAAAACGAAATTGTTTTTCCAACTAGGCTCATTAAACGTTCACGACTGGGGCGCGGGCCACTTTCTAACTCGAGTAGCATGGCATGCAGGCGATGACGATGATCCAATTCTTCATCTTCAATTTTCTTTAAATCAGCAATTTCTATTGGATTCTTTAAAGAGCGATGATGTCCATTGTACGCGAACGCAGCCGCTTTTTCGCCCGCATGGGCGTTTTGCAAAAGATAGATCAGTTTATTTTTTTTGGGGATATCCATTCAGTTTCAAACTACTATATGTCGTTTATATTTCAACTAAGAGTTAATTTTCTGTCACTAGACCTATTTGCTCTTTACTCAGGCCTATTCCCTGGATAAATTCCAGTCTATCCGCCCGCTTTAGGAGTTTTAATGAAACGTTTTTTCGTAATTTTAATAACTGCTGCCTTTAGCGTCGTCACCCAGGCGGGAATTAAAGACGATATCGCTTACCTTGCCTCTGATAAACTAAAGGGCCGTGTTACTGGAACTGCTGAAAATCTAGAAGTACAAAGCTGGCTTACGCAACGACTGACTGAACTTAAAGTTCGCCCTGCTGGCAATTCCTCGAAATCGTCATTCAATTATCCGTTTGCCAATAGTTACGATTTTAGATCCAAAGAAAAAATTCACGGCACAAATATTATGGGTATCGTTTACCCGCAAAGAAACTGGACCGAAGAAAAGCCACGCGTATTAATTGGTGCGCACTATGATCATGTGGCTATGTGCTGGAAAAAATTTGGAGCCGATGATGATAGCATTTGTAATGGTGCCGCCGACAATGCAGCGGCTGTGGCCGTGGTTTTATCGATAGTTCAAAATTTGGCAGAATCAATACATTCCCCTGTCGCGATTGCATTTTGGGATGGGGAAGAAAGTGGTTTGCTGGGTTCAGATGCCTTCCTTAAAGAACCTAGTTTCGATTTAAACCAGCTAAACGCCTATATCAATTTAGACATTATCGGTTTGAATTTGTGTGCAGGTCTAGAGAATCACCATATGATCATCGGCAGTGAAACCGGTGGTACCAAATTAGAAAAGCTAGTCAAAGAAACAGCGGACCGAGAAAGTAGCAAAGTCACATACCACCAATTGAGCTATGCCTTTGGACATGGCCGAAGTGATATGTCTTCATTCATTCGTAATGACGTAAAGGTTCCTATTTTATTTTTCTCTGACGGTGATGGGCCCGTTTACCATTCGTCATCAGACGAAGCGAAAAACATTAACTATGACAAGGTAGCATCCATCGCAGAAGTCATCCGCAAACTAAGCGTTCAGTTATCCAAAATGAAAACATCCGATTTTGGCTATCACGAACCGACTATTTTCATCGATAAAGGCACAGCGATACAAACACCACTAACAAAACTTTTCGGTACCAATCACATGTTGAAAGTAGGATTTCCAGTTCCTACATATTCTGATTTAGATGTTGTTATTGATCTGTACGATAAGTTAATTCAAAATGCAGATCGTAATAAATTAAAAACTGAATCGGTGAAAAAATTAAAGGAACTACAAAACTCACTCAAAAAAATTAAAGCTAAAGGTGGGAAGAAACTAGTCGGGATGGATAATTATAGTTTACTCGAAGCGGCCGCTATTTTTACAGCTACGACACGCGAATTGACATTTATTCCGTAGCTAGATCAACGCAGTTAATAAAATATCGTCGTCCATATCCATCTTTTCAATATTTTTTAACTGCAGTTTCTGGGACATCGCAGAGATCTGCAACTCATCAGAATAACCTAACCCATCACCCATGATCACTGGTGCTATAAATGCATATGTGCGATCAAATTTTTTCTGCAACAGATATTGATTTAATGTTGCTGGACCACCTTCGACCAGTATTGATTTCATTCCGCGTTCAAAACAAAACGTGTGAATGGATTCTAGAGGAAAAAAGCCGGACTCATTTTTGTGAAGGAATAACACATTTTTGAAAGAGCCGGGTGGGTTCACCGCCAAATTAAATGCGATAGAAGTTTCCGTAGAATTCGTATCCACCACGAAATAGACATTTTCTTTTTTATGAACTTTAGAAATTTCTAGTTTATCAAAAGATTTAAAGACAACCGCATCGGGATCGATGATAATTAGTTTGTTTTCCTTAGTAACACCATCTAGGCGAATATTCAATTTTGGATTATCCCGTTGAACCGTCCCCGTACCTACTAGCAAGCCATCGTGAATGCTTCGCAAATAGTGGGCATAGGTCCTAGATGTTGAATTCGTAATCCACTGACTTTCAAAATTTTTCAGCGCCATTTTACCATCTAAGGATTGCGCCCATTTCAATGAAACAAATGGTCTACTATGACGAACACTTGTTAAAAAATTTTCAGCCAAGATTTCTAACTGTTGGTTTAGAAAGGGCAGGTCCTCCGGATTCATCACGGGAGTGATATTTCCTTCCGAACGATCTACAAATTCCGAAAACAAAACCGCTTCTTTGCCCGCATCTTTAATGATCTGGGCACCTTTGCCCGCCACCAAAGGAAAGGGATCGATCAATCCATAAACAACACGTTTGATCGGCAGGTCGCGAATGTACAAAGCACAAGATCCTGTTTTACCGACGTGGGCACATGGCTCAAGGGTTACCACCACAGTAGCATCCTGCAATTGTTCCCGATCTAAATCTTTTAAAGCATTAATTTCAGCATGTGCACTGCCGTAAACTTGATGATATCCTTTAGACAAAAAATTCCCATGTCCATCTAAGACCACGCAACCCACCATGGGATTTGGCGACACATCCTGTGCGCCCTGGTAGGCTTCATTGATGGCTATGGCCATCGCTTGGGAAATATTAATTTTCTTTTTAGGCGTTGAGGAAATTTCGCTCAGTAGCTGTTTCAGACCAAAAGCAGAATAGAGTTTCTGGCAGCGAATATCCATCATCTACTTGGACATCCAGCTCTTCCAGTAATCTTTTAATTCTACATCATCTAGAGCCGAATCGATTTCTAAATTTTGACGAGTATCGATCATCACCGCGACTTCATCCGTGTGAGTTTTCGTGCCCGCGTTTTTTACAGCTTTAGGATGAGGTCCATGCGGAAATCCCGCTGGATGCATAGATAACATACCGGCGTGCAAGTTATCACGACTGAAGAAATTTCCATCATGATAAAAAAGCACTTCATCATAGTCGATATTTTGATGATAGAACGGGACTTTCAATGCATCGGGATCGCTTTCCAATGGACGAGGCAAGAATGTGCAAACCACAAATCCATTCGCCACGAATGTCGTATGCGCACTCGGCGGTAAATGGACTCGGGCCGATAACATCGGCATCATGTCTTTGATATGTAAAGTTAATGGAAAGAAATCACCCTTCCAGCTAACCGTATCGTAAACACAAGAATCATATTCAAAACGAGTCATTTGATAACCGCGTTTAGCTTGAACTTGAGTTACGTTGATATTTTCTGCTTTTTTAAATACATGTAGTTCTTCTAAACTTGGTTTGCCGAAGGCCGCTGGATCATAGAATGCATTTTTTCCTACCATTCCGCGATCAGGTTCACGGTAGGAACTTGTTTTTGATTCGATGACTAAAAATTCAGTGTTCGATTTCGCTACTACCGTGTGCGTGCAGCATTTAGGCATTAAAATATACTGACCTGGATTATAATGTAACAATCCGTATTCCGTTAAAATTGTGCCTTCCCCTTTGTGAGTGAAGTACAAAGTATCACCATCTGCATTTCTAAATGCACGCAAAGTTTCGCCTACCACCCTGGCAGAAATCGAAGTCATGTACAAACCGACATCGCTATTATAGAACATGCGTTGCCAATGGTTCGATGGTTTTTTTAACTCAACAAGATCGTACAGGTGTGGCTTTAAGTTACCCTCAATCAAATTCCAACGCGTGCTGGGTTGAGGTTTAATCAAATGCGAAACGGGACCGAAAAAACCACTGCGGCCCTGTTCTTCTTCAAAGTGTCCTTGCGGAATGCCTTTGTGCCCTTGAGTTGTATTTTTTCCTTGTGAGTATTGATGCATATTATAAATATCCTCGTTCTTGTTGATCACGTTCAATCGCGTCGAATAGAGCTTGGAAGTTACCATCGCCGAATCCAAAATGATTTTCACGTTGGATGATTTCAAAGAAAATCGGACCAATCATATTTTTAGTGAAGATCTGCAGCAAGTAACCATCGTGATCGCCATCGGCTAAAATCGCGTGTTTTTCTAGTACGTCTACGGCTTCTACAACATTTGGAAGACGATCTTTTAGCATCGCATAGTATGTCTTAGGTGGCGGAGTTAAGAATTCGATATCCTTGTTTTTAATTTCTCCTAGTGAGTTGATGATGTGATCCGTTGTTAAAGCGATGTGCTGAATTCCCGATCCTTTATATTCATCAAGATATTCCTGAATTTGCGATTTTGTTCCTGTGGGTTCATTGATAGGAACCGAGAACGTCCCACATGGTGAACGCATCACTTTAGAAATCAAACCTGTCGATTTGCCTTTAATATCGAAGTATCGAGCTTCGCGGAAACCAAAAATGTTCGTATAGAAATCACACCATTTTTGCATCTCGCCTTTAGGAACGTTGTTCGTGAAATGATCCACGATTTGCAAACCGCTGCCTTTTGGCTGCGCTAATTCACCTTTGATTCCAAACGTAGTTTCATAAAATTTTTGCAATGATTTTTTATCAACTAAATAGACTAAAGAATCACCGATACCATAGATCGCCGGCAATTCACCCAGCGTTTTTAGACCACTTTTAGTATCAAAAGCACGAGCACCGCGAGCTACCGCTGTTTTAAATGCGTAGTCGGCGTCTTGCACAAGAAAACCAGTCGAGCAAACGGCTGGCCCATGCAGCTCAGTGAATTTTTGCGCGAATGTGCCTTTTTCATTATTTAAAATAAATCTGATTTTACCTTGTTGAAATAAGTAGATTTCTTGTTTTCCAGATTGCGCTGTTTTTTCAAAACTTAATTTCGAGAATAGTTTGGCAAAATCAAAATTTTGAGGACCAGTGAACTCCACAAATTCAACACCTAGTATACCTAACGGATTGGCATCTTGACTCGACATAGAGGGCTCCTTATGGAACCAAATTAGGCTCGCAAGGCACAAAGTTCAAGCAAAAACTCTAAGGATTAAAGCCAAAATCAGTGCTGAATTCTAAGTCAGAATCACCGCCATAAAAGTGAATAACTTCGGGGTCAGCTTTGATGGATTTGGGTGACCATTTGATTAAATTTAAACCTTTGGAATCACGTAGACGACTAAGCGCTACGTAGGCCTGCCCAGGCTCCCATAGCTTTGATAAATCGCACCAAATTTTATCTAACGTAGCACCCTGACTTTTATGAATTGTTGTTGCATAACCCAAATTCAGTGGGTATTGCGACGCCGACATTGTGACTTCGCCTTCGGCATTTAATAAATCGAATGAAACTTTGTCGACTGTAACTTCACGTCCCGTGCGCTTTTCAATGGTGATTCGTCCATCTTCAATTTGTCGAACAACACCTTGCGTACCATTAATCCAGCGCTTTTGCGCATCGTTTTGGGTAAAGATAACTTCTGCCCCGATTTTCAAAATCAATTCTTCCGGCACAGGAAAAGTGTTTTTCATTTTTTCTATTTTCGCAGTATCACCCCAATACAAAGTGGGGAACACATGGGCTTCTGATTGAATTTTAGCCAACTGCCTTTTGTTGAATTGATCCGATTGGTCCCGAAAAGGAAATAGACGAATACCCGAATCTGATTCGTCATGCACTTTTATTTTTTCATTTAGAAAATCAAATACTCGTTCGGTAACGCGTCCTTCGCGAATGTCGCTAAGAACACGCAAAAACGCATCGTCATGCGTCCTGTGATTAGTAGATAAAAATGCCTTTTGAAATTGAATCCTTTCCCACACAGGATGTTTAAATCCCCAGTTTCGCGGTCCCAATTTATTTACAGGTGGCAATTGAGCAAAATCACCGACGGCGATGACACGCATTCCACCAAAGGGATGTTTATTTCCCCGAGCCCATCGCGCGATCTGCTCCGCAATATCCAAAACATCGCCTGAAATCATGGAAATTTCATCAATAACGATGCCTTCAACGGCGCTGATTCGCTTTTTTAGTCGCTTGTCTTTTTTAGCTTTTTCAAAAACACGTTCAGGCCCACCTTCCATAATACCCAAGCCAAAAAAGCTATGGAACGTTCTTCCGCCAACTAAAACAGCAGCGGCACCTGTCGACGCTAGTACGGGAAATTCGTTTTTATTAAACTCTTTTAGGAACTTTTTGATTAAAAAACTTTTACCTGACCCTGCCGGACCCGTCAGGAAAACATTTTCGCCCGATAATAATAAGTGAAAGGCTTCAAGCTGATCGTCCTGAAGCTCTACGTCTGAAAGCATTATGCGACTATCGCATAGATCCCGCCATGCCTTCAATCGGTTTATCTTTACCAGTAGCGCCAAAGCTGTTGCCATAGGACGGGCATATCCTATAGACTCATATGACTGTAGAAAATGAGAGGAACAGGATGAACTCTAAAGTATTTGTTAATAGAACTCTGAATCTGAAAAAGATTAAATTTATTGGTCTGGATATGGACCACACATTAGTACGCTACAATATTGAAAACTTTGAGCGTCTTTCGTACACAAAAATCGTTGAAAAATTAGTGGGCAAACGAAATTACCCGCAAACATTAAAAAATTTAGTATTTGACTATAATTTTGCCATTCGCGGTTTAGTTTTAGATCGCCAAAAAGGAAACTTACTTAAATTAAATCGTTACACCGCTATCCGTGCGTCTTATCATGGGCAGAAACCCATTGATTTCAAAACACACCAAAAATTGTACCGCAGTACTTACATTGATTTAAGCAATCCCGCGTACATGACAGTTGATACTTTTTTTTCGATCTCGCTTGCGGTATTGTTTGGCCAATTAGTAGATCTAAAAGACTCTGACAAAGCCAACACATACCCTGAGTATTCACAAATGGCTGATGATGTTTTGGCGTCTCTAGATGAATCTCATCGTGATGGATCTTTAAAAGATGAAGTTAAAAAGAACCTAGACAAATACATCATCAAAGACCCAATAACCGTTGAACGCTTAGAAACATTTAAAAAACATGGTAAGAAAATTTTCGTTTTAACTAATTCAGATTTTAACTACACAAAACTGTTAATGGACTACGCAATCAATCCGTATTTAAAAGAACACAAAAGCTGGGTAGATTTATTCGAAATCGTTGTGACATTCGCCCACAAGCCTAGATTCTTCTACGAAAAACAAAACTTTTTAAAAGTAGATGAAAAAACCGGTACGATGACTAACATGGATGAACCACTGAAACACGGTATCTACCAAGGTGGCAACGCGTTCAAATTCACAGAAGACTTCAATCTGGATGGAGATGAAATTCTTTACATCGGTGACCATATTTATGGCGACATCTTGCGCTTGAAAAAAGACTGCAACTGGAGAACTGCGATGGTATTGGAAGAACTTCAGTACGAACTAGAGAACAATACGAAGGCAGAACCAATTGTTGAAGAGATTGAAAAATTAATGGCTAAAAAAGAGCCAATGGAAGACAGGCTTACGTTGTTAATGACTGAACGGACAGAGAATCCAAATCTGGATGAAAAAGAAATCGAAGAACTACAAAACGTAATTTCTGGTATCGATGCGCAGATTTCGCAATTAATTAAACGCCAGCAATCACTTTACAATCCTCAATGGGGTCAATTGATGAGATCCGGCAATGAAGAAAGCTATCTTGCTTACCAGGTAGAACGTTATGCCTGTGTTTACATGTCTAAACTTTCTGATTTGCTGGCGCTGTCGCCACGAACTTATTTCCGCGCTCCTCGCCGTCCCCTATCGCACGAGCGAATTTAGGATCAACACTTGAGTAGAATACCGGTTTTAGTTTTTATATTGTTAGTTTCAGTTTCAGGACTTGCGCAGTACCGCTGGCAAGCCCCTCCGAAAGATACGTTAGGCGTACGTGTTGGAATTATGTCGCCGCAATTATTTGCTGACATCAAGGATAATAAATCTACTGGTGCCGGTACTCCGATCAAATACCAACCGAATTCAAATTCACGAACCGCTCTGACTTTGTTTTACAGCCATTTTTCGTTAACCGGCAGTGTTTCCAATCCACTTTCTGACGAAGACAAGGCGAACAAAGGATCCTCTCGTGTAGAAGACTACCAATTTCGATTTTACTATAAATATGGAACGTGGGATTTGTTTTATCAAAACTACCAAGGTTACTTTATCGAAAACTCGGGTGATATTGATCCTACGTATTCTGGTGTAACTAAAATTCAACGACCAGATATCAAGACATCCCACGCTGGAATTCAGTATTTTTACATTCCCTATGCCGAATACTACTCGTTAGGTGGGACTTTTGAGCAAAACATTCGTCAGATTGAATCAGGCGGTAGTGTGTTTTTCTCGGGATATATTGGGCAGCATTCTATCAAAGGTGATACACCGTTGGTTCCAACCGACATAGCTGCAGGGTATGGATCATTTGCGAACTTCAAAGAAGGATATTTTCAGAATATTCGCGTAGGAATTGGCTATGGTTATACATTTGTGTTTTATAAACTGTATTTGGGATTTTTATTTGGCGTATCCAACGGAATACAACAACAGAAGTTTGATTTAATCACCGAGAAATTCGATCGCTGGGTTGGTGCTAACGGTGCAAATCTAAAAGTAGGTTTCGGTTATAATGGCGAACGCTTTTACAGTGGTTTTCAATATGTCATGGACAACACATCAATAAATTTTAACGAATACACAATGGGTCTAACTACTGGCGAATACCGAGTTTTCTTGGGGACACGATTCGAAGGTGTTAAAATTTATCCAGTAACTGCTCTAGGAGAATGGCTTTACGGCGAATAAATTCGCTCTCTTATTTGGAATTGATATCCTCAGTGTCGACAATTTTGACAATTAAGAAACTACTTCAAGCCGAGCAAAATCCTATGGAGAAGTACAAAAGTCTAGGGCATAACTATGTTTCGGTTGTTCGAAAGAGCAACACATTTTTCCCCCTCTTGCCTCTTGAAAAAGGGGCTTTTTTTTACCCAAAATCTATTTCTTGCCTATCAAAAGAAACTATTCAAAACTATAATCACTATGAAAATTCTAAAAATAATTTCGTGTGTAGTTTTGTTTTTCTCGCTAGCTCAAGCTCAAGAACCAACGGCGCAAGCCCCAAAAAAACGGGTGGGTAATATTGATCCCTTGGAAAAAGAAAAGTACAGAACTCGATTTGAAGCCAAAGATTCGAAATACTTTTCGTTTGGGCCTGGATTTGCCTCGAACATGAACAACACTGAAATGCTCTACGCCCTAGCTTTCGGATATGAATGGGAAGTGGGTGCTCAGGGCGCTTTGCTTGCCGAACTTTCCGGAATATTCGGTGATGGAACGTCATTTGGTAATGGCGGTATCGGTGGCAAATACTTTTTTTCAGATGAAGATACGTCTCTGTTTGCAAAAGGACTATTCGGTTTCGGTATCGCCAAAGCAAAAGGTGTTTCTGACACGACATCGGGTTTTTCGGGAAAAGTGGGGATGGGCATGACATTCTTCAGAACATCAACCAAACACCTCGAAGTTTCAGCTGATTACACAACTGTGTTTAAATCGGCGGACAGTGGAACCCCCGGTGTCTTCGTATTGTCCCTGGCATTGCTATACTAAATTAATTTGAAAAAGATGAATTCATCCGACGCTTTAGTATTTAAAAAACTTTCTAAGAAATACAATACTCCAAAGAAAGTCCAAAAATATTTGTCTAAGCTAAAATATAATAAAAAGCCAACCATGCGATCGGCAATCGAAACTTGGAGACATCAAGAAGCCCACTGCATGGAAGGTGCATTCCTTGCGGCCGCTATTTTAGAACCGCTGGGCTACCCGCCACTGGTGCTAAGTTTTGAAAGTATAGACCTGCTTGAACATGTCATATTTATTTACAAAAAGAATAACCGTTGGGGAGCCATCGGTTGTTCGCGTGACCAAGGAATCAAGGGTCGTAAACCTGTATTTAAAACTATACTTGAACTCACAAAGAGTTACTTTGAGCCTTATATAGATAAAACTGGAAAAATCACTGCGTATCAAAAAGCTAACTTAGATGATACACAGGCTGATTGGCGTTTTTCGAAGCGAAATGTGTGGAAATCAGAAAATTATTTGCTCAATTTGCCTCATATCAAATTTAAAAGTTCTAAAAAACGTTATCTTGAAATTAAGAAACGATATCTTAAATATGGACCAATGAAGCCCAAATCTTACTGGCAATATTAACGACATTGCCAGAGTACAACTTTATGATACCTGTCGGATTCCACGACACTAAAATTTTGTAAAAAAAATTCTGTCTCATCGTGGACCATACGTAAAATCTATGCATACCGGGTTTTCAAAACTATGCGATACTGTTGAATAGAGATCGGGGGGATTTATGAGATTAATAATTCTATTCGCATTGACAGCACTCCTGCCAGTAATTATCCAAGCTAAAATGCCAGAACTTTCACCAAGTAATTTTTCAGCTGCATCCTTAACAGTGGCTTTTGATAGAACAATCAAATTGACAGAAAAAAATAAATTTCGTTTTCCTGTTGATATTGACACCTACAACCGCTGCTATATCAGTTCGCCGACACCGCTTTTAAAAAAGAACATCGTTATAGCTAAAGGCAGCCAATGGCGATCGCAGCGTAATTCCGAATGGAGCGATTGGGATTCAAAGAACTTTAGTTTTAAGCTGACTCATAAATCGGTGTCCGTCGTACTAAAGTGTGAATTGAATTTGGCGGGCGAAATTTTCTTGTATCATTCGGCAATGACAAAGAAGGCGTCTTCGGTCTGCGCAAAGCAAGGCGGCAAAGTACGCCAGGCTTCTCCAAAGACAATTACTCAGCAGTCAACGGCCAAACCATATCGATTCCCCGCTACGGTAGCTAAGGTGTCTATACCGCCATCACAAGCCCACTGCGTTAAACAAGTCTCAAAATTGAACACATCCAAATTTAAGAACGCTTTTCTAAGGAAAAAAATCCTTGTCAATATGGAATTACCATCAACTGAGGTAGATGATGAATCTATAGATTCAGCTGCCTTCTAAGTGGGTTCTTTCTCAAATAAGTGAATAATTAGAAAAACAAGAGGGCTCCAAAAAGCCCTTTTTTCTTGCCTGAAGACCTAATTTAATCGAGTTGCAAAACAAAAACTAATCACCGAATGGTAGCAATGCTTCAGCACTACAAAATCCCAAAAGCTAAAAAACTAAGTGTTGATGAAGTGTATGCCAGAAAGAGATCCCGCTTTTACGGTGAATCTACGGAGAAGAAATTTTTCACAGTAATTACTGATGTCGAAACAAGAAAAGTTATTTGGGTAAATGATGGCAGAAGCAAAGAGGCCTTAGATCAGTTTTATAGAATCATCGGTAAAGAGGCTTGCGCAAATATTGAAGTGTTCGCGATGGATCAATTTGATGGTTACCGAGCCAGTACTGAGGAGCACTGCCCTCAGGCGTCTGTGGTTTTAGATCGATTTCATATTCGTCTTTTTCAAAATTTTCTCGGCGAGTTTTTTTTCGTCGGGCTCCGCAAGCTGTGCGAATTTTTTCAACTCTTTCACGAATGCAGGACTTAGTGACTTCTGTTTTGTCGCCTCACGCCCAATGCGGTTAAGCACAGGGACATTTATCTGATTCGAGTGAAGTAGGCGGATGAGTTCTTCTTCGCTGAAGTCCAAATCATCTTTTGACTTAGCCTTACCATCGTTTTCGAAAATTTTTTCGTAGAGCTCCTGCAGGGCGTAGCGATGAATCGGATCTTCGCCCGCGAGATTATCGAGTAGGCCAAACTCGGGCAGATCATTCGTATCGTTCGAGATGCCGGCGAATAGGCAGTGCTTTCGCAGCTCGGGCTCTGCCTTCAGGATCTCGCGACCAAAACTGAAATCTTCGGGCGAGAGATGAAATTCCTCATCCGTAGGATGCAGGTTTTGCGCTTTTCGGTACGCAGAGAATGCGGTGACTGATTCCTTTGCGAAGCTCGCGAGTAGCACAAGATGTTTCGGTCGGACTTGAAATTTTGCCGGGCCGTAAATGACGTAGTTTTCGCGAGCATAAAACCCAGTGCGACTCGTACCTTTTTGCCACGCCTTGAATTCTTTCGACGTCTTGATGTCTTGAAAATCAGCGAACGTGTCATCCTTGGCCAATACATTTTGAGCCAAAAGACACGCTTCGTCTATCCGTTTGAGCTTCAGAAGAAGTCGCACTTTGATGTCCAGCAAATAACGAAGGTCATCGTGTCGATAGACGTTTAAGACTTCGTCCGTCGCTTCGTCGATCATGCTGACGGCTGTGAGCAGATCATTTTGTTCAGACGAGGTTTCAAGAATTCGCCAGGCCATATTGCCGAGCGCTGATTCAAATCCTTTCACCATAGCATTTTTGGGCGCATAGGCCCATTCGGGTGAGGGATGCACCATCAGGTTTAGGATTGTTTTCGAGAGTTCTTGAATCTGTTCATCAAGCACCGCCGAGGGAGCTTGATTTTTCAAGGTTGCAAGAATCCAGAGGCGCCAATTGAGCGCATCGATGTTGCGAGGGTGGATCTGATTCACTTCGACCCACACAGGAAGCGACTCCTGGTATTTCTGCTGACGAACCAAGTCGGCAGCTTTGGTCAAAAGCGTTTTGACATCTTCTTGAGTCTGTTTTTTTGCGCCGGTTTCTTTTTGCAGTTTTTTGGCGAGGTCAGATTTTCCACCTTTTTCAAAGGTCGCGGCCATGGCTCCTTGCAAGATGGGAATTTTACCGGATAGGGATTTTCGCTCGTTCGGCGTTAGCGATTCGATATACTCCAGTGCGGCTTCGGCCGCTTCGAGGCTGTGATCCAGAGCTTCGGCTTCCAGCATGCCTGAAATGACACGGTAAAAATGGATGACCATAAGATCTGCTGACAGGTGATCTTGGAAATTCGTTAACAGGATATCTGAATCTTGGGCCGCTTCTGGCATGCGTCCCAGCTTGTAAAGGCAGTCCGATCTTTCGAGGTAAAGTTCATAGAAGGGGCTAGCTTCAAGGCCTTTTGTATAGAGCGCGCGAGCGTCTTCCCAACGTTCGTGGCCGAGTTCGAGCATCGCGCGATTGCGGCAGGCCATTGCGTAAATATGGTGATCACTATCTTCGTGGGTGCCTTCGCGGGTTGTGAAATGTTTCTCGTAGCGCGCCAGCGAAAGGTCGTAAAAATGCGCCGTCATTTTTTCCAAGCTGTCTCTTTCCGCCGAACCCTTCACCGTGGCGCGGAGCATATGTCCATGCACGACGCCAGCGTTGTAGAAGGCGCGTGCGCTGGGAAAGGTTTCATCGACGGCATCTTTGAAATTCTCTTTTTTAAAACCCTCTTTTTCGAAGCGGTGCTTGCGTGCAGACGCTTGAAAGAATGGATCCCGAGTGCGTTTCACGTATTCATCCAAAGATTTAGCGGCGGCCAAGTGATCTGCTTTCGCCGCAGCCAGGGCCGAGAGCGCACGAAAATAAAAGACCGCAGTCGGATCTTTTTCGAAAGCGAGCTTTGCGAGGTTGAGACCCCATGTCGGGCCCGATCCTTCGACTGTGAATTTCCCTTTTACTTTTTTTACTAGGGCGGGCTTCAGAAGTTTTTCCCAGTCGAACATAGTTTTCGCCACGACTTCCATCAATTTTGGTTCGGACTCTGACCCGCCCCGCGAAACAATTAGGCCGATAACGTCATTCAGAAGTTCCGGTGAGTCTTCGTTGATGGATTGCAGCCAATGCTCTCCGGCTTCGCGTAGACGACCCATTTCGTTCGCTAAGACACCGGCTTGAAAGAGAAGGCCAAAATTGACCCCGCTAAATTGGGTTGCATTCTTCGTATGCAGATAGGCCGACTCAAGATCCTTAGACTCGTAATGAGCTTTCGCCAGACGTAAATGCGTTGCCATCAATTGTGGAAACAGTTCCGCCGATTTCTTCTGACTTGTTTCAAGATCTTTCAAGGCTGCAACAAGTTTACGAACTTCTGATGATCTATTCTGCATAGCGAAGCTCCATTCAAATGAGTAGAACCTAGTCTACCTACAAGTTCATTCTTTTTCCAGAGCTGAATTTACTGACGCATGACTAGCTATATATTTCGTCGCCAACCAGCTAAAATGGCCCCTTTTCACCCCGAAGGGGAACGGAGAACCACAATTCAGGTGAGAAAAAATTGGCAGTGATACTCATCTATTAAGCGAACGCACGCAACCTACTGTAATACAATTTGACTAGTTCTATATCGAACTAAGTGCCTCAGAAAGGGCTCTGTGTTTAACGGCAAGACATCCTATGCGCTTAGGATGGTCCCCAAATAATGGAAACCAGGCCCTAAGCTTGCACCTTCCTAGCCCATGCTATCTTGGGTACTTAAAGCCTTCATTTTGCTCACCCTTCCTCTTGCCAGTTTTGCCTCAGGTTCTGGTGGTGGTTCCAATAGCTGTTTTTATTTTTATCGACCCAAAATCTATACGGACAAAACAACCTATGGCCTGCAGGCGTTTAAGCTGAATATCGATCGATTGAAAGTCCATTTTCAGAAGACCAAAAGCATGACGGACGACGAGAAAGTTAATCTCCTTCTCACTAGCGATGCTCGTGTCGTGTTTTTTCGCCTTCAAAGCCTAGCAAAAATTTACGAAAAAGCGTATGAACGCAAGTTCTTCACTAAACAAAGGGGCTTTTTTAAAAAATACGAAGACCTGATTGGTAGAGTAGATTTGTATCAAGGCCTTATTGGCGTTTCTACAAAACTAAAGCAGCCCCGCCTTATAAAATACTTTGAAAATAAAAAATCCGAAGCGGCCACTAATTTATTAAATGGCTTAATCGAAGCAAGACTGGCCCGCGATCCAAATGATCCAACGTCCAACGTTGACCCGGTCGACACATTGAATGAAGTCTACGAACATTTAGCTAAATTTGAGGATTGGAAGAGCGCTGAAAAAGACCTAGAAATGAATCTCAAGAATATAGTCAGCTATGCACGCTCGTTACTTACAAAAATAAAAGCACGCGAATTTACTCAAGACGACATCGAGCTTGGATTGCATGATCTACGCCGCGGCTTGCGCTGGCCGTTGATTCATATTCAGACTTTAAATCGTTTAACAGCATATGACGTTCGTTCTGATTTGCCTAAGGACGTACAAAGTTATTTTGAGTCTATGCAAGCGAGAAATCCCAAGATTTTAAAAAGTGGTTTCCTAAGTATGAAGGCTCCTGATATCAAACATCCTATGAGAGTCCCGCTATATCCGTATGCAATGCTAACTGATATAGTAGCTGAGATCGGCACAAAAAAAGACGGAGCTGAATCAGATATTTATATTACCCAAGCGATGCAAGAATTAGGCTTCGCCCAACGCACCCAAGCCAAAGTACAAAAGGATCTTTTAAAAATGACAAATAGAACTGAGATTGTCGATCACAAATCATTAGCTGAGCAATACCAAGCAGATATAGACGCCTCTGGTTTACTAGAATACTTCGCCAATCAGCTCGAGAAACTAAACGATATAGATAACTAATTCTGTTGACCCGATTTTCATCACATGATTTGTTGATGCCCGCTTCGCAAGCACGCGCAAGCATAAAAAATAGGGTTTTGATATGTCGTTTTTAAAGCTTTTAATTGCTGTCTGTTTAGCGCTTCCTGCTTTTTCTCGTACTTTAGGTGTCGAGAGTGATTCAGGAACAAAAGGTCCCGCTTACTCGGAGCTAGTAAAATACTTTGCCAGTCTTCCTCAAAAATATCCTGAATTTGTTCAAGTCAGTCAATACGGCAAAACTCCAGGTGGTCGCCCACTGGTCGTGATTAAAGTTTCCTATCCAAAACGTTATGTAAATCCGGCTGTAGTTCGCTCACGTGAGCAAACGCCAGCAATTTTAATCACTGGCACTACTCACGGTGACGAATACCTAGGAATTGAAGACCGTTTACCAGAGTGGTTTGCTAAAGAAGGCGTTAAAGATCCAACTATTGCTCCCTATTTCCAAGCGGGTGGGGCGATTTACTTGATCCCCATTTTCAATCCCGATGGTTACGATACTCGCCGTCGCGAAAATTCACGCGGCCAAGATTTAAATCGTGATTTCTCGGTTCGCCAAGCAAATTTCGTTGGTTTTAAAGAAGTTGAAACTCAAGCGGCTCGAGATATGTTGATCAACCAATTGCAAGTTAATCAACAGCGATTGTTGATCTCTATGGATTACCATTGCTGCATTGGCGCGGCTCTCTACCCATGGTCTTTTGCTAAAGCTCCAGAATTACCAGGTGACTATTTGGCTCTTTACAAAGCCTACGGCAAAATTATGCAGAACAACTTTGGGGCTGATTTCCGTGTTGGAAAAACTCCGGATGTGTTAGGCTATTCCGCGATAGGTACTAGCAAAGACTACTACTATGAAAATTATGGTTCGATGAGCTTCACTTTCGAAGGTGAATATCGAACAGAGAAAAACAAATTCCCACAGCACGTTCAAATGTGGAAAAATTTGATCCAGTATGGTCAATTGACTCGCGGACTTTTACGTCGATAGTACTTGAATTTAGTTTGCAATCATACAAATTGAAAAAGGCTGCCTTAAAAGCAGCTTTTTTTACACCCTGATCGATTCATCAAATGGAATGCGAAGTCGCTTAGAAAGCTCTCGTCCCATCATACGCAGTGGATAGAAATCTTCATCTTCGCAAATACCGTCGTAAGTCACGTTCATATAGGCATCCCAAAATGGATAACTGTCTTTCACAAGGCTAACTTTAGAGCCATCAAAATTACCGGCGATGATACCATATGAAATCAATCCTGTTTTTCCTAGCCATAACTCTTTTGGAGTTTTTAAACTCTGACCGCGTTTTCTAAACAGGGTAATTTCGCCTGTGGATTCTAATTTAAGGTAAATTCCGCTTGGTTTCCAAATCTCGAAAGAGGCATTGTCCGTTGTCCACGCCCAAGTCCATGAATATGAAGATCCTTGATTATCAAATTCGCCAACTCGAACACCTGGAGACAAAACCTCTAGATTATCATCCGAATCGGTCTGCAGGTAACTTGCTACAATTTTCAGCCCATCATCTGAAACTTTTAATCGCAAAATTTTTGAAAGTGATTTAAAAAAATACTCTTTCAACTAACAAGTCCCCATACATTCAATACTTTTGAAATGGACTTTATGATTTTTTTCATAATCCAAAGTCTAAACTTCCGTTACTTAAAAAACAAGAGTTCAAACTAGCAATGACTTTGCATTCAGTTTTGTATTTGGTTTTGTATTGAAACGAAAAAAAATCCCACAGCCTTTATACTGTGGGATTCAAAAATTCTCATTCAGTTTCTGAAAATTAAAAGGAAACTACTTGAGTTTGTGGCTGACCAGCCATTTGAACCTGGATTTGTTTCGCACGCCCGTCTGCTAACTTAATCTCTAATGTGTAAGTACCTGGATCTAACACTTTAAAGAAATTTCCAGCGGCATTTGTTTTCATCGGTTTCTCACCTTTGTTTTTAATAATGCCAGAAATAGAAATTGTCGCCTCCAAAGGCTGGAAACGCGCTGCTGACACAACTTTTAGGCTTAGCATGTTTTGACTCATACGTTGGATAAAGTAGGACCACGCTTTTCTATGCTTAACTAATGTTGGTTCACGAACAGCATAGTCAGGTTGGAAACTTTGATTGACTTCGAATGTAAATGCCAAAGCCCCAAATTCGCCATGCATGAAACCCATGGAATCACCATCCACCGAATACAAAAGTTTCCAAGGGGTGCCTGCTGTGTAAGTACCTTTATTGCTGTCTGAAGGTAACATTTGAGCTAACTCGCCACCAATTTTTTGATGTAGTGCATTTTCGCCTGTAAAGGCACCTTGGCAACCATACGGGTACAAAACCAACTCACTGTAGGAATGATAACTTAGGGAAGCCGTTGGGTAAGTCATGTATCCTAATTTCATCAATGCTTGAGTTTCTGGTTCACTACCTGCAGAAGCACCACGATAAGTATCTGATGATGGACTGCCCGATGATCCGCTACATGCGTTCCATGCAAATGTATAGTTACGATTTAAATCCACACCGTGAACGTTTGAACCATTCGCGCGTGCATTTTTTCTCCACCAGGTATCAGATGTCCATACGATATTATTTCCATCGACGTTCAACATTGGAACAATCCAAATATTCCAAGCATCTAGCAATTGATTCCACTGTGAGTTCGTACGTCTCACTGACAAAATTACATCGGCCACATCCATAACGATTTCTGAGGTCATGACCTCGCGGGCGTGGTGCATACCGTCGATAATCAACGTCGGTTTGTTGAAGTAAGACGAATCGTTTCGTTTCGCCGCTTTAGATAATAACAACGCATAGATGGGACGACCTTGATTCGATTTTCCGATAGTTTCCAATCGAGTATGGTTGGGAAATTGAGCCGCGATCTTTTTAAGTTTCTCTTCTACTTTTTGTGGATTTAGATAACGAGGATCTAACTTATCCGATGATTCTAACCCTGGACGATGCGTGTTCTTCACCGTGAATGGAACACGATATTGAGTTAATCGATCAATACCCGCTTGGTCCGTGATTACTTCGATCTTTCCTTCTTGCCATTTAACGCCGGCAATATCGTAATCATTTTTTTTCAACCAAGCCATGTAGCTTTGTATCTGCTGAAAATTCAGAGGGCTTTGTACATAAACTTGATAGTGATTGGTTGAAAGCCTAGGTTGGACTTGAGCTTCCGTGGTGAACGCGACTGACAAGCATAATGCTATCCCAGCCAGCAAACCTTTCTTAAACATAAAACATCCTTTGTCTATTGATTGAAAGTGATATTATTCAATCGCAGCTTTTGACCAAGGTCTAGGGAAAATGTTTAGGGCTCTAAGGAATAGTTATAGATGACCGAAAGTTTTATAAGGAAAGTTTATCGAAACGATAAGGTCAGCGGAAGAAAGTCTGACTTCCTTCCGCTTAACTAAATGAATTCACAAAATCTGATGAGAAAAATTCAGTGATGGACTGACATTAGAACTTACGAACTAGACCAACGACTATACCTTTAATGGTCACTTGCTCCGGATCGTAGAAGAATGACTTCAATTTACTGTTCGAGGGACGAAGTTCAATTTTTTGTTTTTCGTTAAGATTTGATTTGGATTTATAGTAGATTCTCTTAACAGTCGCCTCGTTATCCACAGAAGCCACAATGATATCCCCATTCTTTGCATGACTCTGCTCTTGCACAAGGATGAAGTCGCTATCATTGATCCCTTCTTCGATCATAGAATCACCTTCGACTTTAACAATAAATGTTGTCTCTGGTTGTTTCACCAATAATGGAATCACATCCAAAGTTTCGTTTTCCAATTGTCTTTCAATGGGATTGCCGGCTGCTACGCGACCCAAATACGGGAATTCACCAACAGACGTTCTATTTGAAAAATGGGGAGAGGACAGAACTTCCTTTTGAGTTTTCAAATTCGAAACCGTGGGCAACGGTTTCGACAAGTTCTGGAGGAGCTTGGTTTGTGAATCACTAGGAAATTCTGTCTTCTGCAAAATTTTATCTTTAAAAAAATCTGATGTTTGCAAAATTTCGATACAGCGCTTTTGTCCAGGGAACAAGCGCAGGTAACTTTTGTTCTGCAATTGCTTTAAGTAATTCTGTACAGAATTAAATGAAGCTAAGCCAAAGTGTTCTTTGATTTCTTGATAAGAAGGGCTGTGACCGTTTTCAAGAAAGTAAGCAGTTACAAAATCTAAAACACCCTTCTCTTTCGGAGAAAGGGGTTTTA
The DNA here is from genome assembly GCA_963932905.1 of uncultured Bdellovibrio sp. GTDB lineage: Bacteria > Bdellovibrionota > Bdellovibrionia > Bdellovibrionales > Bdellovibrionaceae > UBA2316. Next base: position 25,718 of record CAWVRN010000016.1, read on the forward strand.
GGTTTTGTGGGAGGGGTGGTGTGTGTGTCTTAGTCATATTTACACTTAATTTACACTGTAGAGTCTGTGTAAGTCAACCCTCTGTATTCGTCTCTCTTTAAAAAACTAGCCACTGGTCGTGGCTATTATAAAACTTAGTTTTCCGTTTTAAATTCATTAGTTAGAGCAGCCTTAGCCGCAGGTTTATCTTGTGACGCAAGCCATTCGGACGATGGTCGAGAGCAATTTTGAAAGGAAACAATAAGAAACGGATTCACAACTACAAACAACGTAAACAAACGTACTGATTTGCCTAACATGCATCCTCCTTAGGGATCTATCAAGTGTAAATCAATGTCGTAAAAATCACCCAGTGGACTTTTTTTTCTTATCAAAATAGGACAAAACAGGCTTATAATAAGGCTTCAGATGAAATTCACCGACTCAAAAATATTCAAACAATCGTTTTTTACTTTTTTTTTATTGGCCTCATCATTTTGTTTAGCTGACGTGGAAACTCAAAGCCCAAGCAGCGCTAACGCTGCGGCTGCGACCGAAGCCGAAACAAAAATCGAGACATCAACGACAGCGACGCCACCAAATATGGCTGATATTTGCGTGCAAAGCCTGAAGGCATTTCCTGGCGATTCAAATTCAAAACTGTTAGTAGAGGCTTGCAAAAAAGCGATGGTTCTTGAAGGCTGCAAAAGCAATGAAGGTGTTCCAATATATCACTACGACCACGCCGGGAAAGATAAGTCCCCTAAAAAGATTTTAGCTTTCTCGCTGATTCACGGAGACGAAACTCATGCTGGGACCGTAGGACGCTACTGGATGGAACGTTTAGAGGAAATTGAACCGCGCAATGATTGGCGAGTCGTTCCCGTATTAAATCCCGACGGCGTAAAAGAGAAAACCAGGTACAATGCGAACAAAATTGATTTAAATAGAAACTTTCCAACTAAAGATTGGGATGAACTAGCTCAAAAGTATTGGAAACTTCATGCGCAAAGTTCACCTCGTCGATTCCCCGGCGAGCAATCTGGTAGCGAGCCAGAAACTAAATGTGCACTCAAGCATATCGAAGATTACAAGCCTGATTTTATTATTTCGATCCACACACCGCTGAATGTTTTGGATTTCGACGGACCCAAAGTTCCCGCACCTCGCTATAACTATTTGCCGTGGAAATCACTAGGACACTTCCCCGGCAGCCTTGGACGCTATATGTGGTATGAGCGCAGTGTTCCTGTTTTGACGATGGAATTGAAAAATTCACTACCAAAAAACAATAGTCCATTCGAGACCCTTCAGGATTTAATCGGAACCCTGGTTAAATACGACATGAAGTAAAGCTAGGATGCGATCAAATCAGAACTATCTAAATAAAAATCTTGGTCGCAATGTTAAGGATCTGCTGGTTAAATCTCTAATTTTTTTTCCTGATATGACAGCCAAGCATGCCATCGATTTAGGTTGTGGTCTTGGCATTGAAACAGGGTATTTAACAGCACGCCCAGAATGGTCTGTATTGGCAATCGATAGCGACTCTGACTTGCTGACTCTCGCCGAGAAACAGACCTTAAAAAGCGATCGAGTGACGTTTTTAAATTCTACTTTTGAAGATCTTAAGTCATTACCCGCTTGTGACTTACTTTATAGTTATCATAGTTTACATTTTATTGATTTTGACCACTATGAGCGCATGTGGAATTTAATGTTATCTGCAATCAAACCAGGTGGCGTGATTGCATTGAGTGTATTCGGCCCCGAAGATTCCCTGGTTACCAAAAAACATGCGATCGGAATTTCGGAACCGGAGTTACGAAATAGACTCAAAAATTTTAAAATCGAGTACTTTGAAAAAGTACGAAAAAAATTTGCCGAAACGGTAAACTACTTTGAAGTTATTGGAATCAAAAAGGAATAATCGGTCATAGGACTTTGGGCCAATTTACATAGCACCGCTTGATTTACATATAATTTACATATACGATGATTTGTATAGGAAAGGAGTCCTCATGCAAACCATCAACAACCTTGTCGCCCTTAACAAGCAACCCCATAAAGGAGAGTTTAACTATTTAATTCTGATTTACATACTGTTAACTATGGTGAATTTCATCATCTAGATTTTAGACTAAGACGACTACTCACCCACCTGTCTTGAGCACCTTTAAAAACCCTTTTAAAGTTTTGTATGGGCGGCGGCTTCCGAAGTCATCTTTGGAATAAGTTCCACGCCCACTTGCAATAACAACGGTCCTAGTAATAATCCTGGCAATCCAAAAACAATAATCGCACCGATAATACCCAGCAAGGCCACAAATGGGTGCACCCCTTCTTCATCTCCTGAAAATACATACGGTTTGATTATATTGTCGATACTGCCCGCGATGATCGTAACTACGATCAAGCCAATCGCATTACCATTTTGCTGCATCATTAATGAGCCTAACGCTAAAACGAAACTAACTGGCGCGGCCCCAATAACAGGAATGAACGATAGCAAAAATGTGATAATAAAGATCAAAAGAAATTCGTGGTAACCAAATATTGCAGCTCCCGTCGCTACAATAAATGCTTGCAACATACCAATCAGAAATGTCGATATCAAAGTCATGTAACAATTCTTCTTCAAACAGTCGATGATTTCATCCAGTTCTTCTTGAGGTAATATTTTTATGTTTAGGAAGAAACCGCGAATTCGAGTCGCGTGACTGACAAAAACAATCAGCATTCCAAAGAATACAGCCAATGCCAAGCCCAGGTCAGGAATTCCACTCAAAAACGCCGTAGTTTTTTCCACGACAACCGGCGATATTTTGGCAATAATCTCGTCTTTATTTGGTAAGATGTCGGGATCCAAATTTATCGCGTGTAAAACCTCATTAATCGAAGCGAATGCTTTATCCCAAACAGCATTTAAGCTTTGGAACAATTGCGAATTTTTTGTTCCCTGTGAGGTAAACTCTTGCAGCAGTCGCACGACTTTCACACCTACAAATACAAACGGAATAATTAGAAAAAATACGCTGAAAACCAAAAGATATAATGGAAAAAATTTCTTCTGTCTGCGGCTAGAGCCGATTTTTTCCCAAATTGGTTCTAATCCAAACGCGAAAAACATAGCTAACAACATGGGAACAAAGAAAGGCATGAAGATAATTACGAATGGAATGGCAATAGCACTGAGTACTGCAATTCTGGCCACATTATGTCGGTAATTTAGATTCTTAAACATGGGTCCACACTATTTCTTAGTGTGGACTATGTCTAGTGTTTAAACTGATTTTGCAATGCTTGATTAATCTCGTCGATACGATCTTTTTTGCTGATCACTTCATTTTGAATTTCATCAAGTCGATTTAGCAATTTTTCTTTTGCTAAACGAATCGCTTCATAAATATTTTCATGATGCGCTTCCTGTTGGATACTAGAATCCCCATCTTTGAGGCGAATTGCCACACGATGAAGTAGTGCTAACTGACTTGTTGACCGACCTTGCCCTTTCAGTTCCAATTCCATCGCTAGCTTTTGTGGATCTTTAGCAATGACGGCTGCGACTGTAGTGGGAGTCACGTAAGGCTGAAATTCCGCTATTTGCTGATAAACGAACGATTTTAAATCTGGATCATCCTGAATCAGTTTTTCTGTTCGCGCTGCTCCACTATTTTCAGCTTTTTTTCTTTTCTTCCTGAAAAGGGAGAGTGGATCTTTAGCTTTACGTTTTGCCATAGCGCCTCCTCCTAACTCTAGAATACCATGGCTTTGCTGGAAATTATCATTGTCTAGACTTTTAATTTGTACGACTTTATATTCGTCGTGACAGTCTCATTATGAGGCTATAAATTTGTTTTGGCTTACCAAGAAAGGACCTTTATGCCTAAGACTTTAATCCTAGTTTTTGTCACAAGTCTGTTGATAAATTTTTCAAACTTATTGGCAGCTGACTTTAAATCCGACGGCATGAGTCTAACAACGGAAGAACTGACGCAACAACAAGACGTAATTTGGGGATTTGATTTTCTGAATGAAAACAAAATTATCTTTACGGAACGCAGTGGCCAACTAAAAACATTTAATTTGAAAGACAAAAAAGTAGAGACAATCTCGGGGGTTCCTAAAGTCTGGTCCAAAGAACAAGGCGGCTTGTTAGACGTTCGAGTCCATCCGAAAATAAAAACTAAAATATTTCTAACTTATTCTGAGCCTGTCGATACAGATAAAGCCACCACTGCATTTGCCAGTGCGGATTTAGATGGCCTAACTTTAAAAAACTTTCGAAAAATTATTTCGGCAGGTTCACCCAATAACATAGGCGCACATTTTGGTTCGCGCATTGAATTCGACGATCAAGATCATATTTTTGTCACAATTGGTGAACGCTATGATCGCCCTAAGGTACAAGATAAGAAAACATACTTAGGAAAAATCTTAAGATTTAATTTGGACGGCACTGTACCAGAAGACAATCCATTTGCTAAAGATGGTAGTGGTTTAAAAGAAATTTGGACGATCGGACACCGCAGTCCTCAAGGGTTGTCTTGGAATAGCGCAAAGAAGCAGCTTTGGCAGGCAGAAATGGGTCCAAAGGGCGGCGATGAAGTTAACTTAATTTTAAAAGGTGCAAACTACGGCTGGCCCGTTGTGACGTATGGAACAGAATACGAAGGACCTAAAATCGGTGAAGGTTCTGAAAAAGTCGGAATGAAATCACCTATTGTTTACTGGGTTCCGTCGATTTCGCCATCAGGTATTGGGTTTTACTTTGGTGACAAGATTCCTAAATGGAAAGGCAATCTATTTGTGGGCTGCCTAAGTGGTAGTCATCTACGCCGTTTAGTTTTTAAAGGTGACAAAGTGATTCAACAAGAAGAACTGTTGAAAGATATGAATTTACGTTTTAGAAATGTTCGCACTGGTCCTGATGGTTGGATATACTTTTCAACTGATCAAGGCCATATCATGAGAATTAAAACAAAGAGCTAACTATGCAAACGTCAATGTCAGAAACAAATTCAAATATTAAACTCAATCCATCGTGGTTAAAACATTTGGAAACTGAATTTAAATCTGACTATATGACAAACCTAAGAACTTTTCTTCAAAGCGAAATCAAAAAAAATAAAACGATTTTTCCGAAGGGCCCAAATTATTTCGAGGCCCTTAATCGCACCGATTTTGACAAAGTCAAAGTTGTAATTCTTGGACAAGATCCTTATCACGGGGAAGGCCAAGCTCATGGTTTGTCGTTTTCTGTTCCCCAGGGTGTCCGACCACCACCTTCGCTTTTAAATATTTTCAAAGAAATTCGATCCGATCTAAATAAAGAGCCTTCGGTCAAAGATGATTTAAGTTCTTGGGCCGATCAGGGTGTTTTACTTTTAAATAGTGTACTCACTGTTGAAATGGGCAAACCGGCGTCTCATCAGGGACGTGGCTGGGAAATATTTACAGATAAAATCATTCATGCACTGAATGATCAGCGAGAAGGATTAGTATTTATTCTTTGGGGAAGTTACGCGCAAAAAAAAGGCGCGTTCATAGATCGTAGTAAACACTATGTGATCGAATCTGTTCACCCATCACCGCTATCGGCACACCGAGGCTTTATGGGCAGCAAGCCGTTTTCAAAAGCTAATGCCTATTTGAAAAAAATGGGTAAAACAGAAATTAATTGGTAGTTAATCCACAGAAGGATAGCATCCACGTTTTAACACGAATGCCTGAGATGATGATAACATCGTTGAAACTTCGCCGTCATTTTTTAGCTCCACGTCCCTACTGCCGGAACTTACACGACACGCGATGAACTGTTCTTGGTATCTTAGAAAGCCAATAAAAATATTGGCATTTAAGTCATTGCCTATATCATGAAAAAGTACGTTGGCTAAACCCGCTTGCAAGGTTTCGTTGTCACCTACGCGCATCAGGTAACAATCCAAAGAATCACTAGAATCTACTTGTGATTTCAAAAATTGAATAGCCGACGATGACGAACCATCTTTCGCAATTTTTATCATCCCCTCAATTCGCCATGCAGTTGAAAGATTAGCTTCCGAGAATGAACTATCTTTTAGTTTTAAATCCGCCATTTTTTTTGAACCCAAAACAGGTTTTTCGCTCATCAAGTTAGCGCCAGGGTTTTTCCATTCAAATACAGAAATATAATTTTGAAAACAGGATACGCTATCAAGTAAAGCTAACGGATCTTTACTAGTTCCACCTAACGACCCATTGCCTGTTGGCAAACCAGCCAAGTTGTCGGTGATGTCTTCGTCAGCCACCAATGTGGGATTATTGTTTTCTTTCTTTACCACATATTCCATCGAACGGTCGTCACGGCCTTGTGAACAATTTTGAAATGTTACAAGCAGAAGTCCAACCATCGATATTGAGATAAACACCCGTTTTAACAAATTGCCCCCAGATATTGCTATATGTGCAAACCATTCTCCATATGTAATCGAGTATACGCAGACCTTTTTGAGGACAAAGACGACAGGTGTTCCTATTATACTCGACAGTGTTTCATATCGAAACGTGATGGTTTTTCAATATAGGCATCTTTTTCAGATTAAAAACAAAATCGTGAATCCGATACTGAATTCTAACGAATATGGTTTGTGAATCGCCTAATTGAGAAATGCTATATAGGGAAACCGCTAGATTTATCTAGCGGCGATTTTATTACCTAAGTAAATTTAGAAGTAACCGATGATATTAGCACTTGTCGACGCTTGGGCGTCTAGATCTACTTTTGTGTTCAATTCAAAGCCGATTAAATTATCGTAATTATAAGAAGCCGAAGCTCCATAGATAAGGTTTGTCGACTTATCATGCTTATCCATGGCCATAATGCCACCTAATAGGCCAACTTGAATTTGGTTCCATTTATTAACTGGGTAATTTACGAATGCAAATCGACCATATACGTCTACCATATTCACGCTTTCACGGTATTCATAGCGACGAGGATTTCCATTTTCATCATAGGAATCATAAATATAAAAATTTGAAGCATTCGCACGAATATTAGTGTAATGAGCACCAACAGACCAACGATCAGATAAAATTCTTTCGATACCAATACCCAAACCATTACCTGAACGTTCCAAAGAACCCTCTGAGGTTCCCATGCTTGATGTTCCAGCCAAAATTTTCCAATTCACTTGTTGAATCGGCTGAAATTCCTGTCGGTCCATACTAATAACAATTTGTTGAGGTGTTTGAGCCATTGCTGACATACCAACTAATAGTGCTGCGATAACATAGAATCCTTTCACGAGTCCTCCTGATAATTTTTTAAAATTACATTCCAATTCCCTACCTAAGTCTATTCAAAAAAAATTCCCGACGATTTCTGCCTTACCGCGTGCAGAATCAATCACTACTAGAGTAGTTTTGCCCCGATTTGTCTAAATCATTGATTCGTCGAAAGTCGAGAACTGGGTCGAGTGTGTTTCTTTTCCATGCAATGCCATTTAATATTAAGATATCGAGGTAAAATCTTATGAAATATTTAGTAATTTTTATGGCGGTTTTAAGCCAATCTGTAAGTGCATTAGCGGCGTGTGGTGAAGTAGTTACTGGCATGATGCAAGGTGAAAAAACTGTCGCGGTTCAACTGTCTTCGGGCAAATCTAAAAGATACGTTATCGATGATGATGGATATTTAGTTATTTCTCTTGCGGTGGCTCATTGTCGAAGTAAGCATCCTCAGGCCGTTCCCAAATTAACAGACGAACAATACAAGTGCATAAAAGCCAAATCAGATGCGGAACCCACGGATTCAAAATCAGCAAAGCTGAACTTCTTTAGCTATGATCCTAGCGAGCATGGAAAAATAAACGATATCAATTCCTATAAAGAAAAATGCAATGTTAACTATCACTTCGTTTGGAGCCAAATTCTTCAAGAACGCGGCAATCAAAAATTTACGTGCGGTGCTGAAATTAAAGACGTCGTTAGAAAAGCTGTAGCGCAAAATGAAACCTACACTGCGGAGAAAACATCGGAAGACGCCACAGATGCTTTAAGGGTGAACGAAGGTGGAAAAATCCGCTATCTTGGCGAATTAACCTACGATCGTAACTATGTCCAAAGACTAGAAAAAATCATCAACAATCCAAATGCTAAGGTAGCTGAATTCGACGCTTGGGTTGCTGAATTTGAAAATCCAGTTAGACGCCATGGATACAATGCAACAACAAGTGACGACCTAAGAAAAAGTCCCGGAAACTATTCGCATCTGGTAGACATCTTGCGTGAAGTGAATGCCGATTTCCCTTTTTCGCGGCCTGTTGCAAATGCCGATGGATCTTCTAAAAAATGTATGACTGGGTTTGATCAAAATTTGATTTCACGCTTAAGAGACGTGAATTGGGGTCAAGGTAAACAAGCAACACGCGCGGCAGCCGTCCCGGCAGTCGCACCAGAAGCTACAGACAAGGCAGCGACAAAATGATTTCGATTATTTCCACTCTACTGATTTCACTTTTCAGTTTTGCAGGCAAACACATTACTTATACCGGCCAAGTTGTTAAGATTGAAAGCGGCGTCGTTACATTCAAAACCGATTCGGGCGAAACAACATTTAAAATCAAAGGTCTTTCTAAAGCCGATGCACAGCAGGTAGCTAAAGAAACTGGAACTAAAAAAACAATTACTTTAAATATTCCCATCGAAACGTTATCTAAATAAAGGTAGCGTTTTCTATTTTAGCTTTTTCGCTACGATAGTTTGATGCCAGGTGGTTTTAGATGAAAACGAACCACCTTCTAACATCCCCCACACGTTTTCGATTCTAAATCCAGCCTTTTTCAGTAAGCCTTTTAGTTCAGCGTGCGTGTATACATTTTGATCGAACAGCAAACGCTCTACCTTAGCTTTTGGTTTGCGCACGTCCACGATGGTCCATTCAGCGAACGTTTTCTTTTTTTTGGGATCGAAATAAGCTTTATCAATCATAAAGACATTCTTGATAGGTTCACGTCCATTTGAAACCGGTTTAGCCATCGCTAACTTTACGCCATCCCCATTTAACGTATTAATCACAAGTCGACCACCTGGTTTTAAAACTCGATGGACTTCTTTAAGCATTTTTAAATCGTTACTGCGAACATGAAAATAACCGAAACTATTAAATAGAGACACCACCAAATCAAATTCGTTTGTGTCGAAATGAGGTTTTAAATTTTTCATATCGCCATGAACGAAATCAATCGGCAGCTTTGCCTTTAAAGCCGCTTTTTGGGCATCCTTTAAAAAATTCTTTGTAAAATCCAATCCCGTAACCTGGTAGTTCTTTTTCGCGAATTGCAGGGAATGTCGACCAGTTCCACACGCCAAATCTAAAACCCGCGCTTTTTTAGGAATCGGAACCTGTTTTAGTATCTGTTGAACTTCTTTTTTGGCTTGGACCAAACGTGGTTGAAACATCACTTCGGCCGTAAGTGGAATAAAAAACCGCTGCCACCATTCTTTCATACATCATCCTTATCGAAACTTAGTGTACCGAAAACGCAAGTCCACTCAAGAGTAATGGGGTAATAAGCCACACACGCAAACGCATATCCCAAATATGCGACTCAACCACGGCAAAATCATGTCGGCGGCGAAATTGCATTTTTAAAAACTTGAGTTACACCTAAAACTAACAATAGAAAAGAAAGAACGAGATTACTAGTGAATTCAACACCACATCCCTATTATTACATGTGCCGTGTTTGTTCGAATGCTATGCTTGTGCCCGCCAACCATCAGGATGATATTCAGTGCGACCGTTGCGGAGAGCTGAACTACTGGCATCAACCCCGATCAGCGGCAGCAACACTTGCCTATTCGTTAACTGCGCTTATCTTTTTTGTACCCTCAAATATCTATCCATTTATGACGGTAGAACTTTATGGAAATCGCAATTCATCCACTATATGGGGCGGAATTATGTCGTTAGTGGACGATGGCTCATGGCCCATCGCTTTGATTGTTTTTCTAGCTAGCTTAGTGATACCGATTCTAAAACTATTAGCCCTTTTCTATTTGGCACTGACTGCGGAAAATGGCTCGCATCCTAAATTTAAAACTCGACTCTATCATATCATCGAAGCCATCGGCCGCTGGTCCATGTTAGATATTTTTTTGTTAGCGGTACTAGTAGCCATTGTCAAATTAGGTCGATGGACAACAGTGGAACCAGAACCTGGATCTTACATGTTTGCGATGGTCGTGATTTTTACAATGCTGGCATCAGCTTCTTTTGATCCTCAACTTCTATGGGAAAACACAAATGGCAAAAACGACTCAACAAAAAATTAAATCTTTCCGTGCAAACTGGGCCATTTGGTTATTTCCTGTTATTGCCTTCATCATTTGCGGCTATCTATTTTACGATTCAGTAAAAAAGCGTGGGCCAACAATAAAAATTCTTTTTACCGATGCGTCTGGTTTGCAATCAGAAAAAACTCAAGTTCGTTTTCGTGGTGTCAGTATAGGGTATGTAAAAAGCGTTGTAATTTCCGAGGACACCAAAGATGTGATAGCCACAGTTCATTTACAAAAAGAAGCAGAGCAATTCGCCAAAGCCGGAACAAAATTCTGGATCGTAAGTCCCAAGGTCACCTTCAGTGGAATCTCGGGTTTGGAAACACTAATTGAAGGAACATACATCGGTGCACTTCCCGGCGCATTCGATTCAGACGAACAAACTGTATTTAGTGCGTCTGTTAATTCTGAATCTAACGATAGTAATGAAAATACGACGCCTTACTTCCTGGAAGCTCCCAATGCAGAATCTATTGGCGCCGGTGATAGTGTGACGTTTCGCGGTTTAACTGTTGGCAACGTAACCAAAGTTTCACTTAACAAAACAGCACAGCTCGCTGTTATCCAATTGAACATTCAAAACAAATATTCAAAGCTAGTTCGTTCTAATTCTGTATTTTGGCGTAAAGTCGGCATTCAAGCCGATTTAGGATTATTCGGATCAAAGGTAAAAATAAATTCTTTGGAATCCGTGATGAAAGGCGGAATAGAATTCTTTACTCCTGATCAAGTCGGTGAACGCGCTAAATGGGGAAGTCGATTTACGCTGGAAGCGGCAGCACCTAAAGGATCTGAAAAGTGGAACCCCGCAATTAATTAAATTTACCTGCTGGGTTTTAGAAAACAATTCTGTGCCGGTTCTTCTTTTGGATTAATTCGCTTTAGAAGAATGCTTTCGCCATCAAAAGATAGGATGTCGTTTTTCAAAGAATCTTTTGATTTCACCTGACAACCAGATGAAAAATCATACCAAGCGTCTTTTAGTAATTCACCGGTTTCAGCACGGAAAATTTTTAATTTTATTTGCTTAGGCTTAATTTGACCAACGTGAAACCAAGCCCCCTTTTCGCACCCACCAGCCCAAAACGAATCTTTAGGAATTTTCACTGGCATTGCAGGCAGAGAACAATCTAAAGCTTGAACCTCACTACACGCCATTAAATACTTGGCACCGTCTTCTGAAACAACTTCATCGCTCGCTAGATCGCCACTACCGTCAACATCAGAAATAGCAACGTATTTGATCATTTTGTTTTCTTTGTCGGGCCGAAGTTTATATAAAAACCCGCCGGATGTATGAGAGCGGGTTCCTTTGAGAGCAATATCTTTGAAACTTTTTTTACCGAGTACAATTGATCTTGCTGTTGCGGTCACAGTGACGTCATCCATAGAATCGCGGGGCTTTCCATCTGAATTTACCACAACTAGGTCATCGATATCTGCCGAGTGATGCCCTTGAGGACTACATGAAAGCGTAACTTGCCACGCTTGGGCGGAACCGAAAGTAAATAATACTGCCACTAAAAGTAGGTGCTTCATGGTTATTTCCCCTTATGAAATAATTTAGCACCGAAAACAGCTTTGAAGCCACCGAAAACATTCCTAAATACTTAATATTACGATACTATTTTTAGCATTGCGTCAATTAAGGATATTTGTTATCCTTAATTGAAATGAAGGAGTTTTTATGAGCCAACGACTTAACTACGCACAACAATCACCAGATCTTGCGAAAAAGCTTTTTGAACTAAGCCAAGCCTCTAAGGGATCACTTGGGCACACGCTGATCGATCTAATCAATATTCGAGCATCCCTAATGAATGGCTGCGCGTTTTGTTTAGATATGCATGTCAAAGAAGCGAAAATACATGGCGAGCGTGAACTGCGCGTTCATCACATTGCCATTTGGCGTGAATCAACACTGTTTTCAGCAAGAGAACGCGCAGCTCTTGAATGGACTGAAGCCGTGACAAAGCTTTCTGATCACGGTATCCCAGACGAAACATTTACACGCGTGCGTGAGCATCTTTCGGAAAAAGAACTTTCTGATATTACGTTTGCTGTTGGCATTATAAATATGTGGAATCGACTTTCCGTTAGCTTTGCTTCTGTGCCTGGATCGCTGGACACAATGTACGGTTTAACAAAGGCTGGATTAAATTAATGGTTTTAAAAAATCAAGTTGAGTGGGCTTTACATTGCTGTTCAGTTTTAGCGGGATTACCTGACGATGTTTTTTTGGCAACAAAAGACTTGGCTGAATTCCATGGTGTTCCTAAAGAATACTTATCAAAAGCAATGCAAAGCTTGTCTCAAGCTGGTTTAGTTGAAACAACACTGGGGCCGCGCGGAGGCTATCGCTTAGCGCGCTCGCCTTCAGAAATTACGTTTCTTGATATTGTGGAAGCAGTCGAAGGTCGACGTACCACATTTCAATGCCAAGAAATTAGAAAGAACAATCCTTGCCGGCCGGCAAAACAAAAAGATAGTTCAATCTGTGCCGTTGCACGTATCATGTATGGTGCCGACGAAGCTTGGCGCAAACACCTGAAGAGCGTTCGCCTAGCAGATTTGCTGCAGACTCTAGGTCAAGAAATCCCAAGCGAAATTTTGCAAAAAAGTTCAGAATGGTTAGCCACTAGAAAGTAACCTAGATTCGATTTACCAATAGCGATATTCAGATTTCTTTAAATTTCTTATTGGAACATTCCGATTGGGGCAAATTCAATCATTTAGTTTTTATCACTGTGGCATAAATCAACGTTTTGCCTTTGACCTAGCATTCATCGGCGGCCAAGAACTTGCATGACTGTTTTGTTATGATGGAATTAGATGTAACGATAACGAAGCACCTAAAAAATGATTCTGATTCAGGAACTCGTGCCATGTTAAGATCAGGCACAGGATTTATGATTTCCTTAAGCGACACCATTCGAGAATTACAGCGTATGGGTTACACCGAAAATCTAGGATGCGCGAATGATCATTTATGCGCACGTTCAGGTAAAATTAAACTTTATCCTAAGGATATCACGATCGATCGAATGGTTAGATTCGAAAATTCGTCTGATCCAGATGATCAAGCCATTTTATATGCAGCTCGATGCGACTCTAAAGACTTGTTAGGGTTGTACGTCGATTCCTATGGTTTGTATCACGATGACCTTACACCAGAACTATTAAAATCTTTTAAAGATTGCCCTTACTGATAGAGAATTGAATCCGCTCTGTCTTTAAGGGTTTTTTATTTTAGATTCCTACAATCAACGAAGCTGTGTAACCCGATGTTGTATTGCCAGAAATACTGACTAGCTGAGTGGGATAGCCATCGCTAAAAACATTATCCGTGGCATAACTAATTTTCGCTAAATTAGCTTTACTGCTGCTGTGTGTGGAAGCACTGTGGAACTTTCTCGTATTATTATGAGCCGATGTCGTTTAAACAGCTGTAGACGGCATTTCCGGGTCCTAATTAAGCCAAAATGATTTGACAGAATACTGGCGGCCATCGCAGCTTAATATTCATGAAAACTATTTTACTTACTTTATTCGTAGTTATTTCTTTGGCCCATTCTTCGCCTCAAAAATACGGCCGTTTCTATATTTCGGGCCAACCTACTGAAGAAGAACTGACCTCGTTTAAAAAAAATACCGGCGCGGTTGTTATGGATCTAAGATCTATAGATGAACTAGGAAATTGTAGTGAACCTGCTACTGTTTCAAAATTAGGTATGCAGTATGGACGCGTACTATTTGAAAAATCAGCGACCATTGATCCGGAAGTGATCAAGCAAATTGATCAGCAAGTGGCCGATGCCAAAGACAAACCAGTATTTTTATTTTGCAAATCTGGAAATCGTGCGTCCGCTTGGTTGGCTATTCATTTAGTTAAAAAAGAAAATAAGTCTATTGACGAAGCCGTTTCCATTGCTAAAACGACGGGTTTAAAATCAGATATGGAAAAAGCTGTTCGCGAATATTTACAGAAAAACTAGACTATCGTTTGCGACCCGTAATTAAGATTTCCATCTGTTCAACTTTATAACCTTTAAGATTTTTTGTATCGATGCTGAGCATTTTAGGATCGACGTCCATTATTTTTTTTGATTCAACATCGTATAAATGAAAATGCGTACTTAAATTTGAATCGTAGATAGTTTTACCAGCCGCGCCAGAGTAAAAAGATTTTAACAAACCAGCCGCTACAAATTCATTCAAGATATTGTAAACCGTGGCCCTAGACATTTTTTGTTTACCGCTAGAAGCCCACTCGCACAAGTCATCTGCGGTGAAGTGGCAGTGTTCCTTTAAAACTTTTTGTCCTATTTTTAAGCGGTGATTTGTTGGGCGCAAACCACGGTCTGCAAGTAATTTTTCAATCATTATGAAGTGAGTCTAGCACAACCAGGTCTGGGAAAAAAGAAGTTTTTAGACTCAGTCTAATTTTAGATTGAGTCTAAAAATCTTTTCATCTAGCATTCATGTATAACAACAGGAGGCCGCGTGCTTAATATGTTTCGTCAGTCAAAAAGTCTTCGACTTTTACTGGTGGCGACCTTTGCTTATTCTTTGCAGCTAGTTGCTGCTGATGGACCAGCGCCAGATAAGAATTTGCTAGGCTTACCACCCTTACCCATTCCCGCTAATAACCCTATCACAAAAGAAAAAGTTATCTTAGGTGAACGCCTATATAACGACGTTCGCTTTAGTTCGACAGGAAAAGTTTCATGTGCCACTTGCCATGATTCTAAAAAAGGTTTCACAGATAACTTGCGCGTTTCAAAAGGTATTAATAACTTATCAGGAACTCGCAATGCTCCTACCGTACTAAATTCAGCTTTTAATACGTCTCAGTTTTGGGATGGCCGTTCTCCATCTTTGGAAGATCAAGCTCAGCACCCGATGACTAATCCCGTTGAGATGGGTTTACCTAATCACGAACCCGTAATGAAAATCGTCCGCGAAGAGAAAAAGTATCAAGACCAATTCAAATCGGCTTTTGGTATCGAAGCGAAAGATATCCAGTTAAACCATGTTCTAATGGCGATCGCCACGTTTGAAAGAACTCAAATCGATGGCAATAGCAAATTCGATCGATGGTACTACGGCGGCGAAGAAAAAATTCTATCGGCTCAAGAGAAAAATGGTTTTGCGGTATTCATCGGTAACGGTCGCTGCGTTTCTTGCCATGCCGTTGAAAGTACATCGGCGTTGTTTACTGACAACAAATTTCACAACATCGGCGTTGGAATTAATAAACTATCGAAATCAGATCAAGAAGCCATCGGCCAAGAATTCTTGAAATCAGATTATTCAAACGAGGCCGTGGATGTAAAAGTACTTACAAATCCAAAAACATCAGAAGTGGGTCGCCTAGCTGTCAGCAAAAAATTGTATGACATGGGTAATTTCAAAACACCAACTTTACGCAATATCAGTTTAACAGCTCCATACATGCATGACGGCAGTTTAAAAACTTTGGATGAAGTTGTTGAACACTATAACCGTGGTGGTGCCAGTTCCGATAAAGAAGTCGTAAATGATTTCATCAGCGGTGGTATTCGCCCATTAAATCTAACATCGACAGAGAAACGTGACCTTGTCGCGTTCTTAAAAACCCTAACTAGCGCCAGAAACGCAAAGAAGTAGGAGAATACAATGAGTAAAGTTTCTCGCAGAGATTTCAACAAATCGGCATTAGCCGCGGGCGCATTGGCTACTTTGCCAATCAGCTTGATCAAGTTTGCTTATGCTGAAGAAGAAAAAGACAAAAGTTTTACTTTTGCCTATATTTCGGATTCACACATTCAACACATCAAAGGTAAAGAATTCGTACGCAACTGGGACATGGGTCTTAAACGTGCGGTAGCTGAATGTAATATGTTAGTCCCAAAACCTGATTTCGTAATTTTCGGTGGTGACTTGGCTCAGCTAGGTACTAAGCCAGAACTAGATCATGGAGCTGAACTACTTTCAGCTTTGAAATACAAAACTTATCACGTCATGGGTGAACACGATTACTATTTAGATCTTGGCCAGTACTGGGAAAAATTATTTGGTCCGCAATGGTATAGCTTTGACCACAAAGGTGTTCATTTCATGGTGTTAAATTCAATTTTAACTACTGATGAATGGACTAAAAAATGGCCGACTGATGTACAGCGTATGGCGGAAATGGCTGGTTTAGATAATCCAAATGGCTCCCCGTTCATGGTTGGTGAAAAACAGCGTGAATGGATGAAAAAAGATCTAGAGAAAGTGAAAAAAGATACACCCATCGTAGTTCTTTCGCATTCGCCTCTACAAAAGATCTTTAAAAATTGGAATTTCTGGACGGACGACGCCGAACAAGTACAAGATTTATTGAAGCCTTTCAAAAAAGTAAACGTACTGTACGGTCACGTTCACCAAATTCAATACAATAAAATCGGTAACATCGCGTTCAATTCAGTGATGGCAACTGCTTGGCCATGGCCGTACCCGGCTTCTTACACGCAAGCGGAAAGTCATCTACCTGTATTGACTGTACCGATGAATCGCGCCGATCCTTTCTTTGAAAGGGACGCAACGGGATGGCAGTTCGTTAATATGAACTCGGGCCGCGTAACTGCGAAGTACTTGCTTCCAGAAAATGAATCGCGCGCAGTGGCTTATAACGAAAAAACAAATCAGCCGGAAGATGTCAGTCATCAACCAGATGATAAACGTACTCCACCACAAACTCACTACTAGGAGCTAATGATGAAAACTATTTTACTAGTAACAATGATGATTTTTACTGGCGCTGTTAGCTCGGCAGATTCATTCACAAAAGCTGACCTTGAACGTTGGCAGGGTGAATTCGATGCTACCGCTAAATACGGCCGCGATCTTTGGACCAACAGTGCTAAGGTAAAACTAGGCACTAACGGAGTCGCATGTGCGCAATGTCACCCAAACGGCGCAAACACACATCCGGAAACTTATCCTAAATTCCAAAAGCAATTGGGTAAAGTTGCCACGGTATGGGAAATGATGAACTGGTGTATTCGTAATCCACTGCAAGGTAAAAACTTAGCAGCTGATTCGAAAGAGATGATTGCGATGCAAGCCTACATTATGAAAGAACGTAAGGGTGTTAAAATCGAACCAGGCAAACATTAATACTGATTTGATTATCAACAAATTTTTAGAGGCTCCAATCGGAGCCTCTTTTTTTGGTTCCGCAATTGCACCTTAAAACAATAATAATTTTAAGGAGGCCTCCATGGCAAAAAATATTCTGATAGTTTCCCTGTGTATCTTTATGTCGCACGCATTCGCGCAGCAAGCACCATCGACCCCGTCGTCCACAACCAATATGCCTACTACGACTGGAAATCAAAACGTGACTTCTAAAGCCGCAATGACAGACGGACAGATTTCAAAAATTTTACTGACCATCAATCAAGGTGAAATCGAAGCCGCAAAATGGGCAAAAAAACATGCAGCAAATAAAGATGTGAAAAACTTCGCGAAAGAAATGTACAAAGGTCACGAAAAAAATAAAAAAGCAACCCAAGACATGGCGAAAAATAAAATGATCAACTTGGAAGATAGTGAACTCAATAAAACAATTCAAGATGAAGCATCCAATTCAAATAATAACTTGAAGGCGCTGAAAAGAGATGAAATGGACAAGGTCTATATATCTCAACAAATTATGATGCATCAGAATGCTCTAAATCATATCAACAATACTTTAATTCCCAATGCATCTAGCCCCGACCTAAGAGCCCATTTGGAAAAAACTCGTGATGATGTTTCTGCTCATTTAAACCATGCTCAAGAACTACAAACTAAAATTCAGTAACTAACACTCTGCCTCTCTGCGATCTCATATAGATTGCAGAGAGGTTTTATTATACATTTAATTCCAAATGAAAAAATATATTATTGCGCTTGTTTTTTTAATTGTGGCTGGGCTTGGGCTTAAATTTTTACGTACACCTATTGATCCTGGTACGTCATCCGTTGGTCAAAATTCCTATATACCTTCTGTCGATGGGAAAAATCAGAAACTAGCAGATCTAGAGAAATCGGTGGCTTCGCAACCCACCCCAGGTTTTAGCATCAATCGCAATGGTCCCGATCTGGTGATCACGACTCGATCTGGAAAAGCTTTCTCTTATAAAGACACTAAAAACGAAACCGCTTCTAATTTTTCTTATGTAGTCGAATACAGATCAAATCCTGAAGTTTTAGTCGTATACTCTGAATCTGCAGAAATACGAAAATTTGCGTACTTGCTTGCTAGCGGAAATGAAATCCCTGCTAATCATTATCTCTATCCGTCCCCATCAGGAACAAGAGCTGTACAGGTTAGCTCACCGGATCCAAAATCAGAGCAACCTTCTAAATACAGTTTCATTGGGTGGTCGATCGTTGAGAAGGACGGTGATACGTTCAAAGAAATCAGCAAACAAACTCCTATCGAGTTTAAGGATTTCAATAATGTTGGATTGCGTTTCTCAAGTTGGGACGGCGAAGAGGCCATTGATGTCATCATCAAGTACACGACAACTCAAAAAGCAGAATTTGTGACTTTATGTGTTCCTGGTAAAATTGAGCTTATTGATGACAAGTGGACCCTCAATGCCGAGCTTGAAGCCGCAGAACAAGATTGCAACGAATTTAACACCCTGATGGCACCCGAGCCTATTAAAGAAATTCTATAATTTTAATCTAGTTCAAGACGGCGGATAGATTTAATTATACCCGCTTCAATTTCAAACCGAACATTCCACCTTAAGAAAGGTGGAATAGCGATGATCTGAGTATCCAAAGTGATCTTTTTTATTTCAGCAATTTTTTTCTGCATGTCGATCATACTTACACCCATAGTGTCGTTGGTGACTTCTTTCGTATGGATCTTTCCGGATTCTTTATCTACTAAATAGAAAGAGGTAAAACCAAGATCCTTGGCTCTAGGGAGCAATAGCTGCGCGGGCCTAGACACAACAAACTCTTTAATTAATGTATCTGAAGCCTTTTGACAGAATCGAAGCCTTCGATTGACTAAAAAATACGTGGCAATAATTAGAAGGGCACTAAAGGCGACAGCGGCAAATAGGAGATTAACAAATAGTTCGCTCATTAAATATAATGCTAAAGTAAAATAGTTTAAAAAGCAAAAGCAGCGCTCATTTTGAGTCGCTGCTTTGTTAACCAGTTAAGGAAAATTTATAAGTAACGGCGATTGGCTGTGCAAATTAGTTGAGCTTTAGAGGCACCGTACATTTGGCAGCCAGTTGTCGCTGGGTTACACAATTCCGGAGAAATAGTCACGCAAGCGGCTTCCATGTAACTCATATCTGGTTTTGCATGACAACCCGCAGGCATTGCCGGAGTTCGCTGAGCTGTACAAAATGGGATGCGTTGGCAGTTCACACCATCATCTGTGTACTTCGCGCAAATTTGCGGAAGAGTGTAAGATTGTGCAAACAAAGATTGCGCGCCTAAAATCATCATAAGAACAAATACTAGGTTTTTCATAAGGTTCCTTTGGGTTTGGGTTATGGTCGAGGTTTAATTTAAAATAATGTGACTAAGCTTGCAAAAAATAGAAAATAAAAAGAAAATAAACAGAAATAAACTATTAATTTCACTATAGAATTTAAAATGAAAGAAATACTGACAAAGGATGATTTAACTCATCTAATTTTTGAAGAAATATATCGGCGCTATAGCGAGCCCAAAACTCGCCGTAAAGCATTTGCGATATTGGAATCGGCCATCAGTTGTTACGATAAACGTGGCTTTGATAGTGTCACCTTAAAAATGATCGCTCGAGAATCCGGCTTAACGGCGCCTTCATTAAAACACTATTTTTCAGATCTAGATGAAATTCGCGAGCTAGCGGTAAAGTACGTTCACATGATTGCTCAAAAAATTGTAGTGGACGCAATGGTTGATGCTAAAGATCCCAAAGATCGTTTGGCGAAATATCTAAACGGTCATTATATCTGGGCTAAACAATTCAAAC
Source organism: uncultured Bdellovibrio sp. (assembly GCA_963932905.1). Lineage (GTDB taxonomy): Bacteria > Bdellovibrionota > Bdellovibrionia > Bdellovibrionales > Bdellovibrionaceae > UBA2316. The sequence continues at coordinate 46,026 of CAWVRN010000016.1, forward strand.
GACACGTTTGTGTTTGGATCTCGTTTATATCATTTAGTTCTAGAAAAAAGAAAGACCGAGCTCTCAATACCGAAGCCGTGCTTAACGGAGCAAAGAGAATCAGCGAAATGTTATCACGTGGACGCCGTAGTGGTGTTTTCAAACACAAAGACGATTTCATCGCCGCGCGAGTTATTCAAACTCTCATTTTGGGTTGGCTCACAACGATTGTTACCGAAGACATCACTAACATAGATTCCTATACGGAAGGTGTTTTCAAAGAATGCTTCCGAACGGTCGAAACTAACTAAAACAATCTATTCTCGTAATTTGACGCTAGAATATTCCGGGCGAAGAAATAGTCTTATTAGGTCATCAGTCGAATACTTCATTACCCACAAAGAAGTCTTTCCTTCTGGGAGGTTCAGATGTTGAGGAGCATATACAATACTAGCACCTCGTCGGCGATAAAAATTCATCCCGGCGCGATTACAATCGAAATATAAATCACCCTTTATGTTAGCCATTTTTAAATACTCAGCCACGCCCGCCATTACAGTTAAAAAAGATTCGCTCTCAGCCAAATGGCTTGCGAACAATCGACCAAGTTCCATCGTTTTCTCTCCGTTCGAAGATCGGGGCAAATGGATATGAGGGAATTCTCTTTCGATATACGTTTTATCATAAGTACCATCAAAAATCCGAATTAGAGCTAACAAGCGATGCTGCTCGTTTGGCTTAGTAAAAGATAAATATGTTGTTAAATTCAGTGGCGCTTTAAGTTCAATTTGCTCATCATGAGCAATTTCACTTTCGGTGAAACTTCCGTTCTTCCTTAGCGTATCGAAGTATGTTTTAACATAAGCCACTAGCTGAGGATCATGTTCCACATTATGTTCTCGGCGCCCGTCAAGCCAACGCGATGATACTACGTTTCCTTGCAGCCTTCTCAACATTGGGTTCCAGGCCAGCATCGTCTGATCATAATCGCTATATCCACCAGGCAGATCTGGGTAAATTCGCGGTGAGAAAATATGTAAATCATTTTGGTAATTCGCAGGAGCCGGTTGAATCGATCGGGCTTTATCAACATCACCACGCGCTTCCAAAAATTGAAAATAGAATTCCGACACATCTCCGTACTTTTTTGTTTTTAACTGTTCTAGTCTGGTTAGAATTTCAAGTAAGTATTTTTTGGCAGCAATATCATGAGAATTTTGAAACAGAAAATCGGTCATGTAATGCATAGACGGGTATGGCAGAGCCATTTCGTAAACTCGCCAGTCCGTTAGTTGCAGCCATTTTGGAACAGATTCATGTGGCCAGTATTTACTAGCAACGCCAAATTTTCTAAGTAAATCAAAATATTTATTCATTATATACAAATCTAATTTAGAATTGGAATTAGCAAACGCCTCTAACGCAAACTCGGTTTGCTTAGAACGAAGTGCTTTACTAGCCGCTCCTTGATCAATCCATTTTTTTATTTTGAATTTAAACTCAGCATACAAATCATCATAAGCTTTATTACCGATGGCATCAGAATACTTTTTCGTAATGTCCCCAGTGGTTGATAATTCTTTTATTGCCCACGTATGGTTAGCTTGCTGCAAGACTTGCTTTAACGTCGCTATGTTTCCTAAATCAACAGCCGTTTGCAGAACATGCTCTAAGTATTTCAGATCTTGATCTTTTGAAACCGATACAATCAAGGGACCATTTAGGAAATAGCCTTCGATGATATGCCAGTCCCAATGACGCTCTTGAAAGAAGTTACTTTTCGGACGTTCACCCATCAGCAGGTCAACATAAAATCCTGGGGTTCGTACTTCATAATAGCCAGTCGTTGATTCAAAAATTTTTAAGTAGACATCGAAATACTTCAGATCAGAATCAGTACCGTATTTTTTTAGTTTTTGAAAAAGTCTTTTCGCAGATTTGGCATCACTTGCCTCTTTGGGCTGTGCCCACTCCGACCCGAAATATTTATTCAAACGAGCCTCTAAATTTTTTACCTGCTGATTACGGACAACCGATACCATTGGCTTATAGAATTGATGGCAGTCATCCTTAGCCAATGCCCAGCACTGGGTGAAAAGTATTATTAAAAATAACCAGTGGCAGACGAGCTTTTCCATCAATAGGATAAAATGCAACCACAATACCCATCCTACTAAGATCACGAAGGTTTAGTATGTTTTTAGGAACTATTTACCCCAAGCCGGAAGGCACCTGTCTAATATTTTGACAGTTAGAAATTAGGGCAACTACCGTTTTGAAATACATTACCTCGGATGACTTTGCTTATGTTGGTTCTTTATATGTTTCAATGCTTAATAAACGACTTCGACATGATTGATAGTCTTTGTTTCGTTCATGCACCAGGAATCATATCCTAATCCAAATCCAAGAGGAGGTGCATCGCTGACGGAACCTGCTGCGCATAAGATAAATGTATTTGAAGTTAAATCTGTCGGTAGAGCATTTAGAATCGCATCATCGGCAGGTGGCAATGAACTGGCACTTTTAGTTGCCAGAAACTGATTCACTCCATCACCAGGCGCAGGTGCACAGGCACCAGCTCCTGGCGCCCAATCTAGTTGAGAACAAGATCCCGATCCACCGGTACCACAGGTTCCATAAAAGAAATCGACGTTATGAAATCCGACCGAATAATATCGATTTGATGAACTAGGTTCAAAACCAAGGGCCCCGAGGCAGGCAGTGAAACTGCCTTTTTCAGAAAAGAAAACATTTTCAACTGCAAAAGCAGCGTTCAGAGAAACTTTAACTTCGGCGGAGCGAGCTTTCGCCACAAATTTTCGATACTGCGGAATTCCGATGATGCTTAAAATACCTATGATGGAGACAACCACCATCAATTCAATTAAAGAAAAGCCCGATCGAGTTTTTAAAATCATCAATCCGTTATACCTTTATGTTTCCAATTTCGATTTAAAACTAAAAACTTTATGAGTGTCTTTAACTGGCAATACAATCCAGATCCGATAAATACCTGGATCTGAAATACCGTGCGGAATTCTGATTTTTATTTTCTTTGTATCTTTATCCAACACTGTCTCTGAATGGAAAATCCGCGAACCAAAATTATTCGAGACCACTGAATACATAGTATTATCGAATGCATCGGACGAGTTGTTTACCATGTAAGAAAACTGAAAACTAGCCACCCCTTCTTTAAAGTCGCTTTTCACGAGTTCAATTTTTAAATTCCCATTTTCGTATAGTTTCATTTCCTTTTCAGGATCGGGATTTCTAACTTCCGCAGCACCCTTAAATTTATAGGACATGAAAATATCGTTATCAAAATGCCCCTCGGCCCAAAGCCAATTCCATCCGGGAAGAATGTCATCAAACGTACCTTTCCAATCATTTTTTGCAGCTGTCAATGTCGCTATTTTGATTTCACTCCCAAACGAATTAAATAAGAAAACCTTTTTGATTGTACTCTTTTCTGCCGGTGTTATCGATTTATCTAAAAACGTATTTTTAACTGCAAATTCAAACTCATACTTACCAGACTTCGCCTTATCTATTTTGAAATTATGTAAGCGCAGACTTGGATCAGAAATATTATGGGCCCTAGCCGACGAACCAAAGATGACACACAAAAGAAAAAGATATCTAATTGCCATACTTGTTTATCAACCTATTCACTTCGTCGGCCAAATCGCCGAAGAAATCGCCTTTACGCAAATTAACTTGATCCGACTTTTTAAGCTGATTTTGATTCAATTGTTTTAGCGCATTACTGATTTTCAAAACAGGTCCTACAATTTGATTCGATTGAAGCACTAGAACTATAAAAACCCCTAAGGACGTAAGAACATAGATAATAAAAAAACTAATATTAAAATAGATACCTAGTGTCGCGGCAAATTCCTTATGGGCTTCGTTATGCGAATAGTCTTCAACTAAATCAAAAAGTATGTTCCTACCGATCAGGTACAATGCGATCAACCCCATCGAATTCATAAGAAGTCCAAGAAGGATAATACGCAGCTGCGATTTAACAGAAACAATCATTATTTTTCGCTTGAATTCCATATAACCAATTTAGACTATACCGACATAAAAAACGAAACCAAAATAGAAAACGAGACAAATATCGAGTTCCAATTTTATTTATCTTCCAGGAAAACGCTGATAGAGTTTTTTAGCGGGAGATAAGTATGCTTGGATTATTAATTAGAAGACGGGTTCTCATCGTTTTACCAATCTTGATTTTGATCTACTTTTTTATAGACAAGTCAGTAGACAAAGTACAGCGAATCGAATCCTCAAAATCCCGTGTTAACCACATGATTGCTCACGACATTAGTTATAAAATTGATCTCTATAATCAAACTCTCATGAAAGAAAAACAATTAGCTAAAGATAGTTCCGAAATAGCAAAAATTGAGAACGCTCAGCAACGCCTTTATAAATTGAAAACTCAGCTGAAAAGTCACGAGAACGATGCAATCGCCAACGCAAAAAATGCGCTAGAAAAAGATTTTCCAGAGGTTGGTTTTAAAAATCATTCACCTGAGTTGGATGATAGAATCAGTAAGGTCAATATTTCTTTGAAAGCCAATGAGCTTGATTTGCAAAGACATGAAGAACAAACTAAAGGAGCATTTCATAAACTGATTGCTAAACTCTTTGGCTTAACGAAAAACGATTAAAACAATTGGCTGAACACTAAGCTTTGGATAAAGCTTTTGTTTTTAGTATGGGATTTATTCAACCAAGATACTGTTCTTTAAAGTTTTATCTAAGAGATGTCTGCTTTTTTTTAGCGCTTCAATTTCTTTGTCTAGTCTCCGAAGTTCATTCTGAAACAAACTTTTCAAGTCCTGACACATCAAAATCTTGGTCTCTTGCAGAGTACAGGGCACGATGTATTTTATTTTTTTTAAACCTAGACGAGCCTTCAATAGCCATTGAATTTGCTTGATAGTATTCGCTTGAGACTGACTGTACTCCCGATATCCGTTAGAATTTCTAAGTGGTACAATAAGACCTAATTTCTCATAATGACGCAAGCTTCGCGCGGAGGCACCACAGTATTTCGCAAATTCGCTGATTTTCATGCTTCAATTCTATTGACCTTAACATATATGTCAAGGTGTAAGCTTTTAGTATAAAGGAGATCCAAATGATTCGAGGAAGCTGTTGCTGTGGAAGCATCAAATTTGAATTAACCAAACCACCAAGCATAATGGGTACCTGCCATTGTTCCAGATGTAGAAAATCAGGGGCCAGTACCATCGTTTTTATCGAGAGTAATAGTCTGAGGTGGATTCAGGGGAAAGAAATGGTGGCTACCTACAAACCTGAACTTCCATTTAAATACTCAAGAAATTTCTGCTCCAGTTGCGGAACTTCATTAGGAGAGATTCTGTCTAAGGAGAAAAGTTTTCCAATTTCGGCCAACTGCTTTGATGATGATCTTCTTGTGAAAAATACTTTCCATGAGCATGTAGATAGCAAACCCACATGGTATGAGATTTGTGATAGCAAAAATTAGAACTTAATGAGATTGACCCGGCGTTCGTTAAGCCAAAACATGGAGGCCAAGACGAAAATAAGTAATTTATGTCAGCGATTCTATGTCCATAGGGCCCAGACCACGAATTTTATTCCTAATATCTCGTATCAGACCGTAGGTATCAAAAGAGTAACAACATCAAATTAATTGAACCGCACCATAGTGATACTTCTCTCTAAAACCTTGGTGTTTGCGTCTCTATACAGGATTTGTAGACCTCTGTCTCAATGCAGCTCTTTAGTTATCCTCACAAATCGTCGAGGTAACAGCGTTGAAATTATTCAACGTTAATAACTTAACAAAGGAGCACGTATATGAAAAAGTTTAAGTTAAATATTTTGGTCTGTATTTCGATAGGTCTGCTTATGGGGCTTAGCGCCTGCGACAAAAAATCAACTAAAGATGAGACTGTCGCTGCGACAACAAATGAATTTTCAAGTTTAGCGGAGGTCACAGGCCCAGTGACAGGAGTCAGCTCGTCTGGTCTATCCGCAAAATTAACTTCCAATATTGGAATTCTGGCGGCAACGACGGGAGTTAGTTTATCTAGCCCTGGCACGTTTTCATCAGGAACATCCTTACAGTTATGCGAGAATGCCAACTACACAAAAGAAATTTTAAGGGAAGCCGCGTCTCCGGATAAGATACTTTGCTATATGAGTAAAATGAAAGCCAATGGTGTTATTCCCAGCACACTCAACCTAAGCGACGGCAATTCTAAGTATATCAAATTAGTAAATTTACCAGGCGGCGGTGGCGGCGGAAATAGCAATCCACTGGTTAAATTTCAGATTGTAAAATCAGGTAACGCCATAGCTAGTTTTAAAATGTGGTCCTGCTTTTCAGGAACAGCCTCTGCACCGGAACAATCCGAATACATTAGTGAACTCTTCAATGAGCTTACTGCGACGGTGACTTCAAAATATAAAGGAAGCGAAAGTGGTGCTACTTTTGGTTCGAGCATGACCGCCAGCGGAACTTTCGTTGATGGGGCTTGGAGTAGCAAAAACATCAGTGGCTACAGATATTTTTCTCACTCTGGAAACTCCAATGTTATGACCATTAATATGAATCAATATGCTGATAGAATCGACATGAGTATTGCCATGAAGGGCCGCTATAGTTCTAGCACCTATACAAATAAATTTTATTCGGTCATGCAAATTCTAAATGGAGCGTCACTAAGCACCCTGGCTCTAGGTGACGGTAGTTCAAAATACAGTATGTCCTATGATTCTGATTCCAACGGCAGTGCTGAGTTCTCAGAAGCCAGCACCAAATCATGGAGTGGAGATTCAAAAATGAATCTGTCGACCGCATCTTCGGGAGACTATTATACGGCAGCCAACGCCGGAACGGTCCCAGCAGACCCTAACTCGGCACAAACGGTTTCCTTTTCCACTGATGAGGCCTGGGATTGCACTTTGCCATCAGGTGAGTCTTGGACAGAGGCGGACTTTAACGTTGGGGGCTCGGGTATTACAGAAGGAATGCAAGCCTGCGAAAGCAAATATCTAGGCAGCGGTGGCGGTTGGATTAACTGCCCTTACTAGCATTCTTTATGTAGATTATCGATCTTAGATTTTAATTTTGCCCGTCCTAATCGGACGGGCATTTTATCGAGTTAAAAAAACTTCGCATCCAAAAATCGGTTGTACACTTAATTGACAGATAGGAAATACAACACGGATTTGCCAAAAACGAGTCCTAGTAGAAGCCATTGTTAACTTGCAGCAAATGCTTCCCACGATTAAAAAAGCTTTCGCATCAGTGACAATTGATAATATCAGGTCCAACGAATTACTTTCAACAGGACACATTTTAGCAACTGACGTTGCGAACAATCTGGTCACTGAGGGCATGCCATTCAGAGATGCGTACCGTCTTGTGGCTACAAGAATAGTTGAAGCCAATCAAAAAATGGTCCAGATAGGTAGCGATGTAATTTCTTTTGAAACAGCGGTAGAGAATCGAAATGATTTTGGTGGCACTTCTAAAAATCGTATTTTAGAATCTATATCAGTTCTTTATCAGCGCCTTACTACTTTGAACACCAGTGCCTAAGCTAGGCCTTCGCCACTGAACTAAACCACTTCTTCTGGGACCAGAAAGCGTTCATAGTTTTACAAACCTTTGTGAACACTAAATTTTTTCGTCCCAGAATCAATTTTTCAAAAATTCTTAAAATTGTCGATGTCCATTAATGGGACCCTTTTGAAAATCGATCAAGAATAGTTCAAGACGCCCGAGTATTGCTAAACTTACGCCATAGAAAAATCCGTGTAGCAAAAGTTGTAGTAATCTGTAGCAAGATTTTGAAATGAGCAGAAATATGGGGAAACATTCTGAACCCCGAGTCAAATCGGGGACGTCTTCAAACAAGTATTTTCAACTACTAGAAGCATTTAATAATTTTTGATTTTAATTTCAGGGACTTAATTTTTCGAAAAACCAAATGGCGGGCACGAGTAGATGAATTTATAACTGAATGTCTGGATTTTGTCGCATAAAAGAATCTGCTGATCATGAGGTCATGGAGCAGGAGATACTTTCTAACCAACCGCCCTATATCTTAAAGAAAAAGGCATCTATATTTTCGATGCCTTTTTATCAGTTTCAAATCGGATACACTTTAGTTATTCTAATACAAAACAACGCTACAGTTAATCATTTGATCTTCCGTTGAAACATTCGGATATGTCGAAGACTGCCATGAAATATAATAACGAGGCGTCTGATACCCTGGAATTCTATTCCCCTGATTATCTTTAATAGGTTCCCAAATTTTGTTAAATGAAATAATATCCGCATTTTCAAAACTAGAATTGGTGTATCCTGTTCTCAAGAATTTTTGACCTATTTTATCTTCCCCACTAACTACCGGAAATGTTTTTGCTTCATTGAAATCAAAGCTCGGATCATTTTCAAAAAAGCCAGAAAACGTTGTCTTGCTCATTAAGAAATTCCCACCAAGCACAGTAAATTGCACTTTCCAGGCATTGTTTATATCTTGATAGGCATAGAATTGTACGCCTTTTCCAACACAAAATAGCCGATCGTTAGGAAGACCTTCATTTAAATCTGTCCATTTTGTGTTGGTTGAAAAAAGACTAGCGACGACATGCCGAGATCGCTGAGAATTTGTTGCGCCAAGCATTCGAGCAACTCGGTAGACGGCTTCATGAAGCATCAATGCTGCTTGATCAGTTTTTGCTAATGCATCCCAGATATCCCCATTTATTAAAATATGTTTATCACTAAAGTAGTTAGCTATTTGTTCTGCTTTACAACCGCTTGGAACGGCTACTATCAAAGCGTCGTTTATCGGCTGCAAAGTCACTCCTCGAACAATTTGCATATTTTGCGATACACCATATGCATAGGCCTCAACTAAACCTCGTGTCTGAGGCGGCATAACATCAAGAGCTTTTCTGACCTGATCATCGACAGAATCGCTCGAATATTGAATTGGTAAATTATAAAGAACCGTCCCCTCATACAGGTCCAAGGTCTTGGCCGATGTGATGGCACCCAACTTGTCTCTACAGACAACACCCGTTCCCCCGCCTCCACTAATGGCACCACTTGCAGCGTTAGCTTTCGACAAAGCACCCAAAACTAAAATTAAAGATAAAATATATGTTCTCACTAGTTTCCCCTTTTTAAATTTACAGAGCACTCATTGCTTCTGACAACTTCAGTTTCGAGCTTAATAAAAAAAAGAATAGATTTAATTTATAAAATTACTATAATTAAAGTTAGTAATTTTTAAATTTAATTTTAAGTTAACTAAAAGTTTCGAGAGGTTATGTGATTTTTAATTTTACAGATTATCGCTTGTTTCTTCTTGATTACTTCGGGGACAAAAGTAGAAGAAAAGGATTAAAGTCCAGTGCCGCGAAGTTCTTAGGCTGTCATACAACTCTGATTTCACAAGTTCTACATGGTCAACTTATACTGAATCTTGAGCAGGCAGATAGGTTGAATCAATTTATAGGACACAACGAAGACGAGTCCCATTACTTTATGTTGTTAGTGCAGAAAGCGAGGGCAGGAACTAAATCCTTAGAAAAATATTTTAGCGAACAAATTGATCAAATTTTAAAATTGCGAAAAGTTTTGAAAAAAAGAGTGGGAAAAGTTGATTCAATAGCTACTGAAGATGAATTACGTTACTACAGCGCCTGGCAATTTTCTGCCATTCATGTATGCCTTTCAATTCCAGAGTATAATAATCCAGAGACAATATCAAAAGCACTCAATATCCCTTTAGCTAACGTACGTGCAATGTTGGAGTTTTTGGTGAGGATCGGTCTTGCTAACGTAAAGGATAGAGTTTATTCAATTAGTTCAAAACATATCCATTTGGGGACTGACTCGCCTCAAATTAGAAACCATCACACAAATTGGCGCGTAAAATCCATACAGTCGTTAGATCAAAACTTAAAAAACAATCTTCACTATTCTTCCGCAGTGACGTTATCACGGGAAGACGTCGACACCATCAAAGAACTTCTCATTCAAAACCTGAAATCAATTAATAAGGTTATTCAAGTATCTAAAGAGGAAGAAATCTATTGCTTAAATTTCGATTTTTTTAATCTTGCAGCTCCATCTGAAAAACAGTGAGCACTTATCCGAGTTCTAAGCGTCTCGCTTTCCCGTTTTGCAAGTAGCTGTTTTGATTGAAGAAAAACTTGGCGGAGAGGGAGAATTCACTTTATCAAGTTTTTAACTCGTTGAAAGTCTTCAGCATTTCTTACCCGCATAACTAAATAACTAATCTGTAGTAAGTTGTAGCGAGAAACTGTTTATTGGGGTGATGGCAAAGTCTGCGCGCCTGTTTCATAGCTATTGCTGAATGTTGTAAGCGCACTGATAACGACATACTCAGTCGGGTTGTCGTCCCTGGAGTTTGGACAACGCAAGTTGTTGAATACATCGAAAAATTTGAAACTGCGATCTGGTCAATAAAGCTACGGCGTCCCCAGCAAGTCCCACGGTAAATCCCTAGAATGTCCCCTGTGTTTCCCCGCGATTTCTGAGGCTCGGGCGGCACCCTTCCTGACCGCTAGGTCACAACTCTGTTTTTCGCCTCATTTAAGGGGACCACCTATTTTCTAAAGGTCACTGTAGGGCTGCGCTCATTGCAAGGGGCGGCGTCTTCAACGCTGTATTAAAAGGTTTATGGTTTTCTGAAGGGCTGGATGAAAAATAGCATTGGCTTGTTGAGCATTGTGTTTCAACTTGTGTCGTCAAATATTTAAACGGCTTCTGCTAATTTTTGTCTAACGGTGGAGATATTCTATTGTGGAGGCCGTTAGTTTAATTTGGGCGGGTATTTAAACTGCACTAAAATTTCTTATGAAGCGGCTTACTATTGAATTTTTATTTGTTTTTCTTTGGGCAGTAACAGGAGCCGCTATTGAAGGTAATGTCTGCAGGAAATTCTATGAAAATTCAAATAAAGTAACGGAAACTAATGGATTCAAGATATTTACCTCGAGATTTGAACTTCGTCCCTTAGATAAAGATGATTTTGCGGCTGCGACTAAATTAATATTTGACCCTTCCGTCGGTGATATGAGCGGGGATTTTCAAATATATAAAAAATTTAATATAGGTCGTCTAAACTACGCTAAATATATGGCTCGAATTGAGTTTTATGCGAGAAGTAGACTAACTTTTCAAGGTCTTAAACAAAAAAGCACTGGAAAAAATATAAATTTATCTTTTGGAATTTTTGAGAAGGGCAAACTTATAGGAATGTGTGGTCTTTTTAGTGGTGCACAGGGCGCTTCTACGCTCGAAATTGAAAATAAAAAAATATTTTCAATTTCATATCATTTATTTCCTCACGTTTGGGGAAAAGGCATCGCATCTGAGGTTGGTTTAAGGCTAATTGATTATGCTTTTAGAAATATGGATGCTGATTTAGTACATGGTCAGGCGTTAAAATCGAACATTGGGTCAAATAGAGTTCTTGAAAAGATTGGTTTGGTACCATTTTCCCAAAATGACCCACTTTACAACCATTTTATCATAGAGCGACCTTTTCAGTAGAAAACAAAAGTCTTATTAGGTTGTTTTATTATCCCCCTGCTCAATTTTTTTGAGCCTTTTCGGCTATTGACCTAATTCAAAACCCCTTCTTCTGGGACCAAAAAGCGTTCATAGTTTTACAAACCTTTGTGAACACTAAATTTTTTCGTCCCAGAATCAATTTTCCAAAAATTCTTAAAATTTTAGATGTCCATTAACGGGGACGCTTTTGAAAATCGAACAAGAATAGTTCAAGACGACCGAGTATTGCTAAATTTACGCCATAGAAAAATCCGTGTAGCAAAAGTTGTAGTAGTCTGTAGCAAGATTTTGAAATGAGCAGAAATACCCGGAAACATTCTGAACCCCGGGTCAAACCGGGGACGTCTTCAAACAAGTATTTTCAACTACTTGAAGCATTTAATAGTTTTTGATTTTAATTTCAGGGACTTAATTTTTTGAAAAAATAAATGGCGGATTCGTCGCAAAATGACTTGTTTCAACTACTTAACGAATCCGCCATGCTATTATAGCACAAACTTCTTTCTTCATTACTTCTAGCGCGAGCCGAACATACTGACCACATTCGCAGGGAGTTCCATCGGGCGCTCAATCGCTTTCGCTTTAAAGCTAAGCTTCTCTGTCGCTCCCGCTTCCTCGATACCAGCCATGCGGATGTAAATCTGCATCGTCTCAAGATCCTGCCAGCCACCGATCTTCATGACCGTTGTCGCAGGAACCCCGGCTTGAATTAAGTGCGTCGCAAAACAAGCTCTGAGCGTGTGGAACTTAATAGATTTAAGTCCCTCGTTCACACAGAAGGCTCGAAGAACCTTCGCTTGCATGCCTCGTCTCAACTCATGGAAGTCCTGAAACACAAGAGTCCCTTGCTCGTCCTTGCCCCAACTCATTGACGGCAAATAACTTTGTAGGAACCAGTAAAGTTCACTAGAAACAGGAACCGTGCGCCAGTAACCGGCCTTCGTTTCCCCAAATTTCTTTGTGCTCTGGCTCCATGCACGGTGAACTCTAATAAGTCCGTAACTCTTTTTTGAATCATCAGACTTATCGAGAGCCAAGGCTATTTCCCTAGAAACAAGGTCGATGTCTTCTAACCGAAGGCCTCGCAGTTCTCCTGCGCGCATTCCAGTATAAAGACCAACCTTCCATATAGGGTGCCAAGGGTGCTCTTTTTGTTCCGACCGTTCTAGCAGCAGAATAACTTCATCCCTCGTCAAGATCTCGGGGATGGTGCAAGCTGGCTTTCGCTCAAGCTCCACCGCGTGAACAGGGCTCTTGTCTTTCCCGACAATGTGCCCGTGTTCCATGCCCCATGTGTAAATCACATTGATTGCGATCTTGATCTGATATTGAAGAAGGATACTTGCTTCTTCTGCTTTTGCTAAAGTGAAGATCTCTGCGCCATCAGCAAACCCAAGCTTCGATGCGGGCTTCTTCAGCCAAGACTTTGTCCAGTTATTGGCTCTCGCCACATAATCTCGAACCGTCGCAGGCTTGAGCTTCCGTGAAGGGAAGAGTGTGTAGTAGCGTTCCCACTTGTCCACAACTTCACCCCAGGTCGCGCCCTCGTTTTCACGTCTCGCAACTTTGATGCAAGCTTGCTGATATTCGCGCTTATAGATTTTTTCCGCTTCCTCTTTAGAGGCAAGATCAATCTCTCGTTTCTGTTCGCGAATCTTGCGATTCTTGCTCGAAACGACATTGACGTATGCTTGCCACAATATTTTTCCATCTTCTTCGTAACTGGTTACACCCATCTTAATTCTCCTTTATTTCTATTTTTTTAGATTAGAGAGAGTTCAAGTAGGCGATCCAGTTCGACCTTCTTAAAGAAGAGTCTTCGACCCCATTTGCGAGCTTTCAAAAGTCCTCGCCAAACGGCAGTACGAATTGCTCCATCAGAGGGTTGTCCATCCTTGCGAATTTTTCGCAAGTACACAGCAGCGTCTTTCGTAGATAACCAAGTCAAATTGTCAAAGAACGGCTTATTTGATTCTTCGCTTTCCGGCTTAGAATCTTTCAAATTATTACTGTCCATAAACTACTTTCTCCTTTGAGAAATATCAAGAAAATTCATTAAAAATAGAGCGTGCTTTCAAAGAGAAAAATGCGTCATTTCCCCTATGAAACTGCTGCATTTCCTTGAGCCAATTTGTTGCTTTCTGATTTCAACAGATGCGCCAAATAAGCGTCCATTGTGATCTGTCCGAACTTCGAACAATGCGCACGATAGCTTTGCTCCATTCGATCACGTCCCGTAAGACTGGCCTCCTGTAGTTCGGTCAGGTCCTGCGCCGTGAGCTTCGGAAGAAGCTTCAGCAAAAGCGCGTCGAGTTTGACGCGTTTGCCGAATTGCTTCTTGTTGATTTTGGCGAGTTCTGAAAGCAGGCGCTTTCGTGTTTCAAGCGAAACGCGAATCGCCGCTGAATTTGATTTTTTGGTAGCGGGCTTTGCTGCTTTTTTTGCTTCTGAAGTTTCCATAAGGCTTCCCCTTTGTGAAACCTCGTCCGCCTGAGTGTGGTGGGAAGAGGATTAAATTTAGATACAGACCGCGCTTAGGCGTAGGTCATTTTCTTACATACCGATGTCAGGGCCTCGGCCTCGATCATGGCTCAGATCACTCATGGAGAGTTCTTTCACCAGAATATCGAATGGGTTAAAACGCTCCTTCATTTTGTCGGCAAAACTCCGTTCTTGTTTTAACTCTTTATGACTTTGAGTTGGCATGACATGCACTTCTTGAATGTGCGGATTCAAAGCCAGAACCTCCGTCAGTTTTCTTTCCGAACCTTCATCAAACATTACAAAAATATTTGAGCTTTTTGAGTGAGACGCTTTGCCACTGCCACTCAAAATTAGAAACTCAAAAGGATCAGAGTGAAAGCTCATTTTCTTTGAGCTGGTGAGACTCTCGAAAAATGAAGCTGATGGCTTCCCATGACGTTTTTGTTTCCATTCGCCGCTTGGCTCTTGTTTGAACTCAATCGCGGATTCGTTCTTTTCCCCCATAAGCCAAACACTTCGATTCTCGCCGACATGTACGTTCTTGTTCTTAAGAACTGACGCCGCGTGGGATTCACTGAAGCCACGAGAACGCAAAAGACTTTGCATTGTTTTTTGCGCAACTTCAGGCAAAGCAGATTTTGGTTTTGGGAAATAAAATGACTGAACCCCTTTCTGATACGATCCCATGTAATTTTCTAACAGCAGCAGCTTTTGGTTCTTATTGATGATCGCAAGTGCGCCAAGTTCATTTGTTTCTTTATGCGCTTTTACGAAATCAATAATTGTTCCCTGACGCCCACTTTTGCTATTAGTCCAAGATTTGTCCTCGACGATAACAAACTCCAAACCGCGCAAAACCGTTTGCCCCTTGGCATTGGTTTTAAGTTGAATTTTGTTCGCTTCGCAGTAGCCAAAAATGCTCTGCTCATTGGCCCGTTTCATTTCATGGTAAAGAACCCCGCCGCTACTATCAAAAATTGCAGGCAACACATCCCGAGCACTGTTGCGATCAATTTTTGTGAACTTGCTGTAATCCTTTTTTCCGAGTCCTGAATAGCTTGCTGATTCAGGTAGTAGATGGCTTTGAGTTCCCACAAAATTTCCTTTTCCGTCAAAGGCTGCTCCAAGATCGGAAAGGGTTCGCTCTCTAAGTCCTGGACTCTTTGCATATCTGTCATCATTCTCCTTAAACGCTTTCATCAAGCCGTCTTTATCAAATTTATCTCCAAGGCGTTTCCCACGAACTGCTTTTGCGTCGCTACCATAGAGGTAGCTGATGTTCTTTTCCTCAACCCGAACATGCACACCACGGAATTTCAAAATTCCCACGTACTCGTCAAAACTTGTGCTCGCGGCTCTTGCAAAATCTGCTTTTTGCCGCATATCAAAGAACCAAGTCTTTTTCCCATGTGCTGCCATATCCTGAGCTTTGTAGGGAACAAGAGACTTCTCTTTTTTGTCTCGTTTCTCGATGACGCTGAAACCATTCTCTCGAGCAATTGCATTGTTTGCCTCGTGAAGCTTGGTCAATTCTGACCTCTTATTTACGAGCAACATTTTGGTGTCACGGTTCACGGACGAAATCACAATATGGTTATGGATATGATTTTTCTCCGTGTGAGTTACAACCCAAGCAGAGTGACCAGGAGCGATTCGCTTCGCAAGCTCCAATCCCATCTCGTTGTACTTTTCCGGCGGAAAGAGATCGCTCTCTTTCGCGGGCCAAGATTGGATAATAGTGAGTGCTAAGTTCTTCGCTTCTTTTTTTCGTCCCTCGTGTTCATCTCGAATTTGCTTTGCCATGTTTTCCGCAAGGCCATTCGAAGCACTTCGTACCGACTCAGAGTCACGATCCTTGTCCAAATACTTTTCAAGCGCTTCGGGAGCTTTCACCCAGCTTTGTTTAACGATTGGCATAGTTCACAGTGAGCATTTGACTCAATTTCATATAGTTAACATTGATCGCCGAAAGTGCCTGACTCCATCCGGTCATGAGGCCGGTGTTAATTTTTTTTGCGATCTGATTAATGTTATTACCCTGACGCTTGAGTTCAGTTTCAAAACTCTTTGCTTGCTCAGGCGTGAGGAGTGGGCGCTCAAGGTCCATTCGACAAAAGAGCGCACGTCGAAAAAGTTCTGGGCCAGACATTCCGGTCGCTGCGATCATTTTCTTAATTCGACTTTGCTCGTTAGCATCAACTCGGACGCAGAATGCGGTTCCTACTTCTGATTCGATTTCTAAATTTAGTTGTTCCATTTTTACCCCTATGAGTTAGCTGATAAAAGTCCTCGGGGTGTCGTGGGACTTTTTATTTTTGACACATGCCTCGGCATTTATGCCGATAGGACTAATTTAAAGACGCTCATGGCTTGAAAGCTGCGATGATGGCTTTGAAAATTGTTGTGAGCCATCCTTTTACTTCTTCGTGATCGACTTCCGTTTCTGCTGCTGCTTTTGCAGCCTCCTTGACTGTCGCACTCAGTTCGCCAACTGCTTGCACAACCTGCTCACCTGGATCAATCGTTAGCTCTTTCATCTTTCCCATTTTTTGCCTCCTGTTTGGTTGGGTTCATTATTTTGGTCGTTACAACTTTATTTGCGTTCAAGATCTCATCGAGACTCATCAAGAGATGTGCCTCTGCTTTCTTTAAAAGTTCGTTTTGTTCAATGACTTGTCGCAAACTTTCTTCTGAACGCTCCACTTTTATTTTTTCGATGAGTTCATTTTCTTTCGCTAAAACCGCATGGATTGAACTATCCCTGTGAGGAGAGCTTGCGCATCCGGTAAGAAAAATTTGAAGAGTAAGAGCAAGCATTAGGATTATGAGCGGGAGTTGGATTAATAATTTGCGTGTGCTGTTACTAAATTTTGGTTTGTTCATGTTTTTTCCTTTGTTTGTTTCATTTTTTAGTTTGGATCTTTTGAGTATTTTGGTTCGTGGCAAGATAGGGGTGTGATATCTCCCTCCCCAAAAATGTGGTTGCTTTGCCCCCACACCCCCAAGGCCGAGACTGTTGGTCTCGGCCATAAATGCAAGACAGGAACTCATAGCGCCGCCTTCGCCGCCGTCATAAGCGGACCAGAAGTCGTCTCTAAGAACTCAGGCTTTCCTTCGGATTCGCTTTCACCAAGCATCGGTTTTAGGAACATAAACACCGAACCTGTTGTCATCGTGGCCACCAGAAGCTGAACCCATGAATAGATCGAAAACATATAGTAAAGCCTGTGGTTCACGAGACTGGCCGAGTACATGGATACCCCATCAGTCATTTGCCCAAAGGCTTGCATGACCTCAGACGACATCGAGATGCCAAGCATGATGTGATAGAGAAGCGTCCATAGTGGCGTCCACAAAAGAACCGAGAAGTAGATCCAAAACCAAACCACCAGCACACGCCACTTGCCTGCGACCACAAAAAACATGAGCCACGGAAAGACCGCGATCAAAAGCATTCGGATAAATCCGGCGACGTGGGGCGCTCGCGCCAAATGCTCACTGAATTCCTGCGAACGACTTGCCGCCTCGGATGCACCTTGCTGATCTCGTAAACCCAGAGATCCTAGAATCCCATCCCAACTAAAGAGGCGTCCAAGAACTTGGAAAGTTTGACCAGCGGCTCCTGGAGCCTCAGCACCCTTTTGAATGCCGAGACGACCCTCGTGTTGATCGGCATAGAAGTTCGCAAGCGCCATCGAAGTCGCGTAGTTCTTGTAATAGCTTGGATCAAGCTTCCCGCCGTATGAGTAAACGAGTGCTTCTGAATACGGAATGGTCTTGGAAAAATCCTTCATCTGACCGACGCCGTATTCATTCAACTTCTGAACCGTTGAGTCCTTTACTTCTAGGCAATTCGTTGTTTTTCCTTGGCCCAGATCAATGCTGACATCTGAAAGTTCTTTGTTGATTTTTTTACCCGCCGAAAAAAATCCATCAATCGCTCCTTGATTTTTAAACTGGTCTACAGATGGCAAAACCTTGGTGAAACATTCATCCGAATAAAAACGAAGCTGGTCCCGAAGCGGTGAATCTTCAATCGTTGAGATGCCCGCATACATGATAGCCTTGTAGAACATATTCGGAGCCGTAAGCTGGGGATTACCCTTAGCGAATACTTCGTCAATGACCCTTGAAAGAAGCCCGGTGACTTCTTCAGCCGTTCGACTCATTAGCTCAAAGACAACGCTCACTCGGTACTGACTCTCAACATTATCCACATGGTTCTTCACATAGGTATTGTCGGACCAGTTTTTGCCTTGATAGTCCTTCACCCGCGCTTCCGAGCCGACGCGAAGAATCGCAAGACCTAAGAAAAGACATGCGATCACTTTGATAAACTTTGAGATGGGAACGTGACGCTTCTCGATCAAAGACCCCGGCAAATAGCGCGAGATAAATTTTAAAATCGTGAAAAAGAAAATGGCTCCAAAAATAATAAGAACCAAACCCTTAAAGAAGGTTTCACCCGTAATGACTTCAATAAACTTGGAGTGAAGGCCGAGTCCAATGAGCTGATAGAGCGCTTCATAAGCCGTATTTGAAAACATATTCCTCCTTTCACATTAAGCTTCGTTAAGAATTCGGGCATTGATGCCGTTTCTTAAAATCACGGCAATACCTTCAAGTTTTGAAAACCAGAAAAAGCTCTCATGCCAGTGCTCGATAATTCCAAGGAGCCAAACCTTGTTAATTTCTATTTCGACAATCGCGCCCGATTTGATTTCAACATCACCGACTTCAAATCTCTGAAAGCAGTTTCGTTTCAATGGTCCTTCGGAAGTCATTGGCCACCTCCTTTGGTTTCGCAAAGAACGCCGTCCGAGCAGTCGAAGAAGCGACTCTTGGCAGTTTGCGATTCCAATCCCGATTGATCGCGCATCAGGCGTTCGCGGGATAGGTCCTGATGAATGCCTTCACCCTCTTGATTGATCTGGGAGACCACTTCATTCAATGGAACATTTCGCTCGCGCTGAAGTTCTAACGTCGTCTGGATCGACTGCTTGAGCGTGTCTCGCTTATCCTCGATTTCCTTTTTACGACGCTCGGGCAGATTTGGATTCTGCGAAGCAAGGGCTAAAACATCGAGAGACCTGTTCATGTCTTCAGAGAACCTTGCGATAGCCACGGAACCTGCTAAACGCTGACAATAGAGCGCACGGCTTCGATATGGCATCACTGCAAGATTACGAAGAGTCTGCCGGTCGAGAAGAGTTTGGTTTTTAGCTCCCGTGATGGACTCAAGGTCTGCATTGCGAATGACCGCATTGGTGCCACCAGGGCTAGCAGCATCGACTTTCCCCATGAGGCCGACACAAAGCTTGTCCTGAACATCTCGCTCAATCCCGGCCAAGTGCGTTCGCGGCGTAATGCCGAAGGGTTTGTCACCGTATTCGACACTGACTTTGCCACGGGAAATGACGGTGTCCCCAACAAGGTTTTTGACAAGCTTCACAGTGCTTGAAGCTTCGGGAGTATCAAACCCAGCCCAACGCGCAGAACTCTCGATCAGTTTATTGGAATTACTTTTCTCGCCGTACTTAGAACCCGACCAGTTTGCAACGTCTGTATCCCACATGCGGTTTGAGTTACAGGCTTGCATGGCGGTTTCAATGTTTCCGCCATTGCTTTCTATTTGGCGGTGAACACAGGACTGTCTTTCCTCGTAGTATTCCCCAACACGAGAATCGGTGTACTTGTCCATGAGCGAGCACTGATTCAGGCGCATTTGCGACATGAAGTTCGCGTTTATTTGCGAGTGCTTTAGAATCGCACACCAAGTCGGACTAAAGTAGCAGGCAAGGAGCATTGGCGAGCCCGCCATGATGTCCTTTCCCATGTCACCAAAGTAACGACTATCAAGAATATTTTTAAGACTCGCCTGAAGCGTGCTTTTAAAATCAACTCGTCCGCAGTCTGAACCAATTCCAAGATTCAATCCCAGATCAACACTTCGGTACTCGTCAAAGACGGGGTCTTTTTTGAACCCTTGAGTCTGGTACAGATAATCGCTCGACTTAAATTCACTGCGATTTCGGTAAGAATAGTCGTTGTCTCCAGCGCTCGCCTGAGCCCCGAGGAAACAAAGACTCATCGTTAAAATTATTTTCATCTAGACTCCTTTTGTTTTTTCGTGAATCTCGTTTCGATCCTGCTCACTGTTCGCAGAGGACAGTCGATCAAGATTTGACTGGATATATCTAAACGCTCCTTGATGAGTGCTGGTCTTATTCGCGTAAAAGACTTCTGCGTACTCATTCGGGCTTGTTTCAAGCGTGTCGAGAATCTCAAGTGATGCGGAATTCAAAAGCGATGAGTGTTCCCGCAGATAGCGAACATTGTCGGGACTCATTTTTAAGAAAAAGAAATTGTCAGCTCCGCCCCAAACAGCTTTACCGGCCTCAGTTTCAAAGAAGACTCTGGGATTTGGTGCAACACCAATCAGGAAGAATCCCATTTTTCGCATTCTCTCTGCGGCCTCTACAACGAATTCGCCAACGATTGGGTTGTCGCGGCCCAAACAGCCAAGCTCTTCGATATAAAGAACTCCACCGCGTTTCAGGCTTTCAGGTTTTGACATCATCGTCATAATTTCCTGAATCACGCACATGCTCATGAGGACTTTGAGTGTTTCATCCGAATCGAGCGCTTCCAGGTCATAGGCATAGAGAAGCTTCGCTGATTGCTTCCTCGTTTGCGCTTGTCCTCGGAAGAATGCCGCATACACACCATCACCGTAGAAAGGCATAAGCCGAGTGATGAGATCTTCGATTTGCTCTTTGAGCGTCTCAAATTCACCTTCGGCAGTAAGGCCCGACATCGAAGCGATCACATCATCCATGGAAACTGAAACTTCGTTTGTCGAATCTCCCTCAACAAGCACGCCATCCTTGTAAACGATTCCGCGCTCACGAGCCCTCCGCAAATAGGCATCCTTCAATGCGCGAGACACAATGCTCATGTGATGACTTTCCATCTCGAATGACGTGCTCGTGAGTTTGACCGCTGTCAGAATCAGCTTGGTCAGAAAATGTACTTTTGCGTCGTCGAAGGCTCCGCGAAACGATGAGAATGGCATTTCCTTGCTGGGATCAAAGACGCTTAGGTCTCCATCGAAATCTCGACACAAAGCCTCACAGCTCGTTCGCTTGTCGATTACAAACGCCATCGGCTCTGGACCTTTAAGTTTCAGCGCCTGAACACAGTCTAGCGCAAATTTACTTTTTCCGGAGCCCGTGTCTCCAAGGATGGCCGTGTGATTTGAAATCGCATTGGACGCCCACGAAAAACGAACAAGATTGTTTTCCCGCGATAAAAATATTTGAAGTGGATTGTCCATCCCACTGTATGAGTCAAAAACAGGAAGAAGCTTTGTCGCATCTTTATTCATGATCCGAACAAATCTCTGACTCGAATGATCCGCCGAGGGCGTATAGAAAAGTGGAAGACTATTTAAGCAAAGTCCGAAGCCGATCATCTCTTCTCGGATAACTTCACACTCTAAGTCATTGTGAAATACGCTGGTGATGGCTCTGGTTCGTTGATTCAGAACCTCTTCGGTTTCTCCTTCGATAATCACACTGAATGTCATAAACAAACACCGCTCGTCATGGGCAAGTCGTTCTTGAATTTCCTTGATCTCCTGCTGCTGACGACGAGCCCGCGCGCTCGGACTATTTTGAAGAAAGAATTCCTTCGTATCAAAGTAGCTTTTGATTTTTGCAGCTTTTGGAAAGCTAAAATTGAGCGAAAGCTTGAATGGAAAATTGAGCGTGAGAAAATTCGCCATTCCGCCAGGGACGACCCGTCGAGGACTCGTCTTAAGCGTAATAGTCCGAGTCTTAAGGCCCTCTCGCTCCAGTCCTTCAAAGTCGCCCTTAAGCCCCGCATAGACGACTTGTTCAGAAATTGAAGTGTGCGGGTTGAACGGCGCGAAATCTCGTTCAAGATATTCTTTGGGATTAAAAAACCGTCTCAGGTATTCGACGAGTTCAGCACCTCCTACTCGGGTTAGGGGAACTTTTGAGCTATCAACAAATTGAGCGAGAATTTGAGAAAATTCTGAAACCTCCATCGTCATCGCGTTCATCGAATCAAAGAGAAGACCCTCTCCGCGCTCCATGAGGCGTAAGATTTCTTTTTTGTTGTCTTGATCTGGAAAATACCTCATCGACAGAAGAGCGCGTCGACGCATCGGCGAAAGTTTATTTTTCCCTTCGCAATAGCTCTTCAGATTTTCAAGTCGCGCCTCATAGATCGTTTTTGAAACTGGATTTGGATCCTTGAAGCCGCTCGCTTCAAATGTCCAAATCGGATCGCGCGCCGGAATGTGTCCCTGATCGAAGACAATCTGCAAAGTGCATTTCTCTGGCAAGAAGAACCAAGATTTAAGTCCTTCGACCATTTCAACGATTCGGGTTGCTTCAAGCGGCTCATGCTCAATGAGTCCAAGTTCAAAAACGGCCCCTAAAGATCCATCTTTAAGAACAAACATTCCGGCTTCGCTTAAGTATTCTTCGTATGGAAGAATTTTTGCGAAGGAGTCGGGACGCTCAAACAAGGCACGAACAAATTTCGTTCGGCTTGCGAGTGTGGATTCAATAATTTCGCTATTTGATTTTTCAATTCCAAGCATAGGTAGACCCCTTTTTTGGTCTGCCGCTCGCCTGGTATTGGTAGAGAGACTTTTTAGTTTTTTATTTTATATCGTTCGCTGCTATTGAAGTGAGCGTTCGATATTTTCTACGGCCAAACTTCTGGAAACAAATTGCCTGCTGCATCTTCTGTTTCTAGTATTGAAGCAAACTTTGTTGCTTTCGCGTTTTTCAGTTTTTCCAAGTAAAAAGCCTTTTTAGGTTTCATCTTAGTTTGTGCCTTCATATGCTGAAGCACGCCGTCCTTTACTTCCTCTGGTACACTTAAGAAAAGATCACACAAAAACAAATCTGGGCTGCATACTGAAATCCCAACAGGACTCAGTAGTGCGTCGGGAAAGTCCTTCAAATTTAAAGTGACGATGGTGGAGCAGTTTTGCTGCCGAGCTAAAGCCACCACATGCTCATCATCTTTATCTGGAAGTCCGACGAGAGTATAACCACCAGCCAAAGTTTTTCTTGAAGCGCTGAATTGCTTGAACACGCCGCCCTCAATATTTTGACGAAATTTTTGTTTCGCTTCGTCGTCATCTGAGTAATTGCGAAAAACTTCATCCCAAATTTCATCTGACCAAGTGATCTGAATTAAGCTTCCCCAAGAAAGCCACAGAAACAAGCCGCGAAGAATATTCGAATAAAGCACGTTGGCATCAAGAACGATTTTATTCATCCTTATCTATACCAAATCCGTCTTCGTCCATTTTCGACATCACCTGAGCAAATTGCTCACGCTCTTCCATATACTGAAGCAAAGAGCCTTTTGTAATTCTCCAGTGGGTGCCGACCTCATAACCCTTGAGTCTGCCAACTTTCAGCATGTGCATGATTGAGGGACGAGAAATGCCAGCAATCTCTCCCGCTTGAGACGGCGACAGATCATCCTCAATAACGATGGCTTTTTCATCTAAGAGAAGCTCCACAAGTCCGACAAGTTCATGAAGGGAACTCTTCTTGATCTCAACGACTTCTTTAGGCTGTTTTTCTGCTCCCTTGAGTAAGGCCAAAAGGTTTTGGACCTTTTCTTCCTTTTCCTTCGTAATAAGCAGTCGTGACATAGAGCCTCCTATGTACCCATCATAATACATAACTGTATTATCTGAAACATCTTTCTTATCCTTATTATCGGCAGCATCTAACATAACTTAAGTCTCCTATATTTGTTTTGGCGCCATAACTGTCTTAAAACGCTCCCGATCTCAAACTGAGACAATCTCTAGCCCCCCGCTAGCGTTACGTGCCTCTGGACCCCTTTGGAGGCTTTTGAACAGGCTTATCCTGAGTACGCGGCTTCGTTTTCGGCCCGGACGTTTTAGGTAATGGGACCTTCTTCATTTCCCAAGCTTCCGGCGCGACTACGATTGAAAGCCAGGAACCCCAAAAGTAATCCTTCGATGGAAGTTCTTTTGCGTGAAGCCACGCCACCACCACTTGTTCAGGCATACGGGTTGGAACGTATTTTACTCCACCTTGCCCGGACATATTCATGGGTGGTGCGGTGAAACCATAGCCAGCTCTTTCCTCAAGAAGTGACTTCTGATTGGTGCTCGCGCAACCGTTGATGAGACTACTCAAGAACACGAGTGAAATAAGAGTAAATACCTTCATCACCATTCTTCCTTTCTTTTTTGAAAAATTCTTCGGGCAAATTAACTTTGTCCTTCATAACAATCCAGACATCGCGGCCTGAACCGATAGCAACCGTCGGTGCAAGATTTTGCGCCTGTTGCAAGTACCACTGAGCCACCATACCTGCGGCATTTGAAGCTCCGCCTGCGACGGCGTACTTCCCGGCATCACCAGTCATCATCGAAGAACCGCCCCCCAGAGGATTCGTGCTCTGGGTTGTTTGCGAGGCTTGAACTGCCTTCCCAACACCATCAACCACACCCGCGATGAATGCCATTGCAGCTACTCGGCCTTGTTTTGAGTTCACTTGCCCTTTCATGGCAAAAGATCCGTCCTTGTCGTCGGCAACAAACCCATTCACTTCGCGCTCAAACATCTTTCCTTTTTTGGAAACGCAGCTCATCTTGGTCGCCTGCATTTGCACGCGCTCAGTTGAAAGATCTCCTTCCGCCTTTGCGATCATAAAGCAGCCCGAGAGATCAATTTTATGATCGTTCGGACCAACGTAAGAAAAATCGAGCACCATCAGAACCGGATAGGTCTTTCCCTCGGGCACATCAACGCCAGTTAGAACTTTCGCTTTCACGTAGCTACCAGAAGGCAAGACAACACCTTCGGTTTTAACGTCGCTCTTAACGGGAAACGCAATAAGATCGGGACCTTTTGCTTTCACACGACTAACTGGCGAACGAACGGGCGAAACGGTTCCACCAGGAGGTGCGTCGTAAAGCTGAATTGGTGTTTCTTGGTTCGGAGTTCCAGCATTCGGTGCGATCCCCAAGCTTTGCGGTTGTCCATTTACGGATGGCGGCAAATCTGTTTTCGACTGATTTACGTTTGTCGCAGCAGCATTCGCTTCTTGAAGTTTCTTTTCCAGTTCTGCGAGGCGAGCTTCAAGTTTACTTTGTCCTTCAAACATAGCTTGGGCCTTTTGAGAAAGAAGACGCTCTTTTCCGTAGTAGAATGTGCTTTCTCGATCATTCAGAATTCTTCCATTCTGAAAACTGACGGCGGCACCGCGCTCAATAACTCGGTTCTCTTTTTCACCGATAAGTCCAAAAAAATTAATAACGAGCAAAACTCCAACTACAGAAAGGCCAACGATGATTGGCTTTTTTTGAGTAAGTTCTTTGATCCTTAAGTGATGCTTTTTCCAGTCGAAGGATTTAATCTGAACTAGAATATTTTCTGCGTTCATTTCTACTCCCCCTTCTTAGGATTGGCAGACGCTTCGTCTGATTCCATCGCTAAAATTACATCGCTACTTGAAGATGTGTTTTTAGCGACGACACGAATCAATGTTTCGCTGACACCTTTTCCTTTTGGATACAAAGTGGTCTCGTCACTCTGAGAGAGAATCGCTAAGTTTGGCTCTCCCACGGTGAGATGCCTTACATCAACTTCGACATTTTTTTTCCAGCTCGTGTTCGTGAGCTTAAAAACATACCCGTTAAATGGAGAGCCCCGATAAATGCGAATCAGCTCAGCTCGCGCACTGGAATTTTTTGACGGGAAGCTTTGCGAGACACGATAAAGCTTGTATCCCGACACAGCGTCGTCTCGTACCATCGCCTTTAGCAGTTCGACTTCGGAAATGACGGGAGCGTTCTCGGAATCTCCAGCTTCTGCTGATTCTCTGGATTTGAAATCGTACAGACCGTCAGCCGCCGGATCATTGGGACTTACAATGATTTTTGTCCTCACCACCGATTTATCAACCAGAAAGAAAATGACTTCGTTAACTCCATTCGTAAAGCGCGGAGTCACTTCAAGATCAGTGTAACTTGGATCGGAAGCGTTCGCGGGCTTGATCTGAAGTTTACTAGCACCCGAGATTGTTTGAACCGCCTTCGAAAAGCGAAAAATTGTCGGCCCTCCATGCTTGATGCGAACTTGCTCGGTCCCTGTGCCGTAAACTACAACTTTTGCCTCCGCACGGGATACAAGCAGGAACACCAGCAGAAGAATTCCGACGAGGTAAGTTCCAAATGCAATTTTAAAAGCGACTTTTCGAAAAAGCATTTTAAGACTCTCAATCTCAAAATTAAGTCCCTGATCCAGATCAATTGTTTTGTTATCGACCATTTGTTTTCCCTCCGTTGGCGCTTGGCTTAAATCCATCAGATCGCCCGCGCTTAAGGCTCGTGATTTCGAGATACCATTCCTTGCCTTTAACTGGAGGGACGAGCTTCATCAGCATTTCAATGACCTCGTCCACATGGCCCACGCTCTCGCTATTGGTGTATCTCTCTCTTTGAGCTATTGCGGTGACCTTGTAGAATCCCTCGCCGGTCGCAACGACTTCGCGATCTGTAATCCGCAAAATCTCAGAAATATTTTCGCTCTTAACTGTCTCGCGCCACTCCCTGGCTTCTTCTTCAAACTGAATCTGAAGCTGAGGAGTCATGAAGTTGGATAAACGCTTGTACTGTTCATCAATGTTGGCGGCATTCACGTTCCCGAGCATACTTAAGAAGCTAAGCGCAGCATTAACCACATAAGTGTCCGACACCGATTGCGGAGACGCGGTCGTAAAATCCATTACCCCTGGAGCCAAGATATATTCTTTTTCACGAAGCTTTGTTTCAAGACCGTGAATCTCGAACCTTGCGAGGGCAAAGTGCATGGCGAATGCCGCAATATGAATTGCGAGAATGTACTGAAGCGTTAAGCGCTGCTTTATCATCGCCGACTTAAAGGCCACGTACTTTGGCAGAATGCGAAGATCTACCCCTTGGTAGACACCCACAGGTGGCACTGCCACCTGTGCCGCTTCAATTCCCTTATCCATCGCTGTTAGCATCTCGTTTACCTTTCCTTTTAGGTTTTGCATCAGGACTTGGACTCTGGGGCTCAATCCTTTCAGCAGCATGGTTTTGAGCAATGACATCCAGGTACTTGCGAGGCAAAATCCACGTTTCAACGCGCTCAATGATCCAGTAGCGACCATCTCTAGATAGTTTTGCGCGAGTATTGAAATTCGGTTTCCGGTCATATGTTTTTGCCCCTTGTTCGTCGGTTTGGTTGTCCATAGTTCTCCCTCTTGGTTTGTTGTTGTTTTCATTTCTTCCTCTCAATCTGAAAATCTGCGGTCGTTGCTCTTCGGATTCACAAGGCCGGGAAGCTCCATCCGAAGGCGCGAAAAGGGCCAGTGAAAGAAAATTCCTTTTGGATATTTCTTTTTAATCACTGGTCCAAACCCCAGACACAAACTCAGCAAAGTGAACATCGTTCCCCACGAGTAGAAGAGGACTCCAAAGACAAGAATGATGAAGAGCGCGATGAAGACATCCGACAGTTCCCAAATATCGAAAACCATAATTGGCGAGTCGATGGTTTGGCTCACCAGGGATGAGTATTTTGCCTTCAAGAGCTCTTGCTTACGCATTTAAACTCCTCGGGCTCACAATATGATTTAGTGAAAACACCCCGCCACCACCGCCGATGTCGAAAATGTTCTTAACCCATGTAGGCGCAGTGCCGAGGACCAGTGCCGCAACGATACAGAGTACAGCGATTCCAAATCGTTGCTCTTTCAAGTTCCAGCCTGCCGACATCACGCAGAGCCCAGCAAAAATCCGCGCTCCCCACGAGAAGAGCACCGAATCCACAATACGAAGCAGCGTTCCCGCCGCTTCGAGTTTGTCGCTGGCATCAGCTCCGGGAATTTTAGTTCCCGCAAAAGCATTCGTGTGCGAAAGACAAATGAGAAGAATGGTAACTAGAATAAAAAAGTACCACTCCTCATGTCTTCGAGGGTTCGGACCCCTCACTTGAGAGCCGTGGATTAATGATCCACACAATAAAAGGCGTTCTCCGAGCATAGGTAATCTCCTATCCTTGCTCGAAGTCAGCTCGCCGTTTTGTGGTAGAGAGACTTCTTTTGTTTTTCTTTTGAGCCTATTTGTGGTGGTGGCTCATTTTATTTTTATAAAATCAATTCGCCGCTTTCAATAGTCGAAGGATCTCGTCGAATTCGTGATATCCTTCAATGGCTGGCAAAAGTGCTTTCCGCTTTGTGTCCGCAATCAGCAGAAATGGCACACCTTTGATCCCATGTTTTTTTAGATCACTAGGATCAGCTCTTGAGATCGGAACAATTCTTTCTGCATCCGGCACGGGACCGCTATCTACTTGCAAAGCTTCGACATGAAATCCGCCGTCTTGAAGTTTCTTTAGAACCTGAAACATTCGTCGGCAATGAGGACAGGTGGATTCAAAATACATCCTCAAGCGAAAGCGTGACGGATCAAGATCTACATTTTGCTCTTTTACTTTCGGCGGAGCTGGCGCCACCGATACTACATTTGATGGAACCGTCATCTCGCCATTTTTTGCCATGTACTCAGCCATTCGCTCTTGAAGCTTTGTTTGAAGATCATTCTTCTTCTTCATCAATTCAAACCACTGCTTGATATTGTCGTCCGTCGGATTTCTTGCGACCTCCATAAATGGCTCCGGTGGCGTGTAGTCTCCCTCCTTGAAGAATTCCTTATTCTTCGGATCAAGGAACGTCTTCCACGGAAATTTGCCGTCTTGCTTATCCGTCAGACTCGGCTCTTTTTTGGGAGCGTCTTTTGAGCTTTGCTTATCGCCCCAGAAGTCGATCTTAGAGTCGAAGTATTCTAAATTTTCTGCTTGGGCAAAAGATGACAAAAGCAAAAAAAGAATCGTTTTACGAATTACCAAGTTGAACCTCCTTCGAATCAATTTCTCCTCGAATCGCTCTCGCAATTCGTGCATCTTCCAGAGATTGAAAAACCTTTGGATGCTTAACGCCGTCGTTCACAAATGAAGCCCACTCGATACTTGGAACTCGGCCCCGGATTCCTGAAACGCAATTCGGACAACCTTCTTCATGCCTCATGCGCATTTCACTTAAAATCCCCGGATGATTCTTTGAAAACCAATCAGTCACCTCGACGGATGGTTTTTCTGCACACTCAGTACAAAGTTTTTGCTCAAGTCTCTGCGCAACCGAAAGGCGCAAATTGGATTCTAAGACGAGTCTTTCAACGCCAAGGCCAGCAAGTCGCTCGATTACTTCTAGCGATCCATTTGCATGAAGAGTGGTAAAGACCAAGTGCCCAGTTTCCGCTGCTTGAAAACAAAGTCTCGCGGTTTCGGCGTCTCGCACCTCTCCAACGAGGATAACATCAGGATCTTGCCGAAGCACTGACCTGAGAGCGTCAGCAAAGGTCATCTTGCGATTTACTTGCACTTGATTGAGGCCCTCAATGCGATATTCAATCGGATCTTCCAAAGTCACAATGTTAAGACGCTTTGGATTTAACGCCTTAAGCAGCGCATAGAGAGTTCTCGTTTTACCACTTCCCGTAGGACCTGAAATTACAATGACTCCATCCTCGTATTGCAGGGCTCTTTCAAGCATCTTTTGCTCCGATTCTAAAAAGCCAAGTTCTGAAAGATTGAAGCTCGCATCAAGATTCAAAAGTCGCATAACAACTTTTTCGCCAAAGTGAGTTGGCAAAAGACTCACACGCAAATCAAGCCGTAGCGACGGCAATGAAGCCCTGCCGTCCTGCGGTTTACCGCTCACTCCGATAGAAAGTCCGAAGATCCGTTTTGCTTCTAGAATCAAGCTCTCTCGGTGCTGAAGCTCTATTGACCTCACGAGAACGAGGTTCCCGTCTACGCGAAGTCTAAAATCAATTCCAAGCTCGGTCGGTTCAATGTGAATGTCACTGGCACCTTTTGCTTTGGCTTCGGTCACCAAGTCCTTAAGAAGTTTTGCGTAAGGTCCGACATCAGAAAGTAATTGTTCTGCCGTTCGACGTTTGGCGACCGTAATGCCGTGCTCGTTTTGAAGTTTTAAGCTTGTCACTTCGCACCTCCGCACGCAGCAGGAATGGTAAGGCTCGCGGCTTTTGCTTGAGCGGCTGCTGGCATATCCTTGCAGGCAAAAGTGCGACTCCAAATCACGAACAGATAGCCTTTGAGTTTTCCGTTTACGAGCCTCATTGTCTCGCGGGCATTTACGACCGATTCCAAAATTCCCACGTTCTGACCTTCTCGAAAGCAGGAACTGGATTGCGGATAAATCATCTGCCACTTTTCGTCTGGACTATTGGGCATGGAGTGCAGCACTTCTACAGAAAGACTCTTGATACGAGAGGCCACCATCAACGCGCCCGCCATTGATGCCGGACCTGAGTAAGTGCCATAGCGCGGATAAAAGACGCCCCATCCGTTACAAACCGAATGAGTGCTTGGCGGAAACATATTGATCTTTGGAACGTCGAAACTACACATGGCCGAGTCAGGGGAAGGAGCGCCGCCCCCTTCCCCTGTAATAGAAGTCGCGGCACCCTTGAGGAGGCATAACTTTGGCGCAAGCCCCGATGCTAAGAACAGAGGCTGAGTCATGTCATTCTTGCCAGTATTCCAGTGCGCTCCGAAATGTTCGCTCATTCCATCAAAACAAACTTTCTCCATTCTTGTGCCACCGGCAGGCATTGTTTGAAATGTCAGTCCCGCAAGAGGTACTGCAATTGTTCTGGCCTGAAAACTCTGAGTGTCGTCATCGGCCTCAGTCCCAAAGGGCTTAGGAAAAATCTTAGCAAGCTGAGCTGACGCTCCTGGGATTCCTGAAAAATAACTCGTCTTGGGCTCCGGCCACACTTCAATGAAAGTCTGTGGCACATAGTAAGAAATCGCAGCACAGGGTCTTGGAGGATATCCACAAGTGCATCCCCCGATATTTAATTCCAGGCATGAAGTGAACGCTGGCGTACTTGCTACGGTACAAATATTCGGAATTTCCGCTTGAACATTGCCCGCGAGGAAGAGGGAGGCTGCTATAGCGCGAAGATTCTGAGCGAAATGCTTAATTCTCTCTACAGCTCCTCCCTTCTTCGTTACACGCAGCATTTCAAGCACTGCCTCATGCTTCGTATTGATGAATCTCAAGAAATCAGGCTTAAGATAAAGTTTTAAAAACTTCGTCTCGATTCCATCAAATACTTGAGCGAACGCCTCGAAAGTTCGAAGCCTTGAGAACTCGCGGCCTGTGATGAGATCTTCTTTTCGCTTTGCTCTGGAGATCGCCTCATTCAAACTTGAATTCTGTGAATCGAATCCTCCGGCGAGTAAGTTCAGTTTTGCCGACTGCGCTGTTTCTGACATTGAGTGCGATTCAACCTCGCGATCCTCTTTTCCCGCCAATTCTTGGAAAAGCTTGATTGTTTCCGAATCTGAAGAGTGACAAGCAATTCTTGTTCTAAAGTTTTGCATAAGAACAAGAGCGGCTCTTTGGCTTCCTACCGAATCCATCAGTGAACTGACCGATTGAGTCGCGACAATCACGGCGGGCTTTGATTCCCGAGCCTTTGCCATAAAAGTGTCGTCACCGATTGTGCCACCACCTCCGCAGGTCACAACATCTTGGTACTCATCAATTATGAGCGCTGTCGTGCAGAGTTTTTCTTGCTCTTTCAATTCACTCAGCATATTCAATACGGCCTGCTGATAGTGAAGCTTGATGAATGTTCCCATTGAGCGCGCAAGTCCTGGTTGATTGATGTCAAAGAGGAGAATTTTTCCTTCACGAATCAACTGCTCCATTGAGCGAATCGTGAGGTTCTCCTCCTTCGGACATAAAACGCGATTTGCCGCGAACTCCTGGAACTGATTGATGAATGCCGTACTTGTTGCGACGATTCCAGATCTTACGCGGTCCTCAAGCTGCGAGTATTCGTTTTCGAAATACTCCATAGCCCGTTCAATATTAAATCGCTCTTCTTCAGTGAAGGCGCCCGTATCAAGACGTTTTCGTAAATCGTCTGACAAATTCTCTTTCGAAGCACGAACGATAGCTCGATAGAGATCAAGCAACGTAAAGTACCCATGTTCTGCCGCACAATAGACGATGGCGTTCTTAATCAAGTTCGAAGATGAAATATCCCAGAAGGGTGAGTCCGAAGACTTACCCATAAAATTTACAGCAGCAGCTCTAACCATTTCGGCTAGCTCGGTGAACTTTGAATTCCGAAGCGGGTTTTCGATATAAACGGGGTTAAAGCTCACCGAACCTCGAAGAGAGATTTTGACGATTTTATCCCCAAGGCCTGCACGTCTGATAATTTGCTCTGCGTCCGCAAGGAAAGTCCGTTTAGGATCAATCGCAAGGATCGCGGGTGAGCTTTCACCGGCCCGCAAGATTTGGCGCAAATAGCGAAGCACGGTCCCTTGGGTTTTTCCACTACCGATACTTCCTGAAATCATAATCCCACCGTTGAGGCCACGGCTCGGAATTTTAACCCAACTCTCCGACTCTCCTGAATTCTGAACAACTGAATGCGTAAGTTGTCCTGGCGTTGTCCCCAGAACGAGTTCGCCTTCTTCAACTTCGGGTGCATCCAGCTTGTGAATGTCATTAAACGAAAACTTTAGTTTCGCGATTCCGCGCAAGAACATGCGTATAATTAGACCGATGGTGAAAGCAATGTTCGCACTTAGGAGGGCGACAATCCCTGAAGGCTGAAACCCCTCTGTAAACCGCAGGAAGATTGGCCCAATGAAGTCAGCGATTTGTTTTTTACACGCGAAGTAAGTGACGGCGCTGGTGACAACAGAAACGCACTCGGCTCTTCCGAATTTTAAGTGTCTTGATTTCCCTTCAAGAACAGCGAGTTTACTTCCTTGTTTTTCAAGTCCAATGGATCTTTTAAGATAAATCGAACCGAACGAAATATTCACCATCGCGCAAGAGATTGTGATCCAAAAGAGCTTCGCATTCGCCTCTAGCTGCTGAAGCGCAAACTGCAGCAGATCTGGGTGAAGCCTCAGATGTGCGAGATATAAATACACGAGTCCAAATCCGGCGAGCGCCATGAGCGCGAGCGAGAGAGGGACATCACTCTGTGCAGTTTGTGTTCGTGCCATTAAGCCCCCATTTTTTTGTTGGTTGAAGCTGCCTTCAAATAGGCGAGCGCCTTAAGAACTCGGGCTGTTCTTTTCTCTAAAGATTTATTTCTTATTTTTTCACCCTCAGAAACCTGGCCCAAAATTCTAAGAATCGTTTGTTCAATTGTTTCATTCATAACCCCTCCGGTTAGTCATTTGACTTCGTTGTTGTTTCGTTTCGGACTCACATAGCGTTTATTGCGCGGCCAATCTTCAACTCCTTGAAATCGTCCGTCGTGAAATACGAATCGAAAAGTTCCATAGGAGAAATCGGCGCCGTGTTCGTCTGCATACTGTTTTTGAAGGCGTCTTGCGGCCTCTTCCAAAACGGCTTCGTCCGTAAGGTCTTTGACTACAGTGCTTGTTTTGCTTTCGATCATCCGACCACTACCTTTCCCGCCAGCAGGCGTTCTAATTTCTCAATCTCGGCAACCAGGACTTTGTTATAGACAAGCTCCTTAACCGAAAGATTTCCGTACCAGTTGCGAATTTCCGTTTTAATTCTCTCGATGGCGCTCGGCCCCGGAGTTGCCACATATTCCAAATTTTCATTTCGCTTTGTATGGCTCATAGCCAACCTCTCTTTAAAAAATATTTCTGTACTGCATCGCCTGCATTCGAGCTTGCTCAATTTTTTCCTGTTGTGGTGGCGCAATAAAAAGCACGCACCCAATTCCTCGAATCACGTTTCCCAGAGTTCTCAATACCCAAAGCCCTGCAATTTTCTGCCAAGCTTGCTTGGCTCCAAAAACAAGCTTCATAAAAAATTCGTAGATTTTAAGTCGCCAAGGTTTCCAGAATGGATTTGTAAATAGCCATTCGCCCTCGTTTGAACCGAGGATCACAGTTTGGTTCATTACGTTTTGTTTCATGCGGCACTTCCTTTTTTATTTTTCGAGTTCTGATTCAGAGGAAGCTGTTCAACGACTGACTGAGTCTTTATGGATTTCATTTGCGCAACGGCCTCTGCTGCCCACGGGGGAATTGGCAGCTCATCGCCGGATGATTTTGATTTTCTATAGGTAAGAAGATCAGGCGCGTAGTTGCAGCACAGACAGTGTGAATGGGTGACAAGCTTTTCGAGTGTTCGCTCGTTGCATCGGGGACAAGTTCTTAACGTACTCATTTTTTTGCTCTCCTTATAGTGAAGGACATTTCTAAGTCCTTTCATCTTTTAGAATTGCAAAGAGGTAACCAGAGCCGCGCACAGGCTAAGTTGTTGGAAAGATTGGTTTTTGATTTTAAGTTGTGCGCGCGGTAAAAGTCGATTCGTCGAGAACTCGCGAATTGAAATCGAAACGGCAATGTTCTCTGTTGAACTTTCGCTAGAGATTCGACGGCCCGTGCCCAACCTCTTCCAGCACTATCGAATTCTCGTCAATTTTAACTCAGACTCAATTAAACGCGTCTATACAGAAGCGTCCGCTGCACAACGCGCACAAGTGTCATGCCTTAACGCCAAAAGAATTTGCGTGTAAAGCCGCAAAGATAAAACTCCAAATGAAGAAGAATTTAAGTGAAATCGAAATTAAAATCTCTATCTGCAAGCTAAGTGCAGACAAAAGAGAGGAGCTGAGTCAGAAGCAACTTTTGAAGGTTTTTTGGCGCGGATGGCAGAAGGCAACTCCTGTACAGAAAAAGCGCCTACTTCGCAGAGTTTTCGATGTAATTTATGCTGGAGTTGACGGAATGACGGCACACTACTGGATATATCCCAAAAAATAAAGAAGTCGACTCTGACCTCAGCAAGCAATATTTTGAAACCAAGCTAACTAGGAATCCCGGACAGCACTCATAACCATTCTCACAGAGTTATCCACCATGCGCCTCAAGTCACCTTTGCCGTTGGCGTGGTCTTTTCGACTAACGACGTCCATGCTTTCCCAAATCCCCAAGGCCTGGCACTGACTGCGTAGGGATGACCGAGCCACTCCAAGCTTCCTGGCGGTCTCAGACAAGTTATATTCGCTTGCTTGGTATGTCTTAAGGATAAGTGTTCTAACTTCGTTTTCATGACGAGCATTCATTTGCTCAAGAGATTCAAGGGTTGTCACGTTTTCAACATTCGCAGCACCTTCAAGCTCCCCGTATTTCTCGATATGCTCTGGCAAGATGATTGGGCCGCTTACTAAGACCGAAAGTCTTTCGATTAAATTTTCCAGCTCGCGGACATTTCCAGGCCACGAATAGGCTCGAAGCATATCAAGCGAATCGGGATGCAACTGTTTGGGTACGCCGTCAGATTGTGATGGTCGTCGTTTTTCTAGAAAGAACTCGCATAAGACTTCAACATCGTTGGGCCGCTCAGCAAGTCTTGGCAGATCAATCTTGATCTGCTTCATCCGATAGATCAAATCAGCCAAAAACTTGTCTTCATTTACGAGGACTTTCAAGTGCGGCTTTGAGGCGAATACCAATCGCACATCAACATGTTTTTCGGTGCTACCGCCGACTCGTCGAACTTTTCGATCCTGAATAAATCGCAATAGCATCGCCTGCGCTTCGTCACTCAAATGATGAACTTCATCTAAGAAAACGGTTCCGCCATTAGCCACCTCAAGGAGACCGATTTTTGATTCAGCTCCAGTGAAAGCACCTTTTTCGCTCCCGAATAATTCGCTAGCGATAAGTTCCGATTTTTTGAATTGCGTGCAATCAATTGTACGAAACTGTTTCTCTTTTCGATCTGAATTCTGATGAATCGCTCGGGCAAACAACTCTTTTCCAGTTCCCGTTTCTCCGTAAATTAAAACTGATAAATCTGATTTCGCTGTTTGCAAAACAAGATCTGCGGCCGCTTTCATTTCACGATCAACAGATACAACTCCGATTTTTTTGAGAGAGTCAGGCACTTGACTCATGCGGCGAGTGCGATTTCCCAGGAACCCATTGAATTTGGAGCGAAACTTCGTCAGAGCTTCAGTGATAAAAATTTGCAGCTTTTCTTGCTGCCCGACGAATTCCTTATAGAGGAACTTGTCAGCGCCATTTTTTAGCCATAAGCGAAGGCTCTCTGGTGTTGTATCCGACGACATCATAACTATCTCGATATAAGAGTTCACTCTTTTGATCGGACGTATGAAGTCTGCTCCTAAAGTAGTCTTCTCTTTTGATTCATGAAAATGATGATCCATAAAAACCAAAAAGACGTTGAAGGGATTTTTCTTTATCGAATCAAGGGCCAGCACTGGATGCGAATGAAACTCGACATCGAAAGCGCGCTCTGCTCCAAAGGCTGAATCGAGCGATATCTTGAGCCCGTCACGAAAGCAGCTTTCGTCATCTACAAAAATAACTCGTGGTTGTTCCATAGGACCCTCCCTCAATGCGTTCAAGCTTCTTTCGCCGCAAGACTAAGCTGAACGCCGGTTTGTACTTTTGCATTTCGATTCATCGACATCGGCAAAAAAATTCTGACTGCGGTGCCGACTCCTTCCTTAGAAGATATCAAAATTCTGCCATTGTATTTTTCGATTATTTTCTTGGCCCACTGTAAACCCAAACCTTTGCCGTTGGGTTTACCAAAAGACCCACCTTTTTCTAAGATCGTCTTTAAAACTGACTCCGAAATTCCAGAACCGTTATCGACAATTGAAATGCAGCACTCATTCGCAATTCGTGTGCAGTTTACGTCAATGCTTCCCCGGTCAGAAACGGCATAGAGTGCGTTGTCGATTAAGTTTGAAATAATCCGTTTGAAGTCACTGACTTGCATTTCAATGAAGGTATCCTCGGTATTTAGTTTTGTTTGGACGGACACTTGTGGCGTCTGCCTACACATCAGGCTTTTTTCAGCAACTATTTCGTTCAAGGCAAGATCGACAGACATCGGAAGTTTTTGTATCGGCACTCTGTACTCAGAGCTTTTGCTGGAGGCTGTGTATTGGCTGATAACATCGTTTGCGATGTCACTGATCCTCTGCGCCGAGTGATTTAAAACACCCTTGATCGTCGGGTCGAGATGAACTTGTGCCGCATTGAGCGCCACCTGAAGACTCACAATCGGTGAGCGAATATCATGTGCAACTTGTCTTGCAACATCAAGCGCCGCTTTTGCTTCGGCTGCTGCCTTAGTTACTTCAAATTGGTAACTCAAGTTTTCGGCCAAAGAGGAGAATTCACTAATTTTAAATTTTGGTGTTTTTTTCTTGTCGCCCGTTTGGGTTTCTAAGATCTTCATCAATTCATTAAGCTCGATTCGAATTCGTGAAAATCCGATTGAAAGACCAGCAAACAATATTACGGCAAGAAGTACGAATCCGATTGCGTTCTTCCCTGCGTTTTTCCAAATTCCTGCAATTAGATCCGAATTGTCGAACGTAATCGAGATATGTCCCATCCAATTCGAAGCATCCTCAGAAAAGTAGAGATCCGTATCCATGCGATGAAGTCCTGATGAGGAAGTTTTCAGCTTATTGCAACTTTGAATTGTTTCTGAGATCGACTTAATTTCGATGCAGAAGATTTGTGAGTTCTGCGCAAGTTCGTTCGCCCGAATTCTTGCTTCAATAAGACTTCCTTGAATAAGCGGTTGGCGAACGACCGCTGCGAAAGTTTCAAATGTGAGTTTCTGACTATCGAGACGGGAAGTTTTGTTAACTCGATAGTCGTTCCACGCCAACAGTCCGCTAATGGCGGTGCTGACAAGGAGGACGATTGGAATAAAAATTCTCAGAAAGTATCGTTGAATAGATCTTGTCGGAGATTTCCCTAGAATTCCCACTACAATCCCTTCACAAGATGGAGTCTCGGTGTATAGCGGAAAGTAGCCTCTTCAGAGATCATGTTGGTTTGGCCGATAATGTAAAGCGGAACACGCCATCCCGGAACCATCAGCTGCTCTTTACGGAGCTGCTCATTGATCTGCTGAAACAGTTCACTTCTGACAGTCCAATTTTCTTCTTGTCTGGCACGCTTGTATTTTTCGGCAAGAGCCGGACCAATATAAGTTCCAAAATCTTTTACAAGAAATGTCGGGAGAAGAGCAATAAATCCTTCGGGATCATTAAACCCACCAGCCCATCCACCAAATATTACGTCAGGTTTTTTCTCAACTATTTTCGTCATTTCAGATGGAGAAATTTTGATAATCTCAATTTGGAAGCCGTGCTCTTTCGCAATTGCTTGAGCGTCATTTCCCTTAAGAAAGTCATCGAATGTAGCGCCTATGAACGCAAGCCTGAGTGGTTCTGTTTTTTCATATTTTTTATGCGTAATCTTTGGAGCTTGTGTAGCTGCTAAATGACCCGCAACTCCTTTGGGAATGACGCCGGTTGCTCGCTCAAGTTCCAATTTCTTACAGCCCTTATCGAGGATCTCTTCAATCAATCCCATCGCTCGGATGCGCATTTCCGGTGTATTGAAATGAGTTCCGTGCGGATGCCACCACGCTGATGTTTGAGCATAGCTTATTTGGTTCACTGTTTTGAGCTTTTCAAATCCGCTCACTTTTTGCATACCGACCTTTGTGGATAGGGTCGCACCAGGAACGTAATCAGGAAGACCGACGGCGGGCACATTGAGATCATGATCACCAAAGAAAACAAGCTGCCATTCGCGGATGCTGATAGCTGACGATTTTGGATATTTCTCATTTACTTCGAGATTCCAATTCGCACCTTTTTTTAAAAGACGATAAGGTCCTGAGCCAACGAGGGGTTCTGAAGAATCTTTATCGAAGCTCCAATCAATAGGAACGACACCAACTTGGTCTCGACTTAGAGCTTTAAGGATCGACACGTTGGGCTCTTTAAGGCGAATAATGAGGACGTCTGAAGCTGGGACTTCGATGGATGAAATGCTGCCGAGAAAATTACTCGACTGGGATTTTTTCTGAATGACACGATCAATGGTATATTTAATGTCTTTGGCTTCGAGCTTTTTCCCATTGGAAAAAAAGCGATCTTTTCTGATTTTGAATTTAATTGTGAGACCCTTGTCCTCAAACGACCAACTCTCAGCAAGGCCCGGAGTAACATTACCCATCTTATCGGTATCAACCATAGGCTCGAGAATTTGACCCAATACAATGTGCTCTGCGAATTGATTAACCTCAGCGGGATCGCGGGGAAATGTTGGCGGTACATATCCATATTTTTTTGGTGCTGCCGAAACCATTGATGATGTCATAAAAATAATTCCTCCTATGAGAACAAGCCACCTTTTCATTAACTGGCCTGCTTTCCTGCAATCTCAACCAACTTCTTAGCAAATGAAGTTAGCTCTTGATCCTCAAATGCCTCTGTGTTTTGTCGTAAGAGGTCTTGATATTTTTGATTTGTTTCTCCAGTTGAGCGCTGGAACTGAACCATTCGATACAACGCCCACAACGAATGCAGCCTGCCGATTGGAGGTCTCTTTGTTCCCTGAAAGGGCGCATGAACCTCGTTATAGTCAAATGGTTGATTCACTAGCCGATCGAGCAGATTCACAAGAAATAATTCTTGATGGGCCATTTCGTGAACAACAGAAACGGCCAGTTGTTGCACTGTTTGCTGTCTGACCCCATCCCCAATTAAAATTAATCCGAATATATGGGGATGCGAGGCGCTTCTGAAATTCACGCCCCTTACCCGCAGAAATCCACTGATATTTTCTTTTCGCAACGACGAAAGATCTTTGTCCGCCTGATCAACTAACATCAGTGCTTCTTGAAGTTTACTTCGTGTCTCAACTTCGAAAGCCCCGATACTCGAACCTTCGTAATCGACAAAGAATGTTGCTTCAATAAGGCTTTTCGCGGCAACACTCAGTTGGAGTGGATCAATGGCCTGACTCAAATTTGGCAACGAAATTTGATCGGGGTGAACTTTTCCGTAAAACCCCATGCACAACGCTGAAAGACTCTTAGCAAGGGGATCGACCTGCAATCCAGTTGCTAAACGTCTTCGAAAAGAGGGAGCGATATCTTGCAGACACCACTCCCCGCGGCTCAATTCTGAGAGGATTCGTTCAATCAGACTCATTTTAGAGAGCGCTCGCTTTTATGATGTCAGCAGCTAAAATTTTGAAGGCACCATTTTCAAAAACTGAGAGATCAAGCTCGCCATCTTGTTTAACCTGAAAAGCAAGATCGCTCGCACTTTTGGCCTGCGCAAGTTCAGTCAATTTCTGCAAATCAATTTTCATCGTTTGTGCAGCGGATTGAGTTAGGGAATAGTAAATACCTTTTTGAAGAGAGTTAAGATCAATCGCCTTTTCTCCACACGCATGCGCGGCCTCGATTCCCGCTGCTAGAGCCGCTATTGCACCTATAGTACTTTTTAATATTTTCATCGAACCCCCTTTTTGATTTAAAACCTACGAAATTCTCTATGCAGAGACGGTGCCAACTGCCTAATGATTAAACAGTGTTTGATGATGAAATATCCTTAAATTCGTCGAGAACTCGCCAATACCTATTTATTCAACGATAGCGGTCGTCGAAATCTCGCCAAAGGCGGTGTCTTTTAGGCTAACTGGTGTCGAAATCACGCCACTTTGTTGTCCGCGCTATGAAGTTTTTTCATGCCGACTATGTTTTCACTATTATTGAATCTATGTTTTGCCCTTGACGAGGAGATGTCTCGGTTGCAGCAGAACCAACAGACGCGATACCAATATAACTCGATCTCGTGTCAGATTGCTGAGAAGCTAAAGTCACAACTCACTATCGCCAAAACCATTTTCAAAATTCAGAAATACACTTCACAAACGGTGAAGTGTGAACTGTGTCCTCAAAGACAGGATTTTTGTAGAAAATTTGTCCAAACTTTACGACGTTAGAATAGCGAGAGGCTCTTTGATTGATCTGGTTTTGCCAGAGATGGAGTGACAATGGGTGTTGTCCTTATCCGTGTACAGCTTGCATCGAAATTCAGACAAAGCTATTATTCGTTGGATGCAGAGTATCGAATTTTATCAAAATCATCTCAATAAAGTGAGCCGGAGTTTTTCTTTCTGCATTGCACGTCTTGATCATGAAATGCGCTTATGGGTCAGTATTTCTTATTTGCTTTGTCGAATTTTAGATTGCATTGAAGATGCCAGTTGGATCTGTAAAAGCGATCAAGAAGCAACCTTCAATGACTTTGATGATTTTGTAAAGAACAGGCCTGAGGCTATAGATTTTCATGAGTGGATTGTGCGGTTTCCTAAAAATATGCCATTGTTTGAAATTCAGCTAATTGAAGACTCACATGCGGTTTTTTCTGACCTCCACAGTCTCCCTGAAAATATAAAAAAGCATATCGTTAAAACAGTCATTCAAATGAGTTTTGGCATGCGGAAATTTGTTTTGCAAAACGGATCGAATCAAAAAATTAAATTGAGCAGTATTCAAGAAGTGAATATCTATTGCTATTTCGTTGCCGGCGTTGTTGGGGAACTCCTATCCGCCCTATTGATGGAGAAACACACAAACTCGCAATTCAAATTTAAAAATCTGACACACCAGTATCAGTTTGGTTTGTTTTTACAAAAAATAAATATTCTTAAAGATCAAAAGACGGATGAAAGTGAGGGCCGGTATCTGGTTCACTCTCGTGAAGACTTGCTTTCGAGTCTGTCCAGCAATGCAGACGGAGCACTTCAGTACTTGCTCGACATTCCAATTTGTGAAAAAGGGTATAGATTATTTTGCGCTTGGTCATTGTTTTTAGGGCTGTCGATGTTGCCATTTTTAAGACAAACGTGGTTGAAAAATTTATTTTCTAGAATGCCGCGAAAATGGGTCGAAAAAAAATTAAAACATCTAGAAACAATTATCGACGACAATGAAAACATTGGCCGATTCTTCTCGAAAAGAATGCCTCGAAATAGTATTTTTAGGCGCAGT
Organism: uncultured Bdellovibrio sp.; assembly: GCA_963932905.1. Lineage (GTDB taxonomy): Bacteria > Bdellovibrionota > Bdellovibrionia > Bdellovibrionales > Bdellovibrionaceae > UBA2316. The sequence continues at coordinate 88,144 of CAWVRN010000016.1, forward strand.
CCACACAACCCGAAAAAAGTGCTAACCTTCGCTGAGCTCAGTGCGAACTATAATTTGATTTTGCCTGAAAACTCTCTCCAAGAATTAGGCCTTGTCGGAAGATAGCAACTCATTTAAGTGCCTCGTCGAACAATAATGAGCCCACTCACGACAATGGATTCCCCAATTTTTGACATCTACTGCACAAATAGGGGCTGTTGACGTTTTATAGGTGAACCAGATAAGGGCGCAAGCGAGGCAAAGAGTGCCTATGAATTTCTTCAGTAACCAGGTAGTTCAAACCACAAGTTAGTCCCCGACATTGTTTCCTGAATTAGTTTCGCAGCGTTCTTTTGATCCAGTAAACGGTAAGGGCACCAAGGCCAAAAGATCACTCTATCAGACTGAAAATGATCTGGTCGATTAAATCCTTACGGAAAGTTTTGCTGTTCAGTGATGTTTTGTAGAATTTAAGGGCACAATTTTTGGTTTTCATTAAATTCATAAAGGGAGATAGCACTTGGATCATGAGAATTTGCTCATCATGTGTTCTCGCTCGGAGAAATCCGGCCTTGGCAGCATCACGAAGGAACTTTTTAAAAATATCGAAAGTTTTAAACAAAGTTTGAGAGAAAACTTTTTCGGCTTCAGGCTGCTCTTTTTCAAGCTCTTCAAGAAAAAGCCTAATCAGGGCCGAGTTGTCGAGATAAAAATGAATCATTTCGCTCAGGAACGCTTTCAAGCGCTCTTCAAAATCTTGTTTGGAGTCAAACTTTTCAATCAGGCGCTCCATTTTCTGAGCACCTTTTTCGGTTAGTTCTTCAAGGATTGCATTGAGCAGCCCATCTTTACCAGTGAAGTAATAGGAAATCAGACTGATATTCACCTGAGCTCTTTCGCAAATCTCGCGGATAGAAACAGCGTGAAAACCTTTGCTTGAGAAAAGCTCAATCCCGGCTTTAATCAGTTTCTGTTTCGAATCATTTTGCTCTGAGGGATCATTTGCTGATTTGACTATAGTTTCCTCCTGCGTGTGATGCCGTTGCCTGTTTCGCTGATCCCACTTGATCTGGCGAATCCATCAGGCCTTCAATTTTAGCCAGCTTGTGGGCTTTCTTGAGACTCCATCTTCGGAATCTTTCAAAGTAAGAGAAAGCGGCCGGAACTACGACTAGAGTCAACAGAGTCGAAGAGATTACTGTCCATCATTCAGCCATGACACAGCAGCCGATAAATCATTATAAAAAACTCTGTAAATGCCCTCACCAAAAGCCAGTCTCGCAAGGTAAGCTAGTTTTGTATCAGGCACCAATATAGCTCTTTTGAGTTTTAAATCATTCGCGGCATCGAGATCAGGGGTTTTCCAATGTGAAATCACCAGGTCTAATTCAGGCGCGGCCATCTCCAAGGCATCATATAAAATTAGGCGAGAGCCAGTGTCCTTTGCGATCTGAAAAATAGTTTCCTGACATGTCTTCAGGTAATCTCGCGTTGGAACTCCTCTGAGTCTAGCAATAATGATGTTTCCCTTGAGTTCGACCCATAGATTTTCCATACTACAAACCCTCATTCATAATGACACTTGCCACCAAACTTTTAACCAATTTCTCCCGAAACTCTTTGTCTTCTATGGAGACGCCCAGATGCCTAGACGTGGAATTTCGCATTTGAACCAAAGCTGCTAAGGGACCAAAAAGCTGAATAATTGTGACACGAGCGTCCTTATTTTTAGGAACAAACCCTTTCTTCTTTCCTGTCTCCAAAAACCTCTCTAAGCATTTAAGTACATTTGAATAAGCAACATTATATTCACTTTCCGCGCCATCGAATCCCTGCTCAAGCTGTTGAAGAAAGAGTTTGATGAGCGTTGCTTGCTCGGAAAAAAATAAGGCAAGCTCGTTCAAAAAAAGTTCGAGACGAATCTTAAATTCAGACTGATTTTCAAATTTGTGCAAAAACCGATTGGCGCGCACGAGTTTGTCATGGGCCAATGTCTTCAGGGCCGCAACAAGAAGCCCTTCCTTACCACCGAAGTAGTAACTGATCATGGAAACATTGACTCCAGACTTCTCCATGATTTCAGAGACACTCGTGCCCTCGTAGCCTTTCTCCGAGAACAAAGAGATCGCGGTTGAGATCAATTCGTCTTTTGACGACATACCCCTCTCCTTTCTGTTCGACCGCCTTCTAACCCCGCAAAACCGGCCCCAACAATGATGACGATCATTTGCCAGATGCCTTTTTCGGATGCTGAATTCTCATATATTTTCATCAACCTGTTTAGCTCCGTTGACAAAGTGAGTTTTCGGCGGTGGTTTTGGCAAAAAGATTCGAGCCATCAACCCCTTGCTCCATATTCTGTAGCGGTCCACATAAGAGAAAATTGCGGGAACAACAACCAACGTCAGAATGGTTGATGAAATCAAACCACCGACGATTGCCCAACCCATCGCCGTTCTCATTTTAGAAGCTTCGTTCAGTCCGATGGCGATAGGCATTGTGCCCGCGATCAAGGCAAACGAAGTCATCAAGATCGGACGAAGACGAGTTTTCCCTGCGGCAATGATTGCCTCAGATCTTGATTTGCCCTCGGCCATCATTTGATTGGCAAAATCCACCAAAAGGATGGAGTTCTTGCCGGAAACTCCGAGAAGCAAAAAGATTCCAAGAGTTGCGAAGATACTCATCGTTTCATGAGTGATATAAAGGGCGTAAAAAGCACCACAAAGCGCAAGTGGCAAAGCGACCAGGATCGTCACGGGGGTCACAAATGATCCATAGAGACTCGCCAAAATGAGATAAATCAAAACCACCGCGAATCCAATGGCAATACCGGCTGAAGATCCCAAGTCAGCGGAGTTTTCGACATCGCCCGCCCAGTTGTACCTCATGGATGTAGGGAGTTTAGTTGCACCCTCGTTCATGAATTTATCGATGTCTCGTGATATATCGCTCAACCCCGCACCAGAAGCGATACCGGCTTGGATTTGAACGGATCGCCCACGGTCAAGACGGTTGACCTCTGCGGGACCAAGAACTTCCGACCCATCCGCAATATCAGAGAGCCTTACCAACTTGTGATTCACGTTCGGAACGAGCACTCGTGAAAAACTGTCCTTCAAGTTGCGCTGGTCTTCTTGTAAACGAACACGGACATCATATTCCTTTCCATTTTGTCTGAATTTGGCTGGGGTAAATCCTTCGACCTGACCTCGCAGCTCAACCCCCATTGTCTTAGAGTTGATACCGTAAGTATTGGCGCGTTCAGGGCGCAGTTTCACGGAAAACTCCGGCTTTCCTGGCCGAGCATCCGACTCGACATCTTTGATGCGAGAGTCTTTCTTCATAAACTCGACAACTTTTGCCGCATAGGCTTCAACTTCTTTTTGATCAGACCCGATCAGATTCAAAATGATCGGCTGTCCACCCATTCCGCCAGTCACATCATAGTCTTTGACGACGGGTTGAGCGTAAGAAAGCTCCTTGAATTCAGTTCTCAGTGTTTCCTTAAACTGCGCCGTTGTTCCTCCGCGTTCTTTACCGGACTTCAAAAGTACAAAAACTTGCCCCTTGTTAGCTTCACCGTTAAAGCCGCCGACAATGACCGGAGCCAAGGCTACACTTGAATGGGACTTGATGATCTTTTCTGCCTTTTCAAGAACGACCTGAGTGCCATCCAGGCTTGTTCCAGGAGGCAATTCAAATGTCGCAATAATCTGACCGTTATCCATTTCTGGAATAAAAGCGCTGGGAACGCTTTGTGCGGCAACAAGACTAAATACGAAGACAAGAAGGCTGCCCACAAGCGAGACAATGGGGCGCTTTAAAATCCAGCCTAGAAGAACACCATAGCCATTTTCAAGCTTGGTCTGAAAACGATCAAACCATCTGACGGTAGCTCCGATGGTGCGATCATAAATAGATCCTGTCGGCATCTTATCGTGTTCATCGTCCATGAAGTAGGCTGACAACATGGGAATAAGCGTTAGGGCCACGAAGAAGCTGATACCCATTGAAAACGCGATGGTAAGACCGAACTGTTTTAGAAACTGCCCAATCACGCCACTCATAAAACCGACGGGCACGAATACGGAAACGACAACCAAGGTGATGGCGAAGACTGAGAGTTGCAGCTCATTGGTTCCACGATCTGCCGCCGCTTTAGCATCCTCTCCAAGCTTCATACGTCTGTGGATATTCTCGACGATAACAATGGCATCATCGACAAGAAGTCCCACCGCCAAACTTAAGGCAAGAAGCGAAATGATGTTGATCGAAAATCCCGCCATCTGCATCGTAATGAACGCTCCGATAAGCGAGATCGGAAGTGCCAGCGCGGTAATCAATGTCATTTTCATGCTGCCCAGGAAGAAGAAGACCGTAATGACGGTGAGGATAATAGCGATAATGATCGTCTCGTAAACATCCGCGACGTTATCTTTGATCATTTTACTGCCATCAATAACAGTTTGAATCTTTGCGTTTTGCTTGCTTGATGAAAACTCCGCATTGAGTTTATCAATAGCCATTTTCGCATCGTCGGCGACTCGGATTGTATTTGTTCCCGATTGGCGAAAAACAAAAAGAAAGACAGACGATTTTCCATCAATCATGGTGCGGTTTTTCTCATCTTCAACCGTATCCATGACGGTTCCGATAGTTCCTACCTTGGTCGGCACTTCGTTTCCGTAAAGGTTAATGAGGATGTCAGAAACCTGAGCCGCTGATTCAAATTCCCCAACACCACGGAAGGAGAGTTCTTTCGCGCCGATATTGACTTTACCTCCTGGGATATTCTCACCTGAAGCTCCAATTTGAGCGGCCACCTGAGAAACGGACATTTCTTTTCGACTGAGCTTTTCACGATCCAAGAGAACTTGAATTTCCCGTTTTCGGCCCCCGTAAATTTCAACGGCGCCCACATTATTGACCTGTTCAAACCGAGGCTTCACGACCTGATCGGCCAAGTCAAAGAGTTCAGCTTGCTTCAGATCGGCAGTCATGGCGAGAATCAAAACAGGTTGGTCCGAAGGGTCGAAGCGACGAATAATCGGTTCTTCGATTTCAGTTGGCATTTTTCCGCGAGCCAAGTTCACTTTGTCTCGGACTTGCTGCTCAACGCGGTCTACATTCACACCTTGTTTAAATTCAGCCACGAGCTGACTGACGCCCTCAAGATTCTTTGAACTGAGTCGCTTCAGTCCCGCAATAGATGAGATTTGTTCTTCAAGGGGACGGCTGACCAGCGTTTCGATTTCTGCTGGACCCGCGCCTCTGTAGACCGTGATAACTGCGACAACCGGCACATTGATATCAGGAAAAAGATCGACACTCATGGACTTGAAGGCCGCAAATCCTCCAATGACAAGTGACAACATCACACAAACAGTCAGGGTCGGATTCCGAATGGATAGACGTGCGAGATTCATATTATTTTTCCTCTCCTGAGTGTTGATAGGCTTTCAGCCCCGAACGTAAGGCCAAGATCTGCGAAGCAATTTGAGTACGGATGATTTCGGCTTGAGATTGATCCTGTTCGAACAGCAGCACTTGATAGGTTGTCGCGCGGCCCTGCCGAAGCTGAGATTTTTCTCGATTCAGTTTTGCGGTTTGAGCACTTACCAGCTTATTCGCTAAAGCCAGAGATTCCTTTGCATCCTGAAGTTGCTGGGTCATCATGTTCCAGTCTTTTTCCTGGGTGAGCTGTTTGTAGCTAAGCTGATCCTTCTGAGCGGTTTCAGATAAACGCGCCCCAGCACGGGCATTGCTGGACGCGGAGAAGTCCAAGGGGATATTCAAACGCAAACCAATCACTTGAGTGCCACGATCACCACCGTAGAGCTTTGAATTTGAATCTGAGTAAGAATCACCTCGTCCATTGAAGGTATAGGCGCCATACACATCAAGGGTCGGTTTATTTCGCTCATCGATAATTTTACTATTGGCAACGGCGGCCTCAGTCTGTGCTTCCGCTGCTTTGACATCATATCGATCCGAAGGTTTTTTTCCGGGTAAAGGTAAACTTTGTAGAACCTCATAAGGTATGGAATCGAGTTTGTCGGGCACCTCATCGGAGAGGGAGTTTCGCATGATATTGAAATTCCGACGTGCAGATTGCTCGTCACTTTTTGCTTTTCTTAATTCTAACTGACGAGCGGCGACCAGGGCCTTTGCTTGCAGAACATCACTGTCTTCTCCGAGCCGCATCTGGGCTTTCTTGCTAACGTAACTCAAAATCCCTTCAGCTTGTTGCAATGCTTTTTCTTGCGTACTTAGGATCTCTTGACGGGCCACAAGACTCCAATACGTATTTTCAGCTTCGATTTCATAACCCTTAGAAAGAGCTTTCGCGCCATATTGCTCGGCCTGATTCCCAGAAAGGATCAAAGACTTCTGGGCTCGGGATGTTCGCCCAAAGCCGTTGCCCCAGAGAGGCATGGAGAGTTCGAGCGTCGGATTGGTGTCATAAAAATGCGCCGTGCTTCCAGTTAGCATCGGTGAATTTACGTATTTCGTTTCACTGAGTGAGTAGTAGAGTTTCCCTTGAAGACCAAAACTGAATTGTTGAGCCAGTCCTGCTGACACCGAACTCGTCTCGATCCTGTCAAAAACCAAGAGTGGAGGATTCATCTTCTTGCCCTCGGAAGCCATTCTTGCCTCAGTAAAAAACTGTGGCATAAAAAGAAGATCCGCTTCGGAGGCTTTCAAATTTGCGGCCTCGGCCTGCTTTTCGGCCCCAATTTGACCTTGATTTGCCCCATTTACCTGTTTCAGGTACTCATCCAAACTCAAGGCGTAGCTAAACTGTGCCGTGAGTAGCAGCAAAACAAAAACGACAGCTTTAATGAATGGTGAATTCATGCGAACCTTTCCTATATTCCGTGATTGACTCTGTTATGATCCAGACGGAAAATGTAAGCGAACGATTACACTTTAAGGGTAAGTCACTTTTAAAAAGTAATCAAGTGTTTGCACTTAACAGCAAATACACGTCTTTTGACTTGGTATAACTAATTGATATTAAGAGGATTTTTATGAAAAATGTGATGCCTCAATCAAAGAAAATTCGCAAAAATGATAGCTCCGAATCAAAGCTGCGCATTCAGAAGGCGGCGATAGAAGTCTTTGCGAAAAATGGGTTTGCTGCGGCTTCAACTCGCATGATTGCCAAACGAGCCAAGCTCAACATCTCGCTAATCTCCCGTTACTTTGGCGGGAAAGAACAGCTTTTTATGAGCATAATCGAGGGAGAAGTCGAAAGAGCTGTCAAGTCAGACTTCGACTACCCCTTCAGAGAGTCTTTCCAAGACGAAGTCATGTCTTATATAGATTTTGTGTATCGCAGCTTGAAAGCAAATATTAAACTTTTTCGGATCGTGGTCGCACAATCCGTTATCGATCCTGTTTTCGCAAAAAAAATTAAAAATTCGGTCGCGCCTCAGGAGGACCCACGTCTTCAAGTTCGGCTAGAAAAATTGAAGGCATCAGGTGCCATTGCCGCTGATATTGATATTCGAGATCTCAGCCTAACTATTTTTACTTTGGCAACGAATCAAAGTATCTGCGAGCTTCTTATCTTTCAAACTCCTAGTGAGGAACTTCAAAAGAATGCTCAACATTTTTTAAAAATACTTAACAGAAATGTGGCCTCGATATAAACAGCGTCCCTCTTCTTGTGCGAACTCTGTAGTCTCGCCGCCGACAGCGGAAGCTATCGCTAGGATTTTAGTTTGAATCGAAAACGTGCGATTTGCTCCTCGTTCAATCGATGAAAAATCCCCTGTCCCGAGACATGAGGGATTTTGTCTAACCCATAAATCGTTGCGTGGACATCCAGGGTTTTTGGGGTTTCCGATACGATTTCCGTAAACACGAGGGCTTCTTCGTGAAGAGGCAGGAGTTTGACGTAACGGAGTTCGAGTTTTTCGGTCACGCAGTGTTCATTTCGATGCCATACGGCAATCCCCATGACTTCATCCATGAGACCCGCGCTTGCGCCCCCGTGAACGCATCCCGGAGGTCCTTCCGCCGCATCCAGAAATTTAACCTTCGTTAAAAACAATGTCTTGCGGGTGGAATGAATCCAGTGGGTGACTTGAAAAAGTGTGCTGGCCTTTCCAGAAACGAAACTTTTCTGCCAGTTCGGAAATCCCGGTTCGATCTGCGTAAAATTGCCGAAATCAAAATCGGGAACTACTGCATAAAGAAGATTTTTCACTTAGCACCATCTTTCACGGAAAATTTCAGGATAGTTGTCGTGTTTGATCAACACGCTTGTTGAAGTTCAAC
>CAWVRN010000017.1:0-90789 GCA_963932905.1 uncultured Bdellovibrio sp.
AATATAAAGGTCGAGCAAGCGCCATTGTGGGTCAAGGTGAGTTGAAGAAGGTTGGGTTTGACCCGTTGTTTGCGATTAACCATACGTGCGCGACTTTAAGAGCTAGGACTTGTAGATTGATCCGAAGAACTTGGTGCACTACGAAGAAGCCGGAAATGCTTAATTTACATTTGGCGATAGTGTGTCTTCATCATAACTTGAATTTAAAGAAATTAAATCTCCCCTTAGCTGCAGCCTAAGGGGCCAGTTCTTAGGGTTTAACAGCGATCGTTTGTCCCAATTGGGCAAACGTTTCTATTCCTTGCGCTGAATAGCTTAGAATTTTTTCTTGAAATACCATTTTAGTATTTAGAAATACAACGGCTGTAGATCCACCGAATTCGAAATACCCGCATTCATCACCCTTATTAAAACGAGTTCCCGTTTTGTGAGTAATTTGGATCGACCCAATGTAGGTTGCACCAATTAGAACGATGTATGCACGGGCATGGTTGTCGAATTCTAGTTCTAGAACTGTCCTTTTATTTCGAATGAACAGTTTGGAATCATGCTTAAGTGTCACTGGATTTATCGAATATAATTTACCACCAATCGTTTTTGCGAATTTTAAAATACCGGAAAAGGGAAAGTGGAAACGGTGATATTCTTTAGGTGACAAGCGAACAACCATGCTTTGCTTGATTTCAAATGTAGGTTCGAACTGTAGTAATTCGTTGGCGGTCGAAGTGATTCCTTTGATGGGAAGAGTCGCATCTGTTGAAACTAAATAGTATCCTTCGGCAAGCGCCGAAAAATTATTTTCACCTTTCGAAAATGGACGGGACGTCGGTTTAAAGTTTCGAATAAAATAGTCGTTTAAAGATTTATAGTTTTCGTTAATATAGTCATCGTCCACAATATCGAATTCTCTTCTAAAACCTGCTATTTTGCTATGGCTCATTGGTGACTTAAGATATTTTGAAACCACTTGGCTAAATATTGGAAATGAAATTGCATAGTTAACAAGTTTACCAAGTGAGTTAGTGAAAAGCCAATCTGCGATGGCATCACGTTGAATTTTGAGTGGTACAAGCTCATCCGTGGATAAATTGTAGAAACTAGATTTTTTCATATAGTTTAATCCTATAGGAACCAGTCATTTCGTTTTCAAATAGTTTAGTATTGTGAGTGTTTTCTTTTAACTGATCACTCACTAGGTGAATTTCATCAATATAGGACCTAAATAGTATCTGACCTCGAGACGTTAAGGCGCGAGGTACCACATTTATCATTTTCATTTTTTCGACGGGGTTTAAATAATTTATGACATTTGAATAAGAAATGAAATCTAATTCGTTTTTCTTGCTGGCTAGAAACTCGTTAATATCTTGGTGTATGTAGTGGATTTTAATATTCGGAAGATTGTTTTTGGCTTGTTGCCAAGTGTGTTCAGAAATTAATTCTGAAAATGCTTCAAGTGTTTCAGCGCGGCCCTTGATCAGCTGCTGCCAAAAGAAATTTTTTCGGTAGTCTGTTCTCATCAGTTTGTGAAATGATAACTTGATATAATCGTGATAGTTAATATCGGTTGATCGGTCTTTCCTGGCCTGTTTTAAAATATAGGAATATATTTTTACAAATAAAGGCCATCTTTTTAATGTGGTAAGATCCACGGTTCCTCGGAATTGTGAACCAAAGAAAAGGCGCAGCAGTCGAGCCCTCGTTTGATAACTCCGTTCATGACGGCCTCTATACAGCGGACTGGTTACGGAGGTGGGATTGACTTTATCAATGAAGCTCTGATAGTCGGGTTCGTGTAACAAGCGTAGAACTGACTTCACTTGATCCATTTGAAGCAGAGACTGATCGACAATATAGATTGTTTGGATATGATCTGCAGATAGCAATGGCAGCACACGATAACCACTTCCAGCAATGCTGGCCACAGTCTTCGCTGTGTTCGGCAAAACAGAACGTTCGCACCTAGGATCTTCATTTAAGAAAGAATACTTCAGATTATTTTTTTTCATTTTCCACCGACTGGTTACTAAATGACCTTAAAATCCAGACATCACCAAACAGAGTCGCGATTAATCCAAAGAACATCAATAATCCAAACGTTTTTGGCGGCGAGAAATACGAAAATAAAAATAACAAAGCCGAAAGTGACATAATGGCTAAGCAAACCGTCGCACCGCCGGCCAGCTCACCAAGTCCTTTTGAAATACCTTTGTTTTTATCAACGAGCAAAAAATTAATGGCGTTGTCGCCGGCAAGACCAACCAAGATACTAGCAAACACACTGGTCAGGAAGTTAAGGGGCATTTGAAATACGATCACTACCAAAAACATCAGTGCTGGCCCCCAGAAGGACGATAAGATGATAGGAATAATTTGATTTCCAGCGTTTACGGCTAGGCAGATCCAAACGATAATGAGGCTTACGTGAATAATGCTTACAAAGAAACTCTCGTAAAGTGTTTTAGGAACTAGTGATAGCAAGTCCAAATGTTTGACTAGCCCAGAAATCACTTGGCACTTTTCAATTTTGCAAAAGTCTCGAAGGGTGTTCACTGCCAGGCCTACACCGGCAACCTCAAGACTGTCAATATAGACAAGAATTCGGCGACGGCCCGTAGCATCTTCATAACGCTTGTACGACTCATCGGAACCCCATTCAATTTTGACCAGCGGTTTTACGTCGTCGGGAATATTCTTGTTTAGTTCATCTAATGCTAAAATTCCGCTTTCGATATTTTTAACAAACTTATACTTTGATATTTTGTCGATGGCCTGTCTGACTTGATCATCATTAATTCCCACATCAAAAATAATACTCGTCGAGGACTGCCAAGACCGTGTTTCTGAAATGTAGTCAACGGTTTGTCTAAGTTGTTTATCTCGCGAGAAAATGGAATAGAAATGTTCATTCGTGTTTACGAAATAGGCTCCAAATATTGCGAAAACATAAACTAAAAGCAGAATCTTGCTTTTTTTAAATGATAAATTGCTAATCTGAATTTTATTTGCCCAGCGAATGCCGAATGCCTTGCTAGATTTAACCCAAGAGCCTTTCATTTTAAACAATGAATGAATCGCCGGGGTGTAACAGAAAAGAATAACCCATTCCAAAATAGATCCAATCGCCGCCCATAACCCCAATTTTTGAATAGATGCCAAATCTGAAACGGTGAGTGAAATAAATCCTACGGCCGTTGTTAACGATGTCATAGCGCTGGGTAAAATCAAACGACGATGTGCTTTTCTAAATCCATCTTTGAGCATCAAAGTAGAAACGAAAATAAAATCTTCTAGTGCCGCTACACCAAGAATCATAAATAAACTATCTGATAGGGCATCTGACGTGGAACCAAACATCGCTTTAAGTGCCATCAATAACGAGTAACCTAAAATTAAATTCGTGTTGTAAATTAACCCAGATAACCAAGTTCCAAATGACAATCGACAAAGCACGATCAGCATCAGGCAAAATACCAAATTGATCCATTGGGTGGTATCTATCCCATAAAGAACTTCAGAAATGTATTCCGCATTGCCGACGTAGGAAAATTGAATTGTCTGTCCAAATTTCTTTGCAAGGCGGTGCTTGATGTCGTCTAGAGCCACAGGATTAAAGCTGCCATATTTAAAGTTTTCGGTTTCTTCAAACGAAAGATTGATAACTATATCATTTGAACGGCCAACAAATATTTTCCCCCACAATGAAGATTTTAAATTGTCTAGTGAGATCACTTTATCGGACGGGTTTTTGCAATCCAGTTGGATATAGCGGGGATAGAAAAGAATCTTGTCCTCAAATTTTGCTTCACGAATACTAAAACTAGAACTGACCGAATGTATGTTTAAATGATTAGCTAAATCGTAATTTACATAGCCTCGCAATGCACACAGCTGTGATTCCGTCCATTGCGTATTTTTACTTCGTGCGAGAATGGTGACACTTGGTTTTTCTTCGAAATGTTCTTTCAGATCTTGGTAGGCTTGCGCGCTAGGTAATCCGCGTGCATCCATGTCATCGGCAGAGAGTTCGATTTTTAATTTGCCGATGTTAAAATAAATTATCAAAAGCACGGCGATAATCGAACCAGCCCAAAGGACGGGATGACGAATCGCATTTCTGTGAGTCAGTAGCAATACGTAATGTATCCAGCGCAGACTTTTTCGCGAAATGGAATAGAGGGGAGATAGGCTAGTGACCTTACTTTGGCCAGGTGGTTTCTGCATTAATTGAAGTCTAATTTATATTGTGAGACAATCAACAAAGAACCCCTTCATAAATTCATCATTTATGAAGGGGTTCTTATATAATGCGTTAATAATTCTGATGTTGAACGTTTTATAAAATATTGGTCGTATTGTTATGTACATTAATAAAAGTCACAGGAGAAAATTTTATGAACAAGCTTATTAGTTTGATAGCTGTGTTGTCGTTTTTCGCAGTAGCGAATTCAGCACCGACGAAAGAAAGATGGCCCACAAAATATGAACCAATGGTGGCTATGCCTGAAGCGTATACTGTTGCGCCAATTTCATACGAACAGTCTTTAAAAATGGCTGAAGAAGCAAAGAATACTCAAGTTCGCAAAATTGCTGGCGTTGCGGATGAAACGGGAATGTCGAAAGAACTTGTAGAACTTCGTAATGCGTTAAACAAACTAGGTTATGATGATAATGGGAAAAAACTACCGAAAGCGGAATTATATAAGGCTGCAAACAAGCTTCACAAAATTCTGTTAGATGCCAAGGCGAAAGCCGAAACGGCTGAAAATGATTTCAAATTTGTAGTAGCTCATTTGGCTCCAATGGCGGCTTATCGTAGTATTGTATATCGTATGATTCCTGTTCTTCAACCGTCTCAAGCATTAAGACAATCGATTGTAGATACAATCCAAGATTCATATGCTGATATGAAATTATTTTTTCCAGATTCAGAATGGGAAGTGGGGTTCGCGTACATAACAGAACCTTTTTCTGCTTCAAAAGTTGAAGGCGTCGATATCCCTGCTTCTGCTGATCAATTCAAAAATGAAAGTGAAGTTCAAGCCTACTTAACCGGTAGAATTGCGAATGAAGCTCAGTGGGCTAGCGCGATTTTGTCTAAGATTAATGTTCCAGCTGACAAGCCACTTGTATTAGATAACCGTCTGATTTACGGAAAAATGGCTTTCAGTAATAAAGCAGATACTGATCGCTATACATGGGTTAGACAGTATGACGTAACAGCCGCACGTGGTCGCATAGAAAAACAACTCTATTCAATTCGAATCAATGCAGTTTACAACATTCAAAAATCAGCACAGTTGGCTTCGGAAGTCGCAGCCCTTTACGGGATCGAAGTCGCAAAGGCGAAAATTGCAGGCCTGATTAAAAAAGACGTAATGGCACCAACTCGTAAAGACCGTATTTCTATTGTTATGCACAGAGAATTCGCGGATTCGTTCGTTAAAAATCCAGATGCTCAAAAGCATTTAGAAGCGGCTATCACTCATCTGCAAAACAGTGTGGCGCTAAACTACTCTGCTTGGTTAGCGTACTCTAAAGTAACTGATGCCGCATTAAATGCGATCATCGATCCTGCATTTTTCAAAGCTAGAATTCCAGAAACTGAAAAAGGTTTTAAAAATGCAATTGGCCTGGTCTACGGAAAACAAGATACGGTTACTAGTGTAATTACTGGTAAAACAGTAAAAATTAATTTCCGCCAGTTCTTATTAACTAGTTTGCCTCACGATAGCAAAAATATGTTGCCAACTATCTTCGATGATAAAGGGCCACGTTACTTAACTCGTGATGGTATGAAATATCGTGACTACGCCTGGGGACGTGCGATTGGTTGGGATTCTGCTATCTACCAAAATTTGTTCCCAGAATTAAAAGATATCATTAACGATCCAAAACAAGGCAAACAAGTCGCCGACCTCGAAGTGAATGATTACATGAAGACCTTCACTGAAAGCCGTGGTGGAACTCAAATCGCAGATTTTTTACTGGGCTACGTTCGCTAGTCTGAAGTGACTAAGGATCTAAATCTTCTCGTTGCTCTTGAGATCGAAAGAATCAAGAGCAAAACGCAGAATAAAAAATACATTTTAACGGATACTATGATCGGAGAATCGTTGGTGACCCCAACGATTCTTACGTTTAGCCTATTCGAATTAGGTCTTTACAATGGAAACTCGATCGCACAAGCGATGGAATGGTTGGGTTTTCCGTTCTATCACAAGCCAACTGAGCCCGCAGCATTCATGCTTTTGTTTGGGCGCCCCTACGTAAATGTGTCTTCATATACACAAGCGTCTTTGCCTTATTGGCCGATAAAATTTTCAACTAATCACCAAGTAGAAATGTCGATCAAACCGTCGATTCTATTATTGTGGCCGCTGATGTTGTATCAATCGGGAAGGATTCTGTATCATCTGCGACAATTTATTCTAAGTGCAGAATCTAAATGGGCATCAATGAAAATGGACTGTCCGCGCGCGATTTTGGAAACTGAAAACTTGGGAACGAGTGCGCAAAAGATGGAGCAGTCTTTAAAAAATAGTCAGAAATTTTTTGCCTTTCACGTGGCTACCGATTTTTGTTTTGGTGGTATCCAGGTTCTGTTAAAGGGCCTACATAAAATATTGAAGGCTCCTCACGATATCAATGTTTGGGATCCTAATTATCAAGATATGCCTTTGATTCAGTTTCACTTAGATTTATGGAAACTCAGCCATAATCAAATTTCTAGAGAGTCTTTTATCGCTAAACACGGTTGCCGTAGTCATAAAGATTGGGAAATATCGGCACCTAGATTTTATGAATCGTCCTCGCAGCTGGATGAATTGTTAAAAAGCTTAAAAGAGAAAGATAGTTTTGAGATTGTTTTTAAAAATCAACAGGTAGAAAAAGCTAAACGACAAGATGAAATTAGGAATTATTTGAATCGAAAAACATCAATTTTAAAAAATTGGTATCTGAAGCTTGGACAAAGCTATGCGAAAATTTTTGTTTTACGTGAAGATTCCAAACGGCTTTGTTTTGAATGGATAGCATTGTTTCGGCGTGTAGTTATAAATATTCAGCGCGAAAATCATTGGGGTGATATCGTATATCACTTGTCCATTGATGAATTAGAATCTGCAGTGCTTGAAACCGACCGTATTAAGTTAGCGTCTTTATTTCAAATGGCTCAAGAGCGTAAGGATGCTGCGGATCGGTTGATTGCCGTAAAGCTTCCGTCCGCAGTCGACACGAGCCGCTTGAACGAGCTTTTCAATTTAGAAACTTCCTCACAGATTGATGAACTTGTTTGCTTGTCTCCGGGGGTTGCGGAAGGGGATGTCATCGTAGTGAATTCGGCCGCCGATTGTACCTCAATTCAAGCTAATCATATTGTGGTGACGCGATTTGTGGATCCCCAGTATATTCCTTTCATGATCAAGGCTCGCGGTTGGATTCTTGAACAAGGCAGTTTGCTGGGGCATTCTTCTATATTGGCTCGCGAGGCGCTGATTCCAGTTGTATCCAGCTATCGCAATGCCACCGAGACATTTAAGCAAGGATCGCGTGTGCAGTTGGATGCGAACGTTGGCGTAGTCCGTCAAGTCTAAGGTCTAGATCTGAAATCGTGGCATTGATCCTGCTCCTGTTCTGAACTACACAGGAGCGCGTGATGTACATAGACTTCCCTAATTATAACGAAGGTCCAGTCGCTGCGTTGATGCGATTGAAAAGCATGAGCCTAGCGGAATCAAAAAATGATTTCAGAAAACGACACGTTCGTGTTGAGCTTTCTTTTCTTGCCGACAAACAACGTTGGCAAATGGTGTTTTATAAAAATCAGCAAATGATTTTTCTGAAAACATTTTCGAAAACATGTCGTTCATCGATCGGTCATTGGTTCCGGACTTATAACTTGGAATTGGACCAAGAGTCCCAAGTAAAAATTCCATGGAAGTCGCTAGAGAGCGGGGAAAAATGGGTGGTCGAGGCTTATGTGAATCGACGTTACTGGAGTTTACTAGAGTTGCCTCCAGAGCTTTCTCTGTGCCAAATAATCAAATGGCCAGAGAATAGAAAACCGCGTCCGAGAAGGAACCTTTTTGAATGCGAAGATATGGGAAAAGTAATTCCGCTCCCGATCGTAAAAAAGCGACGTTAAATTTTAATTGCTTCAATAGTGTGTGAATGTTTCGGTTTCAACACTACGCTGATACTGGGAGTTAGATCGATGGAATCACAACGCAAGTTAAAATTACGAAGAAGCTGGTATAGTATCCATTTTCCTTCCATCAAAGCCAGTTGACTACCGATGCAGGATCGTGGGCCAGCAGAAAACGGAAAGAAGGCTTTTTTGTTATAGTCTTTTTCAAAACGTTCAGGAATAAATGAATTAGGTTGGTCCCAATACTTGGCGCTGCGATGAGTGACGTACGGACATAAATTAATCGTACTGGCAGCGTCAATGCCGTAGCCCATAATTGAATCAGGTCCCACAGAATCACGCGAGATCATCCAAACGGGTGGATACAAACGCAATGATTCTTTTAAAATATTTTCTAACACTGTTAGCTTTGATAGATCGGCGTAATCTGAAACTTCAATCGAGCGTGCAAATTCAGCAGCTTCTTTTAATTTATTCGGATGCTGAAGAAGCAGAAGCAGTGTCCAGCTAAGCATATTTGCGGATGTTTCATGTCCCGCCATAACAAAAGTGATCAGTTGGTCTTTTATAATTGAATCACTGATTTCGTTTGGATTTTTTATTTGTTCTTGAAGAAGTGTTTCTAAATAGTCTTGATGTTGCCCCAAATTTTCTTTTCGTTGACGAATAATATCTAACATCAATTTATCGATTAATGTTTTATATGAATTAAATTTTTTACCATTGCTGGTAACGTAGTACTCGTCCCAGTCAATAAATGCTTCCATTCGTCGATTCATAAATGAAACGCAGTATTCAAAAGCTGGCGATAGAACTTCTGTCTGTGATGATAAATCTAAATGGAACATGGTTTGGCTGATGATTGATAACGTAATTTCAATCATCTGCGATTGCAGATCCATTGATTGCTTCCGAGCAATTTGTAGAACCGTGGCTTCGGTTACTTTCTTAATTGTATTGAAATAGTCCTTCATCGCGGGAGGCGAAAAACCGGGTTGGGCAGCTTTGCGTTGCTGCTGCCATAGTTGGCCTTCTGCCGTAACTAAACCCGAACCTAAAAATGTCTTTAGTTTTTCATAGCGTTTGCTTTTTGTATAATTCTTACTGTTGCCAACAAGGATATGTTGAATTGCGTCCGGGTCATAACAAATATAGCGAAATGATTGTCCTTTTTGAAACCTAACAAAGCCACCATATTTTTCGTGCATAGACTGGAACGTGCCAAGTGGATCGCGAATCAATTGCGGTATAATGCCAACAAAAGGTAGACTATTCGGGCCCGGGGGCGCAAGATTAGGGGACATCAATTAGGATTGTAATCAATATGGATTTGAAAGACAAAACTATTATTATTTTTGGCGCCTCGAGCGGAATAGGTGAGGCTTTAGCGGTTGAACTCTCAAAACACAATCGAGTGTGTACGTTCAGCCGTCGTCCATTTCCTAAGCCCAATGACAATATTCTGCCTTTTCAAGGTGATGTTACGAAGAAACAAGATATTAAGAATGCAGTGGATATGTGTAAAAGCAAATGGGCTGTGCTAGATGGATTTATTTACAGTGTTGGCCAGGCCCAAATCACAGACTTTAATAATTTCAAAGCCGATGATGTTAAAGCCTTAATGGACACAAATTTTTTTGGATTTCTAAATAGTTTAGAGTGTGTACTGCCAGATTTAATTCAGCAGAAGAGCGGCGTTATTGCTGTGGTTTCTGCGTTGATGTTGAATCGAAGTCTTCCTAATGGCGCTTCTTACTTTGGAACAAAAGCAGCAATGCATGTTTTTTTTGAAGGCCTGCGTATGGATTTACAGAATAGAGGAATCGAATTTTTTGAAATTCGGCCTGGTTTAGTGGACACACCAATGTCACGCAGTATGGATGTCAAGTCAGACAAAATGTGGAGCAGCGAAAGAGCCGCGCAGTATATTGTAAAACAAATGAAAAAGAACGAAACCGATATCTCATTTCCTTTGGATTTAAAAATTTTAACTCAGTCATTGAATGTATTACCAGATTCTACTTATTTTAAATTGATCAAATCCCAAATGGATAAAAATTTTAGAAACCGACCTAAATTAGAATCCTAAGTCTTTTCCTAATTTAAGAAATGTATTTAAATACCCGACTTGATCATCGGCACGATGGCGATAAAGGTTTCTCGCAATAGAAGCATCGTAGGAAATCATTTTTCCCTTATTGTTTTTAAGTCGTAATTCGCTCGTCGCTGTAACATCACCAATAAAAACCAAGTTTTGAAATTCTTTGGTGTACTGATTTTCAAAATCTAAGCTGAGTTGAGCTGGAACACAAAATATTAATTCGTAATCGCCAAATTCGCCCGCCAGCAATGACCACGGCGTGATTTGATATTTTGATTTGGCATCAGAAGCCAACGGGTGAAGCAAATTTTCTAAAGGTAACGAGCATTCTATGCCTTTGCCATTTACGCGAACCAAAAGATCTAGCGAGTTTAAAAAACCGTCGCTAGAATCAATCATGCAATTGGCAAATCGATTTATAATTTGGGATTCTTTTAGGCGCGCCTCGGCCAAATAGTCTTTCTCGTTAGCAAGGGACTTGGATTTATTAAACCAGCGTTCAGCCACTAAAGCATTTCCTTTGCCTGGTTTTCCCGTCGAATAGATCTTGTCACCTGCGTTCATACCTATTCTTGAAAGGGGTTTGGCCGTTGAATGTCCAAGGACTGTCAGATGAATACTAAAACTTTGGCCAGAGGCTGTGTCGCCGCCAAATAAAAAAAGTCCATGCTTTTGCGCAACATCATTAACGCCAGCTAATACATTTTGAATGAATTCGTTGTCTTGGTTGCGTCCGATGATCAGGCCTTGCAAAAACCCTTTGGGCCAGACCCCAACAGCGGCAAGGTCACTCAGAGCTGTTTCCAGCGCATGTTGACCAAGCTGGCGGGCATTTGAAATCAAATTCCACGATTGTTCGTCGCCGACGATGTCTAAACTAAATGCAAGAAAACTCGTTTCCGAAAGTTGTAAAATTTCAGCGTCACTATGAAAAAATGCATGCGTTTGTTTTGGACTTCGCGGAAGGGATTGAATCAGTTTTTGCAGACTTGAGAACTCATCTAATTGTGTAAGTTTCATCGCTAGTCCGTTCCTAGCGCTGTCATCAGTTTTAGTTTTTTAGCCACGCATTCTATCTGAAACTCTTTCCCAAAATAAATTTCGCCATCTAACTCCAGCGGAATAGCCTGTTCTGTTCTAATTGATATTGATTTATCTTTGAATTCGACGTGAGTCGGTGAATTGAATTCATTCTTTAGTGTTAAATTGTAAAACACTTTCAGCGTATGCATGGGGCCAAGGTCATCGAACAAATGAAAATCAAGAAGTCCACTTTGCAATGAATTACCGCGCTCAAAAAAATAGTCGCCGGTATAGTGTTTAGCTTTTAAAAATTGAATATTTAAATATTTTTTATCAGCTAGGCCTGCGACGGAAATTCTGACCGGTGTGTATTTGAATAAGCTTTTTATGAATATGTAATTATTGGCAGCTTCGGTAGATAAGCGTTTTAGCAACTGAGTCATGCCACCTTTTTTATTAAAGAGCAAATTTCCCAATGCTAGAAAACCAAGTGAACCGTTGGCAGAAAAATATTTGGTATGCTGGGTTCCGTCTTCTGTTTTAAAAAAGACTTTGCCCACATCAACACTGGATTCATTGTTTTCATCTGCAATGTAGGGAACGTTGTTTTCTTTTTTAGCTGATGAAATCGATTTCAAAAAACTGCACGAACTACCAAGTCCAACCACTCCAAGTCGCACACGTTCGAAATCTATATCGTTTTGAAAAACTGAGTTCAATGTGTGATGAATAGTGCCATCACCACCACCGATAATTAAAGAATTATGAGTTTGAATATACGCACGCATTTTGGGAGTCAATTCATCAGGCGGCAGAACTACAGGTTCAAGGTGCGAAAGGGCCGAACGGACCTTGTTCCATTTGGACATCGAATTCTGGCCGAAAGAGTCTTGATTGATAAATATTTTAGACGTCATCGGAAAACAGTCGGGCCTTCACAAGTATTTGCTCAAAAACTTTGGTCGCTTCTAAATCGCCATTAATTTGAACTACATTTTCCAATTGAGAGACATAGTGTTCTAAATTCTCTTTGTAGACATCTAATTTATCCCAGAATAATTTTTCGTAGGAAGATAAATTAGTTTTCCGCTGTTTTACGGTGTCCGTTGAGCATTTTAAATATATGGTTTTATCGGGATATTTAAAATGTGTTTCCATTGCAAACCACAAAGACAGTGGACTACCCAGAGTCTGTTCACTGGCTGCGTATTTGGGAAGCCCAGCATTGAATATAACCAGGTCATACGCAGAGAAATCAATGCGTTTTTCACTTTCCATCAGCATGGACTGTAAAAACAAAGATCGCGCCTGAGGTGTCGTTTTGGTAAGGAAAATATCCAATGTGTTTTTCATTTCCATTTGTGGAATAGATGAAAATAATTTCAAGCTATCCCAAATTGAATAGGCCAATACGGTTTTATTTTTAGATTTACCGTAATTTATAATATTCTGAATTTGAGTGTCCTTACCCGATCCGTCTAGACCTGTAATTACCCACTTCATTATGCATATCTCTCGTAAGTCGATTTCAAAATGTCTACCGCATCTTGAATATCCTTAGGTGTATGAGTTGCCATTAGTGACACTCGAAAACGTTCGCCGCCCTTAGGAACACCCGGAGGTTCAATAGGATTTACGAAAAGCCCATTTTCATGAAGCTTTTGCGATAATATACGAAAACTTTCTGGCGTTGGTGGGAAAACGGGAATGATCGCGCTGCCGGTGCGTGTGTACTTAATGCCGGCTTTATCTAAGTAGTCGTAAAATAGTTTAATATTCGTATGCAATTTATCTACACGTTCTGTAGAACGTTCTAAAATATCAAGGCAAGCTAAAATAACGGCCATAGATACGGGAGACAAAGACGCGGTGAAAAAATAAGGACGTGAGAAGAATCTTAAAAAGTTCACAGTGTTTTTGTCAGCAGCAAAGAAACCACCGGTGATTGAGAAGGCTTTTGAGAAAGTTCCCATGGCGTATTGCAAACGCTGAGTGATCCCCACTTCTTCAGCCATTCCGCGACCTTTACCCATAACACCAGTGCCATGAGCGTCATCGATCACATATTTAGCGTTGTACTTTTCGCAGACATCAGAGATTTCTTTGACTGGCGCTAATTCGCCGTTCATTGAATAGACCCCTTGAGTCGTCACCCAAAGGTCACGATTAGCATCTTTATCACGATATTTTTTTAGCATTTTTTCTAAATCATCGGGATCGTTGTGATTGAAACGAAATGCTGTTTTGCGGCCGAGTTTGATTCCATCGACAACCGATGCGTGTGAAATTTCGTCAAAAAACAATACCGCGTTGTCAGATACTAGCGTTGTAACCCATGTTAAACTTGTCATGTAACCAGATGGTAGAATAATACAGTCTTCTTTGCCTTTGAAGTGGGCAAGACGTTCTTCCACGGTTCTGTGCAGTTTTGAAGTGCCATTGAGTAACATCGGGCCGCCCATGCCTAGGCCTTGGGTATCGATAGCTTGTTTAGCACGTTCTTTCACTTCGGGATCGTTGGCAAAACCAAGATAGTTGTTCGAACCCATCATGATCATATCGATCGTCTTTCCAGAAATAGGATCTTTAACTAATACACGACGATCCACCGGTGATAAAATTTCGCGATGATATAAAAGTTTGCCTTCATTGTAGAGTGGGCGGAAATAACTTTCGAAAAAATTAACATCCGCGTCGATCTGCCCTTTAAACTGGCTGGCTAAAGTTAATAAGTTAACCGCATCTGACGTATTGTCGTTCCAAGTTCCTGATTTATCCATCTTTAAAGGGTAAAATTTTTATCTAGGATTGCCTAGTTTTTTTCAAACAAATTACCGCGTTAAGTTAGGGCGGGTCCACGAATTCTGCTGATACCAACGATAGGTCAAAGATATGGTTTCATTTAAATTGTGCTTGTACGAAAAACCCGTGTCCGCGATGAAATGAGAGGTGTCAAATACCCAGTACGGCGCCATCATTTCACCTAGCTTGTTTACATTTTTGTTAGTCTTTTTCCCAGTTAAAGCCTCTTTGAGGTCAAAGTATTTCAAATACAAAAATGTAATAGTAGGATTCAAGAAAAGTATTTTTAGCGAGCGACCTAGAAACAGTTCGATCGCTGTTTTCATTTGATTCCAATCAGCTGCGTTAGGGTACGCGATATGATAGATTTTATTCTTTTGTTCAGAAAATAATGCGGTTTCAATGGCTCGTACCAGATCTTGGATATAAATAAACTGAAATACTTTTTTCTTTTGCCCTAAGATAGGAAACTTACCTGTATCGGCTGTTTGAAAAATCTCAAGAAATGTTTTGTCTTCGGGGCCCAGGATAGGGGCGGGTCGGAACACAAGTGATGGTAAAGACGAATTTAAAACTTCTTTTTCTGCCATCAGTTTAGTTTCACCGTAAAAAGAAATCGGCTTTGCAATCGCGGACGGTGGAAGTTTGTTCTCTGCTGAATCGCTAGGACCCAAGGCACTTTGCGACGAAAGAAAAATTAATTTCTTTAAACCTTTTGGTAATTGAACAAGTAGCTGTTGAGTGATTTTGAAATTTGACAAAAGGTAGTTATCATATTTTGCCCCGAGCATGGTTCCTGCACAATGAACGGCGTATTCGACGGCGGGTAACGGTTCAAGTAATTGACCCAGATCAGAAAATTCACCAGCTAATATTTTAAGATTCGTGGAATCTTGATTGCCCCATTTTTGTTTAAAGAATTCAACTTGTCCCGGCAGCATAAATGCATACACAGTAAATTTTTTGCTTAAAGAACGGCATAGGTGGGTTCCTACAAAACCATCAGCGCCGGTTACTAAAATAGTTGTTTCTCTTGCGTTCATTCTGATTTATCGTTTCACATTATATGACGTCCTTCAATGATAATTACGATTACATTCTGTTAGACCTTGATGGCACACTTGTCGACTCTCCGAAAAAAAAGTTTTTGCTTTACAATACGCTTGGGCTGTTCAAAAGATTTCGTAAGGTTTTCGGTTTATTGAAAACCGTCCCGGTTGTTAGCCGGGCGATTGCGGCCATGTTAAAAAATAGTAGTTCGACGGGGCTAACCAATTATTCAGTATTGGTGGCTACCTGCCATAGGGAGTCCAGCACGCCCGAAGAAATCATTCGTCATGAATTGGATCTATACTATCACAATGACTTTCTAGCCTGGGAAAAATTGTTTACTGCCGTACCAAATGCACTTGAGTTTGTGAAACAAGCAAAGGTTCGAGGAAAGAAAATGTATATTTGGACGAATCCTATTTGGCCCGAATTCAATGTGAAAAAACGCTTAGAGTGGGCAGGCTTTGATACAAATGATTTTGAGGGTTTCACGCACTCACAAAATGCTATTGGATGCAAACCTAACGTTGAATATTATGCCTATTCTTTAAAATTGTTTAATTTAGATCCCAGTCGCTGCGTGCTGATTGGAGATAGCGAATACAAGGATGGGCCGGCTCGAAAAGTAGGAATCCATACGTTTATTCTTTCATCTGACAAAGCACAGTCTTGGACTGACTTAACGGAAAAACTTGTCTTAGGGAACTAATTGGCTAGGCAGTGAAGCAGACCACTGTTGCTGAGACTGCAAATAAAACGCGGGATCTTTGATATCGGCTAGCAAGTTTCGGACGGGGGATAAATCCACCGATTGTCCGTTGATATGCAAATTTGGTAGCGACGAATCCATCTGGCCAATATTTAGAAATCCGAAATTATTTTTTCTCATTTCAGTTTCAAAATCTTTTTGTTGAGCCCGCGGGACAGTGAATAGCAATTCGAATTCGCCCAAATGAATACTGGCAAATAGTATCAGTGGAACGTTTAACTGATTAGCAATTTGCACGGCGAGTGGATGAAAATGGGACGACGTTAGTTTTAAATTTACCTTTGACTGATTGATAGAGCACAAGAAATCAAGTGCGGCTAACAATGCATCGCTAGTATCAATGCAAGCCGACGCATAGCGAGCGATGATTTGTGCTTCGTTAATTCGTGCCTTAGGTTGAAAACTACGCTCGATTTTCGCTGCCATTTCTGCTGATTTTGATTTTATGACAAAGTTCGCAAAACCCGTGGCAACGCCCATGCCCACGGGGCCAGTTAAATAAACTAGGTCGCCATCATTCGTGCCTTTGCGTGAAAGTTGAATCGATTTATCACGTTGTCCAATCGCTGTGCAGGAAACCAGAAAGTTAGTAGAATCATTTGTGTCACCGCCCAATAAATATGTTTGGTGTGCCTTAAGTGAATCTTGTGTCCCTTGCCAAAATTTTTTAGCAAAGTCTTCGCTGGTGAATTCCGGCTGACTTAGGCCAATCAATACGCCCAGAGGTTGGGCGGCAACGGCCGCTAAGTCGGACAAACTAGATACTGTGTTGATCCATCCGATGATATAGGGATCTGAGATAAGTTTCCATTCCAGTTCTTCACACAGAATGTCACTTGTGATGGCAATATCGTGTTCTAATCCGAGATCTAAAATTTCACTGTCTGTTTCGTAAATTTTATTTTTCTGATAAGGTGCACGCTTGAATAACGAAACCAGCTGGGTAATTCTTTCGATCTCGGTAATATTATTCACGACAGTCTCTTGATTTTGCCTTTATTGGCGTCGACTTCGATCAAATCACCATTTTTAATTGTTTTCAAGCCGTTGATCTGAAGCACGCAAGGTATTTGTAGTTCGCGCGCAATAATAGCTCCGTGACTCAATAGTCCGCCAGATTCTGATAAGATAGCTTTACCTTTAACAAAGGCGGCGTGAAAATTTGGTGATGGTGTTTGGCATAACACAACACAATTATCAGGACAGTTTAATAGTGAATTATAGTCGGTGACCCAGAACGCTGGCCCTTGTGCTTTACCTGAACTTGCTACAGTTCCAATCCATTCTGAACGCAATTCACCTGATACCAACACGGAATCATCTTTTGTTGTGTAAAAAAGAGTCTCACGATGATCTAAGTTATCTTCGGCAACATTTTCGTCGGCCCGAGGTTTGACGTACGATTTTCTAGTGAGAATAATATTTTGAATTTCTTGTTTGCTTGGTATTT
Source organism: uncultured Bdellovibrio sp. (assembly GCA_963932905.1). Taxonomy (GTDB): domain Bacteria; phylum Bdellovibrionota; class Bdellovibrionia; order Bdellovibrionales; family Bdellovibrionaceae; genus UBA2316. Next base: position 17,345 of record CAWVRN010000017.1, read on the forward strand.
TTTCTGCGATCAAGTCAGTTTGAAAGCGAACAATTTCGTCCAACGTCAGATAGAATAAATCTTCTTTGTTTGTCAGCAATCCGTTTTGAATCCATTCGTCTGCTATCTTATGCAATAAATTGCGAACATTTGGAAACTGATACGAAGCATAGAAGCGATGCTGTTCGTCGCAAGACACTAATTGAACAAACTGAAAAGCCATTGGGTTAGAATCATTTAAAGGTGCAGACGCGTTGTCTGTGGTAGGCAATTCACGCTGGTGACTGTTTATCATAGCGCTAATGAGTTTGGGTTGTTCCGAAAATGTAGGCTGGGCGATATCCCAGCTTAAAGACAAATGACCGATACCTTTCATCACAAAAGAATTCACAGCATCGGGATCGGATAATACGGCAACTTCTTGTATAAGGTGGCTGATATGCTTACCAATTTGAAATGGACTATGAGATGTCAGGTTTTGTATCGATATGGGTTCGGACTGCCAGGTGGCTATTTTTTCCAAAAAAACCTTCAGAAGGTTTTTGTAAAAATAAATCGAAAAATCCAGGCGATTGTACGCACAGCCATCCGCCTCGATTTTATCCAACAAGGATTTAAAGTTAGGATCTGTTGGCGTCCATGTCAGTGCCGCAATTGTATTTTCTTTGAAGTGTTTTAAATGCGAAGGCAGTTCTTTTTTCCAATCTTGGATGACGATTTGAATCTTAGGTTGGATTTCTTTTCTGTAAACACGTTTCAACCACCGTGTTTTGAATTTCTCTTTACGACGAAAATCTACGCAAGTAACAAGAGCGTATAGAAAAAGGCGAGCAAGCAGAGCTGACAATGGTAACAAAGCAAAATAGTAAACGGGCAGACGCCTGAAGAAATCTTTGCTAGAATAGAGGTAGCCATCAATCCAGCGCGTAATTTCGTCATTTCGAAGTCGTCGCAAATAAAATTCAGATTTAATCGCCTCAAGGTTGGTGGTCAATGCCGATTGCAGGACACTCCAGCCCAGCGGTGAAATTGCATCAGGAAAACGTTCTTTAGATTCGTCACGGGTCCAGATCACATTATCCTCATTCCAGCTTCGTTTTAATTTGCTCGATAGAATCTACTGGCAAATTCAGCGATTTAATTTTTGCGGTTAATGTTTTAGGGAAAGGTGTCAATGTGCCAAAGGTGACTACGCTGAATAGAAATTTAACCATCGATTTCGCCAAGTCATAATGATGTTTGGCAATTAGCAGCCAGTGCAGTTTCCAGCCCAAATCAAAAGCAAAAACCCGCGACAACAAGTAGGGAGTTTTCCAATATGCTATGGCCAACTGAATTAGACTGGTACTGTCATCTAGGCTTTGCATAAAAATGACGTCTTTCTTTTTGGGCCAGATAAAGTGTTTCCACATTTTAAAAAGAAAGTAGGCTTTTTCGTAAAACATGTCGGCAAGTGAAAACAAGGCGTAGTTTTTTTCGATACGACTGGTTTGAGTGCTGCGTGATCGCACTAAATAGTAGAGTTCGCGACAACGATATTGCGTATCTGTCACCACAAATGGATCCACGTTTGGTTTCAATACTGAAATCCACTCTTGTAATTGGGGATCAGGTTGTATGCGATTCATTAAACACAAATTGCGATAAACGGGATCGTAAGCCTTTGTTGTTTGAACCAGTTTTAAAAAGTCAGTCGACGATATTCTATTTTTTTTAGTACGGAACCAATTGATGGGGTCACACAACTCTTTAAGACCTGTTTTGTAATAAGCTAAGTGAACCACAAGATGGAAAAAGAAATAGAGATCATTCAGTCGAAAACAGGGGATTCCCAAGTAGGAATGGGGTACAGTGTGGCTCCATAACGCTGTTTCGTCGATTTTTATTTTCGAAAGTGGAGTCATGATATTCCAGTGAGTTCCTAAAACACAATCCATCGTGCGCGTGAAGAAAGGTGGCCAATGATGCGAAAATTTTTCTTGCTTGCGATAATTACTGCCGCCAAGGCTAGCGGCGCATTCCAGGTTCAGGTCTTTGTAAATGACATCCAGCTGATCAAGTGACGACGTCTTAACTAGAAAATCCACATCGTTCATTTTTTTGTAGAATACGGAACCATACAGCGATTCCGCCAGCGCTTGCCCTTTCAGGATGACGAATGGAATATGATTTTCATAAATTTTTGAAAAAATAGTTTTAGCTTCCGCGTTTCTTAGCGCGTTCTGCTGACTGATTTTATCATAAGTAGATTTTAATTCAGAAAGTATTGAATCTGGAATCTGAAGTCCATGTTTTAAGATATTTAAGTACACCAAGCTTTCGCAGGCGTTCAGCTGGACAAGGTGTAACCAAAAGTTCCACTGTTTGTTTTCTTGGATGATGAACACAAGTGAATTCAGTCGCGAAAATTCATCAGCAGAAAGAGAAATCAAATTCAGTAAACAAATCGATTCGGCGACTTCATTTTTGTGCTTGAGCATGGTCTACTTTCAGTATTTGATCGTTATCTTTTTCAAATCGTGTTTTAAAAACCCAGTCCCAAATACACAGCACTTTACCAAAATTATGGAACATGCTTTCGTTTTGGTGGTGCCAGCGATGTAATTCTGATGTGTTAAAAAATTTATTAATAAACATCGTACTGTGTCTGAAATTCACATGAATCAAAATTCCAGTCACCCCACTTAAGGTAACGAACAAGTACTGCACTTGCGGACTGACAGAAAAAATCAATAAAGGCAAAAGGTAGAAAAACGCACTGAGAAATATATCCACAACGTGAAACGTCGCGGAGTTATTCCAGTAAACGGTTGCATATTGATGGTGATATTTGTGGATTTTCCATATCAGATCAGATTTGTGACCTAGATAGTGATAGGCGTAGTAAAACAATTCCGCAATAATCAAGATGCAAAATGTTTGAACTATCGGGTTCCAGTGATGGGGCCATAGAAAACCAAGCATCGGTACCTGTGCATTTCTAAGGTGGGTTCCGATGATATCGATAGCGAGAGAAATCAAGGGTAATTGGATAAAAGTAAAATAACTATCCCACACGAATTGCTTAGTGAACATTTTAAATCGTCGATCAAAGGGAAGATAAATCTCCAAGATAAATGCAGTCAGCATGCTGCCAATGATTAGGATCAAAGAGAGTTGCTGAAGTTCGGTCGTATTCAATCGGTCGTAAGTAAGGAAAATAGGCACGACGAAAAAAAGCAGAAACAGCGGGTATATAGCATGATGGATAATTCGGCCCATGCACTAATATCATTTTTCCGTATCAAATATGTCAACGATTTGCGTCGACAGCATGGGTGTTAATGTCCCTTGATATGCCGGATAAGTGAGTCTCTAAACGAGACGCCCAAGTTAAACTCAATTGCCATAAGGAAGGAATTCGACCTCAAGAAAAGTTTAGAATATCGAAGATAAGCCTAAAGTCCAGCCAGGTTCTTCCGAAAGGATATCACGACCAACGCGCGTCGGTCGAGGCAAAGAACCTGACTAACGAAAGGAGTTAGGATGCCAGGGAAACCTGATATCTGACGAGTCTCAAAGAAAAAGATCATGAAACAAAAAAAATGATTTGGAGGCTCTGAATGCGAACGTATTTTAGAAGTAAAGCAGACAAACAAAACCTGATCCTGGAGTTATTAGAATTATCAGATCACCCGGAGACAGGCCCGCCTTAGCGGTACAAATAATAAAATGCTAAATTAGAAAAGCTTTGAGGAATCAAGGCTTTTTTAATTTTTAATTTGAATTGCCGTGATTGTCATTTTGAAAAAGGTGAATCCAATCTGGCCGGTTGTTGTAGTGAAGATAGTTTTATAAAAGCCAGAGGTCCCTTGGGATCAACATTCTGGAAATTTTATTTTGTGACCCCGCGAAGTTTCAATGACAAACCCTTCAGAAAATAGCGCAAAACTTGATCCCCACATTTGCGATAATTGGGATGATCTTTTTTTCGCATAAAGGCGCTTAGCTCGGGTCGCCCAATTTTGTAATTAGCGGATTCAATCAAAGAGTGAATGTCATCTTCCTTAAGTTCGAAGGCGACACGAAGTTTTTTCAAAATTGTATTGTTGGTAATAGGGATCTCAAATGGCATGGGCGGTTTTGATTCGTCCTTTCCTCGTTTGAAATAAATCAAACCATCTAGAAAATGGGCCATAATTTCATCTTCACAATAAATAGCGTCGGGATCTTCTTCTGATTTTTGCATTCGGATGATATCAGCGAGTGCCACGGTTCCGCCAGATAGGGCGACAATGTCGACTAGTTTTTGATCGGAAACTTTCAGGATGTAGCGAATACTGCGAAGGACATCATTGTTAATCATGCGTGCGAACGTATCAGAGTTTTCAAATCGAAAACAGTTCTTTGTTTTCCCCACAAAGATTGACTACAAAATATTTTCAAAAAAAGCACCGCGATTAAGTTTTTTATCATGAATTTGGATTTCTAGAATCCAGCGATTTCCGGCGATTGATTCCGGTACTTTCCTTAAGTCGCCGCGATAGTGGATTTGGTGAGGAAAGTCGCCTACGCGATGACCACTTGCGCCTTCGGTGATAAAATCATAGCCCAGTTTTTCGGCTTCTGTGATGGCAAATTGGTAAAGAGCCTGACCAGATAAGTTTTCTTGGCTCCATTTAGCTTTCACTTGGTCAAATAGAAGTTTAGAGCTGTCGCGTAAACGGCCGAGATCGGGGTCGTTGCCAACGACAAAAGTTTGTCCATAATCGCACTCGTGTTCAGCAATGATGGGTCCTAAATCCAGAAAGAAAATGTCATTTTTTTGCAGAATGACATTGGGCTCAGAGGCTTCAGAGTAGGTTTTTAGGGTGTTCGTGCCAAAACGGATTTTAGGTGGATGCCAGTTCTTACCGAAACCGTGTTTCGAGAGTGTCGCTTTAGTGATTTCGCCGGCCTCTTTTTCAGTCATCCCGGGGCCTATTTCTTGAGCAATTTTTTGAATACAGGCCGCTAAAAGTTTTTGTCCTGAAATCAATTTTTCTAAAGAGAATTTGTCGCCGTTGTTTTCTATAGCCAGCATGCCATTTCCTATCTTTTATTTGACCCAATTTAGCCTTAAGGAGTACGGTAGGTCATCTAAAAACAAGGAATTATTATGAAAAAACATTTGGTAAGAGTGTATCCGTCTAAAGAGAAATTAGATCGTAAAGATCAACTAGCTTGGAAAATGGCTGAAGTGGCCACTGATCCTGTGGCATTAGATTCTGCTTCTGTTGAAATGGTGATCAACCGATTGATCGATAACGCCTCAGTAGCTATTGCATCGGCGAATCGTCGTCCGGTCGCTTCAGCTCGTTCAATGGCTCTTTGTCACCCACGCACGGGTGGCGCGACTGTTTTCGGGATGCCAAATGATCAAAAATTTTCTCCAGAATGGGCAGCCTGGGCGAACGGCACTGCAGTTCGTGAATTAGATTATCATGACACGTTCCTTGCGGCTGATTACTCGCACCCAGGTGATAACATTCCACCGATATTGGCCGTAGCTCAACAGCTGGGTAAAAACGGTAAAGATTTAGCTCGCGGTATTATGACTGGTTACGAATTACACGTAAATTTAGTTAAAGGTATCTGCTTACATAAACACAAAAAAGATCATATTGCTCATTTGTGCCCAGCCGCTGCGGCAGGTATCGGAACACTACTAGGCTTATCAACGGAAGTTGTGTATCAAGCGATTCAACAAGCGGTTCACGTTTCTTTCAACACTCGTCAATCTCGTAAAGGTGAAATTTCATCTTGGAAAGCCTACGCTCCGGCCCACGCTGGTAAGTTAGCGGTAGAAGCGGTTGATCGTTGCATGCGCGGTGAAGGTGCGCCGTCACCTATATACGAAGGTGAAGATTCAGTGATTGCTTACATGCTGGATGGAAAAGACGGTAAATACGAAGTGCCATTGCCAGAAGCGGGCGAAGCTAAAAAAGCAATCCTAGACACGTACACTAAAGAACACTCTGCGGAATACCAATCACAAGCCTTGATCGATTTAGCTTTCCGTATGAAACAAAAAATCACTAACTTTGATGACATCACTGGAATTCATATTCACACATCTCATCACACCCACTACGTTATCGGTACGGGCGCGAACGATCCGCAAAAAATGGATCCAAAAGCGTCTCGCGAAACTCTTGATCACTCGATCATGTACATCTTCGCGGTGGCTTTACAAGATGGTTTCTGGCATCACGTGAAATCATACGCTCCCGAGCGTGCAAATCGTCCAGACACAGTGGCTTTATGGCATAAAATCACAACCTCAGAAGATCCTAAATGGACAGAAATGTACCATGCGCAAGATCCCGACAAGAAACGTTTCGGTGGCCGTGTTGAAATCACGTTCAAAAACGGAACTAAACTAGTTGATGAGTTGGGCGTAGCAAACGCGCATCCAGCGGGTGCAAAACCATTCAAACGCGCGGACTACATCCGTAAGTTTGATATGCTGACAGAAGAAATCATCACTAAAGACGAACGCAATCGTTTCATTTCATTGTGTGAAAACTTATTGGATTTAAAACCAGAACAAGTTCAACAATTGAATGTTCAAATTCCAATCGACAAACTAGTGCCAAACAAACGCGACACCAAAGGGATTTTCTAATGTTATTTCCAGAAATCACCGCCAGCAACAAACGCGCACAATTTCGTGACAAACTTAAATCGGGCAAACTTTTGGTCATGCCCGGTGCTTTTTCACCATTATCAGCAATGTTAATCGAAAAGAAAAAGTTCGATGGCGTTTATATTTCTGGTTCGGTGATGTCTAACGATCTTGGCTACCCAGATATCGGTCTAACGACATTATCTGAAGTCGCAACTCGTGGTCGCCAAATTGCTCGCGCGGTTTCGATTCCAAGTTTGATTGATATCGACACAGGATTTGGCGAGCCTATGAATGTGACTCGCACAGTTCAGGAAATGATCGAAATGGGCATCTGTGGTGGACATTTAGAAGATCAGATGAATCCCAAACGCTGCGGTCATTTGGACAATAAATCCTTAGTTAGCACAGAAGACATGGTTAAAAAAATTCAAGCGGCTGATCGTGGTAAAAAACTAGATCCTGGGTTTTTGATCATGGCTCGAACGGACGCACGTGCTTCTGAAGGCTTAGACGCGGCGATTGCTCGTGCGAAAGCCTACGTTGATGCCGGTGCGGAAGCGATTTTCCCAGAAGCATTACAAGACGCAAAAGAATTCGAAGCCTTCCGTAAAGCCATCAAAGTTCCGTTGCTTGCGAACATGACGGAATTTGGAAAATCAAGATTGTTAACTCAAAAAGAATTATCTGATTTGGGTTTCAACATCGTGATCTACCCGGTGACGACTCTTCGTTTGGCGATGAAAGCAGTGGATGTAGGTTTAGATCAAATCATCAAAGATGGAACTCAAGAGAACATCGTGCCGAACATGCAAACGCGTAAAGAGCTTTATGATCTGACTCGTTACGAAGACTACAACGATTTTGATAAAAGTATTTTTAATTTTAAAATTTAGGAGGAAGAATGAGCTCGCAAGATAATTATGTGAATCCCGATTACGTACCTGAACCAGAAAAGGTGAATACCAAAAAAGGCTTAGAAGGTTCTGTTATTGATACAAGTAGCGTTTCTAAAGTTAACCCGGACACTAACTCACTTATCTATCGCGGTTACCCAGTTCAAGATTTGGCAGAAAACTGCCGTTTCGAAGAAGTGGCTTATTTAATGTACAAAGGCGAATTGCCAACAGCGGCTCAATTAGCTGAGTTTGAAAAATTAGAAAGATCATACCGTGATATTTCTAAGGACAGCTTGAATGTTATCAAGGCTCTACCGAAAAAATGTCATCCGATGGATTCTATCCGTACGGGTGTTAGCTTTTTAGGTTGTGAGGATGAGCGAATCTGGGATGCGACTCCAGCAACCAATTATGACAAAGCCGTTCGTTTGTTAGCGAAAATTCCAACGATGGTCGCTGCCGATTTCCGTTTCAAAAAAGGTTTGGATTTCATTCCTCCAAATAAAGATTTATCACTGGCGGAAAACTTCTTCCATATGTGCTTTGGAAAAGTGCCTCAAAAAGAAGTGGTCAAGGCATTTGATGTTTCGTTGATTCTATATGCTGAACACTCTTTCAATGCTTCGACATTCACTTCACGTGTTGTGACGTCAACTGAAAGTGATATCTATTCTGCGACTGTGGCTGGTATTGGTGCTTTAAAAGGACCTTTACATGGTGGCGCGAATGAAATGGTTATGCATATGATGAAAGAAATCGCTGATCCGGCAAAAGCAGAACAGTGGATGTTAGATGCTTTGGCTAACAAACGTAAAGTGATGGGCTTCGGTCATCGCGTTTATAAAAAAGGTGATTCGCGCGTTCCAACGATGCGCAAATATGCTCAGCTTATGGCTGATGTGACTGGTGAATCAAAATGGATGCGTATGTATGACAGCTTAGAAAAAGTTATGGTCGAGAAAAAGAAAATCTACCCTAACTTAGATTTCCCGGCGGGACCTGCGTACTTTATGATGGGTTTTGAGATCGATTTCTTCACTCCTATCTTTGTTATGGCTCGTACGACGGGTTGGTCAGCTCACATCATGGAACAAGCGGCAAATAACCGCATCATCCGTCCGTTAAGCGAATACATCGGTGCTGCCCAAAGAAAAGTGACGCCGATTTCTGAACGTCGCTAATTATTTTATTTATTCCTATTGCAATACCAAGAGAGCCTTTCGAGGGCTCTCTTAAATTCCACTCGAGGTTGTAGTCATGAAATTGAAATTTCAACTGTTACTAGTTTTGTTATTCGCGTTGAGCTGTCAATCGACGTCAAAGTCGACCACTGGCGATGCTGTTAAAAAAGACGAGGCGGCGGCAAAGAACCAAGAACCAAAACGACCAAAAAGTAATGAAATTACTCCTCGAGGTGTTGACGTCGCTGTGGCGCCGGAAACCGTGGCATTCGGTTCTTGCGCTCACCAAGATAAACCGCAGCCGTTGTGGGATGTGATAGCCAAGGATGAACCTGAACTATTTATTTTCTCTGGGGACAACGTCTATGCCTCGGCTCCAGAAACAAAGCCCATTGGGGCACAGTACAAAAAGTTAAATTTAATTCCTGAGTTTCGAAAATTCCGTGAACACATTCCGATCCTGGCAACTTGGGATGACCACGATTACGGTGTTAATGACGCCGGTGCAGACAACCCCGAAAAAGAAGAAGCTAGAAAAGAATTCCTGAGCCAATGGACCTATGTCAAAGACTCACTGTCGATGGGACAGAAAGGTGTCTATCATTCTAAAATTCTAGGTGGTGTGAAAAAGAAATCACCAACTCTACAAATCATCATGTTAGATACTCGTTGGTTTCGATCGCCTTTGAAGAAAATTGAAGACCCTGCTAATCCAAACAAGAAATTTGGTCCAACGGATGACAAGAAAGCCACCATCCTGGGCGAAGAACAATGGGCTTGGTTAGAGCGCCAATTAAGGAAGCCAGCTGATGTGCGGGTGGTTGTTTCTAGTATTCAGTTCGTAGCGGAAGAGCATGGGTTTGAAAAGTGGGCTAATTTTCCTCAGGAGAAAGAACGCTTTTTAAATCTTTTACGTCGTGTCGGTCCTAAAAATCTTTTTATCATCAGTGGTGATCGCCATAAGGGAACGATTGCTAAACAGGAAGTAAAAGGATGGGGAACTTTATATGATATCACAGCCAGTGGAATAAATCGTGTGGCCGAAACCGAAGATACCGATAAATCCTATATCGGAACTCCTGCGAGAACTGAAAATTTTGGTTTGATGAAAATTAACTGGGCACATAAAAAAATTGATGTTCAATTGAGAGATGCTTCAAATAAAATATTAAATAATGTGGAAATGAGAATTCGATGATTGTCTGGCGAGGCTATGGCATTTTAGGATTATTGCTACTGGGAATAGCTTCTTATTTAGTTGAGAAATTTGGACCAGAATACTCTGCATCTTTAGAAATGAGTAAGCTGAGTCAGACTTTGTTTTTGGGGGCTATCTTGATGATCCCATTTTCGGTTTGGGATTTTCTTCGCTACAGAAAAGAAAAACGAGTGGCGCACTCGATTTTCTTTGTGCCTGTCTTTGTGTTTCCGATTGTGCTAGCCTTTCTAGGCTATGTGTATATTACCTATAAAAAATAGGGGATTATTCTAAAAGTAGAATTCCGACTTTTTGGATATTCTCTTCAAGAACTTTGGACCAAGCGACTTCGGCTTTCATAATTTCTAGAGGGCCGATTTTGATTTTTACTTTCGTCCCTTTTTTAATAATTTCATTGTCGGCGAACACAATCGCGCAACCTGAATAGGATTCGTTTAAAATAATTGCGGTGATTGTGGGTTTGAATTCGCGTCCGGTTGCTTTTAGATCGATAAGAGCAACGGCCTGTGGATCTGGTTGGTAGCGTAGGAATTTTCTGTCAGACATAAAACCTCAGAACTAAAAAAGGATGTTTAAAACTCTGTATATAGGTTAGTCTAAATGCCAGATGAAGCAATCTATTCAAAACTATCCCGATGGGCTCAATACAAAAGTCATAGCGATACCAATTTTGGATGATAATTATGTTTACGTACTGACGGATGATAGTAAAAAAGCATTTATCGTTGATCCGGGGCTTGCAGAACCTGTGATAGAAGTTATTGATGAACTGGGTCTAAAGCCAAACTACCTTTTGATTACTCATTCACATAACGATCATATTGGAGGCGTTCGTGAAATTACGGATCGCTATTCAGGGATCAAGAAAATCGATTTTACAAACAGCACGGTGGAGCGGCAATCCTTTGAATGGAATTGTCATTCATTCGAAGTGTTCAGAACTCCAGGCCACTGGCATGATCATATTTGCTTTTTTGAACGCCAGAATAAAATTCTATTCTGTGGCGATATTCTTTTCAGGTTTGGGTGCGGACGTATTTTTGATGGCACTTTTGATCAGTTGTACCAAAGTTTACAAAAAATTAAAAATCTACCAGATGATACGGATGTTTACTGTACACATGAGTATACCAAAGCCAACCTGGCCTTTTGTCTGAAACAAAAATTGGTTAAAACGACTGACTTCACAACGGATGAAAAGCAGAAAATGGATTCAGTTCCCAGTTTACCCGTGCCTTTATCTGTAGAAAAGAAATATAATCCCTTTATAAAGGCCGAATCGCTAGAAGAATTTACTCGGCTGAGAACATTGAGGAATTCGTTTCGTTATGAAAAATAATATTCGGAAAAGTATCTTTAAAAAAATTCTACTTGTGTTCGTCTTGTTTGTAATCCCGACTACGTACTATTGGTATGAAAAAGTTTTCGCCATTTCTGAATTTCAACGTGTTGGCCAGGTTAAATTTCCAATGGGTGTCTATGTAGAGTCGTGGGAAGAGACCGGCTTCACCTTACATGGTCAATTTAAAATCGAAGAAAACCAGATTGAACAATTTAAGGCGGACAATCAATTGCAGCCGGCGGTAGAAGGTGCAAAAACGATCTATGTATTAAATAGATGTTATAACGATCGCCACAATCAGATTGACCTTAAATTTGATACGACAACATTGATTGCCGATATTAAATTAGAAACTACGGATTTTGCGGGCGATCCAATCTGTGATTTGTAATTACTTTGCGGGGCGAGTCCAAATAAACATCATCACCAGAACAAACGAAATCGTAAAGCCGATTTTTCCAAACATAGGTATGTAAGGTTTGGGATAAATAAACAATGCACTGATCGACATCATCGTTGTGGCCATCAATTTGTATTTTGTGCGAATAACACCTTTAGCATTCCATTCTTTGATTGGTGGTCCAAAAATCCGGTGGTTCAATAACCAGGAATGCATTTTCTCTGACCCTTTGGAAAAACAAATCGCTGTCAGAATCAGGAAGGGTGTTGTTGGCAGCAGTGGAACAACGATTCCAATCACCCCAATCACCAAAAACAACCAGCCAAGAAATAAATAAAATATGCGACTCATGTACACCTAGTATTTAGTCAATAAAGCCCCAATAGACAACCGAGAGTTCAAATATTTAATAATTATTTGATCCCGAAGGCTCTCATCACTATGTCGATGGAAGTTGGAGTGAGCGAATCTGAATTGTTCGCCAAGGTTATACTGATTCTGACTTGATTTGCTTTTTAGCTTTCGACCAGAAAGCTTCTTTCTGGTCGTCGGTCAGTGTGTTCCAATCTTGATTTTCACTTTCGACAATTTTCATCATCGTATTGAAACGATTTTCAAATTTACGATTAGCTTTTCTAAGGGCGGCTTCTGGTTCTATATTTTGATGTCGAGCCCACTGGCTCAATGAAAATAGCACATCGCCAAATTCGTCTTCCAGTGCATCGTGCAGTTTTTGTATTTCCTCGGTTGGCGCATTTTTCGAGTTATCTATTTTCTTTTTTTCGACTTGAAGTTCGTTAATTTCTTCCCAAACTTTTTTTAGCACATCATCAGAATTCGCCCAATCGAACTGCAGTTTTTGCGATTTAACACCAATTTTATGAGCACGCTGTAAGGCCGGCAGGTGAGTTGGAAAATCAAACGGACCCGCCGATTTTTTAGGTGAGTTTTTCTTTTCAGCACGTTTAATTTCTTCCCAGTTTTTCCAAACATCATCGATGCCAGAGACCTTGGTGTCCGAAAAAACATGCGGGTGTCGTCTAACAAGCTTTTCGTTAATGTTGGCTATAACGTCCTGAATTTTAAAGGCGTTACGTTCTTCTGCCAAAGCCGCATGGAGTGCGACTTGAAATAAAACATCCCCGAGCTCGTCCTTGACCAAAGCATCGTTACCAGACTCGACGGCGTCGACGAATTCGTAAACTTCTTCAATCGCATAGGGAGTCAGTGTTTGGTGAGTTTGCTCGCGGTCCCAAGGGCACCCTTCTGGACCACGCAGTGATCTAACGATTTGCATTAGTGATTCGAAAAGGTTAAAATTATCAGGAGGTTGCGGCATATAAATTAGACTCGATTTGGGCCCAGATTTGTCCATTTTCAGAGAAAGTTCAATATAAATCTAAGGCATTTATGCCGAAGTGTTTAACGTATGGGGAATGACCAAAATAACGAAGGCGGAAATCGCGTTACGCGTTTGAATGATCGCATCAAAGATGCCGTATCATCCAAAGCCCATTCTAAACGCCAAAACTACGAAGACCCTAGTCACAAGTATCTAGACTGGGTTCACCAATTAGGTTTAGAGAAAACTATTTTCGGCCGCTACCTGAACTGGCTAGAAACTACATTTTCTGTTCGTAAAGTTTTTACCGTTTTATTATTCTGTTTAGTTCTATCCTACCTAATTTTCTTTCAAATCAAAATTCCACACACTTTCAAAGTCGGTGATGCTGCCTCGGTCGATATCGTATCGCCGTTGACTTTCGAAATGGTGGACGAGGTAACGACGGAAGAAAAACGCTTAAAAGCAGAATCTAATATTCCTGTTGTTTTTGACTACGACACCAATGTTTTTGATCGATTGGCGGGTAATGTCTATCGTTCGTTCCGATACATGCGTAATCAAATGCGCGATTTGAATTGGCCACGAAGTTATACAGCTCAGCAAAAACTGATCAAGGACCTATTTACTCATAAAGCTATTTTCGAAAAAGAACTGGGTGTATCGTTAGCCGACTATTTGTTTGAGTGGTTGATTGAACACCGTTTTCATCCTCGTATCGAAAACTCATTGGTTAGAAACCTGGATCTTTGGTATGCTAAAAAAATTGCGGAATCCCCAGATCGATTTATTCCAGCTCACCAAGAAGAAGTGATCGCGCGCGTAGTTCATAAGTCCAACTCGGGTCGTGAGTTCACGATTTCCAAAAAAGATATTCTAGATTTGCAAAATCCAGATCATTTTCAATTCATTGATAAAAAAGTTCTAGAAAAAATGGACGAATCAGATCGGGCGAATCTATTGTATCTGGCCCGAGCTTTGATTATCCCAAATCTAACCTTGAACAAGCAAGAATTAGCGTCGCGAAAAACTACAGCGCGTGAATCGATTTCTCCGGTGTTAATTACGATTAAACGAAATCAAGTTCTGGTAGCCAAAAGCCACCGTGTTCAGCCGTTCGATATGGCGGTGTTAAAACAAATAGAAAGCATTCAGTCAGATAAAAAGAAAGATTTCATGGCGCTTGCCATGGCGTTGTTGTTGTCGGTAACAGTACTGGTATTCAGTTCTTACATCCGTCGATTCACGCAAAATAAAATTAAATTTGAAACTAAAGATATCTCGGTAATGATGATCATCATCTTGGGTGTGATCGTGCTGACGAAATTCTATATGTTCATTGCAGATGCGGCCTTTATTTCAAAGTGGGGCAGTTACTTTACGCATTCAGTATTCTTGTTCGCAGCACCAGTGGCTGCGGGTCCAATGATTGTTGGTTTGATTATTTCTTCGGGTGAATTGGTTTGGCTGTTCACGGCGTTCCTGTCGTTAAGCTTAGCTATCATGGAAGATTTTAATTTTATGTTTGTGATCGTCAGCTTGGTGGGTGGTATCGCAGCGGCGCGCGGAGTTTTAAACTGTAAAAAACGAAATGATATTTATTGGGCGGGGGTTCGTACCGGTATTATCAATGCATTATTAGTAGCGTTCTTGATGCTCATCGCAAAAATTGAACAGGACGAAGCCTTAACGGAAGTTTATTTCGCGATCCCAGCGGCATTTCTAGGTGGTATCTTTAGTTCATTGATCACGATGATGGTAATCCCGCTTGTGGAATCATTATTCAATTATACGACGGATGTGAAACTTTTAGAATTATCTAATCTGAATCATCCGCTGCTAAAACAAATGTTGATTCAGGCGCCAGGTACCTATCATCACTCGATGATGGTCGGTAGCATGGTCGAAGCCGCGGCTGAAGAAATTGGCGCGAACCCATTACTTGCCAAAGTGATGAGTTACTATCATGACATCGGTAAAATGGAGCACGCACGTTATTTCATCGAGAATCAAAAACCAGGTCAAAACGCTCATGATTCGATTTCACCATTTATGAGTAAAACCCTGCTTGTGGCTCATGTGAAAGATGGTGTCGAGATGGGTATGAAGCATAAATTGGGTAAACCCATCATCGACGGCATTGTTCAACATCATGGTACAACGTTAATTTCTTTCTTTTATAATAAAGCCCTAGACCTTCGCGAAGAAGGTGATGCCGAGATTTCAGAAGAAGAGTTTCGTTATCCGGGCCCGAAACCACAGTTCAGGGAATCAGCTCTGGTGATGCTGGCCGATAGCATCGAAGCCGCAGCGCGATCGTTGGACGAGCCGACGCCAACTCGATTGCAAAATATCGTACGTAATATTATTCAAAGAAAATTTACAGACGGTCAGTTGGATGAATGTAATTTAACGCTAAAAGATCTATCTAAGGTCGAGCAAGCCTTTGTCAAAATACTTTTGGGTATATATCATCAAAGAATAGATTACCCTAAAAGCGCAGGCGGTGGATTAGGGTATATTTCACAGTCACAGACTAAATAGGGCCGTATGAAATTAAATATCATTAATGATTCGGGAATGGATTTATCCGAAGATGCTTTAAACAAATGGATGAAAGGCATCGCGGTCGAACTTCAAAAAAAGAAAATCATCGACAACGAAAAAAAGGCTCTCGAAGTGTCTCTGGTTTTTCTAAATGAAAATGATGCAAAAAAATTGAATTGGAATTATCGCTGCAAAGACTATCCAACGGATATTTTAAGTTTCGGCTCTGATGATCCTACGTCAATGGGTGAGCTTGTTCTGTGTCCGCAAGTGATATCTCGTCAGGCGAAAGAACACGGTCTGAGTTTAGAAGATGAACTTGGCTACATCGTTCTTCACGGCGTGTTGCACCTGTTAGGGTACGATCATGAAAAAAGCAAAGTCGACGAAGAATTAATGATGTCGATTCAAGACGAAGTTTTTGAAAACCTAAGAAATCCAAAAGCAGCTAAAAAAGGCAAAGGCACGGCTGAAGCGCCTAAAAAAAATCTGACTGTGAAAAAAGCGGCGATTGCTAAACCGGCGGCTAAGGCAGCAGTCAAAGAAACTAAATTATCTAAACCGGCAGCGAAATCTAAGATGAAGGAAGTTAAACAAGCGGCCAAGTCAGTTGCGAAGGCCGCGTCCAAACCTGCAGCCAAAACTAAGGTAAAAGAAACAAAAGCGGCTCCCAAAACGGAACCAGCTAAAAAACAGAAAAAGAAATAGTTCAAAAAAAACAGAGCTGAAATTCTAAGCGGATTTCAGTTGTGACTCGCGTCTGTGTATTGTGACTGGCGTCAGATTCATAATACTTTTGTCAGGAACAAAATCCTTCAGTACCGTATACCAATGTCTTTAGTTACAGAAGCGATTGAAATAAAACGTAAAATTGTAGAACTTGAAAGCCTCGGAAGCGAACTCCGGGGGTATCTTTGACTTAGACAAAAAGAAAAAACGTCTCGACGAAGTCAATTTAGCGGCGGAAAACCCAGCTTTATGGGACAAGCCCGATGAAATGCAGAAAATCAATAAAGAGAAATCGCTACTGATTCGAGCCATCGAAGAGTGGGAAACGTACGACAAAAAACTTAAAGATGCTAAAACTTTGCTTGAAATGAGCGAAGAAGCGCAAGATGAACCGACCTTCCAAGAAGCCAAAAACGAAATTATCCAGATTGAAGAGTTAGGAAAAGGACTAGAGTTAAAGCGTGTGTTGAATGGTGAGTTAGATCCAAACAACACCTATCTTTCCATCAATTCAGGCGCTGGAGGAACGGAATCGTGCGACTGGGCCGAAATGTTACTTCGCATGTATTTAAAATACTGTGATCGACAGGGGTTTAAATACGAATTGATTGATCGTAATGATGGTGATGAGGCTGGATTAAAATCATGCACCATCTTAGTAGAGGGTGCTTATGCGTATGGGTACCTAAAGGCCGAAAGCGGTGTTCATCGTCTTGTGCGTATTTCGCCCTTTGATAGCAATGCTAGACGGCATACATCGTTTGCATCGGTTTTTGTCTGGGCCGAAATCGACGATGAAATTAATATCGAAGTTAAGCCGGACGATTTAAAAGTGGAAACATTCCGCGCCAGCGGTGCCGGCGGTCAGCACGTTAACCGTACGGATTCAGCCGTTCGTATGTACCATTTGCCATCGGGAATTATTGTTCAGTGCCAAACGCAACGTTCACAAATTCAGAATCGTGAAAAAGCTTTGAAGATGTTAAAAGCACAATTGTACGAACGCGAAGTGGAAAAACGAAACAAAGAAAAAGATGAAATGAATGCGCAAAAAAAAGCGGTTGAATGGGGATCTCAAATTCGATCGTACGTTATGCATCCGTATCAAATGGTGAAAGACCATCGTACACTGCATGAAACCAGTCAGGTCCAAGACGTGATGAATGGTGACCTACAAGGTTTCGTGATGGCGTACCTAAAATCATTAAAGGTTGCGCCTCAATGATAAAAAATCAGTTGAAGCCATTTTTGAGAAATCCATTGGTGTTTATCGCTTGGAAATTGTTGTTCACGCGAAAGTTTATTCTAGAGGGTTCAACCCCGCTGAGTTTGCTTGGTTTGGTCCTGGGTGTCGCCTGCCTGCTGGTTTCCATGGCCGTCATGAGCGGTTTTGAAGCAACCTTGAAGAAAACCATGACGGATGTCACGGGCCATATTCAGGTGATCGATAAAAACAAATCGAAGCCATTTTGGAAAGATTTTGAAAATGAACTTAAAACTATTGAGCCAAAGCTAGAATCGACGACTCGGTTTGTGTACATTGAATCAGTATTAGCCAGTCAGGGCCAAATCGTTGGTATTTTACTTCAAGGTATCGACAGCGATCGCTATAAAAATATCATCAATCTGAATCAACGTTTGGTTGAAGGCGTGAACGATATTAGTCCTATTTCGGAAGGAAAAACAAGAATTCCACAGGCCATGATTGGTAAAGGTATTGCTCGTCGCCTAAATATTAAAGTCGGTGACAAGATCAATGTGGTTGTTCCGATCAGTGACTCAGTAGATCCTTCGATTTTTAAACCTCAAGCGGCCGAATTTAAAGTTTCAGGTATTTTGGATTTAGGAAAGTACGAATGGAATGAGCGCCTCATAATTACCGATATTACTTCGGCGCAAAAATT
Source organism: uncultured Bdellovibrio sp. (assembly GCA_963932905.1). GTDB lineage: Bacteria > Bdellovibrionota > Bdellovibrionia > Bdellovibrionales > Bdellovibrionaceae > UBA2316. The sequence continues at coordinate 35,533 of CAWVRN010000017.1, forward strand.
AGCGGCTATCGGTGATCGATACACAGGATTGATTATTAAGCTAAGTGATGATCGAGATGTGCGTGGGTCTGCGTTCCGCATGGCTCAAAAATTAGGTCCGCAGTATTTGATTCGTGACTGGCGCGACGTAAATGAAAACTTGTTCGATGCCGTGGAAATCGAACGCGTCGTTATCTTTTTCGTAATTTTAATTATCGTTATTGTGGCGGCGTTCAATATTTCGTCTACACTTTATGTAGGTGTGGTTCAGCGAAACAGCGATATTGCTATATTGAAAACTCTCGGTGTTTCAAAAAAACAAATTTTAAAAATATTCACCTTGCAGGGATTGTTTTTGGGACTCATGGGTGTCGCCATGGGGCTGGTCTTGGGTTTTTTTCTATGTCAGGGTTTTATGATCCTGCAGAATCAATTTGAGTTAATTCCAGGCTCTGTTTATAAAATTGATAATATCATGATCAAAATTCGATTGATTGATGTCTTTGCCATCACTTTGGCAACGTTAGTGATTTCGTTTTTTGCGACGCTGGCTCCAGCGCTGCGTAGTTCACGATTGAGTGTAGTGGAAGGACTTCGCTATGGGTAATGTATTACTTTCAGCTCGCAATATTTTTAAAAGTTATCCGCAAGGAAGTGGAACGTTAGATATCCTTAAAGGAGTCAGTCTAGATATTCAAGAAGGCGAAGCTATGGGTATCGTTGGCAGCAGCGGATCGGGTAAATCGACTTTATTGCAAATTTTAGGGACGTTGGATTACCCGCAGTCCGGGGAATTAATTTACTTGGAAAAGAACCTTTTTCAACTGGACGACGAACAACTGTCGCTTTTTCGCAACCAAACCATTGGCTTTGTGTTCCAATTCCATCATTTGTTAAGTGAATTGTCGGCTTTAGAAAACGTACTTTTACCCTGCCGAATTGCCAACCAAGATATCGGGATTGCGACTCGTCAGGCGGAGGAGCTTTTGGCATTTTTGGGCTTAGGAGATCGCTTGAATCATTACCCGAATCAGCTCTCTGGTGGGGAATTACAGCGGGTGGCGATTGCTCGTGCGCTAGTCAGACAGCCGCGAATTTTGTTCGCCGATGAACCAACGGGAAACTTGGATTCCATGAATAGCTACAAGATTCAGGAGTTGTTTTTCAAGATTCGCGAGCAGCTAAAGATCGCCATTGTGGTGGTGACCCATGACCTGCATTTTGCCCAGAAATTTCCTCGAATTATGCATTTAAAAGACGGTCGTTGGGCTGAATAATCCCCTTCTAACACGCCGCTTTTTTGGTTGTGACTCAACACGGAAAGGCCCTAATATCCTCAGCACATGACACGATTTAACACAACATTGACCTGCTTTTTTTTGAGTCTGATTTTTTCCGTAAATCCGTCATTGGCGCAACAAAACACGCCAACTAAAAAAGCAAAACCAGCTGCAAAAACGGCGGCCAAAACGGCGTCTAAGAAAAATTCAAATCTAAAAAAAGTAGATTCTGTATCTTTAGGTGAAACGGTTGTTGTTAGTGACATCAAAGTCGACGGTCAAAAGAAAATAGAAAAAGATTCTATCACAAGCCGATTGAAAATGAAGAAAGGTCAAAGCTATTCTTCAACTGATTTCAAAACGACGGTTCGTGAAGACATTGCGACTTTATTCAAAACTGGTTTTTTCTCGAACGTTGAAGTTTATCTTGAAAGTGTAGGCAGCGACAAAGTTGTCCAATTCAAAGTTAAAGAAAAACCATCGGTCAGTGAAATCGTTTGGGATGGTGTTTCTGAAGACGTTAAAAAAGAAGAACTAAATGATGCCCTTGGTATCAAATCTTACGAAATCCTGAACATCACTAAGCTAAAAGAAGGCCAAGAGAAAGTTCAAAAATTCTACGAAGACAAAGGTTATTTTTTAGCTAAAATCGATTACGCGATCGAAGACGTAGTTAAAGACGAAACCGTTCGTATCAAAGTGACTGTTAAACAAAACGACCGAGTGAAAGTAAAAAAGATCACCTTCCTAGGTAACAAAAAAGTGCCATCATCACAATTGATCATCGATCAGTTAGTGGCAGAAGAAGGATACTTCACTGGTTTGTCTGGTTCTGGTCAGTTCAAGCAAGATATGTTTGAGCGTTGGATTCAGGGTATTCGTTTTATTTATTTCAATAAAGGTTTCATCCAAGCTAAAATTGACCGTCCTCAGGTGACCGTAACGCCAGATAAAAAAGGCATCTACATCACGATCAACATCGACGAAGGTGAATCATTTGATGTTGGAGATATCGAATTCTCGGGCGACGTATTGTTCTCGCGCCAAGAATTGCTTGATGTCATGAAACTGGATGAAAACAAAGTATTCGCCTACGATGTTTTGCAAAAAGACTTAGCAGACCTTCAAGCGAAATACGGGGATTTGGGTTATGCATTTGCCAACGTAAATCCACAATGGAAGGTAAAAGAAGCGGAACGTAAAGTCGACATCGTGTTCGATTTTGATAAAGGCACAAAAGTGTACTTCGGGCGGATCAACGTTGTTTCTAATACGAAAACACGCGATAAAGTTGTTCGTCGTGAATTGAAAATCAAAGAGGGCGAACTGTATAATGAAACTCGTCGTCGCTTATCATTAGAGAACATTCAGCGGTTGGGTTTCTTTGATGAAGTGAACTTTAAAACGTCGACGCCTCCAGATAAATTAGACATCCTTAATATCGACATCACCGTAAAAGAACGTAACACGGGGCAAATCCAATTGGGTGCTGGTTATGGTTCGGCTCAAGGTTTCACATTGCAAGGTAGTGTTCAGCAGACCAACTTTATGGGGCGTGGACAAAACTTAGGGGTCAGCTTAAATTTAGCGTCTCAGTATTCGGTATATGACTTCACATTCACAGAGCCTTATTTCCGCGATTCATTGTGGTCACTGGGTTTCCGCGTATTCCGCAGTGAGAATACTGGTCGTCTGGATTACAACGAAACGCGTACGGGGGGATCGTTGTTCCTGGGGTACCCACTTGGTGACTACTTACGATTGAACACTAGCTACACCTACACAGCGACTAAATTAACGAATGTTGTGGATGCGGCTGGAAATAACATTACCGATTACGACTTGTTCCCGCTGCAAACAGCGCAAGGGGACTCTGGTTTGTTAGGTGTTAGTTTAGATTACGACACTCGTAATGATCGTTTCCGCCCAACTAAAGGTATTTATGCCCGTTTGGGTTATTCTTTAACAGGTCCATTTGGTGGAAATTTAGAATACTATAAAGGAAATGCAGATTTCCGTTTCTTTAAAACATTGTTCTGGGATGTCGTATTCAGAAACTCGATTTCGTACGCGCGTATCGAATCAACAAATCCTGATCGCCTGCCGCCATTCAATGAATTGTACTTGCTGGGTGGACCGTACAGCTTGCGTGGTTACCGTTATGGCCGTGTCGGACGACAAGTTAAATCGACTAAAATTGAAAATGAATTAAAAGCTATTGTTCCACCAGTCAGCGATATCGAAGAAAAATCGAAACGTTATTACGGTGGTGCTCAACAGCTTATGTATCAAGGTGAATTATTATTCCCATTGATTCGTGAAGCACAAATGTACGGCGTAGCTTTCTACGATGTGGGTCAGGCCGAGGATACTATCACTGATGATCGATTGTTTGCCGATACCGGCTTTGGTATTCGATGGTTCTCGCCAATCGGTCCGCTGCGTTTTGAGTGGGGTTTCCCTTTAAATCGTGAGTATTTACATGAAGCGGTCGTATTCGAATTTTCTATCGGTACCCCATTTTAGGGTTAGACACGGGTAGTTTTTTAAACTAGGCTTATATTTAATTCAGTGCATGAAAAATAGGAGAAATAAATGACAAAGTCATTATTATCATTGGTAGCCGTAGTTGGTTTTTCATTTAGTACATACGCCGCAGAATTCAAAGCGGGTGTTGTTAATTTGCAAAAAGCAATTCAATCAACTTCAGCTGGAAAAAAAGCTAAAACAGAATTAGAAGCTGATTTCGAGAAAAAGAAAAAAGACCTGCAAAAGAAAGAGGGCGACCTAAAGAAAATGCAGGAAGATATCGAGAAAAAGAAAAGCGTTCTTTCCGAAGAAGTTTTAGCTAAGAAACAAGACGAATTCCGCGAAGAAATGATGAAGTTTCAACAAGTAGTTCAAAAGAACCAAGGTGAAATTCAAAAGAAAGAACAAGAATTGACTCAACCAATTTTAGAGAAAATGAAAAAAATCATCGAGAAAATGTCTAAAGATAAAGGCTACTCAATGGTTCTTGAAAACACAGCTATGGTTCTATACGTAGAATCTGCTCACGACTTAACTGACGAAGTTGTTAAGGCATTTGAAAAAGAAAAATAAATATGAAAGTACATCCCTCAAGTATCCTAAGTCCCGATGTGGAATTAGGACCTGATGTTGAAATTGGTCCCTATTGCTTAATCCAAGGAAAAGTTAAAATTGGAAAAGGGACCATTATCGAAGGTCACGCGACAGTAGGCTCTCGGTACGGTGTGATCGAACTTGGTGAAAATAATCACATTTTTCCCGGCGCCGTTATCGGTGGTCCTCCTCAGGACATCACTTACAAATCCGAACCAACTCAATTGATCATTGGTAACAACAATACATTTCGTGAATTTTCTACTGTTAACTTAGCGACAAGTAAAGGTGATGGAAAAACAGAAATGGGTAATAACTGTTATATGATGGCCTACACTCACGTGGGTCATGATTGCAAAATCGGGAACAATGTTATCATTGCCAATGACACCCATATTGGTGGTCACTGTATCATTGAAGACAGCGTAACGATTGGTGGTGTGTGTGCGTTTAATCAATTCACTCGCGTTGGTAAAAATGCATTCATCGCAGGTAGTTCAGTTATCAACAAAGACATTCTGCCGTATAGCCGCGCGCAAGGAACTTATGCCCTAGTTCGAGCCACTAATAAAGTTGGTTTGGCTAGAAAAGGTTTTTCTAAAGAAGAAGTGAGCAACGTTCACAAGGCCATTCGTATTTTCATTATGGGCAGCAATACTTTGGATGAAGCGTACGAGCGTATTGCCAAAGAATGTGCACCATCAGAAAATATCAATTACTTGATACAATTCGTAAAACAATCAAAACGTGGAATTGCGATTGCTAGAGGAAATAGTTCTGAATTAGAGGATTAGAAATGAAAAAATTACGAGCCGCAGTGGTTGGCGTAGGTTACCTTGGTAATTTTCACGCGCAGAAATACAAAAACAATCCCCACTGCGAATTGGTGGGTGTCTGTGATGCCAGCCAAGAGCAAGCTCAGAAAATTGCGACCGCCTTGGGTACAACAGCGTACACGAATCCTAAAGATCTAATTGGTAAAGTTGACCTGGTCACAATCGCAACATCAACTCGTTTTCACTATGAACTAGCGATGATGTTTGTTGATGCGGGCATTCCGGTGAACGTTGAAAAACCAATGACGGCGACACTGGAACAGGCTGAAAAATTATTTGAAGCCAGCGAAAAGAAAAAATCATTCTTAACAGTCGGTCATATTGAACGCTTCAATCCATCCATCAACGAAGTCATTAAGCAAATGAAAGGCGAAACTAATCATTTTGAATTAACTCGTTGGGCTCCGTTTAACTTACGTGGTTCCGATGTTTCTGTTGTTTTTGACTTAATGATTCACGATATAGATTTGATGTTCTGGTTATGCGACAACGCAAAAGTGACGAATCATTCAGCTCATGGCGATGTCATCGTTTCTAAAGAACCTGATTCCGTGACTGGCCATTTTGACTTGGCTTTATCGAATGGAACAAAAAAATCAGTTTACATGTCGATCAATCGCGCTAGCGGTAAAGGCGTTCGTCAGTTAAAAGCCTACGGCACAAAGAAAACGATCATGGCAAATACCGGAACTCACGATGTCGAGATGTATGAATTCAACGCCGGCGCTGAAAAAGTCGAAGATAAAATTAAAACAACGAACTGGTCAGTAGCCAAAGTGGATGCGCTTCAAGAAGAAACGAATCATTTCGTTGATTGTATTTTGAATAGTAAAAAATCATTGATCACGGCCGAAGATGGTCTGCGCGCTATGATCTGGGCCGATAAAATCGATAAACAAATCAGAAAATGAATAAAACATCGGTATTGATCATTTCCGCAGAGGCTTCTTCTGTTCTGTATGCTCAGCGAATTCTTGAGTTATGGAAGAAGAATGGCACTGAGGTCGATGCCTATGGAGTTGGTTCCAATGACATGGAAAAATTGGGATTTCGCAGATTTGGTCGTTCGGAAGACATGGCCGTCGTGGGTATGGCCGAAGTCATCAGACATTACAGCGCTATCAAAAAAGTTTTTTATGATGTCTTAGCTGAAATTGATAGAAACCCGCCAAAAGTAGCCGTACTTCTAGACTATCCGGGATTTAACTTAAGATTAGCCAAAGAATTAAAACAAAGAAATATTCCCGTCGTGTATTACATTGCGCCTCAGGTGTGGGCGTGGAAGCAAAAACGAGTACATAAAATTAAAGCCTATTGTGATAAAGTGTTGTTGCTATTCCCATTCGAGATAGATTTTTTCAAAAAACATGAAGTGCCATTTGAATTTGTCGGAAATCCTTTATTGGATGAATTGAAGCCAGAATGGACCGATGAAAAATGGATCATGAGCGAGCGACGTCGTTGTGGAATTCAAGACAATGAAATTGTATTGGGGATTATGCCGGGTTCGCGTCACGGGGAACTACAGCAAATGTTTCCAATGCTTCTTGAGGTAGCTCGCCGACTAAGTCACAAAGTTTCTAATTTGAAAATTATGATTCTGTGTGCCCCAAGCTTTGAAAAAGAAGAACTGATGCCATATCTGGAAAATTTCAAAGTTAATTTTATCCTGATGAAAACCGAGCCTTTCAAGATGATTTCGATGACGGACATGATCTTAGGATCGTCTGGTACGGCAACATTGATGGTGGGCTTGGTAGAAAAACCAATGGTAACCATGTATAAAATGAAGTGGTTGTCAGGTGTCCTTGCAAAGTGGATGGTTAAAGGAATTAAGTATTTTAATTTGTGCAATATGATTTTGGACGAAGAAGTCAGTCCCGAACGGTTTCAAGAACGGGCGACAGCGGATGAAATGGAACGTTTAGTATTTGAATTGATTTCCAATCCTGAAGTTTATGCAACTCAAAAACGTAAATTAAAAGAAGTTAGAAATCGTTTGGGCCAAAGTGGTGTTACGGAACGGGTCGTTCGCATACTTAATTCCTACATCGAGTCTAAGTGATGAAAAAAACGACGGAGCCTAAATTAACATCTTCGGAATTGTTTCCAGATATTGAAGCGGACCGAAAATATTTCTTTTTGATCTTGTGGCTGCTGAGCCTAATTTCCTATATCTATCGAGCTTTGGTCACTTTGAATTTTTGGATCTATAAAAAGGGTTTTAAGAAAGTTACGACCTTGTCGGTACCAGTTGTGAGTGTAGGTAATTTAACTGTTGGTGGTACAGGGAAAACGCCAATTTTAATTTACCTTGCTAACTTGATGAAACTAAGTGGTAAACGAGTCGGTATCGTGAGTCGTAACTATAAATCCTCAACAAAAGAAATTGTGAAAGTCAATCCTGGTAGTAGTTCTGAAGTTTCAGATGGAATGTTATTTGGTGATGAACCACTTTTGATTTATCAGCAAACGGGTGTACCTGTGTATGTTGGACCACGAAAAGTCGATACGGCCAAAGAATTGGTTAGGACTGAAAAAATTGACACTGTATTAATTGATGATGGATTTCAACATTTACCACTTAAAAAAAATTGTAATATTTTGCTTTGTGATGTGACTCAAATGGATGAATCAAATCATTTACTTCCCCGCGGTCGGTATCGTGAGCCATTTAGTGGCTATAGCAAGGCCAATATTATTTTTTGGACGAAAACAAATTTCATTCCCTCTGCAAGATTAGAAGAATTAAAAAAAATGGTTTCATTCGATGGCCTGCAAGTGGATTGGAAATTTGATTTAACGAAAGTGGAATTTCCAAATTTTCCCAATTTAAACTTTGATGTTCGACAAAGATTTATAAATCCGGGTAAAAATGAATTTGCGTCTATTCGTCGTTTTGTTTTAGTGTCTGCGATTGCAAGACCTGAATATTTTAAAAAGATAGTTCAAGATCTGAATCCTAAAGTAGAGCTCGTCGAAAAGAAATTTCGAGATCACCATCCGTATTCTAAAGACGACTTAAAGACTATTCTAAACAAGCCTGTCAATTTCCATCACTTTTTGACGACGGAAAAGGATTATACCAAACTTAAAGATATATGGCCAAGCGATGTTCCATTGGGTATTGTTAAATGGGAACCACGTCCTAATGTGGACGACCAAAAACTATATGAAATTGTTACTTCGTTTTTGCACTAATATCATTTCTGGGTTTTGCTACCTGATTGGGTGGCGAGCTAGTCGTTGGCTATTTGGCCTTCTTGGTATTTTATGGTTCGATATTTTGCGTATTCGAAGAAGAGACGTTGTTAGTCATATCGGTATTGTTTTTCCTAATTTGACCGAAACCGAAAAAATAAAAATGGGCCGTCGAAGCATGCGTTTGCAAACGGGTGCCTTGGCCGATTTATTTTACATGCCTTACATGAATAAAGCATGGCGTGATAAGTACATTGTTTTTGAAGGTACAGAACACGTGGCCAGCGCACGCACTTTAGGCAAAGGTGTTTTGTTGTTGGGAATGCATATCGGAAGCGGTGATTTGGCCGCTAACATGATCACTGCAGAATTGGGTAACTTTCATTTGATTACGAAGTTAATGAAAAACAAGGTGCTGAACGATTTTTGGTTTTCGTTACGCGCCTATTACGGCGTTAAGCATATAGAGCCTCATGGTGAGAAGACGCCATTTCAAATTTTGAAGGCGCTTAAATCCAATGGTTTAGTGGTGTTTGTACTGGATCAGTTCATGGGAAAACCATACGGTATTGAAACGACATTCTTTGATCGAAAAACGGGGACAGCCCAAGGTCTAGCTGTTTTTCATTTAAAAACGAAGGCTCCTGTCGTGCCGGTTTATTGTTACGAAGCCCCAGATGGCCGTGTTCACATAGTGTTTGAAGCCCCGTTGGTCTTGTCTGGCTTGGTATCGGATGGCAAAGAAGACACGGTGGCGCGATTGACTCAATATTTTTGTAGTGTCACTGAAAGGATTATCCGAAAGCATCCAGAACATTGGATGTGGCTTCACAGACGATGGAAAAAATTTGAGTGATTACTGTCGGCAGATGATATTTAATAGAATCTGTGACCCGATTAGTACCTTTTTACCTTATACTGTTATTTTCTACCTATTTCTTAGGTAGTTGTACGTCTTCTTACTTAAAACTCGATCGAAAAGAAGAAGAGTTTAAAAAAAATGTCGAGTTCGATGAAAAAGTTAAAATTAAGGAACTTCCAGATACGTCATCTGATGTAGCTGATATTCCTTCTGGTCCGCTGTTCTCAAAAGATGAATCTACAAAGACACCAGATAAGGTAGCGGCCAAAACTGGAGACGACAAGTCAAAGGCATCAGTAGCGAAAAAAGGAAAAAAGACTAAAAAAACTAAAGCCGAAAAAGCGGCCGAGAAAAAAGCAGAAGAAGCAGCTAAGACTGAAGTTCCTCCAGCAGCCGAACCAGAAATCGAAGACAAAGAAGGAATGGCTGGACGTCGTCCAGTTAAAGATCCTTTCCGTGTTGGTGAAGAAGTGATTCATGAGTTGCATTACTTCAAAGTAGCCGCTGGTGAATTGCGATTAAAAGTGGGTCCGTTTGTTGAGGTCAATGGTCGTAAGTCATACACCTTCACCACTGAACTTGAATCTTCAAGTATGTTCTCTTCGTTTTATAGTGTAAAAGATTCGGCGACTACGTACGTGGATTATCTACAATTTGTTCCGCATGTGTTTACTTTAACGGTAAAGGAATCGGGTCAAATTAAGGACGCCAAAGGCTTGTTCGATATTCAGAATAATAAAGCTACTTACTGGGAAAAGAAATTCACTAAAAAGAACGGTGAAGAAGAACAAAGGAAAGAATGGGAAATTCCGCCGTTTTCACAAAATGTATACAGCGCTGCTTATTACATGCGTTTATTCAAGTGGGAAATCGGCAAAGAATACTCGTTCCGCGTGGCTGATGCCGGCGAGAATATAGTTTTCAAGGGCAAAGCGATTCGCAAAGAAAAACTCGACACTGAAATCGGTGAATTCAATGCTATCGTGATTAAACCAGAAATCTCGGTGAAGGGGATCTTTAAACCAATCGGCGATATTTATTTCTGGCTAAGTGATGACGAGCACAAATATATTCTTCGTATTGAATCTAGTATTAAGATTGGAACGATTGTTTCTGAAGTTATTAAGATAAATCCTGGTAAATAGTCTTACTTAGCAGCCGATTCAAGTATGGATTTTATATTCGCTACATGAGCATTTCCAATAAGTAAAACAACGTCAGGACCCGGGTAAATTAAATATAGATCTCTAAAAAGTTTAGACTGTTCGGGGCAAAATTTGTTTTGGGTGATCAGACTTCTTTCTTTCAAATCTACAATCCAAGCTCGGTCTTCCTTTTGGGGTTTGGCATTTAAAGACATCAAAAAAATGAGTTCCGCAGACAGGCGTTCAGCGCGGGCGAGGACTGCCGAGGCTTTTTTGATGTCTTTAAATGCCAAACCCCAAAAGGAAGATCCCCGGTTCAACTCAAAACTAGATTTGGAAGAAAGAAGTCTGATCCCCCGAAATACAAACTCGGGGGTTTTAAAAACTCAAGATTAGAATAAATAGCGGCGGAATGAAACGCTGGAAATTAACCCCAGACCCAACATCGTGGTCAACATACTCGACCCACCATACGACAACAAAGGCAAAGGAACCCCAACAATTGGCAATAGCCCGATAACCATTCCCACATTCACAAACATATGCCAGAAGATGTAACTAAGGACACCGACGGCAATGAGGGCTCCGAACTTATCCCGTGCTTGATACGCGATCCTTAATACTAAGAAGAACAAAATACAGAATAAACCAATCGTTGTGATACTGCCTACAAACCCGTGCTCTTCGCTTAATACTGAATAGATAAAGTCAGTGTGGCGTTCCGGTAAGAATTCTAGCTGTGACTGCGTTCCTTTACGAAAACCTTTGCCAAAGAATTGTCCCGAACCTACGGCGTATCTAGATTGTAAGGCATTGTATCCTGTTTTTCGTGGATCGTTTTCTGGTGATAAAAATGTTAATACGCGATTCTTTTGGTAGTCATGTAGAATGTACTCCCATGCAATCGGTAAGGAAATTGAAATTAATACGAGTGCGCCTACGATGATATGCTTTTTTACTTTTGTGAACAAGATCATTGAGCCGCTGATCGCAATGATCATCATGGCGGTCCCTAGATCGGGTTGCTTCATGATCAGCGCGAAAGGAATCAATACCAAGATTAAGGGTGCGAGTAGTTCTCTAAAACCCATCCCCTGTCCCAATGAGTTTCTTTGTGCAAGAACTTTAGCCAATAACATAATCAAGGCCAGCTTCATCGTTTCAGACGGTTGATAGCGAAAAAAACCAAAATCGATCCAGCGCTGGGCGCCTAGCGCAATCTTGCCGAAGAAATCCACATAGAGGATAGCAAGCAAATTAAAGAAATAAACGACATAACAAATTCTAGAAACGATTGCATAATCTAAAAGAGTAGATATGAAAAAGATACTCCAGCCGGAAACCAACCAGACGATCTGATTAATAAACAGTGATTCGACTTCTTTTGAATTCGGTCCGTGAGTGGCGCTGTATAGATTAATAAGGCCGATCACGTTTAAAGCCAAGATAACTAGAATGATATTCCAATCTAAACGACGGACGAGCGTTTTTTCTTCTAATGAAATTGATAAATCCATCTTACTCTCCGTCCTGAAGCGGAACAGGCTCGGCAGTCGGCGCTGCTTTTGCTTTTTTAGTTTTCATTGCTTTGAGGCCTTCCTCAATAACTTCCGGATGATATTTTTGGAAATAGGCTTGGATTACGTCGCGAACAATCGGCGCCGCACCCGTATTACCATGGCACGAATGTTCTGCTAGAACTCCGACCGTGATTTCTGGATTGATGGGCGGTGCAAACGCTACGAACCAGCCGTGATGGCGCATGTGAATTGGTTTCGACATACAATTCGAATAAATTTGGTCCGCCGAGAAATTCATAACCTGCGACGTTCCTGTTTTTCCCGCCATTTCGACGCCTGGTATTTTCCAGAACCGAGCTGTACCTCGATCGCCGTTCGCCACGCGCCTCATACCTTCACGAACGATGGAGAATGTTTTTTCAGAAATTTTCACACCGTTAGGCTGCGTTTGCGAAACATCACGCAGTATTTGCGGGAAGTTTTCCTTTAATACTTTACCATCTTGATCCAATATTTTTTGAATCACATAAGGCTTCACTACTTTGCCGTTTAAGCCGATCGTATTGTATGCCACTACCATTTGCATCAGAGTAGTATTGACGAAACCTTGACCAATCGCTGTACTTAAGTTTTCACCTTCTTGCCATTCTTCACCACGATTTTGTTTTTTCCAAGCTGAGTTCGGCATAATGCCTGGGACTTCGCGGGCAAGTTCAATTCCTGTTTTCTGTCCGATACCTAGTAAGGAAATGTAGTCATACATTTTCTCGATACCGAGTTTGATACCCAGTTGATAGAAGAACACGTTTGAGCTGCGTTCAATCGCATCATAAACGTTGACGTAACCTTGACCACCCTTTTGATGGTCATGGTAGGGACGACGACCAAAGTAAAATACACCCGGAGCATAGACCAATTGTGTATCTGTGATTTTCTTTTCTTCAAGAGCCGCCAACGCTACAAGAGGTTTGAACGTCGAACCCGGCGAATGATGATCTTGAATAACTTTATTTCTAAGTGGTTTGAACGGGTCGTTGATTAACGTGCTCCATGTTTGCGAAGAAATTGCTGTCGCAAATTCGTTCGGGTCAAACGATGGTTCTGATAACCACGCTAAAATTTGTCCATCTGATTTCATGGCAACAACAGCGCCGATACGTTTTAAATCTGTGAATGATTTATGTGCGGCTTCTTGGATATCGCGATCGATCGTCAACACCGCATTGTTACCATGAGAGGCTTCCTGATCCGTAATTTTGTCACCGATAATATTTGGATTACGCAAACTGGTTTCACGGCCATGGGCATCGACTTGAATAAAGCTAACACCATCTTGCCCGCGAACTTCGCGTTCTAGATTTTCCTCTAAGCCACTTTTTCCAATGATATCACCTTGTTCGAATTTCAAAACGCCTTTGTAAAGTTCATTTAGCAAAGGTAATTGTTTTTTGGAAATTTCGCTCACATAACCAAACAGCTGCGCGCCATTTTGTTTAAGTGGGTAGTGACGAATAATCGTTTCGCGAATTTCTAATCCCGGTGTGTCCAGGTTAATGCGTTTTAAACGAAAAACTTCTTCACGAGTTAAATTTTCTTTCAAACGAATCGTAGCGAAGGGTCCATTTACACGACGACTGCGTTGTACACGAGTCACGATTTTGTCGGGCTCCATTCCTAAGATCGGCGCCAGGCGAACGGCCATCTCGTCAAGGTTAACAATGTACTGTGGAGTTAGAATTGCTTCAAAGCCAGGAAGATTTTGCACTAATGATTTGCCATGACGATCTAATAAAAGGCCGCGAGGTGCCGGAATCTTAACTTGCTTGATCCTGTTCTTTTCCGAGAAATCGCGCAGTTCAGAACCAGAAATAATTTGTAGGTACCAAAGGCGCAGCGAGAACACGATAAATGTCGTGATAACAACGGCGTATATATATTTATATCGGCCCCAATACTCTTTCGATTCGTCGGGGTTACTTACGTAATCAGCCATTCAACTCTCCGTGAACTTCAGATGGCATTTCAGGCTTAAACAAAATATCTAAACGTTTAATGACCGGGTAGGTATAATAAGCAATTAATGTAGTCGATAAAATTTGGAACAATCGATCCCAGATTAAGAACGGTGAAAAGTGCGGTTCAAATAAATAAGAATTTACCAAGTACATCACGTTAAACAGAGTCATAGAAACACCGGTGATCAATGTGAAATAAGCGGCTCCGGGCCAGTAAACGCGATTCTTAACAATATAAAGAAGAATGTAATTAAACAGGCATGTCAGCATTAGAATACCCAAAGCGGCGTAACTGAATAGTGAATAGATAAAAATCGAAGAGTAGCAATATATCACTGATTTCCAATCCTCTTTATCCAATCCAAAATAAACAAACAGGATAAAACAAAGAAAAGGCGATGCTAGCGATCCAAAGACTTGATACCAAACTACGGTTTGAAAACTACATAGAATGTAGGTCAGGATAAAAAAGATCAGACCGTGAATGATCCGTAATCGTGATAATTTCAATTCTTAACCTCTGTTGGAACTACGACTTCTGACATATCTTGGTTCTTCGCATTTAGAACCACAAAAACTTCTTCCACCTTGTCAGGATCAACCAGCGGCTTTAAATCGACTTTTAATGAGACGCTGATTTGTTTTTTTTCTGCTGATTCAACGATGGCAATAGGAAACCCTTTCGGGAAAATATTATCCAAACCACCAGTCACAACTAAATCACCGGGGCGAACATCTTCGGTGCGTTCTACGTATTTCAGAACCGCGCCAGTTTTGCCTTTGCCTTCGACGATACCGTGCGCGCGACTTCGCTGAATAACGCCGTCGATTACGGCATAACGATCTGTCATAAGTAAAATGTGTGATGTTTTTTGAAGTGGTTTAAATACGTAACCTAAAGCGCCTTGTAAAGTCATGACAGCTTGGCCTTCTTTTAAGCCATCCACAGTGCCTTTATTGATCGTGATCGTGCTGTGATCAGGAATTAGATCGCGAGCGATAACTTGCGCTGCTAACAGATCCATTTTTGTAGATTCACGAAAGGTAAGAAGTTGTTTGAGTCGCGCATTTTCTTGATTGATTTCATCGAATTTTAGGAGGCGAGTCGCTAATTCTTGATTTTGATTTTTTAAACTTTCATTTTGTTTCTTTATTTGTATCAAGTTGAGATACTGACCAGTGGTGCTTTTTACGCCCGCACTGTAGTTGTAAAAAAAATCTTGAAAGTGTCCGGCTAACCATGAAAATGGTTGTTTAAACCATTCCGAATCGTTTTGTTTTTCTTCCATGTTAATGGTGATCAAAGGCATGACCAGAACGAAAACAAAGAAAATCAGTTTTTTTAGATTTATATTTAAAAAATTCAAAAATGGGCTCCTAAAAGTGCGTACAATAAGTCTAAATGAACACCGGAACCCGAGCAACACATAATAAGACGGTATTGGCACACCACTTCTTAAGAAAGTCCGCCGAAGTTTTGACTTGAAAACCACTTAAAAAAAAGGTGTTATTTAAGCTTCGATTTGAACTCGATCAACAAAGAGAGAAAACTATGGATACAAGAAAAGGCCGCGAAAATCGTGATAAACAGAATACTGAAGCTACGAACGATGTGATTCCGCAAGGTAGTTCGACCTTTGATCAGGTCAAAGGCTTGATACAGTCAAGAGACCGCACTAAGAAAATCATCGGGACATTGTTATTTGGTCTGCCGATCATAGTCGTTTTCGTGTTTTTTGGTCTGCCTAGCGACCGTAACAATATGAGTGGTGCTTCGAATGCGGCTCGAGTGAACCGTACGTTCATTTCAATTGCTGATTTTGCTCAGGAAGAACAACGTATCCAGAAAATGCAAGAATACTATGCACAGATGTTTGGTCAGCCCATCACTTTCGACCCAGAGCGACAAAGAGCGATGCGCCGCCAAGCGGTCGAGTCATTGGTGCAGTTAGAGCTACTATCGCAAGCGACCGAGAAGGAAAATATCTTAGTTTCTGATAAAGAAATCCTAAGCTTCATTCAGGACATGAACGAATTCAAAAAAGATGGTCAATTCCAACCTTCATATTATTTCCAATTGCTAGAAGCGAACCGGTTGTCGCCAACCAGCTTTGAAAGCAAAATCAAAAAACAAGTTCAAACACAACGCACTCGCCAGTTGTTTGAATCTGTTTCTCGTCCATCTCAGCTGGAAGTGGATAAGTTAAATGAACTCAGCCGCCAGCAATGGAACATTCAGTTCGTAAAACTGGATCGTGAAGAGCAAGGCAAGAAAGTGGCGGTGTCTGATGGGGAAATCGCAGAACATTTAGCTAAGGATGAATTTAAAAAACGTGTGAACAGTTATTTTGAAGCAAACCGTTCAAAGTACGATGCTCCTGAAAAAGTATCTGCACAAGTTATCGTGGCTAACTTTACGCCTGGAAATGCCGCGACGGAAAAGAAAGCCATGGATAAAATTATGGACGTTCAAGCTAAGGCCGCGACGGAAGACTTCGGAGCATTGGCTCAGAAGTATTCGGACGATGTGGGCACTAAAAACAAAAAAGGTGACCTAGGTTACTTTGCTCGTGGTGAAAAAGAAGTGGCTTTAGAGAACGCCGCATTCTCATTAGAGGTAGGTAAGGTTTCGGCTCCAGTTAAGGGTTTTTCGTCCTACCAACTTGTGAAATTGACAGATCGTAAGGCGGCGACAAAAGCTGAATTGGCATCAGTGGAAAGAAAAATCGCAGCGGAATTGTTAGGTAAAGATAAATTTGAATCTCTACAAGCTCAGTTAGCAGAAAGTTTAAAATCTGGCCAAGTAGAAGCGGTAAATGCGGCTTTGAAAAGTATGGGGCTAAATTGGGAAGAAACTGGTTTCTTCAGTTTGGATGCCGCGCAAATTCCTAAATTGATGGAAAAAGAATTGAAAATGGCGGCATTAGAATTGACTCCGAAAAGTACGCTTTCAAAACAATTAGTGACAGTTAGAAACTTGCACTATGTTTTACATTTGAAAGATACAAAAACAGTCGAGCTAGATAAAAATAGAAATGAAGCGAAATCGATGACTCAACAGGCTTCGAATCAATTGCAAGACGACTGGATCCAGCAATTCAGAAGTACAAGCAACGTTCAAATTAATCCAATGGTACTTGAGTAATACTTATGGCAAACACCCAGCCGACGTTTTTAAGACGGTTCGAGGTGTTTGCCCGTATTTCTAACGGCAAGTCCGCCGTCATTTTAGAACAAGTTCAAATTACTTTAGGTTTTGCCGGTCCCGTTGATAGGGAATCGGGGATGGTGCTGAATCTGACGGATGTCGACGAGTGGATTCGGCAATTTAAAACCGCGACAAATAAGAAATCCTATGCCAGTCGCTGGGCCCTTTGCCGTTCAGTCGTCGCAAAATTTAAATCGTTAATTGATCGTAAAGAATTCGTTGAAGTTCGTTTTAAATTCCATAACTTTGAAGTAATGTACAAGAACTCTGACGTGTTTATTAAATGGCATCAGCACTCCGTAGTCAGCACTGACCAGATCAGATGGCTGTCTCCGGTGGCGTTGCAACTTCAATGTAAAACAAAAAAATGGCCGCCGGTAAGTCCTGCGGTCGAATCTAAAATCATAAAAAGTCTAAAAACTATTCGATTGGGTAAGCAGAAATGGTCTGTGTCAGGGACTGCATTCTGTAGCTTTGAATACGTTGATCCAAACTTAGGTATCACGGTTTTTATTTAGTCTGAGCACCTAACAATGTGGGTATTTCGATATAAATTATTTTAAAATAAATTTATTAGAGAACGCTTCAGGAAGTAAATCTTTGAAAAGCATCTTTTTGAATTCTTTGCGATTATTTCCAAAAAACACGACGGTTTTAGGCGAGCAGAATTCGGACATCACCTGACGGCATAGTCCACATGGTGGCCATTGATCTTTTTCACTCGATACGACAACCACCGCTTGCAGAGGCAATGTCATGTTGTGTGAAATACCTTTCCAAATAGCCACGCGTTCCGCGCAGACAGTGCCACCATACGATGAATTTTCAACATTACAGCCGGTATATTCAAAGCCTTTGGCGTCAAGGATTGTAGATCCAATGTGAAAACCAGAATAAGGGGCATAGGCATTTTTTTGAACTGCGTATGCACTTTCGATCATTGATTTAAGAATCGGGTTTTTAACTTGCGAGTATTTAAATTTTTTAGCACTGATCATTTTATTCCATCCAAAAAAGGAATTGCAATATTCAGTGAATTGAAAACTTTGGCAAGGGATAAAAGCGGTAATCCTTGAATCGCGGTAAAATCTTCGGTCTTTAACGAGTCCACCAATTGAATCCCATGTTTTTCGATTTTATACGAACCGGCGCAATCCAGAGGCTGGTCTAATTTCACATAGGCCGTGATTTGTTCGAAGGATAGGGGTTTTAAGGTGATTTGAGTGATATTTAAAATGTCGATGCCTTTCAGGCCATCGAAAACTGTGCAGGCGGTCACAAGTTCGTGGGTTTTGCCCTGCATTCTTAGGAGTTGAGCGATAGCTTTTTCTTCGGTTCCTGGTTTGCCTAAAATATCACCTTCGAAAGCAACCAATTGATCTCCCGAAATAGTGATGGTGTCGGGTTTTGCGATCGAGGCGCCTTTTTCATAACTTAGCTTTTGGGCAATGGCGTGAGGATGCTTTAGAGCCGCTACGATTTGATGTTTAACACTGTCTTCGTCAAACATTGGTTTAACGCCTTTAAAGGGAATCCCTAGGGTCGCCAGTTGCTGGTGACGGTACGGAGAAGTACTGGCTAAAACGATTTTCTTCATGCTATAACCCATCACATGATCACGGTCGACGCAATTAAAAAATCCTCAGACACTGACCAGATTCCACTAAAATGGGTTGGTATGGAAAACGTCGTATTGCCCGTTTCTTGTGAATGGAATAATCAAAAAACCAATCTTATTTGTGATTTCGATATTTTTGTGAATCTGGTGAATCCGTCAAAAGGTATTCACATGTCACGGTTGTACGAATTATTGATCCAGTACACGCAGACAGAAACGCTGGCGTTGTCGGGTGTTCGTCGACTGCTAACAGCCTTCATACAATCACAAAATGGGTTAAGTACTGAGGCAAAAATTTCGCTTTCATTGGTCATGCCAGTGACTGAGAAAACTTTAAAATCTGAAAAATTTTATTTTAAAACTGTACCGGTCTATTTTGATTTTATTTTGGCGAATGGATTTGTCAAAACAGAAGTGAAATTTAAATTGGACTATTCAAGCACCTGCCCTCAATCGGCAGCCCTGGCTCATCAGTTGACGATTGGAGAGTTTGAAAAACAAAGTGGGGTAAAAACAGCCGCAGAGTTGACCCAATGGTATTCCCAACGTGGATTTATTGCGACTCCGCATGCTCAGCGAAGCGAATTGAGTTTAACGGCTGTGGTGACAGAGGAATTTGACCTTTCGGAATTTGCCGCTTTGTTTCAAGGTGTCGAGCAATGTTTAGGGACACCCACGCAAGGAATCGTGAAGCGGGAAGATGAGCAGGAATTTGCGCGTTTGAATGCAAGCAATTTGATGTTTTGCGAAGATGCGGCTCGCAAGTTGACCGTATTTCTAAAGCGATCGTCAGATTTGGTTTCCGGTCAGGGCAAAGTCAGTCATTTTGAATCGCTACACTCCCATAACGCCGTCGCGTATTTTGATTTTTAGTTAGGGAAAACTGACTCATCGACTAATCAACAATAGGAAAATTTGACAATCACTCTCGACTGCAACAATGTTGATTCAACATATTGAACTATCCATTGACGAATCGGAGGTCATTTGCAGCCAATCATTCTTGAAAATGTAAAAAAGAACTACCAGCTTGATAAAGTCACCGTCTCGGCGTTGAAGGGTGTAGATCTTAAAATTGATGCCGGTGAATTCACCGTTATCGCTGGTCCCAGCGGTTCCGGTAAAACGACAATTTTAAATTTAATTGGCTGTGTGGATACTGCGTCTGAAGGAAAAGTCGTTGTCGGTGGGCAGGAAACCGGCAAGCTCAGCGAAAAGCAATTGACGGATTTGAGACTGCACACCATCGGTTTTATTTTTCAATCCTTTAATTTAATTCCTGTTTTGAACGTGGTGGATAATGTTGAATTTCCGTTGTTGTTGCAAAATAAGCTTTCCCCGAATGAACGTCGCAATCAAGTGATGCGATTTATCGAGCGTGTTGGCTTAAGCCAGTATGCGCATCATCGTCCTAGCGAATTATCAGGCGGTCAGCGGCAAAGGGTTGCGATCGCACGAGCTCTCGTAACGCGACCTCAAATTGTTTTGGCTGATGAACCTACCGCTAATTTGGATTCAGTGACTGGGCAAAATATTATCGATTTAATGAAAGAGATCAATACTTCGGAAAAAACGACATTCCTATTTTCTACGCACGATCATTCTATTATGAATCAAGCACGACGAATTATTCGTTTGCATGACGGCCGTATCCAGGAAAAAGCATGACACATTGGATGGTATTAAAAATTGCGGCTCGCAATGTTTTCTTACACCGAATGCGAACATTGGTAGTGGGTTCTATTTTGACTTTTGGCGCCTTCTTGGCGGTACTGGGGCACTCGTTTGTCGATGGTATTTCTAAAGGAATGGAGCATAGCACAACTCAAAGTATTACGGGCGATTTGCAAGTTTATAGCGAAAATGCGAAAGATCAATTGTCGGTCTTTGGAAATATGGATGGCTCCCCGGTGGATGTCGGTCACATGCCCAGTTTTTCAAAAACTCAAAAAGAATTGGCAACACATTCGCAAGTGGCTTCGGTGGTACCGATGGGTACCAGCTTTGCGCAAGTGAGCCCCGGAAATATCCTTGATCATTTCCTAGAAAAACTTCGTAAAACGTATAAGGACCCTAAAAGAAATACGGTGGATTTGGAATCACAGAAACGTCGTGTGCGCTTTTTGGTCCAGGAAATTCAGAAAAACTTAGAAGGTAAATTCGAAGAAATTGGAATTCTGTCGGCTGCAGATGCCGCGCAAGCAAAGGTAAACTTGGAAAAAGTTTCGAGAGATGATTTCTGGAATGATTTTGATCCCAACTACGAAGACAAGATTGAGTTTTTGGCCAACAAGATCGCGCCATTAATTTTTGACGACAATATGATTTTCTTTAGCTATGTGGGAACCGATCCTCAATTATTTAAAGAAAAATTTCCTCAATTTGAAATCGTCAAAGGGGAAATGATTCCTCCAGGGACGCGTGGCTTTTTATTTCATGACTATTTTTATGAAAACATGGTCAAACACCGTATCGCGCGGCGTTTGGATCAAATTAAAAAGAAAATGAAAGATGACAACCTAACGATCGCAGGCAGTAAAGAGATACAAGATCAGATCAAAGCCAATGTTGAACAATCCGCGGAAATTTATTTGCAACTGGGGCCGGCGGAAACAGAGACTTTGTCTGCAAAACTAAACACCCTGCTGGGAACGAACGAAAAAGACTTCCGTGCTTTATTAAAAAATTATCTAGATATGAAAGACGACAATTTTCACGCACGCTACGATTTCTTCTATAAAGAGATTGCACCGCACGTGATTCTCCATCGTGTGCAGATTGGTGATGTATTGCCATTGTCGGCGTTCACTAAAGGCGGCTCTTCTACGGCAGTAAATATAAAAGTTTATGGTACATTTCGATTCAAGAGCTTTGAAAATTCTCCGCTTGCGGGAAACTTCAGTTTAATGGATTTAGTGTCACTGCGTGAACTCTATGGTTTCTTGACGGATGAGCGCCGCGAACAAAATAAAGAAATCGAAGCCGAAATGGGACTGAGTGATGTTGGGCGTGATTCCATTGAGGATCTGTTCTCGGGCGCAGCCACGGAAACTGAAACCAAAAAAGTAGCGCCAACTAAAAAAGTAGATCTGAGCTTTACCAAAAGAGTAGTGGGATCTAACTACTCTTCCGAAGAGCTTAACAACGGCATCTACCTCCATGCGGCGGTCTTTCTAAAGGACAAAGCTAAGCTAAGTTCCGTGTTGGAAGATTTAAATGAAATGTCTAAACGCGAGAAACTAGGTTGGAAAGCGGTTTCTTGGCAGGATGCCGCCGGTATGATCGGTCAAATGACGTTCATGATGAAAGCGATCTTAAATATTTTCATCGGAATTTCTTTGTTGTTGGCTGGATTCATGATTATGAATTCGCTACTCATGGCCGCGATGGATCGCAAGCAAGAAATCGGCACGATGAGAGCCATCGGTGCGCACGGCCAATTTATTTATCGTTTATTCTTTTATGAAACATTGTTTATCAGTCTTTTGTTTGGAGGCATCGGTGTGATTCTAGGTTCGCTGGTTGTCTTATTGATTGGGAAAACAGGAATTCCGGCCAAAGGCGACGTAGCTACATTTTTCTTTTCCGGACCCAGGTTGTTTCTGCATTTAAATCCAAGCTTAGTTTTCATTGTCATTGCCATCATGATGGTAATAGCCATTTTAGCAACCCAGTATCCGGCTTGGAAGGCTATGAAAATTTCACCACTTCAAGCGATGCAAAAGAGAGAATAATATGAATGTTTATTTTATTATTGCTTTAAGAAATATTATTCAACGACGTGTGCGTAGTTTGATGCTTGCCGGTTCGATCGTTGCGGTTTCCGTTATTTTTTCGTTGCTTCTAGCGCTTGTAAATGGCGTGCAAAAAACAATGGTGGGAAATGGAACGGCCTTGATGACGGGGCACTTGAATATTGCGGGGTTTTATAAAATCAGTCAAAGTTCGGCAAACCCTCAGGTGACAAAATATCCACCACTGATAAAATACGCGAAAGAAAAAATTCCCGAAGCGGAGATCATTGTGGATCGCGTGAAGGCCTACGGAAAGGTGATCTCGGAAACGGACTCTACAATGATTCCTATGTGGGGCGTCGGCATGGAACAAGAACAAAATGTTTTAGGCCGTCTCGAGGTTGTGGACTCAAAAGATCCAAATCACAGAAGTGATCTTAACAAGCTTAGCGAACGTGGCACCATTGCACTATTTGAGGTGCATGCTAAAAAATTGAAAGTGAGTGTCGGCGACATGGTGACGGTGTCTTTACCGACCTACCGAAACATGAATAATACAAAAGACGTCAAGGTCGTAGCGATTTTGAAAGACGTCGGGATGATGTCGCAGTTCAACGCCTACCTAAATTCTCATGACGTGCGAGAACTTTATCAAAACAAACAGGACTCAACCGGACAAATCATGATTTATCTGAAAGATTTAACTCAGTTGCAAGCTGTTGAAGCGCGTATGCGCAAAGACCTGAGTGAAATGGGTTATATTTTGATGGACAAAGAAGCGAACCCCTTTTGGATGAAATTTGATCGCGTGGCCGGAGAATCTTGGACGGGGCAGAAATTAGACATCACAACCTGGGAAGATGAAACATCATTTTTGAAATGGGTAGTGAGTTTACTGGGTGCTTTGACATTTATTCTGACGATTGTTCTGTCTATTATCATCGTAATGGGTTTAATCAACGCACTTTGGATGTCCGTTAAGGAAAGAACCACAGAAATTGGAACTCTACGTGCCATAGGCATGCAGAAATCAAAGGTGTTATGGATGTTCATGCTAGAGTCGATGATTCTATCAGTGTCTTCAACATTCGTGGGTCTGATATTAGCGGCCATCATTAGTGGCGTATTAAACGCGGCAGCGATTCCGTTAGAAAATGATGCATTTAAAATGTTCTTGATGACGAATAATCTGTCTTTTAATTTCGGTGGTGCCCAAGCCCTAATAACGTTCTTTTCGTTAGTTATCTTTTTCACGATTGGTTCCCTGATTCCGGCATTTCAGGCAGCGAAGTTAAGTCCCATCGTGGCCATCAATCAGTCTTAAGGAGTATTATATGACAAAATCGGTATTAAAAATTTTAGTGTCCATCGCGTTGCTTCCTTGCCTTACATGGGCAGAAAAAGAAAAGAAAGAAGAGCTCAGTCAGGGGCAAGCTGATGAAATCATTAAGTTGGTGGATGATCGTCAGCGCAATTCAGGCGATTACAAATCTTTGGTATTCGTAAAAGAGACAGAGAAAAATAAAGAGCCCCGATTGTTCCAGGCGATGGTGTATCGACGTGATGATGATGATAAATTTATGATTTTATTCACCAAACCGAAAGAAGAAGCCGGTAAAGCTTATTTGAAAATCGATAAGAATCTTTGGAACTACGATCCGGGAACGGGCAAGTGGGAAAGGCGCACAGAGCGCGAAAAATTAGCTGGTACCAATTCACGTCGTAGCGATTTTGACGAATCTAGACTTACCGTTGAATACACCACCAAATATGAAGGTTCAGACAAGCTAGGTACCTATAAAGTGTACAAATTTAAACTGACGGCTAAGGAGGGCGTTGATGTGGCCTATCCGATTTTAAGTTTATGGGTGGATCAAGCCGACAAGAATATTTTAAAACGTGAAGAGTACGCCTTGAGCGGAAAATTAATGCGCTCTTCATTTTATCCGAAATGGAATAAGAAATTCAGCGAGTCAAAAAAAGGTGATGTTTGGATTCCAGAGGAGATTCGCATTTTTGACGAATTGGAAAAGGGTAATTCTACCATTGTTCTAATTAAAGAAACCGATCTGGGAAAGTTAGAAGAGAACATGTTCACGAAAGCATGGATTGAAAGTAAGAGTAAGTAATGACAAAGATGTTAAAATCACTAATCGTAGTTTTTTTGCTGGCTTCCATAGCTCGAACAGAGGAGTTTCCTGGCGAGACACCAACAACAGCGATTGAAGATGAGTTTGAAAAAGGTTTTTCAAAAAACAAAGGAATGCGTGACGAAGACCATCGTTTTGTCGAAGGTGACCGTTTGAAAATTGGTGGTTACCTACAAGCCGAATGGATGGCGTATCAGTTGGAAAATTCGGCCACACAAGATTTTATTACCAGCCCCATGACTTTAGAACTGTACATGGACGCGCAGCTCAGAAATGATGTTCGTGCTTTTTTTAAAGGTCGTTTGCTGCATGATGCTTCCGTGGATGAATCAGTTCCGTCTCCGTTTACTGGCGCACCTCAAAAGCAAAACAGTAGTGTTCTGGATGAAATGAAAATCAGTTTTCACACTCAGAGAAAAATATTTTGGACTATCGGTCGCCAGAAAATCAAATGGGGAGCTTCGAAATTTTGGAATCCGACAGATTTCCTGAATATGCAAAAGCGCGATTTCTTGCGCCAGGAAGATTTGCGATCTGGTGTTTCTATGGTGAAGGCCCATATTCCGTGGAAAGATGCGAATTTCTATATTTTAGGAGTGAACGAAGCGGCCAGTGAAAGCAGTCAAAACGGTTTAGGTGGACGCTTCGAATTGCCGTTCCAAACCGCTGAGTGGTCCGTTTCTAGTTATAGTCGCAAAGGTCAGAAAACTAAATTAGGCTCTGATATTTCATTCGCTATGGGCGATTTCGACGTTTATTTTGAAGGCGCTCAGACTGATTTCGCGACGGACAAAAGTGCCAGTGGTGGTTTGTCGTATGAATTTAAATATAACGATGAAGATACGGCGATGTTAGGTGTCGAAGGATTCTGGCAAGAAAATGGAGTGGACGATAAGGCCAGCTATATGGCTTTGGTGACTTCTGGAAAGTTTGTTCCTTTCTATGTGGGCAAGTCCTACACAGCGGCCTCACTCTATATGTTGAAGCCAGGCTCATGGAACAATTCGAACGTGTTGTTTTTCGCTATGTCCAACAATAATGATCGTAGTCAGTACTATCGAGTAACTTGGATTTACACCGGGGCTTCGGATTTACAATGGACCGTGGCTTTGGGGGGGCGTACCGGCGCAACGGGTTCAGAAATGAAGTTATTCAACCAAACATATGATGGTTGGGTGCAAATGCGAGTTGCTTTTTAGAATCAGCGTGGTGGCGGCAGAGATTGGCCGTTATGGTCTTTTAACGCGTAGTTTGAGAAATTCTAATTGAAAATGATTATCATTTCAGGTATTCCCCCATGCAGGGAGAGTTCAACTATGTTTAACCATTCAAACCGTCAAAGTGAAACCGTACTGCCAATTCCATCGAGCAATGAAACCAGTTATTTTGACGAAAGCTGGACGGAAGAAGATTTAAAACAAATCATTCGCAAGATGAATTTGAAAGTCACACCTCAACGCATTTTGATTTTACAAACTTTGCACGAAGGCCGAGTTCATATCACAGCGCAAGAGCTTTATGAGAAAGTGCAGAAAATCAATTCTGATGTGGGGTTCGCTACTGTTTATCGATTCCTAAAAGGTATGGCCGAAGCCCGTGTAGTGACAGAGTTGCGCATGGGATCTATGCCAACACGCTATGAATTAACTCCGAAGAAACATCATGATCATATGACGTGCACAGCGTGCGGGAAAATCGTTGAATTTCAGAACAAAAACATAGAAGATCATCAAGAAAAAGTGGCCAAGCAATACGGCTTCAAGCTGACTCATCACGTTCTTGAACTCTATGGAATTTGTACTTCATGCCAGATGAAAAAATAAATGACTTTATAATCATTAAAAATGCGCGCGAACATAATCTCAAAGAAATTGATATCAAGATTCCGCGCAATAAAATTACGGTTTTAACTGGACTTAGTGGCTCAGGAAAATCGTCGTTGGCATTTGACACCATTTATGCCGAAGGACAACGTCGTTACATCGATAGTTTGTCATCGTATGCAAAGAATTTCTTAGATCAATTGAAGAAACCAGAATTAGATTCCATCACGGGTTTATCGCCGGCGCTTGCCATTGATCAAAAGTCAGCCGGAACAAATCCTCGTTCTACAGTGGGCACTATAACTGAAATTTACGACTACCTTCGTTTGCTTTTTGCCAAAGTCGGCGTACCCGAATGTCCGACCCATCATATTCCTGTTGAATCACAAACACCGCAGGACATGTTAGAAGGTGTGCTTCGTTTAGGGGAAGGTTCAAAGGTTTTTATTTTAGCTCCGATGGCGCAAAATAAAAAAGGCGAGTTTTTGGCTGAATTTCAAAAATGGTTTAAGAAGGGATTCATCAAAGCCAAAGTTGATGGCGAGTTTATCGAGTTAGATAAAGCGAAAAAATTAACGAAAACTAAAGCTCATAATATTGATCTGGTTGTGGATCAGGTCATCGTTAAAGATAGCGTAAAGACGCGTATTGCGGAAAGTTTAAATACCGCGATTCAAATGGCCGATGGTCAAGTGATCATTGAAACGACTCAAGGTAAACGGACTTTGTTTTCATTAAAGTCATCGTGTCCAGTCTGTGGCTTTGCCTTCCCGGAATTAGAACCGCGTTTATTTAGCTTCAATAATCCGCGTGGTTATTGTGAAACGTGTAAAGGTCTTGGGACTTTAGATTTCATTGAAGAAGAAGTGTACGCTGATGGTGATGAAGGATCTCGAAAATTAGAAAAAGTTAAATACGTTTTGAAAAACCAATCCCAATCCGAAGACGACGAAGAAAATTCATTCGAGCCAGAGATTCAAGATTGCCCGGACTGCCATGGTGGACGATTAAAACCTGAAAGTCTGAATGTCAAAATCACAGACAAAAATATTGTTGAACTAGCGAACCTAAATTTAACGGAGCTGAAAACGTGGCTTGATAATTATGCTCAAGGTAAAAAGTTAAAAGAGCGCGAGAAGTATTTAGCCGATAAAATCATCGCGCAAATTCAATCGCGTATTCAGTACTTGTTGCAGGTGGGTACCGGTTACTTGAGTCTGAATCGCACAGCTCGAACTTTGTCGGGTGGTGAATCTCAGCGTATTCGTTTAGCGACGCAAGTGGGATCTTCGTTAATTGGAATCCTGTACGTGATGGATGAACCAAGCATCGGTCTTCATCCGCGCGATCATCATCGTTTATTAAAAGTAATTGAAGAACTACGGGATCGAGGCAATACGGTTCTGCTTGTCGAGCATGACGAAGACACAATTCGTGCGTCTGATTTTGTGGTCGATCTAGGTCCCGGCGCTGGTAAATATGGCGGCGAGATTTTAGCGCAAGGAACGCCAGCAGAAATCGAGAAAAATAAAAATTCAATCACGGGGCAGTATCTGAGCGGTGCGAAGAGCGTACCAATGCCAGCAAAGCGTCGTCCTGGTAACGGTAAGTTTATCGAAATCAAGGGTGCTCGTGGCAATAATTTAAAAAATGTCGATGCAAAAATCCCGTTGGGGTTGTTCCTGTGTGTGACGGGTGTTTCTGGAAGCGGAAAAAGTACGCTGATCATGGATACGCTCTACAAACATTTAGCGGCCAAGTTTTATAAAGCACAAGTCAAGGCATCGCCATTTGATTCCATCACGGGACTAGAGCATATCGATAAAGTGATCGAGATCGACCAAAAGCCGATCGGTCGTACGCCTCGTTCAACGCCAGCGACCTATGTTGGATTGTTGCCTTTGATTCGAGATCTTTACGCGCAAATTCCGGAATCAAAACTGCGTGGTTATGGTCCGGGCCGTTTTAGCTTTAACACCAAAGGTGGTCGCTGCGAAACCTGCCAAGGTCATGGTCAAATCAAAATGGAAATGCACTTTTTAACAGATGTGTATGTTCCGTGTGATGTGTGTCAGGGAAAACGCTATAATCGAGAAACTTTGGTTGTAAAATACAAAGATAAAAATATCTCTGACGTTCTAGAAATGTCGGTTGTCGAAGCGCTGGATTTTTTCAAAAACCACAGTCAGATTCATAGAAAACTAGAAACGCTGAACCAAGTAGGTTTGAGTTACATGACTCTGGGGCAAAGTTCGACGACGTTGTCGGGCGGTGAAGCTCAGCGTGTGAAATTATCGAAGGAACTTTCTAAACGCAGTACGGGTAAAACTCTGTATATTTTGGATGAACCAACAACGGGCCTTCACTTTGAAGATATCCGTAAACTGGTTGAACTTTTACAAGAGCTAGCTGAGCAAGGCAACACCGTCATGGTGATTGAGCACAATCTTGAAGTAATTAAAACTGTCGATCACATCATAGATTTAGGCCCCGATGGCGGCAATGCTGGCGGTGAAATTGTAGTGACGGGAACGCCAGAACAAGTCGCCAAAAATTCGCGCAGTGAAATTGCTAAATTCTTGAAACCGATTCTGGCTAACGGATCTGGGAAAAAAGTCAGCGTGCCAGTTGATATGAAGGTTTTGAAATAATTTCTGAAAAAGCTTCTTGGTTTAGAATGAAGCTTTTCCTATAACGCTACCCGTGTAAAAGAGTTTGTCGCCATAGTTTCCAGTACCTTCTCCGAATTGGCCGATGGATAAACTTGGTATTAAGCTAAATCCCTCTGAAAGGTTAACTTTTGAATACGCAGTCAGAGTTGTAAACGATAATCCCGAGTTCTCGTATTCATAACCATTGGACTTGCTAGTGCTTCTTTCAATTTTAGTATAATCGATTGATCCACCGAGGCTGGCTTTAGTTACATTAATTTCTGTAAAAAGTGACGCATTTTGAATGTTTCCGCCAGTGGATTTACTTTCTGACTTAACACCATCTGTATTTGTGAATTTATAGGTTCTTTCAGAGCGAAACGAATAAGAAATAGTTCCACCAGCAACTAGATTCGAATTATTATTATAAACGGAGAGTGTTGGAATCAACGAGCTGCCGCCGTCTTTAGCGTCAGATTCAGAATCGGAGTCAGAGATGTCTTTGCTTTCGTTAACACCCGTAGAAACTTTCGCAGAAAGGGCCAAGAGTATCGTAACAGGTACTGTTCGAATTCGACCACCTACGGTGATGAGTGGATCACTGACACCGTTGATACTGGAACTATTATCACTCGTGTAGTCCGGCGTATCATTACTAACCCAGTGGGATCTAATTTTTGCTTGAGTGTGGTTAACGGTTGTTCCGATAAAAATAGCGTCGCTCAATGCATGGGCGGCAGAAAATGTTCCGATCGTATAATCGGAATCAGATTTTACTGAACCGTACGTCTGACGATTGCTAATCTTAATTTTGGCAGCGGATAAACCAAATGCGATTTCAGTTCCTTCAGAAGGTGCTAAAAAATTAGATCTCAGTACCAGATCGTAGGGGCTTTTAGAAACGTAAAAGGCTGTTGGCGTGGTCTCATTGGATTTTGAAGTGGTCGTTTGACGGTATTCAGTTGAGCCGTTTGGAATGCTGGATTTCCCAGGCGCACCTAAAACAGACAGTGATGAAAGTGCAATCATGGCAGACACCCAATTAGATTTAATCATAGCAAGTCCCCTTAAAAATGAGGTTTAAATTTGCGTAAGATTATGTGATTGATGCAGTAAAATCCAATGTCATCTGTTTTTACATGAACTATTTACGTGGTAGAAACTCTAGCCATCAGTTGCCGGTAAATCACCTCTTTCAATACAAGTGGTTTCCGTTCGGCAAGAGTCTTTGCATACGGGTCTGTCGAAATGTCAAAATCCAATTCTAATGTATCGGATTTTAAAATTACCCTCACCGCATTTTGGGTATCTTGAGTAATAGAAATCCAAGCCATATGTGGAGGTATTGTTCCATTTGGAATTAACTGAGGCGGTGCGGGATGGTTGAAATACGACACTGTTTGTTTATCCCATTCATTCACCCATAGTTTAAAATCGGCAAAGATACCTCCGCGGGTGACATCGTCAATTAAAGTCAGAGCTGATCTGGATTGAAAAAAGGATTTGAAAAAATCAGGGTAGGGATATTTGTTTTTATAAATTAAAATAGGCCGTAGCGTTTTCTCGATCGCCGCCACGAGCGGTTTATTTTTGTCTTCTTGCGATTTCAAGTAGGTAATTTTCACTTCGACATAAGGCAGATGAACTCGATAGCCCACCACTACGTCGTAATCTTTCACCAAGTTTTCAATTTGGTAAGCGACTTCGCTTTCCCCAAGCCCCATCGTATTCCAAATTTCCGTAATCTCGGCGTCTGATTTTACTGAATGATCTTGAATCCACTGACGCAAATAATTTTCTAAAACACTTTGAACTTCTTTAGGTGGGCCGGGTAGGACAAAAATTTCTTTGCCTTTAGCTGATAGGTGAAAACCATGGGCTGTACCCTTGGAATTTTCCATCACATGCGCGCCTACAGGAAACATGGCTTGATGTTTTTGAAAATCGCGTACTACGACTCCACGTTGAGTTAAAATATCTTGGATATGCGACCAAACCGACTCATCGAGCTGTAATTCTTTACCAGACCATTCACTGACCATATCGCGAGTGAAATCATCTGTTGTGGGTCCGAGGCCTCCATACACGAATAACCAATCCGTTTCCGGGGCTACAAAGTCGAAGGACTGCATGATCAATTTGCGATCGTCCGGTACTACAATATGCATCTGATTCTTGATGCCCATCTCTTGTAAATATTTTGCAATGGTGGGGGAATTCGTGTTCAGTGTCTGAGCAGAGGTTAATTCCGTTCCAATAGCAATATGACTGGCTCTGATGGTTTTCATGGCCTTGAGCCTATACCCATTTTAGGGTTTTCCGCAAGGCGTAAAAATTGGCTAGAGTAAGCGATTTACTTTCGCGCTAAGCCTTTGTATAGATGAGCCTTCTCAAAACTAAGGACTGACTATGACTCATTACAAAAGCTATGATTTGTATAACCCAACTGAAGAACACAAGATGCTGCGCGAAACGCTGGCTCAGTTCACTCAGTCAGAAGTGGAGCCACAAGCTCATGAATTCGACCGTAAAGAAAACTTCAACTTAGATCTTTTTAGAAAAACGGCGGAGTTAGGTTTAATGGGTATCACAGTTCCTGAAGAATACGGCGGCGCAGGAATGGATGCGACAGCAGCGGTTATCGTTCATGAAGAATTATCCTCTTCGGATCCTGGTTTTGCGTTAGCTTATCTGGCTCACTCGATGTTGTTAGTGAATAACTTAGCTCAGAATGGTTCTGAAGAACAAAAAAAGAAGTATCTTCCGAAAGTCTGCTCGGGTGAATGGATCGGCGCGATGGGTATGTCAGAGCCTCACGTAGGAACAGATGTTCTGGGTATGACGTCCACGGCAGAAAAAAAGGGTGATAAGTACATCCTTAACGGTCGTAAAATGTGGATCACCAACGGGACCATCGATGAAAACAAAACTCCCTGCGATTTAGTTTTAGTTTACGCTAAAACAGGCGAGAAAAATGGTCGTCCGTTAGTTTCATCATTCCTAGTTGAAAAAGGCATGAAGGGTTTCTACGTAGGACAAAAAATCAAAGATAAATTGGGTATGCGTGCTTCAAACACAGCCGAACTTGTTTTTGAAAACTGTGAGGTGCCGCTAGCGAACTTGATCGGCCATGAAGGTGATTCGATGATTCACATGATGAAGAATTTAGAGATCGAACGTCTAACGTTAGCAGCGATGGCTTTGGGTATCGCTCGTCGCAGTATTCAAATCATGAACAAATATGCGATCGAACGAGAAGCTTTCGGAAAATCACTGAATTTCTTCGGTCAAATCCAAAAGCACATCGGCGATTCGTATGCGGAATACAAAGCGGCTAAAGCCTACGTATACGAAACAGCCCGTAATTTAGATATCAACAAAGAGGGCAATCGCTTAGATAGTGATGGTGTTAAACTAGTAGCTACGACGATGAGTAAAAACGTGGCTGATAGAGCGATCCAAGTATTGGGTGGTTATGGTTATGTTGGTGAATACGTAGTTGAGCGCCTATGGAGAGATGCGAAGTTATTAGAAATTGGTGGCGGCACACTGGAAGCTCACCAAAAAAATATCACGCGTGATCTAGTTAAAAACCCAAGCGTTTTAGATATCTAATGTTTCCGCATTCTGAAGAAATTGAAGTTTCACCTCATTTGAAGGTGAACTACAAATTAGTTTTAGACTTGTTGCTGCCGCAGATAACCCAAGAGCGTCAGCAACGTTTCAAAGAAGTCCTATCACATCGCACGTTCGAGGTCGCAACCGTTTGTGAAAGCATTTACGATCACGGCAACATTTCTGCTGTGATTCGCAGCGCTGAAGCGTTTGGATTTGCGCCATTTCACATAATTGAAACTAGCGATAAATTTAAAAATTCGGCTCGAGTCACTCGTGGTGCAGAAAAATGGGTGGAATCACGCAAATGGAAATCGACGGCTTCAGCGGTTGATTTTCTAAAATCTGAAAAACGTAAACTTATCGTCACATCATTGGATGCAAATGTAGCTATCGATGATATTGATTTCTCGCAGCCGGTGGCACTAGTGATGGGAAATGAAAAAGATGGTGTGTCAGAAGAAATGAAGGCTGCGGCAGACTATCGCATCAAGATTCCAATGTATGGCTTTGTGCAAAGTTTTAATATTTCGGTAGCGGCTGCGATTAGTTTGCATCATATTTCGCAAAAACGAAAACAGGCGGGACTTGTTTCGGAATTGACGGAACTTCAACGTGATATATTAAAAGCTCACTACGTTTTACGTACGCTGGATTCGGGTGCAGATCAATTACAAGAGTATTTCAATAGACAAGGTTAAACGATGGCTAAGAAAAAAA
This sequence comes from uncultured Bdellovibrio sp., assembly GCA_963932905.1. Classification (GTDB taxonomy): domain Bacteria; phylum Bdellovibrionota; class Bdellovibrionia; order Bdellovibrionales; family Bdellovibrionaceae; genus UBA2316. The sequence goes on from CAWVRN010000017.1 coordinate 69,013, forward strand.
TATCAAGAGCAGAAGAACTAAAAAATTTCAAACTCGGCGAAACGCAAACGGACTACAGTTCAGATTACAATCCTAAATTGCTTGAGGCGTTCCAAAACAAGAATCCGGGCAAGATTGCCTGGACGTCATTCATCTGTACTGAATTTACGTCTTTATGTCCAAAGACTGGCCAGCCCGATTTTGCGAAGATCTTTATTAACTACATTGCTGACAAAGAAATGATCGAAAGCAAATCTTTAAAATTATATCTATTCAGTTTCCGCAATCACGGCGATTTCCACGAAGATTGCGTGCAAACGATCTGTGACGATATCGTGGATTTGATTAAACCACTCTATATTGAAGTCGTGGGTGAATTCACACCTCGTGGTGGTATTGCGATTTATCCTTATGCAAGTTTTGCAGATAAGAGCGCGCGTTTTCAAAAACTGCGTGACGATCGTTTGATGAACTATGCTCCGGGTAAGTATTCGATGGAACTTTCAAAACTGTACTGAACAACAGCATGGGTTTGTGTGATTACGGAGTTTTAGAAATTTTAGTAATCGTCACGTCGTGCGTTGAATTCATGTTGTTGCATGAAACATAGCCTAATAATGTACATGTGATTAAAGCAGAAATTAAAATCGTCTTGCGAAGCACTTTTCAAATCCTTTTCAAAATGGCTTTTTGCAGAAGGGAATTCAAGGCAGTCTAAACGAGTCTGAAGTTCCCATTCCCTTGGCCCGTCAGAAACTCATCTAGATGCTCGATAACTTATTTTGGGATAAGTATTTAAATGAGTCTAAACAATTTTTTTTATAAAGATAGATTTCATCTTTTGATTTTGGTTAGGAAAATCGAAATCTAGACTTTGGTAAGGAGTCTTTTCTAACACGAACTTATATGATCTTTCAGGTAGAGCTCTGCGCACTTGCTGAACCAAACCTTCTGAATTCCACTTTTCAAAATTAGTCGAGAACAAGATGTGTCCTTCAGGATTCAGGCACTGAAAGCAACTTTGCAGTAGTAAATCGACGTCTTTCTCAATTTGGAAAACACCTTTATCTGAACGGCCAAATGTAGGTGGATCGCAAACGATCAAATCCCATTTTCTATTTTTGTTAATGGCACCTTTCATAAAGTGCATTGTATCTGCGCTCCAGAACTGGAACTGGGGCGCTATCGGTAGGTTATTCAGAGCAAAGTTTTCTTTCGACCATTCGATAAAGCTTTTGCTTAGATCAACGGTGGTAACTTCTTTAGCTTTGCCAACGGCCGCACACACACTGAAGCCACTTGTGTAAGAGAATAAATTTAGTACTGATTTGTTTTCTGAATTGTTTAGAACCCATTTGCGATTTTCACGCTGGTCTAAGAACAAACCTGGGGATTGACCTTGATGAGATTTTAATTTGAATTTTAAATCGTTTTCCTGTGCCGTCCAATCCATAGATGGAAACTCTTCACTCCATTTTCTGTTGGCGTATTCAAATCGAAGAAGTTCATTTTTTCCAGGTGCTTTTCCGCGATCGTACATAGGTTTTAGAAACACTGGCTTTTTAAAATAAGATGAAATCCATTCGGTCACTGATTTTGCTTTCTCGATAGTTTCAATTTTTAATTTTGGGACATCGGTCTTTTGTTTCATTGCCGCTGTGTCGCCGTTACCGAAATAAACATAGAAGAATAGGTTTTCGCCGTATTGATCTAATAAGACGTTACTGACTTCGGTGTGCGTCCAGCGAAAACATTCCTGGTTTTCGACATTGTAGATACGACTACGTTTTTCAAATTCTGCAATTAAAGGGTAATAAGTATGGGTCATATCTTCGAACGGATTTTTCGAAGTGAATGTCTCGCCTTCGATTTGCAGTTCACTGCAATGAAGGCACAGGCGGAAATAAGTAGTGCCTGAGTATTTGGTATCGCCTAAAATTGGAATTCCTAAATCCAGTGCATGCAGACGTATCTGGTGAGTCTTTCCTGTTTTGATTTGAGCCTGCCACAGGTACAGAGGACCCGATTCCGTGGAGATCGATTTTAAAAATGTAAATTGGCTAAACGCATTGGGTGTTCTATTTTTATCGCTGTACCAGGTTTTTTCTGTGCCTTTTTGATCGATAAAGGATTTAACCTCGATAGATGCTTCTGCTGTTTTCGCTTTTCGATCTGTCACAAACAAATAGGTTTTCACTGTCTGGTCGTTTTGCCACGCTGTATTTAATTCGCCGGCAAAGGCCTTCAAGGGAAACAAAATCAAACCCGATGTTGTGGCATCCAAACGTGAAATGATCGCTAGTTCGAGTCCAGTTTTCTGTTCTAAAAATTCTTTGAAGCCGTCCTTGTAATCGTCGACCTTATGAGTAGTCATCCCATAAGGTTTCTCGGCAATGATAAAGCGGGGAGTTTGCTTGATAATTAACTGCATTTAATAGAACGATTTGAATATTTTTTCACCAAAAGTCAATGCTTCGTAGGCCACCATGGATTCTATACACCACAAAGAAGGCGATCGCTGCCGTTCTAGCCGGTTCAAAATGGCACGCTCAAAATGAGATTAGTATTTGTATTCCTGGGCGTCTGAAAACTACAGGTTAGGGCAATGGGGTGCTGTAATACGGCCTAATTGGAAACGGGTTACTGAGTGATAGCCTACCGTCTCGGATTGAGTCGCTTTGCTAGTCTATTTTTGGGAATTCACTCACTAAAGTTATTTATAATGTCCCCTAATTATTCATGTAGTTTGTACCGACAACCGAATAGAATTTACGGTGTCTCGGGGAGGTGGCTCGATTGCAATGCTATCTATTCGGGGCCTGAGAATCGATATAACCTAGGGGTACTGGATGAATCGTATACGGATTAAATTGATATACTTTTCGATTTTGTTTGTTGTAATCCTTATTCCTTTTAATAACTGCTCAAAACCGTTCGCAGTTTCTGAAGAGAGCGAATCATTTTCTAGTTTAACAACTGGCGAAGATCTAGTGTATGGACAAAAACTTTATCAACAGCATTGCGCAAGTTGCCACGGCGTTATCCATGCCTCGACTAAAAAAGATAAATCGGCTGAAACTATTCTAGCTGCCTTCGGTACCGTTCGTGCGATGGCAAGTTTAAGTTCAAAACTAGATAGTAAACAAGTAGCAAGTATAGCGTTAGCGCTAAAGTCGCCGAAAACTAATGATGGCCGCATCCAATTTGCGTGTACTCCAGATTTAGCGATGCAGAGTTCTATTCATAGATTAAGTAATCGAGAACTAAAAAATACCATTGCTTCGTTGTTGAAGAATATTAATTCTTCACTTGTTCCTGATGCTGAACTTTCCCGTTTAATTAGTGAGCTTCCTATAGACAATAAATCCAAGAAGGAAAATACATTTTTAGTAACTCCTGAAATAATAAATGGTCATTTTGAAGTCGCTTACTATCTTGGAAATTATATTGCTAAATCAGATACAGCCAAACGAAGTTTTCCAGGGACATCTGGTTGTTTATTGGCGTCTCCAATTACTCAAGCTTGCGCAAACAACTTCATCAAAGAGTTAGGTGGTTTGGCATTTCGTCGTCCCCTTTCAAATACTGAAATTGAAAATTTAGCAACTGCATTTTCCGACTCTTCATTGACAACGGATATCGAGAGGATCGCAAATGTTGTGTCGATAGTAGTGATGAGTCCAGATTTTTTATATTTGATATATGACGGAGGAACTCCTAAGGCTGATGGCAAACTCGCCTTAACGTCCTACGAGTATGCAAGCAAAATTTCCTTTTTGCTGACGGGTGCACCGCCAGATTCAGTGTTGCGCGATTTAGCTAAGTCGGGAGCGATACTGAATTCCGACGTTGCTGCAGGCCAAGTAAATCGTCTGATAAAAACTGATTTAGGCAAGGAATCCATCCAGCGATTTTTCAAAGAGTGGACGCACTATGATCAGTTCGAGGGTTTTAACTATTCCAGCGAGGTCTTGAATGGCCAATCTTTGGAAAACCTTCGTCAGGCGATGGAGCGTGAAATAAATGAATTTTTGGTTGATGTCGTTGTTTCAAATGAGGGAACTTATAAAGAACTTCTGATGTCTACAAACTCCTTTGTATATGACAATTCGCTGGCGCAAATCTATGGAATCGCTAATCCACTAGGAAAAGTCGGGTTAGCAAGTCAACACCGCGCTGGCCTTTTAACAAGGGCCGCATTCTTAACAAAACGTTCTGGTCCTTTGACCTCTCCAGTTAAGCGAGGTCTTCTAATTAAAGAGGCATTTCTATGTGAAGGTGTCGGTTCGCCGCCGCCAGATGCACCATCAATGCTAGAGCCATTGCCGGTGGACACCTATTTAACGACTCGTGATCGGTTAGAACATTTGACGATGAAAACTGGTACTTCATGTGTAAACTGCCACACGAGTATGAACAACTTAGGGTTTCCTTTTGAAATGTATGACACCTTGGGACGCGTCCGTGACAAAGAACGAATTTTTAAACCTGATGGAGCTTTTTCGGGAGTTGAATTGCCGATTGATACTAAGGCGGAGAGCAAAGATATCGAATCCAGTGTGATTCAAATTGCCGATGCGGTTGATTTATCTTCAAAGTTATCGAACAACGACAAAGCGCTATCTTGTTTTGTTTCCAAATGGACTGAATTTCATTTGCGACGAACCCCAGCATCGGGCGATGGCTGTTTGATGAACGAATCGCTGAACACGATTTATGGAAAGGATTCGAATCAAGGATCTATCCAGGAACTGATTAGGAACACGATTCGTTCTGAACATTTTAAAAATTGGAATTATTTATCAAAGTAGATAAAGGCGGATAAATGAGTATTATATTCAATAAACTTAGTCGAAGACAGTTTTTAGTTGGCTCTGGTGAGCTGGCTTTGGCTCTGCCATTGTTGCCATCATTGCTGTCTTCAACGGCCAATGCTCAGGTTAACCTTGTCCCACAAAGAATGGCATTTTTTAATTTTGGACACTGTCTGCCGGAATCAAAATGGATTAACCCTTCTGTCGCAACAAGGGATGTTGGTGTAGATGGCGCCAAAGAGGCAATACTTAGCGCCCTTAGTCCCGGCCCGTGGGGATCGCCAATTAGTGCATCCCTTTCAAACCCAGTGTTTGAGCGCCTAAGAGCCAAGGGGCATATAAGTGTCGTGCGTGGAATCGATAATATGGTTCATTCTGGACATGGAGCTCAATATTTAAGTGGATCTTCTCAAAGAGTAGACCAGTGGAATCCGTTACCGTTTCCATCAATCGACACCGTTTTTGAGAGTTCGCCAACCTTGTATCCGTCAAGTACTCCTACCAATGTGAAAAAAGTAGTTCGATTGGATCATGGGGACATTGAATCTTCTTATAAAAAAGTTGGCAGTCAAATTGTGCCAGTGCCCGGTTATTCGGGACCAGTTCAAATTTTTAAAGACTTGTTTTCTACTTTGAGCGGCGGACCTGCCAACGAAGTTGATCCGTCTTTGAAGTTGAAGAAGAGTATTTTGAACCGGGTTCATATGTCCTATCTTTCTGCCAAAGGTAACAGAAGAATTTCTTCTGAAGACAAAAACCGGTTAGAAGAGCATATGAGTTTAATTAGCGATTTAGAGAAAAAAATTTCCTCATCCTCTTTAGTTTCTACTACCGCATCGTGTGTTAAACCGACGGCACCGACTTCTGACGGAAATTACCAAGAAATAAACACTTTAAGTCTGCAACTGATGGCCTTAGCCGTGAAATGTGGTTTGTCTAAAGTTTTTGTAACGGATTTTGAAGGCCATATTGGTTCTGGAATTAGCGGGCTTCCTAAAAATGTCAGTTTTCATAACGGCATCATTCACAACAACGAAGGGCAAAACTATTCAGAAGCTCAAATTAATGACTACTTTATGGTGTGGATGAAATGGCACCTTGATTTAATGGCGACTAATTTTTTTAGCCCACTTGACGTAGAGGAAGGAACGAGTGGTCGAACTTATTTGGATAATATGCTTTCCGCAGTTCTAACCGAAGGCGGTATAGATACAAGTCCGGGTAATCATACGTGCTTTGATTTTCAACCCATTTTATTTGGAACTATGGGCGGATATCTGAAAGGCGATAGATACACAGTTCTACCGACTAAGACTGAACAGGTGTATCAGCATGTATTTAAATATAGAGTCCCATACAACTGTTTGTTAATTACTTTTTTAGAAGCCATGAAGATACCAAAGGCCGAATACACTGTGCTTACAAACGGTAAGGGCTATGGTATTTATAAGGCTGGTCAGTTTGGAGATGTAGAGTTACCGGAATACACAAAGTATTTTGGCCACAGATTTTATTCTCCGATTACTGAAATTTTAAAAGGCTAACCGGTTGCGGCCTCTTCATGCTCCTTGCAAATCTTTTTTGTGTCTTCCAGAGTTAGCTTTTCTTTGGTGAGTCCGCACACAAAAACATTTTTTCCAGCATTCTGGTTGAACCGGCAAGTGATGCAGGTTCCAAAGCTTCGAAGACCGTTCTTTTTTTGAATAGAAGTGAGTAGAGTCTTAAGGCCTGGTTCTAGTTCCTCTGTGCCTTCCAGATCCATACTGGCGAACATGCGATGAGTGACGGCAGACCCTTTCGCGGTCAGAGACAGATGATAGATTCTTTTATCTATTTTATCTTGGGTTCTTTTGACAAAACCTTGTTCTTCAAGAAGTCCTAAGCTTTGTGAAATGCTACCTTTGGTTTGGCCCAAATACTCGGAGATGGCTTGCGTGGTGTCGGAGTAGCGGTTGCTCACCGACAGATATTGCATAATTTCAACGTGAACGAGCTGAAGCCCTTCTTCGTTCGCAAAGCGCCTCATTAAATTTCGATGAACTGCAGAGAGTCGTTCAAGCCACTGACTCACGGCGTTTGTTTGATTTGCCATACTTATATAGTATCGAATCTAAACATATTTGACAAGCTCAAAATCTTGGTCTATCTTTAGTAATAGTTTAGATTCTAAACTATTAACCGCCTTAATGGCACAAAAGGAGACATCTATGTCAAGAATTGAACTTCAAAACCCCCAGTCTGCTAACGGAGAACGAAAAGAGATTTTTTCTGAAATCAACAAGGCATTTGGAACAACACCAAATATGTTTAAGGCCATTGCCAATTCGACCTCTGCATTAAAAATGATGTGGTCAGCATTTGGCGCATTGGGCGGCGGAAAATTGGGAGCCAAGCTTGGCGAACAGATCGCTGTCGCAGTAGCAGATCTTAATCGCTGTGAATATTGTTTAGCGGCCCACACAGCACTTGGCAAAGGCGCTGGGTTAACTGCCGAAACAATGAGTCATGCACAAAATGGAAAGTCCTCGGACCCAAAGACTCAAGCTGCGTTGAGCTTTGCCGTGAAGCTGGTCAAAGAACGCGCCCATGTTTCTCCTGATGATATTTCGGCCCTAAAAAAAGCAGGCTATTCAGATGAAGAAATTGTCGAGATTCTTGCTCACGTTGCGCTCAATATTTTTACGAATTACACAAACGTGGCGTTTGACGTCCCTGTTGATTTTCCTAAGGTAGCGTTTCGCTCGTAAAAACGGCTGAGTTAAGCAAGAAATGAAAAAGACCAGGAATATAAATTGGATTTGAAAACAGCAAAGACCTTATCCAATTTATATTTCCCGGTAAAAATTAAGGAGCGGTTGTGAATAAAATAGTTTTTCCATCAACAAAATCCAAACTACTTCAGGGGCCATTTAAAAACTCTGCGGACTTAGCTAAGGTTTACGAGCCGGTTGATTGTGATTTCACAGACGAGCTGGAGTTCGTTTCAGTTAAAAAAATCCAAGTCGAGGTCAAATACTGGGGTCCAAACGGAAGGTTGATAGATTGCACGGGTCGAATCATCGATATTTTCACAAAAGATAAAGAGGAGTTCATGACGATGTCAGATTCTACGCGAATACGGCTGGATCGAGTCTTTCAAATTGGGATCGTTGATGATTGATGATAACCCTAGGACCCAGAACTCTCATATTCAAATTGGCGCCGCCGCCTATTTTTGATTAACTTGTTGACCGGTAGTCTTTCAATTTAGAAAATGTCTCAATGAAATGCTTATTTTTTATAGCGTTACTTTTGCTACTCTCTCGTTCACAAGCTTATGTGGTTTTAGGAGTTCGCACGACTATTTTGGTCGAAGGAATTAACAAAAATAAAATTCAAGAAATCTGGTTCGAAGGGTGCGATAAGGATAGTTGTTCAAAACCCGAAATTAAAAGTAAGTGCACAAAGAGTGAATCTTCGAAATACTTTTGTCATTTGAGCGGCCAAAACCCTTTCTTTGTTAGATTCACTGTCAGACTCAGTACCAATAAACTTTTTAGTTCGAAATTTGTCGGCACTAACGGCGAAAGCTCATTGAGTAACTTCAAATTGGAGGTAACCCAAACCGCTGTGATGGTTACGCAAGTCAAGGGTGTTCTTTAAAGGTGTGGTTGAGCAACTATACGGCTCCCGGTAAGCGATATGACCGGATATTTTTATATCTAATTTTTGTCACAGACCCTTTCGGAGCCCGCATACCGTTCATATTATCTGATCTCTATTTCAAGACCCCCGTACTCTTTGCGCCAGCGATAAAAACTTTGTGGTGAAATTTGCAGTTTCTTACAGACGTCTTCGATTGAACTACCTCTTGCTAGCTCTACTTCTGCTAAACGAAGCTTTGAGACAATCTCTTCGGCTGCGATTCGTTTTCCTTTTGGCATAAATGCTCCCTTTCGTTTGCCAGTCGATCTTATTTTCTGGCTCGTGTTAAGGGGAGCAGGTAACTGTGGGGTGACCCCCAATCGTCTTGCTGCCTCAGCCTTTGACCCACCGGCGGCCTCAATAGCTTCGAGTACGAATGACTGCTTATCTTGCCCCTGTTTTAACTCAAAACCTTCCGGGTTAAGCCCTCCAAGCCAATTCGCATGCGTAGCTGCAGAATAAGTTATGATCTTTGGTTCATCGAAATTCTTCAGAAAATAGATATAGATGAGCTTCGGCATTTGCTGGACAATCTGAACTAAAGGCGTTCAGAATTGAACGTCTTGCAGAATTACTTATTTCGGCTTTACCTGAATTTGCGCTAAAATATTCCGACATTCAAAATGTTCCAAATAGTAAATGGTCGTCCATGTTAAGGGATTCGATGCAGTTCATATTACTTCGGAAGAAGCCAATTCGATGTCAGACAAATTGAAATTGGTGCCGGTGAAGCAAAGACAGACGAACACCTTCCCTTTATTAAATATCCACATGATATTATTGCATTTTCTCAAAGTCCAGCAAAGTCGAATATTGATGAGTTTCGACGACTTTACAACAAAGGACTCTCTTTACGCGAGATTTCTGAGTGTACCGGATTCTTAGTTAGCGCCATCCGAAGCGAACTTATTGCTAATAATATTCCACTTCGAACGAACTATAAAACCACCCCGGACGACCCTAAAAAGCCAGCTAGAGCTTTCCGTGGTGCCATTCCTTATGGATACAATAGCCTCGATGGAAAGCTAGTCATTGACCCAAAAGAAACTAAAACTGTCCGAAAAATTTTATCGCTTCACCAAAAAGGCATGAGCTTTAATACCATCGCAAAGACACTTACTGCGGATAAAATTCTAAGTAAAACTGGACGTCGATGGAATGATAAAACGGTAGCAAGAATTATTAGACGAACAAAATCTGAATAGCAACATGATCGGAGGATCACATGAATAGTCTCATTAAAATTGCAGTCGTATTGGCATTTGGCGCCGTCGCAACCGGCAATTTACCAGCAATACTAAGCCAAGTACGCAAGACTCAGTTTCAACTCATAATGGAATCTAAGTCATCTAACTGGCCTAAGGCTATGCGATTTCCTTTCAGGTAAGCTCATGCACATTTGCCTACAAAACTCGGTATAATCACCCAAGTTTTAGGATGCCGGACGAAGTCGACGTACAAGTCGTTGAGCTACCAGAATTAATTTAAATGAGCTGGCGGGACTACGTTGGATCAAAAACATGACAATTCCAAAAATTTACAATGCCATGGGCAGGTCTCTGCCCGCCGTTCAGGTGAGTATTCAAACTATTCGCAACTGTGGAGTATCGCATATGAATTTAGAAGAATTTGAAAAAATTAGCATCCAAGAGTCTATAAATCGAGAATTTGCAAAATGATCACAGAACAAAAGCAATTTGAGCTCAACTCAATCACAAGTAGGTTAAGAAAGAAGGTGATATGAATGCTCCAATCAAGTTTTTATCTTGGGTTTTAGGTGTCGTGTTCATACCAAGTTTTGGCGATTCATATGTAAACCTAACTTATAGAATGGGTCAGGCAGCTATTCATGCCCACAAACATGATCAAATTTCTTATTCAATATACACCCGACTACTTTGGCAGGACAATATTGCCAAAGTAAAAAAACTAAACCCCAAAAGTTCCGATAACTTAAAAGACTAAGACCCAAATTATATTTTTTTAGTCGCAGTATTGAAAAATTCGCGAAGTAAATTGTATGGGTCGTATAAACGCGTTGTACTTCAGAGAAAGTACCGAAGGGTAACAAACCAAACTAGAATCTCAGATCAGAGCACTTGAAGAGTGGTGCAATAGAAATCAAATTAATGAGTACGAAATTTTTGCGGACGAACGAATATCAGGAGCTAAGGAGGACCCACCAGCTCTGAATCGCCTGATAAAAATGGTTGAAAATAGCGAAGTGGAACAAGTTATCGTTTTTTCATTTTCACTTTTTGCCAGATCGACAAGTCATCTTTTAAAAGGATTGAAAATCCTCAAAGAAAAAAACACACGATTCATATCAATGACTAAATCAATTGACACTAACTCTCCACTTGGGGTAGCTCTATATACAATTTAGGAGCACCGGCACAATTTGAACGTGAATTGATCATCACGAGAGTACGGGCTGGTATGGCGAACGCTAAAGTCAAGAGCAAGAGAATTGGCCGCGTGAAAAAACGAAATTCAATTTTGATCAGATCGTTAGTTGAAGCCAAATTATCTTACCGGGGGGATTTCCCGAATCTCGAAATGTTCGCACGATAGTGTACACGCTGAACTCGCGGCCTACCGAAAAGAAAAAGAAGCTGCAGAAAAACAAAAGCTAATAGAATTTCAAGCCACTTTAAATTTAGACTTGTCATCTTCGACAATTGAAGCACTAAAAAATGACAATGTGTCAGCGGAATCAATTAAAACATATCAACAAAAAAAAGAGGATGATGCTAAAATTAAAGTAAATGAAATTCAAGGGACCTATTACGAAACGTTCGACTAAAAACCATTCCCCTGCCGAACCCTAATTTGGCAGGGGAATTTTAGATGACAATAAAAATATTTTAAAATAGAAACTGGCCGCGCTTGGAAGTCATTTGACTGGGACACTTGGATCGTCTTTACAAAATTGGTTTGATCGGCGACCCACTCAATAAAAATAAATCTGACCTTTTTAGCGAAATGGGTTTGCGAATATCAAAAAAAATTATTTGAAAAACATTTTCTTAAATAGTATTTATTTTCTTTTTAGGAGAGTGCGTCTTTGAAGTTCTCCTTGTTAACTTTGGCTTATTTTATTTTCAGATCTTTTTAAGAGTTTCATTAATTTCTTCCCATTCTCAAGTTTGATTAATTTATCAAGATTCGCCAAATCGGTATTCTGAGCTATTTCCTAAAAATAATCTTCCCCAACGTTGTTTGGTATAGTTTAAGAATCTCAATCAAAATATCAAAATCGATCGTTTGAACTTTTTTACCACAAAAACAAATTCCACCAAAATCCCAGTCGACATTTAATCGATAAGCAGGCACATCAGGAGGAACAAGGCATCCGATCCTGAAAAACTCATTTCTAATAAATTGAATTTTTCTAATTGGTCGCACCGCTAAATTGTGCCATCAAATTGCCTACTCGACAACAGACTGACCAAAAAGCTCGCCTTAAAAAGGTACTATTGAAGATTTCAAATCAAAACCAAAAACTCCGACAAAAACGTCCGAGCGATCTTGTTAAACTATCAGCCTAAAAAAAGTGATTGAAGGTCAATATACCAGCAGAGAAAAATCGACCTTTAAGCGAACAACATATATTCGAAAAAATATAAAAAAACTTACAAAGTAGTCAGTAATAGATTTTGACTTTGGATTTGGCAAGTAAACATCCATACCTGCTTTATTTATATAGATAACAAAATCACCCGACGGCGATCCTCCGATACTAACAATAATGAGGTCATGGACACTTTACAATTTTGTTGTATCTATGTTTACCCTGTCCCCGAAGGCGTATTGAGGGAGAATTTATCAACGATGGCTTGTAGTTTTGCAATTGTACCGGGTGAAAGCATGCCTATAAGTATAGTAGTTGGCTGTTGATTCGGGCAGCGTGGGCCGATTTTTCAAACTATTTGACCGTCACTCGAGATCAACATCATTGAAATCATTGAAGTATATTGTTCATTCCAAGTTGCCTCCGGCACATCGGCAAGCGTTTGTATCACTTTAATTAAAACCTTAGGAGTATCAGAACTTAGCATTCTTTGTGGCTTATTTACTCTCGAGGTCGCGCAACCAGAAAAAAATATTGCAGCTAATCCTAAAATCACCTTTCTAATCATGGAGATTTCCTTTTTGAGAATGAGTCAGTTCTTAGATTTTATGGCTGTCCGATGCAGTTTCGGGAAAACATAATCACGACCTGATCACCAGCTTCGAGATTCATGCTTCCAATGACATCCTCTAAACTCTTGCCATACTTTGTCTTTAAAGTGAAATGAGCAAGGACTCTATCGTGTTCCGAGACTCTAAAAATCATTTAGTCGGAAGGTGGAAGCATGGATTTTTCTAATGCAGTCGATCCAGTCATTTCAAATTGATCAGATGCATTTTCAAAAGCGCTACCCGGCATGTTGCTTTATGAGCTATTTATAAAGTGATAATAAAAATAGCATCATGCACGTCATTACCTGTCATCAAAATCGCTCCGACGCGAAAGACGCCCAATTTGATCTATGATTCTTAAGGCGATGAAGGTTTTTTTGAGGAAGAATAAATTCAATTCCTGCTTGAACCTTCATCGCGTCCACCGAGAGAGAAACCGCGGGGCGCTGGAGCTTAAAGTTTTTCCACCGAATCTAGTTGGCAACCGATTCGTTGTCCTTTCACTGAGGCAACACCTTTTTGCGACACTAGGACTTGAATAGTCACGCTCTTATTAGCCTCATCAACATCAAATTTTTGGAAGTAAAGGAATTGAGGAACACTTGGTAATTTGTGAACTAAGTTTTTACAAAACGTATGAGTCTGTCCGATAACCCAACGACAAGAGCAGTATTCACGTGCGGCAAATTGAGAACCGACATTAAGTTTTTTAGCGAGTGAAGCTTGAGGTTGCGGTGTCGCGAATTTCCATCCCGGATCTAGGACTGTGACTGGATTATATTCATCATGCTGAACGTTAAAACCCGGTATCTTTACTTTTACATCGGGAAGTTCAACTTGGCTATGACCTACGGCTTTCATGATAGACGCTAACATATAGGGGCCATGGGTGCTTTCTTCGCCAGCACTAACGTCGTCGTCAGCTAGTCTTACGATCACCATATTTTCATCTGGAATCACTACGATATACTGTCCCTGATAACCTAAAAATAGAAAACTATTAGCCGGGATAGCAGGATAAGGTGACGTAACCGAAACTTCTGGTACGGCTATATTCAACCATAAATCTGCGCCATAAGGACGAGCACTTGGGGTGCGATGAGGCGAGTAAAAACCAGGGTTCAAACGCGTTTGAAACTCAACCCACTCTGCGGGAACGATTTGCAGATCATTCCATTTTCCTTTCTGCAGGTATAATTGTCCCAGTTTTAAAAAATCTCTTGGTTTTAAAAACAAGTGTGTTGAGCCTAAAAATGTACCAGATTTATCTTGTTCAAATGTGACATCATCAATACCTAATGGGCTAAATAATGAATCAAATGGAAAACGATCATAACTGGCCTTATCTAGTCGTCCTTTTAATGCCGCCATCAGGACATTGCTATCGCCGCTGGAGTATGAAAAACGCTCTCCAGGCAAAAATATCTGACGTCGTGATAAAACATAGCGGGCCGTATCAGGGTTGCCATTACGATAAAGCATGGCAGTTACGTCTGAGCGTTCAGGGCCGTCATCGTAACCCTCTCTAAACTCGATACCAGAGGACATTTGTAAAAAATCTTGGATTTTGATTTTTGATTTTAGCGGTGGCAGTTCCGGGAAAACATTAGCAAACTGACTTAGAGGCTCTGCGTGATGAAGAAGACCTTTTTTTTCAGCGATACCGATAAGGGCGCCGGTTACTGATTTTGCCATGGACCATGATTTGTACTTCATTGATGGTTTGTAGCCACGGTCGTAACGTTCATAAATAAGCTGGCCATCTTTTTGGATCAGCAACGCACCAGTGCGAATGGTGGATTTTTTTTGAAACAAATAATCCTCCATTTTTTGAAGCGATTCGGCCTGGAAAAACTCAGGCTTTACGTAACGATTCAAGGATTCGGAAGAGCGTGCATCCAAACTCCAAGAAGGTATAGCCATGAGTGGCGTAACGAACAGGCAAAAAATATATGTCATTTTCATAATCAATACCTCATAAATAGAAGAACATTTCTGAAACGAATGTTTATCTGATTAGTTGTTAAAAAGGTCCCTGTCATTTGCGAAATGATTTATAAGGGTTTTTAAAGATGACTTCAATGCCATAGGATAACTTTTTATTTTTTTATTTGTCTTAAAAGACGGCTCATGGACGTTGGTGTAATGCCAATAGCCAGGGCCAGATCAGACTGCGAAACCCTGTTTTCGATACCTGGGTATCGAAATAAAAGCCTTTCCAGGCGATCTTCTGCGGTGAGAGTGACGTATTCGTATTCTTTTTGTTCACGCTCAATATACAATTCTTCCGCGAGCCGGCGCCCAAATTCCTGCCAAGTAGAATTTTCTTTATAAAGGTCCTCTACAATAGAGTAAGGCGCGGTGTAGACAATTGAGGGTTCAATGGCATCGATGGTGACGTGGGACGGCAGGTGAGTCGTCAAAGCAGCTAGTGACCCTACAAAAAATCCGGTGTCGCAGAAATTTAGTATGTGTTGGTCACCCTTCGTCGACAAAGTGTAACTTTTAAAAAGCCCTTTGAGCACGAAGCCAACTTTATTTGAAAGCTCCCCCTCACGAATAAAGGATTGTCCCGGCTTATAACGCTCAATGGTGAGTGTCCTTGTAAAGATTTGTAATTCGTCTGTTGTAAATGGAGCCAATGATTGCATAAGGAAGTAAAAAATTTCTTTGGGGTCACCCTTTTCCAATTCTTGAATTCTTTGCTTTCTTCTGATCGAGATAGTTAATGCCGTTTTCACGGCTAGGGGATCTATCATTAATACAAGAAGCTTAACAAGAGAAAAATATTAAATAGTAGATGACCATTCAATTTGCACTGAATATGTGTGTCCAAATATGTGTCCAGCGGAGCCTTCCGCTAGTTGGACTTAAATAATTTGGTTCTGACGAATCAAATCCCACCTCTGAATAAAACCAACTCCTTCATTTGCTGACGAAACAAGAAAGTATAGTGTAGATTTTTAAACAGTAGACCTCATGTTCTCAACTTCAAAATCAGACTTCAACATGTCAAAAGGAAGTCGCAACGAATATTGCGAAAATTTTTAAATGTAAAAATATTAATTTCCTATTTCCAAACTGAATCAGGCACACTATGTATTTCCTTAACCTCCAACAAAAGGGGAAGTTTTATTGACAAAAGACTAAATATGATTCCAATCGGACTTTATACGACTTAAAACAAAAGGAGAGTGCTATGTTCAAGAACATAAAATTAATATGTATTACTATACCCATTTCATGCGCCCTACTTGGCTACCTACTGGTTAAAAGGGATGTCAAGGTAAGGGACCATTCCCTCACCACGTACTCCTATACTCTTACTAAGGGAACCAAATATCTCGTGGAGTTTGAGTCTGGATTGGTAGATTCTCATGAAGTTTGGATGATAGAAAAATCTCTGCTTAAAACGATTTCTGATTTTTAAGACTTTGTCCTTTACGACCGAGCCGGTTATGCCACTTCGACATTAAAATAAAAAACACCTTAGGACCATCCAAACATTAACCGCCGAATTAGATTCCATTATTGAAAATTACAGAAAAGATCTAAAAGTCATTCTTGTAGAGACACTCACTGGATTTGAATGATCATCAAAAGCTATGCCTGCAGTTTTCCGCAAAAAGTAGCCGCTTTATTTTTCGTCGAGTCTTCTAACGAAGATTACAACAATCCAACACTTGAACATGTAACCCAAATTGCAGCCACACTACAATTGATTCTTGGAGCATACTACGAAGCTCTTGCTTTAATCGATGATGCAACCAACTTACACGCGTTCTCTCGCTGAGCTGCCTAGCGTTCCCGTAATCGCAACCGATAGTATGCGGGTAGATGACGCGCCCTCAGGTCAAGATAGACAAAGAGGGTTTGCCGCTAAAGAAAGGTTCAGAATAGGACCGTCAAATTTTCTGCATTTCACGACCGAGAAATCTGGGAATTATATCACGTTGGACGAACCCAATTTAGTAATTGACGGGATAATGCGACTCTATTCCCACTAGTTTAGGTGTGGGTAAAAGTCGATTGCGATGACTGGTTTATTCTAATTACCAATACTTTTAATTATAAATATGGTGCGGCACAAACCACACCTGTAAATAATTAAGTCCAATTACTACCCGTGTCCAATATGGACGCGGAGACGTAAATTAATGGTTTACATGTGGGTCGGACTGCCATTATCTTTTATTATAGGCAATAATCTATTTTTTATGAAAGAAAGTTGTAAATGACTGAATACGATTTTCGCGCTCATTTGTATCTCGAGCTCAAAAAGAGGCAAGAGAAAAACCCCAGGTATTCTTTAAGGCAGTTTGCAAAGTTTTTAACTTTAGAGCCATCGTTTTTATCGAAACTATTACGTGGGGACCGATCTTTTACGTTTAATCAAATTAACAAACTAGGGCGCAAACTAGGTTTGACACAACAAGAAGTTGATTTTTTTAAAATTGCAACGATCAAGCGGATCGAAAATTCATCCGTAAAAAATAGACATAAGGCACCGAAATTCAATAAAATTTCTATAGATAATATTGCTCTCATGGCTGGTTGGCATTTTTTCGCAATTTTAGAATTATTCAGCTTGCCCCATATTGAATTAACCAAAGCTCAAATTAGCGAGCTTTTTAAAATTAGCGAAATAGAAACCGAAAATGCTACTCTCCATTTAGAAAAATTGAATTTATTGGAACGCAACGAGAAAAATCAATTCTCTTTAAAAGCGGCCAACAACACGATTGATCAGCAGCCCTTTACTACTCAGGAGCTTAAACTCATTCAAAGACAGTTTTTACTCAAAAGCATAGAGTCCCTCAATCAAGACTCTATTGATGTTCGCGATCATTCAGGAATCACTCTTGCCATCTCCTCTACCAAGTTGCCAGAAGCTAAAAAACTAATTAAAAATTTTAGGAGACGGTTTATGTCTTTAATGCAAAAAGGTGACGAGAAAGATAAAATTTATCAACTTGCTATCTCGTTTTACCCACTTTCAAATCTCATTATTAAGGAGCATAAATAAATGCGAATATTTTGCACTATTATTTTAAATCTAATTTTCTCTGTACAGGCCGGCCAAGAGACCTGGGGCGGCGATATTTCCTCGTTAAAATTTGTAAAAGCGGGGAGGATTTTTGTACATGAAAACCAAAACACCAAAAGTTGCGAGCTAAGAAAGTTAATCTCTGCTAATAGCCTCCAGAAAATAGTCGACACGACCGAGGTTGAATCAACGGATTCCGACAAAACGGATGCGAGTGGTTATATCTATTTCCATAAACTTAAATGGGAAACGATGTCTCAACAAATGAAAAACGAGATAGTACTTAAGAGATATCTAGCTCAAGCCAAAATTGAAATATCTGATGAGGAGGCGGTTGCATTAGTAAAAAAATGTAGCCAATCAATTTATTGGTCTAGAAACTCAAATGTTTCGCATGGTGACCTTATAACTACCGATGCTGAATTAAAAAAAAATATTACACACGTGTCACAGTTACTGCTGGTAGATATAAAAAAAGGAAAAATTAAGAAGCTGCCACCAGAGTTTAAACATGAGTCTTTAGAAAAATTAATAAATACACTCAAGTTTTACAAAAAAAATAAAAAGGAATTATCTGTAGATTCAACACCTATTGCATTTAAATTCCAAAACGGCATGCTTAAAGATGGGAAAAACATCAAAGACGACGAATACAAAGAAATTATTATCAATAAATCTATGTGGTCTTACCAAACTTTGGGACAAAAGAAAGAATTTCTATTTCATGAATACTTGGGGTTACTAAATATTCGCGAAACTAGGTATCAGTATTCATCCTTGCTGTTCTTTGATCTTGACGAGGTTGATTATAAAAAATAACTTTACAAAGCTAGCTATACTCTTAGCGGCTTGCACTATTGTGTTAATGGTTGTAATTAATAACGTCCGAAATTCAAAAATAGAAACCTGGTTTGATGTAGCACAAAAAAGAGCCGACGTCCCAATCGAGATTAATTCGAATGTTGTTGCAGAGATTAAATTACTCATTAAAGAACACGAACTGAAAAAAAGCGATCTCGTACACTGTGACTATAGAGCCATTATCAGAAATGTGCTGAAACAGAATAGGATACCGGTCTCATTGGCTGGAGTTCCCTTTATAGAAACCAGATTTAAAAATTTACCCGGTGAAAAAAATGCAGGTTTTTGGAATTTTTCAGTCTATACCGCGCAAATGTATGGTTTGGTTATCGATGAAAAAATGGATGAACGTTTAAATATAAACAAATCATCACAAGTAGCTGCCAAATATTTAGGAACCTTATACGAAATTTTTAAAAATTGGAATTTAGTTATTTTAGCTTATCGCTATGGAGAAGGTCATATCTTGCAAAAAGTACGCGAGTTCCCATCAGCGACCGCTTGGGAAATTGAAGCAAAAATAGAAACTCAGGAAAACTACCTTAGTCGATTTATCGCCGCCGTTATTTTTTTAGAAAATGATAATTGTGAGTAATATACTCTATCAATTTATGGTTTAGAAACACTAGCCCCGATATCCCAAGTGCCGCCCCTTACAATACCCTGAATATCTGTGAAAATGGCCAGATCGACATCTGTAGACAAGTCTACCCCGTTAGCTTTTGCGGTGGTGTCAGTCTCATTCAATCGATAATCTTGAATTCCAATATTCACAAAATTTACTACCGCGTTGGTTTTGTCGTTGGAACTTGAATAACTACCATAAGTAAACGGTGTATTTGATACATTATAGTCCGCAACGAAAGAGGCAAAAGCGATATAACTATTTCCAGTCGATCCTTGAACTATATTATTTTTCGCAGTAGCAGGGCCATAAAATACGACGCCTTCATCAGCAGTTATGATTGTATTGTTATATAGAAAAGACGTAGAGTTTAAAGCCACGGTGGCCCCCGGGTGAGACACATCATTAACGCCATAAAAAATATTATTAGAAATATAGTTTCTAAAGTTTATGTTTCCGCCACTACTAATATATAAAGCGTAAATAGAACCCCCCGTAAATGTTGGTACAGTCTTTGTAACTAAGCAAGAATCTAAATAGAACGTTCCCATCGCTGAATTAGCATCAACCCGAACTACAAAATTTCCCGAGTCTACACCTTGCCCAATTTTGAGCCCCTCTATCCTTACGTCGTCCGAACTAATATTAAGAGTGGAGTAAAAAATAGATCCCGTATTGTTCAACTCATAGCCCCCAGACCCCCAGAATCCTTGATGGCGCTGACTAACCCCAACTTCCGAGTTTTTACTAGGAGCGTATATTTTGACGTAGCGAGTATTATCCGTAATCCAATTTGAAATATCCACATTCGTAGTATCTATTGCATCTGCATAGGTCACGAAATTAAATGTGACATTCGCTGAGACTAAATTGATTCCCGTTGTTCTAGAATCAAAGTTAGCGAGAGCCGCACAACTCACTTCGCATGTAACCCCTGATAGTAAACCGACGTTTTCGACTCCATTTTGTGCTTCATTTAATGAGGTGTATGCTCGATATATTTTCCAGTTTTGGCTATTCGCGCTGGTAGGCAAACTGGCGCCGCCACCGGCACTCTGGATATAATATTTATTCGGTCTCAAGCGAGCATATATGAAAGCTATGTTGTCATAGTCGCCATCGTTGTCTGCATCATATTGAATCACATCTCCGGAACCTACATTTAAAGGCAGGTCACTATCAAAAGTCGCTGTCGAATTTAAAATAGATATAGTGTTCGCTCCACCGGAAGCCAGCGCGCCAATATTAAGCGGGCCAACCGACCGGTAAATATTAACGGGTCCCCCATCGTTATCGGCTATTTTTATTGTATGAGAACTGGTTCCCAAAATATTATGCTCACTTGAACTCAGCGTGAAGATTAATTCTTCTAAATTTTCTGCAGCCACATCATCGACTAATTGAATCGAAATCGAAACCGCTGCATGTCCTGTAGGAATAATAATAGGACTTGGGGTATTTATCGAATAATCAAAAGTAGCTCGAGCCGATCCCTGCGCTGAAAAGGCGATAAGGGTAGGAACATCCCGAATTGAGGACAGAACTACCTGAATATTAACCAAACCGTCGCCTTCTGAGACGACTTGAGATACAACTGAAAAACTGATATCAGGATCTATAGGAACTGGTGTATCAGGATGAGATGGTATACCTACCGACGCTCCCGCATTTTCATCTAAACTGTACATGCGAGTTCTTAAAAAGCAACCAGTTAAACAAATTAACAAAATCGAGTAAAAAGCAGCACTCAAGAAGTATTTCATCTACATACGTTTCGGTATACTATAAAAAAATTGAACAAAATAAATTTCTTTTTGTGTCCAAAATTTAAAATTTCATTGTGGTTAATATAACTTATAACAATACTTTCATTAACTCTGTCCTCAGTTTCAAGAG
The DNA here is from genome assembly GCA_963932905.1 of uncultured Bdellovibrio sp. Lineage (GTDB taxonomy): Bacteria > Bdellovibrionota > Bdellovibrionia > Bdellovibrionales > Bdellovibrionaceae > UBA2316. The sequence goes on from CAWVRN010000017.1 coordinate 90,104, forward strand.
ACTGACCATTGATAAATCTTCTAAACTTGGCGATACTCATAGAATGAATGAAAGCAAAATTTTAATCTGCTCTGGTTTCGTATGTTTAATTCTATTCGCCTGCACAAAAAGGACCGCCTCATCGAACGACTCGGCTGCGGCAGTTCCTGCTCCCGTCACGCCGGGGAAAGAAACTGTTTTACAGAAAAATGATCGCTTATTAGGTATACATCCATCAGAACCACAAACTGGCTTTGTAAAAGCCTTTCAAGTCGCACAAACAGTGGGGTTTGACTATTATAATCTGCACTTGATATGGGGTAAAGGTTCTTTTGTCGGTACTCTACCTGTGCCTCCGATGGAAACTAATTCTCACATGGGTTGTTTAGGAGCATCGACTTATAATTTTGGGCTGGCTAACTCGGCACACGGTTTTTATTCGGCTTACAATAAAAAATTAATGATCACTATCGGAACTATCGATACGAATAATAAATTTGTTCCCGAATGCCTAACTGGTGTGGCTTTTGACGACGCTACATTCATGATCCAAATGTTCAAATATATGCTAGACGGACTTTTTTCAGAACTTAATTCTGGCATCCCTCAAAAGTTAGTATTATTAAATATTGGAAATGAAATCGACGCCTACTCGGAACTATCGACATGCCCTTCCGCAGGCTGGACTCGTTATAAAACATTTTTCG
>CAWVRN010000018.1:0-87627 GCA_963932905.1 uncultured Bdellovibrio sp.
TTCAATGGAAGTCCCCGCTCGAACCCCTAAACGAAGCTTAAGAAGAAAGAAGGATTATCAATTACAAAAAACGGGGGTTTTTCCCCCAATCTCTACGCAGCAGAAGACTTTTTAATCTGATTTAAAATTTCACCAGCCATACGATCCAAAGGCAAAATTTTATCAATAGCGCCAGCGCTCACCGCAGCGCCAGGCATTCCGTAAACCACACAGCTCTTTTCATCCTGAGCAAAATTGTAACTGCCAGCTTTTTTCATTTCCAATAGGCCTTCCGCTCCATCTTTACCCATTCCAGTAAGAACGACACCCACAGCGTTTGCACCCACATACTGAGCCACTGAGCGTAGCAAATAATCCGCGGCCGGACGCACGTTATGAAGTTGCACTTGTTGATGAAGCGTCACCGTATACTTTGCACCCTGACGACGAATTTCCATATGAAAGTTTCCGGGAGCAATCAAAACACGTCCAGGATGAACCACGTCGCCTTCTTGCGCCTCTTTAACTTCAAATGGGAATAACGTATTTAAATGATCAGCGAAAGACTTCGTAAAACCCGGTGGCATATGTTGAACCACTACGGTTCCCGGGATATCCGCCGGCATATTTTTAAATAAAACTTTCAGCGCTTCTGTTCCACCCGTCGACGAAGCAATTGCAAGAACTTGATTCGTAGTTTTAGCCAAAGCCTGATTTGCCTTTTTATCTTTCGAGTATTTTGCTTCATAAGTTAGTCTTTGAAGCATTTTCGAATCGTGAACATCTTTCACAACTTGCACGATACTTTTAGCGATGTTTTCTAAATTCTTGGCCACGTCGATAGATGGTTTTTCTACCACCTCGACAGCGCCAGCTTCGATAGCTCTTAAATACGTTTGCGATCCATGCGCCGCAACTGAACTAAAGACTACCGTCTTAATTGGGAAATGTTTCATCACTTTTTCTAAAAATGTGATGCCATCCATTTTAGGCATTTCTACATCCAACATCATGACGTCGGGTTTTAATTCAAAAATCTTTTCACGTGCTTGATAGGGATCACCCACGCTGCCAATAACTTCGATTTGCGAGTCAGTAGCAAAAATCTTTTCAAGCATCTTACGGATTACCATTGAATCATCTACAATAAGTACTTTGATTTTACTCATTTGGCTTTCCTTTGATAGATCGCCTTTGACAAAGGTGTGATTAATTCATTTTTGATATTTCCAGATTCAGAATGACCTAGCAAAAGATGTCCTTTAGGGTTTAAAGAAAGTGCCAAGTTTTCCACAACTTTTTGCACCGTCTTTTCATCGAAATAAATTAAAACGTTTCTGCAAAAAATGAAATCAAAAGGTCTTTTGAACTCATATTTTTGATCGATCAAATTGAATTGTGAAAAATGCACCATTTCCCGGATAAAATCTTTAACACGATAGATGGTTTCACCATCATGAGTTGATCTATCGAAATATTTAAACATGATGTCCTTGGTGACGCCGCTCATTTCACTTTCTTTGTAATAACCAAGCGCGCCTTTTTTCAAAACATCGGTGTCGATGTCCGAGGCCAAAATTCTAACTGCTGCTCGTTGTTTTTCTGGGAGGTTTTCACACACAGTGATTGCAATTGTGTAGGGTTCTTGGCCCGTGCTTGCGGCCGCACACCAGATACGCATTGAATATAGGGTTTCAAAATGAGCTTTAACAGCTTTACCAAACCAAGTAAAATGGGCCGCTTCGCGAAAGAAGGACGTCATATTAGTCGTTAACGCCGAAATAAATTCCTGTGTCTCTGCGGGCCCTGCCCCTTTTAAAAAAGTCCAATATTGCTCAAATGATGTTTTATTATAGGCACGAAGAATCTTAGCTAATCTATTTTTAACCAAGGCTTCATTTTTAGGATTAAAGGGCAAATTAACACCAGCCAACTCATATATATAGTTGGCAAATTTCATATAAGTTTCCTGGCTTAAATTAAATTCTTCGTGATTGAGCGAATTTAAATTCTTTGCCGCGCTCACGCAGCCGCCTGCGGAGTTGCGCTACGTATGATTTGGCCTGGATCCAAGATCAATACCGTTTTTCCGTCTCCTAAAATCGCAGCACCAGACACCTCTGGGATTTCTGTTCCCATCGCAAGACTCTTAACGACTACCTGTGCTTGCCCTAGGACATCATCCACTGGCAATGCCGATGTTAAATGACCTGACTCAATGATCACAAGCATAATTTCATCGTTGCGGTTGCCACGATCCATAGTCACAAATGTATTTTTAGTTTGCCGTTTTTTAGCTAGTTCATTTAACAAGGGATCTAAATCAAGAACATTGTATAGACTTTCTCTGACTTTAGCGACCACACCTTTGCCAGGAAGCTGGGTAAACATGTTTTTCTTCACACGAATAATTTCTTTGATAGTATAGATAGGTAAAATATAGCGTTCATTTTTAATTTGAACGACGATACCGTCTGTAATGGCCGTACTTAAAGGAATCGTCAGACGGAAAACAGAACCCTGTCCTTCTTTTGACTCAATGTTAATCTTACCATTTACACGCTCGATATTTGATTTAACAACGTCTAAACCCACTCCGCGACCAGATAAATCGCTGATTTTATCTGCTGTTGAAAAACCCGCCGCAAAAATGAACTTGAAAACTTCTTCGTTTGTTAATTTATCTGGATTCACGTTCTCAGGAACGATATTTTTCTCGATAGCTTTATGTAGTACTTTTTCACGGTTAATACCTCCGCCATCATCTGAAATTTCAATGATAACGTTACCACCCATTTGTTTTGCAGCTACGGTAACTTTCGCTACTTCTGGCTTATTATTTTTCTTACGAGTTTCTCTTTTTTCCACTCCGTGATCCATTGCATTTCTTACTAAGTGAACTAAAGGATCACCTAATAATTCAAATACGGTGCGCTCGACTTCGGTTTCCTCACCTTTAAGTTCAAGATTGACGGGTTTATCTAAATCTAATGATACGTCACGTACAATACGTTGAATTTTTAAGAACAACGATTTTAGCGGCGTCATGCGGATACTTAGGGTTTTGTCATATAACTCACGTACGGCTTTATCAATTTGATCGACAATGGCAGCCAGCTCCGTATTGTTACCGTCTCTTACGATTTCATTTTGTACGATCTGATTTTTTAAAACAACTAACTCGCCGACCGCATTCAAAACGTTATCTACGCGAGTAGTATCTACCTTTATAATTTGATTCGCATTAGCTTTAGCTGCTGCTTTGTTACCAGTCGTTTCTTTTTTTGTCTCGGTCGCTGGGGCTGATTTAACCGGTGCGGAATCACCAACAACTTTTAATTCTGGAACTGATGTCACGCCACCTTGTACACCCGCTTTTTCATATTCGGCCAATACTTCCGGTGGAAGCTCTGCCATTAATTCATTCAGCAAGTCGTAATTTGTATTATCTACTTCTTCCACCTTAGAAACGGCAACCGCCGCGGGAGCAGATTGAGTTGGTGCCACAGTAGGAGCAGGTGCTTGGTGAGCCAAACTGCCAACGCCTGTACCTAAACCCGCTAATATTTGACTGATCTTGCTTTCAAGACCCGATACGTCCCAAGGTGACTTGTCATTTTCGCGCAACATTTGAACGCGATTCTTAAATTCATCACCTGATTTCAAAAGAACTGAAATCGCTTCCGAGGTAACGAGTTCTGGTGAATTTCTAAGAACACTCAATAAGTCTTCAACATGATGGGCGAAATGTGAAAAATCTTGAAAACCTACGGCCGCAGCGCCGCCCTTAATAGAATGGGCTACCCTGAATATTTGCGTCAGATGTTCCTTTTTGTCTTCATCATTTTCTAAACCCAACATATGTTCTTCATATGTTTCTAATAGAAATGAAATTTCATTCAAAAAGTCGGTCTGTAGCTCTTCAAAAAACGAATTATCGTCAGACATAAATCCTCACTCGATCGATGTATTTTCTTCGGATTACTGACGACTTAATCCTAGTACTGAAAAGAAATATTGATATTTTCTAGACCTTCTACAAAAGTCGCCACGATTCATTGTGAGACATCGAAAACAACGTCAAAGAATCTTGAGTCGATTTAGGAGCTAAATTGCATCCAGCCGAAATTTTAACTTAAGTTTTGCATGCAAATTACGACTAGTTATTTGTATAGAAGGAGTGCCTTATGAGCGTGTCTTTAGCGAAGCCTGGCCAATACTTAACATTCAAATTGAAAACTGAATTCTATGGCGTGGCCATTGAAAACGTTCGTGAAATCAATCGTGTAGGCGAAATTACGCCCGTTCCAAAGACTCCACACTTTATCAAAGGCGTAACGAACTTACGCGGCAAAATCATTCCGGTAGTTAACTTACGAGAACGATTTGGCTTAACAGCTGAGGCCTACACACGTGATACGTGTGTCATCGTCATTGATACCCCACTGAATCAAATAGGTTTAATCGTCGACTCAGTAAAAGAAGTTGTAACTTTAGAAGCTAAACACATTGAAGCAGCACCGACTTTAGGCGAATCTAAAGCGACAGACTTTATTACAGGGATGGGGAAGTACGACGAGAAAGTTATCATCCTCGTCGATATTGTATCTGTATTCACCGACCAACAAATGGTTAATCTAGAAAAATTATCACAATCTAAAGCAGAAGCTGCTTAGCTGCTTTTGCTATATGATCTGCGCTTAGACCGTGCTTTTGATATAACTCTTCAGCGGTGTAAGCGCTTTGTCCAAATTTTCCATCCACAGCTAAATGAATCGTGCGATTTTCAATTCGATTTTCGTTTAAGAACGCTTGGAGAGCTTGTCCTAAACCGCCAATTTTCTGGTGATCTTCAACGACAACCATATGACCATTTGATTTTTTCAACGTCGCCACGTAGAAATCTTTCTGGAACGAGTTTAATTGCGATTGATTAATAACCACCGCACCAATTCCATCTTTTTCTAATTTTGCTGCCGCGTTCACTGCGGACTGCACTGTTGAGCCAGACGCCACGATGGTTACAGTTTTGCTGCCTTTCAAGTTTTCAGACACTGTCTGTGGCTGACCTAGTTTGAAGCCCGTAGCACCGTAATTTTTAGGGAAGTTTTCACGACCCAAGAAGAAAATCTTAGATCTTGGAGTTATACCCTTTTTACAATCGGCTGGAAATGATTCAATAGCTTGCTTCACAAGCTCATGCGCTTCTTCGCTGCAAGATAGATTGTAAATATCTACGTATGGAATTGACGACAACATCGCCACGTAACTTAAAGCCTGGTGAGACGCCCCATCTGCGGCATCTTGAAAACCTGTATGTGAAAAAACTCCGATGACAGGCGCTTCCGATAATGACGCCATGGTTAAAGGCAATGCCCCTTTCGTCACACCAAACTGAGCAAATGTATCTACTACGGGGATGTAACCCAATTTAGATAAACCAGCCGCTGCCGACACCATGTTGCTTTCCGCGACACCCACATCAAAAGACGCTTCTGGAAATTCTTTGCGGAAATCAGCCACGCCTGTCGATCCAGGCAGATCCGAAGTCACTGACAAAACAGGAAGCCCAGCTTTTCGAGCTTGGATCATTGCGCTCGCTACACCTTTTTGAATTTTCTCGCCGGAATCTTTTTTACCGCTAGCGATGATTTGATTTTCTAATTGAATTAATTCTTCAATCCAAACATCGAATTCTTTTGGATATGGTTTGCCATCATAAATTTCAGCGACGAACGCTGTTAATTCTTTTGGGCTCTTCAGTGGAAAACCGTGTCCACCCGAGCTGCTTTCTGCAGTTTTTTTAGTTCCGATACCTTTTACTGTCTTTGCATGAATCGCTACAGGGACTTTTGGATTTTTCTGAGCTTTATCTAACGCTGTTTGAATCGCATCGTAACAGGCCTTCAGATCGTTACCTTTTTCTAGTGTGATTACATCCCAACCCAATGTCTTCAAAGATTCAAATGTTGGTGTCATCGAGAAACTGTCTTTATCTATACGACCACTTAATTTTGTATTATTATCACTGATGATTAATACATACGGAGCCAGTAACCCTTTCGCTGCTAAACCAGGAACGCTGGCCATCGCTTCACGAGCTTCACCTTCCATACAGGCACCATCAGAAATCGCACAAACCGTTGTACGCATTGTTGCTGATAATTTCTCGCCCATTGCAAGACCTAAAGTTTGTGGGAACGCAGATCCTAAAGGGCCGTTACTCAAAAACACGCCTTCACCGAATAAGTGAACTTCTCCGTGACCGGTAAGAGGCGATGTGATCGATCGGAATTGTTTTAAACTATTAACTTGCAAACCAGCCAATTCGTAATTCGCTTTCAATGCGTACAAACCGTTTTCACAGTGACCGGCATCGTTGACGAAGTGAAACTGTTCCGTCCAACTTTTTCCCGCTTTCACAGATCTGTTAAACATCAAACCGTGAAGCGCACTCATTAACTCGGCAAACGCTGCGGGACCACCATAATGTGAAGCAGCTCCACCGAGCACAGCATTCATATCCATCAGCGAAACGAGTGCACGAGTGGCACGTGGATCCGCTAACTCAACTTGAGTTCCATCGGCGGCCGTTATCTTTTCACTGTATTTAAGATTTTGTTTGGGATTGTTGAATAATTTATTACTAATTTTTATGGGTTCCATAATCGAAATCCTTTGAATGCTAGACCATGGTCTATAGATGACCTAAAAAAAATGAATTCTCAAGGATTTTGTTCTTAGCCATAGCTTGCAAACTAACACTTTTATAATAACCTTATTCCACGACTTTGGGTCAGGGAGGGTGAGGGATCTCACAGACTTTAGGTTAGATAAAAAACCAAACCACTATGGAAGGGGTTCACATGAAAAAGTTATTATTAGCACTAGTCGCGGGTCTAGGACTGCAAGCCAATGCAGCCCAATTTGATCCAGTACTACAACCGTTCTTGAATCGTTCTCAAGATACACGCATCATCCGCGTTATCTTAACATTCAAAGATCAAAACCCGGCAGTACGCTCTGTGGCGGCGCCAATTCGTTCAGCACAAGCTCGTGCTCAAGTTCAGAACATGTTGATGCAAAACTCTAAAGCGAGCCAAGCACAGTTTGCTCAGACTTTAAATCGATGGAGTCGTTCTGGTGTAACGAATCAGTATTACTCGTTATGGATTATCAACGGTATGATCCTAGATCTCCCGGTAAAAGATCTTAGCCGTTTAGCGACTGAGCCATCAATTAATTACGTTCATGCAAATACGAACTTACAATTAATTGCTCCTGTAGGTGGACGCGCTCTAGCTCCAACTCAAATGCGCGAAGAGCCGCAATTGACGTACGGACTACAAAAAATCAACATCCCACAATTAAGAGCCGCAAAACCAGACCTAACTGGTAAAGCCGTTCGCGTTGGCGTGGTTGACACAGGTATCGACGGAACTCATCCCGATTTAGCGAACAAAGTGATCGCTTTCGGTGACTTCGTTAATAAAAAGACAACAGCTTATGATGATCAAGGTCACGGAACACACGTTTCTGGAACTATCGGTGGCGGCGCTACTTCTGGAACTGGTATTGGTGTAGCTCCTGAAGTGCGCTTCATCGGCGCTAAATTCCTAGATAAAAATGGCAGCGGTACATTTGCAAATGCGGTTTTAGCAATGCAATGGGTGGTTGATCCAGATGGCAAGCCAGAAACTGATGACGGTGCTATGATCGTAAGTAATTCTTGGGGTGGTGGCGCTCCTTCAGCAAGCGAAGATCCAGCGAACAATGCTCTTTGCCAAGCTATTAACTCATGGGTGAAATTAGGTGTGGCTCCTATCTTTGCAGCTGGTAACTCTGGCCCAAGTGCTAAAACTGTTGGACTTCCAGGCGGATGCCCGGCCGCTCTAACTGTTGGCGCAAGTGATGCTAACGACCAAATCGCAAGCTTCAGCTCACGTGGTCCGGCTATTTGGAAAACTGGCAGTTTCGTAAAACCAGAAATCGTTGCTCCGGGTGTAAAAATTAAATCCAGCTTTCCTGGTAACAAGTACGCAGAACTTTCTGGTACTTCAATGGCGACTCCGCACGTAGCGGGTGTTGTAGCGTTGCTCTACCAACTACAACCTAAAATTTCAGCTGAACAATTGGTTAACGTAATCAAATCATCAGCTACTAAAATTGGCCAAGATCCTAATACATACGGTGCTGGCCGCATTGATGCTTTAAAAGCAGCTCAATCATTAGGTCTATCAACTCGTCGTTTCTAGTATTTTAAATACTGATTACGCACAAGGCGACTCATTGCGAGTCGCCTTTTTTTTTACTACACTCCGTCCATGACTCAGCTGTTTTCTGCAAAGCCTATCCCAAAAGTTGAACTTCACCGACATCTTGATTGTTCTTGGCGCTACTCAACACTTGTTGAGCTAGCCAAGAAATTTAAACTGATCGATTCTACTGATTATGCGGAGGTGGAAAGGAAGCTCTTAGTCACATCACCGATGACCGATCTTGAATCGGTGCTAAAAAAATTCACACGCGCGCAGAAACTTTTGTGCAGCGAAGAGATTCTAACTCGGCTGACATTTGAAACATTAGAAGATGCTTACAACGATGGAATTCGCATTCTAGAACTTCGCTATTCTCTGAACTTTATTCAAGGCGGTTGCGGACTATCTTACGATAAAATCCACGAGGCCCTACTAAAAGGCATCGAGCAAGCACAAAAGAAATATCCTATTGCGACTGGTTTGATATCTATTTTCCAGCGCGATCAATCTAAAGAACATTTACAAAAAATTCTAGATTTCACTCTGCAAAACAAAAGTACGTTTATTGCTGCGGATCTTGCGGATAACGAAGCCGCTGCCGATCCGAATAGCTTTAAATGGCTATTTGATAAAATCTATGAAGCCGGCATGCCCATCACGATTCATTCCGGGGAAACACCCGACACAAAGGCACCTCAACGAGTTAAAGACGCCGTTGAAATTCTTCATGCCACCAGAATCGGACATGGTATTCAGATTTTTCAAGACCAGACAGTCATTGATTTTGTGAAAGCAAAAAAAGTTCACTTAGAAATCTGCCCGATCAGCAATGCTCTGACTCAAGCATTTATCAACCGTAAAAATCATCCCTTTTTAGATTTGTACAGAGCCGGTGTTTCCGTTTCTATTAATTCGGACGATCCTGGTATTTTCAATACGTATCTAAGCGATGACTATGGCTACCTGACTCATCATTTTGGATTAACACACGAAGATTTTTCAAAAATAAATAAGCTGGCTTATGACGCTTCTTTCATCTCGACTGCCGAGAAAAATAGAGTCATGCCAAATATCTAACGGAGAAGTTATGAACGAATTATTTCCAGAAATTAAGCCCTTCAATTCAGGATTTATAAAAGTTTCCGATCTGCACACCGTGTACTTTGAAGAATGCGGAAACCCTAACGGAACACCGATCGTATTTTTGCATGGTGGCCCAGGCGGCGGTATTTCCGAAGACCACAGACGTTTCTATGACCCCAAAACATATCGCATTGTTTTGTTCGATCAACGTGGTTGTGGCAAAAGCACGCCATTTGCGGAACTTAAAGAAAACTCAACATGGGAACTAGTTTCAGATATCGAAAAAATCAGAACGCATTTGAAAATTGATAAATGGATTGTATTCGGCGGCAGCTGGGGATCTACGCTGGCTTTGGCGTATGGTATTCGTCATCCGCAAAAATGCTTGGGTTTTATCTTGCGCGGAATTTTCTTATGCCGCCCCTGGGAGATCGACTGGTTTTATCAACGTGGTACTTCGCTACTATTCCCTGATTTGTTTGAAGAATATGAAAAGCAAATTCCCGAAAACCAACGTGGCACGATGGTTAAGAGCTACTATCAGCAATTAACCGGAACAGATAAAGAAAAGCAATTACAAGCCGCCAAACGCTGGAGTATCTGGGAAGCTTCTACATCTAAATTAAAAATGGATAAAGGCTTTATCGACGAATACGAAGAAGCCGAGAAAGCTCTGCCATTCGCGCGCATTGAATGCCATTACTTCATGAACAACGCCTTCTTTGATACAGAGAACTACCTATTAGAAAATGTAAAAAATATTACGCATTTACCATGTATTATCGTTCAAGGTCGTTATGATGTCGTTTGCCCTGCCAAAAGCGCTTGGGAATTACACAAAAGCTGGCCGGGTTCTAAACTGACTATCGTTCCAGATGCGGGCCATTCAGTCAGTGAGCCAGGCATTCGTCACGAATTGATAAGTGCAACAGAAGCCTTTAAAAAACTGTAACTCATAAAATTATTTCGTCCCTGGCGGGTGAGCGCCAATTCAACGTCCATAAATATTTCTTATGCGACGTTGAAAATTAATCGTCTTGTCGATGTGTCCTGTTTCTCTGTAGAAGCTTCACCAAGGGTTTCTAGCAAGATGCTGGAAAAAAAGGGGAAAATGATTATGAGGGGAAAGTCTATCCTTTTAGGGATAGCAGCAGTAATTATGGTTGCGTGTGCACCGGCGCCCAAGGGTGATGCCTCAGCGCTAGAATCCGCAGACACAGCAGACGCAGGTATCATTGGCGGCAAAGAAGTTGCCGCCAATGAATCTCCTGCCCAAACTACCGTTATCCTTTACGATACGATTGCTAAAGGTGTCTGCACAGGATCCCTTTTGGGCAATAATATCGTACTAACGGCCGCGCACTGCTTAGGCTTTGATCCTAGTAAAATATTAATTGTTTTTGCTACTAACTTACAAAAAACAAATATGGAAATGGCTCGCCCAATAGTCGGCGCCATCGTTCACAGCTGGTGGAAAACAAATCGTCAAAAAGGCAAAGACACCGGCGATATCGCACTCGTAAAATACCAAGGCAGGACTCCACCCGGATACAAAGCCGCAACGATCCTACCCAATGTTTCACCTTTAAAAAACAATGCTCAAATCGTGCTGGCCGGTTATGGATTTTCAGATGGTGTGAAAAAAAAGGGCTCAGGTGTTTTAAGACAAACGGTAACCACGATTGTTAACAACCAATTCTCGTCGACTGAAATCTTAATTGAACAACGCCAAGGCCGAGGTGCATGCCATGGCGATTCGGGTGGGCCCGCCTACATAGTGGCCAACGGTGTTTATTATCTGTGGGGAATCTCCTCGCGCGGAAATCAAGAGGTAAAAGATCAGTGTAATGCGTTTAGTGTTTATACAAACATGCTGGTCTATATGAAATGGCTACAAGACACCGCACGGTCTCTGGTGGCAAAAAATCAATTCGATTTCTTGCAAGAAGACAGGTCATTCGGACGTGGCGAAAGATTCTAATAAATTATTTTTTCTTTAAGACGCTAGAACTAATGGCACGAGCTAATTCTAGAGGATTATCAAATAAAACGCGATGACCAGAATCAGGAATGATTTTAATACCTAAATCTGGAATTTCTTTTAACAAAGCTCGTGTCATTTCCAAAAATTTCTTATCACGGTCCCCTACAACCATGGTTACATTTTTAGCATAACGTCGTATGACACCGCGTTTGTTATTTTGTTTTGCCAGCGACCAATTCACCAATGCTTTAGCCAGCAGATCACGTCGATAATTTTCACTTTCACGTTCTGGTTCATTGACGCTGTCGCGGAAAACTTCTTGTTCATTCCACTTTTTAACAACTGCATTCCAGTCGCCATTCAAAAACAATTCAGACCAAAACTGATCTTTTGAATCACGCTCCATGATCTCTTCTATGTCTGAGGCCCTAATACCAGGGTTCGTTGATACACAAACAATACGTTCGAACAACCCAGGCTTCTTTTCAAGAATATGCAACGCCAGTCGACCACCGAGTGAATAACCAATCAAAACCTTACGCGGACTTACAGATCTAGCGGAAATCACATTGATAAATTCGTCAGTCACTTTTTCTAAAGAATTCTTAGGACTTAAATTAGGCTGGTTAAAATAATCAAGCGCATGAAAAGTGGGCGCAATGTCACTCTCACTGAAATCATGTTTCAAGCTATCGATAACCGAATTCCAATCAGACGGTAGTCCGAGGAATCCATGCAGTAAAAAGATATCAACTTTTGACATACCGATCCCATTCATTCCAGAAAAGGTCAGTTTGTTCTTCTTCAGGGTTCACTTCGATGATTCGTTGAGTTCCTGTTTCAACAGCAGCGGGGATCTCGGTCCAATTTTCATATTTCCATCCCCACATATCTGCCCATGATTTGAATTTAATTTCATGGCGATTAAGGAAAATATTTTTACCGAAGATTCGTTTAAATATCATACCGCCCTTGTTATTAATTACGACGATATTGATATCTTGAGCATTCAATTGATTTGTAATCCACAACGATGGCAAATCATACATAGCCGTTAGATCACCAACGATCGCCCAATTACTTTCGTTTTCTTGAGACCAGCCCAAGAATGTTGACAGCTGGCCATCGATACCATTTGCGCCTCGATTACCCACTATATTTTTTGGAATTAGATTTTCATCCGCCGCCAAATCCCACATGCGAACGGGTAAACTGTTCCCCAAATACACACGTTTATCTTTCATTAACTTTGAAAGCGCATGTATCATACTTGGTTCTGACTTTGGATATTTTTGAAATAAGCGAAGTAATTCACCACGATTTTTTTGATCACGATTTCTATATTCGCCTGGGTCAATATTGATTGGGTCAACATACACGCGACTTAAATCGTCGATGTCCGTGAAATGAGTGATTTCGCGACTAATACCCGTGAAATGATTAAAGCCAATCGATAACACCGGCAGGTCTTTACGTTTGTCTTCTAGATCGCGCCATGTGCGACAGGTAGGAACTCCGCCGATTCTAAGAACCGCAGTGCAAATTTTATTATCCAGAAGATAGTTCACCATCATCTCGCCCGATACGATCATCAGATCTTTTAATTCAGGATGATTCTTAATTCCTGAAATACCTTCCGCATAAATTGGCGCTTTTAATAATTTTAAAAATGTAACGACAGACTGTTTTGATTTTTCTGGCAAAGTGCTAAGAATAACGATGGGCCGTTGCTCACTACAAAATTTCTGAATCTCGTCCACCATGTTCAGCGGAAAAGTTTCTGGAAACTTCACTCGCTCTTCCATCAAAGGCGCGTGTAACTCGATGGCTTCTTGATCAATCAATGGTTCAGTAAAACAAATATTTACGTGAATCGGTTTTCGCCAGCTCAAACCCTTCAATGAAAAATGGGTGTTTTCTTCGTCCAAATCAAAACAGGCTTCGATATAGTATGAAAACAGTCCGACTTGTTCGATTGTTTGCGGTGATCCCGTGCCACGATACGATTTTGGGCGATCGGCAGAAATTATAATTAAAGGCAAACTAGAATAGGTCGCTTCAACCGCAGCCGGTAGAATTTCGGCCACAGCAGTTCCGCTAGTAGTAACGACTGCCACCGGACGACGAGTCGATGCAATTCTACCTAAGGCAAAAAATGCAGCACTACGCTCTTCAAAGAAATGATAAATTTTTATAAAAGGATTTTTATAAAATGTTTCGATCAGCGGCGAATTTCTTGCGCCGGCACAGATGCAAAACTCTTTGACCCCAGTCTTCAACAAGAGGTGAATGACTTCAGCGGACAGTTTCATGTTGGTCATTTATTAATCCTGAAAAAATATTCTTTTCACAGAATCGATCTTTTTAAGGATTTCTGCAAATTCTTTTTCTAATACGCTCTCTGGAACGACTCCACAACCAGCAAATATCTGCACATCGCGTTCGTTCCAATCCCACTTGCGAATAGCGACAAGCAACAAAGCATAATCTTTCGTTTCAATACCCCAAGGCGCGCCAAAAAACCCTCGTTCGCTTTGCAGTGGATACTGGCGAAATTTCTCAAAGTATGCATTGCGTGGATAGATACCGAGTGCTGGAGTTGGGTGCATTGTGCGTATCAAATCATCCGTAGTTACTGGCTGCTTAAGGTCGACACTGAGACGAGTTTCTAGATGATTTAAAGCAGGAAACTCTACCACCTTAGTTTTTTGAACATGCACTTCGCCTAGTGGGCGTAATAACTCTGTGATGTCGTCAACGACAAACTGATGTTCTTTTCTCTCCTTTGGGTCGTCCAAAAAATCAACTGGGTTGATATCTTTGCCTGACGTTCCCGCCAGTGCCATTGTGAATAGACTTTGATGATTTTTTTCAAATAGCACCTCGGGGGTTGCTCCCATAAAACCAACGCCTGAAGCCCATTCCCCGTAGGCATACAAATGCTCAGGCGTTGTTGCTAAGTTCTGCAATAACGAAATTTTTTGATTTAAAGTGAGGGTCTGTTCTAAGTATCCTTTTTGAACCGTAAAGGGGACGACTTTCTTTACTTCGCTGGCTTTAAAGGCGGCTTGGGCTTTTTCAAAAGATTGCACAAATGAAACCTTATCGACATTCTGCCACTTGATGATAATTTTTTCTCGATGGGCTTTAAGGTCCGCCTGTGCTTGACACAAAAGATGTTTAAACTCGGCTGAGCTCATATCCCATTGATTTTTATAGTATTTCCGCGATACCTGCTTGCTTAGGTAGTCGGTCGTGATGGTTCCAATAGCACCTAAATTCGCATCCAGAACAGGCTCGGAAATTAGCGTCCAAATTCCTTGTTTGCGAACAAAAGCGCCGTTTTTTAAAAAGTTTGTAAATCGAATTATTTCTATGCTAGATTGCCTTTTCACAAGATTTTAACTTAATACAGTCGTCTCAAATGGGATGATGCTAAACTCAAAGAATTATGTCACCAGAAAAACATGTTATAGAAATTCAATCGGGTTCTAAGAAAATCAAAGTCGGCGATGGCTCGTTCACAGTAATGGCTGGCCCATGCTCAATTGAAAGCTATCAACAATTTTTCAGCACTGCCAAGATGGTGGCCGAACATGGCGCGACTCTTCTGCGCGGTGGCGTTTGGAAATTAAGAACATCTTCAAAATCTTTTCAAGGCTTAGGTAACGAAGCATTAGATATCGCACAAAAAGTAACTAAAGAACTAAATATGGGTATCACGATCGAAATCACTGACCCACGTCAAATCGAAGAATTATATTCGATGGTTTCTATGTTCCAAGTGGGCTCTCGCAACATGCACAATTACGCATTGTTGAAAGAATTAGCGAAACAAGACAAACCGGTGCTCTTAAAACGCGGTTTCGCAGCTCTGGTTAGCGAATGGATCAATGCCGCCGAATACGTAAATCAGGGCGGCGGTAAACCTAAAGTTATCCTTTGTGAACGTGGCATCCGTACATTTGAAACTTCGACTCGTAATACTCTAGATTTAAACTCGGCGATTTATGCGAAGAAAAATACTCCATATCCCGTGATTATCGATCCTTCACATGGTGTAGGCATCAGTACCCTGGTTCCTGATTTGGCCTTAGCATCGACGGCGCTTGGTATCGATGGTTTGATCATGGAAGTTCACCCTAATCCAAAAGAAGCTCTTTCTGATGGTATGCAAGCGCTGACGTTTGAAAATTTCGAAAACCTAATGACTAAAACGACTAAAGTTCTTTCGGCTTTAGATCGCTCACTTCAGAGAATGTAATGACAACTACTACGACAAATGTTGATCCTCAAAAAATCAAATCCATGTTTTCTAAAGTCGCTTCTGGTTACGACAAAGCAAATGACATTTTGTCTGCGGGCATTCATCATCTTTGGAGAAAAAAATTAGTTAAAATGAGCGGTGCTAAATCAGGCGATTCGGTTTTAGACTGCGCGACCGGCACCGGGGATCTAGCCATCGAATTCAAAAAAGCGGTTGGAAATGGCGGCCAAGTAACTGGCACTGATTTCTGTAAGGAAATGCTAGACTTTGCGCCGGCTAAAGCAGCTAAATTAGATTTGCCGATTACTTTTGAACTAGCAGATGTGACGTCCCTGTCATACGCCGACCATTTTTTCGATATCACAAGTATTTCTTTCGGTATTCGAAATGTAGCCGACCCAGTCAAAGGTATTTCTGAACTAGCCCGCGTGACCAAACCAGGCGGCAAAGTTTGTGTCTTGGAATTTGGCCAAATCGCCAATCCTGCTCTGAACAAGGCTTACATGTTTTACTCGACAAAAATTCTTCCAAAAATTGGCGGCACAATAACTGGTCAAACAGATGCCTACGAGTATTTACAAAATTCATCTGCACAATTCCCATGCCGTCAAGATTTCGTAAGGTTGATGAACCAAGCGGCTCAATTTTCGTCGGTGGAGTGTGTTCCAGTCAGTTTTGGTATTGCTTACATCTATATTGGTACGAAAAGTACAACCGCTCTTTAGTCTTGAAGACGGCCCGGTAAAACAAAATTCACTTAATATAACTTGGCGATTCCTTGTAAAATTTAACTATATAATTTTATAAGGAAATCCATGAAACAAAGAACCATCCATTTTTTAGTTCTCGTTACGTTTATTTTTTCTCAAATGACATTGGCTCAAACGGAAAAAAAAGCGCCCGTGCAAGAGCCTGTTAAAAAAGAAGTTCTAAAACCTGAGGTCAGCAAAAAAGCAGAAACTTTGGATTTGGATCCCGAGCATGTGGAAACTCAGTTTCTGAATTCTTTGGATTACCCAGAATTACAGGTTGTACCACGCGCCAGCGAACGCATTCAAATGGACGGTGCTACCGAATCTAACAACGGATATATGATGTTCTGGCCATTCCTAGCCTCGTCGGGAACAACGATGATTGTAGCATTAATGAGTAAAAATAAATTCAAAGCTGGCAAAGAGGAAGACGAAAATTTCCGTCGTGATGCCGACTTTAAAGTCAACGCAGCAGCGGGACTTTCTGCCGCTTGGTTTGGTTTAACTTATTTTGTATCCGCCTCAGAGCCCTATAACAGTGCCCTTCAAAAAATTAACTCGATTAAAGGTCGCGATAAAAAATCACTTCTACTACGGGAACGTTTAGCAGAAGAGGCGATGCAAAAACCAGCTGAGCTAATCAGGATGCTTGCTTACGCTTCTACTATTACGAACGTGGTAGCTGCCGCAGGATTAATGGATGTCGTCAGCAGTGACTACAATATGTATGCTAGCGTTGCGATCCTAACAGCTTTTCTGCCTTTAATTTTCAAAAATAAGTACGTGGAAAATTACGAGAAACAGCTTGAATATAAACGAAAAATTTATGCCCCGGTAGTTTATACAGACATGTATAAAGCTAACTCTTATGCGTCTTGGTCGCCACGCTTAGTTTTGCAATGGAACTACTAGCATGAAAAAACTGATCAGCGTCGTTTTTCTTTTAGTCATTTGCGCCAGTTCTTCGTGGGCTGCTCCCGACGATGGCCAGCTGTACGACAAACTTACAGATCCTCGACTTTGCGATACGGCCGATGAATTCAAGAACACCTATCAATTCCTGGTGAAGCAAGATGATTTGGGTTTCACAGAACCACAGGCGATTAAGGCTGCGCTTAATGTAGCGAAACATTGCTCAGGTGCCTATGAGCGGTTCTCGCAAGTGTTTCGTGTTTTACAAAAATCCGGTGTCGATATGAAGAAGACTTTCGAAGTCGCACTTGAATACTCGTCGTTTGAAACCGAAAGGGCAAAAAACTTTTATGTGTTATTCCAAAAACTATTTTTGGAAAATTACCTGGATATCGATTTCGGCACGGCCTATCGTATCTCGCACGAACTATCTAAAGATTACAAAGGCGATCCCGCTAAACTTCGGGACGATTTTGTTAAAATCGTAAATTTCTGTACAGACGAAAAACAATTTAGTCTTAGCAAAGGCCTGTGTCTGGATTTAGCGTTGCGACTGACTAAATACACCGAGCTGTATCCCAATGGTGTCTACGATGAATTTAGAAAATTTTTAACATACGTTCAAACCGACAAGCACTTAGGTTTTAATTTAAAAGAAGCATTGAACCTTTGTGTCCGTGTTCTAGCTAAGGGACCTAAAGCACCTAGGAATTTCAAACAGACTATCGAGTTCGCTTTAAGTAAGGGCGAGAAACTAAATCTACCAGAACTACAGGCATTCCAGTTAGCTTTGATTATTTCAGACTATTCATTTGATCCTACGAAGAAAAAACCAGAAGAAACTGCTAAAGCGGAAGA
The DNA here is from genome assembly GCA_963932905.1 of uncultured Bdellovibrio sp. Taxonomy (GTDB): domain Bacteria; phylum Bdellovibrionota; class Bdellovibrionia; order Bdellovibrionales; family Bdellovibrionaceae; genus UBA2316. The sequence goes on from CAWVRN010000018.1 coordinate 18,094, forward strand.
TATAAATAAAAAAAATGAAAAGAAACTTAAGTAATTTTCTTTTCCTGATAGTAGTGCTTGCTCTTACACCTTCGTGGGGGCAACCATCTAAAGGATCTGATCTTAAGAAATTAAAGCTATCTTCGGTAGAGCTACAATGGGAAGACTCACCGGGTGCATTCATGTACGAAGTTGAAGTTTACAATTCAAAAAATAAACTTTTAAAAAAGTTCGTATCAAAAACTAGTCTTTTTAAATTCAAATCCACATCGGGAAAAATTAAAATTCGCGGGCGCGTTCTAGACGCCTACGGCAAGAAAGGCTTGTGGAGCGATATGATTGAAACCGAGGTTCCTCCCGACGACATCAGTTTTCCAGCGGACAACACGTCAGTCATATCAGCCAAGGCAAACAACAAGACTCTAAAAGCAAAAGTAAATTTGAGCTGGCCCGAAGGGATTCAGGCCAAAAGGTACTTAGTTAAAATCTACGACAAAGATGGCAAAGTCGTACAAGAAAAAATAGTGTTCAAAACTTCAGAATCGTTCGAATTTGATGTTGGTAGTTACCACTATTCTATTACTCCGATTGGTAACGATCAAATCGCTGGAAAAGAAATCAAATCACCGCGGCCCATACAAATCGAAACAGCCCAGCTACCTAGCGAGCGTTTTGATGTATTAAAGGGCTCTCACGGCGAACTACAAATAAAAATGCCCGTTAAACCGGGCATGCAGGTATTTGGCGAACTAGAATATGCCCATCATCTGGCAGAAGATTGGACTCCGGTTTTAAAATATTCGCCGGTCACTGAAGCTATTTGGTCACCCGATGCGAAATTAAAACCAGGTCGATACCGCGTCGGTTTCTGGGTGACCCGTGCCGGTTGGACTGATTCAGCTAAATTCAAACACGAATTTGTGATCAAGCCAACCGAAGCCGATATTATCGGGCAGCCGTGATCATCAACGAACCTTCATTATCGATCGTGATGCTTACATTCTTAAGCTCGGTGCCTTTAAATTTATTTTGCTGCAATAACGTAGGTAAATGAACGACCTGACCAGAAAGATTTTTTACTTTCACGACGCCAGACAGTTTCAATCCAGGCATAAGAACGCCAGCACCTTCGATTGATAGTTCATCTAACTCAAGAATCTTTGATCCTTTGAATGCTTTCAATACATTCGCTGCTTCTTTGTAGAAATCATCAGCCAAAGTTACTTTCGGGATAGCACCTGGGCGCTGATCCACGATTTTAAATGCATGCCCATCTACCACAAAACGATCTGAATAAAACTGCATAAAGAAATCAAATCCCGATTTGATTGGCGCAAAATATTCCGTACGGTGGTCTTTGCCGATATTTAAAAAGTGTACTAATGGTTGGCCGTTGAACGTTTCACGATACAAACGATCCAGCTTCAATACGACAGAACCCATAGCGCCTTCTAGCTGAACGAATGCCTTCTCGACGCCATCGGCGCCTTTTTGTTTTTTCGTGTTCGTGATCAAATCTGGCGCGATTAATTCTAGCAAGCGCTCGTTACCACCAACAGCCTTTGCCAACATCGCCAATTTTGGCTGAAGAGCATTATAGTTAACTAGAACCATGTTCGTATTGAACATCGCTTTACTATCATTAGGACGCAGACCCAACGCCGCAAATAACTCCATTTGCTCCGTGTGGCCTTTCTTTACGGCTGTTTCTGCTTGAGCTTTTTCAACGATGGTTACGTACTCTTGGCCTTTAGAGTTAAACCCGATAGCAATTTGACCGCCTTGTTTATCTAACGCTGTCTTTTCGGTCGTTACCATCACTAACGGTAACTGGTCTTTAGCCATCCAGCCTACAATGTCAGAACTTGGTGTGCTCATTAAGTCTTCACCGTTACCGATAACACCGATTAACGATTCACCTTTTTTTGTTTTAGGAAGTTTGTTGTTCAAGGTCGCGTATACTGCCTCGATTGCAAACAAACCGTGCCCGGCAGGTGCTAATCTTTCTTTAGTTAAAGATCCTGATTCACCAATCGTTGGAATGTGGAATTGTACCGTTGGACCAGAACGAACTTCACCTTTCTCCGCCGCTACATCAGAAAGAGTTTTTCCGTCAAGTAGGGAACTGCGTTTAGACCAAGTCGTTTCGATACTGGCTTGTGTTTCATTACTGACAACATCGTGGAAGATCACTTGTTTGTATTTATCGGATTGAGCTAGCAACTGCAAAATTTGAAGTTCCGCAATATTTAAAATGTGAACTTGCCCATCGATTTCAACTTCGGCATGTAAATCCGTACCTTTTGAACCGATTTTTACAGAACCAGTTTTCCCAAGCTTTTGATAAATTTCTTTTAAGAATTCAACACGCACGATACCAGATCCAGTACCGGCCATTAGTTTTTTCACCCAGAATTTAACTTCCGGAGTCGCAGCCTCATAGTCCGCTTTCTTTGCCGCGATACTTGCATAGTCAGTGACAGGAACTGATTTCATTAACGACTTACTTGCGATTGCGGTTGGAACTACCATGGTGGTCTTGCCAACCGCCTGTTCTAGATTTCCATGATCAGCAATAACAATCGTTGAATCATTTTTAACCGAACGCTTCGATTCACCATAAGCACCCATCAACACTTGCAGGTATTTAAAATTAATGTCGTCTAATCCCAATGACTTTTGAATCTTCGATAAAGTTTCAGGGCCGACCGCACCAGCCGGCTGCGATAAAATTTGAGTTGTGACTCTTAGATCACCGTTCCCGTATACGTAAAGGCATTCTAATTTGCTAGCTAAGGCTGTTTGGAAAGCAAATACTGAAATAACGGCTATGCTGGAAATTCGAAACATCTTTTACCTCTCTATGGAGGTTAAGATAATGTAAAATTGTAATTTTTCACCTGTACTAATTTTTGACAGGTAAAATTGACAATGCTGGTAAGCTGGAAATTACCGGTACTACAGACTGAATTCTTCGTCCTGCTCGATTTGGCTCAGTACCCAGTCGAATTGACCAAGGGTCACTTTTGTTCCGCAAAACTCACAAACGCCGCTCATTTCGATTTTAAGCTGGGCTCCACATGATGGGCAGCACTCAAAATCCTGAGTTTTAGCCGTTTTCTGGTTGGCGTTGATGCCTTTAATAAAGGTCCAATATTCAGAAAATTCCACCGGACGGCGTTTGTTTCCGCGGATCAGGTTACCCTCTTTATCCACAGTGTAATCTATCATCTTGGCAAAGATTCTAAATGTAAAGCTGGCATAGAACTTATCTTTATACATAGAAATAGGCTCTAGGTAGTCGACTTTTGGGTTCAGAATATAGTTAGTCTGGTTGTTGCGTTTAAAGTCTTCAATCCAAAACATGTGCGAGTGAAACAAAGTATCCGTTTCATACGGGCGAGCTAAGTTCCAATTTTTTTCCGACCACGCTTTTTGTAACTCCAGAAATATTTTCTCTGCACGAGTTTGTAAATGCTGATACTCATTTTTCAGAACGATATCGGTTGAAATCAAGGAATCGATACTTCGGTCTTTAATCGTAGGCAGCTGAACGCCGTAATCCACTAGATTTGCAACGCCCATGCTACCTTCAATTGATGAAGTTTCTTTCAACACTTCTTTCGTCGACATGATACCAAAAACAAACCAAACGAATCGGCCATTTTTATTGGATTGATTACAGCTTTTGCAAACGCCTGAAATAGTCTCTGTGATGGGTGCACCACAATTAGGGCACATAGATGCCGACATATGCTCGGGCGCTTTGGAAAGAACCTTCGTCGATTTTTTTAGTTTCCAAGTTTCTGCTAATTTATAACGAGTGCTTTGGTTCTTGGTATCCACTTCTGTGTAATTCGCAGAAAAACCAACTTCGATCGTCATTTCATCATTTTGCGCGTTGACCGTTCCTTTAGAAATCGTGCAGTTACCGATGACAACGCCATCGACACTTTTAATTTTGGAATCCTTCACTAGATACTTAGGATCAAAAAACGCAGATAGGTTTTCTAGTTTATTAGCACCACGGTTTTCGTGATAAGAATGATACAACGAAAAAATAAAGTCTTTGAAAATAGGAAACGAAAAATTGGGATCATATTCCTGAATCTTTTCCACATAATCACGAGTCTTATTCACTACAACCGGACGATACTCTTCGGTTCCATATGAAGAATAATAGTCTTCGTATCTATTGTTTTTGCGATAGTATAAGTACACTGTCACCATGAAAATCAAAAGTATTGGAACGCCCACTTTGGGGTAGCGGATGATCATGCGAATAATGATTGCTAAAATATCAAATAGGAACCCGGCATCACCACCGCCGCTTCCACTAGATCGATAGCCGCCGCCAGAACTACGGGAACCACCGCCATAGGAATCACCACCGCCAACGCGTGCTTCGGCTTCTAAGAAAACCGATGTGATAAGGCCGGCAACAATAGCCAATTGGTAGTAGGAAAATTTTCTCATTCCTCTTCTCCGCTGTACGAATGAACGATTTCGTTTTCATCGTCTTCATTTGGCCATTTAGTATGCCAGTATACACCAAAGCTGCGTATCATTGACCCGACGGATTCACCTAGGTTTTTTTCAGTAAACGCCCACTTAAAGTCGTTAGTAAATGCTTCCAATTCTTTATCGCTCAGACGGTCTCTTACGCCTTTATCACACAACAACAAGCATTCATTTTCCCAGCGCGAGTATATAATCAACAAACCTGATCTTTGTTTAGTATTATGAATGCCCATGTTGTGAAATTCTCTAGCTGCAAAATTCTTCAAATTTCTAATCTTATGTTTTTTAGGAATTAGAAACTTAATCAATTCAAATTTCATCAAAACTAGATAACTCAGCGCTATCAGAAAAAACGATTCCGCTGAAATCATTTCAAATGAAAACGAATCGTTCCACAAAACGGTCGCCACCCAAAATATCTGCACAAACAGCAAAGTATAAAACCAAAAGTAACTATAGTAAGACTGACAATGTTTGCGAATCAATACCACCAATTCAACTTGAGTTTTAGATTCAAACTCTTCTACACAACGAGTAAGTATTTGCTTAGAATTCATGCTCATATTTCTAATTTGTCCGTTTTCGACCACAACCAATGATCAAATAAAATAAACGCCGTCATAGCCTCAAGCACAGGAACTGCGCGAGGAACAATGCACGGATCGTGTCGACCCTTTTTAGCCACATCCAAAATCGACGATGTCGGCTTAAAATAAACTCTAAATCGAATAGTCTGTCCGGTTGAAATACCACCCTGAATGCCGCCATATTGATTCGTGGTGGTGGTTGTATGAAATTCCGTACCCGGTTTCTCTATACTTTCAAAACCTTCTGCGAAATCTACACCTAACGTTGCGCCAAGACTCATAGCTGCGGCGGCAATATCAGATTTCAATTTATGAAATACGGGTTGTCCCAATGATTCCAAAGGATTCTTCACAACAATTTCAGCGATGCCGCCGTATGATTCGCCTTTGGCTTTGGCTGATTCTAACTTTTTAGTAATAAACTTGTCGTCCTTGTAAGGAAAACGGCCGGGCATTTTATCAATTTTCGCACGGTTTGATTTGGCAGCAATTTCTTCATCGCACGACCATTCGCCCACTTTGCTAACCCAGCCAATGATTTCCGTTTTAGGAGCAATTTTCTTTAAAGCTTGTTCACATAAGGCGCCCGCGATCACTCGCGAAAGTGTTTCACGACCAGAAGACCTACCACCACCGCGATGATCGATATATCCAAATTTATTCTTCCAGACTGTTTCCGCATGACCGTGGCGAGGCTCTTCTTTAATTTTTTCGTAATCTTCACTACGAGCATTCTGATTGTGTACAAGCCCGCAGATCGGGGTACCCAAAGTTTTGCCTTCAAAGATACCGCTGACAATTTCAAGTTTATCGGTTTCTTTACGCGCGGAAACCCATGCGGACGTTCCCGGCTTTCTTCGATCTAAATAATTTTGAAGCTCGGCCACATCCACTGTCAAGCCAGCAGGAAATCCATCGATAAGGGTACCCATCGCACGACCGTGGCTTTCACCAAAGGTATGCATCTTTATGCGATTTCCAAAACTATTTGCGCTCATCAAACTGACTCCAAAATAATTGCTGACCGCGGCCTTGCTCTTTGAACATTTCTAATCCCGAAAAATACGGAATGTTATGTTGCTTAGCTAGCTCAAGTCCCATCGAATTACCACCATAGCTTAAATCGAAAATGGATCTAATAGTACAGTTTTTTGGAACTTGAGTCAGAAGACTGCGCGGAGCCGCCCAGATTAATATATCGATGTCTTTCATTCCTTTTGGCAACTTGCCATCACGCGAAGCAACTAAATGAACATGAGGCACTTCGCTCTTAATGGCGGGAACGACGCCGCCGCCTCCCCACAATACGACGTTCAATTTCGGCAGGCCCTTTTTAAAAATTTCGCTCGAAATTTGAGTCAAAGTTTTTAATAAGCCCATAGTATCTGTGTTCGCAATGTGAGCCTTTCCAATATTTTCAAGGTACAGAGTGTTTACCGATTTAATTTTAATTTCTGAACTCGATCGCGGTTGATAGCGACGATAAGCCGCTTCCTTAAACGGTGCCGTAATAGACGCTGCCTTTAGACCAATTTCTTCTAAGAAACCCAAAGCATCGTCAAATTCCTTTTCTTCGATTTTTATTCGATAGTACGGCATATTCCTTTTCTTCATATATTCATAATGCAGAACAGGAGAATAGCTGTGATGAATAGGATTACCAATAACCGCCGCGAAATGAGTAAAGCTATCGTTGTGTAAAAATGTATCTAGTAAAGTCGGTTGATCAGGCACCGTCGAAAAACCATCATTTACAAAATTTAAAACTTGCTTTGATAACATGAAATGGCGAAACCATTGCCAGTCGCTGTTCTTGCTAGATTCATCACTGCGAGGAAAAATCAACCGGCCCGAAGGATTCATCATGTGCCAATCGTAAAGTCTTTTCAGCTCAACAAAAGACCGAATAACGGGGGAACATTTCACAATGGCTTTTGATTTGACCTTAACCAAGCCTTCTAATGTTTTTATGTTCTCGTCCACGTCGCGACGATGGCAGGAAATGATTAATTTTTTTCGAATCGCTGTCGAAGTCTTTGCGTTCATCTGATCCAACACAGAGACCAACTCAGAATCAACATCGATCGCATAAAACGACGGTAAAATATCTAGTAGTTCATCCAGATCATGAACGTTATCTTTCCTAAAGGAGAGAATCATTTTCGATTTCTTACCAAAAATTTCCACCAGACGAATAATATCTTTCGCCGAGAAAAAGTCGGTACGAAGCTCAACCGTTTCAAATGATATTCGTGTGTTCACGTTATACGGATTCAAAGTCAAAATACCTTTTCTTTTTTTCGCAGTTTGGAACAAAAATTCTTTAAAAAGGCTTTTTTCTTGAATCAATATACCCTTTTTAGGCAAAGTTTTAGTATCTAAAAGAGAAATCCCTTCCGGCATATCATAAATGAAATCTGCTTTTTCAAAATATTTACGATTTCTTTTTTCAAATCGGGATAGATAGTCATCTAGGGGGCTTAGTTTAGGATCTAGTGCCGGGCGGTTCAAAAAAATACGCCCATCTGCATCTGTCGGTCGACGTACCCAAACGCAAATCACGTCCTCTGGTAGATTTTCTAAATTAAATCCAGCGCCTAAGGATACGACGACATCTTTCTTATTTAGGATCAGGCGAGCCTGTTCAACCTCTTTGGAACGAAAATACTCCTCACCAAATGTTTCAAAAATTTTGTAGACAGGGTTGGCTAATTTTTCCGCAATAACCGAATCTAAATCAAAATACTGAAACTGTGGAAAGTACGATTTCAATCGTTCAAGCAACTCCGATTTGCCTACACCACGGTGGCCAATCAGAACTATTTTAATCCCCGTCATTTTCTAATCCTAAAATATTCCAAAATTGCGGGAAACTTTTATTAACCACGTGGCGATGAGCCAAGTCGACTTCAAATCCAGCAAAACCAAATAAAGCAGCAGCGAAAGCCATGCGATGATCATTGTCTGGGTCAAACGCAAATTTCTTTGGCTCAATTCGCTCGTTGCCTTCGATAATCATTCCATCAGCTAATGGACTGGCTTGGACACCAGCTAATGTAAGAAGCTCATAAGTTTTCGCAATACGATTTGATTCTTTGTTAACTAAATGAGGTGCGCCATATAGTTTATGCATCCCAGGACAAAAGCTTAGAAAAGCCGCCAGAACAGGAAACAAATCAGGACAATTCTTCAAATTCACTTCTGCAAATTTTGGTAGGTCCTGCTTTGAAATGCTAAAACCCTTGGAATCCAATTTATAGTTGATACCCCAATCCTTGAAAAAATTCAAAAATTGAAAATCAGGCTGACCAAATTTATTTGTACATGGTTTTACCTTCAATTCGCCAAACAGCAAAGCAAAACAGGTTAACGTAAATAATGAACTGGCGTCTACTTCTGCATCTAGCTTCTTCACTTTCACGCGCTGATGGGCCGGTATCTTTAACTGGGTGCCTTGTGTATTGATCTTCATGCCCAATCGTTGGCAAACATTCTGAGTTAAATCTAAAAATGATTTAGAAGCGACTTCTTTGCCCAAATCAATTGTAAAATCGTGATCTAAATTCCAACAATTGGCTAAAATTGCAGAAGCAAACTGACTACTTAAATCGGACTTCACATTAACTAAAGAAATATTCTTCCAACCTAACGAAGTCACACTCAATCCATTCGGAATCGAAGTCACTAGTGTTCCTATATGCTCAAGCGCGCGATACAAATCTCTTTGCGGGCGCTCTAATAGTTTTGCATGAGCCCGTACGATATAGCGACCCGGTTGACGACTTAAACGTGCAAGAAAAAATCTGAACGTGGTTCCGCCAGAACCAAGATCAAATTCGTACAAACCTTGCTCTAAGTCCCTTAAGGCTTGCTGAAGATACAGGACATCTTCGGCTTGTGATGCAAAATTTAGTTTCAAATTTTTATAGTGAGATTGAACAATAAGTAAACGATTGACGATCGATTTTGAGTCATCAATCTCGCCTTGATATTTAAACTGATCGGACCTAAACCGCAATATGCTGGCGCTCACGGCGTGATCCAATCATTTTCTTTTGTCGTTGATATTCTTTTACGATTTGATCGACAGTCACCGATTCAATTTTTAGTTTTCCGACCCTATCTGGAAATACGTAACGAACGAATTGATTTTCTTTCTTTTTGTCCGCAGCCAAAGTTTTAGTCACCACATTCACAGATAGCGAAAACAATTCCTCTGTATAAAACAATCCCAAAACACCGCGGACGACCTCGGAACTAAAAAATACTTCAAGATCTCTATCTACTTTGTAACCTCGAACTGAAGCCCAAAGAAAATCAAAATATATTCCCAACAGCACCGCAATACCATGGTGAATATTTAATTTGGCTTCCCAAACATGGGCTATCGTGTGTCCAAAATTTAAAAGGTAGCGGATACCCTTAGTTTCAAACGGATCTTTTTTAACGATGCTGTACTTGGCATCGATAGCCGCTGGCAGGTATGAAAAAAGATCTAAACTTGATAAGCGTTCCTTTGCTACTTGATGAAAAAATTTTGGTGAATGAATATAAGCAATTTTAATTAGTTCACCAAAACCTTCTACAGTTCTATCTATTGGCTGCTGGTTTAATAACGCCTTCACCAAAATTACCTTTTGGGGTGAATAAATTGTGCCTAATTGATTCTTAATATCTTTGAAATTGATTCCATTCTTGCCGCCATGGGAACTATCCATCGCGGACAACCATGTCGAAGGGACTAAAATCAATGGCAGACCGCGCTTCAATATATGTGATAAAAATCCGCCGAAATCACCAAGTGTGCCGCCGCCAATAACAACAATCTTGGTTCTCTTGTTTAGGTCGACTTTCTTATTTTTAAATACCAAGTCTAAAACATTTGATAATGTCGACATCGATTTAGTGGATTCGGCACCATCCAAAAACACGACGAGTGATTTAGAGGCTTTAAAACCAGCAACTGATTTTTTCAATTTCTTATCAACAAGAATTATATTACTTTCAGCAAACAACGACCCTAGCGACTGGATAGAGTCTTCGAATATAACTTCAGTGCGCTGCTCAATATAACTAGAATAAGATTTATTTTTTTTCGTCACTTTTGAATTCTTGTTTAGCTTTCTGGAAAGATTCTTTTAATGTCGTCATGCTATTTTGGAATCCCAGTTTAACTTGATCCCAAGCTTTGCCAGTTGAATTTTGAAGATTCTTAAAATCGGCTTTTAATTCTGAACGTCGTTTTTCCAAAAATTCGATTTGATCATTGATCTGTTTTTTAGATTCATCACTGGCAGTTTCTTTGGCTTTTTTTGCTTTAGCCTGGATGTCTTTAATTTCTTGATCGATCGCCGCTAATTGTTCTTTAAATTCTTTTTGAATTTTTTCTTTTTGTTCTTTTGAAAAATCAGAAACATCATCAACTGTTTTATCGACCTTCTTGCCAATTTTTTCACCAGTACCTTGGTTGGCGAAAACAAAAAATGAACCGAATGCTAGGGCTAAAAAAATTAGGGATTTCATATGATTACTCCTTAATAGAAGTAATCATATGACAGTTTATAGTGGGCGTCTATTATTGCTTCGAGCGGCGCAAACCGCCAAATTCCTTTTCTATCGCAGAAAAGTCGGTTTTTGTGCCACTAAACAACTCCCACGTAATGAACGATTGGGCTTTGTCTTCGTCCACGGTGGTCGAGGTAATTTTCGCGTTTAACTGCTTAACAAAATCAGTTGTGATAGCCTTGCTTGAAAAAGCGTCGCTAAAAAGCTGTTTATGCAGTTTAGAGATTTCTTTGTCTTTAGCATTAGCTTTAGTTAGGCCCGGATTGTGACCACCCTTTTTCGATAATAAGAAATATGATTTTTTCTGTGGCACTGATTTCCAATGGCTAAGGGCACCCTCAGCAATAGTGGCGCCGTCATGTGAACCCTGGAAATAATAGACCGTAGCATTGGTAGGATATTTACGTTCGTCATAGGTATTTTCCATTTCTAGCGTAATTCCTTGAGCCGCACATTCGTCTGCCCAGGTCGTTTTATCCATTGCAAGTTCTTCTACAAATCCGCGTGTACGGTTGTAATTCATAGTGAATTTGTCTTTTGAAAACCCGCCCAGTTCCTTGCAATAAAATCGAGTCAGGACATTTTCATCCGTAGCACCAGGATGCTGAGCCGTATTGTATGGGTTCTGTTCTTTCATAATATTGCCATAAGCGCGATCAAATTCGCTGGCATTTATACCGCCAGATTCTGGAAGCAATTTTTTAAAATAATTATCTTTAACGATCCTATATCCGCCATCTCGGAATCCTGCTGTTCCCAGTAAATACATCAAAACATATTTCTGTTTATTATTGTTACCGTAAACGACATCATCAAACGCATCTCTTTGTTTTTCGGAAAGGCTATTCAAGATTAAATTGTACTTCTCTACTCGATGCGAATAGCGCGATAAATTTTCAACTTTTCCCAAAACGCCTTCGATGACGATTGATTTTACGTTAGCTTCAAATTTATTAGCATAGATAGTTACAGGAACTGTTCCATAACTAACTCCATATAAAGATACTGTTTTTAGACCGTAGGCTTTGCGTACTTCATCGATATCATTGGCGGTTTTGATCGATGAATATAATTCTTGATCGATGTATTCTTCCCATGTGTCGGGTGCAGAACAGCCCACACCACGTTGATCAAAATGAATTTCATTGTAACCAGAACCTAAAATATCGGGATACGTGTGCGTATTTTGCCCAGGTCCACCATCTACAAAAATATAAGATGGCAAATTAGGGTCAAATTCCCGTTTTAAGAAAGTATAGATTTTAATCGTGCGTGACGGATTTGCATAATCAAATGGAACATCAATCCACTTGCCAATTTCTTTAGTATCCGCATCGCCTGTGTTTGTGTATTTGTCACAAAATTTGCGACCATTCATATAGGTTTCCTTAGTTACTTTCTGCAGTATCGGAACGCCAACTGTGGCGGATTCGTCGATCGATTCGAATCCCTTTCCACACGAAGTCAGCAACGCAGTACTTATTGATAATGCAATCAACCCCTTAATGTAACCCACGAAACCTCCCCAGGCCCAAGTTCGCGTAAATTAATCGAAGGTGACAAAACTCGCATTAAAATAAAAGTTTCTAGTAATAATTCAAAGACTGTCGCCATTTTTGACACCGCAAAAACAGCTAAATGCTATGTAGATTGATTTTAAAGGAAGGACAAAAAGTGAAGTCTATAAAATTGGCTGAGGTTTTAACAGTCCCACATTGCCCAGCTTAGATGGAAGTTCTTTGCCCATTTGGGCTTGTAGCCAAGGTGCAATTGACAAAATTTTCTTTAAATCGATACCTGTTTTTACACCCATATTTTGAAACATATATAGAACATCTTCGGTAGCTACGTTACCCGTTGCCGCCGGTGCGTAGGGACAACCACCAAGGCCACCGATGCTAGAATCGAAAACAGAAATGCCTTCGTTGTAAGCCGCAAGAATGTTGGCCAGAGCCTGTCCGCGCGTATCGTGAAAATGTCCCGCAATCGCTTTCGCCGGGATTTTCTTTTTCATTTTTCTGAACATAGATTGAACTTGTCCGACATGTGCTACGCCAATGGTATCACCTACCGAGATTTCAAACGCGCCCATTTTATAAAGTCTATGAGCCATATCGATAACTGTTTTTTCTGGAACATCGCCTTCGAACGGACAACCAAAACATACACTTAAATACCCACGCACTTTGATTTTGTGTTTCTTCGCCATCGCGAATACAGGTTTGAATCGTTCGAAACTTTCTTCGATCGTGCAGTTGATATTTCGTTTTGAAAATGATTCGCTACAACCGGCAAACACAGCAACTTCGGCAGGTTTTAATTTCAACGCTTCTTCCATCCCACGTTCATTCGGCACCAATACCGAATAATGAGGTTTCTTGTTCCATTTATATAAATTATCCAGAACTTGATCTGTGCCTTGCATTTGTGGAATTTTATCAAAACGTACAAACGCACCGGCTTCGATACGATGAACACCAGCTTGTATGAGGCGTTTACCCAGTTCTACTTTTTGATCGACGCTGAGGATGACTTTTTCGTTTTGTAATCCATCACGTAATCCCACTTCGACAATTTTAATATTTTTAGGTAATGCCATATTGAACTCTTATGTTTCCTTAGTCGGTTCGATTTCCACGATCAACGCACCTAGCGCCACTTGATCTAGTTCTTTGAACGCCACTTTCTTGATTGTTCCGGCCATGTTTGATTTTAATGTGTATTCCATTTTCATGGCTTCCATCACCAGGACGCTTTCGCCAACAGCTACAGGATCACCCAACTTTTTGAACAGCTTAGTGATCTTACCTGGCATCGGTGCTAAAATTGTATTTGATTTAGCGTCTTTACCAGCCACTTTGCCGCGACGACGGCCAGAAGTTTCCGCATCGAATACTAAAGTTTCGCCATTAAGGTGGATCCAGACTTTGTCGCCGACTTTTTCGGCCATGGCTTTGTAGACTTGACTGCCGATTTTCTTTTCAAATTTTTGCATTACCACATCCTCCACTGCTCAGACCATGGATTTTGGTACCCGCCATTTGTCGCCGTTGATTTAACCGCCCACGCCGATTTACCCATTTGCTTTTTGATTTCATCCACAAAGGCATCGACTTCGGGTTCGCGACTTGGTGGCTTTAGCGGTTCAGAGAAATATTTACTAATAAACTGAGTTGTCATCGTCCCCGCGATAAATTCAGGATGCGACAAGATCGCTTTTAAATAAGGAATATTTGTGTGCACACCAAAAATGACGGATTGATTTAAAACTTCGATCATTTTTTGAATCGCACGTGGACGTGATTCATCCCACACAATCACTTTAGCAATCATTGGATCGTAGAATGACGTGATGACATCATCTTCTTCAAACCCATACTCAAAGCGGCGCCCAGGCCCTTCTGGAAAATGAACATGTCCTAATCTTCCTGTACTTGGCATTCCGCCTTCGTATGAATTTTCAGCATACACACGGCATTCGATACTGTGGCCTTGGAAAGATTTGTACTGATCTTCTGAAAATACGAAACTCTGACAGGCATTTAGGATTTGGGCTTTGACCAGATCAATTCCTAAAACCATTTCTGTTACCGGATGCTCGACTTGCAAACGTGTGTTCACTTCCAGCAAGAAAAATTCACCATCTTGAAATAAAAATTCAACTGTACCCGCACTACGATAGCCGGCTGTTTGCGCAATCAAAGTAGCGGCTTCGCCCATTTTTCGGCGTAGTTCAGGGGTCAATGACGGCGAGGTTGCTTCTTCGATAATTTTTTGATGGCGACGTTGAACAGAACATTCGCGTTCAAACAAATGTCTAACTTTTCCAATGGAATCACCGAACACTTGAAATTCAATATGTTTAGCACGATCCAGATACTTCTCTAAAAACACTTTGGAAGAACCAAACGCGGACAAGGATTCACGTTGCGCTGATTCGATACGTTCACGGGCTTCTGACGCTTGAGTGATTAGCTTCATTCCTCGACCGCCGCCGCCTGCTGCGGCTTTTACGATACAAGGATAACCAATACGAGCCGCTTCTTTAGATAACGTTTCTACCGTTTGATCATCGCCTTCGTAACCAGGAACTAACGGAATGCCGCATTTTTTTGCTAATTCTTTGCAATGAACTTTGTCGCCCAAACTGCGAATGGCATTTTCAGAAGGGCCTACGAAGATCATTCCTGCATCGACGCAGGCTTTAGCGAAATCAGCATTTTCACTTAAGAAACCAAAACCAGGATGGATCGCATCCGCGTTCTTAGCTTTAGCGCCTTGAATATTAGATTTAATATTTAAATAACTCTCTGCCGGAGTCGAACCACCAATACAGACTTTGTGATCAGCCATACGGTAAGCTCTAGAATTTATATCGGCATCCGAGTGCAATAATACTGTTTCGATACCAAGCTCTTCACACGCTTTGATAATTCGAACGGCCACTTCGCCGCGATTTGCGATCGCCAGGCGTTTAATAGCTAAATTGGATAGATCTGTCTTCTTCAAAATCTGTCTCCCTTAGGCTTTCCAACTTGGTTTTCTATTTTCAAGAAAACCTTTGATACCCTCTTGCCCTTCGTTTGATACGCGAAGTTCAGAGATAAGTTTAGTCGTTACATCTTTATGTTGATTTGGATTTAGGTTGGCTAGTTCACGAAGTAGTTTTTTTGTGCGACGAACGGCCACGGGTCCGTTATCTTTGTACAAATGAAGGACACGTTGAAATTCTTTGGTGCCTTCCTCTTTGCTGGCAGCTAGATTTACTAAACCTAGTTGTTGCGCGTGAACGTCGGTGAACACTTCTGCTGATGTCATATAGTATTTAATGGCCGGGGTACATTTATCTAATACAAAGCTAGAAATAACCGCTGGCGCGATTCCTAGCTTCACTTCGCTGAAACAAAACTTAGTTCCCGTTTCCGCAACGACGTAATCACAACAGGCTACTAAACCTAACGCGCCACCAAACACAGCACCATGAACATGAGCCACAATTGGTAAGTCCAAGTTCTTCATCGCCGCGAACATTTCGTATAATTTTTCAGAATCTTTCTTGTTTTCATCCAAAGAAAAATTCACCATCGATTTCATCCAGTTTAGATCGGCACCGGCGCAGAATGCTTTGCCTTCACCCGTTAAGCCCACTGCTTTCAAATCAGTACGTACTTGCAGTGCTAAAAATGTCTGCGTTAGTTCTTCGATCATTTCGCTATTGAACGCGTTTCTAACGTCAGGGCGATTTAATTTAATAAATGCAATCTGATCTATTTCTGTGAATACAAGTGTCTTCATTTCATCCTACATTCTGAAAACGCCCTGCTTACGCTCGGGCCATTTCTTATTTAAACTTGCAGCAATACCTAAAGCCAACACACGACGTGTATCTTTAGGATCGATGATACCGTCATCCCAGATTCTAGACGTTGAAAAATACGCCGAACTTTCCGCTGCGTATTTATCTAGGATTGGTTTTTTGAAATCCGCTTGTTCTTGTTCCGACATCGTTACTTTTTTAAGAGCTAATTGATCTTTCTTCACTGTCAGCAACACATTCGCAGCTTGTTCGCCGCCCATAACGGAAATGCGTGCGTTTGGCCACATCCACAATTGTCGTGGTTGATACGCGCGTCCGCACATCCCGTAATTACCCGCACCATATGACCCGCCAATTACGACGGTGAATTTTGGAACGCTGGCATTACTTACTGCCATAACCATTTTCGCACCATGCTTGGCAATACCTTCATTTTCGTATTTTCTGCCAACCATAAAGCCAGTGATATTTTGCAAAAAGATCAGCGGAACTTGGCGCTGTTCACAGAGCTCGATAAAATGCGCTGCCTTCAACGCGCTTTCGCTGAACAACACGCCATTATTAGCGATAATACCGACGGGAAAACCCCAGATGTGTGCAAAACCAGTGACTAATGTTTTTCCATACAAAGGTTTAAATTCGTGAAAATCAGATCCATCAACTAAACGCGCGATCACTTCACGAACATCGAAAGGGCGTTTTGAATCTTCAGGAATCAAACCATACAGTTCTTCCACTGGGTATTTTGGTTCTTGATAGGGCTGCTGATTAATTGGCATTTCACGACGTTTGTTTAAATGCTTAACGATTTCTTTTGTGATTTCCAAAGCGTCTTCATCATTTTCTGCAAAATGATCTGTTACACCGCTAACTTCGCAGTGCACTTGTGCGCCGCCCAGATCCTGCGCGGAAACTTCTTCACCTGTGGCTGCTTTTACTAACGGAGGTCCACCCAAGAAGATAGTTCCATTTTCTTTCACAATTACGTTTTCATCGCTCATGGAAGGCACGTAAGCGCCGCCGGCCGTGCACGAACCCATAACCACTGAAATTTGCGAAATGTTTTCGGCAGACATCTGAGCTTGATTATAAAAAATACGACCAAAATGATCGCGATCAGGGAATACTTCAGACTGCAATGGCAAGAAAGCGCCGCCGCTATCCACTAGGTAAATACATGGTAGACCATTTTCACGCGCAACTTCTTGCGCGCGAAGATGTTTTTTCACCGACAAAGGGAAATAGGTTCCACCTTTTACCGTCGCATCGTTCGCTACGATCATAACTTCCACACCAGAAACAACACCGATACCTGTCACAACACCGGCACCAGGTGCTTCGTTATCATAAACATCCCACGCTGCTAATGTTGAGAATTCTAGAAAACTGGTTCCTGGGTCGACCAAAAATTCAATACGTTCACGGGCTGATAATTTGCCGCGACTTTTGTGCTTCTTCAGTGCGTCCGCACCACCGCCCATTTTTACGGTATTAATACGGTTTTGCAGTTCTTCTACAAGACCCATCATAAATTTTTTGTTGGCCGCAAAATCACTGCCGGAAGAATCAATCTCTGTTTCAATAATAGCCATAAAAAATCTCTTTTAGTTTTTCTCTTTCAATTGAAGTGCTGATTTTAATTTTGCCACGATCTTAACTTCAGAAACGATGGCGTCCTTATCATCAAAAATAAATAAATTCGTATCTACATTGGTTGTCGAGTTACTGCGCAATTCAGTCAGTGCTGATTCACGTGATTCCGCAGACAACTCAAACCGTACACGAAGAGATGCCGTTTCTTCTGTTTTACGTTTTTCATAAACGACTTTATCGATTTGAAAACTGAATTCCCCAATGGGGGCGTGTCGCAGCCACAAAATTTTAAAACTTTCAACGCTGGCTGTGATGATAGCTGAATCTAACCACTGACCTTCCTCGTCTAGGTTTCTAGGGCGCTTAGGAATTACAACTTCGATTTGAGTGTCATTTAATTTGGAAACCCGAAGCCCCATACCCAAGGTAGCTGGCCTGAAGAAGTCTAGGAAATAACTCAATGCTTCTCTAGAAGCTTGTGGGGTCCACTTTTCCACATAAGACATGAAATCCACGATGTGAGGACGGATGCCTTTAACTTCGAAAAATACTTTCAGATTCTGCCAAAGCTTGTCTTCAGCCATACCATCGACCGCTCCACCAATCAGTTCCTGTGCCTGATTCCAGTTTTCCAGCACCTTTTTTTCAAATTGCGCCCGCTTATTCAACAGTGAATTCATCCAGTCCATTTGCATAACACCCTTTCGAATTTTCTTTCTGTAACGGTTATCGAATTCGTTTATCAAAAATATTGAAAAACTTTGAGTTTCATTTTGCCATTAATGACTTATCTGGCTATAGTGTCTAACATAAAATAGAGGTAATATTCTATGATGAAAATTCTAAGTCTGATAGTTTTTGTGATCCTTTTGTCATGGACATGGCATGTTGTACACAGCAGTGCACCTATTGGTTTCGAGACGCACTCGGACATTCAGGCAAAAATGAAAGAGTTGATCGAAACCACTATCAAATCTCGCAAGCCAGACACAAAAAGCGTAGAAATCGTGAAAATTTGGACACGTGATATCGGCGATCGCAAAATTCAAGCGGATTTTACTTACCGTTTCATCGAAACGACAGCTCAAAATGAATCTACTGAGCGCGTGATTGATGGCGAAGCGGTTCTTTTCCGCGATATTTCCGATAATCCAAGCTTAGATCAATGGACGGTTCAATCGTTAGTAACCAAAGGCGATTCGATTTCGTTCAATGAAGGCTCAACTGTAAGTCCAAATAATCAGACGGCAGATGAAAATCCATCGACCACGCAATCTCAAAATCCACCCTCAGAAAACCCGATGACTCCACCGCTTCCTACTGATGGGGGCAAAGCTCCTCAGCACGCGCCAGGAGCAGCGCCAGAGCCTAAAAAAGAAGCGCCTAAAGCGGCGCACTAGTTTAGTTAACGTTAATTTTGCACTTAAAATGAACAATTCAAATATGTCCGACCGTTTCGCAGTAGTCGATGAAAACGGTTGGATTTTTTTCGATAATCGACAAATCGAGGATTCCGCGGCCGCCAAAGATTTCTTTGCGCAGCTCCACTTTTTACCGAACCGATCGTTTGGCTCACAGCTGTTGGGCGAAGCAGTCATTGTCGAAGCGTTCGACGCCCCCCTGGTTGTTCAAACTTTTGAATTCGATCCTATCGCCCGACAGGTGAGGCTTCTTTTTAACTACGGATACAAATTGGAAATCGAAACTGACATTTTCACATCGCAAGTTTTACCTGGATTCTTTTTGGATTCCTGGGACCGTGTTTATGGTGAAACGAAACAAGGTATTCCCTTTAGTTTTACAAAAAAAGCCTTGGGAGAATTTTTCGACAGCCTTGATGAATTTGACGATGAATCTGTCGTTTTTAATGGCAAGCACGTAGAAATCAAACCCTTGTGGCAAGACGAACCCGAAATCCAGGGCGTCGACTGGTGGAATAAGGCCTACACTGGCGAAGTCGAAACCGTCACTAGCCCCGAATTTCAGAAATCATCAAAGTCTTTCGCCGTCAATCCCGGTTGGAATATGGAAGCCCCAGCGACGACTTTGAAAGATATGCTGCCAAGAATGAAGCTGCCCAAATCCCGTGTCCTAGTTTTAGGTTGCGGAGACAGTCACGATGCCGCTTTCTTTGCACAAAGTGGTCACATGGTTACGGCGGTGGATTTTTCAGAGCATGCGATCGAGCGTTCAAAAAAATTGTACGGACACATGACAAACATCACTTGGCTACAAGCCGACGTTTTCAAATTGCCTGACAGTTTCAACAACGCTTTTGATTTAGTTTATGAATACACCTGCTTCTGTGCGATCAATCCTGTTCAGCGCGCGCAATTAATTCAAGTATGGTCACGCTGCCTACATGACCAAGGGCAATTGATGGCCACCCTATTCTGCATGCATAAACGCAGTGGGCCTCCGTTCGGTGGCACTGAATGGGAATACCGCGAGCTTTTGAAAAAACGATTTCAAACATTGATTTGGTCACGCTGGAGAAAATCAGATCCACGCCGCCAAGGTCGCGAACTCTATATCTTAGCTCAAAAGCGGAAACTTCTATGAACCTAAAATTTTCATTCGCTCAGACATCGGAATCCAAAACGATAGCTGATCTAGTGAATTCAGCTTATCGAGGTGATTCATCTAAAGCCGGATGGACCACCGAGGCTCACTTATTAGATGGCCAAAGAACCGATGCCAATGAAATCAAAGAAAAAATCGAAGAAAAGAACACCTTCATCTTAACCGCACGCGAGAACGGCGAGATCATAGGCAGTTGCGAACTAGTTTCTGATCCAGCAGCCAGTGAGTTGTATTTTGGAATGTTTACGATCAAACCGACGTCGCAAAACAAGGGACTGGGAAAAGAATTTTTGAAACACGTTGAACAATTGGCGGAAGAATGGAAACTGAAAACGATTAAAATGACTGTGATCACACTGCGCAGGGAATTGATTGAATATTATGTGCGCCGCGGATTTCGCGTCACAAACGAATTCATTCCATTTCCAACGGAAGAGCGTTTTGGTTTGCCCAAGGTTGAAAATTTAGAGATGGTTTATCTCGTAAAGGATATCCATGAGTAATGCTATTGAAGTTAAAAACCTAAATCGAGTTTATTATTCTTATGAAAAGTCAGTCGGATTATTGTCGTCGATTCAAGGGTTGTGGAATCGTAGACACACTGAAAAATCGGCGTTGTCGGATATCAATCTGACGATTCCGGCAGGACAGGTCATTGGTTTGGTTGGATCTAACGGTGCTGGCAAAACGACATTGATTAAAACATTGTCCGGCTTGATTCCCGCTACCAGTGGCGATGTCAAGGTACTTGGCTTCAATCCGTTTGAACGGAAGAATGAATTCTTGCGTGATATTTCAGTTTTGCTGGGGCAAAAAAATCAACTTTGGTGGGATATTGCGCCAGTGGATAGCTACCAATTGCTGATGAACATTTATGATCTAGATGTAAATAAAACGCAGAAAAAAGTAAAAGAACTGGCCGACATTCTAAATTGTACGCATGTTCTAGAAACACAGCTTCGCCGATTAAGCTTAGGCGAACGCATGAAAATGGAAATCATCGGGTCACTTTTACATGATCCAAAAATTTTATTTTTGGACGAACCTACGATTGGTCTTGATATTGTGGCGCAGACTTCCATTCGTAATTTTTTATCGAATTATGTGAAGGAAAAAAAACCGACAATCATCCTGACCAGCCACTATATGGATGATATTTCTAAATTAGCCGATCGACTGGTAATTATCAGTAAAGGTAAAATTTTTTACGATGGCTCAATCGAAAAATTTACTCAGAAATCAGTTCAAAAAAAACGATTAAAAATTATATTTGAAACGCCAGTAAAAGAAAATATACAGATTGCTGTGGATATTAATTTGATCGCCGGTGCAAAAGCCTTGGACCTCGAAGTTGAACCGGCTAAAATCGCGGACACGATCACCCGCATTTCGCAAAAAGAATCGATACAGGACATTTATACAGAAGAAATTGATTTCGAAGAAACTATTCGCGAGTTTTTGAAAAAGGAATAATGAGACAGTTCTTCAAGAGAAACTTAGCTTTTGCCAAACTGGGTATCCAAACAAACTTGGAATACCGATTCAACTTCTTAATCGATGCGGTTGTCCAACCAGCGATGACGGGATCTATAGAAATATTTCTATGGTTGGCACTGTTCGCTGCTGTTAAAACTGATACATTGAATGGTTTTTCAAAAGAAAGCTATCTAGCGTATGTGATTTGGTCGTCCTTCATTGGACGTGTAGCGATCAGCTGGATGTATGAACACCTAATGATGGAAGAAATTGAAACCGGCAGTATAAATGCCATCATTTTGCGACCAATGACATTCTTTGAATACTATTTAAGCCAGCTATTAGGCTACAAATTTATAATTTATTTCTGTTCGATGCTTGTTCCCTTATGTGTGACGCTCTATTTTAATTTGCCTACGGACTTGAGTCGATTTCCACTTATTACACTCTTGGTTTTTTATTATTTGATTTTCGTTCACGCGATGAGTTTTTTAACTGCCTGCTTTGCTTTTTTTCTAAACCGCGTACGATCCTTTACAATTGTAAAAAACTTTACGATTTACATTATGTCGGGGGAATTGTTTCCGCTAGATTTGCTGCCTGAGTTTTGGAAAAACCTATTTTTAAAACTGCCATTTTCATCAGGCGTTTATATTCCGGTCGGTTACGTCACCGGACGGTTAGGCACCGACATGGTTATGCAAGGATTCATCAATACGACTATTGGTTTAGTTGTTGTACTGTCCATTTCGTATTTTGTTTGGAGAAAAGGGTTAGGGAGCTACAGTGGCACAGGTGCTTAGAAAGTACTTCCGATTGTTTTCGATTTTGTTGAAAACAAGTTTCATAGCCGATCTTGAATTCCGTGTGAATTTCACGCTGCGTATTTTCACGGACATCATGTGGTACATGATGCAGGCCTTGTCGTTTGAGGTGTTATTTAACTACACACCTCACATTGGTGACTGGGATAGACTGCAAATGCGGGTGTTCCTGGGAGTTCTATTTGTTGTGGATTCACTGTATATGATCTTTGTTCAAGATAATGCTGATCGATTTGCCGACAAGGTCCGCAAAGGTGAACTTGATTTCATATTAGCTAAACCCGTTTCTTCGCAGTTCTTAGTTAGTTTCCAAAAGGTTGCAACAGCCAGTTTTGGAAATTTACTGATTGCCGTCGGATTTCTTGTGTATGCTTTAATGTCTATCGAAGATTTCAATTGGTACCGTCTGTTTTGGTTCTTCCTAATACTGCCTTCAAGTTTCATCGTCGTCTACACCTCACGCTTTTTCTTTACGTGCTTGAATTTGATCTTTGTAAAATCAGAATCGGTGCAGTTCTTATGGTACAACTGCTACAAATTAGGAATGCGTCCTGATTCTATTTATTTCCCATTTATGAAGTTAATTCTATTGACGGTGTTCCCAATGGCTTTTGTTGCCAGCGTCCCCGCGCGAATGCTGCTAGAACCACCGAATGCGCTTTTGATTGTATGGAGCTTAGTTATTGGACCACTATTTCTGTATATATCGAATAAGTTTTGGAACTATTGTCTGCGATATTATGCGAGTGCGAGTAGCTAGATTTCTCTAATAAAATTCACAAAAAAAGCCGCATTTTCATGCGGCCTTTTTCGTTGATTTGTAGTTGTCACCTATAGGACTAGTAACGTTCCAATTCAAACACGATGTTGTAGATGTAGGCTGCACCCGATACGCTGATACGTAAATCAGATGAATTATAACCTACATAGTAACCGTATGAACCTGGATACAAGTAAACATCAGATCCTGATGTGTATTTTGCATCTAACAACTGACCGTTAGCAATCAATGTCACTGTTGCTGCTGAATCACCAGATACATCCACGCGGATATTTTTCAAACGGTAACCAGAGTATCTATAACCTAGTAAACTATTTACGTAGAAGTTCTCGTTGTATACCCAACGATTTACGTACGAAGTTTTGTATTGGGTGTAATTTGGATAGCCTGGAGTTGGATAACTTGGGTAACCCGGACTTGGATACACTGGGCCTGGATAAGGAACAGGAATTGGGATTGGTATCGGACGAGGTGTTGGACGCGGAGTCGGTCTTGGAATTGGGCGTGGATCTGGTTGCGGTCGCGGAGACGGAACTGGAGTTGGTGTCGGTCGCGGGATCGGTCGCGGAGTTGGCGTTGGAGTCGGTCTAACGGGCTGTGGATTCCCCGGACGTGGCACAACGGCCGTTGCTTTGTTTGAGTCACCGCCTGGCACCACATAACCATAGGCAGTTTGGACATTTAGTAATGATACTGTCATGATAGCGACAGTCGATACTAATGTCAGTTTAGTTGTTACCGTTTTAGTGTTGAACATGATTCCCCCATTTTTGGTTCGTTTTTACTAAAAAATTTGTACTAAGAGCCATTCACAATACTTCAAAAGCAAACATCATACCGCATACTTAGAGTCATTTTGCCACCCAAAAACTGCGTGGCGAAAAACACAATTGGCCAAACTTTTTCCTAAAAAAACTGTGTCCAATTTCAAAAGAATTGTCACCTAATTACCTGTCAAAATGAGTGACATAGGCTTTTTCTAAAAAACCAATTAGTCTGCCGGGCTTATGAAAAGATCTGCGTTGTTTTTGTTTTCGATTGTCATTTCTAGATCTTGGTCAATACTTGCTGAACCAACAATCACCTGCCCAACAGATAAAAGTGGCAAATCATTAACCGATTGGCGTACCGCTGCAATTCAAAAGTTAGTAACTAGCAATGCTTCGTTTACTCCGTTCACTGAAGTTCAAAGTGATTTGAAAGAATGCTTTGGCGAAAAAGTTCCCAGTTGTATGAGCGATTTGAAATACTATGCTCATTATAAACCAAATCCAATTTCGTCGTATAACGTGGATGAAATCTATAATAAATCAATGGAACTGCAGTCCGAAAATTTCCTTCCAAAAGAACTCACCGTTTCAAATGTTGTTGGTGAAGTCATAAAGGGGTACGTAAAAATCCCAGCAAATTTTCATGAACTTGCCAAAGAAAAAAACTGGCTAACAACATCCTACAAAACTCGCGAGCTAGGCGGCTTTGATAGTTCGAACAATTTATTTATTATGGTTTTTCCATCTGAAAAACGCGACACCGTTTTACAATTAAGTGTGGCTAAAGATGCGAACCCGTTTGCTTCAGCTTTTGATCCAGTGATTCGTCCACATAACGGGAATATGACTCAAGGATTTGATATTTTAACGATGATCACGGTGGATAAAACAAAAAACCCTCCGGTCGCGCAACTTAGAATTCTTCAAAAAGATCCCACTCAAGAAAACACATATTTTTGGAATCCTGCAACTACGAACACGTCAGGTGCCCGAGCGTGCATTAGCTGTCATGCCTCTCCATTCCGCGCGATCAGCCCAGTGGGCTATAAATTTACGAATCATATCAAAACAGATTTTTTCAATGGCGAAGAAAAACCGATGGATGCCGAACAAAAGGCTATGACTGATAAAATTAACGAAATTATGAATCGCCCCGGAGTTTCTTGGGGGTCCACTGAAAAAGATGGACGTGAAATTCGTTTCGGACAAGACATCGATAGCCAACCATGGGGTTGGGCTCCACCCGACTCACCCACACGTAAAAAAGAATTCATCGAACAGTGCGCTTCGGAACGACAAGCCATCATAGGATCATCTCGTGCTGGCGGTCACTATCGCGTGGAACTAAATCCAGATATTAATGCACCGATCAGCTGGGAAAAAATATCCAAAGCCATGAACTGCGTGTCCTGCCACAACGGCAAAAATCGTGGTGTGATCCATAATGAATTCTCGCCGAGTACAGTGGCATTCAAGATCGCCATCACTCGGGAAATGCCAGAATCTGACGACCCAGAAAATCCACTTCCACCTGACTTAAATGCGGATGAACGAATGGCCCTTGTTTGGTGCTTGAAAAAAGAGCGCACCCAAGTCGCCCAAGCCTGGAAAGAAAGCGGCTGGTGGATGCAACGTAGCAAATGTAAGTAAAGGGAAGTTGGTTTTGCTATAAGCCGGATTCTGTCTTGGTTATAGGTCCCTTAAACCTACTTCCATGTATGACTATTTATCTGGGAGAAATGTCACCATTTCCCTCGAGCGATCTTACCCGGGAGCTCGTTAGAACCGAACTTAGCGCTCCCCTATTTGATCTTGCTTCGTGCAGAGTTTAGCTGTTTTCACTCCAGCAGCTCCCTAAAAGACTCCCGTTCCCGTCAATTAGATCAAAGCTCTGGACATTCTCTCTGTTCCACTGTTCCTCGCCTTACGACGGAAGGGCGTTACCCTTTGCACTGTTCAATGAAGTCCGGACTTTCCTCCCTGCCTCACGACAGAGCAATCATCCGCAAAACCTTGTTTTATCTACCATAAACCATTGGATTTTTCAAATTCCTTATGGGATAAGAAATTATTACTATTTTTCGGGGGATTTAACATGAAATTCAATTACGTAATCGCATTCGTTATCACTGCGACTCTATCTTTCTCAACTAGCTTTGCCAACGAAAACGCTCAAGCTAAGACATCCGCTCACGAAGCCGTTGCCGCTGCACACGGTTCGGAAGAACACGCTGCGGGTAAATTGTTTCCTCAACCTAAACAAAACAAATCAAAGTCAACACCTCCAGGTAAAACTGAATTAATCGAACCAGCGTTCATGGCGCAAGTGGCCGGTTCTACCGTGACCCTAAAATGGAATGCAGTTGATACAGCAGAAAACTATCACTTACAAGTAGCTACAGATCCAAATTTCAAATGGTTAAAAGTGAACGAAAACTTTGTTAAACGTCCAAGCTACGATCTAAGCGGTCTTGAAGCCGGTCAAAAATACTACTGGAGAGTCGCAGCAGTTAAAAACTCGAACGATCCAATGTACATCAAAGGTCCTTTCGAAGTTTCTAGTTTTGAAACTAAGTAATAGGAGTTTCCTTTGAATCACGATTACGTTCTAAAACAACTCTCTTGGCGCTATGCTGTTAAAAAATTTGATTCTTCAAAAAAGATCAGCGCCAAGGATTGGGAAATTTTAGAAGAATCGTTAAGACTCTCGCCCTCTTCCTACGGTCTGCAACCATGGAAATTTATCGTCGTTCAAAACCGCGATATTCTGAAACAACTGACCTCGTTATCTTGGGGTCAGTCACAAATCGAAGATTGCTCGCACTACGTTGTTATCACTTCCAAAATTAAATTAGATGAAGAGCTGATCACAAAACACGTAAATAAAACGGCTGAAGTTCGTGGCATGGACCCCAAACTTCTAGAGGGTTATAAGCGAGTCATGGTCGGCGATTTAATCAATGGTCCTCGTGGTGAGACGATATATCACTGGGCTCAACGTCAAGCTTACATCGCGATGGGTTTCATCATGGAAACCGCTGCTGTATTAGAAATCGATACTTGTCCATTAGAAGGCCTTGATCCTAAAGGGTATGATAAAGTACTGGGTCTTGAAAACACAGGCTATGGCACCGTTGCGGGCGTTGCTTGTGGGTATCGCCATGCAGATGATAAATACCAGCACATCAAGAAAGTACGTTTCGACAAAGCCGACGTTATTTCTTATATCAAATAACTATTTCTGAATTTTCAATTTATAGAACGTTTCGATGATCTGATCGAAATTAAAACCTTGGATGGCTAACTGGTTCGCAGCCATTAAATCCATGCCTCGTTCGTGGCCCTCGCCTCTTCCTATGAATTGTGCCTGATCGGAACCAATGGCAGTGATTGAATCGGGGCATGACTTTAATTTGAAATAGGTTCTTAATTTTTCACACGGCATGGGAATTTTCATTCCCGAAATTTCAAAAGTAAATTTATCGCCGGTTTTGGTTCCTGAAAATTCCTCGGACACGGGCCTGTTCA
The DNA here is from genome assembly GCA_963932905.1 of uncultured Bdellovibrio sp. GTDB lineage: Bacteria > Bdellovibrionota > Bdellovibrionia > Bdellovibrionales > Bdellovibrionaceae > UBA2316. The sequence goes on from CAWVRN010000018.1 coordinate 45,618, forward strand.
GATAGCCGAATAGTTTTTGAATACTGACTGGTTCAGTCCATTCATCAGTGCCACCTAAAGAAAACTCGAGCCACGTTTTTGCTCCCAAATGGGATGAACCAATTTCAAGAATCAAATCATCGACCGACTTTTTCTGTGCCGCTGTTACCTGTTCGTAATTTAAATTAAAAGTCTGGCAGATGGTCGTATCGCAAATGGGCTGTTTTTTTGCGTTCCAAAAAGCCAAGTTGTTTTTAAAAACTAGCAACATGGCTTTTTTTAATTCTTGCCGAAAGCTACCAACTTCCGAGAAAAATACGCTTCTTAAATAATGCCACTCACTGGTGTTTAAAACGATTTCCGATCCCAGGCGAGCGCGCGCATTTTTCTCACTAGGAGCTTCATCCAAAACCGCCATCGGTGAATTTTTTTGAAATGTTAAGTCACCGTAGAGCTTTCTCGGTACTTGATCCTTTGCATGAACATCAAATGGGGCACCGGCGCAAGCTAGGCGAGTCTTCATGCCGGGCATTTTTTGAAAATCCAAATTTTCGATATTTGAAATAGGAATCCCATTTCTTAAAACGAGTGTGGGACAAGTCACCCTAATGGCGTTCATCGGGAATCGCGATAACACTTGGACTCTAGCACGCGAATCTGGGTGAATTACATATTTTTCGATTTTACTTTTTAATTCTGCGAGTAAATCCGACGGACGATGTCCGGCACGATACAAAATCGCTATCTTCGCCGCCAATTCGGTATTAAACACAGCAGCCAAAAAACCCTTTTCAATCGATAAATCCAACTGAGTGGTTGTTCCCGATTTCAAAGAAACTCCATGCTGCACAAACCAGGATGCGTCTTTAGATTCTGACACCGTTCCCGCCACTGGAGTTTGCTTTAACACCGCAATCGTACTTGGTTTAGTTTCCAGAATGTAATCGAAAATTTTTGCTAGATCCAGCAAATCCAATTTAATTGTTGGCCACAAACCTATGGCATCCGCCATATTCAACCATTCGGGTTGGTAAGACGAATTCGTCAGGGTATTTAAAGTTTGAGTATAATTGAGCATTTCATCTGGCTTTACTTTGCTATCTAAGAAAAATCCATTGCAGGAAAAATTAAGCGCCCGCTTGTAGTTCCATTTTGTCCGCACTGTCTTTCCACATTCCCATTCAATCGTTTTTCTTGGGCTCTTTTCCATGGCTAAATCTTTAAAAAACGAAACGGCCAGAGGCTTTAGGGTTGATCCTACTGTTTGCTTCTTCTGCCAATTACCTTCGCCAAAGATCACTTCATTCGCTAAGCTATCAAAAACTAAAAATCCGTAATCATTTGTATCGCTAGTATTGACCTGATTTCCCTGAATTCGATTGATAAATTCCGCCGCCAGCGTCGACTGTTTTTTTAGAAACACGGGATCTTGGCATTGTTTGAAGATATCGCTAAACCAATTTTTTAACTCAGACTCCTGATCCTTTTTTACCAGCTCGTTAACCAGACGAGCTACAGAGATAGCCTTGCTATTATTAAATGGTGAACTCTGTTTTAGCTCGCGAAAGGCGTCAGCTTTAGCAAATAGTTGATTCTGTCCGTATAGCAATCTCAAATAGTCATCGCTACGCCAATAAGCAAATAGTTCCTGAACAAATGAGTCCGTTAAAGCAGGGCAATAGCGATTAAAAAATACGTGCGCAATTTCGTGCTTCAACGTTACTCCGATATCTTTCTGAACCGTGTAGACGTTAAAATTAATTCGATTTTGGCGTGTCTGCGCTATGTGGTCAGCTGAAATCAAAGAGAAATCGATTTCTAATTCGTGGTCCGCGGGAACCATTTTCCAATACTGTTCCTCTGTAAACCAGAAATCATTTGCGGTCTTTTCTAAAGACGATTTTAAGATCGCCTTGTCCGCCGCTATATCACTAGCAAAGCGGACTTTGAGTTCAGCGTTACTGTTTAGATTCCACAGTAAACATGTTAGAGCGAGTGTAAGAAGCCTTTGTTTCATCATAAAAATCTTCAATTTTTGCGATCCCCGCATTGAATTCACCTGGGTATTGTACGCGGTACATGATACCAACTTGAGTTCCGTTGTCCATCCACCCACGCGAGAAATCAAAGAACCAACGTGTTTGGTGATTTAAAATCTCTCTTGTTTTTGTCGACGTCATCAGCGGTAAATTATAAGGGGATCCGCGATACACTTGGTCTTCCTGAATCGTTTCAAAACCCGCCGGTACGTCATTTGTGACTACATAGTAACGTGACTGCCAGAAATTTCTATCAGTCATGCGGTTGAATTTGATTTCACAGTACACAAGGTCGCCAACTTGCAATTTTTCGCTGGATTGGATTTCTTTCTTCTCGCCTTTTTCGTTTACTTTATAGTATTTGCGATCGATGTTCCATCCAGCTGCTTTTGATTTCAGACTACCATTTGGGGACAATTTAGAAACTTTCGCACGCAAAATCTGATTTTCCATCACAGAATTAACAGAAATCTTGGCTTGATCGGCTAATAATTTGTTATTTTTAAATACAACGTTGTAGCCGGTTAGATGATTGCTAACCGTCACTTCTGTGTTAGGCACCAATTTGTCATTTATAGTGACTTCTAACGTTTTAAGAATTTCTTTCTTAGAAGCTGTCGATTCCATATCTTTATTAATAATATCTACTAATGATGTCAGAGTTACACCGTTGTCGAATGTAGATCCAAAATAAAATCCGTTGTAGTTCGCCAAGATATTTTTCTTAATCAACTTATTGATAGAATCTGTTACGTAAGTCACTTTTACAGCCGAACTGTTTTTTGATTTCGCACGAGCCACTTCGTTAGTAAAATCAGCCGCCAGAACAAGAGAGCGGTATCCTAATGCCATAGAGGACACTGCTTTACCTGGATAGGCCGCCCAACCGTTCTGAGCCTGCGGAGCAAAGTTACCATATTGAATTGGACTGGTTGTGTCTTTCATTTGCTCAAGTGATTTTTTAACGAGCTCAACATTCGCATTCACTTCATTCGTGAATTCCGTTTTTGCAAATGAATGATTAGCTAGTGTCATCAAAAACAGCGCTCGCTCAAACAGAGTCCCATTTTTAGCAACGTAATCATTTTGAGTTCTTAGCACGGCTTTAAGATCATTCGGTTTTCTTTCTATAATGTATTTTCTAACTAAAACAGACTCGATATAAGAAAGAACGATACCTTGCGGACTACCTGGCAAGATATTTTTCGTCGTCAGCCAATCATAAGTGACTCGGAAGTCATACAAGCTGACGTAGGTTACTCGTTCAGATAGAGCCAAATTCAACATCACAAGTAACGTCATATTTAAATCAGGCTCGCCAGAATCAGCAAACCATCCGAAACCACCCGTCTTAGACTGGAATTGTGACAATCGCCTGAATCCAATTCCCGCATTATCTGTAGCTGCGCGAAGAATTTTACCTTGTGCTTCAGTAAGCTTGGCCCCTTTGCTTTTGTAAGACTGAAGGACATCGCTAATTACTTTATTTGACAACGTCGTGTTTAGAGTCTGTTCTACGCAGCCATATGGATAGTGAACCATCCATTCCATGTTGCTAAATAGAATGCTCGTGAAATCGTTATATACACTAAGCTCCAATCCTTGCGCTTTTTCATCTTTTTCTAAAGCTAACTTGAAAGAACTTGTTTCTGGGAAATAGTAATCGTTAACCAAAGTCGCCTTTGGTAAAATTCGAATTGAATCTTTAAATTCTAATTTGGCCTTATTGAATTCAAGTGTGCCGTTAAACGAAGTTACCGCTCCTCGGCCAACATCAGCCACTGAGAAATTCAGATTTTCTGAAACCTGCTGTTTAGGTTTTAAAGAAACATTTAAGTCTGTTTTTCCTGTAAAGCTGATAATTTCGTTGTTTTCAGGTTGAGCCGAATACTTGACCGCAGTTTCTTGGGTAATCTCGTTTCCAGTTATGTTAACGCGTATTCTAGATTTATCGGTGCTTCTTAAGAACGGTGGATAGCCAACTAACAGAGTCACTGGCAGTTGCGATTTAAATTGCGTGGTCGATTCACCGAATCGACCTTCTTTATCCACAACAACTGCGGTGACACGCCAAATTGTTTGATTTCCTGGCATATTGAATTTAACTTCGACTTCGCCCGCTTCGTTAGTCACTAAGTTTGCTTTCCAATAAGCAGTGTCTTTAATATCCATCGGTTTGGATTGGTTTTTGTTAGCGGCTAATACGTGATTAGGTTTAAACAATTTTGCGATTTGTTCCCCATATCCGTAACCTTGAAAATGCGAAGAATAGAACGACATTAAATTTAAACGCGTCATCGGATAAAAGAAATCACCTAACTTCGGTCTGAATTCGGGCTGCAAATCTAACACAGCCTGATCAACAACCGCTAAAGCCACTTCGGCTTTTACCGGTTTTCCAGCGGAATTTGAAATTTTAAATTTGATCTTTTGTTCTGAACCTGGAATCACGTTATCTATTTTACTAACCCACTGAACTTTAAGTTTCTTATCTGGGTCCATAATTTTAAATGGAGCGCGCTTTTCAATCCATCCACGCTCGGGATGAGCATAACTGACAACAAAATAGATTTGGTTCCCGTATTCGCTTAAAACTTTCTCGTTAATCCAGAATGATCTGCCATTCACAGGAATCACTTGAGTTTTAAATATTTTATTTCCCGCTAGCGTTAAAAATACTTGGCCATTGTTAGAACCCGCGGCACCCCATTTGTCTGGCATCGCTACGAAAATCTTAATTGTTTCATTTTGTCCTACTTCTGATTGATTGGTTAGTAGTCGGATCTCATCATTGTTAACCGCACTCACTCCCGGAGTTTTTCCCACTAACACGATATCGGCCGAGGTTTTGTCAGGATTTCTCTTCTTATCCCACAAAGTAACTTCTGCGCGCATTTCACCGACTAAATTCGGATCATCTGGCAAGTCGACCTTAGCGATTCCTTTCGCGTTCGTTTTTATTTTTTTAGATTGGATTGTTTTATCGCCAAGGATGTATTTCACTTCCCCATCGATATCCGGCATCGTTTTACCACTGACTGTCTTGGACATGACCGTCAACACGGCTTCTTTACCCGATTCAACGACAATTTTATTAAAACGGGCCAGTGTAGATACTTCGCTGGCTAAGTCAAAAAATGATTTGCTACCATAGATGACGTTGTCATCCGCATCTTGTGAATAAACCTCAACTTTGTAGGAATAATTTAGATTTTTAGGGCCCGGCAAATTATCAGGAATTTTAACTTCGAAATCTGCGAATCCCTTTTCATCGAACTTGATCTCTTGATTCGCGACGATTGTTTCTGGCGCCATACTGCGGGCGCCTTTGTTGCCATCATCTCCGTATGTGACCGTCGATCCTGTTTCACCCATACCTGCATCTTCCACCCATTGTGATGATTCGACACGATTGCGATATACATTCACATACGACATGATAATTTTCGGTGCTCCGCCTGCATAACGTTCCGCTTGCACACGAAATTTCAATTTATCGCCTTGTTTCGCCGTTTCTTGATCATTCATTAATTTCAAGAAATAGATCGGTTTGACGTATTCTTTTACACGAATCTCGCTGGCATGTTCAATTTTGCTGAGTTTAGCTACGACTCGGTATACTCCTGGCGCATCCGGGCTGTTAATTTTCAAACTGCCATCGAACGTCCCAAAATCAGTGAACTTAACTGTCGTTGATGCCGACACTTTACTATCAGCGGTATTGTAAATTTCAACTTTGACGGCAGATTTGTCGGGACTCAAATTACTTCGGCCATTAGCTAAATTTCTTAAGATACCTTTAAAAGAAACTGTATCGCCGTCGCGATATAGCGGGCGATCTGTAAAAAGAAATACATCAGGGAATGAAACTTGAGTTGAAAAATACTCGGAATCAATGATCGCCGTGCCTTGAGGCGAGTTAATCACGGTTAATAAATCGTTTTCTTTTACATTATCAATACGAACTTCGCCATTCGCATCCGTTTTAACTTCGTTCACCCAGCTACCTGCTAAATTGCGAACGGAAACTTGTGCATCAGCAATTGGTTTAGCCTGGCGATTAAACACGCGATAAATCAACGTATTTGCCGACCGTTGCATATAACCAATAACATCGTTAACCGCCAAAACCACCTGACCTTCGTTATTTCCCTGAATAACTTGAATCAAGTAGAAACCTGATGGCAACTTTGGCAAATCTACGACCTTAGTATTTAATCGCGACGAATCCATGTAACTGCCCCATTCTTCAAATCCCGGGACATCGAAATCTTTTTTTGCATCTTGTTTTTCAGGATTTAAAACTACTTCCGTACGCAGTTTAAATCCTTTAGGAATTTGAATTAACTTTTCTGGTCCCGCTTTGCTGGGCGAAAGATAGGGAGAATCGTTAGCACCGCCTAGTTTTTCAACTAAGTCTTTTTTCACTCCGTAATTTAAATTAGTACGAATCCAATCAAAATTGCTACGGTCTTCGTTAAACCCCAATGTCATAAAATGCGCGGGATTATATTCATAGCCCGGCTTTTTCCAAGCTCTACGCAAATCAATTTGAGTCGCGATAAACTGTTTCTTATCTTCCGGCTCTAATATTTTGATATAGATTGGAGCTTCAGAAGAATAGTTCACTTCCAGTTTTGGATTTTCACTTGGCGAAAAATCGCGGCGTATGGTTAAATAAAACGGCTTTGCAACAAGCACGTCCGCGAACGAAACAAGCATCAACAGCATCAATAGAAATTTATTCATATGAACCTTCATCTACTTTAAAATTAAATTTTGATCTTTAGCTGAACCTTTAACTAAGTACTTTGGCAGCTGGTCTAATAATTTCTGACTCTTCGTTAACTCTTCTGGCATCGTGGGAGGCAGCTTCGCTTGTTTAGCCTTCGACAAATAGCCTTGTTCGATTTTCGATGACATCCATTTCCCAACGTCGGCAAAGAAGCTCATCGAGTTTTCTTGTAACGCTAATTCAGACGCCTTTAGTTCACTTCGATCTAAGATCGAAGGCAATTTGCGATCACACACATTTTGGATCTTTTGCAGAACGTCTTTAGATCGACTGACAACAAGGGACTTGCCGCAAACTGGACGAGTAAAGACTTCTCCAAATTTTGTTTCAAAAACCTTTCCAATACCATCTAACTGAGCTTGGTTAATCGCGCCCGTTTCAATGATTAACGCGTTCTCGGCCTCTAATTTGTCGCCCACTTTAACCGGGATTTGCAGCAACACTGCGGCCGCTTGCTTCTGGAAATCCTTTGCACGCTTGGTGGACGTTAAAAAGTTCTTAACGCTATTGACCGTCATGGCACCATTCCAAATTTTAATATTTCCAATCACAAAGAAATGACTATCTGAAGGTAGAATTTTTAATAACTCGTTCGCCACTTTTTTATTCACAAAAATATTATCTTTATTTAAGCCCATCGCGATAGGTGCCAGGTCAAAACGGTTTTCGCCATTATTCCATTGGAAAGGAACTTTCATCGATTCACTCAAGCCAATTACTTTTTCTCTAACCATCATCAGGCCAGGAAATACCATCGACAAATTGACGTCGACTTCTAAATCAGAATTTATTTTAACTGGCTTACAATCGCGTGACATTGCGAATACTACTTTTGGGTCTTTACCAATTGAAAAACACGAACCGTCTTTCTTAACGGCCCACTTCTGAGCTTTGATTTCAATAAGGCTGATTTTACCAGTCGTACCATCAGACAAATTAATATCTTTGTCGTCACCCATTTTAAATAACTTTATTAGCTGATCGATCGCCTTAGATTCCGGACCACTTAAACCACTGACCGAAATGCCCCACGGACTTGATAGTCTAGGTTGTTGATAATAGAAAACCTGAACCGGACGATTCTTTAAAGCCGATTCATATACGTAATCAATCAAACGCCCTGACCAAGTGGAATCTTTGCTAGCAGAAAATTCGTCTGGTAGCGAAAACAGAGTTGGGTACAAGTCATATAACAATCCATAGTATAATGGCGATTGTCTAAAATCCAAAAACCATTTGTTTTTGGATATAACATTGTATACGTGCTGCGAGTTTTTTACGGAGGCTACTAGCGAGGGTTTAAATGGCCGCTCCTTTGGCGCCGCGGTTTCTTCAGCCGCGAAACCAATGGCACCTGTTAAAAATGCGATAGTCAGTGATGCTATTAATGCTATTTTACCCATGCGTTCCACCTATATACCCCTACGAAATTTTTATTATCTTGAGTTGGTTTCCAATCTGATTGTTCGGTACTCATTAAATCGCTCATCCACAGTTTTTTAACGCCACCAGTTTCATCGCGAGCCCCGTTGTGGTATGTGACTAACCACTTGCTTTGCTCCCAAGGTGATTCCATCACCATCATTAAATGCCATTGGTCTTCTTTCTTTTGGCCGTCCCGACGAAAAACTAGAATATCTCCGGTCTTCATCGAATCTCCGGGGACGGTTGAAATTTTCGAAAAATTCTTAGCAACTAAAAGTTCGGCATTGGCATATGGAATTCTCTCACCGTCATTCCAAGAATTCCAAAGAGGACCTTTGGGCTTGATAGCACTCTTATATACAAATCGCACAAACCCTGCGCAATCACGTTGCTGTGGTTCCCAACTAGCCGACGGCTTCTCTGACTGTTCCAGAGCCACTCGAATAAGATTCATTTTATAATAAGATTGATCTTCGACTTTTTCCGCGACAATAGATTTGGTTTGGCAACCCATTACGCCGAAGAAAAGAAAACCCATTAACAGTTGTTTCGGCATACTGCTATTCAGTTCCTTTTCTAGTCAGTGGCGACTCTAGAACCCAGTCTGGCCAATCACCTTTCTTAGGTTTTATATCAACAGAGGGAACATAGACACTGACCGTGTTGCCTTTTTGAATTTTTACGTAGGCTAACGTTACCGTTTCACCCGGAGTCACCAAAGGAACTTGGACACGTTTTTTAATTTCATTCGACGTCCCACCAAATAAAGTTAGATTGAGTGTGGACAACGTGTGAGCTTTATCACCGCTGGGCCAATAATTCGCATCGACACGATAGATTCCTAGCGGTGGTGATGAATGAGTATATAGATAGGGACCGTACCCCGGCTGATCGAAACTGCCACCTTGCTCATTCAGATAAAATTTTCCACCCGACTCTGAACTTGTATCGGCCCAGTAGATATGAACTGTTGGTTTCGCCAACGGATCAGCTTCGCCCATTTTTGGTTCATAAATATGTAAGTCTGTATAAACATTATCTGTGTCACTAGTAAGAATCGCCAAGAAAGGTAGATTGGGAATTTTTGCGTAAACTGATTTTTTTTCAGTAAATGTTCCGGCTTTATTTGTCGCTGATACCTCGATGTAGTTCTTACCTTGAGTCACTGGAAACTTTCTTTTGAATTCCCCTTTTATTGTGCGAATTAAATACTTGTCGCCATTAATATTGATAGTGATCGGATCAACTGTGTCGTCACTGACTTTTCCAGCAATCTCTAGCATACGGTCTACCGTCCAACCGGCCCTAGGTTTGTTTAACGTAATTGAAATTGGTTTCGTTGATTTTGAAATTTGCTTCCCAGACTGTCGCTCTTCAACAGCGGCCAGAGTACAAAGTTGAAACAAAAAAATCCCCATGAAAAATGCTGACTTAGAATTCATAAACGTCCTATTCTTGAAACTCCCTACATTTCAGAAAAAATAGTATCGAAGTGCAACGACATAAATGGTAGTCAGCCTTTGGTCGGCACGACCTAGGACCGTCAGACCTAAGTCTAAAGAAAAACGTCGACATTTAATACAATCAGAATAATTTTAAATTTCTGCTTTTTTATCTACCTCTAACTTCTATATAATTTTGAATTCCTCAAAATCTGATCGATTTTTAATCGATAAATTATTGACTACATTTTAACAAAATTCTACGAGTCAGAATTTCGCCTGATTTCAACTGGATACCAAGTTCTTGTCTCAGAATCATCCAGGCTGGCCATTTGCTTAGGCATTACCTTGGATTTAAACGAATTAAATCTTTTGAGTTAAGGATAGCTCGGCAATCGCAAACTGTGAACGTACCACCTCTTCCGTAGTTTGTCTGAATCCTTCCTACACTCTCACAACCAAATATTAGGAGATCAGATGACAAAAATTTTATTTTTGTTAGCTACGGTTACGTTTCTTTCAGCGTGTGGTTCGAACTCAATCTTACAGTCTATTACAGTGTCGTCAGTAGTAGATACCGAACAGAATCAGTGGGTTCATATGGATTCAAAAATTAAAATGGGATCATTGCAGTTTCCTGCCTTGACCATTCCGATATTGAATCCAAAAGATGCAACGGAACTTTTGGGAAAAGTTTCTTTAGCTCCGGGCGCCGATGGCACCAATTTGCTTTCGGTTCAAGCGAACTTGAATCAGCTGCATAACAACGCTTTGGTTCAAGACAGATTGTTACCAAACGGCGATCAAATTCCAATATCAGGAATGGATGGAGTCGTATCGGTGAAAATTTCCGATCGCTCGAAAGTTTACGTCGGTGCAAACTCAACTCAGTTCCTGGTTGGTCTTGCTCTTGTGATCCCAGCGTTTGATTCTATCGGCAAATATTTGCCAGGCGCGGCTCTGTTTCTACCGCTTCCACAAGGTTCCAAAGTGGATGGTGCGGCCGGTGTTTTCACAGGGGCTTCAGGTCAAAATGGTATCGGGATCTTTATCCTGACTCCTAACACGATCCAATTGAATAAAAGTAATAGCTTAGCCAAAATGGCGTCAGCTAACACTAACCGCAGCGTCGCTGTCGAAACCAAGGCAACAGCCGTTATTTCCGATGAAAATTCATCGAAAAATAGCAATTTGAAACGCTCCCTGTATTTTATGAGCTTAAAATCGCAAGTTCTAAGTATTAAGTAATTTCTTAAGCTAAATTTTGAAAAAAAATTTCCAAGCTTAATCATGAGTCTTTACCCAATCACCCAATTGCGGTAAAGACTCTGTTCTAATGGACGCAATTCTAAATCGACTGATGAAAAACTATGATCGCATTTTCCCGTGGGCTAAACGTAATCACGTCGAAGCGTTTCGTATTTATGATCGCGATATCCCGGAATACCCTTTTATTTTAGACTTATACAAAGACATCGGCATCATCTACGACAAATCAAACCCGCTGATCGAACGCGACAAGGTCCACTTCGAGGATTTCCAAGAAGCCGTTACGAAACTATGGCCAGAATGGAAGCATTGCTTTATCAAGCAGCGCCGGCGCCAAGAAGGCCAAGATCAATATGAACGTATTGGTGATAAAGAATTTAAAATCACAGTCACTGAAGGAAAAGCTCAGTTTCACGTCAATTTATCCGATTATTTGGATACAGGGCTTTTCTTAGATCACCGTAATTTGCGTTACAAAGTATTTAAAACGTCTAAAAATAAAACGCTTTTGAATCTTTTCTGCTACACGGGCGCATTTAGTGTTCAAGCCGCTTTGGGCGGAGCAAAAACGACCAGTATCGATATGTCAAAAACCTACATCGAATGGGCTCAAGAAAATTTCAAACTCAATAAAATCCCTCTAGATCAGCATATTTTTCATGCGGCTAACGTAATGGACGTTTTACCGACTTTGAAAGAAAAATTCGACGTGATCGTTTTAGATCCTCCCACATTTTCAAATTCAAAAAAGATGGCCGAATCGTTCGAGGTTGAACGTGACCAAGTGGGATTAGTTGATTCTTGTATGAAATTGCTAAAAGACGACGGCATTCTGTATTTCTCCTGCAATAAAAGAACGTTTAGAATCGATAAAGAACTCTTAGAGAAATATGAAGTAAAAAATATTACAAAAGATACGATTCCCATCGATTTTCACGATCAAAAAATACACCACTGTTTTGAAATTTCTCATCGAAAATAAGTCAGCGGTTAAAAAGTCTTAATTTCTTATTTACTTAGTCTCCAAAAGGCTTTACAAGGTCCCCTATGAACGCATTAGGAAGACATATTTTAGTAGAGTTTACGGGTTGTAACGCTGACGTTTTAAACGACGTTTCAGCTATTGAAAAAAGCATGATCGACGCAGCCAAAATTGCGGGCGCGACAGTCATCAGCTCCAACTTTCACCATTTTTCTCCGTGGGGAGTATCTGGAGTTGTTGTTATTCAGGAAAGTCATTTGGCTATTCATACATGGCCTGAATATCGTTACGCTTCTGTTGATTTATTCACTTGCGGTGAAACGGTAGATCCTTGGGTGTCTTTTGAGCATTTAAAACAAGCTCTAGAAGCGACGTATTCGGCGATCGAATTAAACCGCGGTGCTTTGAACATTATCAAAAAATCAGATTATAAACCTACAAACGTTCGTGATTCATCTAATCCTATCGACACAAAAAATTTCAAAATCGCGCGTAACGTTTGGTTTACCGACAAAGACGACATGCAGGCGCTATCACTTCGTTACACTGGCGATGTGTTATTCAACGAAACAACAGATTTCCAACAAGTTCGTGTATTCGATACTTTAGCTTACGGAAAAATGCTGGCGATCAATAACATGGTAATGTGCACCGAACGTGACGAATTCCATTATCACGAAATGATCGTTCACCCGGTTTCTCAATTAAGCAAAAATTTGAAAAACGTTTTAGTTATCGGTGGTGGTGACGGCGGAACAATTCGCGAGTTATTTAAATATAGCTCGATCGAAAAAGTAACAATGGTTGAAATAGACGAAGCTGTTGTGAACGCCTCTAAAAAGCATTTACCTACGTTAAGCACTGAATTCTCGAATCCAAAGTTAAATTTGATCATTGGTGATGGTATCGAACATGTTCGTAATGCCAAAGCAGGAACGTACGACCTAGTTATCGTCGATGGATCCGATCCAGTGGGACCGGCAGAAGGTCTATTTACTAAGGCGTTCTATACTGACTGCGCGCGCGTATTAACGGACGACGGGATGCTAGTCACTCAAGGTGAATCGCCAATGTTCCACACAAATACATTCGTTGAATTAAATCACTGCTTAAAAGACATTTTTGGAATACAGAAGGTTCACACGATGTTATTCCACGCTACGACGTATCCGTCTGGCATGTGGTCATTGATGATGGCTTCTAAAAAAGCAATCAATCCTAAAACAGATATCGACGTGGCCAAGGCAGCGTCGTTCGTAAAACAAAAAAACTTAAAATACTATAACGAAGAACTTCATGCGGCCTCTTTCTGCCTGCCAAACTTCGTTAAAAACCTACTCGAAAAGTAGGCCAGAATGAATCAAGCGTCGAATTCCATATTGCTATGTGCTCTGAATTCGACGTACCAACACGCAGCTTTCGGGCTGCGCTACTTACGCGCCAATCTGAAAGAACTTAAAGATCAAACTCAAATTGTCGAATTCACTATCTCGCAAAGTCCTCTAGAGATCGTGGAAAAAATTCTATCAATGAATCCCAAAATCGTAGGCTTTGGTGTTTATATTTGGAACACGGATGAAGTTCTAAAAGTCATCCGCTACCTTAAACAACTTCAACCCGAACTAACCATTGTTCTTGGCGGTCCAGAAATCAGCTATGAAACAGAAACGCAAGATCACGTGAATTACTGCGATTACATTATCAAGGGCGAAGCTGATTTTTCGTTCTATAACTTGTGCCATGACATTTTAAATCAGCGTCCAATGGACGCGTGGAAGAAAATTTCTCAGCAACCATTACCGGATATAAAATCGATCGTGTTGCCTTATGATCTTTATACCGATGAAGATATTCAAAATCGAGTTCTATATGTTGAAGCCTCACGAGGCTGCCCTTACAAATGTGAATATTGCCTTTCTTCTTTGGATGTATCAGTTCGTAATTTCGCCGTGGAGCCATTCCTTGAGCAAATGCAGAGACTGATCGATCGCGGTGCTAAACAGTTTAAATTTGTCGATCGCACGTTCAATCTAAGTCCGACTATTTCTGAATCGATTTTAGTTTTCTTCCTAAAACAAATCGATAAAGGTTTGTTTCTTCATTTTGAAATGGTCCCAGACCGTCTGCCTGACAATTTAAAAGAACTCATCAAGCAATTCCCACAAGGAACTTTGCAGTTTGAAATTGGCATTCAAACGTTGAACGAAAATGTATCGGCACTCATTAGCCGCCGACAAAATCACGTAAAAATGAAGGAGAACTTCCTCTATCTTCGTGAGCATACAAAAGTGCACACGCATGCTGATTTGATCGTTGGTCTTCCGGCAGAAACAATCGAAAGCTTTAAAAAAGGTTTTGATCAGTTAATCGAATGGGATCCAGACGAAATTCAAGTCGGTATTTTAAAACGCTTAAAGGGCACACCAATTATTCGTCATCAGAGCAAATTTGAAATGGTGTATTCAGAAAACACGCCTTACCAAATTTTGAAAACTAAAGATCTAACGTTCCAAGAACTCCAGCAAATGAATCGTTTCTCGCGTTACTGGGATATGATCGCAAATTCTGGTCAGTTCAATTTAACGATGACTTTTTTAAAACAAAAAACGAAAATTGAAGGCCATTCATTTTTTGATTTATTTTTCAGCTTGTCTCAATATTTGTATGAACGTCACCGGGGCACTTTTGCGATCTCGTTGATGAATTTAACGGAATCGGTTTTTAAATATCTAGCCGATATTTTGAAAGTTCCGGCGAAAGAAGCCGCAGAATTAATCTATCGTGACTTTTGTACGCGTAAAAAACGCGATATTCCTGGTTACCTAAAGCCCTATTTGGATGCAGCCATCGTGAAATCAACACAGAATGCACACCACAAAGAATCGGTGCCGACAGATAGCTTACGCAAACGCCAAGCTAACCATGCGACTCAAGACGCCGTTGTTTGATCTAGTAGCCGTTGAATTTCACCTAAATCTTTAATTTCGTTTTTAGTTAAATCCGACGCCATGACTTTCTTTTCGGTTCGGCTTTTTGCGATCTTGTATACAGATACCATGTAAATCGAAAGAATGATCAGGCCAAGCCAGCTTAAAAAGATCATCATCGTTCCAAAAATAAAAGCACTGCGGGTCGCCTTTTGGTAGTCGGCCTCTGATAACGATTTTGAATCAGTGCCTTCTATTTTGATCGGGGCACCTTGATCCATTGACCAATACCAACCCAATTTTCCCAAGTTTTCATTCAACGTCTTTATCTTCTGATCCGAAAATGATTTATGAACGATATACAGATTAAAATTT
Organism: uncultured Bdellovibrio sp.; assembly: GCA_963932905.1. Lineage (GTDB taxonomy): Bacteria > Bdellovibrionota > Bdellovibrionia > Bdellovibrionales > Bdellovibrionaceae > UBA2316. The sequence goes on from CAWVRN010000018.1 coordinate 60,851, forward strand.
GCAATGAGAAAAGTTATGAATGCCCCGACGGCGCCGATGGCAGCTATTTCTGGCATAAACCCTCACTCACGTACTACATTCAAGTTCTAATAGATAACTGCTTTGATCGGCATGCACGAATGCATTCGTGCCTACAATATCCACTAGCAATATCGAAAACAAACCACCATCAATTAGAATTCCTAAAAACGTGGCCGGATCTACAGATCTACGCACCACCTTTTCCCCTTCTAGGCAGTTGGCTTTCTTCCCTACAAAAGTTACCCGACCGCGTTTAGGAATAGTAACCTCAAGCGGCTGCTCTGGCCCGGCTATTCCTCGATAGACGTCGTTGATATAAATTTGGGTATCCGTAACGGTAGATAAGATTTCGACTTGATCAGTAGAACCATGTAAAATCGTCGCACACGATATTAATTGAAACGATAAAACAAAAAACAGTACGATCCGACATAGGCGCATATATCTTTAGCTATACAGTGTATGAATATTGACATCAATAAAATTAATTCATCTACTTGTCTTCAGCATGTTTAAAATTCTTCTAACAGTTCTGATATCGGCTCATTGCGCATTTGCTTATTTAGTTTCAAATGATGACACGTATTACGTTTATCACACGCCCCACGTGTCTTACATATTAACAGAATCTGATTTCAAATATTTGCCAAGACTAACGGCCCAACTTCAGCGAAGCCAGCGCCTTTTCGAAAAGGAATTTGCTTGGGCCTTAGATGAGCGAACTTCGTTGATTGTAACTTCGAATAAAAATCAAGTCGCCAACGCGTTTGCAACCATATCACCAAATAACATGGTCGTATTTTTAAAAGGGGGGGTTGATTTTCTTGAATCATCGGCCACGCCTTCGTGGATTGATACTCTTTCCAGCCATGAGGTAGCTCACGTTTACCAGCTAAATGCTAAAAATCAATTGGGTTCGTTGCTTAAAAAAATATTCGGCAATCAAATCTACATTCCCATTCCTCTTTTGCCTTGGCCGATCTTTATCTCGCCGACCGCGATGTTGCCGACATTTATCGTCGAAGGAAACGCGGTTCTCAATGAATCACGCTTGAATCAAGGCGGTCGTTTATTAAGTGGCGAGTCTCTGGTATTAGTGTCCGAGCTTATCCACAGTGATAAAGCCGATATGAAATACTTAATGAACGTCAATCTAGAATTTCCTTTTGGAACCGAAAAATACATTTTGGGCGGTTTTTTTCAATCTTACTTAGCCGATAGATATGACTTTGCGACTCTCAACCGATTTTTTATTCATCACGCAGAAAACAATATCAATCCATTTGATTTAAAGTCCTCGTTCGCCGCGACGTTCTTTGCCGACTACGAAAAACTATATCAAGAATTTCTGGATTCTGTCCGAGCTAGACAAAAAAATTACAACGCGTATCGCGGAAACAGCTTAACGACGTCGCTTGCAGCTGTGGAATTCAAACGCATCGATGATACCATCTATTTTTTAAGTATTTCAGATGGCAAAACTCCTAATACTTTAAATCAATTCCATGTTTCCTCTAGAATTCTCATTACGGAACGATCGTATTTGAAATCAGGACGAATTTACCGCGTCGACAATAAACTATATACGGCCACGAGTTACTCGCAAAACGAAAGAAATATTTTCTTCTCGTTAGTGGATGAAGACTATAATTTTAATCCACTTTTCAATAACAAATATGTGACCGATATCGAAGGCACGCATGTCAGCTATTTTGACATGAATCAATCGTTTGACCGCGGCGTCCTTTACCGCGACCAGGAAAAAATCGCTGAAACGGAATCCAAAGCGCTTCTAGATAAAGAAGGCAATATATACTACTTCAAACAAGAAGACGGATTGAAGGCTCTTTATAAAAATCACGACAAACTGACTTTCTTTGAATCCTACTACGCTTTACTTACCGACGTCATTAACAGCGACGAAATCTATTTCATATCTAATTCACAGAATGGCGCTAGCCTGTTTTGCCATTGCAATGGCCAAACGACGCGTGTTCTGCCTTACGACAACGTGATGTCAGCAATGAAAGCTAATAACGGCTTTCTAGTTTCGTTTCTAAATGGCGATAGATATCATATCGCATTTATCGAAGACGCAACAACATCAGATCAAAGACCATTCAACATCAGAGCTCAGCTATCAAGCGAATATTTCAAGTCTCATGTCCCAATCGAGGAAACGCCGATTACGGAAAAACCAAAACCTTATTTAAGTTTTTCTGAATTACGCTTTTCCGAATATTCCATGAATTTTGTTTATTCAAAATCTCATACGACGATGTTAAACACATTGAACTGGATTGATCCTCTTTTCTATTCTAGCATCTCAGCGACATTTTCGTTATCAAACAAACTGGCTTATAATCAATTGGAATTTCAGTATTCGCCTTACGCCACTAAGTTCTATTTATCTGGAACAAATGAAACTGAATTCTATTTTGACGAAACTGAAAAAATAACTACGAATTCGTATCGATTCACGATGGAAAATACTTTGCTTGATAAACGTTACTCCACCTTAAAAGTCGGACTAGATTTCCAAGGCGACTCTAACAAGTTTTTTAGAAACGACATCAGTACAGCGTACGCTACGTATCAATACTATGAATCCTACTTTTTAAACTATCGCCCTTATACTTATTTTTCTTTCACGCCGTCTCTTGAGAAGTCTGCTGGGAGCACATCCCAAAGCTATTCAATTCATGCTGGTAAAAAACTATTCTATGATTTGTATTTAAGCCTAGGATTATCTAAAAATAATTCCGAGTATTTTAAATTAGAAGCAGCACCCGAAACACACGGTTTCTTTAAACGCGGCTTAAAAACTCCGGTTTACTATTCAACACTATATACCAATGACATCAGTCAGGGCGATCTAGAACTTCTTTATGAAATTCCTTACTCTAAATACTACTATCGCTTTCCGATCTCTGTACGCAGGCTTGCTCCCTTTGCTGGATATCAAAAAAGCCACTCCAAAGAGTTTTTCTACCGGACCGAAATTGATGACATTTCATTCGCGACATTGGGTCTAGAAGCCGAGCTCCTGCTATTCCACACCAATCCGACACGCGTGCGACTACTCTCGACTGAAATCACCATCGAAGATAAAAGCGAAACACGTTTCGGCCTGGAAATCAAAACCAGCTTTTAGTAAAAATAGGACAAGCCGACCAAGTGCCTAGTTTCCTTGGTAGGCAAATCGTAGGTTGATGCCCACTGGATAGAATAGTCTCGCTTAAAGAATCTAAAAACATCCAAACCCATTTCTTTAGGGCTGACATTGAGTTTAAAATTAGCAATCTGAGAAAAATAGAAAATGTCGGCTTCAGGATAAATCTCAGTCTGAAATTTATCCGCAATGAAACGTAACTTCGGAAAATAAATCCAATCTAAACTATTAAGTAAAAATCCAGTGCTTGCTTCTAAAGAAAGCTCTCGTTTATCTCGGTAGTATATTCCGCCTCCGTACGATAACGGAGACCGCAGAAATGAAACCGACTCACCCGCTAGAAAATTGAAAATCTCGGCATTTTCTAAAACAGGTCTTTTTTTAGAGTTAGTACGAAAATGAAAATTGAATAGGTTTATTTCTGATAAACTATGTCGATAGATCAATCTGTCGTTTAGGAAGTTCACATCCAGACCGACGCCCTCTTTGTTGCCGACGACTCCAATGGAAGATGTACGAGACCGTTCATCCACTTTTACTTCGGGAACTTGGCCCGACCGTTCCGTGTTATCGGCGCCAATCGGTAGACGACTGCGCGCAGTTAAAAGTTTTAGATACTGATTTTCATCCAATTTAGAATCGTTGATTTTTTTATCTAAAATTACATAATCTAAACTAACGGCGTCTAAGTCATTGAAGTCTTGTCTTGCGGATTGCACCTTAATTTTAATTTTTTGAGATTCGGTTAGCCTTTTTTCCATCTGCAACAATTGTGTTTTCAGTGAAGGTCGATAGAAGTAGTTTTTGTCAGTAACACCAGATGCAATATTCACAAAACTCTCTAGCGGTATCGTCCATGGCTTCAACTGCAAATCTTTGTCTATCGGACGCCGTTGCAGATAGTAGATCAGTCTTTCTAAAATTCCCGCACAATTATTATTCATGAATGTATAATCCACGTAATTTGAGTCAAACTCATAGATAAACAAAAGAAGTCGCCGTTTAGCAATGTCATCGAACTTAAGATCTAATTCCCAAATATCACGGCCTTCTAAATCACTATAGTCCCTAATCAGCTGATGAAATGGTAGAAACACGAACCTGCCAGGATACTGACCAAATAAGCCTTTCAAAGCATAGATAGCTCCGGTGTCGTCACCCGTCTGTGCGGAAAAATTGATTCCATAATTTAGCAAATCTGATTTTTGGTTCTTGGAAATTAGTTTCAGAAACAAATGACCAAAACTAGAGGCCGGATTTTTAATGTATCCAGTAGCAAACGATAATCGTACAGAATCCAAATCTAATTTCTGGCTCCATTCATCAAATGCTCTACATTGATGGGATGCCTTTCTATATTCGGGAAAGACAGAAAGAACTAGTTCATATCGTCCCACATAATGGCAATACTCTTCTTGCGGAATAGCTTCAGCGGCAGAAAGACGCCTGATCGTTTCTTTTAATTCGTCTTCGGGATTGTATCTACCCGTAGGAGCAAAGAAATAGTGATTGGATTCGACTAATGACGTATAACCTGATCGGTCACCATCATAAAAAAAATGCCCAAGCCATTCCGGGCTATGGGCAAATTCAGTGATCTTGTTGCCATGATCACTTGCTGCATGCACTGCAACTGAACTAAGACATATGGCAATCAGCCAAACGCGCAGAATTTTCATTGATCACTTGATTTAAATTTTCGATAAACTCATTTGGTTTAACATTGCTGTGCGGCTGAATTTTTCCAAACTCAGTTCTAGACACTTCGATGAACGTTTTCTTTGATGTATCTGTGTTGCAACCATATAATGACGCTAACGTTTCTACTTTATCGCCTTGGCCCATAGACATTTGGCGAGTTATTTCGTTTTGATTAACCTCAACATAATATTGAATTTCCTTATCTTTCATCACAAGGCCACTTGAAGAACATCCTGATGTGCCTGATGTGATACCCAATGGCTGAGTGAAAAAGAAACTATTCGTTGTCATCGCAAGAAGTTGTAACCCCTTAGAATTTTTACTGATTATCACAGAGCCTAGACCGCAACCGGCATCCCCAGCCGCCCATGATGAAAACGAAATGAAAGTAATAACTAAACTTACAAGCGTTAATGTTCTTTTCATAAGAAACTCCTTTTTCCTTGTAGAACTATCATCGTCTACATTGCCCCCACGAGGAAGAAAAAAAAGAAATTGCTTCTACAATTAATGCTTATATCCTGAGTATCCAAATGTTAACGCTAAACAAGGAGTTTTTATGTTAAGAAATCTATTGGTCCTAACAACAGCAATTTTCATGTCGACAGCATTTGCAGCTGATAAAAAAGAAAAAAAAGCAGCCGCTAAAGATGCAAAAGCAGAAACACTAGCAATCGATACAGCTGCAAGCTCAATTGGCTGGACTGGTTCAAAAAAAGTGGGCGAAAGCAAGCACAGTGGTCACGTCAAAATCAAAGAAGGTAAAGTTGAATTGAAAGATGGTAAATTAACTGGTGGCGATTTTGTTATCGACATGACATCAATCACTAACGACGATTTAAAAGACAAACCTGATTACCAAACTAAACTAGTAACTCATTTAAAATCAGATGATTTCTTCAAAGTGGATAAAAACCCAACTTCTGAATTCAAAATCACGGCAGTTAAAGAAAAAGATGGCAAACCATGGGTTGTCGGCAAATTAACTCTTCTTGGAAAAACTGAAACTGTAGAATTCCCAGCAACTGTTGAAACTAAAGACGGCGTTACAACTGGTAAAGCTAAATTTGAAATCGACCGCACTAAATGGGGTGTCGTTTACGGCGCTGGAAATATCATGAAAGAATTGACAGCTGACAAAGTTATCAATAACAACATGGAATTAGATTTAAACATCGTTGCTAAAGGCACGGCAGCAGCTCCAGCTCCTTCAGTTAAAAAATAGTTAGCAGACTTAAAATTAACACGGCAAAGGGCTCCTCAAGAGCCCTTTTTTATTGGTGTCCACCTAAACTCAGACTATAGTCCTTGAAAGAAGAGGGACTTTATGAATACGAAAAATCGGTATTTAATTTACATTCTTTACTTTCTACTTACGATTCCCGCCGTGATATTTATTTTTAAATCAATCGAACCTAAACAACTCGCTTCGTTATTCGCTGCTGGGCTATTTATAACATGTAGCCTTCTCCCCATCTGGGGCGAAATAAAAAACAAAACAAAAACCAGTTTTGTTTTTTATGCTGCTATTGGATTTTTAGTTTTGTTTTCGCTGCCGATGATTACCGTTCGAATTCTTAACTACGGTACCGACTTTTCACAGCTTTATGTTGGCCCGCTTACAGGACCTGAATTTCATAAATATTCAAACTATGGATTTATTATTCTGCTATGCTCCAGCATAGTCGACTTCATTCAATCGAAATGGATCCATCAGAAAAGTTCAAAGATCTAAAGACAAAAATCGTCTGTTAGATCCTCGCCGTTGCCACTCTTAACACGGCAATTGTAATTTTTGATCAAGTACTCCAGCACGATTCGAGCGTGCGGTTTAAATTTAGGGCCCGCATGTAAATTAAAATAGACTTCTTTGGGTGTTATCTTAACGATGAATACATTCGGCAACGGAATATTATGATTGGATTCTCTATACTTAACGGCTTCTTTCATTGAGTCTTCGTCTAAAAAAAACATAAATAGATTTTCAACATACAGGTCTCTGTAGACGAATTCGACTTTACCAATCATATCGTTGATCGATGCTATATCAAAATCACCGTTTAAAGGGCTAAACCGCACTTCTTTTTGTTCCAATATTTTTTCCATGCAATAGCATGATTACTTATTGGTTTTGAGATTGCAAAAACAATTTCTGTTTAAACCCGAATATGACGAAAAAGATACCTAACGTTACTAGAAACATACAAACCATCCAAACGGGAAATCCGCGGATGGTCACATGTAGAGGATGGTCAGTTTCTAAACTCTCAAATGTTTGAGCACCGCCAACGAAAACTAAAGACAAGATAAAAAGACCGACAGCAAGGCCGAAGCATAAAATGGATGTTATAAAATATCTATTCATACCTTAGGCCTCACCTTTAGCCACCTACCCATTTATACAACAGACAAATGTTCTCTTTTAAGCTTTGAAATTGCTGTTTCTTGGATACCCAAGAAAGCCATGGGAAAGTTACCTAATTTTTGGAAGAATTCCTTATGAGACAACAATTCAGATTCCCATTCCCTCGCGTCGACTTTCAACAATTCAGAAAATTTATCAGCTGATAAATCTAAACCCGACCAGTCGATATCTTCATAACTAGGCTGTGCACCGAGAATTGTTTCTTTAGCGCCCACTTCATTGTTAGTACGCTGGAAAATCCATTTAAGAACACGCATATTTTGGGAATAGCCCGGCCACATGAATTTGCCCTCTTGATCCTTTTTGAACCAGTTAACAATAAAGATAGGAGGCAGTTTAGCCGCACGTTTTTCCATACGTAACCAGTGAGCAAAATAATCACCCATATGGTATCCGCAGAAAGGCAACATCGCCATTGGATCACGACGAACCACACCGACTTTACCAGTCGCCGCAGCCGTTGTTTCAGAACCGATTGTTGAGGCAAAGTACACCCCGTGGTTCCAATCTTTAGTTTGAGTGATCAACGGAATAGTGTCTGCTCGGCGACCACCGAAGATAAAGGCACTGATTTCTACGCCTTCTGCCGATTCCCAGTTTTCATCAATCGATGGGCACTGAGACGCTGGAGATGTAAAACGAGCATTAGGATGAGCCGCAGGACGACCATTTCCTGGCGCCCAAGGCTGACCTTGCCAATCAGTTAATTTCGCTGGCGGAGTATCCGTTAAACCTTCCCACCAAACATCGCCATCTTCAGTCAATGCAACGTTTGTGAAAATAGTGTTTTTAGAGATCGTTTGAACTGCATTTGGATTTGTACGCAGACTTGTTCCCGGCGCTACACCAAAGAAACCCGCTTCTGGATTGATCGCACGTAAATTACCATTGCGATCCGCTTTGATCCAAGCGATATCATCACCGACAGTTGTGATTTTCCAGTTACCTAATTCTTTAGGTGGGATCATCATCGCAAAATTTGTTTTACCACAGGCACTTGGGAAAGCCGCTGCTACATATTTCTTTTCGCCTTCTGGCGATTCAACACCCAAGATAAGCATATGTTCAGCTAACCAACCTTCTTTACGACCCATGTTCGAAGCTAAACGCAACGAGAAACATTTTTTACCAAGTAAAGCATTACCACCGTAACCGCTGCCGAACGACCAAACTGAATTTTCTTCTGGAAAATGAACAATATATTTTTCATCTTTATTACATGGCCATGAGACATCTTGCTGGCCTTCCGCTAATGGCGCACCTACTGTATGTAAGCATTTTACAAATGGCCCATCGCCAATGACATCAAGAACTTGTTTACCCATTCTTGTCATCACGCGCATGTTGATTACAACGTACGGAGAATCCGTGATCTCAACACCAATTTGAGACATTGGGGAACTGATCGGACCCATGCAGAATGGAATCACGTACATCGTACGACCCTTCATGCAACCTTGAAACAATCCAGCTAATTTTGCTTTCATTTCGGCAGGGTTAACCCAGTTATTGGTAGGACCAGCATCATCCGGAGACTCAGAACAAATAAAGGTACGGTCTTCAACACGAGCCACATCAGACGGATCCGACAAAGCTAGATAGCTATTCGGGCGTTTAGCTTCATTTAATTTCACTAAAGTTTTTGAAGCAACAAGTTTTGAAATCATTAATTGGTTTTCGGCTTCAGAGCCGTCACACCAATGAACACTGTCTGGTGTACAAAGATTTTTAATTTCATTTACCCAAGAAACAAGTTCTTCATTTCCAATAGCCAACTGATGTTCTGCAATCACTAGAGTCTCCTAAATTAGGCGGTTACGTATATGTCCTAGCTAGATACTTAATAACTATCCGTTAGACAACAAACTATTTAAATTTTGGAAATAGTTTTCCCTTTTTTCTGCTCTTGAATCCACTTGTTTACCCGCTTTTCGAGTACAAAAAGCGACAGCGTACCCTGGCCCAAAACCACATCATGAAACTTTTTTATATCGAATTGATTTTTCAGCTCTTTTTCCGCTTTTTTGCGTAATTCGATGATTTTTAGTTGACCAATTTTGTATCCCAAAGCCTGACCTGGCCATACAGAATAACGCTCTACTTCGGATTCAACGTCTTTGATATCTGAGGCTAAATTAGCAGCCATAAAATCGATCGATTGCTGACGGCTCCACCCTTTAGAATGGATACCAGTATCAATGACTAAACGAACCGCTCTTAACATTTCACTAGATAGATGACCTAGATATTGTTTGTCGTCGGTAAATAAACCCATTTCGCGACCGAGGTATTCGGTGTACAGAGCCCAACCTTCAACAAACGCATTCGAGTTAAAGATTTTGCGTTGGTATTCGGTAATCTTGTCTTTCAATTCAAAAGCCAGTGCTAGTTGAAAATGATGCCCCGGAACCGCCTCATGCAACGACAAGCTGGTCATTTCTAGAATGCTGTTACCTTTTAAGTTGATCGTATTCACAACAAAACGACCATATGTTTTTAATTCTGTTGGCTGGTTGTAACTTGCCGCCGGTGCATCACCGTTTTCAGCTTCCACTACTTTATAGTCAGCTTTAGGCATTAAGTTGAAATACAGAGGAATCACAGCATCGATTTTTTTTCTAACCGTATTGTAGCCTTCAATCGCTTCTTTCGAAGTTTTGAAATAAGAATTTGGATCATCTACGATAAATTTTAAGAAAGCTTTAAAGTCTCCTTTAAATCCTATTTTTTCTTTGATCTTGATCATTTCACCTTTGATACGGGCTACTTCTGCCAAACCAACTTTATGAATCTCTTCTGGTGACTTGTTTGTGTTCGTATTTAGTTTAACTAAGTAACGGTACCATTTTTTTCCGTTGGGCAAAGTGCCATAACCGAAATCTTTACGGCATTTAGGTAAATATTCCTTTTGAAAAAACGCATCGAATTTTTCAAAACTAGGGATAATATTTGTTGCAATCATCTTTTTGAAATCCGCTTGAATTTTTTCTTTGTCTGATTTCGAAAATTCTTTCGGCATCATTGAAATGGGACGATAGAACGGATTCTTTTCAACTTCTTTCGTTAGTCCTTCTTTGTACGTGCCGGGAACTTTTTCAGCGATTGGGCAGCTTAGAACCACTTTCTTTCGCAGACCCTCTTGTAAAACCTTAATTTGGCGATCCACGTATGCGGGAAAGCCTCCTGCGCGCGAGACATAGGCTTCGTAGTTCTTCACAGTCGAAAAAGGAAAGTTGGATAGGCTTGGACTTGATGATTCTAAATAATCAGTTAAGCGAGTCCATTTGTTATCCATCGACATAGCTTCATATGGAAAATCAAAACCACCTAATGCTGTTTCTAGATCTTCCTTAAATAGGTCGTAAGTAATTTGATACGATTCATCCAATTTAGACTTGTCGACCTTTTTTAAATCTTTGATCGTTTGAACAACCAATGCTTTTTGTTTTACTTTTAATTCAGGAGATAAATAGTCTCCAAATTTTCCCAGGTCTCCTTCGACATTAAAGTAAGGGGCAGCGAATGCGTCCAAACGCTTCACTTGTTCTGTATAGCTAGTCACTAGCTTATTTAGCTCATCGACTTGGCCATGAGCCTGAAATGTAATTGTGATAACAAAAAGATTAAAAAGAATTTTTAACATAGGATTTCCCCCCTAGGAATCAATGTTGATGGGCAGAAATATATTAAAATTACTTTACTAGGTCATCTGATAACCTTCTTGAAACTGAGATTTTTTTCTTAATCTTGAGATACAGAAACTCTCAAATCCTTTTATATTAGATTTGGCGCCTGATACCTTTGGCCACCCCTTTGCTTTTATCCAAAATAAAAAAGGGGACCAAAGATGAAAGCAGCAACTAGCGCCTACTCGTGGGCACAACCAAAATCAAAACTACCCGCCCTAGCAGCCTATAAACTCGCTAGCATTAAAGTAAAAGACTATAGTCTGATTGGCTTTAGAGACCATGAAGCCGAAACAGAAATTTTAGCGAACCTAGATTTTCGTATTCCCCGGCTTTACACACTTGTTTCACAAAATAGAAAAATTTCTATCAACGAAACCCTATGTGACTCATCTCGCTTTTTTCTAAATTTTGAATCATTTAAATGGAGCGAACTATTTTACGGATTTTTCCGCCAGATCATTTCACCAAAAACAGAACACTTTATTTTTCAACAGCTGCTTTATTCACTGGATATTTACGTTTGCCAGTTTCAACTTTTAGTCAATGCCGTGAAAAACTCACCAACTGGGTTAAATGGCGCGCTTCACAGGCACCACAGTCAACTTGAATTAATAACTCTACTTCAAAAGCATCAGCATGGAGAAAAACTGTGTCTACTATTTATTTTCGAATTACTTCTTATCTCTTTGGGAAAAGACCGCTTCGCTTCATGCGCGACATTCGTGAACAAAATGGAATCTCAAGTACTCCTCCGCTACTTCAGTTCACAGGACCTTATCATCGCGGAACTAGATAAATTGTTCTACTCTTCGGGAAAACTGCGCCAATCGCTGAAAAAATACTTCGAATTTCGCGGACAAATTTTATTCACTGAAAATTCTAAAAATATTTTCAGCGAGAAAATGTTTTTCCAACTTGGAAAAATTTTCGAACAAAATGAAACCGTACTCGAACACAAAACATTTGAGACGTGTTTCACTCACATTTAGTACAAAAATATTTTTGAATTCCATAACGATTTTTTATTTTTTAAGTCAGTCGAGCGAATTAAGAGCATTTGCTCGACTTGACAAAGACACCTAAAGAATAAATGTTGGAAAATAGACTAGGAGGTTCTTATGGGAAATTTAGAAAATGTAAAAATAGTATGTACTGGGTTTGAGGTTACTGCTGAGGCCAAGGAAAATATACTTATCGTTTTCAAAAAGTTACTTGATGAAGCTCCCTACGGCGCTTTTCTTGAAGTTCACTTAGAAAAAGTAGCCGACGGTATTTCGGGACGTATTCACATCAGTTCTTTGGGCGGCGAATTTAAGGCTTCGGCTTTAGAAATGACCCCGCAAGACGCTGTTGATGCACTTTTTTTGACAATCCGAAATCAAATCGTTGAGTGGAAAACTACTCGATTTGCTGACACGTCAGCCGCTGTCCTAGCCTAAATCGCGAATATTTTACAAGATAGTTAGTTGGCATACCCCCAAAAAACAGGGTCCTCCTTTTTTTGGGGCATTTTGGTACACTGAAAGCCAAATTTTTTCGACTTTAAGACAATTTAAAAAACCTATGTTACCTGTTGAGAATGTTATCTAAAAATATTGCTCGGATTCGTCTATATTTGATTGCAATCGCGATTTTAGTTATTCTAAGTCTTAACTCATGGTTTTTGTATTCCAGCTTTAAAGGTGTAAGTGAAAATGAAACTTGGGTTATCCACACATATGAAGTCGATTTGATCTTTTCGTCCGTCAAAGACGCCGAAACCGGCCCATCTTCCAAAGATCCCACAGGTTTTAGCAAAACTATCTAGAGGTGAGGCTCTATGAATAAAACCAAAATTTTGATTGTAGACGACTATTTAGAAAATATTCGAGCATTGTCTGAACTAATAACGGTTCCTGAAATCGAAATTTTTTCCGCAACCAACGCCGATCAAGCTTTAGAGCACATTGCAAATCACGAATTTGGATTGGTACTTCTTGATGTTCAGATGCCTGGGACATCGGGACTTGAGCTTGCGAAAATAATTAGAAGCGTGAAAAAATATGTCAGCCTTCCGATTATTTTTGTAACAGCTCATCATCGTGATAGCGATGTCATTTTTCAGAGTTACCAAACCGGTGCAGTCGATTTACTATTTAAACCACTTGATGCCTACATGGTGCGGGCCAAAGTTCAAATGTTCGTAGAACTTGCGCGACAAAAAGAACTGCTCCAGACTCATGTGGCGGAACTCGAGCGCCTACGTATCGAAGCCGACGCCGCTAATGTAATCAAAAGTCAGTTTCTGGCTAACATGTCACACGAGATTCGTACACCACTAGCCGCGGTTCTTGGTTTTTCAGAATTAATCTCTAAAAACACTCCCGACAATAAAGAAAATAAAGAGCTCAGTGAGGCTATCGATCGTAATGGTAAATTACTACTACGCCTAATTGATGATATTTTGGATTTGTCACGTATAGAGGCGAATCGACTGGAACTTGAAAACATTCGATTTGATTTAGCAGACCTTGTTCGCGACGTTGAATCAGCTCTTTCATTCCGAGCCAGCGAAAAAGGTTTAACATTACAATTCAATGCACCAAAGTCTTTCCCTCATCAATACATTTCGGATTCAACACGAATTAAGCAAATCATGCTTAATATTGTTGGAAATGCCATAAAGTTTACGTCTCACGGAAGTGTGACCGTCGATATCTCAATCGAGTCAAATTCAGACAATTCTTCTTCAGATATTTTTTTAATTAAAGTTAACGACCAAGGCATTGGTTTATCCGAGGAACAGCAACAGCGTTTATTCCAACCTTTTGGACAAGCGGATCCATCGACACGTCGTCAATTTGGTGGTTCTGGTTTAGGTTTAGTTATTTCTCAACAACTCGCTAAAGCCTTGGGCGGTGAAATTAAACTTCTGAGTTCAACTTTAGGAGTTGGTTCCACATTCTTGATTAGTTTACCCCTGATGCGCGCTCAAAAAGCGACTATTAAAAAAGAAACACCCAAAAAATTGACCGAAGGATTGATACAACTAGAAAATCTGCAGTTAACGAATAAACGTATTCTTGCTGTCGATGATTCACCCGATAATCTGACATTAATTTCATTTTACTTAAAAAACTCTGGAGCCATCATTCATTTTGCTGAAAATGGAATCGATGCCATTGATGAAGTTAAGAAAAATGATTTTGATTTGATTCTTATTGACGTGCAAATGCCGGGAATGGATGGTCATGAAGCCACAGACAAAATTCGAAAAATGGGTTTTACAAAACCAATCTTAGCGCTCACGGCTCATGCGATTCGAACCGAATACGATGAGGAATATGATAAGGTCGGTTACAACAAAGTTCTAACTAAACCTATTTCAAGAACAACACTGCTTAAAGAACTTTACGGCTATCTTGGTTAGCGAAAATGGGTGCCGGGCATACTAATACGGTATGTTCCCGTCGTGTTCTTTATGACGTCTTCTGGTGTGTACCATGCAAAACCGCCATTGCCGAACGTATTGCCCCAACTGTTCATAACTTTAAAACGGACAATTGTGTTGGTGACTTCATCAAATTCGTAACCCACAACCAACATAGAATGCCCATCGTTATGCCATTTCAAATCTATAATGACTGGCAATTTTTGATCAATATAATCACGAATTGTTGTAATCATACTTTCACCCACGCCATCATACACTCGGTAGCGACCACCTTGCTGAGTGAATGCTTGTCGAAGCACCATACTATGGTTTTCGGGCACCGCATATTCACCAGAGTTATGTATGTAGAATGAAACCAATCGTGGAATGCCATATTGACGTTCAAAAGATTCTGGTGTGTAGTTCTGACCTTTAAATACAAAACCTTGAGGCAACGGTCCGGTGAATTCTAAAATCACTGCCTGTAGTTCCGCGAAAGCTTTTGCCTGTGCCTCTTTCACTTCTTGCGATTCCCAAGATCCGGTTTTCTCTGCCAGTTTAGTCAGTATCTGGTGTTGCTCCGGAACTTTGTGTCTAAGAGCTCGATAAATCTTGTTCGTGTCCCAGTGCTCAAATGGAACTTTTGGTGTCCATGCTTCTTTTGGAACTAAACCCACTTTACGAGTTAAATGAAATGCTTCGTATGGAAATCCGCCTTCAAGATCATGAATCAATTCTGGACTATCAGGTCCCAATCGAAGAGTTTCTTTGATGTGTTCTAGAAACTTGTGTGCGACTAAAAATGGTTCCGATACTACGGGTGCTTTCCCGCCCACTTGATTTTTATTAAACACGTTAATGAAGTTAATGACTGAGAAAAGATAACATTCCGTTGTCTGACACTGATTGCTGACCTCTGGTTCTTTTAATTCAACGACTTTTCCCTTAGGGACATATTTAGGCTCAAAACCATCACCGATTGCTTCGGGTTGATGTAGATACCAAACACGACGACCATTCGGTAGAACCTTACTGGGTTGGTAGACACTGATACAAGACGAGCGGCTATCTATGATATTTGCACTGACTTCAGAAAACGGCGCTGACAGAAACACAACTGCCACCACACCGAAGTTCAATAGAAATTTCATGTCACCTCCGAGAACCCCAGCGCGGCAGTATACATGACTTACTCTAATTTTTAAAATGTAAAAGGATGTCTATAGTTTTGACAGTTAAAATGACAAAAACAATTTAAAAAAACCGCCAACTATCATAATTGGCCCACCTATTTTGAAAATCGGACCCACGTTTACAAGCCAAGTTGCTTGGCGCTGTGAATTTCGACTGACAGGCAATTTACCTGTACCTTGAAAATAAACAGAAAGACCTCCAATGATCATTAAAACGCCACTTAAAATACCCGATATTGCTTGATCCATCAGTTCCCTCCCCAAGCCAGTCATAGTATTAAATCCAAGCATTGCCAATGTTTCTTCGTTGGTTGACTGGCTCGTCATGATAGATTTTTCGAACCATAAATTCATATGTTGTCTCAGTACCATTTTTAGAAAATATCTTACTAGACTAAATATCGAGTTCCGTTTCTCACGGTTCTACCCTCGGGGTTTACTTTGCGCCTTCTTTTTTCCTCTTGCAGATTTGAATTGCACTTTGGCCGCCACCTTTACAAGACGTTGAAACTTGGGACAATCCAGTTGATTTGGCATCGGACAGTGGGCGACATGTTTTAGGCCGTCTCTCATAGCTGAAAGTCGTTTTATGGATACCGCTATCTCGCGGGCTTTAATAAGGAGTTTTTCACGATTGATTGTTACCCTACCGTTTGCAGGAAACATTGTGGCCGTCTCAGCAAGAGAAAAGCCCGCATATCTCGCAAGAGCAATAAGAGATAACTGATAAAGTACGTTTTCTCGAAAAAGCCTATTTAAACCACGCCGTCCGACAGAAGCAATAAGGCCCTTTTCTTCATAGTATCTAAGGGCCGACACACGAACCCCTGATCTTTTCGCAACTTCGCCAATATCCAATATATCTCGCACAAAAAACTCCTCTTGACCTCAAGTAGACTTGAGGTTGGATCATAGATTAAATGGGATTTCGAGGCAATTCTTTAGCAATGTTTAGCCTTTGCCTAGCGATGTTTTTGTCGTCGCTTGGAACGAGCATGGCGAATGTCGCGCTTCCGACTTTGTCGGCGGCGTTTGGAGTTACGCTGCAGCAAAGTCAGCTAGTCATTACAACATATTTACTATCATTAACGATTCTGGTTGTGCCCGCCGGTAGAATTGGTGATTCAGTTAACCGGCGCCTGCTTATCTTGGTCGGCGTCTGCGTTTTCTTAGCCGCATCGTTGGGGTGTGCATGGGCGCCAAGTTTTTGGGTTTTGATTGTTGGGCGAGGATTTCAAGGACTGGGGGCTTCGATTGTAATGTCTCAGTCAATGGCTTTAGTTGGAAAAATTACCCATGATAGCCATTTGGGCCGTGCCATGGGTCTTTTGGGAACCACCTCTGCAATCGGAACGGCGTTGGGCCCTTCGCTGGGCGGACTCTTTATTGATACTTTAGGTTGGTCTTCCATCTTTATCTTCAAAGCCACGCTGGCTGCCATTACCTTTTGGACCCTTTATAAATCGCTATCCAAAGATCGTTTAGAAAAAAAACTCTCCGGCAAAACAACAGTGCAGATTAGCGAGCCATCAAGGAATCAAGAAATAGGTTTGCTTGGCAGAGGTCTTTTCGGAAGCCTCTTTTTAAACGTGCTTGTGTCCAGCGTTGCCATGGTCTCGCTTGTTGTCGGCCCTTTTTACCTAGCCATCGATCTTGGCTTATCCTCCTACCAAACAGGCCTTACCATGTCTGTTGGTCCAACGCTGTCTGCGATTCTTGGGGTCATTGCAGGGCGTTTGATTGATCGCTTAGGCTGTCGGAGGATCATTCAGATGGCCTTAATAGTTCTTTTACTTGGTTGTATTTTCCTCGCGCTTCTTTCAAATGCTTGGGGTGTAACGGGTTACTTGGCAGGAATTCTGTTGATCACGACTGGCTATGCGAGTTTCACGTCAGCGAATAATACTTCAATAATGAAGAAATCCGCAGAAGGCCGCAGAGGAACTATTTCTGGCCTGCTTAATTTATCAAGAAATGTCGGACTTCTTATAGGGGCGTCGGTTATGGGGGCAATTTTTTCTCGTGTCTCCGGAATCGGCGAAATTGCATCGGCGGCTACGTCTAGCGCGATCTTGGGATTGCATGCAACCTATACCTGCGCAGCATTTCTTATTATTGTATCGCTTGCGATTCATTTTAAGTCCGATTCTTAATGAGACAAACAGGACCGCCCTCCTAAATTACTGAAAAAATATCTTGAGCTCAAGTCAACTTGAAGTTGCATACTAAAAAAAAGAAGAAACAGGAGAAAGCATGAATAACAATTCTTTAGATAAGTTTATTTTAGAAGTTAAGAAAGTTTGGGGACCATTGAGTACAGATGTCGTTCAAAACTCAAAACATCTATTTGGCGAGCTCGTTAAGGCTCCTTCGTCAGAACCCTGGCTTGCGGATCTTATAAACAATCCTCCCGAAGCTAAAGAGCTTTATCGAGATTCTGAACGTGGATTTCTGCTAATAGCCTATTCCGAAAAAAAAGATACCTATCGCATTCCACATGATCACGGAAGCGGCTGGGTTATCTACGGCATTCAAAACGGTGAAATGGAGATGGGGACCTATATTCGAAATGTGGATCAAAAAGGGAAACTTCAACTCGTCAATCGCGAGACGTATCCTATGCGAGCAGGAGATAATAAAGTGTATCTTCCTGGAGATATCCATCACACGAGATGTCTTTCAGAATCGGTATTGGTTCTGAGATTTACGAGCTGTGATTTTAAAAAGGAAGACGAAGAAGGACGGATGATTCGCTATCAAGACTATGAACAAAATCCTGCCTGTTCGATGCTCGGTTGTTCCCTGGCGAGACCATGTTCGTTTTGCCAAGAAAGAGGTAACCGATGATTATGTCATTCCTTGTTGTGTTTTTTTGTTTTCATTCCATCGCTGAAATGCCGCCCGACTCTAGACATCCCGTCAAACTGTCACAGGAACAGGCGGCTCACCAGCTGGCTAAGATGAGAACCTATTTAGAAATTATGGCCGACATTTCAGACGCGTTAAAAGATAAAAATTTTTCGACAATAGAAAGCCGATCTGAAAAGCTTGTCACCTTGACCCAGCCGAGAAGCTCTTGCGGTAAAGAAACGGAACAAGTAAAGGCTTTTATGCAAATGGGCGCAAGTTTAAACCAAAACGCCAGGGAGCTTTTGAACAGTGCGCGAACGAAACACTTTGAAAATGTACTGGTTAGCTACAGTACTACTCTTCGAACCTGTGTTGCGTGCCACTCTTCATATAGGCAAGACATCGGCGGAGGGAAATTGAGTTGGCCAACTAAAAAAAAATGAGTCATTTTTGGCCGATCAAAACATCCATTCCACTAGGCAGTTTATTGGTAACAACCTTAAAACCAAGTTCTGACGTTTGTTTTTCAATCCAAAGTGGGATAATTTACCTAGAATCCCAACTTCAAGCCTAGGCCCAATCCGTAACTATAGGACAGCTCCTGTGTCGTCTTCGAAGTCGTTGTCGATGAGGATTGTGTTTCTGTTGTCACTACGGAAGCTCCCAAATGCATCGACAAGTCTTTCGAAATTGTGTGTCCCACAACTGCCGATATAGTTGACGTCCCGTAATCCGTGTTTTCGAACTTCATTGTTTGCGGCGTTATTGTATCTGTTGATGCTGCGGTTCTTTGATACGCGCCTCCAAGCAATAACGATGTCTTTTCTGATAGAAATAGGTTTACTCCCAGTGTGCCAGTTAATTTGTTTCCCCCGGTGGATTCTATTGTCGATGTTCCAGATTTTCCCGTTCGGGTTGATAGCGTTTCGGCTCCTAGGCCAAATGTATACTCGCACTTGCCGGCGGCTCTGTATATGTGAAATCCAAATCGTGCAACTGATCCACCCCTTAAGCTGTTTGTGTCGCTGGTGTCACCCGTCTTTGGTGAGAAACCTAAGTCTAAAACCACTAGCAAATTGTCTGTGCGCTTAAGTACATAGTCTAAATATATTGACGGCTCCTCCATCCCGCTTCTGTTGGATGTGAAATCCGCGTAGCCACTGTTTTTTGCGCTTGCGGTGTAGTTGTATTCAATTTTTTTACCTAGAGCATCGTTTAGGCTAAAACCTATATTTACATTTTCATCTATAGCGTATTTATAAGACAAATTCAGATACGAGCCTACCGCCGTCACACTGGCCAGCTTTGATGTTGTCTGCGTGGAAAACGAATACGTCTTTACCACGGCATCCGTTAGAGACGCCGTGACATAGGTAAACGTCAAAATGCCGTCGCCTTCTTTGGGGCGATAGGCTTCGCTCAATATAGAATCAAATCGATTTTTAGGTTCAGATTCAGTTTGATTGGAATCACCAGACGGCGGAGCCATATTTTGAGCGAAGGACTCAGAAAATCCCGATACACAGAGTAGAGCGACTAACTTCACAGTAAACGAATGCAAATTTTTAATGGTTTCTTTAAACATTTCATCCCCTTTTTGATAGCTGACAGATTATCGGAAATAAACTAATTAAGTTTAATGCTTTTATACCGATTCTAGCAGTCACTCTAACGATCTGTATTAAAATAAGACAGCTGTTGAAACATTTAAAAAGCTTAGAATGTTAAGCTTGGGAACCTTTCCTTCAAACCCAGCACCAGGACAAATTGGAGCCGGAGCAACAAAGTTTGGACAGTCTGTTCCCATGTGCCAACCTTAAAATCTAACCAAAACCATCCTAATTACTTACATTTTTGGCATATTTAAAGCATAACCACGATTTATGCGATTGATTTCAATTCTGTTTTTTTTACTCTCGTTCAACCTGACCTACGCCCAAAATCATATACCAGAAAAAATTCGCCTATTAACTCAATATCAAAGTCCTTATGATGGGCCTAATTGCTTTAACGCCTCCCTTGTCGCTAAAGGCTATATGAACACTATTCAGTATGTCGACGGGATGGAATTCCTTTTCTATTTAGATAAATTTTGCCAGCAACAAAAACAAAATCTGCTATCTCGCGGAAATGTGTTGGTTTATTTTGGTAAAGAATCTTATTTTGAGGACGAACCCAGCAACGGGCTTCAAATTTTGCATAGTTCAATAAGCTTAGGTGAGGCGCAGATATTTGAGAAAACCTCTATTGACGGCGTCCATAGCCAAAAGCTTGATCAAGCTGATCGCCCTGGTCGATACGAAGTAAAAAAAATAAACGATTCTCCTTTCTCTGGTGATTCTGGCCAAAACAACGGTGTCAAAATTAGACTTTCTTATGCCTGCATTTCTAGTCACATCGTTCGTACCCAAATAGAGAAACTCAACTCAAAATCGGCTATTAATCGACTTATTTTATTTCGCTCTAAGTTCAACCAGGCTATTTTAGCACCGCACGGACCAGACAAAGAAGCTACCAAGAAAGAACTTGATGATTTTATTAAAATAGTTGAATCGGTAAAGGGAACCAGTGAAGCTGATTTATACTTGGCCGCTATATCCAAGTCAGTATTAGGCACCGTCAATTCTTTCATGGACGAAAAAGAGACTAACTATGATCAGAACTTACATGAGAGTCTCATTTTTCTGCAAGAGGCTACTTTTGATTTGCTGTCTCGCCTTCGCAAACACGCAAAAAATCCGCGTATAGTTAAGCTTCTGAATCAAGCCGATATCTAGAATTACACTATTCTAGTCGGACATCGTTTTTAATCCGTAAACATAGACTTTCAACCGTCTAACTTCTGGACACTATTTTAGATTTTTCACCAAAGCGAAATCAGTCTTTCTAATTTTTTTTTCTTTGCTATTTTTCAGAGGAAACTTTGCATACAAAGAAGGATTGTCTATATATGAATTCGGTATTTTACTTGGTGACACTTTTATGTGTTTTATCTACAAGTGTCTATTCACAGGAATGCGATGTTAGAGATGCTGAATTTTCTCAGGCCGGTTATTTTTTGGGAAACTATCAGCAAAGGCTTTTACTTAAGGAATCAGTTTTACCAAGAAACACGGTTAAAACTAAGGCAGACAAAGTTCAATCCGTTCAGAAGAGTATTGAAGCGACTTGGGGCGGAAAAAAGGTTCCCGAATTAACTTCGATCGAGTTAGCTGAACTCGTAGTGGACGTCGCCTCCAGTGTCGGAATTGATTTTCAGATTCTAGCCTCAATTTTAAAAAAGGAATCTCTTTACTGCATAAATCGTTTTAATAGACGCGGCGGTGATTCGGGTTGTATGCAATTCACGACACCAGCGATAACTGAAATGAAACACCAATTGGGCTTTTCCGGAGAAGGCAAGTACACTCCTGGAACCCCGGAACTATTGGCTCAACTCGCTTCACGCTTTTTTAAAGACGACTCTCAAGTCAAAACCGGGGCTTATTTGAAATGGTTATCCAAAAGTATCTCTGATATTAAAACCGACCTACGACGAGGATCAAATTTTCAATACGATATTCTAACGGGCGCGATTTACCTAAAATTATATTTATCTGTTTCAAATGGAAACTATGTCGTAGCAGTTCGTAATTACAATGGATCGAAACGCAAGTTCGCTTACCAGTCTAGTGTCATGGTCAATGCAACCAAGATTTCACAGTCCGAAGATCAAAACTTCAATTGGAATTGTTACGATAACGAAAAATTTTCCGAAGATGTTCACAAGCTTGCATGCCAATTTGAAGAGGACTACGAAAGTTGTTTTACTTCGTACTTTAGAAGTCTCCCTGGATATCTATAGTGACACCGAACAAAAGAAAAAGCATTAATCCATCAGTAGGTACCGCATGGCCGAACTAACGGCATAACTGAGTCACATCATCAGCAAGTTTTCGAATTTCAGTATCCTTTGAAAATGTCAATCCCGTGGATAAAGCGGATTTCAGTCGGTCATCATGACAATAGGTTTTGTCGTTTTTTCTTTGCAATGCTATCTTAAAAAAAGGTAGCGCGTGGTAGTGGAAATAATGGAATGTCGCCTTTTTTCCCAGCTCAAAAGCAAGATCCGCATTGTTGGGGTCGGCATTTGCCACCGGGAGTAACGTATTTAAACAATTTGAATCAGTAGTGGCGCAAGCGTCTAGCCATGCAAGAACTATTTTGGATTTCAATTTTGAATAGTCGGCGTTTTCTAAAATAAATGGAAATTTTAATTCCAAAGATTTTATTTCTTCAAAAGCCGAGTTATTGTCGCCGGCAGCTTTTTTTTCCAACCAACCAATGACGGTCCGAACTACTAGTTGTCTCCATGAATCTAAACGTTGAGTTATAGGAATTTGTGCTAGCTTACCGAGAGCCTCTTCATAAAATTGTTGTTCCACCAAAAGATGCAGGTCGCTAAGTTCAATTTGATTTTCTTTTTTTACCTCATTGGTTGTACTTGTTGTTCGGTTGCCTTGGTTGTCCTTTTCAGAGCCGAAAAACTTAAAGCCAGCGATGATCAAGAATACAAGAAATACGGTAAGTCCGGGAATTTTCCATTTTAATAGGTCTAACGATTTGGGTAGAACTTTTTCTGGGCTAGGCTCCAAAGGGCTGGATGAAATTAAAATTGTTTTATCTTGTGTCTCTCGAGCCGATTTTGCAATAGAGGCGGCTGTATTTAAACCGGTCCGAAGAGAGTCTTCTTCTGATACCAATTGAGATTTAAAATTTGCAAGTATCCAATCCGACGTTTTTCTTACGATTGAGTTCTCTCGGTTAATTTCCTTTGAAACGGCCAATAACTCGGTCTGAAACTCTTCCATCGTTTTGAACCGGTTCTCTGGTCTATACTGAAGCGCTTTTTGGCAAACGGCATCTAACGTTTTTGGAACCTGTGAGTTAAAAATACTCGGAGCCTTAATTTCAGACTCGACGACGATTTTACGATATTCGGTTTGGTTATCTGCATCGAACGGAGGTTCACCCACTAGCATTCTCCATAAAACCGCACCCAATGAATAAATATCAGCAGACGCATTGACTGTTTCGCCACGATTTTGTTCCGGGGCAATATAATGTCGCTTTCCTTTTACAACTCCAAATTCGGTTACATTTAATTGGTCCGTAAATTTTGATATTCCAAAATCCAAGATTTTTACACTGCCTTTCGCTGAAATCATTAAATTATGGGGTGAAATATCTCTGTGAACTATTCCCAACGGTAACGATTTAGCATCGTCTCTGAGTTCATGAGCATAACTAAGACCCTTGGCCGCTTCGTGGGCTATATAGACTGCGATTTCGATAGGAATTTTTTCTTTTTTTTCTTCAAGGGTTAGCAAAATTTGATTTAACGACAGTCCTCTGACGTATTCCATCTCAATAAATTCGGCCTTAGAACCATAACTATAGAGATGAACAATATTGGGGTGATTTAGCAACGAAAGAACTTTGATTTCGTCTCGGAACATTTTCACGTAGGATGAATTTGATCTTAAATGTTCAAACGTCTTTTTAACAACCACCACGCGATTGATTTCATCCATAGTGACGGCCCTAAATACCTGCCCCATGCCGCCGGCGCCAATAGCGTCTAGCAAAATATATCGCTGATAAATTTGTGGATATTTGTTTTCCGATGTCGAAGTCATAAAACCTCTTTCACTTTTAAAGATACTAGTGGTGGATTGATTTAATTTCAACCTTATATATCACTGGTTTAAAGTGGTAAGAAAGTTCTTGCCATGAATAAAAAATAATTTGTATTCATTTTTTAAAATATGGACTTCCATTTTTAAACGTTTGCTTAGATTTGCAAGTAGAAGAATTTTATGACAAGTACGGAAGGCAATCAATGGGATATATATTAAGCGTAACCTTTAAAAATACATTTGCTTCTTCTTTTCAACAAAAGGCATTAGGTCCGATAAAGTTCTCACATTTAGGATACGTACTCTTCAAACAAAAGTATCTCGTTTATCTTCAGAAAGTTGGCGCATCGGCTCTAAATGTTGAAGTGCCTTTGAAATCTTGATTTCAACTATTTTTGCGGTCTAATAACCAACAAGACACAATTCAGCTGACGGCAAAAAGGGAAACGTATTCTCCGTTTCATTCTGATGCACCAAATTTAGAAAAATTGAATGAAATTTGTATAGTTGTTAAAATAAGATACAGGTAGTAATCCAAGGATGTAAGTGATGAGAAAAAATATGGGAAATAAAGGTTTCAGTTTGATTGAACTTTTATCCGTTATTGCAATCATTGGCATTCTGGCAGTAATTGGAATTCCACAGTATAAAAAATTTCGCGCCAAAGCTTTTCAGGCCGAAGCAAAGTCTCAACTCGCTGCCATTCACACGGCTGAGTATGCATTCCATTTGGAACATGGAACTTACCATGCTTCCCTTCAAGCTATTGGTTACTCTGTGATGGGAAGAGCTCGATACAATGTTGGCTTTGGCATGCATAATCCTGCAAATGCGATATCATCGACGTATATTGCTCCAGTCGATTACAATACCTTAAATACCAAATCGATGTGCTCAGGTTCATTTGGGCTAGGAACAGATACACGATGCGAAATGGTCATAAATACTCCCAATATCGTAAATACGGCGACGGCAACAAATACCTACTATATTGCTACCGCAGTAGCTTACGAAAGTTTGCTGACTGCTTCAAACTCAAATCCGACCGCTTTTTCAATTGCAGTTGAATATGCATTAGGAGATTCCGCCCACGCAGCCAGTGGCGATGCGGATGACCCGAATCTATCTGGTGATCCCAGTGATTACGACAGCTGGGTTATTGATCAAAACAACGTTTTAAGAAAAGCAGTGTTAGAAATTACCCCCTTATAATAGTACAATATTGGTCTAGGGCACGGATAGCACTGTGATACAGAAAAGTTGAAACTATCGATCCTAAATTCAATTTTGAAATGCAATACTTGATCTAACAAAAAAAACGAGAGCTAGGTTAGCGCCTTTTTTGTCTGATAGGTGATATTTTTTATCATAATTTTTCAAAACATTTTCGATTTCAGAAGAATCAAATTTAAATGATTTTTTTAATGTAGGGGTTTAAGCAGAACTTAAATTTACTAGAGCTTCATAGGGTGGATATTTTTTAATGTCGGGATATTTGTTTCGATAGTATTCGTTCCAATAACTTGCAATTCTTGACCTTAATAGTTTTAGAAATTCGGGATTAGCCTTCAGAAAGTCACGATAAACTTCCGGACGCTGGCTTTGAACACTTTGGAGCATTATCATTCCGATTTCTACCACATATTCACCCAAAAGCTGAAGAACAAAGGGAGCTGAATAAGCGCTAGGAATTTCTATTAACTTACGCAAGCACTTCTCGCGCACGTGTCCATTATGATGTCGAGAATAGATACACCAGTAAATTCTACGTTGTTCATAAGTCAAATTGCCTATCTGTGAATCTGAGAGCTGTTCTGAATAGACCCTGAAAGGAATGTTAAGTTCTTCATTCTCAATCCAAAGAGGAGTTTTACTAATGTTCCCTGCAGGCTGATGGTCAGTTCTGCACTTTGCAATTAACCCCTCAACTATGATCACATCCTGAGACAAGAATCTTGGAAATGCATTTTTGAAATTCACGATATCCACTTTTTTCATTGAATTTTAATTACACTTACAAAAATGATCTTTTGTCCATCAATCAAATGTCAATTCGTAAAACTGAATATTCGCCTTCGGCGAAAATTGTTAGAGAGACTCACCTATTAAGCGAACGCACGCAACCTGCTGTAATCATTGAACTTCCTGAGTCCGAGCGACAAACAGGTACTGCGAAATCAGTCGTTAGAAGACGCCTACTTACGAACAGGGTTAAATTGCGAAGTCACATTGCAGTCTCTTTTTCCTCAAAGAAAGAAGTGATCGGCAAGAGTTACATTCGCCCGCCTTATGGTTTTTGTTACTTTCAAGGGCAGATCGTTCCAGATCAAAAAGAATACCGGAATCTACTTCTGATTTTTAAGCTTTGGAAATCACAGGCTCAGCTTTTATACCAATCTAGAGCCTCTAATTGGGGACGCCCGCCTATATTTGTAGATACTAAAAAAATAGAAATTCACTTCACCGATTTTTAAAGATTAGGTAAATCAAACTGAAACGTCATGGCGATTACGGAATAACACAAAGATATCCACAAAGCTAAATGAAATGGCGGCCAAAACGAAGGCAGATATGGTAAGGCAGCAGAAAAAAGTTTTGGGTGACGAGTTATCTTGTCTAGATTCGTATCAATCTTA
>CAWVRN010000019.1:0-84218 GCA_963932905.1 uncultured Bdellovibrio sp.
CTGTCTTTCCAATAGAATTTAGCTTCTTAGCCGCAAGCTAAGGAGCCAGTTCTAATTAGTTAGACTTTTTTGCTAGAAATTCAGAAATGATTTTTCCAGCCCCTGAAGGAACGCGGATGGTGTGGGATGCTACCTGTCTTGGTATGTAATTCACAAGCAATTCAGAATTTAATTCTTTCAGTGATTTTCGGGTGACTCCCAAAGCATCTGCCAGTGATTCTAAATCCGTTCCACCGGGAACAGATACATAGTCATACTCCAAAGGGTCTCGGCGTTCTAAATAGCGAAAGCCGTAAAGGTTTGGCGATTTCGTAATCAACATCGCTGCTAATATTTTTGGTACATAGTTTTGCGTTTCTTCAGGCAGAGCTTTCTTTCTTACTAGTGTCCAATAGTCATTCGTTTTGTGTTTCTCGATCTGGCGGCGTAAACCGTTTTCACCCATGTTGTAGCTTGCCGCCACAAGGTACCATGAACCGAATTCTTGATGTAAATCTTTGATGTACTTGATTGCAGCTTTTGTACTTTTTCTAAAATCACGGCGTTCATCTAACCACCAGTGCTTGCGTAATCCATAGCGTGCCGCAGTTCCTTCGATAAATTGCCACGGACCGACGGCATTGGCAGTACTCGTTGCGGACGTAGAAAACCCCGATTCGATCATAACCATGAATGCCAAGTCTAAAGGTAAATGAGCTTTCGCTAATTCATTTTGAATAAATGGAAGATACTTTGAAGAGCGTTCTAAGTACTCACGGAACCATTTGTTACCTTTGGTTTGAAAGTATTGTACCCATTTAGCGACTTGTTGGTTGTACGTTACTGGCAAATCAAAAACTAAATTGTGAGCTTTTGATTCGTCTTGATTTAGACTTAGTTTTTTTAGTCGTTCTTTCAGAGTTTCTTGAGAACCCGGAATCACAACCTCATTTGTAGGAACGGCGGCCCATGTGCTGATCGCGAAAAGCATGACAATCAATATCTTCATCATTTTTATGTTAATGGAGTTTTGGCTAAAAGCTAGAGTCATTCGTTTGGCGGTCTAGATCAAAATCGTCAAAATAATTGTAATAACCAGAATAAGTATCGCCGTTGTCATAGTTTTAATGCGTCTTTAACCCAGCTTGGATTCTGTCACTAAGACGATGGTCCATGTGGCCCTGTGATTGCTATTTTTATTTTATAGCAAGGAGTGTGAATGAGCGTAAAAGGTATATACACGGCCCTTAGTGGGGCAATGGCGCAAAGTCTTCAAATGGATACGATTGCCAATAATATTGCGAACGTCAACACTCCAGGTTTTAAGCGGGATACTCAGGTATTTAATGAATACCTGACGGCCAATGAGAAGGAACAAACAGGAATGCCGGTCCCTAGAATTCCGGCAAGCATCGAAAGCTTTTATGACATGCAAGGCGGTGACAAAAGTTTTGTCGATGCCAAAGGTACTTTTACAGATCATTCACAAGGAACTTTAAAACATACGGGTAACCCACTAGATATCGCCATTGATGGCGAAGGCTTTTTTGAAATAGCGACGCCGGACGGTGTGAAACTAACCCGAGCGGGTAATTTCACAATGGATGGTAATGGCAAACTGGTTACAAAAGAGGGCCATTTTGTTTTAGCGGCGGGCGGCGACGGTGCCAACCCGGAATCACGTTCAATTACTTTAAATGGTTCTGAATCATTAACAGTCAATGATCAAGGCGACATTTTCAATGGGACTCAATTGATTGCTAAAATTTCCGTAGTGAATGTAGCTGACAAAGATGGTCTAGAGAAAATTGGAAACTCACTTTACGGTTTCAAAAAAGGTCATAATCCCGAAATTATTGGACGCCAAAATGTTTCTGTAAAATCTGGTTTTGTAGAGGGCAGTAACGTAAATGTTGTTCAAGAGATGACGGACATGATTAAAACTCAACGTATTTTTGAAAGTACTCAAAAAGCTATCAGTGCTTATGATTCTATGAACGACAAGTTAGTCAACATTGTTGGTAAGACAAGCTAAGGGGAATGATTAAATGCTAAAAAGTCTAAATACAGCTGCAACCGGGATGGCCGCACAACAAACTAATATGGATGTGATCGCCAATAATATCGCCAACGTTTCAACCAACGGTTTCAAAAAATCACGAGCAGAGTTCGAAGATTTAATGTATCACACTCAAAAAGAGCCAGGGACATCAACGGGAATGAATTCTTATTCGCCGAATGGTGTGCAAACAGGTTTGGGCGTAAAAACAGCCGCGATACAAAAAAACTTCGACAATGGAAACGCTGTTATCACTAAGAATCCATTAGACATACAAATCGAAGGAAGTGGATTTTTCCAAGTGCTGACACCGGATGGCCAAGTGGGTTATACCCGTGATGGTGCATTCAAAAAAGATGCGGAAGGTAAAATCGTAGATAAAAATGGAAACTTACTGCAGCCAGAAATTACCGTGCCTCCGAATATTCAAGGGATTGAAATTAGTGCTAGTGGCGAGGTGAAAGTTATCACTGGTCTTGGTGATGCGCCTCAGACAATCGGACAAATAGATATCGTCACTTTTGTTAACCCAGCTGGTTTGAAATCGGTAGGTAAAAACTTGTTCACTCAAACTCCGTCAAGTGGTCAAGCTATTACAAATCGTCCTGGGCTGAATGGATCAGGCTATCTATCGCAAGGGCAATTAGAAACAAGTAATGTAAATATCGTAGATGAAATGGTGGGGATGATTACGGCGCAGCGTGCGTACGAGACTAATTCGAAAGTCATCCAAGCCAGCGATCAAATGCTACAATCAACAAACAACTTAAGATAATGATTAGAATTTTATTTTTAATATTAGCAATGCCGTTTTTGCTGCAAGCTGAGACTGAAGTCAGCTTGCTGGCTGACGTTGAGGTGTCAACCAAGTCTGAATACAGTCTGTACGATCTTGTTACCTTTAAACAAGGAACTTCAGAAGACTTAGATGGGCTAAAGAAAATTATCGTTCCGTTTCTGAATAAGAAAGCCATTCTTGCGGCCATTAAAGAAAGCGGTCTTAAAGCGAAAGTTATTTTTGAAAACACATTCAAAGTCACAACAACGAATCAGATTAATCGCAATGAACTGCAAAGAAAGATTACGAATCATCTGACGGCTCAGTGTAACGAATGTATTTTTGAGATTCAGATCTACAAGTTACCTTTCGTAAACGAGCCAAATATGAATTTCCGCGATTCTGATTTTGAAGTTTCACGTGGCAGTTTCATGCTTCCTTTGTGGGGGCAAACTAAAGTTAATAAATCCTACGCCACTGGTTCGTGGAGAACGTTCAAAAAAGTGGCGTTAACAAATAAATGGATGGCTCAAGGACAGCGACTGACCAAAGAAGATTTAAAAGAGGAACTCAAAGAAGTTACATTTTTAAATAACAAATTGATTGAAATTAAAGATTTAGTGGGCAAGCAACTGATGCGTGCGACCCCAGCTAACACGATTGTGACTCGCGATATCTTGGTAGTGGAAAAAATGGTTAAGAAGGGCGACACAGTTAGGTTGATGGTATCTGACGGTCCGTTTGAAATTGAAATTAAAGCGCAAGCAGAGAGTGACGGACAAGAAGGTGATTCAATTAAAGTGAAAGCGAATCAGAAATCCATTATGGCCAAAGTAGTTAGCAAAGATAAGGTGGTTTCAGAATGAAGTATTTATATCTAATCCTGTTGATGATTGTAACGTCGTCATGCGCTTCGTTTATGTCGCAGCAGCCGGAAATTGTAGAGGATGAATTTACTAGTTCATTAACGAAGTATAACGATAACCCGAATCACGGTGTTTGGGGCAATCGCCAGTACAAAAAAACGACGAAATCACAATTGGAAGAAGATTCGGATTTGGATAGTAAAGCCGGTTCACTGTGGGTGATGGACGGGCAACAGTCCTACTACTTTTCACAGAACAAAATTCGCAAAGAAGGCGATTTCTTAAACGTAAAACTGGAAGGCGCTGCTTTCAAGCAAGTTGAAACAAAAGTTGGCGTGATTAAAACTCTACTGCAGGAATTGGAAGAGCAAGAAAAAGAATCGTCTGGCTTAGTTAGTAAACTAGCGGAGGCAAAACCAGCCGAAGCGGCAGCTAAAGATACGCGAGCGCCGGCAGCCGTTGATGCCAAGAAAGCGCCCGGTAAAGAGGAAGAAAAGGGCGAATTGGCTGATGTTGGTCCAATTCAAACTCGCATCATCGAAAGATTGGCTGATGGTAACTATCGCATCAAAGGACAACAGCCATTTATGATCGGCAAACGTGATTACAAAGTACTGGTTGTGGGTATCGTTCGACCTGAGGACTATAATGATGAAGGTATTTCGTCTTCGAAGTTAATTGATCCCCAGTTTGACGTCGTATCGATTCGTAAAAAAGAGGCGCACCAATGAGAATACTAAAATTTTTAATTCCAATTCTAGTGCTATTGCCTTTGGCCGAAGCGGCACGATTGAAAGATATCGCCAGCATTCGTGGTGTCCGTGAAAATCATTTGATTGGATACGGTATTGTGGTCGGTCTTAAAGGCACGGGCGACGGCAAGAATGAATTCACCTCGAAAAGTATGGTGCGTTTATTGGATAAATTAGGTGTGAAGTTAGATGCGACGGAAGTACAAAGTAAAAATGTGGCCGCAGTAATTGTGACGGCTAACTTGCCTGCATTTGCAAAAGCGGGGAATCCTATGGATATCACGGTCAGTGCGATCGGTGAGGCAAGTTCACTACAAGGCGGTACACTGTTGCAAACGCCCATGCGCGCAGGTAACGAGCAAGTATTTGCAGTAGCGCAAGGTACCGTCGTTATCAGTGGCGATGGCAAAGAAATGCATACAACGTCGGGACGTATTCCTAACGGTGCTATCATTGAAAAAGACGTTCAAAGCGATTTTTCATCTAGAAAAATGTTTCGCTTAACTTTGCATAACCCAGATTTTACAACAGCAGCGCGATCAGTACTGACTATCAATCGTGAACTAGGTGGCCAGTATGCATCGGCGAAAGATGCGGGAACGATCGATATCGTGACTCCTTTTAGCTACGAAAATAAAGGCGTTGAACTGCTAGCCACGATCGAAAGTATCCAAATTAATCCGGATACGCGTGCCGTCGTGATCATCAATGAAAAATCGGGAACGGTTGTAATCGGTGACAAAGTTAAGATTTCAAAAGTAGCGGTATCACATAACGGAATTTCCGTTAAAGTCGGCGATGGTAAGAAAGGCGCGGTGGAAGAGAAAATTGCTCTTATCGAAGGAGCCAGCGTCGGTGATTTAGTTCAGAATTTGAATAAAGTAGGAATTACACCTAAAGATTTGATCACGTTACTACAAGCGATCAAGGCCGCGGGTGCATTGCACGGGGAGCTGGAAATCCTGTAGGGATTTTCATGAGCCTGGACTTGGTCCTGATCTAGTCGAGTATGGCGAAAGTTGAAATCAAGACTAGCCGTCCGCGACTAGCCGTCCGCGACTAGCGAAAAAACCAGGAGTTTGGAAAAAGTAAAAAATTTGTTTCAGAATGAGGCAAATTTGATAAAATAAAAATATAACTCTAAGAACATGGATGTTTTTAGAGTGCCGGGGAGGGTGAGAAAGAGATCGATAGCCATGGATGGTCAAGAGTCGCAAAAAAGTTTTCTCGCAGGAAACAAAGAAATAAAAGCAACATCAAGGATTGATGCTGATTGAATTCTAAAAAAGAGTCTTTAGTGCAGGATGCACAAGATTCTCCGACTCAAACTCCCCTCTTTCTTCTTTTTAAAAATTATGATCAAAGTGCAAAAGGGACTTCCATTAAATGAGCCCGCGACAACCGAAAAGGTAAAAACCCAGTTTCGGGAAGTGTCGGATATGTACGAAAAGCATTTCCTTCGTGAATTAATGAAATCAATGCGATCTAGCGTTCCAGAAAGTGGACTTGTCAAAGTCAACGGTGCTGAAAAGATCTTTCGCGAACAATTAGATAATGAATATGTAGAAAAGTGGGGCGAGAAAGGCGGCATCGGCATTTCCGACATGATATACAAAGACCTTGTCGACAAGTTTGGCGAACGCTACGGGCTTAAAGAACATCAAGATAGACCGACAGGGCCCTTGAACCTGGGCGAGAAAGATACGCTGAACGTGAAGCGAAATTTCGATAAATCAAATCAGAAGTTGGAATTCCAATTCGACAGCCTTAAGAAAGATCAAGCCGGCCCGGTTGAAGCCGTTAGTCCTTGGTCGGGCGTATTAAGCAAGAAAGTGCAGCTAAGCGCGGATGAATATTTCTTAGAAGTGAATCACGACAATGGATTAACAAGCCAAATGAAGTTCAAAGGCTTAGCCCAACCGTTGAAAGTGAATGATCGCTTGGAAACTGGTGATAAGATAGGCATCTTGAGTCAAGACACTAACGAGTTCTTTTGGAATCTGAAAAACCAAGCCGTTAAATAAGTAAGTTGATCTTAAATCCCTGCCAATTTAACATGAGTTATGCCAACGGCGACGGCCTGTTCAAAATCAATTTTTTTTTTCTTTATCTGGGTTTTGGCTTTCAGTTTCGATTGTTTTGCTGAATTACCGGCACCTCGATTTGAAGCGTATCGAGTGTTGGGAAATCAAAAGAAAAAAGTAGAAGCGTTTTCCGGAGCCGCCAAGTGGAGCTGGCAAAATGTGGGTGTCGGTGCACAGGCTTTAAAAGCTCGCGCTGTATTCACTATACCTGAAGCATTAAGCAATGCTACGATCGAAGTTGCCAACCCATCGGCATCCATAAAAACAAAAGACAAAAAACTTCAAATAACTACCAGCGATTTGGTTACAAAAGTTAATTTCAACAGAAGTGCTACTGATATTATTCAGATTGAATTTCACATGATTGTACCTAAAGGTGGCGTTTTTGATGAAGGTTGTGAGGCATTAGGAATTCAACTTCAATTCAGCGAAAGTGAATTGCCATTTTACCTTGGGGCTCGCTGTCAGAAAACTGCAAATGCATTTCAATTACAAATTAGTTTTCCGTCGGAAGCCGATGTTGATAAATCATCTATCTTTGATAGCCAGGGTAAAGGCGAAAGCTGGAGAGTTTACGAACTAGGTAATTTGGATGCGGCACAAGGTGAGCTAGCTAAAATCACATTAAAATTCAAAGATAAAAATTATGATTTAGGTGTCAGTTCTAATAAGAAATCAGAAGTCAAAAAGGGCGCTGCTGAAGCGAAATTTGCTGTGGGTGTTGGCTATGATTCACTAAAGTTTAAAAGTCCTGTGACTAGTGCCGCTGATTCAAAGCCTGTATTTTTCTTGAAAGGCTTGCCGTATAAATTATTTTGGAGAATTGGTTTAGGTATAGACTTGGCAACGGCGGTTGGGTTAAGTCAGAACGAGAATTCGATTTCCTATCTGCAAATTGTTCCTTATGGTTATTTAAGATTGATTGAATCAAAATCTATGATTCTTGAAGGTCGTGGGTACTTTTCTATTTCATCGCAAACTCATTCGGCGTCTGGTGGTGGTTATCAATACAATCGAGCCGGTGTGGGATTTCTATCAGGGTTTCGTTTGTCACCAAATTGGAAGATGATGATAGAGGCACGCACAGATTCGTTGGGATCCACAAAATTTAAAAGTCACTTTTTCGCAGATCTGCATATTTTGCGAACAAATCGTCTTTCTTGGGGATTCGGAGTTCAATCACAAAATTTAACAGTGAATGAAACGACAACGGAACAACATCAATTTAGTCATACGCTATTTTATGGGTTGGTGGTTTATTGATGCTGACTAGGTTCCTTTTTTCTTTTTTACTTTTTAGTACACTTTTATTCGCCCAGGTGAATACGGCGTCCTTTCGGATCAGTGAAAAGCGAGCCGAAAGTTGGACACCGATAAGTATGCGTTCTAAAGCTGTCTATCGCTGGGTAACAAATAAAGAAGGTGCTCGTGAAATACGTTGGAGTGTAATCGTAGAAACTCCGTGGGCTTTGGACGCCAGTGCCATTTCGACGACGACGGCGAACGCCACTGTTCGCGCCAAAGGAAATCGTTTTCTATTGGAAACTAGCTCAATGGAAACTATCGTAAGTTTGCCGGAAGGGCGTCAGTTGAAGTTGCTATGGCGATCTCAATCACCGATGCTGATAGATGAAAATTGCCAAAAAAGTTCTTTAGCATTTCTACCAGAGGCCACCGAAAAAATGGCAGCAAAAACACCATTCTATATAGGTGTGAGCTGTGTTCAAAAGAATGAACAAGTAACTTTGCATTTAAGTTTTCCTTACGATGTGGAATTAGCTCGCGCTTCGCTTTTTGAGAGTATCGGCAAGGGCGAAAGCTATCGTGTCTACGAGCTGAAGAAAATTACAGCAGCAAAAGCCGCGTTGGGACAGTTTGTTTTTTCTTACAAAGATAGAAATTTTAACTACAGTTTGTTTTCTCAACGTGGCGAAACTAATGACAATAAGATTCCTAAATCTAGATTTACTTTTGCAGCTGGTGGCGGCAGTATGAGCCTAAAAACAACGACAGCTACCTACAAAGATACAAAGCCATTTGCCGTATTGGCTTTACGTCCGCAGACCGTTCTTAGCCAGTTTGCATTGGGAATAAATTTCGAAAGTTCAATTGGCAGTGCCGATTCATCCAATGTTAATAGTTTGTCTTACTTTCAAGTAAGCAGTTATGTCACTTATCGCTGGAATGCCCTTTCTTTTTGGGAAATTCAGCCAAGATTTTATTATGTGGTTTCTAATCAAAGTTCTGGTTCAGGAATTGGTTATCAAACAGGTCAATTTGGTGCGGGACTTTTGAACGCGTGGAAATTGACTGATCGTTTGTCATTTATTGTCGAAGCGATGACAGAAGCCATCAGTTCGCCGGTGATAACTGAGCATAGCTTTATAGAGATAAGTCTGTTCTATCGCGACGAAGGTTTGGAGTCAGGCTGGACTTTTGCGAATCAAATACAAAGCTATACGGTTAGTGATTCATTAAAGAACGTTCGGAAGTTCGATCAGTCTTTTGTCGTTTTGAAACGGTCCTTTTAAGCATAAAAGAATTGTCTCAATTTAGGTCGTGCCAATGGTTTTATTTTTTATATCAGATACCGATATAATACATACTTTATAACTAAATAGGAACTTGCGCCTAGTTTAGATAGAATGGTTTGAGGAACGTGGGCTCACCGGGGGAAAATTTGCGGCCAAATTGGTTTCGTTTTATTTTTATAAAACATAAAGCTGTTGTCGCAACCGTATTTTTATCACTGCTTCTTACTATTCAATTTCAAAACTGCGCTCAAAGTGGAGCGACCTACGTCAACAACGGACAAACTCAAGCCTCTCCTTTCGCAGATAAAAAAGTTGTTCTAAATTCAAAGAGTTTTCAAGATTCATCCCTAGAATCAAACGATCAAGCGCAAGATGCAGCTGGTAGCGCGACCAATGACTCATCTATTGAAAAGCCCAAATTGAAATCTAGTGTTCGTCTTTTAGCGAAAGTGAATAACGTTTGTGCGCAGTCTTGGTGTTCAAATAATCAAAATAGAAGTGCTATAGTTTGCCAAGCGTATCATCAAGGACCTCGCAAAAGCCTAGAACGAAGTTTTCAAATTTACGAAGTTCGCAATCCAGGTGAATTGAATGAAGATCAGCTTCAAGCGTGGGTTAGCAAAAGTCCTGCTGATCAACATTGTCTAAAAGGTATTTCTGAATTGCGCATGTACTCTCAGAAAGCAGCTTTCAATGACACCAATTATTCAACCCAAAAACCGGCTTTGGATTTAATTAATTTTGAAGCGGCACAGACTTATTTTCCTGTTTCTAGTTTAGGTACAGTAAAAGTCGGCGTGATTGATTCGGGTGTTGCGGCGGATACAGATCTAGGAAATGTCGCTCAACGTGTAAATGTTAGTTCGTGGAATGCTACGGCGACTCCGCTATTTCTGGGTGGCGATCAAACTAAACCGGCCAATTTCCATGGTACGTTCGTAGCTGGTATTATTGGGGCCACTCGAAGTAATTCTAATGGCATTGTCGGTATTGCACCGAACACTTCTATATACGCTTATGGTGTTGGTAACAGTTTAGGTCAAATGACTAATTTGGAAATCGCCAACGCGATTTCAGATGCTGTCGTCGATCAAATGGATGTTGTGAATATGTCGTTTGGTAATTCCGACGGGTACTATAGCGATGATCCGATGATTGCCGACGGCCTTGTAGATGGCTATAATGCCAATATTCTTTTTGTTGTGGCAGCGGGTAATAGCAGCGCGAACTTAGATACGAATCCTTCCTATCCAGCTCAGTATTCGTTCACCATGCAAAACGTGATTACCGTAGCTGCTTCTGATAACTATGGAAGTTTAGCTTCTTTTTCAAATCGCAGTAATACATACGTGAACATCATGGCTCCGGGGGTACAGATCATTTCTATATACCCAAGCTACCTATCTCATAGCACGGATCGTTTTGATGGAACTTCATTTGCGGCTCCGATGGTGACGGGCGCTGCGGCTTTAGCTATCGGTTATTATCGCAAAAAAAATATGACTCTGGACGTGGGAAATGTAAGGAAGTTAATTACTTTTGACGGTGCTAAACTGCGATCTGACTTAAATCCTTATATTAAAAGTGGTGCTTTCTTAGACTTAGAACAACTAGGTAAAGCAATTCAAACGGCCTCTGCAGCTCAGCCTTTGGCTATTTCACAAGCGCGAGGTGTGGATGGTTCAGGAAATCCGACACTAGAACTGACCATCGCTTACGATTCTAGTAAGTTCGCAAATGTGGCAGCAGGATCAAAAATTGGTATCTTTGATTTATCGTCTGGTTGCAATTATTCGGCGCCATGTTTAATTCAAAGTGTAACATGGCCACCAAGTTCTGCTGTATGTAGCGGGAACAATTGCACATTTAAAGTGACTTTGAGTCGTAGCCAAGTGATCACACTGATGCCTTCAAAAGATGATGCCAATTTAAAATTGCCACTATCAGTAGCTATTTATCACGTGATCGATGGCAAAAGTGTGTACGCTGTCGATGCGGCATCCAGCATCAACGTGCGCGAAGTTGCCGGTAGCACAGGTGAGGCATTAACGGGCGCTGTTACCAATGTGCGAATGGATATGCAATTCTTCTACGTTCAAGGTTGGACATGTTTACCAGGATCTGAGAAGGCCATACCAGTAGGAATAGTGGATAGCGGTGGTAATGCCGTTGTTGCCGATTACGCTTATGATTATCCGTTTATGGTGCCACATAGTACACCGATTGATAGTGCGGGTGATTTGATGTGGCAGTCTAATGTAGCCGGAGATACGTACACTGACGGCAAACCTCATACACGTGCCTTGATCGCATCGGGTATTGTAGCGTCGCAAACTTCGAAAAGTCGTTTCCCTGCGGGTCTAGAGGCCAATCCTCAAATGGTAAATATTTGTAAAACCCTTACAGCGGCTCACGGTTTTGAATTGATGGTCCCACTAAGTACCATTCGTAATTCGTCGCTGTCGGGTAAAACCTTTAAAATTGTTGCGAGTGATTCATCCGATTTAGCTTTAAAGGATGCTCTTGGAAATGATGTTTTTGAGTTTCCAGAGGTCGTTGATAAAGCGTCAGAGAATCA
Source organism: uncultured Bdellovibrio sp. (assembly GCA_963932905.1). Taxonomy (GTDB): domain Bacteria; phylum Bdellovibrionota; class Bdellovibrionia; order Bdellovibrionales; family Bdellovibrionaceae; genus UBA2316. Next base: position 11,631 of record CAWVRN010000019.1, read on the forward strand.
ATTCACAATTACTCGTGACGATGTAAATTATGAATTGACCGGTAAACTGTGTTCAGGATCGCCATCACCTGTTGAAGTAGAAGTCAGCTTTATGAGTTACAATTTCGTTTGGGCGCTAACGAATGCTCGCCCAGATTCGATTGGAAATGGTGCGGGTTTAGTTTCAGATACCAGTTTAACAGCAACTACCCAATATCCTTTGCCAGTCGAAACTGTACAACCAACAACGTCAACGGATATGACTTTAAAAATTACGAAAGATACGTTGACGACAACCGATACTGATCCGTTCACACTAGCTTACAAAAATTACGCACAATATCCACCAAATGCGGCTGTTGGCGGTCCTTCTGCTGGTGGCGGTACGCCTGATAGTTTGATTGCGGCATTCGTTAGTAATGTCAATTCGTACAATAAATTTGTACGCGTAGGGACTGGTGAATCAATTCGCTATTATCAATCTCTTAAAAGTATTGCTGCTGGACCTGGCTGGGCAGAGAAAGCCGCTGCCTACAACACAGCTCGTTCGGATATTTTGGTGCCTACAACGAATACATTTACAAATCCGATCTATTGGGATTACTACGATGTAGGGGAACCGTTTTCGACAAATTTAGTTGGTTATGATTTTAACTGGCATTCTAAAGAGGTCGCAAAATATTTGAAAACAACTTATCAAATTACTTCGGCTCTTCGCGAAGTAAAAAAATTCGAAACACCTTTATCTAAAGAAACAGGTATCCTTGGTCACGGGCAACTAGCTATAAATTGGTCTGGCTCGTGTGCTTCTGGATATCAGCATGATTTATCGAGTTTAAAAATTGAGAACTATAGTAAATATTCTCCATACTATGGAACAGGTGCGAATGGTTTCTGGTTAACTAGCCAACAGCCAAAACAGTACCAAGCCATCGCCGTGGCTGAAGCAATGAAGAAATTGCCAATTACATTAAGATTCTTTCAGGACGGAAAACTTGTTTTACATCTTGAATCAGATTCTAGTTCTAATTTTAACCAGGTAAATTACAATTTCAGATAGATAGAAAGGTACGTTGAGTGTTTATTGGGGTGGTTCGTTTTTATTTATTAGCTTTCATCATTGCTTGCTTGGCGGGTTGTACCGGAAAAGTAAGTACGGAATCTAGCGTGCAAAACGCGGTCGAAGCGATGGCACAGCAGAGTTCCGTTACGTTAATTTCTAATTCGACCCAATCTCAAAATAAATGTGAAACAGGGAATAAAATTGTTGTTCAAGTAGCTTTGTCGACAGTTGCTAAATTTTATTGCCGTGATAAATCAAAATTAATGGATTCAGTTAAACTAGGTCCAGTGTGTGATGGTGGCGTAACGATCAAGAATTTGACTGTAAATCGAGACGTAAAAGATTGTCATGAACTAACGGTGTGCGGTCGATCGCACAGTTCGGCGGTTGATATCACGAAGCGTATCGACGGTACGACAGTTCAACGGTTAACGTTTGAAAATTTGCCTTGGGGTTGTGAAGGGCACATCGAAGCATCTTCGGATCCAAAATTTGAGAGCGGAGAAATACAAAGTATTTCGATGCAAATTCTGCCTCCGTCATGCCCGTTCTGTGAAGCGTTCAACGGAGTTAGCTGTAATCAGTGCAGTACGGCTAGTAGTGGCGAAACTATGTTTGTGGCCGGACAAATTATTCCTAAAACCTGCACTGGTAATTGTGCTCAATGTAAATACCCACCGACGGGAAGTCCTTCTGCCAGTTTTGTCTCCAGCAGTGAAATGGTGGCACATGCCGGTATTCGTCCATTCTATACTTCAGGTAATGCGATTTGTGGTCAATTGTGTACACAGATTCAACAAATTCGCGTTTGCAATAACGGCAAATGGGTACCTGGTGATGATACTGTTCTGCATACTCAGTGTCAGGAGCCAGCGCCTTCAAGTTGCATGACGGGAAATAGCGTAGGGTTTTTTAAGGGTCTAACCAGAAAATTCGGTTTGAATTCAGGTTTGCAAACGATGGCAGCTGGTGGCGACGGTGTTACGTGTGCGCAATGTTCGGCGGGGTCGTGCGCGACATGTACGACCGCTGGAGGATCACAAGGCTACAAGTTATATACTCAGACATCGGTTCCTAACGGATCATCATGTGACTCTGTTAGCCAGTGTCAAACCTGTGTTGACAACTTATTCCAAGGCAATCCCGCTTATAAATACGGATCATGTTCTGTGCTTGCGGCGTCATGTACGCAGCGTTTGCTAAACTCACCAGTGGCATCTGGGTCTAAACAAACGTTCTATAACGGTGGTAGTTGTGACCCGATTGTTTTGACGTGTGCTAATGGATCTTGGAAAGATTCAAATAATGCCGCTGTAACACAAACCACTGCGGATAGTTATTCCGATCAGTGTGTACAGTCGTCAGATTGTGTAACTAAAGGTGGAATTTCGATTTTAAATAACACCAATCAATATGTGTTCGATACTAATTTAGTGGATTCGACAGATAATTGTTATTCAACGAATCACTTTCGGTACATAGGGTGTGCAAACGGTGCTGTGTCACCTAGTGATCCGGGGACTTCATTTAAATACAAAGAATGTAAAACTAAAACTTGCGTCGATCCACGTGATCCTGCAAAAACAATTAATGCAGGTGTTGTGGTTTCCTATTGGGCTGTTGGCGAAGCGACCTGTTCAAGCCTACCAGATCCAGCGACGTATTGTAATAACAACAAAGTTACCTTTACCTGTGCACCAACGGGTGGGGCTGCGGTTATTTCCCCAGCGAATGCAACTGGCCTTGCGGGCTATACCTACTCTGCCTGCAAAGTTCCACCGTCGTGCAGTGCTTGTGTGGTTAACAAAACAGACGCTAACAATATCAATGTTTCAATCGGTAGTTCAACGATGCTATTTAAAAATAAACAGTCAGATTTATGTCAAAGCGTTGGAAAGTCGTTTACCTGTCAATCATCGGGCAATAGTTCTCCTAAATTAGTGGATTCAACTGGGGCCGGTGAAAAACATGAAGACTATCCTTACTTGAATTGTAGTCCAACTGGCGGCGGAGATGAAGGCAGCTTGGGTGGAACCGGCGGTGGTAACGGAAATGATAATGGTCCTGGTTCTGCAATTAAGAAACGATTTGGAGCAACGGATGGCAGTGGTGGAGCTGGTTTAGGTTGTGTGGATGCCGTTTCATGTGCCCTACAATTTTCGGGAGCTTCGCTTCCGACGAAAACTAATTTTACTCCATGTGTTCTTCCGTGGCCGTCTCGCGTAAGCGAAATTGAATTCTATGGAACAATCGTAGCGTTCAGTAGTCGTCGCGCTACGATCGCTTCCGGTACAAATGATACCGTCTGTGTGACGAAACCAGATTTATGTTCTAACCATCGTCAATCACGTACGTGCCAATACCCAACATGGACAGGCGCGGAGGAATTTAAATATCCAAACTGTGTCGAGAAAGCGAGTTGCCCATGAAGTTTTTTGGCTTACTTGCTTTAGTCATAGTTAATATGATGGTAAATTTGGGTTGTTCGGAACAAGTGAATACACCTAAATCTGAATCCGCATTGCAAATGGAAATGACGTACACGAAAGCGTGCTCGGATGGAAAATGTCCGTGCGATTCGCCGTTAGGTCCCATTGTCGATGGCGGCACGGCTTTAGCGTATGATACAAATCAAGTCGCTTGCGGCGCTACCTGTGAAACTCGTGCCGTAACGTTAGTTTGTAAAAATGGAAAATTTGACCGGGATACAAAACCATTGTCGTTTTCTTGCCAGGTATCAGCGTGTAAGGCATGTACGGTAGGAAATAATCAAGTTCCGCATGGTTTTACTGTCCAAATGTTCAATTCAAACTCAGTTGCCTGCGGAAAAAGCTGTGATGACAACAAGCGCGCTTTGGTTTGTAAGGATGGAAAACTGCAAGGCAGTTTAGCGGGGCCATCGGCGGATGGTAAAGACGGCGTGTATTCTTCAGCCAGCTGTTTACCTCAAACATGCAACTGTTCAATTCCTGACGGCGGCAGCATGACAGCCGGCGGGGAAATGAAGTTCTATAAATCCAGCACCGGTACATGCGATATTCCGTGTGATGATTCAAAAAATATGGTGAAGCGTACCTGCGCGCCAGTCAACGGTTCTAGCACAACGTTTGCGTTTAGTGGGGATACAAGTTTTTCTAAATCAAGTTGTACAGAACGTCCGACGAATTTATGTGGTTGTACTCTTCCAGATACAAATAAAACCGCGTTAGGTCACGGAAAATCTAAAGATATTTTTGGTGCCTCAGCTCCCTACAGTTGCAATACTTGCGATAATATTAAAATTACGGCTTATTGCGATAGTGGGACATTATATGACAAACCATCTACGGATTCGACTCGAGTTGTATTAAGTCCTTCGCAGTTAAATTCACATAAATCATTATCGTGTGATCCGGGTTTAACTCCAGACTGTACGATTAACAATATTTGTGTGGCTGATAAAACAAGTAAAACACTGTATGGTAAAACGCCATTAACATGCGCGGATAACCCCAGTGATTCACAGGCTCTATTTTCTTGTGCAAACAAAGCATTGCTTCAAAACGGTGTGGCCTATAATGCAACGACTGATATTTACAAAAACTCTTGGCAAGTGAGTGCGCCTTCGAATTCATGCGTGGGTTGTGCATTACCTTGGGGTGGATCGGTCGGAGTTGGCTCAACGGTTTCTATGTATAAGAGTTCTGGCAATTCATCGAATTCGTGTGGTACTGGATGCAAACAAATACAGATGAAATGTTTGGCTGATGGAAGTTTTGATTCCGGCGACGCCAGTGTAAATTTAGATTATAAAAACAATAAATCAAACTACACTCAAACATGTAACAACACCTGCTCACAAGAGGGCGGTGGTGCACCTCCAAGATTCTGTCTTCTACCATGGCAAAATAGTTTTGTTTCCGCTGATGCTTTAATTCCGATGTGGAAAAAGAAGACGGTGTACTATGGAGATAGTTGCCAGAACTACTTTCGACTAGGTCGTTGTATGCTAAGTACCGGTACGTTCGATGCTGGCTTTCAATATATATACAAAAGTTGTACGGAGCTTCCTTTTCAAGGTGTTCGTATCGATAACGTAAGCCCGAAATTTGTAACATCAGCCGGCGGTACCATCACGTTAACAGGAGCGGGTTTTGCGGCAGGTATGCAAGTCGCAATTGGTAAAACTACATGTTCAAATGTTTCTGTGTCTAGTGCCACCCAATTGACATGTACGGCTCCTGCAAATTCATCATTAGATAGCTACGATGTATTAGTGACTGTGGGTACTAAAAAAGCCATCAGTCCAAGTGGATTGTCGTACTATGGTGGCCAATGTACGGGCGGGCCGGGACAAACTGTTTTCAAATACACTGGCAGCAATCAAACATTCACTGTCCCTGCAGGTTGTAAATCGATAACGATCACAGCTTGGGGTGCCGGTGGTGGTGGCCGACAAATTTCAGTATCTGGAGGATTTATCGGTCAGGTCGGGGGCGCTGGTGGTTTTGCAAAAGGAACCCTCGCAGTCACTCCTGGTGCATCGTACACAGTGGTTGTCGGTGGCGGTGGTTATGGCGGTTACTTCAGTGGATCTAGTGGTGGCGGTTACGCAGGTGTATTCTCGTCTACATCCATAGCAGCTGCTAATGCGGTTATCATAGCCGGTGGTGGTGGCGGTGCCGGTGATCCAACTGGATGCAATAAAGGTGGTACCGGCGGCGAAGGCGGTGGTGCTACGGGTGGAACGCATGGAACATGCTCAGGAACTGGTGGTTCGCAAAGTGCCGGCGGCACAGGTGGCGCTTCAGCAAAAGCGGGGGAATCACTGAAAGGTGCTTCTATTGGATCTTCGGTAGCTGGGTACGCTGGTGCGGGCACTGGAAATTCATATACGTCCGGTGGTGCCGGTGGTGGTGGATACTTTGGTGGTGGCGCTGGATCAGAAGTCACAGGCCTAGCCGGTTCAGGTGGTGGAGGCAGCGGTTATCTGTCACCATCCATTACGAATGGCACAACTACAACAGGCAACGGTCGTATGCCTCCGCAAACTAGCGACTCTAAATATCAATTCGGCATTGGTATGGGCGGAAATGACCCTACTGGTGGAACGGGATCGTCTACCGGTGGAAACGGTATGATCGTTATAAGTTACTAGTGTTCGTCGATAACTATTTTAGTTTTATTTCACCCAGTTGCGAGATCTCAAACAGTACTTTCCGTTTTGGATTTTTGTTTAAATCCAATTTAATGTCCGGAATTTCGATGTTTCCTCGAGTCGAGAAAATCACGAGTTTGCCTTCGGCTGGGGCCGGATTTCCATATTGATTGTAAAACGTGATTTCTGCTTCGTATGTTCCCGCAATGACCTTATCGGCTTGCCAGATCTCGGCTCCAGGACCTCGTCTACTATCTAAGACTATTTTTCCTGGATAATTTAGGAATTCTTTGTTTTTGAATGTAAATTTTTTACCGTTAGGGTCTTTAATAACTAAATCTAAATCATGTTCATTGGTAAACCAGTTTAAAACTATAGCCAGGAACGATCCTTTTTGTTCTAAGGTCTGCAGCTTAGCTTCCAATTCTTTGTTTTTTTGATCTAGTATTTTAGTTTTTTCTGATTCTGAGATGTATTCCTTTTCGAAATTTTTCTCTTTTGGCTTTTCTTTGTCCTTGTCTTTTTCTTTTTCGATTTTATCAATGGCCGCGACTTTTCTTGCTAGTTCTTCTTTCATTTTAGCAATTTCTTCGTCTTTAGCTTTTATTTCGTCTTTCTTTTTTAGTAGCTCATTTTCATTCTTTTTTAATTTTTCTTCCGCGACTACTTTTTCTCTAGTTAGTTCCGCCGTGCTTTTGTTTTCATTTTGGATGGAAGCTATAGAACGATTCTTTTCTTGGTTTTCAGTTTCCAATCGTTTCAGTTCTTCCCTGGATTTTGTGTTTTCAGAAACCTGCAGAGCCAAATCCTCTTTTAATTTTTTAGATTCGTCTTCCATAGCAGTAAATTTAGTTTTCAGGTCTGCGGCTTCCGCAATCAGTTTCGCTTGGTCGGCCAGTTGGGCCGTTAACGCTGCGATTTGGGCTTGGTAGTCTGGTAGATTAACTTTAGGATCCTTGACCTGATCTTGTGCAAATTTTTGTTGAATCGACTCTTTCATCTTTTTAGTCGCTTCAGGGTCTTGCATGGCGTACAACATGACGAAAAGACCAAAAAGAAGTGTCATCATATCCGCATAGGATACGAGCCAGCGTTCATCGATATGTTCTTCGTGATCGCCTTCGATATATTTCTTTTTGTAAATGATCTTAACGTTTTTGTCTTTAGCCATCTAAGCGACCGTTTTGGCGTTTGTCTGTTGTCTTTGATCTCTGATTTCCGTTAAGTAATCTTTGATTTTCTCTTTGAAGGCCATACGTTCACCAATTGGGATGTGACCAATTGTTTTTTCGACCAGGAATGCGAATGTACATTGATTGTTCATTGCACGAACAGAGTCCGCGATCATTTTGCGCTGCTTAACTTCTTCGTAGGCGATTTTATTTGCGTAGTCAGATAGTGGTAAGAAAATTAAGTTTGCTACGGCGATACCCCAGAAAGTAGCGACTAGGGCGATGGCCATTGCCGGACCGATAGTTTCAGCGCCGCCAGATCCTAAACGAGTCATCATCACGATCATACCCGTCGATGCACCCAATAGACCGAACGCAGGTGGAAATTTTGCGATCGCATTTAGGATTTTAGCATCGTTTTGGTATTCGCTTTTTATTTGTTCAATACGGGTATCAAGAATTTCTTCAAGTTCATGATCGTCGAATTGATTTTTCGAAATCATTTTCACAGATTCAACTAGGAATGGATGATAATGAGTGTTCATAAAAAACTGTTCAATACGATTTTCTTTTAGGAATGAATACGATCTGAAAATTTGTTCACCAATGACGTAGCTATCGACTTTACGTTTAAGGATAACTCCAGAAATAAAAAAGTTAACAAAACCAAGGAGCTTTTTCGCGGGAAACGCAATCAGTGCGGCCGCTACGGTACCACCAATAACTAAAATTAAAGCATGGGGATCCAGAAAGAGTTTAGGATTTGGAGACGATGAAAGTACACCGAACCAGATAACACACGACGCAGCTAAAAAACCCAACACAGTTGAAATATTCATGTGTTCCTTATCGTGTTTTTGTTCATCATTTCTAGTCTAGATTCGCTGCAGGACGTTCCCGTCTAGTCGGGGAGTCTAGTGCCGTCGGCTCTTGCGGTGGTCAACCAAAGTCGAGCGTCAAAATTTTATAGGGTGGCCAAAAATATTTTGGTCCTGATTCACCGAACACCGTCGAAATTCCGTCATAGATGAAAGGTTATGTGGTCTGGATGGCTCCGTGGGCTTGAGGTTCGTCCAGATATTCTGGTCTTTAGAATGGAAAGTAGGAAAAAAAGTCCAGATGGCACTTTGATTGCTGCTAAAGGTTTTAAGGGGAAAAGTGTCATTTCTTCGTTAGGGAGGATTGAAGTGGCTGAAGACAAAGCAGCAGCGGCAGCACCGGCACCAGCGGCAGCGCCAGCATCGGGTGGATCTAAGACGAACATTATTTATGTCGTACTTATAGTTATTAATATGTTTTTCTTAGCCGGCGTAGGATGGATGATCTACCAAGGAAAGAAAAAGGACAATGCCGAGCCAAAGATCGAGCACGTTATTAAAGGCGAGCACGATACTCAAGAGGCTGAGCACAAGGAAGAGAAGCAATTCATTGGGAAAGTAGTTCCACTGGAAACCTTTATCGTGAACCTAGCGGGCTCTAAAGGCCGCAAAGTTGCGAAAGTGATGATGGAATTAGAACTGAAGGACAATGAAGGTAAAAACGTAGCAGACGAAATCGACAAGCGTAAAGCGCAAGTCCGCGACATAATTATCATTATCTTATCTTCGAAAAAGTATGAGGAAGTTTCTAATAAAGAAGGAATTGAAAACTTGAAAGGTGAGATCAAAGACACCATCAATTCATTCCTGACGAATGGAAAAATCTCGAACGTGTTCTTCACTGAGTTTATTTACAACTAAGGACTGTTGAATGAATCAAGTACTATCGCAAAACGAAGTTGATGCACTCTTAGCCGCGGTCTCCGATGGCGATGTGGGCTCACCGGAGGTCGCTAAAGAGAGCATCGGATCGGTTAAATCGTCGGACGATAAAAAGATCGTATCATATGATTTAACAAGCCAGGATAGAATTATCCGTGGCCGATTGCCTCAGCTTGAAGTTATCTATGAAAAATTTATGAGAGCGTTCCGTGTATCTTTGTCGTCGTCTCTTAGAAAAATTGCGTCGATTTCTTTAACAAGTACTGAGTTCTTAAAATTCGGTGAGTTTATCAATACATTACCAATGCCAACCTGTATGTCAGTTCTACGTTTTAACAATCTGCGTGGTTCGGCATTGATGGTTATCGAAAGTAAACTCGCCTACGCATTAGTCGATTCTTTCTTCGGTGGTGCCGATCGCCCGTACACTAAAATTGACGGTAAAGATTTTACACCAATTGAATTAAGCATCGTTCGTAAAGTTGTTGAACTTGCAATTCACGATCTAGAAAATGCTTGGGCTAGCGTTGAAAAAATCGGTTGTAGTTTTGTTCGTACCGAGGTTAATCCTCAGTTCGTTGGTATCGTTCCGCCGACAGACGTGGTTATCGCATCGACTTTTGACGTCGAGCTAGAAAACGCAACTGGTACGATTTCTATGGTTATTCCGTACGCGACAATCGAGCCGATCAAACAAAAATTATCTACAGGTTTCCAAGTTGAGTCTGATCAAACAGATAAAAAACTTTGGACAGCAATCATCAAAGAACAGTTGATGGATACAGAGCTAGAGATTCGTGTGAATCTAGGCGAAACATCTATTTTGCTGGAAGATCTAATGAGTTTAAAAGTTGGGGATGTTATCCCTTTAACTCAGGATGCTACTGGCGAATTAGATATCAATGTTGAGAATGTTAAGAAATTTAGAGGCTATTACGGCAATCATCACGGAACTACGGCAGTGCAAGTCACTAGACCAGTTATAAAGTAAAAGGAGTTAGAAAATGTCTGACGATCAATTGGATAATTTAGCCGAACAACTGGTACAAGAAGCCGAAGCAATGACTTTGTCTACTGATAAGCCAGCGGCTCCAAAAGCAGCAGGAAAAGCAGAACCAAAAGGCAACGACAGAAATCTACAACTGATTTTAGATATTCCGCTAAAGTTGTCAGTTGAATTGGGTCGTACAAAAATGCCAGTCAGTGAATTACTTAACCTAACTCAAGGTAGTGTTATCGAGCTAAATAAACTAGCCGGTGAACCAATGGAAGTTATGGTTAACGACAAACTAATCGCGCGCGGTGAAGCCGTCGTGGTAAATGAAAAGTTCGGTGTGCGTTTAACAGATGTTATCTCGCCAGCTGAACGTGTTGAACAATTGAAATAGAACTTAATTAATTAAATAGGGAACGACCAATGAAATGGATTTTAGCGGTTTTCTTTCTAGCATTTAACGTAATGGCCGAATCAGGATTAGCGGAGCTGCCTGTGGACGTGCAAAACGAAATTAAGACTACCGAAGCCTCGACAAAGAAAGACCTGAAGAAAGCAGTTACACAAACGGAATCGGTTACGGTTGCGGAATCGGTTTCGGCAACGGAAACGGTTGCGGATGCGGCGACAGAAACAGCTCCGGTGTTGAACAAAGCTACAGCTAAAGAAAGCGAAATCCCACTGTCTTTAGAAACGACCAAAAAAGTTTCTTCAAGTGAAAATACATATTTCCGCATTATCATGATTATCGCGTTGCTTGGAACTTTAGCATCGGGAATGTGGTTCTTTGTCCGCAAGAACAAAATGCAAAATATTAAAAGAAATAAAAACGAAATCAAGATCTTGGCTCAGCATTATTTGGGTCCAAAGAAAAGCCTGGCGGTTGTGCGCGTAGCAGGTGAATCCATCTTGGTAGGTATAACAGATGCACATATCAACATGATCAAAACACTATCTTTAATGGATGATGAATTGCCAGAAGTAACAAGTCAGAATTTCAAATCTGAACTCAGTGACCGGTTAGAAGACGAAGATATGATAGTTCAGCAGCCAACATCAAATACGTATAATAGAAAATCACAAATCAACACGAAAACGGCAACGGCCTCAACAGACGACGAGATGGATGAGTTTTCTATTAAAGGCATCAAAGACCTAGTTTCTTCAAAATTGAAAAACATGAGGTCTATCTAATGTTTAAATCAGGGAAGTCATTTTTCAATGAGAGTATATTTTGGAAGATCTTACTGGTCTTCTTGGTGACTTCGCCATGGACATTTGCGCAAGTAACTCTGCCGTCGGTGAACTTAGGTTTTAAAACGACAGATAACCCAAATGAAATAGTAAGCGCGATAAAAATTATCATGGTTATGACGGTGTTAACTTTAGCACCAGCGATCTTGATTATGATGACTAGTTTTACGCGTATAATAATCGTATTTTCATTCTTACGTCAGGCTCTGGGCGTAAATCAAATGCCTCCAAATCAGCTTTTAGTAGGTCTTTCACTGTTCCTGACGTTTTTCATTATGGGACCTACTTTTGACGAATTAAATACCAAAGGTGTTCAGCCATTTTTAGCTAATAAAATTTCACAAGATCAAGCAATCACTGAAACTTTGGCGCCACTTCGTCGGTTTATGTTCACTCAAACACGCGACCAAGACCTTGGTCTATTTGTAAAATTAGCAAAAATTGAGAAGCCTAAAACGCGTGCGGACGTTCCTACGCTAGTTTTGATACCCGCGTTTGTACTGTCTGAACTTAAGACAGCTTTCCAAATTGGTTTTATTATTTTTCTTCCATTTTTAGTAATCGATATCGTGGCATCAAGTGTCTTAATGGCAATGGGGATGATGATGCTACCACCTGTCGTAATTTCGATGCCTTTAAAAATTATGCTTTTCGTTTTGGTTGACGGTTGGAGCTTGTTAGTCGGCTCGATGGTTAAAAGCTTCGGATAAGGAATTAAAATGACAGAAGAGTTAATTTTAAAATTAGGACAAGATGCCTTACGAACGACAGCGATGTTGGCCGCGCCGCTATTAGTGAGCACGTTAGTGATCGGTTTGCTAGTGAGTATCTTTCAAGCTCTAACACAAATCAATGAAGCTACATTGACGTTCGTTCCCAAGATGATTTTGGTGGCGTTAATCTTGGTTTTTGCTGGGCCTTGGATGTTAGACATTTTATCTGCTTACACGATCGACTTATTTGAAAATATAGCCGTAATGGTGAGAGAATAATGTTTCAAAACTTGTTTTTGGATGAACGCTTAGTGATCGTATTTGTACTGATTCTAATCAGAGTCAGTTCCTATTTATTGTCATCAAGTATCTTCAATTCGTATCAAGTTTCTGCTCCGTTAAAAATATTGATTTCATTGATTATTTCGCTCGTAGCTTTTGAAGCCTACAAAACCACAAAGGTTCCGGTCGATAGTTTAATTATAGTGTTGGCCGCAAAAGAAGTTATTCTCGGTGTCGCTTTAGGAATGGTGACTCGTTTTTTCTTCTACGCTTTGAATATGGCCTCGGAGTTAACGTCGCAAGCGCTGGGTTTAGGGTCAGCTTCGATTTATAATCCATTAAGTGGTATCAATTCTAGTTTGATTGAGCAATTTCAAGGTACATTGGCCATTCTGATTTTCTTTGCATTGGAAGGTCATCATTTAATCGTTTCAGCTGTATTTCAAAGTTTCGAATTAGTTTCTATTTCACAAATGTCTATTAAGTTTGGCGGGCTAGGTGAATTTGTAAAGTGGTGTCAGATCCTATTTGAAATTGCTTTGAAAGTGGCTGCACCTGTTGTCAGCTCGTTGTTTTTAGTCAATTTAGGTATGGGTATTTTGGGTCGCGCGGTTCCGCAGATCAACGTATTTGTTACCAGCTTTCAAGTAACGATCATGGTCGGTTTCTTGATTCTATTTATTTCGATGCCTCTTTATATAAATGAAGTAATGCGTATTTTAGATTTAACACAAACTCAAATGCTTAAAGTGATGGGGTCCTTTTAATGGCTGATGACAGCGACAACGAAAAGACCGAAGAAGCGTCGGATTCGAGGCGGGAAGAGTTCCGTAAACAAGGGAACGTTCCGCACACTCGGGAATTATCGACGGCATTGATGTTACTGGGCGTAGCGGGCCTAGTAAGTCTATTTGGTAGTTTCTATCAGCAACAATTTCGTGAATTGTTTCAGTATACCTTTGGTGACCAGCTAGTTTATTTTATTCGTGAAGGAAGTTTTGCAGAAGCCACTAGCTTGGTGGGAACAAAATTATTTATTATTGTTTTCCCGATAGTTTTAGTTGGAGCTCTACTAGGATCACTATCTAGTGTTCTTCAAATTGGCTTTATGTCAGTAGAAGACGCTTTATCGCCTAACCCAGAGCGTTTAAATCCAATCGAAGGATTTAAACGTATTTTCAGTCTTCGTGGTTTGGTTGAGGGTTTGAAATCATTGATCAAGGTGGCACTGATTGGCGTCGTAGTTTATGTCACGCTAGAAAAAGAAGCCCACACTTGGCCCTACTTACAAACGTATTCAAAAGAACAATTGTTAGTTTATATCGGTTCAATGATTACTAAACTTTTCTTTGGTATTGGCATGGTCATGTTAGTTCTGGCCGCCGGCGATTATTTTTTCCAATGGTGGGATTTGGAAAAGAAAATGATGATGACTAAAGAAGAAATTAAAGAAGAAGTTAAGCAACGCGAAGGGGATCCTATGATCAAGGCCCGCATTCGCAAAATCCAAAGAGAAGTGGCGACTCGTCGTATGATGGACAAGGTTCCAAAAGGCGACGTAGTTATTACAAATCCGACTCATATCGCAGTTGTTCTTAAGTATGATGATAATTTACCAGCACCACAATTGATCGCTAAGGGTGGAGATCTGATTGCAGAGAAAATCAAAGAGCTGGCGCGTGAACACAATATTCCAATTATTGAAAACAAACCGCTAGCACGAACTATTTTCAAAACTATGAAGCTAGGACAAGTTATTCCTAGGGAATTGTATGTGGCTGTTGCGGAAGTGTTGTCTTACGTATTCAAGTTGAAGAGAAAGGCTAAATTATGAATGATTTCTTAGAGCCTGTATTTCAGTTTCTAAAAAGATTCGAAAAGTTAACAAAAAATACCGACCTTTTGATTGCCTTCGGTGTATTGGGAATCTTAACGGTGATGATCATTCCGTTGCCACCGATTATGTTAGATATTTCGTTAACATTTTCGTTAGCGATCAGTATCCTTATTCTTTTAGTTTCGATCTATTCTAAAAATGTTTTAGATTTTTCATCGTTCCCGAGTTTACTTCTATTGACGACGTTATTCCGTCTATCATTGAACGTAGCGACGACACGTTTGATTTTAAGTCATGGTCACGAAGGTCCAAAAGCAGCCGGTGATGTGATCAACGCGTTTGGTAACTTCGTTGTTGGTAACAACTACGTAATCGGTTTTATCGTATTCATGATCTTGATCGTTATCAATTTCATCGTAATCACTAAAGGTTCGGGTCGCGTGGCCGAAGTCGCAGCTCGTTTCACGTTAGATGCAATGCCAGGTAAGCAAATGTCGATCGACGCCGATCTTAACGCCGGTTTGATCAATGAAACCGAAGCTCGCAAACGTCGTAAAGAAATTGAAAGAGAAGCCGACTTCTACGGTTCTATGGATGGTGCCAGCAAGTTCGTTCGTGGTGATGCTATTGCGGGTATCGTTATCATGGTTATCAACGTAGTGGGTGGTTTATTAATTGGTGTGATCCAAAAGAATTTGGATTTTGCAACAGCTGCTAAGTACTACACTATGTTAACTATCGGTGATGGTCTGCTAGCTCAGATCCCGGCACTTATCATCTCTACAGCGGCCGGTATGATCGTGACTCGTTCAGCGGGTAACGACGATAACATGGGGCAAGAAGTAGCTTCGCAATTATTTATCAGCACGCGCGCTGTCTATATTTCAGCAGCTGTGTTGTTACTTTTAGGTATTGTACCGGGACTTCCGACCATTCCATTCTTTGCGATTGGTTTATTCCTAGCCACAATGGCTTGGGTCATCGACAAATACAAAGCAGAAACAGCGCTCGAAGAAAAAAAGAAAAGCGAAGCAGCGATTGCCGCTCCAAAAAAAGAAAACGTGGAGTCTTTGCTACCTTTAGATTTAGTAGAGCTAGAAGTTGGTTATGGTTTAATCCAGGTTGTGGAATCTAATAAGAGTGGCGATTTACTTGAACGTATCGTTTCTATCAGAAAACAATTTGCTCTGGATTTAGGTATCATTGTTCCTAGCGTTCATATTCGCGATAATTTGCAGTTGGGACCAGGTGATTACCAATTGATGATTAAAGGTAATCGTGTGGGTGGCGGTACATTGAAATCGGATTATCTGTTGGCAATGGATCCAGGAAATGTGTCTGATCCAATTGAAGGTATTCCTACAAAAGAACCGGCGTTTGGACTGGATGCATTGTGGATTCATCCATCACGCAAAGAACAAGCGGAAATGTCTGGATACACAGTGGTGGATTTACCTACGGTTATGGCCACTCACTTAACAGAAATCTTGCGTACCCATGCCCATGAATTACTTGGTCGCCAAGAGGCTAGCCAGTTGATCGAAAATTTCAAGAAGATCAATCCAAAAGTGGTGGAAGAGCTTATTCCAGATATGTTGCCACTGGGTTCAGTTGTTCGTGTTATGCAAAACTTGCTTAAAGAACAGGTTTCTATACGTGACATGTTAACAATATTTGAAACGTTAGCTGATGAGGCGCCTAAACAAAAAGATGTAGAGGTATTAACTGAAGGTGTTCGCAAAGGTCTATCACGCGCGATCACTCGCAAATATACCAATGATTCTGGCCGTATTCCAGTGATGACGTTGCACCCAAATATTGAAGAAAATATTGCGAATTCATTACTGCAAACCGAACAAGGTGTTCAGTTAGTGATGGATCCACAAACGGCTCATCACCTAATTAATCAAATCGCAATTACCGTGGAACAAAACCCAGAGATCGCAGGGCAGCCAATCTTGCTTGCGTCGCCAATGGCGCGACGTCATCTGTTCAAGCTGACTCATCGGTTTATTCCTCAACTTATCGTTCTGTCACACAACGAGCTTAGTTCAGATGCTCATATTCAATCCGTAGCCACTGTGGAGATAACTCATGCAAGTTAGAAAATTTGAAGCACGCACGATGAAAGACGCTTTGGAGATGGTCAAGAAGCAACTTGGACCAGACGCGATCATTTTAGCGGCCAAAGATAACAGCAACAAATACGGGTTGGTTGGCGAAAGCAGTTTTGAAATTACGGCCGCCGTTAGCGAAGAAACGCTTCATAAAAAGAAGTTTGTTGAATCACGTATGGCTGAAAACGATAAGCAACAATTTCAAAATAGTTCAGCACGCACACAAAAAGAAATTATTTCTAAATTTGTAACTCGTCATACAACGCCAGTAACTAAACCAGTTACGACACAAAAATACATCGACATCAATGACGAGAAAAATGCGGCCGAAGAGCGCATTAAAAATGCAGTTCAGCGTGCCTTCGACGCGGGTACTTTGTTGAATGATCGCGCGAACACGACGCCAAAGCAGCAGCAATCGGCTAAACAAGCTCAAGTCAGAATGCAGGCAGAAGTTAAGCACCAAGTAGAAACCCAAATGCAGGCTCAGTCCGATAGTGAATTAAATTCGCTGCGCTCTGAAATCGCATCACTTAAAGCCATGATCAAAAGTATTCATGCTGCGCCAACGGAATCGCGCCCACAATCGCATTATCCGGGTGAAAACTACGGAATTCATTTCGAACTTTCGTCACAGTTTCAAGGTCTGGTTAAAGAAGGAATTTTAGAAGAGCTTGCGGCTGAGATGATCTTAGAACTGCAAAATCAAGTTCCAGTGACGCGTTTAAAAAATAAACCTCTTGTAGAAGGCTTTCTTGCGAAAAGAATTTTGGAAGATATCGTTATCTCTAGCGGCGAACAAAAGAAGTTTCACTTTTTTGTGGGCCCTAGTGGAGGCGGTAAAACGTCATCGATCATCAAAATGGCTTCTCAGTTAATTGTTCGTGAAAATAAGAAAGTAGCTCTTTTAACTTTGGACACTCAGAAGGTGGGTGCGGTTGAACAATTAAGAATTTATTCGCAAATCTTAAATGTGCCTTTTGCGGTTATCCGTGGTCGCCAAGATTGGAAAGAGATTTTGAAATTCATTAATTCCATCGATTACATTTTGATCGACACACCGGGAAGCAATTTAAAAACGCAAGAAGAAGTGTCTTTTTTTGAAAGCATGATCTTGAAAGAGATCCCTTCGAAAAGCGTTCATTTAGTATTGTCTGCCCGAAATAAGTACGATGACCTTCAGGGCGTCCTAAATAATTTTGCGACTCTAAATGTAACGGACGTTATTTTCAATCATCTGGATGAAACAGTTCAGAATGGTAACGTATATAGTTTCAATAAGATAAATAAAATCCCGCTTTTTGCATTTGGTATCGGACAAAGAATCCCCGAAGATTTCGAATACGCTACAAAAGAACGATTAGTCGATTTGATTTTCCATATCACTCAAAAGAATAACACTAATAATGAGGCTTCAATATGAGTTTCCACTATCCTACTAAAACCATCAGCGTAACTTCCGGCAAAGGCGGCGTCGGCAAGACAACTTTAGCGTGCAATTTGGCCTATAAGCTATCTCGCTTTGATAAGAAAGTTCTTATTTTTGATGCGGATTTAGGCATGTCTAATGTAGATATCTTTTTCGGTACACGGGCAGAAACAACTATATATGATGTTCTTTCCGGAAAGAAAACTATTGAAGAAGCATTGGTCCGCTTAGATAGCAATTTGTATTTAATTTCTGGTGGGCATGGTATCGATCAAATGCAGAACTTGGATGCCTACGCTAGAAGAACGGTAGTTGATTCTTTAAAAGAATTGCCGATTTCATTTGATTACATGGTGATAGATACATCGCCGGGTATTTCACAGAACGTTCTACATATGAATGCGGCAGCGAAAAACAACATCGTAATGATTACGGCAGATCCTTCTAGTTTCGCTGATTCCTATGCGTTAATTAAAGTTTTAAATCAAAAATACAAAGTGAATCGTTTCTCGATTGTTTCAAACTGCGTGAAGAACCAGGAAGATGGTTTCTACTTGTTTAAGCGATTTCAGGACGTCGTACAAAAGTTTCTATTCGTAAGTCTAGACTATCTAGGTGCCGTTCCGCAGGACTCGCAATTGAAGTCTGCGAATATTAACAAGCGTATCATTCTGAAACAGGACCCTACGTCAGATGCAGCTATTGCGATTTCTCAAATTTCTTCTGAAATTTTAAAATCACAATATAAAATAAACTCCAGCGGGGGGCTTGAAATGTTCTGGGATAATCTGGCACGAGCAACGTCCTAATTGTGAAAGTTGGACTTTTCCGAACGCTGACATTTGTTACACTGATTAAGACACACGACAATCCATGGAAAGGGTACTGAGTGAAGAATTTAGCTTTGCTGAAGAAGTATAAAGAAGATCCTAAGCGTTTAACTCAGCAACAAAAAGACAGTTTAATTAAGGAGTACGCTCCGTTAATTAAATTCATCGCACAAAAAATTGCGTCTCGATTACCATCAAATATTGAACTTGATGATTTAATTTCTTCGGGTGTTATTGGTTTGATGGATGCGATTGATAAATACGATCCATCTCGCGATAATAAATTTAAAACCTATGCTGAATTTCGCGTGCGTGGTGCGATTCTTGATGAATTGCGATCGCAAGACTGGGTGCCGCGTTCGATCCGTGACAAATCTAAAGTTTTAGATCGCACAATCGCCCAATTAGAACAAGATTTAGGCCGGTCACCTACGGATGAAGAAATCGCAAAAACTTTGAACATCACTCAGGATGAATTTCATGATTTGGTAAATCAAGTTCGCCCAGTGAGTTTATTGTCAATTGACGATTCTCAGACTTTTAGTAATACGGATAAGAAATCCATTTTGAATCTACTTGAAGGTTCAAAATTAGCGAATCCATATAATCAATTAAACTTAAAAAAGGTAAAAGACATCGTTGCCAAAGCGATAGAAGATCTACCTGAACGTCAGCGTTTAGTTTTGTCACTATATTATTATGAAGATCTAAATTTGAAAGAGATTGGCCAAGTTTTAAAAGTTACTGAGAGTCGTGTTTCCCAATTGCATGCTCAAGCTGTAACTCGTCTGCGAGCTAAGTTGGCCGCTACGATTGGATCTGGCGAAATTGAACTTGTATAGCAAGGTTTGGTATCTATGAGAGGTTTGTCTGCGTTTTTGGTTTCGAAGCTAGTATTTAGTTTTTTAACTGCAAATGCACAAACTGGCGCGCGAGCCCTTGCGGCAAAGGATTTAAAGTCGATCGATCAGGTCGCTCGAAAACAAGCCATTTCAACCTCGGGTGGAACAGGAAGTACCAAAGAGCGATGTATTCGTAAGCTAGAAGAGGGCAACGGCGAATACACGTACAAGTTTGTCAAAGGCTCATCTGATCAGTACGAAATAGTCGAAATCCCTAAATCCATTGGTCGTAGTTCCTACATTCGATACTATGCAAGCAATGGCTATGCCGAAATCAACGCTGGTTCAGCCGCTTGTAATCATGATTCAAAAAAAAAAGATGTTAAAGCAAAATTAATGGAAATTTTTAAAGCCACTGATGATAGTGTGGCCAAATTACAAGCCGAGACGGATAGAAGCATTGCGAAACTTAACAGCGACGGTAGTAGTTACATCTCTGGACTGTCTACATTTAGAATAGTTTGTGCGGACGCATTTCCTGAAGTTAGCGAATACCTTGAGAAAAACAACAAACTTCCTGTTAGCATACGTACAACTGGCAAAGGTGCCGCGGAAGTTGATAAAAAACCAACAGATCAAACTAAGTGACGGGCGTAGTCGCTAACGTTTTCGCGCCACCAGCTACATAAAACGAATTAATATAGCCAGTCGATTCCAACTCGCTGGCTATTTTTTTTGAATCTTCACCTGAATCACAAATAATCACGATAGGTGCATCTTTAGGCAATGACTGAAATTTTTCAGTGGATTGGTAATCAGCGGCCGTTGTTTTCAAAATTAGATTTTTAAAAAAATTTAAATAGTAAGGATTCAAGTGTTCGAACGGAGCCGTTAAGTTTCCTTGAGTCGTTAAATCTAGCAAAGTAAATGGAACGCGCTGTAGAACTAAGTTTTCGATTTGGTAGATTCCGATCTGATTAATGGATTCCACTGGTTTTTCCTTTGTTTGGGATGTGCTGATTTAGCACGATCACAATAAGAAAAGCAATAAACCCTAACAAACCGGATAAAACAAACGGACTTTGTATAAAAAGTTTATTAAATACCAGGCCGCCAAGAGCCGGCCCCAGAATTCGTCCTAACGAGGAAAGACTTTGCGTGACCCCAAGAGTGCTGCCTTGCTCGGTACTGTCAGTCAGGTTGCTAATAGAGCCCAATATCGAGGGATTAGACATACCATTTCCCAATGCCACCAATGTCATAGCGATGGCCATTACCCAGATATTGGGAGCTAGCGGAATTAAAGTCATCCCCAAGAAAAATGAACCGGTTCCCAATTTTAAAACTAAGCGTTCGCCCCATTTAGGAAGGAATTTGCGAATCAGGTAACCTTGAGTGAAAACGATGATGACTCCGATATAAGCGAAGCCATAGCTGACTTCCTTGATACCCCAGGAAAATACTTCACCCATATACAATACCAACGTGGCTTCCATCGCCGACATCGAAAATGATAGCAAAAAGAAAGCGACCGTTAAATGGCTAACAATTGGAATTTTTAGTTTTTCAAAAATAATTAGAAAGCGACTTTTTGATGACCGAGGTGGCGCTTTGGTAGTTAAGCTTTCTTTTAGGAAGAAGTAGCCAAAAATAAATGTGAAAAAACATAAACCCGACACCACGTAAGACGCGAAAGACGTATTAAAAAATGGCTCTGTAGATATGTGTTTTGAATATTCGGTCAACAAACCACCAATAGCGGGCCCAAACACAAAGCCTAAACCAAACGCGGCACCAATAAGGGCCATGCCCTTTGATCGTTGATCAGCGGGAGTGATATCAGAAATATAGGCAGAGGCGGTGGAAATACTGCCGCCAAAGAATCCAGCCAGCATTCGAGCGATAAACAACATTTGTAAATCACGACTTACGGCAAATAAAATATAGGAGAAGGTCTCGCCTAAAAGACAGGAAAGTAGGATGGGTTTTCGACCATAGCGATCACTGAGTCGCCCCCAAAAAGGCGAAAACATAAACTGCATCAGTGAATAGACGGACATTAAAAGCCCGGTCTCTGTAGCGGTTGCGCCGAAATCTCGACTAAGGATGGGGAGAATAGGAATGATGATTCCAAAGCCTAAAAGATAAATGAATACCGTTAAGAAAATCAGAATGAGTTGAGTTTTTCTTTTTGAAGAGGACATTTGCTTTACCTCTTCAGTGTTGTTGGTCATAATATCCTTAATGAACCATTCAAGTTTTGTAAAAAATCTGGCACTGCCGTTAGGGCTACTTCTGTGTTTAATATCTCAGAACGGGTATAGTTTCAATAAACTTAAAACATATGAACCAAGAACCTTTGAAATGTCGGGTGGCGCTACTTATTTTGAAACAACCTCGAATTTCAACGATGTGGGGACTAAGGTAAATTTAATCAGCTCAAATAAGTACAGCTTACTGGATATGTTCCTTGAATCTAGGTATGTTTTTCGTGATTTTTGGTCCGTCCGCGCTAAAGCCTTTATCAGTAATGCGGAAAGTAAAAGCACAGATTTTAATCGAACTAATTCAACACTGAATACTTTGGAAGTCAGCGGTGATTGGATGGTCTATCGCGGTTTTATGGATGTTATCCCTGAACTAACGATGCGTTACTCGTTGGATCAAATTTCTAACACTCAAGATGCCGTTCTTACCAGCGAAGGGATCTTAGAAATTATCGCTTTGCTGAAAGTTCAAAATAATTACCAGTGGTTTTCCTACTACGCGGGTGGTGGTTATAATTTCCGCAATGAACGATCTAGCGTAATGCCTTGGTATCTGGGCGGGGGCGTGCAATGGAAGCACTCGTTTTTGGGCTTGGAATTAAATGGTTTTCAGACCATCACGGACGATAGCGATAAAGGTGGCACGAACGAGGCTATCCGCAACACACTGATTCAACGTGTAGATGGCGGTAGTTATAAATTCTATACAGTGAATCCGTCTCATATCCAAGTTCAAGCCAATTTAGACATCGGTTTTTCAAGTGGATTTGTTGTTAAGTCCTACATAGCTAATTCCATTTCTGGGCAGAACTATGCTAACGGTATGACTGTCGGTATCGCCATGAATTTGTTATTCGATACTTTTATGAACAATCCACACAAAGAATCAATACCAGTTAAACAAGCTGAGCCAACAAAACAGGAAGAAAATTACCAAATTCAAACCCAAGATGGGGTTGATCAAAAGTTGTTTGAAAAAGAACCAGAAATTCCTGTAGCACCAGTTAAGAAGTATAATAAAGTCCCTAGCGACGACGATATCCAAGACCAGTTGGATCAAGCCGAAATGTCGATCAAGTTAAAAGCGAAAAAACGTAAAAAGAAAAAATAGCATTTCACAAGGTCAAAAAAAGTCACATCTGCGGTGTTCAATAGTGGCTTTGTGTCTAAACCAAAGACAGTCATACGCTTTCTATTAAGGATTCTTATGGATCTGTAATTGCAATCCTATCCTACGCTGATCTATCCTTAAAAAGAGAGTTGTTATGAGTATATCACAAGAAGTTTGGACTTATGCTTCCCAAATGCATTTAGGTGAAGTACCCAGAATTCAACATTTCTACAAACATGGTTTTGTCGGTTACTACGAACCATTAGCCTGCGGTAAGTGCGCGAAACCTGATGCCGTACAATTTGAAGCCGCATTATTAAAACGCATCATTAATAGATAGCCCGGAGACACTATGAAAAAGCTGTTTTCGTATATCTTAGCGATTACTTTATTTGTATCTACGCGTTCATTCGCGTCTGATCCCGGTGAAGTTAATTACGTTTCTTATCATTCGGCTCTTGAAAATTTAAACGACGGCCAAGATTTAGTTCTACCCCTGTTTTCGCAGCGTGAATCCTATCAAAGTCGTATTGATTTAGCAATGAATCCTCAAAATAAACAATTAGATGTTATGACATTTACATTGAATGAAGATTCAGTGGGCTTGACTCTTCTTGCTGCCGCTATTGATGTTGCAAAACGTGGCGGAACACCACGTATCGGGTTCGACGCCTTCTCATCAAAAATGAGTCCGGAACTTCAAGCCTACGTTCGCGAAAAAGGTGTTGATTTAAGGTCATTCCGTCCGCTCGGTTTTACTAAACGAAATATTTTGGCTTTTTTTGAGTTAGGTATTTTAGGTTTTGCTAAATTTTTAAATATGCGAACTCATGACAAGGTTTACATCACTGAACACGGAACTGTCGTCGGGTCATCTAACTACTCAAAATATTATTACATGTTAGGCAAACTAGAAAATCCAAATAAAAAAGAACGTCATGACATGTGGTCGTTTTTGGATCGCGAAGTTATGATTCAAGGGCCTGCTGAAAAAGTGGCTCGTCAAAAATTTGAAGAAAAGTGGGCCGACACAAAATCTTGGTCAACGGGTACTCCAGTAAAGTTGACTGATGAAATCAGAGCTAAATATGATGCGCTGATTGCAAAGCAGATGCAGTTCGTCTCCAGTGTTCACAATACAAAGAAAATGAACAGTTTCGTTTCTGTTAAATATTTAAGGTATATTACTGATGCTGTTGGGGAACAAACTAAAAAGAAAATCATTCATCACCATATATTGAACATGATTAAAAATGCAAAGCATGACATTGTTATCGAAAATCCGTATGTACTATTACCTTACGATATGATGAGAGAATTAAAAGCGGCAAAAGCTCGCGGTGTTCGCGTTAGAATCTTCACAAATAAAGCTGAAGGTTCCGATGAAGGCGACGTTTCAAAGCAGTTTAAAATTGATATGCGTCAGCTTGAAAATACTGGCTTTGAAGTGTACTTAAATGATCACTTTTATATTTTCCACGGCAAAGTTGTCGTTGTCGATAATCAAGATATTTATTGGGGGTCTTACAATTTCGATCCGCGCTCTAGAAACTTTAATTCAGAGAATGGCATTTTCTTTACAAGTTTAGAGGTGGCTGGCCAAATTATACGTCGTACAGCAACAGGTATCTTTGTCCCAATTGATATCGAAGGACAGGGATCTAAGTCGTATGCTGTGAAATATTTAGCTAGGACTTGTGCCGAGGTCTATAAAAAACAACGCGTGGAAACGATTCACTTGGAAACAAGTATGTGGAGTCGCTTGTTGATGCGTATGAAGAAACCACTACTTTAGTTTTGTCGTTTGTTTCTGGATGTGTTTTTTCGTAGTTTATTACTGTAACATTTAATAACTATGAAAAAACATTTTTCTTTACTATTAGTGCCTATCTATTTGGTTTCTTGTGTTTCTAACCCAGTGGCTCAGTCTCCACGAGAAACACCGACAGTTAACCTGATTACAAACAATGATAACATTGAGTTTGAATTTTTAAGACTCAGTGACTGTGCGGAAAAGAACGCGAACCGATCTCCTTCGGCACAAACCAAATGTCTAAATTTTTATGAAGTGAACGCCGTAGCGCCCACCAAGAAAGAAGTGGACGTAATTTCTGAAATTGCCGGGAAAACCCGGGTGATTGAACAATTTGGCCAGACAGAAAATTTGGGATTGTGGGCGATGTATTTTGGATCGGGCCGGGTTCGCGATATGATCAAAGGTGATTCGGCAACGTCAATTCACCCTGTGGAATTCATTTCTGAAAAGCAAATTAAATCTATTTCGGCGGCGTGGAGAACGCTGCGTGATATTCCCGATAACAAATTCACTTTAAGCCAAGAATTGGTTTTAGATGTAAACCGACTTTTAATGGGTGACGTCGAAACCTCGGTTATCCAGGATTTAAATTCTAGAATCACGGATGAAACGCAGAAGGCAACCGGTTTGAAACGGATGGCTGCCAATATTTCTAACTATTTCAAATCGGCGCCTGGTTTTAGAACCAAAGGCAAACGTGAAGAGTTCGAACAGGTTAAAGATGCAGATTTTGCAATTTATAAAGCTAATGCTGAAGCTGTTGGTGGTCGTGTTATAGAAGCGGCTGATTCCGTTGCCGACGCCCGAGTATTTACTGTGGAAGCACCTAAAGGCCAAGCGGCTCAAATCGCATTGGGTCGTGTTCTTGAAGAGACCAACAGAAAAATTGAAAATGCCGATTCGGCTTCTTATGCAGAAAAAGTGGCGATTGCGGCGGACCTTCATTTAAAACTGGCGGCGTTAAAACCGATGAATAAATTAAACGATTTAACCGTTCAGATGGTTGTCAACCGCGCATTGATTCAAATGGGATTGGATCCGGCTGTTCAAGTGCCAGTAGATCTTTCAATGAGTCGGGAAAAAGTGGCTGAATTATATCGAGACGGAATCGTCGACTATCTTAGCTACACACAAAGAACATTCGATATTAAGTTGAACAAAGAAGGCGTAGTTGAAATCGCGAATGAAGCCGTAGCAATTACAGGTCGTGGTGCCGGTCTTCGTGTCAAAGTTTACGGTCGATACGCACATAAATATCCTAAAGCCGTAGCATTGATGCGTGATAAAGATAGAGTCACCCCACTTGACGGACGTATGCTTCAGTTGGGAAAAAATCGACGTACATTCGTTCTAAAGGATGACGGTTTTCTCTATGACGGTATTATTCCTCACACAGTCCGTGAAGAAAATGGGCAGTTGAAACTTTATCCGATTTCAGACATGGCCTACCGACTGCTTGGTTTAAATGGTCAATTGACTGGTGAAGACAGTGTTCGTCGGGAAATCACAATTGAACATCAGGCACAGTTAAAGCAAAACTTGGCAGCCATTGAACGACTATTGCAAAATAAAGTAAAACCAGAGGATTTCGAAATCGTCTATGATAAGAATACTTTGCAGGCGAACAAAACGGGTGGTTTGTATTTATACGAATGGCAAATTACAAGTTTAGAGCGAGCGGCAAAAATCAAAGAAGACCCAAAAGAAAATCCCTATGCGGTTTTGATCCCGTCACGCGGTGACCCGTTCAATTCTAGAATGGCCGGTCGTAGTTCGTTTGAACAAAATTATTTCAAAGGTTCTCGTGGTACAAAAATTGGTGATTTAATTGGGCAGTATGAACAAAGAGACTTAGATTACAATCAGCTGGCTCGTGAAGTTAAAAGAAATACATCGATTCCTGAGGCTCGTAAGGCAAAGATTTTAAAAGACATCATGGATTCTCGACGTAAATTGCATTTAGCCGCTCGTGAAATCTTGCGACCCTTGATGACTAAGTATCTTGAACTTTCATCCGTGGAAAAAGATAACTTACGCGATAACGCGACCTTTTATCAATTAGAAGATTATTTACGTAATTTCTCTAAATTGTGGTTTGAATCGTTAGACCAGGCCATCGCAAAATTCGGTGATGATCACGTCTATGTACAACGTGTACAAACGGCGGGTTTAACCAATTTCCTTGGGTTCAGATCTCAGACAGAATTAGGTAATCACCCTCTGGCTGTAGTATTAACTTTAAATGGAATGTTGGTCCCCCAACTTCGTGAAATTTATGCAGCAATGAAATCACCACAAGAAGTAGATAGTGTAACTGAAGACGGAACCGTGAGCAAAATCGTAGCACAAAAAATTGCAGCGATCGCGAAAGGTAACAAAAAAATCGAAGCCATTCTGGCAAGTATCGTTCTTCGCATCTATTCTACGCGTGCCGCAGATATCCAAAGCATGCAAGAGTTTGAATCTGTATTCATGACTCATTATTTACATGCTGTGAATCGTGGAATGAAAGAAGGCATTTCGACAACCGCGGATCCAACCTATTTAGCGATGGTAAAAACATACGAACAATACTCTAGTTTGAAAATCGATGACAGCTTGGTCGCATTCTTTAAAGAATTTAAAAAAGATTCAAAAGAACCAGCTGTCGAAGCTAAACAGTGGATTGAGGTCTTGGCTAAAAAGGAAAAGGAAAAAAAGTTACCACTTGATTACTATGAACTAGGTTGGATTGGCGCCTTTTCAAAAGAGTTCAACATACCGATGGGACAGCTAGTGGAGTTTGCAAAGAAAAACAAATCGAACAATGACAAATTCACAAGTCAAAGTGATGCGATTATATATGTACTGAGAATTCCAGTTGAAGAAATTGATTCCAACTATGCTTCTGGATATGCGGCTCAATTTGAAAACACAACTCGTCGTGGTTATGGTGTCATTCGATCTAAATGGGGTGTATTCCCTAGAAAACCTGTTATTCAACGTGAATACAAAGGCGCGCAAAAATTCGGAGTTAACTTAGCCGATCTTAGTGAAAAGGGTAGGGCTGTTTACGATATGACTCAGAATCATATCGAAAGCAAACCAGATTTTACTCCTTACTTGGTATACACAGCGGGAGCTAACAAGCATCAAGGTATCTTGGCGGGCTTAACGAGCTCAAATAAGAAACTATACGCTCAGTCTGTAAAAGCACTTACAGGCTTGAAATACGATCTGCAAACATTGAAATCGGAACAAGATGTGGCCGGCTTTAAACAGCTTATCGAAGACGTATTCAATGGTGCTATTAAAGCGATTGAAACTAGAACAGGCGAAGTCAACGCCGACATACGTAAAGAATTAATAAACTCATTGGCCGCGTTCCTAAAAGAGCATGGTCAGCGTGACGAACGTGTTGCTGGCTGGGTAGCTGAACTTTGGGAAGGCGTTATTCCCGTGAAAGGCGCGGATCAACAACCTGTACCTGTAGTTGGCAAAGATGTGGTACGTAAAGCCAAAATAGAAGCGGCTGCCATGAAGAAAATTATTGGTGCTCCAGTTGCAGAAGAGCCGGCATCCTAAGAAAAGAATTTCTGAAGGTCCGCTAAGCTGAGGACCTTATCAAATGATAGCGCTATGCGCTTTTTGCGGGCTAAATGCCCGCTTATTATTTCTACCTGATTTTTTCTTAAAGAAAAAAACTTAGCGATATAGCGAACGATCTCGTCATTAGCTTTGCCATCTTCAGGCGGTGCATTTACTTTTATTTTAATTTGATCGTCGTGGATTTTTTCGAACTCTGTCTTGCGGGCGTTAGGCTGGACATAGATCGCAAGTGTTGCGACCTTGTCCTTGATTTGAATTCCGTTTTTTAATTGAGCAAGATCAATCACTTTTTATAGAGATTGATTTTTTTCGTGAGCAAAATGAACAGACGGCATAAATTTTTCGCCTTGTTCAAGTATTGAAAGGTGAGCTTGTACCAAAGCTTTCAAGTTAGCTTCAAATTGTAACCGAGTTCGTTTTAAATCATTCACTTCTTGATAAGATTTGCGAAGTGAATCTTTAGAATCACGTAAAATCATTTCGGCCTTTTGCTGAGCATCTGTGATGATCAATTTAGCTTCACGTTCTGCATCTATTTTCAGTTTGTCCGACATTTGTGATGCTGCCGACATAGTTTCGCGAAGCATTTTGTCTTTTTCTTTGTATTCTAAAAGGGAAAGCTCTTTTTCACGCAGAAGTTCTTTTAAATGATTGCGTTCATAAATCAAGGCTTCTAGTTGCGCCGAGATTTGTTGCATAAATTCAGAAACTTCCTGAGGGTCACAACCCATAATTTTCTTTGAAAACGTTTTGTGTGCAATATCGATGGGCGTAACTTTCACGAGACCTCCTTGTCTACTGGTTCAGTATACCAAACCGTGGTCGGGATTTAAATATTTGGTTTCACAGCCGAGCTTTGGTCGGGTCTAGGAGGGTAGGGGGCACTCCCGTTTTTTGATAGTGTTGGATTCTCTTCTTTCTTACGCGCAAATCAAGCTCGGTCTTCCTTTTGAGGGATATTCTTTTAAAGACATGAAAAAAATGAGTTCCACAGACAGGCGTTCAGCGCCGGCGAGGACTGCCGAGGCTTTTTTTATGTCTTTAAAAGAATATCCCTCAAAAGGAAGACCCCTCGCATTACCCAAGGCCTAAGCTTAAGAAAGAAGAGAATCCAACACCATCAAAAAATACCCACGTCGGGGGCGCCTAGCCGCAGCCGTTTCCTTCTTCATTCGTCGATGTTCATCAAAAACCCGGGGGATACCCCGATGCCGGTTTGCCGGTTGCCTAGATGCGGCCCTGTTAAGGAAGTGTAAAACCTAGAGTTTGTAAATTTCGGTTGGAGGATAATTTTTTCAATTCGAAGCTGCCAACTAATCTATTGCTTATGGTGCGATTCATTTGCCTGTTCCACTTCGCAACCACGGATGATTAATTTCATTTCAAAATAACAGGGATTTACTTTTAAAGTGAGCGGCTTTAGTCAAGCTGAGTCTTTAAAACATAAATTAAACAATGGAGTTTAAAATGAAATCAGTAGTAGCTTTGTTTCTTTTCGCAGCGTCGTTGGCATCAGCAACATCAATGAAGCCTTATGACAAATGGGCTTGTAACTTTGAATATCCTCGCAATCAGATGATTCGTGGAGTAAAAGTAAATGTTGATTTTGATTTGATTAAAAATCAAGGTTCAGCAATCGCAATCGCTCAATGTATTAATTGTCGTATTATGCCTCTTCAAGTCAGTGTTACTCGTCGCGTAGCAAATAACACTGTGTTTTTCACAAATGCTAAAAACAGTTTTGATTTAAGAATTTTCTGGTCACCAATCGCACGTCCGCATACGCCTTTAGCCGCTTTTTACAACGGTATTGCTGGAACTTGTACGGCCGTTAACTAATTTAATTGTCTATCTTTTGCATCCATACGGAACGGATTTGTATGGATGCGACGGAAAAATTGAACTTATTTTAAAAGTTTCGCCATTTCTTGATTGCGTAGTCCTGCTTTTTCAAAGGCGACTCGTAGTGAGCGTTCGATTTCGGAATCGCGCATCGATTGTAAGCCGGCTTCGGTAACACCTTTTTTAGATGCCACTCTGGCTTGCAATTCATCTAAATTTAAATTCGCGCTGTTTTTCGCTAGTAGTGAAGCCCCTAAGAATGTTTCTAGCGTTAGATTTTTAGCAACGTCTTCATCAAATCCATATTCAATCATCCAATCTTGCCAGTAGATCATCATTTCATAGACGAAGCCAACTCCACTAGAGCAGGCGATCATGAAGGATTCAAACTGATCTTCATCTTTTACTTTTGTCGTTTGGCCAAGTGGCTTAAACAAATCTTCAACTAATGTATCCAAATACGAATCAGCTTGATCAGTGAAATAGCCAACCAAGCCCTGTCCAATCAGTGTGGGAGTATTCGGCATCAAACGAATCCAGCGCAGCAGTGGCAAATGTTTTTTCAGGGTATTTAGTTTAACACCAGCCGCGAGGCTAATGACGATTTGTTTTTCAGAAAAAATTCCGCCCAAGGGGTCGATCGCAGCAAGCAGATCTTGGGGTTTCATGGACAACACAACCACTTGGGTGCTTTCGACAAGCTCTTCATTGCTTTTCGCAATATTTACCCCGTACTGGTCGTGCAGTTTTAGCGGTTTGCCCGGAGAACGGTTACTGACAAAAATTTTCTGTGCGGGAATCACTTTGTTATCGATAAGACCTTTGATGATCGCTTGAGCCATATTTCCACAGCCCATGAAACCAATTGAGTTTATGCCAGAGAAAACCATTTAAACCCTTTCACCAAACAATATGGTGCCTACGCGAATTACCGTTGCGCCTTCTTGAAGAGCGATTGGGTAATCCTGACTTGTTCCCATGGATAGACTATCCAATGGGTGACGGCTTGTATCCGTTTTTTTTCGAAGTTCCTGTTGTAGCTGATATAAATCTCTAAAATGGCCTCGCGTCAGAGATTCATCATCGCTAGGGGGAGGCAGGGCCATCAGTCCAACAATTTCTAATCCATCAATTGAAACTAATTGTGACCAATGTTTCAGCAATTCGGGTTTTGAAAAACCAGTTTTAGAATTTTCATTTGCTAAGTTTATTTCGATAAATATTTTTTGCTGTACGCCTGCAGTTTTTGATTTTTGCCCTATGAGTTCAGCGATTTTCAAAGAATCTACAGAATGAATGTAGGCAAATTTGCCAATGATTGAATTCACTTTTTTTGACTGCAAATGCCCAATTAAATGCCATTCCAAATTTTTTGGAAGTGCTTCGATTTTTTCTAATGCTTCTTGCACATAATTTTCACCAAATGCCAACTGCTGCTGATTAGCAAGATCGATAATTTTTTCAATTGGCTGCCGTTTAGAAACAGCGAGTAGTTTTACTTTTTCAGGGTGTGGACTAAATTTTTTTATTTCAGATTGAATCTGAGCCACAGTTTTTGTTTCGCTCATAATTATTTGCCCGCTACAAAATTAAATTCATTTTTCAAAATGGGAGCGATGGTTTCGATAGGAAAACCAATAATATTATTCATCGAGCCACGGTGATAGGCCACTAACCTCTGACCAAGGCCTTGAATTCCATAGGCACCAGCCTTGTCCATACCTTCGTCGGTATTCACATAGTCATTAATTTCGCTGTCTGTTAACAACCGAAATTGCACAAGTGACGACTCAAGATGAGACACTTCCTTTAAGGATTTCAAATTTTTAATGATGACCGCTGTTTTTACAAAGTGAGCATTTCCAGACAAACGTCTAATTATTTCTCGTGAATGCTCTCTATTTTGAGGCTTACCGAGGTGATGCCCCTCGAACAGTACCTCGGTATCAGATACGATGACGGTAGAATCCTCTTTGGACAGGCCTTTTAGCCACATTTCCGCCGCCTCTAACTTTTGTCGTGTTATACTTAAAATCTGGGTGTCCGGGTGTAATTTTTCGTCAATTAATTCCGATGTAGAAATAGGTATGGAAGTAAATGAAAAGCCTGCTTTTTCAAGTAATTGGATTCGTCGGGGAGATTGAGATGCTAATACTAATTCGCTCATCCAATTTCACTCAAACACGAAAGGGATAAAATGGGAAGTGATAACATATTGCTTTTTTTGGCTGTCTTTCTGGGCGGAATCTCTGTGTATTTTTTTGTTGCTGCATTCATTCAAAGCAACAAAGACAAGCAGCAATTAAGCTGGGCGAATAATGACGAGCCTATTAAATCAAAAAACCCAATTATCAATATGTCTCGGCCACTTGTGCATCAATTCACGTTGCAACATGCATTGAAAGTTAAAAGCGCAAGCTATCGCAAAAAAGTTTCTAAATACATCATGGTTGGCGGTTTGTCAGCAGAGCTGAACGAAGACGAATTCATCGGGTTGCAAATCTTGTGGGGAGTAATGTTCCCAGCGTTTATCTCGTTGATGGATTTTGCATTGCAATTGGAATTTCCATTTATTTTTATCTTGGCGTTAATTCCATTTGGATTCTATTTGCCGATCATGCACGCCATGGGCGAGAAAGCAAAACGCGAAGCCAGCGTTCGTGCCGATCTTCCTTTCTTCATCGACTTGTTAGCATTGTCGGTGGAAGCTGGCCTTGAGTTTTTCTCGGCGGTACAAAAACTTATCGATAAATCAAAAGGTACGGATAGCGTATTAGCCGCCGAGCTTGCAATCGTGATTCACGAAACCCAAATGGGTTCATCACGGGAAGAAGCCTTAAGAAAAATGGTCGCACGACTCGACATGAGTGAAATCACGTCGTTTGTTGCCGTGATTCTTGATGCACAAGCATCGGGTGCGCCAATTTCCAGAGTCTTGAAAGAACAATCCGAACAAATCAGGTTAGAACGATTTGTGCGGGCAGAAAAAGCCGGTGAAAAAGCAACACAAACTATCATGATTCCAATCATGGTGTGTATTGTACCAGCTGTTTTCATTATGGTCTTGGGACCAGTGGCGTTAGGTATGATGTACGGTGGGTAAATGAAGAAACTATGGAATAAAACTCAGAACGAATTACTTGTTGGCCAACTCGAGGTGGCAACTGCTTTTGTTGATCGTGGTGTTGGATTGTTAAAACGTACAAGTTTGAATGACCAAGAAGGTTTATGGATTAATCCATGTAACAGCATTCACACATTTTTTATGAAGTTTCCTATTGATTGTATTTTTATAACCAAGGATTTGGTCGTGGATGATTTAGTTGAAAATGTAGCGCCGTGGAAAGTGGTTTTCCCAAGATGGAAATCACGTTCCGTGATCGAGCTACCATCTGGATTTATTCGTAAATCAAAAGTAAAGAAAGGAGATCAGCTCGATGTGGTCTCTTAGAGTATTAAATGGTCCTCAAGGGGGCCAAATATT
The DNA here is from genome assembly GCA_963932905.1 of uncultured Bdellovibrio sp. Taxonomy (GTDB): domain Bacteria; phylum Bdellovibrionota; class Bdellovibrionia; order Bdellovibrionales; family Bdellovibrionaceae; genus UBA2316. The sequence continues at coordinate 45,148 of CAWVRN010000019.1, forward strand.
TAATCTTAAAAATGGGAAGAACACAGTGGGGCGCGCCTCTCAGTGTGATATCAAGATCATGGTTCAGGGTGTGTCTAAGATTCACTGCGAATTGCACGTGACTCAAGAAGGAATCAAAGTTGTTGATAATAATTCCAGCAATGGAACTTATGTAAATGGAACTAAAATTCAATCTACGGTTTTACGTTTGGGCGATAAATTCAGTATCCATAATGTTTTCCTAGATGTTGTGCCGACACCGCAATTAAAAGCAAATACTCAGTTAATTCGACAAGGACAGCAACAACAAGTTCCTCAAGGTTTTATCCCACAACCGCATGGTGCTTTGGCTCATCAGCAGCAACCAATGCAAATGAATTCTATTTATCAGCAACAAATGCAGCAGGCCCATTTGTCTGTTGCCAAAGAGCCAAGACAAGACAAACCAGCTCAAAAAGATTTTAAAGAAAAGTTTGAAGAGTATTTAAATAAGGTTGTTTTGCCCGGCGTTTATAAACTGGCTCAGATTTTTGAAATGAAAATGGTTCTTGCTGGTTTCGTCGGTTTATTCATTTTTGCAGTAACACTTTTTTCTTTGTTCCCGATGATTACGGTCAGTCGCGACAGCATTCAAAGTGAAGCGAGAAAACGTGCCGGATCACTTGCTCGTGCCCTAGCGGAAACCAATCGTCGCGGTATTTCAGAAAATAACTATGCCTCATTAAGTACGTTTTCAATCGAACGCGAGGATGGAGTTAAAGAAGCTCTTATTATAAGCAGAACAGATGGATCGGTGATCGCTCCAGCGGCCAAGTCAGGTAGAACTATGGACATTCCTTTCTTGAATGAAGTTCAACGTTCTAGCCGTGATATTGTTAGATCGATTGATGGAACTACGATTGGTGCTTCATTCCCAATTGAACGCTATGATATCGACAAACAAGAATCCGTACCGGTGGCGTTTGCTGTTGTCATTTATGATATCAGCATTTTAGCTATGGATGACGGGATCATCGTTAGCTTGTTTATGCAGAACTTAATCATCGCCAGTATTTTTGGTGGTATTCTGTTCTTTTTCTTGTACAAATTAATCGAATTTCCAATTTCAAGTCTAAACAGACAGCTGGATATAGCACTTCGCGAGAAAACTGATGCTATCGAAAATACATTCTTGTTCCCTCCATTACAGGCTTTGGCCGGTAACGTATCTAGTTTACTAACACGCTATATTAGCGGTGAAGGTCAATCGCAAGGTTCACAAAGCAAAGACTTTGAAGCCACTATGTTGATTCAGCATTTCCGTGACCCTGCATTTGCAGTGACACCAGAGAAAAAGATTTTGAATCTAAATAGTAATTTTGAATCACTTGCGCAAAACTCTGTGGAAAACCTTATGTCCCAAGGTATTGATGCTATTGTTGATCAGTCGTTGAAACTAAATATTTACGAATTGATTCAAGAATCAGTTCAGGTCCCAAATCAAATTCACCAACGTGAATTGGATATGGGCCGCGGTACAATTGTTATACGTTGTCATCCAGTTATGAATGGCGCAAACCCAGATTATTTTTTGTTCTCGATTGTACCTAAGAAGGAAGATACTTGATGAGTGCTGCGGCTAAAGTAAAACTTTTACCTTTCGAATTAGAGGTTGTTTCAGGTCCACACCTGGGGCAGAAGTTTTCTTTTGTCGATACGGAATCGCTTACTATTGGTCGTGGTCCAGAAAATCAAATCAGTCTTCCCCACGATCCACGCGTAAGTCGCATCCATGCAGAGATCCGCCAAGAAAACGATGCTATCTACGCCATTAATAGAACAGATAAAAATTCGATGCTGATAAATGGTTTGAAAGAAGATAAATTCAAAATTACTCAATCATGTGTGATTTCAATTGGCGAAACGGAATTCAAATTTATTTATCCACAAACGGCTCCGAAACAATTCAAAAATCCGTTACAGCCTTTGTCGACAACAGTGCCGGTGGGATTAGTACAGCCGCAGCCGCAAGCTCAAGTTCCTGGACCTTTGATGAGGCAACCGCCTCCAAGTACATTTAGAAATCAAGGACCTGTGACTCCGAATTCAATGAATTCGGGCGCCCCACCGCAGGCACCAAGACGTCGTAAGGTTCCTAAAAAACAAGAGAGCTTTAATCCGATGTATTTAATTGCGATCGTGGGAATCGTCGTAGTCGCTATACTTGTATTGCCAAGTAAACCAAGCGAAAACGTAACTCCGGAAAAACCGGTAGAGATTGTTACCCCGGTATTTCAGGACGATCGTCGTTATCAAGAGTCTGTAGAACGTGCTAAGCAAGCTCTATTGAAAATGGAGAATTTGAACTCCCGTCAAGCGATGGCTCAGCAGTTTTTTATTAGTGGTATGCGTGAATTTTTAAATGGTAATTACCAAAGATCTATTAGCTTTTTGAACTCGGCTTATCAGAGCGATCCGACACTGGTCGACGCGGATAAGTTCGCTCGAGAGGCTCAACGAAAGCTAGACCGTCTGATTGATTTCTACTTTGCAGAAGGGTTAAAATATAGAGAAAATAGTAATTATAGAATGTGTAAATCGTCGTTTCAAACTGTCCAGCTTTATATTCGAAACAACATGAAGCATCCAAAATACTTGGAGGCTAAGCAGTTTTTTGAAGAATGTACTAACTTAGACCGAGTGAGGAGATTCTAATGTCATCCTTACGAATCAAACAAAACGGAAAATTAGTAAAAGAAATTATCTTGGACGAAGCCAAGAGCTATCTAGCAGGCCGCAAAGAAGGCGCTGATATCTATATGGAAGCCGCTAAGGCAATTTCCAGAGAACATTTTATTTTAAAATTTGATCAAGCCTGGACGGTTGAAGTGCTGTCCCGTTTTGGCGATATCCAGTTTAACAATGACCGCGTTCGTCAGTTTACACTGCAAGAAGATTCTGTTTTCAGTATCTATCCCTATGATTTTGAATTTATTAAAGAAGATCCTAAAGTTATCGCTGCATCACAACCGATGCCGAACGATTTACCTATAATGGCCGCTGAAGAAAACATGATTGTTGGTGATGCCGACGAGTTTGAAAAAACGCGTGTCGGTGGCGTGTCCTTTGTGCCGCATATTCAGTTCATGGATGAGAATCAGTTTCTAGGAAGCTTAGTCGTTTTGCCTGAACAAAATGAATGGATTGCTGGTCGTGAAACATCGTGTGAAATTATTATAAATGATCACCGAGTTAGCCGTAAACAATTTAAAATTGCTCGTGAAGGTAACTCCTATTTCATTGTCGATCTGGGAAGTGTGAATGGCACTTCACTGAATTCAAAAATTCTTACCCCTAATGAATCGGTTCCAATCAGAAGTGGAGATCGCATCCAAGTATTAGATACTTTGATGATGTTTGAGCTCAAGAATAAAGACTTTGATAACGAACTTAAGAAAATCCAAGACGCCAATATGCAGAATCCTGAGCATACTAATTTACCGGCGCTTCATACGGGTGTGAGTATTGCTCATACTCAAGCGACTCAGAATTCGTTAGTTCACTACACTTCAGAGCAAGCGCCATTGCCGTCTTTATATCAAAACCAAAATCAAGGTCTAGCTCCCTATGTAGAACAGAATGGCCTTAATTATAACTATCAACAAGCTCCGATGCCCGAGGGTGAGTACGAAGAGTACGATGATTCTGGCGCGGACAAAAAGAAGCAAATACGTTTGCTCTTGGTTGCAGCGGTTGTTCTGGTTTTCATGTTTGTGGGGTATAGTGAATTTTTGGCGCCTAAGAAGCCGGTGAAGACTGCAAATCCAAACGACCCTTTTAGTAAATTGTCCTCAAGCGAGCTATCTCTATTAAAACAAAGTTATGAAATTGCGACCGATTACTATTTTAAAAAATCATTTCAATTATCTTATGATGAAGCTCAAAAGATCATAAAAAAATTGGAAGACACAGGTATTCAATATAAGAAAACTAAATTTGGTTTAGAAGTGGATGATCTATTAAAAAATGCAACGATAGCCATTGAAGCACAACGTGAAATTGATCGTCATAATAAAGAAATGGAAGTTAAGCAGAAGCAGGATCAAATCGTTTCGACTGTTTACAACGAATGCGAAAAAAAACTGGGTTCCAATCCGGAAATGACGTTAGCCGAATACGACGAATGTGCACGTGAAGCTGTGATGATTAATCCAGAGCATCCCCAGCGACAATCGGCCGTACTTAAAATTCAAGCGCATATCGAAGAAAAAAATCGTAAGGCGGCTGAACAGAAAAATTACCGCGAACGTGTAGCTAAACTAAAATCAATTTACGATCGTGCGTATTCGTCGGAAAAAAGTGGAAATTTACTGCAGGCTATTGATGAATATAAAGTTGTCTTGAAGCAAGACCTGCCAGATCCAGAAGAACTAAAAGATATTTCACATAGAAAAATCGCTTCGATTCAAAAAATGATTTCGACGAAATCTACTAAATTTGTCGACGACGCGGAAAAATTTGCTAGTCAGAAAAAATATAAAGAGGCGATCGATCAATTTAGAAAGGCTCAAAAGGTAAATCCTATAGATAGTAGCTTCGAAGATCGCATCGCCAGCCTTAAACGTGATTTAGCGAAGGAAATCAAACCCATTTGGGACGAATCTGTGATTGAGGAGCAGTACAATCAAGTGGAATGTATGGAAAATAAGTCGTGCGCCATCAAAAAATGGAAAGAAATTCTAGAAATGGACGTAAGAGATGGTGAGTATTATTCCAAAGCCCTAGTAAAGTTAAAAAAATATGGGGCTCATTAGTGAAACTTCAAGAACGTAATTATAGCACCAAGGTCATCCGTCCTAAACCTACAGTATTTCATAGCCCTGATCTGAACATGATTGTGGTTATGACCTGCTGGGGGGAGAGTAGTTTCAAGGATCGTATTTTTGAGGAAATTCAAAAGTTCGTATTTGCTGCAGAAGGTGACGTGGAAGTAACGTCGCCGTTCGAGATGAACACATATTTATCACGCAATTGTAACTTTCTAAGAATGTGTACACTGCTTATCAATGATTTGATTTATCGAGGCGAAAACCGTGATAATTACAAGTCTTGTTATGAACTAACAATTCTGTACAAAAAAGAAAACAAGTTTAGTTGGGTGCAGGTAGGGTCACCTAATATGTATTTGTTTAAAGATAGATTGATCCCGTTAAGCGTATCTTTGCCATTGGCTCATTCCATGACACCGAATGCGTTGCCATTGCCTCAGCAGTATTTGGGTACGGAAATGCATTGCCATTTTCAGCTTGGGGAGATTGTAGTGGATTCAAATCAAAAGGTTCTTTTGTTTAGTGATACAAGTTTATACCAAGATACTTGGGCATTGAGCGCCGCTGATTTTAATTTAGATAGATTAATGAAAAATCAAATTCAGTTGGATCCCGAATCGCCGTTTTGGATGGCGATGATAGATTTTAAAGACTGATATAAATAATTCTGTATCGAACTAATTTTCAAATTTTGGATAGGAATAAAATCCAATCCCAGTTTTGCATTTTCTAAATGAACTTTTTTAAGTATGGAATAGATCGCCAAGTTCTTTTGAAAGTACAATCGCAATTCTTTGTCAGACGGTTGCTTTAAAATATATTGGTTAAACAGAAACTGTGCTTTTTTACTTTTACATTTCTTAAGAAAATCATTTTTTAAGGCTTTGCTGAAATAGGCAAAACAAGGATTTTCCTGCAAATTGTATTTCGAAATAAGCAATCTTGTTTCGTTCGCCGACAGTTCTAGATTCTTGTTTAAAATATAGTGGTAGTCAAAGAATTCACTCGTCTGTTCTGTCAGGGTTTGCTTTGTAAATAAGGCTTCGTTGTCGGTGACCAGGCGATGGAATTCAGGTGTGGCAACAAACGGGCTAAAGTTTTTAGAGGCTAATACTTGCAGATACAAATCAACTTGGGAACGGTTTGCGCCGTTAATAGGCTGTGGTGATTTTTCTAAATTATCCGTCAGTTTGTTATACAATTTTGGCGATTTATCGTTAATAAATAAGTATGAGTTATCAAGTACTGCAGAACGAATATTTCCGACTTGCTGCCATTTGGGCCATGCAGATTCGATCACGATAAGTTCCGGGTTTAACTTTTTCTCTTCTTCCATTTCTGCTTCGCTAAAATTGGAAAAATTGGTTTCATGCCCTTCGGGTCCTTTGAAAGTATTGAACAACATTTGCCCGATGTCTTTTAGTGATAGAACGATGCTGATTGAATTTGGCTTTGTATTTATCTTATTGTTCTTGAAGTCTTTGAAGAACATGGCGACTTGCGAATTTCCGCTATTAAGATTGATAACAGAAGGATCGTTTTCTGGGTCATTTGCAATGTGACCATTTAATCCCACCAAAATAATTTTTGTATTATCCCAAATTTCTAATTTTTTTAGTTCTTGGAAAAAATTAAATAATTTTTCATCAAATGCCTCTAGTTGACTTTCATAAGACAAATTTCGAATCTCGCCCAAATCAGATTGGGTTTCTTTAAATGGATATTTCAAATCGCCCAATTGGACCACGGCTACAAACGGTTTTGAATCAACGTCTTTAATATAATCCAAAGTTAAGCGCAAAGAATCTTGGAAATTACGGTTGCCGATTTCGGGATTGATATTATCGTCAAAAATTTCAAATCCTTGTGAAATGCCAGCTTTGCGGAAAAATGGTGGTGAGCTAGAAACAAAAACGGTGCGGTAACCCAAGTTCAAAGCCATTTCGGGAAATGTCTTGAATTCTGGAGTTAGTGAATTATGTGAGTTAAATCTAACATTGTGACTGTATGGATATAGTCCCGTCAGCAGCGATGCAAATGCCGGTAGCGATTGTACTGAAGGTGTATAAGTTTGGGTGAAACGATAAAATTCAGAACACAGAATTTCGAAACCAGATCTTTTGGAAAAAGTATCCGACTCATGACAATTAATGGCCTTACTATTTAGTTTTTCAGTCGCAATAACGATATAGTTTGGTTGCAAGCTATTCTTGCACGACGTAGCAGATAGTATAACAACTACCGATGTGATTAGGACCAAAATCACCTTGACCATAAAGTAGCACCCCGACACAATAACTCTATCCAATTTGTCTTTCCGAAGGAAGGTAAACAGTGCTAACCGAAAAAATTTTTGCAGTAGCTCACGTCATCGACCAGGTTCTTTTGTGGATTCTTGTATTTTTAAGTTTTTTAAGTCTAGGTATGATCTTAGAGAGATTTTTTAATTTGCGTAAAGTTTCGAAAGAATCAAACCGCGTTCGTATTCAAATTAAAAATTCACTTCAAAATCATCAAACTGAATTTTTCGAAGATCTAGCTCGCGATCCTTTGTCATTTGAAGGTCGCATGGCTAATTACGCTCTGAAGCACATCAAAGAAAGTGGTTCAAAAGGTCTGGAAGAATTTTTCAATACAAACATCTTAACGATGAAACCGGAACTGGATCGTTTCTTGGGATTCTTGGCAACGGTAGGATCGAATGCGCCTTATTTGGGTCTACTGGGTACGGTTCTTGGTATCATGAAAGCGTTTAATGATTTGGCTCAATCGCCAGAAGCAGGTCAGCAAACAGTGATGGCGGGTATCTCGTTAGCTTTAGTTGCGACTGCTGCGGGTCTATTTGTTGCGATTCCAGCAGTTATCGGTTTCAACTTTTTTGGTAAGCAAGTTAAAGGCATCGTTCAAAGTTTAGAATCAGTTAAAGAACTTGGTCTAAGTTACGCTAAGAAAAAAGGTTTATAATGGCTGTGAAATTTAGTGACGATGAACCATTATCAGAAATTAATGTCGTCCCTCTAGTCGACATTATATTGGTTGTTTTGATTATCTTCATGGTAACGGCACCGATGTTTATGAAACCGTCTATTAACGTAAATCTTCCTAAAGCAGCATCAGGCGATCAAACTCAACCAGGCCAATTGAATATTTCTATCACCGCTGACGGTCGCCTAAATTTGAATGGCTCGTTCGCCAGTGAAGAAGCGGTTGGTAAAAAAGCCAAGGAACTTTTTGATGCCAATCCGGACGTGCAAGCTGTGATTTCCGCAGACAAAGAAGTGGCCCATGGTCGAGTCGTCGGAGTGATGGACGTCGTGAAATCGGCTGGCGTTAAGAAATTCGCGATCTCAATCGACAAAAAATAAAGTCATTTTGCAAGGCTAAGGTTTAGGGCGCGCATACGATGCCTATTTTTTGACGGTTCTTGGCCTAGTCGACTCTTACAAACAACACCAAATAAGCACTAAATCCTGTCAAAATTTTGCCGATCGTATGGTATGCGATTTTTACTGGCAAACGGATTTATATTTTTAGCAATGACTGGGGTATTGTACTTTCAGTATTTCTATCAATCGCCAAATGCATCTGTCGCCATCGCGTCCACCGGAAAACTACGGACCCCGGCGGCTACATCCGGCGATCTGCCTTCAGTCGTTGAGTCAAAATCACTTAAAGATAAAAAACCGGTCGATTTGGATTGGAAGTTTAACCTATCCTGCAAGGATTCCGAAAAAGAAGTCGCACATTCCAAAGAGTCTGTGATTCTGGATCTCGAAAAATGTGGTAAAGAGTTTCCAAAGGACATAGTCATTGAAAATCAGTCCAACGGATTCACGGCCTCGGTATTTGCCATTAGTGCTTCGAATGCAAAGACAGATTCTATCCCTCTAAAAAAGGGCAAAAATATTGTCGTCATCAGATACATCCTTTCAAAAACCAAAGCCGAAATAGTTGAAAAACTCAGCATTCAGCGCTAGTTACCTGGCGTAACGCTATCAGTTAAAAAATGGGACTTATAGATTGAGAAATAGGATCGAATCTCTTATGTTGGGCTCATGCAGGGTACGTCAAAAGAAGGTTCCGTCTCTAAAATTGTAGCTCAAGAAAGCTTTAAGAAAAAATCAGACGTGCATTTAGCTCGAAAAGTTTGGCATATCAGCGGTGTGATGCTGCTTTTTATCGGTTACGAAATTTTTCCTGAAATGGCTTCTAAGGTTGGAATTTTATTACTGTTTTGTCTGTTTGTAGGTCTCGACCTTTACCGTCTAAGAAATAGCAATTTTAACGTTTTAATTACTCATTATTTACGTCCGATCATGCGCCAAAGTGAAATTGATCATTTGGCCGGCACCACATATTTGATGGCTGGCGTGGCCATATTGATTCATTTTTTTGATCCTATCATTGTGAAACTAAGCCTGATTTTTTTAGCCCTAGCGGACCCGTTCGCCAGCTACTTTGGCATTCGTTATGGAAAAGACAAAATTTGGGGTGAAAAGACTCTGCAGGGTTTCTTGGCGGGGTTTTTCGTATGCTCTGGCTGCAGTTTCTTGTTCTTGTATTTGCATGATTATAATTTATGGCGAGCCGTGGTTGTCAGTTTCATCGGGGGCCTAATCGGCTCTTTGGCGGAACTGATCCCAATAGCTAAACTGGATGATAATTTGACTATCCCTGTAGCCAGCGGACTCGGTTTATCATTAGTTTTTTACATCTTCGGTTTTTTATAACACAGAGGTAGCCATGGCGACGGAACAAAACAATACCACAGGACGAATGGATCAAATGGAAGCTCCCGAAAAACCACTTAGAATGTATATTTATATCCTGCCTAACTTAGTAACCACATGTAATATTTTTTGTGGTTTCTTTGCGATGATCTACACCCTCAAGCAAAACTACTTATATGCCGCTTACGCCATCGTCGTAGCTGCCATTTTCGATACCTTAGATGGGCGTTTGGCGCGGTTAACTCGCTCGACAAGCAAGTTTGGCGCCGAATACGATTCACTTTGTGATGTAGTCAGTTTCGGTGTGGCTCCGGCTTTATTGATGTTCAATTGGGCCCTTCAACCATTTGGTCGATTAGGCTGGATGGCGTGTTTCTTATTTGTGGCTTGCGGAGCTATTCGGTTAGCGCGATTCAATGTTCAAGTGAACATTGTTGAAAAAAACTATTTCCAGGGTCTACCCATTCCCATGGCCGCAGGTATCGTGGCATCGGCAGTTTTAGCTTTTCACGAACTAGAATTAGATGCTTGGGGTAATATCCTTCTGTTGTGTATGACAATTCTTTTGGCGTTCGTAATGGTAAGTAATTTCCGTTACCGCAGTTTCAAGGATCTAGATTTAAAAGAACGTATGCCTTTCCACTACTTAATCGTTGGTGTAAGTATTCTATTTGTTGTTCTTCTTCATCCTGAGGTGATGCTGTTTATCCTATTCTTGTCGTACGCGACACTGGGCGCGGTTTTCGGGATCTTTAAGCTGGGCAAAAATGTTCGTAAAATTAAATCGTCGGTGTATGCGCCGGCGAAAGTCGTTGATGACCATGATTTGATCGAAGACGACGACGAACCGGAAACTAAATAGGTTTTGACAGAAGCGCTTAAAAAAGCAAATTATGTCCTGGTTGATTTTTTAATAAAAGACAGCTTAACCAGGACTATCTATGAGAAAATTAAAAGTTGGTGTCGTTGGCGCGACCGGTATGGTCGGCCAAGTGTTTATGAATTTACTAGAGGAAAGAAATTTTCCTTTAACGGAGCTTCGTCCGTTTGCCAGTGAATCGTCTTTAGGTAAGAAAATTAAGTGTCAAAATAAAGAATGGACGTGCGAAGTTTTAAAACCAAACTGCTTCGACGGTTTAGATATCGTATTTTTTTCTTCAGGTGATGACATTTCTAAAGAGTGGGCTCCAGAAGCCGTGAAATCGGGTGCGTACGCGATAGATAACTCGGCCGCATTTAGAATGAGTCCCGAGCATGCCCTGGTCGTTCCTGAGGTAAATGGAGATCTTGTTGAGAAGATGGATCGTCCTCAAGTGATTGCCAATCCAAACTGTTCAACCATTCAATTAGTTGTAGCGCTAAAACCCCTGCAAGAAAAATTTGGTGTGGAGGAAGTTCGTGTCAGCAGTTACCAAGCGGCCAGTGGTGCGGGATTGCCGGCCTATAATGAATTATTAGATCAAGCGGCTGATTATAAAAATCCAAATCCTAAGCCGGTGAATTTCGTACATCCTCTATTGTTCAACGTAATTCCTCAGATCGGTTCATTCGATGAGGAAGGCTTCACCAGCGAAGAAAAGAAAATCCAAAACGAAACTAAAAAGATTTTACGTCAGTCGAATATGAAAGTATCTGCCTTCGCTGTTCGCGTGCCAGTATTAAATGGCCATAGCGAAAGTGTATGGGTGACTTTAAACAAAGAAGTTAGCCGTGATGAGATCGTTAGAGCCATGTCCTCAATGGAAGGTCTTGTCGTGCAAGACGAGCCAAAGAAAAGTGTATACCCGATGCCGAGAGATGTATCTGGCAAGGATCCTGTGTATGTGGGACGTATTCATCGTGACCCCGAAAATAAGAAAATGTGGTTGATGTGGGTGGTTTCAGATAACATAAAAAAAGGCGCCGCTTTAAATGGTATTCAGATCGCCGATTTGTTAATTAAAAACGCATTAAAAGGTTGAAAATAGGGGTCAATAGTGTTGCCATATTAGTATGGTTCAACGTCTATTGATCATTTGTATTTTGCTCACTCATGCCTTTCTGGCTCATGGGTTCTCTGTGTCGGTAAAAGGTGCCAGTTCATCATCTGTTCCTGATTCGGCGGCTCCGTCGACGTTGTTGGTTAATGGTGGCTATGCATTGCCGTCAAATTGTGCGACTCGTGATGGATCGACAACCTGTGATTCTTGCAATGGTGTAAATATCGAGGTGGCCTCGGGTACGACAGCGCCTGCTCCCTGCAATAACAATAGTATCTATGATGAATTGCCCCTAACAATAGAAGTAGAATCGGACAAAACCGACATCACAACCTATGCTGTTGGCGTGTCGAAGTCTTCAGAGTATTCAACAAATCCAATTACGACAATTAGTTTGGCGGCTGTAAATGGTAGAACTTATGCCTTCACAGCAACATGGGCGCAATTGGCATCAGCATTTGAATTATCATTCACGTGTACGGCTACAACCGGATGTGGCGGGCTAAAGACTTTATATTTCGGCCCGATCAAAGACGATAAGTTTGTCGAGTATGTGACCGTAAAAATTAATTTTAGCATTGTGAACTATTCGAATTTGTCGACTCCTTACAATGGAATCATTAAAGGCAAAGCGACTTGGTGTACGCCAAACTCACTGGATCCATTGACGTCAAACATTTCTTCCAATGGTCTATGTTACTTTGAAATGTTTCCCGGCGATCAAAAAGCCTACATTACAAACTTTATTGCTGGATGGGGAGCTTCACCTGTCGATCCAGATACCAGTTTAACATATAGCAATTTAACTATGTTTTATGCTGAAAAATCTGCCAGTGCTAGTGTGCTAGATACTTTGAAATCAATTACAAATAAATCGGCGAATTCATCGGTGGGTTTGACGACAACGGTAGGTGATCCTTTGTCCAGTTATAAGATTGAAGGTCTGGAAAATGGCACTGCGGATAGCTCGAAAACATACTGTTTTCTTCCGGCATTAAAGGATGCGACAGGAACCTACTTGTATTTCTTAGATTTTCAAGCAAATGGTATTACTACAGATCAATTCAATAATATGTGCGCAAGTCCTTCAGAAGTTGTCGGCATTTTAAGTGATAAAGATTGCTTTATCGCGACGGTGGCATTCGGTAGTCGTAACCATATGTTTTTGGATATTCTTCGTGAATTCAGAAATAAATATTTACATCCGTTTTCTTGGGGCAAAAAATTTATAAAATTTTATTACGCGAACGGGCCGGGTTGGGCCAAACGCATATCTGAAAATACCCTGGCTAAAGCCGTTGTGAAAGTGACCTTGCTTCCAGTTATCGCCATCGCATTTTTGATACTTAATCCTCTATGGCTTTGTGTTGCTAGTGGCGTTGGTTTCCTGGGTTATCGTCGTTGGAAACGTCGAGGTAGCAACAAATGAAAATCAAATTAGTTTTTGCATTTTTGTATGTTTCTACCTTAGTGTGTGCGCAATCACCGGATGACGTTTTTTTGGAAGTAGATCCAAATACTCCCAAAGCAGAAGCGCCGGTAGAAGATTTGCCACCGAACGAACCACCGTACACTAAAACTCAAGATGAACTCGAAGCTCAGAAATTACTGAATCAAGATATTCCTCCAGAGGTTGAAGATACGCCCGAGGCTCCGAAAAAGAAACCGGCGCCAGCTGCGAAAGTAGTTGAAACTGAATCCAGTCAATCGGGTCGACAAAAAATCGCCCATCCTGATGCAAAACGTGGTTTGTATTTAATCGATCAAAACACAGGTAAGTATTATTACAAAACAGAAAAACTTTCGAAGAAAAACCAATCGACCTCGATTCGCGTGGGGAGCATTACTCGTCCCAATATCACGATGGAATCGGGTGGTAATACATATACGTTTCAAGATATTTACGGCAGTAATGATTTGACCTTTTTGATGTTGGATTACGAATGGCAGCCTTTTCGGTCGTTTGGAAAACTGGGTGTAGTGATGGGCGCGGGGTTTTTCACAGCTTCTGGTAACGGGCGGTTCGCAAATCCAGCAGTACAGGACGGTGAGCCGGCCAAGGAAACTTTTACTTTTATTGGACTACCGATTTCATTGGGTGGAATTTATCGTTTAGAATTTTCTGAACGTCAGTGGTTTGCTCCCTTCGTAATTGGGGGCGGAAGTTATTACGTATTGGCGGAATTGCGTGATGACGGGAAGGCTCCTAAAATCGTGGGAACTCCGGCGGCGTATGCTGGTGGCGGTATCCTGTTAAATATCACTCGCTGGAGCAAAGACATCGATTTTGCCATGGACCGCGAATACGGTATCAGTAATATGTGGTTATCTGCAGAGTTTCGCACAATACAAAGTGGAAACGAAGATTTAGATGTCAGTTCTGACGTATTCAACATCGGGATCTCTGTCGATTACTAAGACAGTAAAACTTTCAGTACCTGCTAATTTTTGCCGAATAAAAATATGACAGCGATTTCAATCTGCGCATGAATTATAAAGAGATGTGGAATTGTTAAAGTTTTTTATTCTATCTCTAGTTCTTGTTTCATCGATGGCTTGCCAGAAACGCAAAGCCGCGCCAGTTAATGTTGCTGTGCCTGATGTGGCGGCTGAACAGGGCCATGTTAACGAAGATCCAAATGGACTGTCGCCAACTCTGTATTTCGTCCCTGTGCTGAATTCGAAAAAAATCGAGTGTCGTGGTGATGACGTGAAGTCGATCAAGAATGCAAAAGGGCAAACCATCGCGCGCGTGTGTGAAGCTGATTATAAAGTTTGTGTAATGCAGGGTACGTGCCTGTTAAGTGAAAATCGTGGAATGCGCATCGTGACCTTTACGACTCGACGTGGGAAAGTGCCTACTTTTTCCGAGAACAGCAAAAAAGAATGCCCTTACGGATTAGGTGTAAAAGACATTTGTTTAGATCCTTACTACACGGTAGCAGCTGATTTAAATTTTCATAAATTAGGTGATGTAATTTTTATTCCGTCAGTACGTGGTGTTCAGCTACCAAATGGCGAAATTCACGACGGCTACTTTGTTGTTCGTGATTCTGGTTCTGCCATAAAGTCAGAAAAGCGGTTTGATTTTTTCACAGGTTTTGACAAAGACACTGATACGTCTAATGTTTTCAAAAAATTGGGATTAGACGCAAAAGAAAATCGTTTCAAGCACGAAAAAGCTTCTGAAGAAATCGCAGTTAAAGTGCGTGCTAAACGAAACTATCCAAAAATTAACAAAAAACAATTGGCCGAAGCCAACGCCTTTATCAAAAGTGCGATGGCCCGTTAGCGATTTACACCTGTATAAATTAACTACAGATGCCCTGGCTCAAATCCTTCCTATTCTTTTGCTCAATCATTTGAACGGCATTCAAATGGCAAAGTGTTTCTTCGTTAGTTCAAAACCAAACTAAACAAGGAGTAAGAATGAAAAGAGCAATTTTATCTGCGGTAGTCATATTAGTAGCATCTCAAGCAACGTTGGCAAAATCAGGTGCCGAGTGCAAATTGGACTTAGCCCAAATTTCTAGTCAGTATAAAAATGGTAAGTATCTTTTAGAGCAGAAAGATGGTGTACCTGATATCGCCGATTGCAAAAACGTCGATCTACCTGCTGAAAATGTTGATAACAAGGTGTTTATCACAGCAGATAAATCTGCTTTGATCATCCAGAACAACAAAACTCAAACACTTTCCTTTTCTATCATTCCAGGGAAAATCACTGACTATGCAGTTATGGCTGGTCGTTTGATTATTTCAACGGCGGATAATAAAGTATTGGTTGTCGGTCGTAACGGAAACATTTTTGAAATGTTAACGTCGACGGGAAAATCGTATTCCGATGTTAAGTCTATAAAAATTGATAAAGGTGTATTGGTCATGGAACAGAATGCAAATGCGCCAATTCCTTTAACTGAAGAACAGGTTACAAAACGTATTAACGACGCCGGGAAATTCCGCGCTCTTTCGTTTTAATTGCTAAGTATGACCTCGAATTTAAAGCGCCGCCAATTTGGTAGGCGCTTTTTTATTGCCCCGATCGGCTGTCTCGTTTCGGGAAGGGCAAGTCGCTAAAATCTCTAGTTATTCTCATCTTATTTCTGAAATCCCTATTAAATATTGATATTTAACGTAACGCGTCTAAACTAGTAGTTAAGACTGCGTTTAGAGGTTATTGGGCTTTGGAGTCCTGGCTGTGACTGGCCGGACTCCGATTTTTCCTGGTCCAAGGGCTTGGATCACAAAAAGAGCCAGAGTTGTGTGGGCGCCATTGAGAGGAGCTCAAACGTGAAGATATTCAGCCAAGCTGCTTTGTTATCTACCCAGCGGGTGATGCAGCAAAATCAAAATCAATTAGAGGTCGCCATGAAGCAACTTGCTAGTGGTAATCGTTTTGCCAACAGTGCAGTGGATGCTGCTGGGCAAGCTATTTCAGAAAATATCAAATCCCAAGTGCGTGGTACCGAGGCCGCTACCGCCAATGCGGAAAATGCCACTAGCTTAGTTCAGCAAGCTGAAGGTGCGTTGAATGAGCAAAATAATATTTTGATTCGAATGCGTGAGTTGTCGGTGCAGGCAGCCAGTGATACTGTGTCGGATGTTGAGCGCGAATTTATCAATTATGAATTTGAGCAAATTAACAGCGAGTTAGATCGTATCGCAAAGACCACTCGATTTGGTTCTCAGAACCTCCTTGATGGAAGCTCGCGTACGTACGATTTTCAAGTTGGTTTGGATAAAGGTGCCTCCTCGCGAATCGTGTACAACCAGGATTCTGACACGACGGCCGCTTCACTTGGTGTGGATGGGTTGTCGGTGGATAGTCAGTCATCGGCACTAGACTCGATGGACGCCATCGACGAGGCACTGCAAAGAATCAGCGGCGAGCGTGCAAAACTAGGGGCCGTGCAAAGTCGTTTAGAATTCGCCATCAACAACAACGAAAGCCAAAAAGAAAATCTTTCGTCAGCCTACTCAAAACTAGCGGACACCGATATAGCCAAAGCCTTCACAGAAATGCGAAGAGCACAAATTCTTCAGCAATACCAAGTAGCAGTTCTAGCCAACGCCAACGAAAGCCAAGGCTACGCCCTAAAACTCATCGCTTGAGGGGTACCTCCTAACATTCTGGTACCCAGCGCATTAGACGCTGCGGGTACCAGAATGTTAGGAGGTACCCTCAAGCTAGACCTTTGACCCTCCTGGACTGGACCTTTAGCCTCCTTTTTAAAATATTTTTTCATGGCCAATTTCTAGTAGTTACGCGTACTAGACGCGTTGCGTTTTAAAATTACCTGGACCAAGGGCTAAAGTTTCCTGGACCAAAGCCGAAGTAGTCTGTGAACACGTTGGAGCAACCTTGCGATCCGGACCTCGATTCGCAGTCGAACATCCCTTCTCAAGGCTTCCCAGAGGAAGTACTCAAGAGACCAGTCACCTCGAGAGTATTTTTCCTCCAGGAGCTCCCCAAAAAATAAAATCAGTGAGTTTTTGCGCAAGTAAAAACTCTGAGCCAGTAAGTTGATTGCTTTGTCCGTGTATTGGGACGAGCAAATTGACTTGTGGTCAAGCAGCGCGCTTGGGCTTAGAAGCCTTTAAGCGCATGGTTTTCACAGAACCTATTCCAAAATAGGTCTTGTCGAAAAAAAGGCACTGCTACGCTCAAAATACTTCCTCATCGAAGTTCTGATTTTAATTTGTATTCATTGATTAAAACTGAATTTGGTTTTGGAACCTCAAGTGTGAGCGAAGTTTCCAAAGTAACCCCCAAATTCTTTGATATCCACAGGAGGATATAATGGGCTTAAGAATACAAACAAATATGGCGTCGATATCGGCACAAAAGGTGCTCGGCATCCAGCAAAAGCGTCAAGAGCATGCCTCACAAGCATTAGCGAGTGGTACACGTATCGTTAAAGCCGGTGACGATGCCGCAGGTCTTGCGATTTCACAGAGCATGAATGCGCAAGTAAAAGGGATGCAAATGGCGCGTATGAACTCATTCAACGCCGTCAGTGCGATCCAAGTATCAGAAGGTGGTCTGAATGAAATCAGTAACATCTTAGTGCGCTTGAGAGAACTAGGTATCCAAGCGGCATCTGATAATATCGGAGATAAAGAGAGAGAGTTCCTAGATCTAGAAGCACAGAACATTATCGCGGAAGCCGATCGTATTGCTAAAACGACAACGTTTGGTAATAAAGTATTGCTAGATGGTTCCGGCGGTAGTCAAACGTTCCATGTCGGTGCGTTTGGTGGTGAAGAAAACACGATCACGTATGACTTGTCTTCAGATGCCACGGCATCAGCGATAGGAATCGATGGTCTATCTGTTGCGGACAAAGGAAGTGCACGCGATCTATTACAAACAGTAGATGAGTCGATGCAACAAATCGGTGCGATGCGAGCGAATTTTGGTGCGATCCAGAATCGTCTTGAGATCACAACGAACAACTTAGATACCCAAATTGAAAATCTATCCGCGGCTAAGTCACGTATTGCAGATACTGATATTGCCAGAGAGTCGTCAGAATTAGCGTCATCGCAAGTACTACAAAGTGCAGCGGTGTCCGTACTGGCGCAAGCAAATCAATCCCAAGGCGTAGCTTTGAAGTTGATAGGCTAATTAAAGTTTAAGTTATAGAGTTCAGTTAGAAGTTCAAGATAGAGTAGTCGCCCACACATCTTCTACTCTTAAGCCCAACCCCGGAGGGCCATTCCGGTTCTCCGGGGACATTTTTGGGGCTTTGAAGTGGGTGACAGATATTTAGGAGAGTATAGAAGTGAAAAAATCATTTCTATCCGCTTTACTTGCCTTTGGATTATCTTTGCCTTCGCAAAGAACGGTGACAATGGGATCTTTCGCGCATGGTGAGCCGAAAGAAAAGACGACGGTCACTCCATGGGAAGTAAAAATGGCCAACTACCTAAAGGGCCTCCCGAACGACGTTGTATTGTTGATACAGCGAATGGACAACTGTGACCATTGGGCTGGTGAAGATGGCTACGATGAAGAACGCGCTAAAGAAATAGAAGCTGCAGTTAGTAAGTTGAAATGTGAATCTATAGACGCGGATAGAGCTCGAATTCTTAAGAAATATAAATCCAAAAAATCTGTCGTTAATAAAATCAAAAATTATCCTGCTGGTCTGGAATAAAATCCCACGCTTTTTGAAGTTTGAAGGACTTTCTTTTTTTAAGCTTGGCTCTGGATGGTGCAAGGGGACTTCCTTCCGAGGAGATTTTTATTTTCAAAAAGTATGGCAGAAACCTGGTAGGCGCCCGACGGCAATCCTCGCAAACCCGCTCAGCACTAGGTCTAGCTAGTCCTTCATCCCCACGACTTTCATCACCCGGACTTAGACGAGAACAAAGTCTAGCTGGACTAGATCAGCTAAACATCTAGTCGAGTCTTAATTCTTTGGTCCTGTAAATTTCATTTTCCAAAAAAATTTCTGTAACATTTGTAAAAAAACCTAGACTTTAATCTTGGTTTTTCAAAAAAAACCCCGGATCAAGGTCCAGAAACTATCCGACATTGGTCTAGTTTTCATCGACAAGACTAAAGCCTTCACAGACCTAGCCGAATGGTTTGTCAGATGGTTCAACACGACTGAAGTGTTAAGACCAAAGGACAGAGAAAGAGTTCCGGAGTGACTGCCAGAGCTTGATCGATGAAGTCTTTTGTTCCCACCAAAGTCTAGTGTACCAACGTGTTCAACTGGTCCAGTCTTTAAGTAGGTTTTGAAGCTGGACCTTTAACCGCATCTCCAAATTAATGGGGATGCTATACAGGAGGTCCCCATGGGAATGAGAATTTCAACAAATATGGCATCTTTAAGTGCTCAGAAGTCTTTAGCTGGGTCACAAAGAGAAATTCAGAAGTCGTTTACGCAATTGGCTTCAGGATCGCGAATCACAAAGTCATCAGATGATGCTGCGGGATTAGCAATCAGTGAAAATTTAAAATCTGGTATGAGAAGTATCACTCAAGCCGGAAGAAATGCGAACGATGGTATTTCCCTAATTCAAACAGCAGAGGGCGGCCTCGGTGAAATTTCAAATATTTTAACTCGTATGCGTGAGTTAGGAATCCAATCAGCATCAGATACAGTATCTGATAAAGAGCGCGGGTTTCTAGATAAAGAGGTTCAACAGCTTAAAGCAGAGGTTGACCGTATCTCGGCTACGACTAAGTTCGGTAATCAGGAATTGATTAATGGTAATGGCAAGGTTTACGATTTCCAAGTTGGTATCAACAATGATCCAAATGCGGATAGAATTTCGTTTAACTCTGGTGAGTCAGATGCAACCGCTGGAAATTTAGGAATCGATGGATTTGATTTCTCTAGTAAAGATGGTGCGCAAGATGCTCTTGCGGTTCTCGATGAAGCGCAAAGCACAGTGAATGGATTCCGAGCTAATCTGGGTGCCTTACAAAATCGTTTGCAAGTGACCTATGATAACTCGCAAACAATGTTCGAAAATATTTCAGCAGCTAATTCTCGTATCCGCGACACAGACGTGGCACAAGCAAGCAGTGAGTTAGCAAAAAATAGTATCTTGTTACAAGCTTCGACAGCGACATTAGCTCAAGCGAACCAAATCACTGGTACCGCTATGAAATTGATCGGCTAGGCGCCCCCGGCTAGACGCCACAATCCTGGGGTTTCCGCTATAGGAGCCACGAGGAATGTATAAGCTAAACAAGGTACGTGTATCCGAGCGGTCCTTCGCGGCCGCAAATATTAGGTAAAATTTTTTAAAATGATGAAACAAGCTCAGCTCTCCGTCTGGGTTTGTGGACCAACCTACCTGGAAAGTTTGAAGTCAGGCTTTCCAGGGTCTTTGGGTGTTTAGTATCCTCCTGAGGTCCTGTAAAAAAATTTGTCATTTCATTTTGGGACGCTGTCGTAAAAATAGCCAACCTCTAGAGCAATCTGGTTTATTTCGAAAATTCTTCTCTATAAACTCAGCTTTTTTAATAACTTTACGATAAAATGGAATGAGCTGCTTCGTTGGAGCTCGATTCGGGGGAATCATGAAGACTAGTAATAGTTGTCATTGGATCATTGCTATTGCTTTCACTCTGTTTACTTTTAAAGTCTATTCGCTTGGCGGCTCAGGAACTAGAACACTCACTTGCGCAGCAGGATGGAAAGTCGAGACAGTTAGGCAAGGTCGTACATATTCTCAAAAGTGTGTAGTCGATTCAGAAACTATGTCTAAGCCCGAATACAACAGAGAATTGTACCGTACTCCAACTTCAAGCGCCCCAGCGGCGGCTCCTGCGACAAAAAAAACGACTAATAATAAGACCACTAAAAAAAACCAATCTAAAAGTGCTAGTTCTGAAAAAAAACAAGAAGCGGATTCGTCAGAAAATTCTGATGATATTGATTCTTTACTGGATGATAAATCTGAGCCGTCAACGGCTTCAGGTAATGGTAATTCAGAGGCTTCAGACTATCAAAAATGTAACGCCTCATCGTTTGATGCTATTTTTGTTGGGGGCGTTTGTAAAAGTAAAGATTCGATGGTTGATCCGGGGTGTTTTCCTCCTTCAGCATTGAGTCAGGAAGAATACAATAAAATGTGGAGTGATATCAACTCTGGAAACTCGAACTATGTTAACGTCACCAAAACAATCACAGACGACCAAGGTAAAAATATACCTATGACGCAATTTTGCTCGAAAGATTCTGGAGGAAAATCTGTGGCTGATGACAATGCCTGCGAACAGCGTTTTAATGCAGCTCGAGACATGTGCTTTACTCAATCAAATAAAGCGGGCACAGATTGCGATCAAGAAAATGAGGGTATTCAGGCAGCCATGCAGGCGACGAAAGCGGTTGGTGCTGGTTCAGCAGTTAATGTGCAGTTAGCCTGTTCGAAGTTGGGAGAGATTAGTAAAATTGCCAACGCCTCTTTAGGTAGCTGGCAGACATATTGTGCAGTTTCGCAAAGTGGTTGTGAGTCGTCTTGTACGGAAGCGAAATCTATGTATTACAGTTCCACATGTATTCCACAGCCAAACCGGGCGAGTTACACAAGTGACATCAAAGCGATTGAAGAACACATCTCTGCCTGCGTTGCCTATAAGAAACGTATTTCAGAAGCTGCCCAGCATGCGACCGCCGCGTTAGCACAGTTACAAGCTTCGAAACAGTGCGAACAAGACACAAGTGCGTTAACCACAGCTAGTTTAAATGAATGTAAGAATAACCCTAACAATCCATTGTGTACAGATGCGCAGAAGTGTTCAAATGCGGAATTCGCTGCTACCAATAAAGTTTGTACGTGTATAAATAATCCAAGTTCAAAAGATTGTATCGCGTCTACAAGCGCTGCTGGAAATCGCGGTGTGGCCGGTTCTACAATTCCAGGTGTCGGCGGTTCTACAAAAGGTGTCGATGGTGGCACATCACTTATTGGTACTGGTGGTACAGGGGCTGCGGGTCCCGATGCATTTGCCGACTCACTACAAAAGGGCGCGACTAAGAACGAACAAAATTTAGGTGGTTCTAAAGGCAGCGCTAACCTGGGTGGTGGCAGTGGGCCTGGCGGTGGCGGTGGACTTGGTATGAACGCAGCAGGTGCCGCGGGTGGTGGTGGGCCCGAAGATAAAAGTAAAATCAATTCTGGGTTCTATGGTAGTGCTACAGCGGGCGGTGGTTATTTTGGAAAGACCGGCGGTGTTGGTGGAAGCTATCGACCGAATGCGGGTGGAGTTAACTACAATAAATTAGGCGCCGGCGGGGCCCAATTTGATCCACGACGTTATATTGCCGGTTTAAATGGGAAAGCTGGTGAATATATCAACGGTCCTAACATGGATATATTCCGCATTGTTAAAAATAGAATTGAATCTAAAAAACCGACAATGCTCGATCCTGATTATAAAAAATAGGTTTGATTTACCCATCAGATTCTTTTATCAACTCTGTGTAGCTTTAATTTCTACACAGGGGGAAATCAATGACTTTAGTTTTACGTTTAGCTTTAGCAGCAGCAGCTGCATTTTCAATTTCATGTTCTAGCGGCGGTGGCGGCGGTGATGGAACAGGTACTGGCGGCGGTAACCAAAAAACAGATAACTCTGCTTTTACAAATGTAGCGGGGACAGCGAAGGGCCAGTGGTCAAATGGCGACACGATCAGCCTTTTCATTTCTGATTCTCGTTTAAAACTAGTTGGTCAGTGTGAAAACAAACAATCAATCGAAGCTGAAATCAGCATCAAACTGACGCCAAGCACGATTACATTTTTAGAAACAAAAGCAGTTGGTTCTGGAAACTGTTCAATCGACTTCAAAAAAGATACGGTTTTAAATTACTCAGTACAAGGTGATGAATTATTCATCCAAATGGACGAGCAAAAACAAATGACTTTGACTCGGGTTGGATCAACATCAAATACAACTCCGGGCACTAATACTGGTGGTACCACGATTTCTTTTGAACTTTACACTGGTCAAAATTGCACAGGTCAAAAAATGATTTACACTGGCGGTATGAACTGCAATCAGTTGGGTGGAAACATTCAATCGTTAAAACAACCGGGAACTACTCAATGCCAAAATACGAATACGCCGCAAGATTCACGCGCGATTTGTAACTCAATTAACGAGCAGTTGGCGCAGCAAGGCGGTCAATAAGTTCATGCAGGCCTTCCACGGCTTTAGCTAGCTGATTCTTTTCGATAAAAAGAATCACACTCAGGGCACTCATTTGAATTTTTAGGGGATGGATGTTTAGGTCCCCTAATTTTTTTGAAATCTGTGATTGAGTTTCAAATGTCGGCACTCCCGTGCACGTCAAACAAACATTAGAAATACCATCCGAAATTTCCATATCTTTAGGCGCAGCTATTTTTTTGATCATCGAAAGCATTTCTTCTGGTGCGGTAATATATAAAACGTTTTCAGAACCATTTGAATCTACGGATAAGATTTGTGGAAAAATAATCTCGTTCTTTTTAAACAAATCTTTCAAGGTCGTGTAATCATCATGAACCGATTTAGATTTAATCTTAATTTTGAATACCGTATCAATAGTATTGATTGACAGAACTTGAGCCGTTTCCATTTTGTTTTTTAATTTATCTTGAATCACTTTGAATTCCTTTGGATTTGTATACGAACGAATGTACGTGCCTTGTTTTGCATGATTGCCTTCCGACGGGCCAATATAAAGCGCAACTCCTTTGACAGCAGCTAATTCTACAGATCGATAGTGCAAAACTTTAGCGCCCCAGAAAGTCATATCCATCATTTGTTCGTAAGAAAGCTCTGCTAGAACTTTCGCAGATTTAATTTTTTTAGGATCGGCGGAGAACACACTAGGAACATCTTTTAATATTTCACAGATAGTCGCATTCAGGCCACTAGCCACGGAAACAGCTGTCGTGTCGCTGCCTCCACGCCCCAGAGTCGTTATTTCCTTGGTATTTGGATCGACACCTTGGAAGCCGGCCAGGACTATAATTTTGTTTTTTTCCAATTCATTAACGACACGGAAAGGCCTTAGGTCGATGATCTGCGCATTTTCGTGATCGGAATTCGTCAAGATTCCCGCTTGGCTTCCGGTGAGGCTGATCGCCTGCTTACCTAGATCTTGGATAGACATCGACAAAAGGGACATGGAAATTCTTTCCCCGACTGACAGTAACATGTCCATCTCTCTTTGGTTCGGACGTGATGATATTTGCGAAGCTAACTCTATCAAACTATTAGTGGTTTTTCCCATTGCCGATACGACAACGACCAAAGTGTGCCCGGCAGATAATTCCTCTATCAGCGACCTTGCGATGCCTTTGATTTTCTCTGGAGTCGCGACAGTGGCGCCTCCGTATTTTTTTACGACGATGTTCTTTAGTTTATTCACTAGTCTAGAATAGAAAGTAAAATGCAAAAGTCAAATTATTGACTCAAAAAAAATGAAACAGCTCTGTTAGTCTTAAATAAAGGGAAACACGCTATTTAAGATGTGCTCCTTAAGGAACAGAGTATGGCAGGAATACGAATAACAGGGATGGCTTCCGGTTTACCACCGAACATCGTCGACCAATTGGTCGAAGCTGAACGTATTCCCCTTAAGCAAATTGAAACCAAAAAGGCCAAGCAAGAAGACAGCTTAAAGTTAGTTACCGACTTGGAAACCAAAGTTGGTGATATAACAAAAAATCTTTCTGAGTTGACCAACACAAAAGGGTTCACTGATACGCAACTTGTATCCGGCGATCCTAACGTTATTGATGGAACCGTGGATCCAGCAGCTAGTGTGAATGGCGAATATTCACTGGAAGTTATGCAGTTGGCACAAAAACCGGGTGCTATCTCAAATGGTTTTCCTGACAAAGATAAAACTCAAATGGGTGTTGGATACATCAAGTTTAATACTCCCGATGGGCAAAAAGAAGTTTATATTAGCGGCAAGAACTCGACTCTGACTGGCGTAGCGGCGCAAATCAATGCGGCAAATATCGGCATGCGTGCCACGGTAATTGAAGATAAACAGGACAAAGACAATCCTTTTCGGATGGTGGTGTCTGGATTAAAAACTGGTGACGATAACTCTGTGGCGTTTCCAACGATTTATTTACTTGATGGTGATCAAGATATGTACTTCGATAGAGCCCGTGAAGCACAAAATGCAAAGTTGAAAATAGACGGTTTTGAAATAGAAACTCCAAGCAATGTTGTTAACGACCTCATTCCAGGAGTGACACTTAATCTAAAAAAAGCGTCACCTGGTCAGGAAATTCGCCTTACAGTTAAAGAAAATATGGAAGCAGTTTCTGGAAAAATAAAAGCATTCGTTGATGCTTATAACGGTGCTTTGGGCTTTATTCAAAATCAATCAAAACTAACTAAAGGTGCAAACGGTAAAGAAGCACTAGGGCCATTGGGCGGCGATTCGATGAGTCGTCAGGTAGAAAATACTTTACGACGTATTATCTTATCGCCACAAATGGGAGTGGGATCACGTATCCAAAATTTAAATCAGTTAGGGATTGAGTTCAACCGTAACGGTACTTTGAATTTCACTCAAGAAAAATTCAACAAAGCATTAAGTGCAGCTCCACAAGACGTCTCGAATTTTTTCCGTGGCGATGGATTAGCGACGGGATTTATCCCGACATTAAAACGCGAACTTGGAAATTTGCAAAATCCAGCGTTTGGTGTTTTGGCGAATCGCAAGAAAGGCATTCAAGAAAAAATTAATCGGTTCAATACGCAGATCGATCAGAAAGAACGACAACTTGAAAAGAAGGAAGAATCTTTGCGTAAAAAGTTTTCTGACCTTGAAACCAAGATGTCACAAATTAACCAGCAGGGTGCCGCCGTAGCCGGTATGGCCGCGGGTGCGAAAGCACCGGGTGGATAATTAAATGAAAACAAAAATTGAAACAATGAAAGATCAATCTATAACAGCAATGCATAACAGACAGTGGCGAGGTGAATGTTAATATGAAAAACGCATACCAGAAGTATAAGAACAATTCCGTTCAAACAGCATCCAGAGAAAAGATCTTACTTATGCTTTACGAAGGAGCTATCAAGTTTACAAAGCTTGCAATGAAAGGCCTGGAAGAGAAGAAAATAGCGGATAAAGGCTATTACATCGGCCGCGCCTACGACATCGTAATGGAGCTTAACAATACGCTTGATCACAAAGTCGGTGGCGATATTTCTAAAAATCTAGAAGCCCTCTACATTTTTATGATGGATCAATACACGAAAGCGAATTTTAAAAATGAAATAGCGCCACTGCAAGAAAACTTAAAGATTCTAGAGAATCTATACAGTGGCTGGCAGCAAGCGATCGAAAAAATTAAACAAGACACAGAAAATCAAAAATAGGAATAGGGGAGGGGAGAATGAAACGATTATTGGACCTGATGGATCAGAAGAATCACTTTTTAGAAAAGTTCTACACCGTCAATGAAACTCATCTTGAACTGTTTCTAAAAAACAGATTCGAGCAAATTAACGAATTCTATGATGCTCGTGAGAACATTCTAGAGATTTTGAAATATATTGACCAAGAAATTCAATTGGTATCGAGTACTACAACAGATGAATCAATTCTAGGTATTCAGAAATTAAAGGAATGTTTGTCTTTGAAAGACACGTTCGTTCAAAAAATTCTTGAACAAGATATCGATATCTTGGCCTGCATTGAAGCGGCCAAAAATTCGATTATCAGTGAATTAAAAGAAGTTCGTACTGGTAAGAAAGTTATTTCTGCTTATAAAGTACCCGTGTTTAACAATACGATGGGTGAAGAAGAACTATAGATCGGTTTTGAGCGAGAAGATTGGATCTCTGGTCTAGTCTTCTTCGTCTAATTTTTGACCCGACTTCGGTATTGAAGAGTCAATGTTCATTGCAGGGTCTAGCATTCAAGTTTAATTAAAATGATTTCAAATGGCACTTCGATTGCTCTTCTATCTTTTAAACATAAAGTGGTAGGGGCAATTGGAAGTAAATTATTATCAAAGTCAAAATACTGTGACTACAAGGGGTGCTGTTATAAACAACGGTGCGCCACGCTTTGCCAATGAAACGGTAGCTCTGCTTTTTCATAATGCAAAAATACTTTTCAATTTTAATGATTTTCACGATGCGTTGATTTTGCTGCGTGAAGGTCTGAATTTGGATTCCTTCAACGTTCACCTGATTGATTTGTGTCGTAGGACGCTATTGCAGATTGGTATGCGTGAAGAGAGTCTAAATCTGTTAGAGGCGTCACAACGGATTCAATACACACCAGAGAAGAGTATTGAATTAGCGCGAGCTTATGTCGCTAACGAACAAAATGATATGGCATTGGCGCAGTTGTTCGACGTTTTGTCGCAATTGGTGGAAGATGAAACTTTGCTGTTTGAAACATATAAAAATATTGGCTGCGTGTACTTGAAAGAAAAAGAATTCGATTTAGCGCAAGAGTATTTTCACAAAGCCTACGCGATCGATTCTAAAGACGACACTTTATTGGTTAATCTAGGTGTCCTTGAATATTTGAAAAAAGACATAACTCAAAGCCTTTTCTATTTAAGAGAAGCAATTAACAACAATCAAAAAAACGATAAAGCATGGGTAGGTTTAGCGATGGCACATTTGGAATTTGGTGATAGAGATTTAAGTTGGTCAAATCTTACAAAAGCGATCGACGTTGATCCTATGAACCGTACTGCCTTGATTTTGCTAAATGATTTGGCGGAATCAGATTCGCAGCTTGAGTATTGCCAAAATGCGCTGATCAAGTTCTTGGAAGGCGATAATTTTGATGAACAAATTTCGCATTTATTGATTCATATTTTTATCAAACGAAATGATTTTCACAGTGCACAGTTGGAGTCTTTGAAGTCATATCTTTGGAATCCTCAAAGTAAAAAGAATCAAGAGCTATACAACAAAATAACTCAGTTTATTAATGTTAAAGAACGGGGAGCTGCAAATGATTCAGTTTCTAGTAAATAAAAACGGAAAAGTTATTCCTCAATCGGGAAATTTGTTTCTGTGTTCTTATCAGCGCCCTTTGTCTGAAGCCGAAAAATGGCTGGCGCAGTTTGACTTAAAACATGCTAAAGACGTTTTGGTTTTAGGTGGTGGCGGTGGTTACCACATCGAGCTTTTGAAATTAAAATATCCAGATGTTTTCGTTCATGTGTTTGAATTTCGTTCTGAAATTCTGGAACATTTGGAAGAAAAATTTAAAAGAACTCGTAAACTGGCTCTATACGGAATCAACTCGAATCAAGATTCTGCCTTGTGTAAAAACCTGTTTCAGTTTTTGGATGAAAAGATTCCTGAAATTATGCCATTCCGGTCAAGCTGGCAGGGTATGGAATCTAGCTACGAAAAACTTCATAGTGCTATGTTGATGCGTGAAGTGACTACGCTCTCTCAGTATCTGCAAAACTCTGACAACAAGTTACAGTTCCAGGCGTCGTTGTGGGAAGAGAAAAAGAATTTTCTGACACTTAAAAATCTAGTTATGGCCAACACTAGCACGGGGCATTTGGATTCACAGGTGCTGGACTATTTTGGGGAATTCATGAAATGAAGATTCTGTTCGCTTCTCTATCGCGAATTGGCGATTACATTCAGCATATGTTGGTAGTTCAGGCTTGGGCCCAGGCTCATCCTAATGCAGACGTGCATGTTGTCGTTAATGATTTAATACCGGTAGATTTGGTACGGATGAATGCACAATTCAGACATTTTGTTTTACCTAGATTTGAATATCAGAAAAAAATTAATCAAGTTAATGCGCCTATAATGCATCCATTTTGGAGTCTAAGAAAGTTAGTCAAACAACTGCGATCAGAAAAATACGATCAAATTATCGATTTATCATTGCAGGGGCAATCATTGGCTTTCTTAAAATTGGTGGAATCTGGATTTAGTTATTCTGAAACTGAAAAGAAAATGATTAACGAGTATTTGAATCCATTAGAATCCGTGCATTTAATTGATAAGCTAAAAGCTGTTCATGGATTGGAACTTACGCCCAAAGAGTCTTTAAATAGGGGAACTCGTCGACTTTTATTTCAGATAACTACAAGTGATTCTAAAAAGGATATTGATTTGCCTAGGTGGAAAAACTTAATCGATCGCATTCGCGCTGACTATCCGTCCATTGATTTGGCGGTGATTGGTTCTAGAAGTGAAGCTAAACATTTACAGCAAGTCTTTCAAAAATCAGAAATTTTTGTGTGTAACTTCACGGAACTGAGTCACGCACTGGATAGTGAAACTAAACTGATTTCGCTAGACACATCGACCAAGCATTTTGCAGCTCTTTTTCAAATACCGACGGCGGAAATATCGGTGGGTAGCAGTCACTGGATCAAGAATGCCGCTTACCAGGAAGGTAATTTTATATTCAGCGCGGATATGGAATGCCGTCCATGTATGCATTCGGTGGCTTGTCCTTATGGACGTAATCAATGTCAGGATAGAATTAATTTTAATGAACTTAACCAGTTTGTTGGGGAATGGATTGAAAAATCCCAACTAACAAGTTTTCCAATGGTGACAAGAATTTCGGATGGAAACCTGGGTATTCTGCGCCTTCATGCGCAGCAAGGAGAAAAATGGAATCAAAGAGTAAACCAAACCAATCTGTCCTTATAGAAAAATTGGTTGAAAAAGAACGCGAGCTAAGAGCCTTGATGACGGAGACCTACAAAAATGAAGGGTTCTCTAAAGTTAATCTTTTGCAAAGATCTTTGCTCGAAATCATAAAGGAACAAAATTTAAATGAAAATTCTAATAATACAACTAGCAAGACTCGGTGACATTTACATGTCCTGGCCGATTGCCAGGGCCCTGAAACGTCAAAACCCTGAAGCCGAGATTCACTTTCTAGTTCGCGAACGATTTGCAAGCGCGCTGGATGGTCTTGAGTGCGTACATCAAGTTCATAAATTGAACACGCCAACTGTTTTTGAAAAGCTGATGGAATCTGTCGACGACGGGATTGAGTGTTTAGGCGAATTTTTGGATGGTCTTCAAGCGAAAAACTTTGACTCGGTCGTGAACTTGTCGTTTTCGCCTGTGTCCAGCTATTTCACTTATCATATCGGTCAGAAATCTAAACAAACTTTCGGTTATACTCGCTTTTCAGATTCAAGTTTTGCACTGACGGATGCCATTTCGGCTTACTATTTTTCACAAGTTGGGACGGATAAACATAATCGATTTCACCTGATCGACATTTTTGCTAGTATGGTCGGCGTTGACCTGGAAGACGATGATTTTGCGTATCCCGTCAATTTCACATTTAGTTCGCCGATTAAGGATAGTTACATCACGATCCAGTTGGGTGCCAGCACCGCTAATAAAACACTAACGCCATTTATTTGGGCTCGCGTAATCAAAAATTTCTTAAGCGCTCATATGGGTTATAAAGTGGTATTGATCGGATCTAAAGAAGAACAAGGACTAATATCTGAAATTTATGCCTTTAACTCGCATACAGATATTATTAACCTGATCGGTAAAACTTCGATACCTGAGTTGTTTCCAATTATAAAAAATGCGGCCCTTCATGTTGGTGGCGACAGCCTATGCGTTCAAATAACAAACCTAACTAGGACGCCTTGTCTGAATTTGTCTTTTGAAAGTGTTAAATTTTGGGAAACTGGGCCGCGTACAAAAGGTAGCTACGTATTGCTGAATATTCAGCCGTCTCACGTCGAATCAACAGAAGTAGCTAACGCAATTAAGGGTTTGCTGTCTAAAAAACCTTTACCCCAATTGATCGAAGCCGTTCCCAGAATGCCTGCCTACGATTTGAAATTTAATTTGATTAATGATTTTGAGTGGGCCTTGGTGAAAGCCATTTACTTGAATGAGCCGTACCCGATGACAGAAGACATTGTATTTTTTAAAGGTATCGAGAAACTGAATCAGACTAACTCACTTATCATTGAAACATTGGAATCAGCCCTAGACAATGGTGTCGCTAAGTTTGTAAAAATTCTAGCGTCCTGCGATGAGGCGTTCATGGGAATACGTCAGATTAGCCCTAAGGTCAGTATCTACATAGACTGGTGTCTAGCTGAAAAAATAAAAGTGGCCCCACTAACCGAAATTGAAATTGTAGAATCATATTTGAAAGTTCATAATGAACTTAAGCTTCTTATGAGACCATACTTACTAGAAGATAACACTCAGGACGAGGTTAAGAATCATGGATAGATTCAAAATCACAGGCGATAAACTAGTTGGTTTTTACGGCTCAGAGACAAAACTGATGCAGGTGTTTAAAGACATCGAACTAGATCTTAAAGCAACTAATCAAGTAGTTTGCCAGTATATTATTAATGGCAAAGAGGTTTCAGAGGTAGAAGAGAGTTCATTTCAAGACATGAATCTGACCGACATTCAGACTCTGGAATACCTATCAGAAAACATTAACGAATTGCTGATTGATGTTTTGGCTGGCTGGTTAGATGCATTTCCTGAAATGATCGGCCATACAGAGAAAATTTCGAGTCAAATCCGCTTCGACGGTGTTCAAAAATCATTCAAAAACATCCAAGTTCTTTTGGAAAACTACGAGTACCTGATTTCGAGTATCATTTCGATTAAAAGCCTGGTAGGTGATTCTGCCGCAGCGGGTCTTGCGATGCTTTCTGAAGCTGAAGAAAAAACGAAAACAACGCTTTCTGAAGCGATTACTGCGATTGAGAAAAAAGATTTTGTATGTTTAGCTGATATCGTTGAATATGAATTAATCACAAGTCTGCAAATTTGGGAAAAATTGTTGTCTGATTTGTTGATTGTTCTTAAAGGGGAAAAATCAGTTGAACATTTATCCCGAAATAGCGGGCTTAAAATTATTTCCAATTTTAGTGCTGGGGGAAGACTGGCCAACTAGTCCAGTCTCCAGACAGATATTTGCACAAACTCTTGTGCAAGAAAACGTCTCGACGGTTAATGTTTCTTTAAATGAAATCAAGTCACCACAATTCAAATCAGGTGACTTGGAATCTGCCTCACTGATTATTATCAATCTTGCAAAACATGAACTCGAATATATCGCCGGTCGTATCGATTTTAATTTGTTATCGACACCGGTCGTATTGGTTTTAAACAGTGCGGATATTGACATCACAGAGTGGATAAATCAACGCGGTGTTAGTTATTTTATCCAAGACGATAAAGCCGAAATTTTGGCGCGTTTAATCGAACTCTCTAAAACACGAATCCAAAGAAGAACCGTTATCAAACAAATCGCTGAGCAAAGCAAATCAGCCGACAATGTGGTGCAAGAGCAAGAAGAACAGATTATTGCTAAAACATTAGATATTGAACTTTCTAATCAGGAACAAAATCAGAAGCTCAAACGTGAACGACAGTTATTGAAATTTCTAAAAGATATCGCGCTGGCCGATTTTTACGATTCTTTTCTAAGAAGCATTAGAAACGAATTTAAAGTTTTCCATGCACTGGGCGAGATTTTTTTAGTGGATCTAAAGTCGGACAGTAATCTATCAATTCTAAATTTGAAAGTTTCAGATTTGTGGCGCGAACACAAAATGCCTGCTGGACATGCGAATCCTATTTCAGATTTTCAGTCGGCCAAAAATTTATCGACTTTTTTTGCGAATTTGCTGCAGCGACCTTTTGGCAAAGTAGTTTCTATGCATTTAAAGGGAAACTATTTTTTGATTGTTGAAAGTCATTTAAGTGATATCCAAAATGTTCCGTTCCAAGAATTTTTTAATGATCGCCAAGAAATTTTGAAAATGGTTTTTGATAAAATCGACAACGAAGAAAAAATGAATAGTTTTTCTTTTCGTTGGGAAAAAATTTTTGATTTTATTAAAGATCCAATTGCCATTGTGGATGAAGATTACAATGTCATCGCCCATAACGATGCTTTTCATCGCCAAGGTGATTTAAGAAAGTGCTACGAAGTCTTTGCTGGGGCTAATCAACCGTGTTCGGGATGTCCTCTTGAGCAAAACAAAAATTCAAGTGTAATGAAAAACGGAAACATAATAGTTGCGAACTCTGCGTTTGATGTGATGGCATTTGAACTGGGCCGTGCACAAGGTTCCAAGCGTTCGTTTGTACATACATATAAAGATCAAACCGAAAGCAACAAGCTACAACTAGAGTTAATTCAGAAAAAGAAAATGGCAACGATCGGACGCCTGGCGGGGACTTTGTCACATGAATTAAACAATCCGCTGACGGGCATTCGATCGATGGCGCAGATTCTATTGAAAGATGCGACTCCCGAAACTCCGACTCATAAAGATCTAGTTGAAATCGAATCGGCGGCTCAACGTAGTTTATCGGTGATTAAAAATTTTATCGAATTTTCAGATAATAGAAATACTCGAATAGAATCGACAGATATTCATAGTTTAATTGATCGAACGATGCCGTTGATGAAAACGTCGCTGCGTAATCATGTGGTTATAAAAAATCTAAATGCAGACAAGTACACGGCTCTAGTGAATCCACCCCTATTTCAGCAAGTGCTATTCAATTTGATGAAGAATGCAATTCAGGCGATGGCTGAAAAGGGTCGAATCACTATTGAAACGTATAACCCAGGCCCATCGACATTTAAAATTTCTATCTCGGATACCGGCAAAGGTATTCCTGTTTCTGTGCAGACTTTAATTTTTCAGCCATTTTTTACGACCAAAGAAAAAACTCAAGGTAACGGGCTTGGCCTAAGCATCGTGCGAAGTATCGTCGAATCGTTTCAAGGCAAAATTTATTTTACCTCGCAAGAGGGGGTCGGTACCCAGTTCCACATTGAATTACCTTTAGCGAGCAGAAATGAAAATACTAGTCATTGACGATGAAGTTTTAATTACCATGTCTTTAAAGCGTGCTTTGGAAAAACGCGGGCATGTGGTTGAGGTTGCTAACGGGGGTGTTTCGGGTTTAGAGGCCTGGCGCCGTATTCAGCCAGATCTGGTGGTTATTGACTTTATGATGCCAGATATGAATGCAGATCAGGTTTTGGCTGAAATTGGTGATCGTGGACACTCTAAGGTCGTTTTAATGTCGGCCTATCTTGGGGAAAAGTCAGGTGAAAAGCCCCCGCCGTTGCAAATCGAATTATTCATTAAAAAACCTTTTGAGAATATCTTTGATATATGCGACTTAATCGAGAAAGCCGCAGGATAGTCGTATGAGAATCATATCAGGAAAATATAAAGGTCACCATTTAGTTCCATTCAAGGGTGATCATTTACGGCCCACTACCGATCGTGTTAAAGAAGCTCTTTTTAATAAAATTCAATTCGAAATTGAAGGGTCCATTGTCCTGGATATTTTCTCAGGAACAGGAAATCTAGGTTTAGAAGCGATCTCGCGTGGTGCTGAAAAAGTTGTGTTTGTGGACGAGAATCCTCGTTCTATTGAAATTTTAAGAAAAAATATAGAAAAATTAAAAGTTGAAAAGGGTAGCTACGAAATTGTAACTTCAGATGCTTTTCGTTTTTTGAAAAAAGCTAATGATAGAAAATTTGGATTTATTTTTATTGATCCTCCGTTTACACAAAAAATGGCCCACGATGTGATGGAAGCTTTAGATAAGACAAATATCTTTGGTCCGGAAACTTTTATCTCTATTGAATCTCAAAAAAAAGAACGCATGGAAGCGGAATACAGTCGCCTGATTCGTTTTGACTTTCGCGATTACGGCGACAAAGTCCTTTCGTTTTTCAAGGCAAAGGAGTCATCAGATGACCAAAGCAAAGAATAGAAAAAAAGTCGGCCATCAAGTCGTATATCCAGGAAGCTTTGATCCCATTACGATGGGCCATGTGGATATTATTAAACGTCTTTGTAAATCGTTTGATAGAGTAGTTGTCCTAGTGGCTAACAATGCTCAAAAAAGTTTTTTGTTCACAGCGGAAGAACGCAAAGACCTGATTTTAAAAGCTCTGAAGAATACGGACAATTTGAAGGTCGATATTTTCGGCGGTCTTACTGTAGATTACATGAAAGTTAAAAAAATCGATAAAATTGTCAGAGGATTACGAGCGGTCGTAGATTTCGAATATGAAATGACGATGGCGAATATCAATCGTAGGCTAGCTCCCAACATCGAGACATTGCTTGTCTTCGCTAGTCCCGAGTATTACTATGTAAGCTCCCGAGGCGTGAAGGAAGTAGCTCTAAATGGGGGATCCCTAAAGGGCCTAGTTCCTGAAGCCGTAAAAAAACCATTAAACGAGAAACTGAAAAAATTTAAAAAGGATTAACTATGCTTTCTAAGCGTGCGTTAAATTTAAAGCCGTCTCCCACATTATCGTTAGTAGCGAAAGCCAAAGATCTGCAAGCCAAGGGTCACGATGTGATTTCGTTGACTGTAGGCGAACCAGACTGGGCAACCTTCAAGAAACCATCGGATGCGGGTATTGAAGCGATTCAAAAAAATATTACAAAATACACGCCGGCGAATGGAACTTTAGATTTAAGAAAACGCATTGCTGAAAATGCAAAGAAAGAATTCGGAGTTGAATACGCGGCGACACAAGTCACCGTTGGTTCTGGAGCAAAATTTATTATCTTTGCAGCCCTTCAAATGCTGTGCAATCCTGGCGATGAGGTGATCATTCATTCCCCATACTGGGTGAGTTACCCAACAATGGTGGAATTGGCAGATGGCGTTCCCGTGATCATCACATGCGACGAAAAAGAA
Organism: uncultured Bdellovibrio sp.; assembly: GCA_963932905.1. Classification (GTDB taxonomy): domain Bacteria; phylum Bdellovibrionota; class Bdellovibrionia; order Bdellovibrionales; family Bdellovibrionaceae; genus UBA2316. Next base: position 80,840 of record CAWVRN010000019.1, read on the forward strand.
AATTACAAATTAACTCCGGCTCAGTTAGAAAAAGCGATCACACCAAAAACAAAAGCATTTTTGTTTTGCTCACCAAGTAACCCGACAGGTTTGATGTACACGAAACAAGAACTTCAGGCATTTGCTGAAGTCTTCAGAAAACATCCGAATGTAGTAATTTTATCTGATGATATCTACAATCGCTTGGTGTTCTCTCCAAGTGACCGTGTTAACGGTGTAGCACCACATTTGTTGCATGTCGCACCTGATTTGAAAGATCGCTTGGTGTCTATCAATGGTGGATCTAAATCATTCTCGATGACAGGATGGCGTATTGGCTGGGCAATGGGGCCACAAAAACTAATCACCGCGATGGCCGACTATCAAAGCCAGTCGACAGGTTCTGCGTCCAGCATTTCTCAGCACGCTGTTTTAACGGCACTGACTGAATGTGATGCGGACATTGAGCAAACGAATAAAACTTTGTTAGATCGAAAACAAAAAGCTATGACTGAATTGGCCCGTGTAAAAGGATTCAAATTAAGTGATCCTCCGGGTGCATTCTACCTTTGGGTAAATATCAAAGCCTACCTGGGTAAGAAATTTGATGGCGTAACAATCGAAAACGATAAAATGTTCGGTGATATTCTATTAGAGAAATATTTCGTAGCTACCGTGCCAGGTATCGAATGTGGTAACCAAGGTTATTTGCGTTTGAGTTTTGCCACTTCCGTTGAAAAAATGAAAGCGGCAGTGGATAGAATGGTCGAATTTACTTCTAAGATTCAAGTATAAGTATTTTTGCTGTAGAGACTTAAATAAAAAAGGGACTTAATCGCTAAGTCCCTTGCTTTCCTTACTTAATAGTTGCTCGGTCTAAAACCAAGACTTAAACCAATTAACTACTTTTGCCCAGAAACCCAGTTCTTCAGTACCTACTGAATTTGGGACGCGGTTGTTCGAAGCTAAACTACATTTATATTTTGCCACGATCGTAGAGCCTGCTTTTACACTTGGATTGAAAATCAAACTCTGACCTTGAATACTAGTCGCTACAGTTTGTGCCGGTGTAATAGTGACTGCCACATTATTACTGACTGGATTACATTCAAGCGGCATAGAGTCTAACGAATCATTGATGACGGTGTTGAAGAAATTCAAATTATTGTAGTAATCAGTATCACAGATCGATCCAATTCCACCACCCGTAATGCCAGACAGTTCAGCGTATTTACGACCGTAGTGAGCTTTAGTTCCTTGTCCATCTTGAGCCGATAAACAAGTAGTATCGTCCGCCTTAACAATAATTGAGTTTGCGCGGAAACGAATGTCGGCGCCTAGTTTCTCTTTTACTTTATCGACAAGAGCACTTGGCGTGTCGTCATCCTCTAGCGCTTTATATTCGCCAGAATAGTATTGGTCAGCCGATCGGCCACCTACGCTGCGTTCGTCCTCGTCAGAAATATAAATCTGTGCATGAGCCGCACCAGCACGATAACATTTATTATAGTCTTTGTAGTTTGCATGCCAGTAGGCAGCTTTAATACCACGTTCATCATTTGTATTTTGTGAACCAGTCGCGACGTTGTTTTCAAGAGTGTATCTAAAGATGGCCGGTAGGTTCGCACCGTCTTGACGTTTTAAAATCCAGTTTTCAGTCGGGTTGTAGTAGGTCGTTGCACTACTGTTAGATGTTGTTCCCCAGCTAACAGATAGGCCCCAATAGTTGTAGCTGTTGATAGTTGCGTAAGTCGTAGTAACTAAACACATTTGCCAATCGATGGCAGCACTTTCCAATTGCGATACAAATGTTGTTAAGCGATCGGCTAACTTGATGTTGTCTGCATTCATTGAGCTTGAATTATCCACGATGAGTAAGATGTCGACTTTATCTTGATTCGCTTGAACAACGTGAGTTGTGGTTACGTCACGAGTTGCGCCAGTGCCTGGATCTACTGGATCAGGATCTGAGCCTGGAGGCACATTCCTTTGATTCGGATCATCCGTCGCCGGCGTTTGATTTGAACTGGAAGAAAACTTCACTGGTCCGCAGGCAATAAAGGACAAAAGGATAAACCCAGAAAGTAATGCAAAAAATATTTTTGATATTTTCATAACGTTTTTAACTCCATACAGACCTTATCGTTTATTTTTACTACAACTTTAATGTTATCAGCTATTTAGGAATGACGAAAGTCGAGGTAGGGCATTTCTAAACCTATTGCTAGTTAAATGAACCATAAAACTAACCAGACTTGTGGCGAATCCAGTCATTACTTAAAATGAAAGGAGAAGGGCGATGGATAGCCTTGAGGAGTATCAAGTGGGTATTACGTATTTAATTCTGATTATTTTCCAAGTTGTTTCAGTGGCAGCGATCGCGACGTTGTGGGTACGTATTACTAAAATTCAAAATCAAGAAGATCAACGGTTAAGTAAAGGCCTTCAATTGCTACAAAGTAAATTGGCAGTATTAGAGGATCTTTCTGATCGAACGGAAATTCAAGTGAATCAATTGATCGCGATTCTTGAAGGAAAAATCAGAGATATACAAGAAAAAATGATCGATGCCGACAAAGTAGTTTCTAAAATCGAAAGAAATATTGCCAAGAGTTTAGAAGTGGCGAATATCTTTCAAGATAAAATTCCACATCAAGAAATTTTAGAGCGCCAGTACACTAAAAAATACGTAAAAGCGGCTCAGATGGCCCATTCGGGACAATCAGTAGAACAAATAGCCAGTGTGATCGATTTAACTCGTGGTGAAATAGAACTTATTGTGAAATTGAATCGCGACCATTTGCAATTTGAGGCCAGTGAATTGCCTGAGTGGGCAAAAGAAGAGTTGGGTGATAATGATACTCGGGATTTGGATCTAAATGTTCCCACGATTTTTGAAGCAAAGACGGAGTCTCATAACCCATTAAGGAATTTGGAAACGGCGTTTGAAGTTCCTCGTGTAGACAATCAAAATCTTAAAAAGTTAGGTGATCAATTCCGCTCTGCCATGGCAGCTCAGACGCCGGTCAAGATGGAAACTCCGGCGGAAACAGCGCCGGCTGGCCAGTCACAGGTAACGGCCTCAGTGCAACCGCAGGTTAGAGGCAATCAAACGACTGCGCAAGCGAAAGGCAGAATAGAAACGCCTCAAGCACCAAATGCATTCTCTAAACGTGCGGCGGAAATTAACAATGAAATCATCAATACATTCTCGCAATTTTTTGATGTACCCAATGAAACTCAAGCGAAAACCCAGTCTGCAAATAGAAGCGAAGAAGTCATCGTTCAAGGTGGTAAAAAGATGACGGTAAAACCCTTCCAATTTAAAAGAATTGAAGGTGATGCTAGTGTTTAAGAACTGGCTCCTTAGCTTGCGGCTAAGAAGCTAAATTCTATTGGA
>CAWVRN010000020.1:0-81331 GCA_963932905.1 uncultured Bdellovibrio sp.
TTCATGCTCCTTTTTTTATGACTAATTGCTTCCCACTAAGACCCGTTATGAACCGTACAAGCTTTATTTTAAGTGGATTGTTGGTGGCAGCGACGGCTATTAAAGCGTTGGCAGATACGATAACCTGACAACGATCACACCGTCACAAAAGGACTCGTCGTTAGAATTATCGGTACTCAGGTTCAGCAGGAAGAACTTTTAAATACTCTATAAGTTCTTTTTTCTCTTGCTCACTAAGTTCAACACCATATTCATGACCCATATTTGAGTTTCCAGCAATTCGAGTATCAAGACATTTTTCATAGATCGAAGTACTTTTAGGACATTCTTCGAATACAGAAGTTTTAATTCCTATTTTCTCTATATCAAACTCTTGAGTTCCTTTCAAAATAAAGGCCTTTGGGCGTTTGTTAACTGGTTGTAGTAAATCATACAATGTAGGAACAGATCCATTGTGCAAAAATGGTCCGGTAGCCCATGCGCCAGATAGATGACGTGCTTTATACCCTGATCCAGCGGGTGTGTTTCCGTAGTCGAGATCGTATTTGTTTTGGTCTTGGAACCCCAAATAGGTATCTCTAACGAACTCTTTACCGTGCAGATCAACAGCTGAGATTTCAAGTTTTTCTTTTTCAGACATGGGATTGTGGCTGTAATATATTTTTCTGACTTCATTAACAACTTTAGATGCAGCAACGCTAAAGTTAGTGCCATTTACAGTTTTAGTCACATTAATAGCTGTGTTCGGATCAGTCCCAATTTCCGTCAATGAAAATACTTTGTAATCACGCAAGTTTTTATGTGGCCCAACAAAGCTATCAGTTTCATGACAGCTTTGACACTTAGATTCATAGATTTTTTTTCCTGATTCCAGAAGATTTTTTTGTATTTGATATTCTGTAATTTGTTTTTGATCGGCAAAAACTTTTTCCCAAGATGGAGGTGCGATCTGATACATTAAATTTTCTAGATAATACAAAGCATGGAGATTTACCGAAGTCATATTTTTTTCAACAGAGTAAGCTCCCCCAACAGCCAGTGTTTGTCCTACATTTCTGAGGAGTGTGGAATTCATATTTGCAAAATAATGTTTCATTGACATATATTTTGTTCCCCAAACCCACGGAAAGGACACGGGAGCATTTTCGTTTACCAGATCGTCACCGCGTACATAGTTGTTTCCAAAGGCACCAAATGCATCGGATCTGCCAAACAGAAAAGGTGTTGATTTTAGATCTGGTCGTTCTCCAATAGCTCTAGCTCCAAACCATTCAGCTAGAATTTCTAATTCACCAATGTTGTCTGACTCTGTTAGGCCATGAGTCAAACGAGCTAATCTTAAAAAACCATTAGTCAATGGTTTGCGAATTTTACGAAATTGAGTTTTGTCGTTTAAATATTTTGCAGATACTAATGTCCATAAATAGGAAAGATCACCAACAAATGAAATATGATTTTGTTTTAATTTTTGATCCAGTGAATTCAGGATGGGAGTGAGAGTGTGCTCAGCAACATCATTTTTGAACTGGCGGCTAAAATTTTCACTGTCACGTTTGGGGTCTATGAAACTCAACTCAGGATTTTGATCTTTAATGCGTCCAAGAAAAGACTCTAACATATCCTGTTTTACAAAAAGAGCGACCGTAGAAACAACAATATCACCATAAAAATTTTTGAGTGTGACAGCTGAAGGGGCGCCAAGGACGTGAACTTTTTCATTTTTATTATTTATTGATAGGTTAAGTTCAGCTTGATGGCAAAGCGAGCAATTTGTCCCGATGGTTTTAATTGATTTCATTCCATTGATGTTCCTGACTAACTCTTCTTCGTTGGCGAAAGCATTCGAGTTTTGAGGTGAATGATTAGTCCATTCGACAGTTAAACCTGTATAGGGTAGTATAAATTGTTTTTCTTGGCCATTCTCGGTGAATTTCATGTGATTTGATTGCACCAGACCATATCGTTGGGTCATTTCTTCGAATGACGGAGATAGAACAGGTAAAGACGGGGTTCCATTCTCATCTTTGAAATTAACTGAATTTAGTGCCTTAAGCCATAAATAGGGATAAACATTAGTTCCTGTGGTCAAATGCTCCCACTTTGCAAGTTCATCTGAATTCATTGGTACTATAGAGTCGTTTTTCTTTTGATTGATTCCCGCGTAATTGCTTCCTATAGAAAGTTCAGAGTTTTTTTGCTGAGTGCACGAAATCAAAATGAAAACAGAGATTGTGAGTAAAGTAGAAATAGATCTGGTTCGAATCAAATTTAAACGCATATATATTGGCCCCTAATAGGAAACTATGTGTAGTTTTCGGTTTTATACTAAGACTATGGTTTTATGGTGAGTAAAATTTTTTTGATATGAAAAAAATCTAGGATGTTCAAGATAAGAGTGGGCTTTTTAAAGACACTGAGCTCCGGTTTGTTCCTCGAACGTTAGCCATTATTTCGTTTGCGAATAGTTCTTTCCAAGTTGGTGCTATTACACGAAATACTAGAAAAGCTCAGACACACTCAAATTCGCACATATGCGCCTTTGCGCTCTACCTCAAAAACGATTTACAGATCCTGTTTCAGCAACGGCCTATATAGTGACATCAAAAACAATCTTAAAAAAACTTTCAATTACTCGACCGCTCAAGATATTGGGACTGAGCCTAACTCTTCGGGAGGCGGGCTAGTTCGGGTCTTGGCCTCGCCGATATTTGAAGTTGATCCGCTATACACAGGGACGAAAGCTAAAGTTTTTGTAAAGGCCAAATGGTCTATGACATTAGATCATCCGAACGGAGCTTATCTTTCGATTGCTGAAGAGTCTCATTACAAAACGAATAAAAAGAGTAAGAGTGTTTCCTTAAAGGAACCAGTTATTGGTAACCCACATTTGACTTCGGAATCACGAACGCAAGTTATTAATTATTTGAAAAGTCAGATTATAAACGCAGTCCAATTTAAAAAAGGATCTGCTAAAGTTTATGATGCCTGCACTTCAATTCCCGAACTTAGAGATTTTATGGAATCAAAAATTAGCTCCTTTGAAACCAATACCAACCCGAAGGCCCCAGCGCCAGTCAAGCCGGCATCTGGGAGAGCTCGATAAAACCCCTCGTTGTTAAGAGGCTCCATGGCGGTTACGATCAGCGTCCCAACGCTTCTTTTTAAAAAAATATAAAACTCGCATGGTTATTAAGAAGAGCGGAATCAAAACCACAAAGCCAAAAAACATCCCCGATAAATGGACCCCGGATGTCGGAGAATCAAAGGCTCGTCTGGCAGCGGCCTCGACCACAGGATCAAATAACCGTAAACGACCAATAATAATCGTGGCACAAATCACTCCAAAAATACTAGGAATCATGTAGGTGATGGCCGTTAATGAACCATATTTTTTCGGCATTACTTTGCTCCATCGCCAATTAGCGAGGCAAAGCGGAAGGCCAATTCCAAAAGCAAGTATTAAAATAAACTGTAAATAAAAAAAGAGATCAACTTTCGATCTAGGATAAACGTCCCTAATTGGGATATTCTCTTGAGCATAAACATTAAATAGCGGAGTCATAGCTAAAATAAAGAATAAGACAGTGGTTAGTTTTCTCATAGTACACCTCATTTTTTTGAAACTTGTTTAAGAATATCTTGTAGTTTTGCAAGATGCTGTTTAAAGGCAATTTTGCCAGTCTCAGATATGCAAATGGTTGTTAAGGGTTTTTTTTCCACAAAGCTTTTTTTGATTTCAACCGACCGACTGCCTTCTAGTTTGGCCAAGTGGGATGATAGATTTCCTTTAGTCAAACTGGTGCGAAGAAGGAGCTCACTAAAACTGATCGGCTCCTTGCTCTTATATAAAACTGTCATAATTTCGAGTCGTGCTCGATCGTAAAAAAGTGGGTTGTCCACAAGCTTACCTAACCTTAGCCAGAGAGTTCAAAAGATTTATGTTCGAAAAAAAACTGACGACGATAAAAAACGACAAGGCGTCTGAAATAGTCAGATTAGAATTCCAAAAAACTAAACCACCGATAAGCAAACCAACTGTTCCAAAAACTATTCGGATCGGCTTGCCAAAATGAAACAAACGACCTTGCCAAATATAATCCAAGGTAAATAAACACAACAAAGGTGACACTAGTTCCGAATGCTTATAGGAAATGACAAGGGAGATGGTAGCAAATTTAATGATTAAATCCGACAAGAAACTTTGTGCCATAAGATAGTGAAAATTTCTATTGATGAAGTCAGAAAACCTTAGCTCGCTATTTCTTGCCGCTTTCCAAATAATTGCATACAAAGAAACAGATCCAAGAACAAGAATCGAAAATGTAATACCGATTGTCATGGTTGCCAACTCGTGATCCAAACGAGAACCTTCAAAAGCTTTGTCTAAGATCTGCGGGTCAATCCTATTCAAGCTCCAGAGCGCCAGGGCAGCCATAAACGCGAGTGCATTTATGATAAATTCTAATTTCAATGTTTTACGCTTTTCAGGAGAAGAAACAGTTTCATCAAATGCTGAACGCAAATACTCGATATCTGCCAACGCTTTTTTTACTAACTCGTCGTTATTCATAATGCCCTCCAGACTAGTTTGTATTACAAACCACTATGAATTATAGTTGAAAGATTGTCAAAATTGTCTCGTAAAGATGATCCATTTTGAGATGACCGTATGTCTGGGGACCAAAAGTGTTTCCAAGTGGTACCGAACTCTAATGTATTTTGTTTCCGTAGCCCTGAAGCAAATTCCGCTGTGTATAACGTTTTAAATAAATCTTTTAACGTCGGTCTTTCTTAGCGTCTTCGATTTTTTTTTGATAAAGTGCTTTTAAACTTTCAATTTCTTGTTGGTGTTTTACATCTTGAGCATTTAGTTTTTCACGCATTGTGTTTCTGACTTCGGTGATTTCTTCACCGGTACGCGTTTTAATATTTTCGATCGTTTCGGCGTGATCGACTTTAAGATCTTCGATGGATTGCTTGTGCTTTTTTTCCAGATCGTTTTCACGTTGGCTATAGTAATCTTGGATCCTGTTATTATCGCCGGATCGGGTAATGCTGCTCATTCTTAAAATTTAACAAACTTATTTGCTTGTTGGAAGCTAGACTCTACGAAAGATCTGGGCCCCATACCAAGCATCCTTGTTGTCGGCCATTCCTGCACCAAAGTACCCAGAGTCTAATGAAGAGATCACACCTTTGTGACTACCACGCTGTTAATGGAAACGGCAGATCGTCGCGATCCATTTTTTGTAATGGCATGTTGATTTTAAATTTATGGATCAAAAATCACTCCATCATCAAGGATCGCATTGTATAAAATATTATGGGCATCGATATCACCACCCTCAATGAGAAAATCTAAGCGGGAAAATTCGGTTTTATGAAGATCGATTTTGTTTACCTTAAGCCAGTTTTTAAATCCGCGATGAATGGCGGCGACTCGCTGACGATATTTCGTAATTCGCTGATTCATATGATTTAACTCCGCTGATGTAAACGAATCATCGGCAAAGAAGATCTCACTACCTGTTGGGCCTTCAAAATATTCTTTCACAATTGTGGACGTCATATATTTTGATCCCAATACGTCTGTGTATTCCACTGAATAGTCTATGACCGCGGGTACGTTTAGACCGTGTTCCAAATAGTAACGAGTTACAGCCATTTCATAAAAAATCGAATTAGGCCACGTGTTGTTGTCTTGCGTTCGTTTAATTTGAACTAGTTTTCCATTGGGTGCTTTGCACAGATAAACTTTAACTCGCTCGCGGTCGCCACCCAGTTTACCAATAACTTTGTAAGCGATACCGTTCACGGCCAATTGTGTGACATCCGTCGTCTCTAGCAAGTTGCTTCGAAACTGATGAATCTTACTGATTAGTGCCGGAAACGGGTGAACTTTCTGATGATAAAAGCCTAGGCATTTAGAAGTGGCGTGAATTGGTAAACAGCCGAGCAACGAAAGTACTATAAGGTAGTTTTTAAGCGTAGTTAGCCATTTTTTTAGCGCCATACCTAGTGGTAAGGCAAAGCTGGCGCCGCTGCTAGAGCATTGAGCGTCTCGAAACGAGACGCTGTCGATTTTAGCACTCGGAGTCTTACATTAGAGTCTTAACCATTAAACAGTGGCTTAACCCAAAGAGTTTGCTCGCGGCCCGGGCCGACGGAAATAACATCAATCGGTGATCCTAAGTAATTAGAAATGAAGTCTAAATAGCTGGTCGCATTTCTTGGAAGATCTTTCAGCCGGGTGATTTTAGAAATATCTTCTTTCCAACCAGGAAGGTATTCAATGATTGGTTCGACCTTTTCTAATTCATGGGGAGATGGTGGCAGATCTTGTATTGTTTCGCCATGTAATTTGTAGCCGGTGCATACGCCAATTTTTTCGTGACCAGATAATACATCAAGTTTCATCAGTGCTGTGTTTGTAATACCGTTCAGACGAATGGCATATTTCAATGCCACTAGATCTAACCAACCGCAACGACGTGGACGACCTGTTGTCGAACCGAATTCATGACCGTCCGCTTGAAGTTTAGCCCCAACGCTATCGGTTAGTTCCGTCGGGAATGGACCAGATCCCACGCGGGTCGCGTACGCTTTGAAAACACCAATCACTTCTTTGATATGAGTTGGGCCAACACCTGCGCCGGTGCAGGCTGAACCAGAAATTGTCGCTGATGAAGTTACAAACGGGTAGGTACCGTGAAGAATATCAAGCATTGTCCCTTGAGCACCTTCGAATAAAACGCGTTTGTTGTTTTTAAGCATTTTATTAACGATCAAAGACGTATCTTTTTGGCGATATGGAGCTAGCTCTTCCGCTACAGATAACAACTGTGAATGTAGTTCGGTCACGTTGAATTCAGTCGCGCCGTATAGAGTTTTTAGTAAATGATTTTTTTCTTTTAATACGAAATCTAATTTATCGAAGAGATTGGTTGGGTTAAATAAGTCACCGAACAAAATCGCACGACGAGCGGCGCGGTCCTCATACGCTGGGCCAATGCCTTTGCCAGTTGTGCCGATTTTATCATTCGACAAGGCTTTCTCGCGCGCTTGATCCAAAGTCTTGTGGTACGGGAGTAAAACCGTAGCTAAATCAGAGATGCACAATTGTTTTGGATTCTGTAAGAAACCATTTTTTTTAAGTTTAGTGATTTCATCGATCAAACCGAAAACATCGACAACGACACCAGCAGCAATTACGCATTGTGTGTCTGCGCGTAAGATACCTGACGGGATCAAATGAAGAACTGTTTTTTCACCTTTGACTACCAGAGTATGGCCGGCATTTGCGCCGCCTTGGAATCGTACAACCATATCCGCGTTTTCAGAAAACACGTCGATCAGTTTACCTTTACCCTCGTCGCCCCATTGAGCCCCAACAACCACAACACCTGGCATGTATCATCCCTTCGAAGAATATCGATTTTGATTTGTTTAAGAACGCGAGATATTTAATTTTTTTCCAAATAAAGTCAAAGAAAACTAAAGTGCGAACCGTTGTACCAAGCCGATTTCGGAGGCAACGTATCTGATGTCGTTCCATCGCGGAAAAAGTGAATTAATTTTATTACGGCCTCCTCAGAGGCGCGTAGAAAGGCATCTTCCGTATAGGCCCCAACATGAGGGGTCATGATGACTTCGGGGAATAGAAGCAATTTTGACGTTCGAGGCAAAGGTTCTTTTTCAAATACATCTAAAGCCACGCCTCGGAGCCATTTATTTTCTAGAGCTTTAACTAATGATTCCTCGTCGATGACAGTGCCTCGTGATGTGTTCACTAAAAAAACCTCACGATTAATATATTCGAACTGAGGGGCACTCAGCATTTTATGTGTTTCTTTGGTTTTTGGAACATGGAAACTGATTACATCTGACAGCTTTAAAAGATCTTCGTAGCTGACTCGCTTGGCACTGTATTTATCGAACATGTCGTCGGCGATATAGGGGTCGTAGGCGACAATGTTCATTTTAAAGGCACGCGCCAATTCAGCCACCCTTGAACCAATGCGACCAAGTCCAACGATACCCCACGTTTTTTCTGCCAGTTCCGTACCTAAAATGCTCTCCTGACGCCACAATCCAGTTCTTGTTAACCGATCAGCCTCAAGCAATCGTTGATTCAGAGCTAACATCAACGTCAGAGTTAATTGGGCTGCCGATTCACGATTGGCATTGGGGGTGTTCATCGCCGTAATTCCCCATTTCTGAGTAGCGTCTAGGTCGATATGGTCGAAACCGCTAGTCGCTGTAATGACGACCTGAAGTTTTTTAGCTTGTTTCAATAGATCAGCGGTAATCAATGCACGCGAACGAATCAGCAATCCTTCTGCGGTCGCCAAATGAGGATTATTTTTTAACCTCAAAGGATCAGCTTTGATGATCTCGAAATAATCTTGAGTTTCCATCATCTGCAGACTTTCTGAAGAAAATCGATCGCAGACTAATATTTTTTTCTTCATCGATTTGTCCTAGTGCTGAGTCGTCCAATTTTTAAGTCGTGTGATGTAATCGTCATATTGAGTGGGTGGTTGGTATTTCATTTTTTCCAACCCACGATACAGCGCTGTTGCTAGTTGCAGAAGGTGAACATCTAAAATGTAACCCATGTGTCCAACACGAATGATTTTGCCTTTGGCTTGGTCTTGGCCGCCCATCAATGTTAAATTAAACTCGGTTTCGATCAGCTCACGTAATTTTTGGCCATCGATATTTTCGGGAACGACTACGGCGGTCAACGATGCCGATTTTGATTTCGCGTAGGATTTTAAGCCCAGCAATTGAATCATTTCTGCGGTGAAATCGGCTCGGCGTTGAATGGATTTAAACAAACTGTCTAAGCCCTGATTTTCAACTTCGGTCAGGACAAAATTTAGCGCTTTGGTTAGTGTCACATTCGAACTAAAAAAAGTTTCGCCTTTGGCATTGGCTGCTATTTCTCTACGAATATCTAAATAAAATTTTGGAATTTTACTCTGAGCAAAAGTCGCTTGCGCTTTTTTAGAGAATGAAACGAAACTCATTCCGGTAGGCAACATAAAGGCTTTTTGTGAACCGCCCACTAAACCATCGATGTGCCACTGATCCATAGGCATAGGAACTGCGCCCAATGCCGTGATGGCATCGACAAGTAAAAGTGTCTTAGGGTAGGCGAGTACGATTTCGCCGATTTTTTGAATTGGATTTAAAACACCAGTGGACGTTTCGCAAGCTTGGGTCAATACAGCATGGTAAGATTTAGTTTTCAATTTTTCGGCAATAAGATCTGCAGAAACAGCTTCGCCCCAAGGCACTTTGATTTCATCCACATTGACGCCATAAGTTTTCGCCATCTCGATCCAGCGTTCACCAAATTTGCCCGAATTTACGGCTAATACAGTGTCTCCCGGCGATAGCGTGTTAACCAGCAGCGATTCCATTCCACCAGATCCAGTGGATGAAATCATATAGACAGGTTCTTCTGTTTGAAAAACTAGCTTTAATCGTTTCAAGGCTTGAGCAAGGATCTTGTCAAATTCAGGAGTGCGGTGATGAATCATTGGTTCTGATAGAATTTCACGCACTTTAGGGTGCAAATTCACCGGCCCGGGAGCCATTAAGGTATAATCGAAATGAAGATCAGCTTTTCCTTGCATGCTCTTAAGTCCCTATATTACAAATTATACATGCAGTGTAAGCGAAGAACCCAGGTTTGTGAAGTAATGATTAAAGTAGTGCTAATGTTCAGCCTGCTTTTATCATCATGCGCCTACAAGATCGGCCAGAAATTTCGATCTTTGCCTGGTGGTTATCAAAAGATATCTATTCCGGTATTTAAAAACAAATCTATGGAACCAGGGGCCGAAGCCATTGTTACGGCCGCGTTGAAAGAAGAATTCTTTCGTTCGACAGTTTTAAAAGTCGTGAGTGATAACGAAGCTGAAGTGCGTTTAGAAGGCCAAATCGATACATTGAAGTTTGATTCCATGGCGATCAAAGAATCGGACAATAATAATCATTTACCTATAGGCACTGTCCTTGCGACGTCATACAATATGACCGTGATCTTGAATGTGAAGTTAGTTAGAACGGGAACTTCTGAAGTTTTATGGCAATCGCAATTTACAGGATCGCGTCCAATGAATGCCTCGCAAGTCACAATAGCTGGAGTGAATTCGATCAATCCAATATATAACCAAAATGCAAAACGTATGGTCCTGGAAAATGTGGCCAATGAACTGAGTAATCAGATTCATAATAATTTGACAGAGAATTTCTAATGAAACCGAATCAACAAGTGTTTGAACAATTTTACGCCGATATCGAAAACGGGAAGTTAAAGCCATTTTATTTTTTCTCGGGTGAAGAAGAATTTTTATTAAACAAGAATTATAATTTTTTAGTTGATCGTCTATTGGATGAAACGGGCAAAGAGTTTAATTTTAACGTTTTTGATTCGCAAAATTTCAATGCGGAATCATTCTTGGATTCCTATAACATGTACCCGATGATGAGCCCTTACCGCGTGCTTGTGATCAAGGATTTGGAATCGATCACGGATACAACTTTTGCTAGCGTGGATGAGATTTTTAAAAATCCAAATCCGGCTTCGATCGTTATTTTCATCAGCAACCAAGTCGACAAAAAGAAAAAAATGTACACGGTATTGGCTAAACATGCATTCGCATTAGAATTCAAAAAACCATTTGAAAACCAGATTTCCTATTGGATTAAATATTTATGCAAAGAACGCCAAATTGATATCACCGATTCGGCATGTGATATTTTGCATTTTAAAATTGGCACAAATTTAAGGACACTAGATAAAGAAATTCAAAAGCTGATCGATTATGTAGGTGCAAAAAAATTGATTGAAGAATCAGACGTTGAGATGGTCGTGACGGATCAAGTCCGCAGTACTATGTTTCAGTACATCGATCAGTGGAGTGAACGTGATATTTTAAAACAGCTTAAAATAATAGAACAGCTGGATCGTAGCGGGGAAAGTGAGTTTGGTTTTTTAAGCCTGCTCGCTCGCCATTTTAGAATTCTGCATTCCTTAAAAGCATTTGCCGAAGCTAAACGATCTAAAGATGAATTTTTACGTGAAACGCGTACACCGCCGTACTTCTACGATAAATACCTAAAACAGTCGCGGGCTTGGAGTTTAACAGATCTTGAAAATCAATTGTCGACTATTTACTCCGTGTCGAATGCGGTAAAACAGCATGGCGAGCTGTCCAAGTCGCACCTGTCTCGGTTGGTTATATAGTTAGCTGTCAAATCAGGACTATAGTCGCAGTAAGCGTGTGGTCTGTTATGCCGATATGACATCGATGCAAAAAGATACAGCTCTGGAAAGTCTAAGAAAGTTTCCGCGTAAGAACTATACGCGCTTGATTAGCATATTGTACAAAGGCCAATATCATACCTTCGAGTCTATCGAAATCTCGGAAGGTGGACTTTCATTTTTATCGGATTTGGTTCTAGATAACGGGATAGAATGTGTCGTGAACTTGCAGATTCCCAAAGGGGATTTTGTCAGTGTCCGAGGGACGATTCGTCACTCTTCAAAAGTAAACGGGCAGCTGAATATCGGTATTTCCTTCGATAAGATGGCTTTTTCTAATAAAAGACAAATTCGAAGTTTCGTTGCTGCCCGCTAATTAAGAATCAGAACTATTTAGAAGCTGTTGCTACTTTATGAGCGCGAGATGCTAAACGGCCAACTTTTCTAGACATAGTTTGTTTTTTGAAAACACCCTTAGAAACGGCGCGAGTTGCTTCGCTAGTGTAAGCTTTAACTAATTCAGGAAGAGCTTTAAGGTCTAATGAAGTGATAGCTTTGATAAGTTTCTTTTCCGCTGTTCTAACTTTGCTTCTACGAGCTGAGTTAACTGCGTTTTTTCTAACTGTCTGTCTGGCTCTTTTTTCTGCTGACTTATGAGTTGCCAAATGTGCCTCCAAAATAAATAATTCGTTGCAAACGAGACTAAGAGCATTAACATAGTCTAAATACGTTCGCAAGCCACAAAATCAAAGGGTACCTCCTAACATTCTGGTACCCAAAGCGTCATCATCATTGCCGCGTTGGGTACCAGAATGTTAGGAGGTACCCTTCGAAATGAAGAAACTATGGAAGATCAAAATAATAAAAAAAATCAAGTAGTTAAGAATGCGCTTGCGATGTCCTTGGGCACGTTTTCAAGTCGCGTGTTGGGGTTGCTTCGAGATACGCTTCTTATGTCATTTTTTCCAAGACCGATTACGGATGCTTGGACGGCCGCTTTTAGACTGCCCAATATTTTGCGCCGGTTGCTGGGCGAAGGATCGCTTTCGGTCAGTTTTATACCTGTTTTTGTGGATTGTCTGGAAGAATCTAAAAAAGGCGATCTGGCTAAGGCTCAGAATTTTTTAAACTCACTTTACACTTTATTGCTGATAGTATTGTCGATTTTAACCGCAATAGGTGTGATTTATTCTGATCGCGTTTTGGCTTTTACGGTGGATCCAAGTTATGTACAAAATGTTGAGAATTTTTCAATAGCCGTTCGCATGTCGCAAATTATGTTCGGCTTTATATTTTTGATGAGCCAGTACGCCTTATTTATGGGAGTTTTGAATTCACTGGGGCAATTTGGTTGGCCAGCCATGGCGCCTTTGTTTTTTAATATCTCGATGATCGTGTCCACCGTCATGCCAGATAACTGGTTTAGTTTTCCAGGTGAAGGTTTAGCATGGGGGGTTTTAGTTGGTGGGGTTTTACAAACAGTCGTGTTAGTTCCACCCTTAATTAAAAAAGGCTACATGCCTCGGTTGACGTCTACGTTGTGGACTCCCGAAGTGAAAATGGTGTTGTCGCGCATGGTTCCTGGATTGTTTGGGATGGGCGTATTGCAGTTGTCTCTTGTGATCAATCAACGATTTGCCAGTTCATTGGGTGATGGACCCATTTCTTATATATACATTGCAGATCGACTATTAGAATTACCTTTGTCATTAGTTTCAGTCAGTTTAGGTACGGCCTTGCTGCCGACATTATCTAGTTTTTTGTCTGCGGGAAAAAAAAATGCGATGTTGGAAACTGTAGAAACCTATTTTCGTTTAAATTTATATGTGGTCCTGGCCGCCGCGACGGGACTGTATTTCCTGGGTGAGCCTATCGTTGAATTATTTTTTCAACGGGGGCAATTCACGGCACAAGATACGGCAACCACAGCGCAAGTGATTCAGGTTTGGGCTTTGATAATGATCCCAGCCAGCGCGGTGAGAATTTTAATTCCTGGTTATTACGCAATAAAAAACACCTGGTTTCCAGCGGTGCTTTCGTTAGTCAGTTTGACGGGGCACTATTTACTAGCGCCGGTTTTAATGGCGAAGTGGGGACTGACGGGACTAAATTACTCCTCATTAGCCAGTAGCTTGTTTAACTTTACGGTTTTATTTGGTGCTTATCCTATTTTTATTGGATCGATTCCGTTAAGAAAAAGTCTAATTGCGATGGTTAAGTTTGTCGCTATTTGTGGAGTCATGGCGTTGGTTCTGCAGATTCATCCGATATTAAAACAGGCCTTCGCAGGCCATTGGACTTCGATCACAAAAGCCGGAGTTTTGTTTTTTTGCATAGCCTTATCGGCCGTGATTTTTATTTTGCTTTCAAAAGCGCTAAGATTAGAAGAGTACGAAAATACCTTTGCGAAGGTTATCGGTAAAATCACTCGCAAGTTAGGAATCAAGTGAAAATTCTTTCGCGACGATTTATTCTTTCGTTATTAGGGCTTTTCGGGGCGGGAGCCGCCATTATGCGCTGGCAAAAGAAATCACAAGAGGAACAGAATATGATCAAACAGCAATTCACATTAGATTTTCAGTGGCAGACTCAAGAGCCATTTTTATTCTGCGTCCACCATTATGATTTTTATCCGAAAGGAAATGCCGAATTTGGTCCGGACAAATTATTGCTTGCTGGCCGTGATATAGGACAAGACTTTGCGGGCAAAGATGGTTTTCGTATGTACCACGGTGAAGTGGTTCCTGGATTTCCAGTACATCCTCATCGCGGATTTGAAACGATAACGATCGTTCGCAAAGGGTACGTAGATCACGCGGATTCTTTGGGTGCTGCCGGTCGCTATGGCCAAGGCGATGTACAATGGATGACGGCGGGAAGTGGTGTTCAACACTCTGAAATGTTTCCACTGTTAAAACAAGACCAAGACAACACAATGGAGCTTTTTCAAATTTGGTTGAACCTACCAAAGAAAAGTAAAATGGCACCTCCACATTTCACCATGTTCTGGAGTGAAAAGATTCCGGTGTTAGAGTTAGACAATAAAAAAGTAAAATTGAGTATAATTGCTGGCAGTTACCAAGGCACAAGCGCTTTACCTCCGCCACCGGACAGTTGGGCAAGTCAGCCTGAAAGCGATACGGCAATTTGGTTATTAAAAATCGAACCAGGCGGGCAATTTGAAATTCCGGTAACAAAAGCAGATACGGCACGAACCTTATACTTTTTCGAAGGCAAAGGCGCGACCTTCAACGGCAAAGATATTGTGGCGAAGTCAGGACTAGTGGTAGATGCCTCTCAAGCGATTACGATCAAAGCCGCCGATTCCCTTGTGGAAGTATTGATGCTGCAATCTAAATCCATTGGCGAGCCGGTCGTTCAATACGGACCATTCGTTATGAACTCGCAAGCAGAGATTCGTCAAACTATGATTGATTATCAGCAAACGCGGTTCGGTGGTTGGCCCTGGGAACGCCATGATCAAATTCATGGTGCCAAAATCGAACGATTTGCAAAATACCCGAACGGCAAAGTCGAAAAACCAGAAGCGATTTGATTTAAAAGAAAATACTATTGGATAATCTGTTTAGTACAGATAGTTTTTACAGGTACGGTTAGCCACACAAAACAATGCTACTGACGATTCAACTTGCTAGAACCATGTACTCGAATGGCCTGAAGTTGACTCTGGCTAAGTCCGATGAGAATTCCAAGAACTCGATAGTCATTTTGTTCACTTGTGCACTCGTGAATTCTAATTTGGACCTCGTTTATTCCAATAGTCTTTAAGAAATCTGATTCTAACATGACATGATCCAACGGACGAAGTGCTGTAGCCGATTTAAATTGAATTGCTATTTCTGAAATGCCAGTGATCTGCACATGAGACCTTAAAATAGAATGGTTTCCTTCAGTTTCAAGCACTGGAGTCATGTTCCAAACGTCTTCCCTTTTAAGAATTTTTGCAATTTTACTTTCTAGTATCATCGGATCTATTGGTTTGATTAAATAATCTGTTACGCCTTGTTCAATTGCTTTTTTGATGTCCTTTGCTTCATTTCGACTGGTAACAAATATTGCGGGAATTGATTTGAGTTCCTGATGGTTTCGTATAGTTTTAAGAATCTCCATGCCGCTTATCTTTGGCATCATCCAGTCTAAAATAACCAGGTCGAATTTGGTTTTGCTTAAGATGTCTATGGCGCTAAAGGCATCGCTAGTTTGACTGACATCAAACCCCTTTTTTATCAGTAGCTTGTCGAGCACTTTTAGATCACTCGGATTGTCGTCTACAATTAGTATTTTATTCATAATTGTCCTCTGTTTTTCTTCCATTCGTTAAATATTTTAATAAACAACTGATACTCAGTTTCAATTTGTTCCAGCTTGGAATGATAGTCCGCACCGTCTGCCCTTTTTTCAATTTCTTCAAGAAGGCTTCCTACTTTTTTAGCTCCCACGTTTCTTGCGCTCGATTTAATTTTGTGAGCTTGCTGTCGTAGTTCAGTGTCATTAAAATTTTGGTCAGTTTGTAAAGAGTTAAAAAAGGCTTCTTTTTGACTCGAGAAAATGGAAACGAGTTCATCAAATAAATCCATTTCATAAGTTTCTTCAAGTGCATTGAAAGAAGATATAGTTTCTTGAATGAATTTTTCCATTAGGCCGCCTTCACTGATGTGTTGCTTATTTTTCTGATTCTTTCGATTTGCTTACTGATGCTCCATTCTTTAGAGACGTAACAAAGATATTTGAAATACTTTGCTTTAGGCAATTTTAGCTCACTCATTTTTGTTGAAGAGTAAACAATCACTTCGATCCTTTTCGAATTCGTATGATTTAAACTATCGATCTGTGTAAAAATGTCGTCAGTCAGCAAAATCATCGATTTTCCTGAAAGTCTAGGCATGAGCCAATCGAGAATAACCAAATCGGGTGGGCTATTCAGTAGAATATCCATGGCCATATCTCCGTCATCGGCCTCGTTGATGATATTGTTATCGTTTTTAAGGGCGTATTTGATCAGCTCCCTAGAATTTTGATTGTCGTCAATGACAAGAATGTTTTTCATATTTAATTCCTTTTAATTTTTTGAAAACAGAGAATCGGTTTGTATCCGATCCTTCTTGTTTGTTATCGTAAACGTAAATTTTGAGCCAAAATTAGGTCGACTTTCTACTGAAATAGCACCTCCCAGTGAATCGATCAGTTTTTTACTTATAGAAAGACCAAGTCCGGTTCCGCCATATTGTCTATTCATTGCGCTGTCACCTTGAACAAATGGATTGAAAAGTTTTTCAACTGTATCCAACGTCATACCAATTCCGGTATCCGTGACCATAAATTTGACGATTTGATCTTGTATCCCAAACATATCTACTTGAATAAATCCACTGTGGGTAAATTTGTTAGCGTTACCAACTAAATTAATAAGTATTTGTTTCAGTTTTCTTCGGTCTGTGACTATTTTTTCGGTCGGGTCATGGATTTTGAAACCGAGTTTGTTATTTCGTTTTTCAGCGAGTGCTTTTAATGAACTAAATATTTCCTCTATCAAAACATTGAGGGAAACTTCTTCTTCGTTTAATTCTATATGACCCGATTCGATTTTTGATAGATCTAGAATATCATTTATTAATGAAAGCAGGCTCTCTGCTGAATCGAGAATACCTGACACATATTCAGACTGTTCTGAGTTTAGCTCGGTCGTTTCTTTCATAAGCTCGGCCATACCAATTATTCCATTCATGGGTGTGCGTAACTCGTGGCTCATAGTGGCCAGAAACTGCGATTTCATTTCGGATGCATTTCTGGCAATTTCATTCGCTTCTTTAAGCTTTTCATTTAATTTATGGGCTTCAATTATTGTTCTGTTTTGAGTCTGAGTAAGCATAAGAAAATCGAAAATTTGGTCTTGTAACGGGAAGTCGTTAAAATTCAGGTTCAGTCGGGTCACCTCGTGCACTGCGCTTGCGGACAGACTACCAATAAAGACAAATGTCTCCGAAAAATTCGGTTTTATAAATTGACCAATAAGTTTTGCTTTTGTGGTTTTCTCTTCAAGTTGAACAAGCTCATCTAGTACACAATTTAGATTTTCTGGTAAAAAATCGGTTGGTTTTAAAAAGTGTAAATGATTTTCAAAGTGATCGCCATCGACATTTCTACCAATTAATTTTTTTATCGAACGACCAGCCGTTTGAATTTTGTATTCGCCGTCCACAATAAAACTAAAAGGGAATATTTTCTCCAATGTTGAAAGCTGAAGGCTGAGTCTTTTCATTATTTACCCACGATTTCTAAGGTAAAAATCTTTCTTTCATTTATTTCGCTATAGTTGATTTCTACTTTGGTATTATATTTTATTGCTAAACCTTCAAGTAGGCCTTGAACCATAGGTGAAAGACCTGAACGTTTTGACTTATATTCTAATTGGAATTTTGTATCAGAGAGTTCGGTGAAAATGAAACTTGGCGGGGATAACTTTGGCATTGTCATGCCCATTCTGGAATGCAGGTGATTCAAATTTTTTAAGCAAGATTTGAAATCTTCACCAAACAGGTCCATTATCGGCCCGTAGCCTTCTTTGGCAGTATATAGGATCCAATATTTCCCGAACTCTCCAAGGATCTTCTCTGGTTGTAAGTTCAATTTTTTTGAAACCGCCGCGACCAGACGATAGGTTGTTTCGTCCTCATAATACTGCATCGAGATATATTCGTCTGGAGCATTCGCATCTAGGCATATTTGCGTCCATGTTTCTTGATTAGATAAGCTTAGAACTAAATCTTTAATTCCTTGATTGACAAGACCATACATACAAACACTCCTTCGTTTGACTTGATTGTTGTATATCTGCACCAAAATAATTAATTAGTATTTTGAAGAAATCTTAACAAAACTCTAGAGAAAAGCGGTCAGCTTTATCCTATTATAGGTAAGCATATAGAAGGAGTTCGTATGGCCGACAAGGCTCAAGTTTCGGTATTAGTTGCAGAAGATAACGAAGTTAATCAGAAAATAATTGCGAAAATTCTTTCTAAAAATGGTATCGATTACAAGATTGTTTCCAATGGTGAGCAAGCGATCGATATGTATCAAATTGGGAGCTATGGTTTAATTTTAATGGATTGCCAAATGCCTATCATGGATGGATTGGTGGCCACCGAGAGAATACGGGAATTCGAAAAAACAAATGGAAAGGGGCGAGTACCTATAGTTGCGTTAACAGCAAATGCAATGAAAGGCGACAGAGAAAAGTGCATGGAAAGAGGTATGGATGACTTTCTACCTAAACCATTTCGAATGAATCAGTTGTTGGACTTAATTAAACACTGGACTACGCCGTGATAGGAAGACAATTTTCAGGTGAAAGGTATTTATAAAAAATGAAAAAAAATAGATTAATCACAAGGATTGGAGATTAATATGAGACGAATAGTTATTGTAGATGATAGTCCCATTTTTCATAGGATCATGGAAAGTATTCTCAAACCGTATTTCCAAGTAGTAGGTAAAGGGTTTTCCGGATTGGAGGCCATTGACCTGTATACAAAAATGAAACCAGATTTGTTGTTGCTTGATATTACGATGCCTAATTGTGACGGCAAAGAATCATTGCAAAAAATTTTGTCTCTGTTTCCCAATGCAACGATCGTAATGGTTTCGGGGATCGGTGATATGGACACAGTGAAAGAATGCCTCGAACTAGGTGCCAAAGCATTTGTAAATAAAGGACAAATTTCAGCTACAAAACCCGAAAACTGCGAACTTCTAAAAGTGGTAAATTATGTTTTGGATGGCAACACCGAAAAAGTGAGAGTCGCATGAGCGGTTTAGACATGAATAGAATAGATTTAAAGAAAACATGTGGTGCTTATTCGGGTTCAATTCAACGAACATTGAAAGATTTGTTTGCGATTGACGTTGAGTCAAATGTAAATTCAGCGTCCACGACAAAATTGAAGGAACAGGATAATCTATATTTTTCAATACTGTTTACTGGACAAGTTTATGGAGAGTTTTTAATTGGTCTGTCCAGAAAAACGGCCATCAACATGTTAGGAATTCCCTACACACAAGAAAATGAAAAAGAAATTTATGAGGCCAACAGGGCGGTTATCTTAGATACCTTTAAAGAAGTTGTTAATATTGCCGCCGGATCAACTCTGGCATCTTTTAAAGAGGTATTTGAGGGATTGTCAATAACGCCTCCGCGGTCGATAGAGGGATATATAACGTTATCCTCTTATCAAATCGAAGCTGTGTCATTGCATCACCAGTTCGGGGATTTATCTTGTTACATATACGTAGACTACATGCGATTGGATATCGTCAACACACTGACAAAAAAAGAAAATCTGATAAAGGCCGAAAAAGAGAAACAGGAAGAATTAAAACGGTTAAACAAAGCAAAATCACAATTTCTTGCGAATATGAGTCACGAACTAAGAACTCCCCTTAACGGAATTATTGGAATGTTAGACGTCTTGAAGACTTCACCTTTAGATCAAGCGCAGTTAGAGCAATTTGATGTCATTTATCGAAGCGGAGAATTTTTACTTACCTTGATTAGTGATATACTAGAATTTTCGAAAATTGAATCGGGAAAGTTGGAAATTGAAAAGCGGTCTTTTGATTTAAGGAATGCTTTAGAGACGGTAGTAGAAAGTTTAACATCTGTTATTCAAAGAAGAAATTTGGATTTTATAGTGAAAATTTCTCCTCTTATTTATGGCACTTATATTGGAGACGAAACACGCATTAAGCAAATTTTAATTAATTTACTTGGCAATGCTGCTAAATTTACTCCATCTGGATCAATAACTTTGTCTGTAGGAGCCAATAAGGATTCTAAAATCGAAATCAAAGTAATCGACACAGGAATAGGGATTCCTGCAGAGAAGTTAGAGACTATCTTTGGTTCCTTTAGCCAAGCTGATGTTTCTGATAACAGAAAATACGGAGGAACTGGTTTAGGCTTATCTATAACTAAATCTTTTGCAACAGCTATGGGGGGAACTATATCAGTCGAAAGTGAAGAAGCAAAAGGAACTTGTTTTACGGTTCAGTTACCTATCCAAAAAACAGACTTTTCTGTAGCGTTTCCAAAAGAAAGAAATTCAATATCGGACTCAAAAGTATTTGTGTTAACTCATAATAATAGACTGTTTGAATCCCTGAACGAAAACTTATGGGTAGTGGCTCCACTGGTAAGTATAGAAAGAATTGATTCCGACTATTCTAGCCATTTTGATTTTAAAGATAGGGTGTTTTTGGATTTTCAAACTGTTAAAGAATATTGCTCTACGGCACTTGAAACGACTCCTCTATGGAAAAACATTAGAGACCAAAACGTATCTGTTGTACTGCTTGTACAGCCGAGATTTTTAGGCGAAGCCAATCAGCTTTTGACGAAACTGACGCACCCAAAAATATCCATTCTTACTGTGCCAATCCTATTAGGAAAAGTTTCAAAAATTTTAAGTAATCCGTCTGTTCTTGAAGTCACCAAAAAAGAGAATAAAGTGCCTCAGAAAGATAATCTGAATTTAGAAGCGTCTGAAAAAAAGATATTAGTAGTTGAAGATAATCCAACCAATCAGCTTGTTATAGAAAACTTACTAAAAAAACTAAATTACAGATGTCAGATCGTGAACGATGGTAAGGAAGCGGTGGAATTAATCGAAAAGGGAAAGACCTTTGATTTAATTTTTATGGACTGTCAAATGCCTATCATGAACGGATATGATGCGACCAAGGCAATTAGAAATTACGAAAAAGAATCAAACATCCATACCGTGATAATAGCTCTAACTGCCAATGCCTTTAGAGAAACAAAAGAAGAGTGTTTTGAAGCAGGCATGGATGACTTTGCAACTAAACCGTTAAAGCGAGAACTTCTTGAAGAGATACTCACTAGAACATTTAAAGGAAGAGCCGGGGGTAACTAGTATCAAAATGAGCCACTAGTTTTGATCGATCAAAATTTTATGATAAAATATACTTAGATCAAAAAAAAGGTGGCACGTTTATGGATGATTTAATTTTGGTTGTTGAGGACTCTCTATCCTGTCAAAAGATTGCGGTAAATACTTTAAAAAATATTGGTGAGGTAAAAGCTGTTAGAACCCTACAGGAGGCTAGAGACTATTTGTTAAATAATTCGGTAAAATTAGTGATACTAGACATCGAGTTGCCGGACGGGAATGGCTTAGAATTTTTTAGTGAGTTGCAAACAAAAATGAATTTTCCTGAGACACCGGTCATAGTGACTTCTGGTAGTAGTGATATCTGCACAAAAGTAACAGCATTTTCATACGGGGCGGAGGACTATTTGGTAAAGCCCTATTCACCAATGGAACTCCGGGCAAGAATTGAGAGGGTTTTTCGTTCTGGAAGGTCAGGGTCGTTATTCAGAGAATTGAAATCAGGCTTAACCCTTGATTTTAATAAATTTAAAGCAACTTATTTGGAGAAAGAGGAAGAAGTCGATTTAAATTTAACACCCCACGAATTTAAAATTCTAAGTTTGTTTTTGAAAAATCCCGAAAATGTCTATTCCCGAGAAAAAATATTGGACCTGGTGTGGGGCCATGATGTTTATCTAAATGAAAGAACCGTAGATACCCACATTTCTTCACTGAGAAAAAAATTAGGCAATTTAGGCATTTCTATAGTAACAATTCGAGGAGACGGATATAAATCGGCTTTTAAGAAACCCGCCTGATAGGTACTTACTGGCCTTCTAAAAACTGGATCGTTGACAAGCGGACTGTGAATCGTTGGTCTCGCTTGCAAAAAGAGTCTGCGAAAGTAAAAACCGAAAAAAGCATTGCCTATTCAAAGCAACATTTTGCTTACAATTTTTTAATTCAGCTCTCTGCCGTCTCAAAAAAATTGAGATGGTTAAAAGCAGAAAACCGTCATCGGATAACCAACCTAAAGAAGAATAAGATCATTCTTAATTCAATTTTTGGGTGGGGCCTCTAAGTCAAATCATTGAAGCAAATTTAACTTATACAGTTATAACCTACTTTACCTGCTGTTCGCCTGGGTCTAGTTTAAAGTTTCCATCCTCGTCTAATCCTAAAGTCGATTCCGTTTCAAAACCCTTTCTAAAACACGTAAACAGGTCACTAGCGCTTGGGTCGATGGTGGGGCATGGATTGGAGGCTGGAACTCGATTGGTATCATCAATAGCATTGTTTGAAGTTATAATCGAAAGATTCATTTTTTTAATTAAGTTAGCTACTTTAAGCTCAACTAGAAGTGTTTTGTTTTCCAATGGCGTAACGGCAGTAGCTCCAGAAATTTGAGACTCTGATTCATCAAAGGTCGAAAATGAAAAACCATGCCCATTCACTGTTCCTTCAACATAAAGACTCTTGTTCAATAATCCTGAAGGTGCACCTTCTGGTAGGGTGGATGTCCGAATTAATTTCATTTTAATTCTGCGAATTTCTTTAATTCCGACTTGATTAGAGCCCAATATGGTAGGTGCTTCGGAAAACAAATTGACCGTGTAAGGGCCTTTGAAGTCAACGTTTGAACCTGTCTCTTCCCCTGATTCAACGTTTTCGGCAGTTTTGAATTCGAGCTCGCCAATAGTGATCCAGTTTTTGTTCAATTGAACTGAATTTCCTGCAGAATCAGTCAATGATGTTGGCGCCGGAAACGCAAATAATTTAGGTATCAATAATTCTATGAGATGCTTTGGGTTATGCCTGAAATACACCGTTGAAACGGTTGAAGAGCTGGTCAGTGCGGCCGAGATTGAAGGATTTCCCGTCGTTGTGTTTTGAGACTTTTTTTGACAACTGAGTCCGAATATAAAAATTAAGAAAACTAAATTTGTTTTGAGTTTCATTTTGTAGGCTCCTCTAACTGTGTAGTTAACAGCGGAAATGCGGCAATTTCGATGTGATAAACATTGTTCTTATCTAAACTTCCTTTGTTAACTTCGTTAATAGAATCGACTGCTCGTTGAATAATTTGTTTTATCTTTTCGAAGTCCTGTTTGTTGACAGCCATCGTTTGACCCATAATAAATCGTTCATCTCGTGTGCTTCTGTGGATCGACTCGTGGGCCAACTCAAGCATTTGTTTGTGAAATTCTCCCAAGCTGATTTTGTAAATGCCCTCAGTGCAATCAAGTCTTGGTGATGCCTGAGTCCAAGTACCGTTTGGATTTTCATTTATAAATTGATGTTGCTTTAAGAATTCGAGACTTTGCTCAATATCCGCTATGGTCAATTTTCTCTTTAATCGCTTTTGAATATTTTCAGGGGTCATCTCAAAACCATCTAAATTGAACATTTCATAAATGGCAACATGATGCCACTTTGTCAGATAGTCGAATGTTCTATTTTCTGAAGCATTGACTGTTCTGAACTTTTTAAATTTCATCATTTCATTCAGGCAGTCCAAGCGAAGCTTTGGTTCTTCAGTTAGCCCTAAAACACGAAGTAAATTCATAAATTTTTTCTCGTCCTCTAGAAGTCCTAAATGGGGAGCTATCTTTAAAAATGCTTTTTCTGTTAAGCTTCGTTCTCGTTTTAAAATCATGTTCATATATCCGACAGCAACTCCGGTTTGCTTTGAAAAATTCCGAATAGAAAAGTCATTTTTTGTTTTCCGCAAATAAGTCAGCCAATCATTCAAAAATTTCACTAAATCAAGGTATTGAAATATATTTGGTCTATCCATTTTTCTTTCATTTACGGACGGCCATCGAAAGATGGCCGTCTCAAAAAGTGACTTACTTATTTCAAATAAATCACATTCTTTTTATATCTATTGCTACTTTACTTTATCCTCATCTGCATCTAATGAGCTATCACCATTTTTATCCAAACCTAGGTTGGCATGCTTTTCCAAACCTTTTCGAATGCAGGTATACAAATCATTAGCACTGGTATCAATCGACGTGCACAAGTTTGATCCAGTATGTCTATTATTGTGGTCTATGACCTCGTTATTAGTCACCGAAGATAGATCAATCTGCTTGAAAATATTTGCTATCTGTATCTCCACCATGATTTGAGAATTTTCAGAAGGTTGAAATGCCGACGATCCGCCAATCTGATATTCCGTGCCATCATCCAATTGGAACGTGAAATTTCGTCCCCCTACGGACCCGGCCATGTATATGCTATTGCTAGCTAGTCCGGCCGGAGCATCGGTTGGTAGTTGGGCTTGAGTCGCTTCGAGTTTCATTTTAATTCGTTTTATACTTTTTTTAGTAATACTCTGTGTATCCAATGCCTGCGGTGCTGAAGAAAGTAGGTTCACAAAATATGGTCCTTTAAATGAAACCTCGGATTGGCTATCCTCTGAGCCGCCCGCCGTTTCTTCTGATTTAAACTCGATCTCTTTTATAACTGTCCACGCACTGGAAAGTGTGATCGCAGAGCCCTGGGCGTCGACAATCGAAGTCGGAACTAATGCGTGCGCAGTCTTGATAAGGACATTCCACAGTGTTGGCTTTTGACTGCTCGCTACCGAGGCGGTCGATGCGGACCCAGTCATCTTGAATGACGAGGTTACCTGTGTCGTTCCTGAGTCGTTCTTGCTTGAACAGCTGATCATCGTTCCACAAACAGCTAAGGTTAGAATTGACTTGATAGACTGAAATGTTTCTTGTTTCTTCATTTTAAACTCCTTTTTTGTTTCTAATTTGAGCTCCTCATGAGTCCCAAATCATCACAAATACAGTCTAACATTTTAATGTGTTTCGTTCAATTATGTGAACGTTATAATCATACAAATGTACATATTAATCAATAATAACATATATTTATATACGTATTGAAATGATAATATTTAATTTGTATCTGATAAATGTGAACAGTGTGAGCGTATTTTTTTTGAGACAGAAGTTTCTAGTTTGAGGGAGCGCTTGAAAGATGTATGGGTTAGACCACAAATAGGGGAAGGGACCATGAGGGGAGAACAGACCAACACCGCTTAGAACTCGCTGCTGGTCGAGGAACTTGCCTGCTAAAATTGCTGGATTCGAGATGACTCGGATGGGGCGGGCTCACCACTGGTTATTGGTTTGCCGGCAAGATATGCTTTAATAGCTTTAGTTAGGCGATCATCATCCTGAATCTTCCCCCCGAAGTCATTCAGGAGTTTTTGAAATTCCTCCGGGGATTTGATCCACTACCAATCGAAATCTATTTGAGCGGTCACTAGATCAAGTCCTAACTTCTATACTTTATTCCTTTACCTCAGCCATATTTTTAAAATTGTCGTAAGTTTTTTGTTGTTTATCGATTTCCTTATTCCAGCGAGTAATTTCGCCTTCATAGCCGATTTTCTTGTTTTTCCATTCGTTCGCTTGAGTGTTAACAGATTTTATTTTGTCCGCGACCTGCTTTTCTTGGTCTTTTAGACCTTGAATACGTGTCGTCCATTGTTTTTTCTCTTCTGCTATTTGAGTCGACTGAGTTTCATAGTCTTTGATATTCTGATTACGCTTAACTTGATTTTCCTTGATCTTTGCAATCAAATCTTCCAACTCTTTGATCTTTTTGTCTTCTTGAGCGAGTTTGTTTTTTTCATCGTTCAATAGATTTTGAAGTTCTTTTTCGTTGGCTTCGACTTTTTTCATCGACGCTTGATTTTCTTTTAAAGATTTCGCTACTTGAGCTTTTTGGTCGTCGACTTCTTTCTTTGCTTTATTAACTTCCTGAATATTTTTTTCAACCATACTTAGGTTTTTTTTGTAGTCATCCAAGTTTAGTTTCGCGTTGTCGATATTTGATTTAATTTTTGCTAATGTATCGGCGCTGTTTGGTTTAGCAAATGATACCGTAGCTGTAAGTAAAAATAGTAATGATATCCGTTTCATATTAGTTTCCCTCCTGTGCGCACACATTTTTTAGAGACGAACGGAAATGGCCGATCTCGTCTTCCCAAATTTCACCCTGAAAGTTCCATTTTACTTTTTTATCTTTTTCTTTGGCCAATTGCGCCGCTGCTAATTCACGTGCCTTTGGATCATCACCTTTTACATCTTGGCTAACCGTTTGGAAACGTAAGTGTTCACCAGCACCGGAATACACTTCGTATTGAAGCAATTCATTTTGATCTAAAAGATCTTTAAGATCGCCGGTCAATTGGGTTAAGCGTTCTTTCAATACAATACCAGCGCGAGCGCGGTGTTTCGATTTATCTTTATCGATACGAGCAAACGAAACGTCGCGGATACTCTTTACTGTGTCACGCGCGGTTTTTACACCTTGTTGCTGATATTTAAAGCTTTGCAACTTCTTTAGAATCATTTGCTCTTCACCTTTTAGAATCTCTTTGTTTTTCTTGGGATCTAAAAGTCCGGCACGGACGTTGGCTAGATCTTGACTTAGAGCACCTTGTTTTTTGATCAAGTCTTTTTCACGTTGGATCAAACTTAATGTCACTTGGTTAAACGCCGTGATTTCGTCTTCTAAACGATTGATATCTTTTTGTACCGTGATGAATGACGGGTGACGTGCCAGTTCGATAATGAACGACCGCGGAACACCATCCACATCTTTTTGATCTGGATTTTTAAGCCACGATCTAACGGTTTGATAGTAATCTGCGGCCTCTTTCTTTTGCGATACGTAGGTTTCAATACGTCCATAATAAGGAGCGTATTTTCTGCCCAATGCCGTTAGAACCTGCAAGCTGTCACCGAATTGACACAAATTTAAATAACTGACCGTACGAACCACATAGGATTCTGGATTGTACGCATTCTTAAAAAAGTCTGTATGTAACGAGAACATATTTCCGGCAGCGCCTTCATAGTCGTTAATCAGAATTTGTGTCCAAGCTAATTCCACCATGGCTTGCAACCACAGTGGATGGTCCTTGTCGACTGCAAGATATAACTTCTGTGCTTCTTTATAGTCTTGTTTTTGAAATTTGATACGCGCCAAAGTTAATGATGCTAATGTTTGGATTGCTGTTAACGACTGTTTGTTTTTTAAAACTTCATCAATGTAAGCCTCAGCTTCAGAAATCTTACCTTGACGATATTTTGAAAGACCCGCGATGAACCTGGATTCTGGATAAAATTCAGATTTTTCAGGAATCAATGCTAAAGCCGCTTCCACTTCTGTTAAGTTACCTTTTTCTAAGTAGTATTTAGCGCGGTAGAATTGATAACCATCGTACTTGTCCGCGTCGAAATCAACGTTTTCAACCAGTGGGTCGATGTCGCCGATATCGTTGATTTCAAGTAAAAAGGCACCTTTCACTAGTTCCTCCGTCGCCCACAGTTTTAAATCTTTTGATTTTGACTGTGAGGATACTTTTACAAGCGCATTTTTAAATTCCGAATACAGCTTTAGTTCTTTGCTTGTTAAACCATAGTGGTAATAAGCTTCTAAACCGAATTCTTTATCTTTTAATAGCTCACCGAAGTGTGCAAGCGCCATTTCGTAATTTTTGATATTCTCGAAGTAGATTTGGCCTTCCAACAATTTGAATTCTTGCGGTTTAAACAGAGTAATATCTTTCAGTGCCACATTGGGTTCTAAGAATGTCGGCTGATAGGTATCTTTCAATGCTTCTAAGGCCGGTACCGCCGCGATTGTTTTTGGCGATGAAATTGTTTTCACTGGATTCAACGCCGGGATCGTGGTCACCTTCTTATCCATTTCAACCATTTTTACGATATTAGGCTTACGGATTTTCTCGTTCTGAACTTGAAATTGAGTCAAATTAACTTGAGTTTCTTTATAGCTTATTTCGTTTTCTGTCCCGATATCCAACCGAGGAATATCTTGGCCAGGTTTAAAATCAAACGATGGAACTTTTGATTTTTTAATTTTTAGCTTACGGGACGGCGTAGATCCCTTCGTTATTACTTCCAATTGAGCTTGCGCTAGGAATGGAACAAGTAATGCCAAAATAGCTAAATTAATTTTTGCCTTAGTCATAGTTCCCTCTATTTCCAAAATGTAACGCCAAATTGAAAGGCGGTATCATTTATCATCTTAGACCCGATGTCTTGACCATTCGTTGAGTTCACGCGTGCTTCGTTAGTGTAGCGATTAATTAAATCGATGCGGATCGCCCAGTGTTCCGTTAAGAAGAATTGCTGCATAATAGAGAACGAGTAGTGCGATGCTGATTTAGAAGACTTTGTAATACCTTCTAGACCCGTTCCTGATTTACAGTTCTCTAGCACCGTACACGAGTTTTGTTCGAAGGTTGTATTACCCAGACCCAAGCCGAAACCCATGTCAAAGTAGATAATTTTCTTATCTAACAAGCTCATTTTTGCGTAGATGGGTACCCAGTACGCCATTATTGTCTGTGCTGATTTAAATGTGTTGTGGTCGGGCAAGACTCCGTAACGTTTTTTAAAGTAGTCAACGGTATCGTTGAATCCAAAATTAGCATTTACATAGTTGAATTCTAAACCAAAGCGTTCGTTAAAGAAGTAACCTAAATTCATGCCCGTTAAGCTACCGACAGAGTTCGGGTCATTAAACGGAACACCGTAATTTAATGATAAGAATGCACGTTTTTCTTTTTGGAAGGCGCGGTTTTGGATAACACTGAAATCGTCATCTTTAGCTGACCAATATTTTTGTTCTAATTTTTGGATGTCCAATTTATCGGAATCCACGTTTTCAATTTTTTTTGGTTCCTCCGCTGGCTTAGCTTGTTGTTGAGCCAGAACGGTGGTCGAAAATGAGATTAAAATCCCAAGGCAAAGCAATGCTACTGATGTCGGTTGATGGTATGCCACATATCCTCCTGTGATTGTGCTTTTTAGTTAGTACTCTTAAATAAGAACGGATAGGTCACTATGACCTTGGTTCCGCCACGCGGGGCTGGGAATTTCCAGCTCGCAATTTTATTCAGCATACATCCTTCGACTGTAGTATTCTTCAAAGTGGTATCGCTCACGGTCTGAGTTTCGACCTTTCCACTACCACTGATGGTGAATTTCACAGAGACTTTACCAAATAATTCTTTATTCGCAGATAATTGACGTTCGTAACAGTATAGGATTTGACCTAACTGTGTGCGGATATAGGTAGCGATCTCTTCACGATCTAAACCACCGACAACTTCGGATTCATCTTCAATTAGCCCTACGCCGCCTTTTCCTACTTTACCACCCGAAAGGGCTGCAAAATTACCAACGCTTTTTCCGCCACCGATACCGTTCGTAGAAATTTTCAATCCACGTGAACCGCTATCTTGACTCCAGTCATCGCCAGACTTTTCTATTTTTCCTATGGCTGCCAATGCACGACCCGATGGACCACTGCCAGCAGCTACACCGTCAGATAAAATAACGGTCTTAGATTTCGCACCTTGGCTAGATACCTTCGATAGTAAAGAAGATATTTTGCCAGAGTTCAAGTTTTTAAGCATACCAGCCACTTTTGTTTTAGCCGGTTGACTGTCGCCACTTGATTCTACTTTGGGAGCTTCGACCGGTGCCGTTAGCTTCTGAGTTTCATCTTTAACTGCGACTTTGCTTTTCTCTTTTTTCATTGGTTGCACGGGCTCAGTAATGATAATTTTCGCCGTAGCCTTTTTTGAAATCGGTACATAGCGTTCTGTTCTTGGAATGAGCGAGAAAGTTACTGCGAATACCAAACAGAAAGTAAGTAGGGCAGCGATGCCAACTTTGGAATCGCGTTCAATGAAATCTTCCATGCGAAGAAAAAACAACTGAGTTGGTTTTTCTACCTCGATTGATTTTTGTTTTAGAGTGAAATCGCCATATTTGGAAACGTTCCATGACGAAGAGGGAATCGGTTCCACTTTGACGGCGCCAGACAGTGTTCTGGATGTGTATTTTTTGTTGAATGGGATAATTTGCGTTTCCACGACGTCATCGCCAAAACAAACTTGGAAAATTTGAAATTTCTTAACGTTTTTGGACGTCGTTGGAGGAGCAATCTGGAACCTGTTAAGTTCGATCGTTTTGGTTAGTTCGCTTAAAAGCAATTTGGAGTTTTTAAATTTAACTTCAGTAGCGGTTGAATCAACGGATGTTAAAGGTCCGGTCGCTGCCTTATGAGATGTGGAATTCATAGAAACATAAACCCAAGCTCCATCTCTGATTTCAAAAATACCTTCCCATGATTCTAGCGATGTATCGATAGAAACGATGTCAGCGGTACGCGAGGT
The DNA here is from genome assembly GCA_963932905.1 of uncultured Bdellovibrio sp. Classification (GTDB taxonomy): domain Bacteria; phylum Bdellovibrionota; class Bdellovibrionia; order Bdellovibrionales; family Bdellovibrionaceae; genus UBA2316. Next base: position 30,428 of record CAWVRN010000020.1, read on the forward strand.
GCCGAACGTATATTGAGATTTGTCGCCTGAAAGTTTCCAGACTTTTCTCTCGCCCGTAGTAGTATGTTGTTCAATAAATAATTGCTTCATCATTTTATTATCTCACGTAAAAACTAGCGTCCCTGATTTTCTTGTCCATGTTCTTTTGGACATCCACTAACGGCATAAATTTAATACCTTTTTTCTGCACTAGAAACGCGCCGTCTGGATTTCTGATGGTTCCTTTAATGCTCATCTCGGAAAAGTTAACTTCCTGAACTTTTCTAACGACTTTCTTTTTAGATTGGGAAAATGACGGTGCAGTCAGCATCAGCATTAAACTAAATAGTAAATAAGCTCGCATACTAAGTCCTTCCTTAAACAATTTATTCCGCCGCTTACATACCGTATTGGATCTAAGTTATTGCTTTTTGGTCTTCAAGAAGTCTAACTTCTTTACCAGCCACGATTTCTTATCGGCTAGTCTAGTTTCTTTATTAGCTAAATCATAAAAATATATGGCGCGTTCTGTAGAATTCTTAAACACTTCATAAATGCGCGCTTTCGAAAAATACAGATACTCTGGCTTTTTCCATTGAGCGGCCGGAAGCGAATCCAGTGTCTTAATTGCCTTTTCAGTATTCTCAACTTGAGACAAGCTTTCTGCAATAAAGGGTATTAAATATTCACGTAAGCCTGCATTTTCGGTATACTCGCGCTGCTTCATCAAATCATAGTGGATACCGTCAACAGTTTTGTAGTCTTTGTTTTTATAGGACATTAAGAATCGCGAGTATAAACCCATATACGATTCGATATCATTCAAGTTGGCTAGAGCTTCAACGTTGATTTCCATCGTAGCATCCGGTTTATTTTTCTGCTTTAGTAAGCTGATGTTATACTGAATTAGACCAATGCCGTTTTGAGTTTCTTTTAAAAGCTTTTCAAAGATCCATTGAGCTTTTAAGTACTGACCTCTTTTAAAAGCGACATATCCATTTGCCCACTGAACTTGTTCAAGATGGTTTTCTTTGTTCGACAATTGAGACGCGAACGATTCAGCTAAATCGATTTGTAATTTTTCACCGCAGCTATAAACCTGAGCCAAGTCGATATTTTTAGAATCTTTGCGACAATCAGAAACATCTTGGTTTGAAAATAATTTGATGTTGCCGGTCGTAGTTTTAGGAATCGCTAACGTTAAGAATGTTTCGTACTTGGTGCCTAATTCTAATCGGGCACTTGTTTCCGGAGTCGTCTCTAGCCAAGCGTCTACATTGGCTGTCCTGCGATTTTTATTAGAATCTTTTTCACCGATCGCAGCTAGGTTTTCTTTACGTTTTTCTTCAATCGGACCTAGGACTTTTTTAATTTCACCGCGCAGTTCGGCTTGGTCTTTTGCTGATAAACTTTCAGGTAGTGGCATAGTCGCCAGAGCTTCGATGTAGTGACCATAACAACGGTCGATAGCTTCAAAGCTGCTACGAACAAGATCCGGAGCGGTGGTCATTTTCGTGACACTTAAGTACGCCGTTTGCGCCTTTTCAAGCCGTTCTGTTTTCAGTTGAATGATCATTGCGAGACGATCTTCTTTGCTTGTTTTCATGCTTTGCGAGGTGAATTCTTGTTCTAGAATTTGACCTTGAATAAAGCGAGCCTTCGCTCGGGCCTCGGTAGGGGAATCGCGTTTAAGGATTTTCATTGTTAATTCAAATGCATCCTTATAATTTTTATCGTTGAATAAATTAACGGCTTTTTCAGTTAGTACTTCTGTTGCAAACGGTTCTATGTTCAATTCGAGGATAATACCATTAATTTTTTGGATTTCCTTTTGATCTTTAGAACTATCCAGCGTCGCTTTTATTTTTGCAAATAGCTGAATACGTTTGTTTTTTGGAGAGTCGTTAAGTAATTGCTGATAGATGGTACGTGCGTCTTTATTGTTGCCTTCAAGTAAAAACAAATCTGCTGCATTTTCCGAGTAGAGATGTTTTTTGTCTTTTTCTTTTTCCATCGCTGCTAATTTTAGTGACCATTCGGCTGCTTTTTTCAAGTTGGTCAAATCTGTATATGAATTGATTAAGTCTTTTATCAAATTCGATTTCTTATCGTAATTTGGATAAAGTTTTAGTAGGTCTTCAGCAGACTGAGCGAATTTATTCAGACTTTTGTTTTCCAAATAGATTTTTAAGGCGTCAAGCAACGCACGCTGACCTAAATCAGATCCTTTGTGTAAATCAAAATAGCTTATCAAGTTTTGTGTTTGCTCCATAGGCTTAAGCTGACTGTTTTTAACCTGGATTTCAGAAAAGTGTGACTCTTCGTAAATTTTTTGTAGAGATTTAGAGCGAGCCTCGTCTTTTGATTCTTTGAGGTAAACTTGCGACAAACTTTTTAGTTCGGTGTAGCGCTTTTGGATGTTGTAGATATCTAGGATTAAATCCTGAGATTTAGACCTAACAACCAAATCGTTTTTAGATTTTTCGGTAACAGTTAATACCTTAAGTGCTTCCTCGTAGTTTTTTTCTTCATAATATATAACCGCTACTTTTAGACCCACTGGATAGAAGTGTTCGCCTTCAGGGAATTTTGTGTAATATTCGATCGAACGTTGTTTACGGTCATCTTTCTTTTTGTCCGACGATTTTAATTCTAACTGTTTTTCAATTGAATACAAGCTTGCATATAAAGTATCGTGAACTTCTTTTTTTTCTTTTGAATGGGAGGCTACGAAATAGTAGTTCTCCGCGGCTTCGTCGTATTTTTCGATTTGGAATTGCAGTTCCGCCAAAATAGTGCGAGTTTTTAAATCTGGCGTGGTTACATCTTCGTTTTTAATAATTAATTTTAGAATGGTTTCTGTTAGTAACGAAAACTCTTTGTGGCTTTTGTTTTTCTGCCAAATTTCCCACCAACGTTTAGCAAGATCAAGGCTAGCACGTTTGAATTCAGATTGGCAAATTTCTGCAACTTCCTCGGCCGTTTGCTCTTTTCGCCAGCGAGAACCGACGGCACACTCTTCTCCGGCGTAGGTCAGTTCCGATATGACCTGGTCACGTTTTTTTATAGTTTCATATGTTTCTGCCATCAAAATGTGAGATTTAACTACATACATATTGTCTGGCTCTTTTTTGATGAATTCGTTCAAAAAAATATGAATGTCTTTTAGGCGTGAATAGGAATCATATAGTTTTGCCATATCAAATAGGGCAGGACCAAGTTCATCTGTCGTTACGATTCCTTTAAAGAAATCGTATAAATCTTCAGCTTGATAGACTTCTCCAATAAATAGTACTAGGTCACGGATGGCTTCCTTACGTAAATAGTAGCCTTTTTTATTTGTGCCTTCAGTTTCAGGAGGATTTTTTTGAACAACTAGTTTCAATTTTTTAATCGCTTCGGCCGAATTTTTTAAATTGTAGTTGGCCCAGCCCAATTTATACAGACCGTAGACGTAAACGCGAGATTCCGGATAGTTTTCAATTTTTTCAAAATACAATTTCGCGTCGGCAAATCTACCTTGATCGTATAACAGTTCGCCCAATGCAAGTAGGGTGTCTGGAAGAATTGCTGAATTCGGAAAACGATCAATTAAGATTTTGTAATTGGCTTCTGAATTTTTCTTTAAATTCAATTGTTGGTAAGCAAACGCAGAGTTAAATAAAACACTATCTGTTTCGTTAAATTTTGGATACTGGGTCAGGATAATATTGTAAGTCTTGACCGCTTTTTGCAACCAGTCGGCACCTTTGGCTTCTGCCACAGGGAATGAACTAAGTGTTTTCGAATTTGCACTTCGTTGTAAATCGAAGAAGCGACCTGATTTTGATTTACGCATGTAGAGTTCTGCTAAACGATTCAGTAGGTCAGGTTCCTGCGGAGTTCCTTTTTTCTTTTTTAAAATATTTTGCAAAGCTTCAATGGCTTTATTTTCTGTCTTTGAAATTAGTACTTCAGATTTCAGATTTTGTGAGTCCGTTTCTGTTTCAGTGCTTTTTTGTGTGTTGAGCTCGGGTAGGAGGCCCCGGTCATCGCCTTTAGGTGCAGCGATTAAAGATGTAGAAATTAAAACTAGTAGAACAATCTTAGTGGCATATCTATTCATCATTGACTCGACGTTATGAGTTTAATTTGTGGAAATCCAGCCATGGACGCCGTATACATTACCTTTTTGATGACCGCGTAAGGAAGTTCGCGATCGGCGATTAATAAAATTTGGCCATCTTTTACAGCTTTCACTGTAGTTTCCTTAGATGTTTTTTCTAGCGACTTAAATAGTGCAGGAATAAAATTAGGATCTTTAGGATCTTTATCACTAGCCGCAAAATCTGTCCCTTTAACTTGTGCTAAGATTTCTTTGCCGATAGTTAACGACTCTTTGCTTAGGGTCATTTCTAAGCCTTGAGTTAGTACGCCTTCAGATTGTGATGTTGGCATACGTATATCAGCCGGAGCTTCGATTTGAACTTCCGACGTATTGTACGTTTGCAGTAAGAACACTAGGATCACGGTAAACATATCGGTTAACGATGTCACGTTGACCATAATACCTGTTTTCTTATTAATCTCTGGCGAGTACCTTTTTCTTCTAGACATAACGACCTATTGAAAAATGTTGTTAAATACGACTTCTGGGAAAAGGAAATCGGTTTTGACTTCTTTTCCTGTCTTCGGGTCCATGAATGTAAACTCATCATTATTGCTGGACTTTCTAGATCCATCTAAAATAGTAACCACTTCGCTATAAGACATAGCGTCGTTTGGTGCGAGTTCAATTTTGAATACTTCCGGATTCTTTTTTTTGATCTCGACTAACTTTGCATTTAATCCAGCCAAGTTTAAATTAGCACCGTTTGCTGGAATTTTAGATGTGTCGGTCGCATCACCTTTAGTCACCACAACGCTGAAATTTTTAGAGTCGTCGACCAAAATTTTAATTTTTGCCATTTTTTCTGGATTCAATTTTTGGTTTTCGATTTGTTGTTTGACGACTTGAGGCAAATCGGTTTCGATTTGTGTCAATTGAAGAAACGACGATGAAATTACCAGTACCGGTACCAGTTTCATGATGATCGCTAGTAGCGGCGTTAAATCCAGTTCAAATTCCTCGTAATGTGTGCGGAACTTCTTGATCCCCATTTTTGTTACCCCTTTTTAAGTCCTTTGTGGCCCTATTACGAAACTTTCGAATTTGGGTTAGGAGGTAATTGATCCGGGAATACATTCTGACGAGTCAACTGTGGTAAGTGTGAAGAAGTTAAAACTTCTGTTAATTTACCGCATTTTTCAGTTGTTTGTTCGATTAACTGATTTTGTCTGCCAGAAAGAACCGAGAAAAATACCATCGCTGGAATCGCAACCACTAGACCTAACAATGTTGCATTCAATGATTCCGCAATACCGCTAGATAATAATTGTTGTTTTAAAGCGGCGTCGGCTTTAGACACAGCTTTGAACGAGGTAATCAGACCCGAAATTGTACCCAATAAACCGACCATCGTAGCCACGTTGGCTAACATACTTAGATAGTGAAGTTTCTTAGTATACAGAGGAATGATTTCACTCATCGCATTGTCATGGGCTTGGAAAATTGTTTCATCATCGCGATCTGCTTTTTCCAAAATGGTTTTAAACGCCCGCGCCATTGGTTTTTTCTCTAGCTGCGCACTTAATACAAGTGCTTCATCTAATTTTTTAGACACAATCAAAGCATGAATGCGCTGGGAGAAGTCTTTTACATCCATACCGTAATCAAAGTACAAAACTTTGATACGTTCAGAGATAAAGTACACGGATATGAAGCCTGTCATAACGATCAAGGCTCCGAAAAAACCTGCTTCTTTTAAAAAGGTAAAAATATTTTCCATCTCTATACTCCTATACTTTTTCCGTAGCGTTTACTTCGTGATAAAGTGCAACTAACTCTTCGATTTGTTTGGTCGCCCAATCAGGAGCTTCCAAAAAACGAATGGCGTAATTCAATCCTGACTTTACGTTCAGTCGTTGCCTGCTAAAATTCTTTCGGACTATTTGAGATAGAACATTAAAGGATTTTACATTAACGTTGTTCTGTGACAGATTTAACATCACTTTTTGTCCGGGTAACAATAACGGATTGTTAATTAAAACGAGTGCTCCGTTGACACTTAATGAAATAATATGACCATTGAAAAAAAATTCGTCATTATGCCCAGAAATTGGAATAATCACTTCGGCACGATCAGCGCCACGGCGGCTGAAAGCATGGCTTAATGGATCGTGAGTTTTAATAATTAATGAAAGACGGTCTTTTGAGAACTCTTCGACTTCACCTAATGGTTGCCATCCTTCAAGATGTGGGGACCAAACATAATTGTAGTCAAAAAGTTCACCTTTTTGAATCATATTAATCATTGTAGAAAGCTCGAAGGGGCCGTATTTATTTTCACCCCTTAGTATGTACCACTTTGATTCTTGTTTTTTTAGAGCGTGGGCTTGTTGACTCATTTTAAGAAAACTCCTCTTTCTTTTAAGTGACTGCTTTTTTCTATAAACTTATTTGACTGTGACTGGGTCAAAATTAATATTGATCGACGAATCGGCGGCTGGGATCGCTGAACCGTGGAAGTTCACTGTCCAGTTCGATGCCTCATATGTCCAACCGTTACTAGCATCTTGCTGAACAGCTACACCGTTAACAACAACACGAATAGTTTCAGGAATAGGTTCGCGATCTAACTTGAACGACGACGTTAAAGCTAGAACTGAATCAGATATTAAACTTAAAGACTGAGCAAAGTTTCCGCACAGTGATGCTTTTGTTCCGCCAGTTTGATCGGCGATTTGACCTAAACGTGTTCCCATACGACGTGTGAACGTAGTATTTAAATCATCTAGGCACGCTTGGTCTAAAATAGTGATTGAGTTAACTGAATAGTTTCTAATCGTAGCAGTTGAATTTGTGTAACTGTCCAACCAGTCAACGTAGCTTTTTACCGAATGAATACGACTATCTGTTAAGTATGAGTTACCAGATAGTGATTCTAAGGCCGGAGTCATCGCACTGTGGGAGAAATCATCTTCGTCACTTACGATAATAACAGCAAGATAAGCATCAGGGCGACGGAAGCCTGTGTTAGAAGGATTCGTCAAAGCTGTTTTAAAGCTTAGAAATGCTCGCTCGTCACCGTAGCCTTGTATACCTTGAGCCGCATTTAAATTAAATACGTCGGTGATATTTGCAGTTAACTTGGAAATAATTGGAATGCCACTATGATACGATGCGGTTGCATTTTTTCCTGGGCCATCACGAAAAACAGAACACTTTTTATTAAATGCAACACAGTAGGCATTTTTAAATGAACCACCTGTATCTGTTGCGTCTAAATAGGCATCCGTAGAAATGAACGCCATATTGAAATCGTAATTAAGAGTTTGGAATCTTTGGATAAACGAATTGAAATTAGAGATCACGTTTTGTTGAGATGTTTCCATACTACCAGAGTTATCGATAACCCATAAGATATCGATTTTACGAGCTTGGAAAGACGATCCTTGTTGAAAGGTAGATTGTTCGGCTAACAATGAAAAGCTATCGTTCGACTTTTGGCATGAAATGCTAAAAAACGACAAAGCTAAACAGATAGCAAGAACTCGTCTTGAGCTTGAAACACGTGCGAATTTAGTAGTTTGTTCTAAGGTCATCTTGACCTCCTCAGCTATAAGTCTAGAGGTTTTAAAACTAATAGCGAACGCGAGTCGTAACTGCTGAAATAGACGCATATTTTGACTAAAATTATCATTTTGATTCGCAGTTAACTTGTTGAAATTATTAAGTTTGTATAAAAATTCATCATGTCGATTTTTTTTCAGTGTCGAAGGTCTAAACAGAATTCGAAAATTACTAAAATAGACTGTACAAAAGTACTCCTATTTTGCCCAACCTAGGCAGCAATAGGGCCTGCGGTGTTAACGCTCTAGACAGAAAATTTGACTTTTAGAAAGGGCCCGCTACCATTGTGTTTTGAGTAAAAAAAATAGCTTTTAAAGGAGCCAATATGAGCAAATTTATTTTATCGAGTTTAGTAGCATTGGGATTAGTATTGTCAGGTTGCCAATCTATGAAAGAAAACCCTAACACAGCAAAAGGCGCTGGAATTGGTGCCGCGGCTGGTGCGATATTGGGCGGAGTGATCGGTCATCAGACAGGTAAACGTAATGAAGGTGCGTTGATTGGTGCGGCTCTTGGCGCTGGTATCGGTGGTTACGCTGGTAAACGTATGGATAAGCAAGCTAAAGAATTAGAAAAAGTAGCGGAAACAAAACGCACAGAGCAAGGTTTAGTTTCGAAAATGAAAAGCGATATTTTGTTTGATACAGGTAAAGCCGAGTTGAAAGCCGAAGCTAAGAAGAATTTGACAGAAATGGCTGCGATCATGAAAAAATATCCAGAGAACGTATTAACTGTAAAAGGTTTCACAGATAACACAGGTTCTCAAAAAGTAAATGATGAACTTTCACATAAGCGTGCAGAGGCCGTGAAAGCTCAGCTGACTGCGGCTGGTATGCCAACAGAAGTTATTTCCACTCAAGGTATGGGTCCTAAGGATCCGATTGCTGATAACGCCACTGCGGATGGTCGCAAACAAAATCGTCGTGTAGAAATTGAAGTCACCGTCGATCAATCCAAAGTTCCTGCTGAAACTAAATAGTGCATAAGGTTTATTTGGAAATCAAAGCCAAGCATCGAAAGATGTTTGGCTTTTTTTTTGTAGGTCGAATGTAGAGTTCTTTCAAATCAATTTTTCTGAGATGAATTTTGGCATATATGAAATAATGGCCAATCTTGAATAGAGGTGTCGAAGCGGTTTTACGGAATTATTTCTGAGAAAATTTGGTCAGGAAAGTTCAATGGCGCTGAATGGACAGCGCCAACCAAGGTAGAGGATTTGAGGCCGGGAATTCAATGCATTAAGGTTCAAAGGTTGTCGAAAGTGCGCTACTGCTATTTAAATTAACCACTTCACAAGTTCCAGGGTGCAACTCAATCTCGCCGATTTCAGCCATGACTCCGCCACCGTCGACGGAAAATTGCATTTTCAAATTTCCTTCGAGTTCTTTATCACCAATAACGACTTTTTGGCCCTGTGCGCTTGTGACAAAAACCTTATTACCTTGATTTCGTTTATTAAAAAAAGCATTGGCTGCATCTCTTGCCTTTTGCTGTGTGCATTCACCAGCCAAAGCTGTCGAAGAAATTAACACTAGCCCTAAAATTGCTGTTATTGTTTTCATGGGATCTCCTTATAAATTTATTGGTCTAAATTTTATCGAAATACCGGTAAATGCTTGGAAGATTTGTGCCAAAATCTGCTTTTACGAATTGAATCATATTAAATGATACCGACGGTGGTAGTTGAATCACGAGGGGCGCACTAAAGCCCTCGTTGAATCATGGTCAGAGCACACCTAGAATTGTTTTTACGAGAAATAATTTTAGGGGGTCAACTATGAGCAACGAGATTAAACGCATTCTATTGCAAAAACTACGGCTGCGCTACCAGAAAGGGTCAAGGAGACAGAAAACTTTAATTCTTGATGAGTTTTGTCAGACCGTCGATCTATCACGTAAGCATGCGATAAGATTATTAAATGGAGAGATAAAATCACACCGAAACCATCCAGGCCCTAAATACAAGTACGGGCCAGAGGTGCGTCGTCATGTAGTGATTTTATGGGAATCCTGCGGAAGGCTGTGCTCAAAGAAAATGGTGTCGGCGATAAAAAGATGGCTGCCTTTTTATGAAGATTGTTCAAATGAAACCAAAATACTTTTGCAGCAGATTTCTAGCTCAACAGTTGATCGAATTTTACAAGATCACCGGGAGCTTGTGAGAAAGGGAAAATCATTGACGAGCCCCTCCTTAATTAAAAATAAAATACCAATTAAGTTACTTGATAGCGGGATTATGGGTCCAGGATTTATCGAAGCCGATACGGTTGCCCACTGCGGGACATCGATGGCGGGAGAGTTTATGAACAGCCTTACAATGACCGATATTTTTTCTGGGTGGACAGAAGTAAGAGCTGTGTGGGGAAAAACATCTGAGGCGGTGTTAAGTGCAGTAAAAGCTATAGAGACTAGCCTTCCATTTAAGATCCAAGGTTTTGCTTCAGATAATGGGAATGAGTTTTTAAACAATGACCTATGGACTTACTTTTATCAAAGACCAGAAAAAGTGAACTTCGTAAGGCGACGTCCTTACAAGAAGAATGATAACGCTCATGTAGAACAGAAAAACTGGACGCATGTTAGGCAGTTGATTGGATATGACAGACTTGATCAGCAGTGGGATGTCGAATACATCAATGATATCTACCAGAATTACTGGCTGCCGCTCTGGAGTTACTTTACTCCGGTGATGAAACTTAAAACAAAAACTCGAATTGGGGGAAAAATAGTCAAAGTTCATGATGAGCCAAAGACTCCATTTGAAAGGCTTCTTGAAACTCAAAACTTAACTCAGGAAGAAAAGCAAGCCCTGCTAGCTAAAGCCGAAGGTCTTAATCCATTTGCGCTTAAAGTAGAGCTTGATAAAAAACTAAAGTGGTTCTTCAGAATAGTCGATATACGTAAAAAACAATCTCTAGCTACAGGCTAATGACCCGCAGCCCCTGAGTATCATTTATCTATGGTTCAATACGTTTATACGCCGCTTGGCCATCTCTACTTAGCTTTTTGAAGCCCCGGTATCGGAAAGAACGGCGAAGTTCCAGACCTCGCCCATCGCGGATCGAAGCGCCATTATTTCAATGACTGTCAGACTAAATATAAACTACTTAAAGGAAGTGTCAGATCGAATTCAAGTTTACACAAGTACTGTTGTCCAGCTAAATCATGTCAAAGATGATCATTTCAGAATCGTCTTTGGCTTCGATTTTTGCAGTGCCGATATCCACCGCAGCGATAGCATCGCCAGTTTCAATTTCCTTTTCATTGATTTTCACTAAACCTTTTACTAACTGGATCCATAATTTTCGATTGTCGGCTAATTTAAAATCTAGCGTTTCCGATTTTTTCAAACGAGAAATGAAGATATTTGCATCTTGATTGATGCTGATAGATCCATCTCGTCCGTCTTTGGAAATCACGTGAACTAACTTTTGATTTTCTAGCTCTTTTTCAAAGGATTTCTGTCCGTAGCCAGGTTTACCTCCACGATGGGCAGGATTGATCCAGATTTGAAAGAAGTGTGTTTCTTTGTCTGTCTCATTGTTATACTCGGAATGGGCAACGCCGGTACCAGCACTCATCCGCTGTACTTCGCCCGGTTTGATCACCGCCACGTTACCCATAGAATCTTTGTGTTGCAATCCACCCGAAATTACATACGAAATGATTTCCATATCGCGATGGGGGTGAGTTCCAAAACCAGTTCCGCCTCGGATGCGATCCTCGTTAATCACTCTTAACGGTCCGAAACCCATAAATTCTGGGTCATAGTATTCCGCGAATGAAAACGTATGACGTGATCTCAACCATCCATGTTCCGCAATTCCTCTGTCATTCGATTTTCTTACTGCCATCATAATTATCTCCTGTTTGATGGGTTTAGTATCGTCTAAAACAACTGGACAATAAATTATAATCTTTCTATATTCTATATAGATAAGAACTATATAGTTTAACGAGGGCTAATATGACGATAGATCAATTAGAAACGCTAGAGATGATAGTAGAGAAGGGCAGCTTTAAGGCTGCTTCTGAACACATGCACAAGAGTCAGCCCAGCTTAAGTGTTGCCATCAAAAAGTTAGAAGAGGAGTTCGACCTAAAGTTATTCAGCCGGGAAGAGTACCGTCCCAAGCTGACGTCCGAAGGCGTGGTGTTTTACAATTGGGCCAAGCAATGTCTGCATTCTTTTCGCGAATTAAAAACGGTGGGTCTAGAATTAGGCACGAAGAAGGTCGAACCCTATTTAACAGTCATCTTAGATCCATTGGTCCGTATCAATGTACTCTGCGATATTTTTGATGATATTGTTTCAGGCAAGCATCCCACTGAAATTACATTTCGGTCTGAAATTATGAGTGGTGGAATCGAATCGTTGCTAAATGGTGACGCCGATTTTGCTATTTCGGCCAAAGCGGCTGACAATGAATCGATTGAAAGTATCGCATTTGATAAAATTGAATTGATCCCCGTTATTGCAAAATCCATTGCGAAGAAAGTACCAAGCTTAAATTTGAAATCGCTTAAACAAATTCCACAAATTGTCGTACAGCAACAGACAGAAAAAAATCCCGGTATTTCAAAAGATAGTCGTGGTGTAATTGCCGATACGAAAAAGTGCTACGTCACGGACCATTCGCTGAAACACAAAATGATAAGTAATGGTTTTGGTTGGGGTCGGTTAGCACGACATGAAGTCGAAAGCGAGCTAAGGAAAGATATTTTAGTTCAGATCCGTGACGAAAATATCAAGCCATTCGTTTTGGATTTGCAAATTATGCGGTTAAAACAAAAACCGATGGGGCCAGTGGCCCGTGTTATTTGGAATCAATTAGCAAAAGCAGAAACGGGATCTGCGAAATCCCGATTAAAATCGAAATAAGAAATTATTCAGCAACGTCTTTGGCATTAATTCCATATTTACGCATTTTTCTGAGTAATGTGTTTTTAGGAATGTTGGCGTTAGCTACGGTCTGATTAATGCGACCTTTGTTTTGCTTTAGGGCTTTAACAATAAATTCTTTTTCCATTTCCTCTTTGAAGTTATCAAAATCAAGTGGCTTAAAGGTGTCTTCAGCGCCAGCGCCAACAGGCAGGGTGCTGGCTAGAGCACTGCTAATGACGGAAGAGGCCGGTAGAAGTGACTTCATGCTTTCCGTTAAGGAAGCATTCGTGATTTTATTTCCTGATTCAATGATGAATGCGCGCTCGACAAAATTTTCTAGTTCGCGAATATTTCCCGGCCATTTGTATTTTTTGAGTAAGGCCAGTGTGCCTGGTTCAACCGATTCAAAATTACGATTTTGTTTGCGATTAAATTTCTTAATAAAATAATCCGCTAGTTTGTCTAGATCATCCAGACGTTCTCGTAATGGCGGCATAAAAATAGGCATAACGTTTAATCGATAGAATAAATCTTCACGAAATTTACCTTCTTGAATCATTTTCTCCAAATTTCGATTCGTGGCTGCGATAATGCGAACGTTGGTTTTAACTTCGCGAATAGAGCCTACCGGAGTAAACGCTTTATCTTGAATCGCACGAAGGAGTTTCACTTGCATATCAATTTTTAATTCGCCGATTTCGTCTAGAAATAACGTTCCATTATTTGCAGCTTGAAATTTTCCGATCTTACGCTCGGTCGCTCCTGTAAATGCACCTTTTTCGTGCCCAAAGAATTCGCTTTCGATTAAATTTTCTGGAATTGCACCGCAGTTCACAGCAATAAATTGACCTGATTTTTGTAGCGAATTGTGGTGAATCGCCTTCGCAACTAATTCTTTTCCTGTGCCGTTTTCACCACGAATTAAAACCGTAGTGTCAACTTTGCTTAATTTATAGATCAATTGAAATACTTCACGCATTTGCTGAGAGTTTCCAACAAACTCCGTATCGATATCGTCATCAAAAATGGGATTCGATGCCGTTAACTCAAGAACCAGTTCGCGAGCACGCAAGCAGCCATCAATGGCTTTAAACAAAGAATCCTTTTGAACTGGTTTCTGGAAATAATCAAAAGCACCTTCTTTGATCGCTTCCACTGCGTCGGAATAGTTTCCATGTGCGGTCATGATAACCACAAATGTTCGTGGATCATGGGCTTTGATTGCCTTTAGCGCGGTGATTCCGTCCACTCGAGGCATTTTTACGTCCATCAGAACAAGGTCATAGTGCTGAGCCTTGATTTTATCTATGGCATCTTGGCCATCAATCGCTTCACTGAAATTAAAAGTTACATCAGGAAACGAAGAGGGCAGAATTTGTTTTAGAGATTCTCGGAGTTCCTGTTCATCATCGACAACAAGTGTTCTTAATGTAGTGTTCATGGTCCAAAAACTACCATAAAGGCGCTGACTGAAGAAAGGAATTATTAGCTGTTTGGTAATTTTATTCTGACGGTCGTACCTTGGTTCAATATTGAAACTACTTCCATTTTGCCGTTATGCAATTCGATAAAATACTTAACTAGGAAAAGCCCTAAGCCACTGCCTTTAATGTTTTCAGGTACAGACTCGGAACGGAAAAACTTTTGCCCCACTTTTTGCAATTCCGTTTCAGAAATCCCATATCCTTGGTCTCTAACCTCTGTCACAATGTGCTGATCAGTTTCAAATGTTTTAATGGCTATCACCGTCCCATTTGGTGAATACTTAATGGCGTTTTCAATGATGTTAATAAGGGCCTCTTTGATCAGGATTGGGTCCATTTCGGTTAGGAAAAGTGGTGCCAAATCGGTATCAATTTTTATATTTTTGTCATTGGCCAAGGGGCGCAGCGCTATAATACTAGCTTCAATTAATTGGTTTAGGTCGCTAGGGACAAGATTAAGTTTAATATTCTGAGATTCGACGCGGGCGATATTTAAAATGGATCGGATGTAGTGATCTAACTCTTCTGAATATTTTTGAATTGCATTTAGATCCGTAGCTATAGGACTATCGCCAGCAATCGCCAAGTTGCGAGCAACGACACTCTGAATTTTAGCAAGGGGATTTTTTAAATCGTGCGAAATCAAACTGATGAAATTTGACTTCATTAATTCAAGCTGGGCACGGGTTTCACTCGCTTGCTCCAGTTGGAAATTTTTCTTTTCTATGTTGCTAGTGAGAACGGTATAGCCGATCAACCAACCTAAGAACATGCATAATGCCGTTGATGCCATGGGGAACCAAAAATGATGGATATCGAAAAAATATATGTTCAAGATCACCATGACGAAAAGACTTACGATTGTGACGGTGATAGATAAATTACGGGGCAAAGATAGTGTCGAGAAGTATATTAAAATAATAATAAGCAAGATTACGAAAGACTGTGTCCAAAAACTCCATGATCTGATCCATTGGGAGTAGTACTTATTTTCTATTAATTGTGCGACCAGAGAACTGCGACCGTAGGAACCCATAGGCGTTATGTATTCATAGTCTGAATTTGTAAAACCGCCCAATACAATGATTTTATTTTTGAAGAAATCTATCGGCCATTCATTGTTGATCAATTGATTGTAAGTTACTTTGAAGAAGCGATTTTCAGATCCCTGAAAATTGATATACCTAGCCGGTTCTCCTCGTTGAGGGGATAGTACTCGGCGAACGACACCATCTTTTTCAAATTGTATATCTAGGACATCAAGTAGCCGTTTTTTTTCCATGCCTAGTGGATCCAGATCGCTAGAATAAACCCAAGTCACTTTTGGGCTGCTAAGCAAGCTGACGTTTAGTCCATCTGTCAGTGCCTGTTTGATTAAGTCTAACGTGATAATTATTGTCTTTGGCTGAAGCTTAAGTAGGTCGGTGAGTAAAGCATTCCATAATTGTGGGTTCCAGTAGTAATGATCGTTTATGCTTGACGAGGAATTTAACAACATCAGATCTTGAACCTCGGTCGTGTTAAAATGTCTTAAATCAGATGGAGTCAGTTCAATAATTACGATATCTTTTGCTGGACTGCGATCGCCACGCATTTGAAAGCGGAAATCAAAGTCGTTTAAATTATCTATGCGCAGGGAAACGAGGCAAATAAGCCAAACGATAAGTACCCTCAGAATCGAGCCCGAGGAAATAGAGGCAAAAGCTTTTTGCAATTGGAATTGACTAGGCATGTCTTAGCTACATATAATCCGTAATAACCTCAGAGTTCAATGATTTTATGATTATTCTAGATAGTTTAGACAAAATTTCAGATCGCAAAACCCCCTTCGTACTTACCATTGGTAATTTTGATGGCGTTCACTTGGGGCATCAAAAGTTATTGAAAAGTCTTAAAACTGATCCGAGGCAAAACAGCCTTGTTACAACGTTTGATCCTCATCCAGTCGAATACTTTGATGTAAATAAAAAATTTAGAAAACTATTTTCCACTGATGATCAAAACAAACAGATGGAACGGCTGGGTGTTGACTATCTACTGCGAATGAAATTTGATCAGGGCATAGCGACTATGTCGTTTGAGCAGTTTTTATCCCAATTTACGAATGCTTTAAATGTTCAGCGAATCGTTATCGGGCATGATTTAAAAATTGGAAAAGATCGCGGTGGAGATCGCTTTTCAATCCAAGCTTGGTGCCAAAAGGCAGGAATTAATTTTGAAGTGATTGAACCATTGGCTGTGGATGGTCAGGTGATTTCATCGACCTATATAAAAACGTTGGTCGAAGAAAGTAATTTCGACCAAGTTCCTAAATTTTTGGGACGATATTACTCGGTGAGTGGCCCTGTTATTCACGGTGATAAGCGGGGACGACTGATCGGTTTTCCAACGGCAAATTTGACGTGTCATCGATCTTTGTATGTTCCCAATTTCGGTGTCTATCAGACACGCACGCTTTGGAAGAATTCTAAATTCGATTCGATTACCAACGTGGGTAAAACCCCAACATTTAAAACCGATGATTTGGTAAAAATTGAAACGCATATTTTTGATTTCAATACAGAGATATACGGGGATGAAATCACTGTGGAATTTTTGAAATTCGTTCGTTCTGAACGTAAATTTTCGGGAATTGAAGAAATTAAAAATCAAATCGGACTTGATATAGCCTCGCTAGGGCGAAAGCATCAGCCATGATTCGATTGTTTCTAAATCAAGGCTTCAAATCCACTGGTCTAGTTCCTGATTTTGAAAATATTAAACGATATTTACAATCGGAATCTGTGACCTTTGAAGTTGCTGAGTATGAAGACTTGATTGATTTGCGTCGTAAAAACTTGGATCAATCAATGATTCGGTGTGATCTTGATTTTGGAACTGAACATGTAACTCAGTTGGCAATGGCTCCTGAAGCTGTACGTTTTAACCGTACTTTTGATTCTTTAACTTTCGAATCTGGTCATTGGCTACCTCGATTAAAATACTTCGATCTTCTTCGTCGTAAGATAGTAACTCATTTTGGTAATGTCGATATTCACGAAACAGCTGGTATTATTTGCGACTCATGTTCATTGGAAGGTCTGGTTTCCGTTGCTGTGAGTTTGGGTTTTAGGTCCATTATTCTTTTTATACCGGATGGGAAGTCTGGAATGGTTGATGAATTGTCCCGCTATTTTATCGGCGTAAAAATCAAGACGGTGGCGTTTTCTGAGATAACACAAAATCGGGATCAAACCAGTTTGATGATTAATGCTGTCGATGTCGAAAAGAACACGACTTTGATGAATGACTTAGCTTATTTCAATTTCATGTCAGTCAAAGGGATTATGGTGGACCTTGTTTCTAAAACCCCTGTTCATCCTTTGCTTTTCGAGGCAGAGAAGGCCGGCTTAAGGACTTTGAAACGTCGTGATCTGGCAGCTTTTTATGATTATGAATCATTGCGTACAATTCACCCACCGTTAGAAAACACAAAAAACGAGTTTTTTCTCAACTATTTATAAATCGAGACTATCGACTAGTAACAAATTCGCCACGTTTATCTAAAATAGTAATCTATGAGCGAAATTAAACCTTGGGATAAAAAGACGTGCGATATATTGTATCGCCAAGGCTTGATTAAACCAGAACAGTACGAACAAGCACTTGAAACAAAAAAAACAACTCCGAATTTATTGCTCACTCAAATTCTGATAAATTTAAATTTTGTACAAGAAGCCCAGGTGCAAAAAGGTTTAGAGGCCTTTTACAATATTCAGGGAATTAATCTTTCACAATTCCAAATTGATCAACAGGTTGTTGAAATGGTTCCACGTGACATTTGCTACAAGCACAATGTTATTCCAGTTCAAAGAATGTTGGACAACCAGGGCAAGATTTCTACGGTAGTTATCGCATTCTCGGATCCAAGCCAAATTCTAGTGCGCGAGGATTTGCGTATTATCACTAAAGCTAAAGTTATTCAACCCATCGTGGCTTCGCCAATTGCTATCCAGCACGCGCTGGAGAAGTACTATGGTATCAGTGTTGATAAGGCGTTGGAAGGTGTAGATGGTGATGATGCTGAAGTCGACGTGCTTGATGAAAAGAAAGTCGAGACGATCGACAATATCACTGACAAAGATTCCCCGGTTGTTAAATTCGTAAATGCGATTTTGAATGAAGCGATGAAAAAGCGCGCCAGTGATATTCACTTTGAACCGTACGAAAAAATTTTTCGTGTTCGTTATCGCGTTGACGGGATTTTGATTGAAGCGAAAAATCCACCACGTGATTGGGGTCCTTCGATTTCCGCACGTATTAAAATTATGTCAAAGTTAGATATCGCTGAACGACGTCGCCCTCAAGATGGTCGTTTAAAAGTGCGTACGCGTGAAGCCGATATGGATTTTCGTGTTAGCACGATGCCAACTTTGTGGGGTGAAAAAGCTGTTCTTCGTCTTTTGGATAAATCGAATTTGCAATTAGACATGACAAAACTTGGATTTGAAGAAGAAGATCTAAAGCTTTTTAAATCATGTATTAACTTGCCTCAAGGGTTGGTATTGATAACGGGCCCTACGGGTTCTGGTAAAACAACAACAATTTATTCTGCGCTTTCGGAACTGAATCAAACGGATGTTAATATTTCGACGGCGGAAGATCCTGTCGAATTTAACTTAGAGGGTATTAATCAGGTTCAGATGAATCCTGATATCGACTTAAATTTCTCGGTCGCGCTGAAATCGTTTCTCCGTCAAGATCCAGATATTATTATGGTGGGGGAGATACGAGATTTAGAAACGGCAGAGATTTCTTTCAAAGCGGCTTCTACGGGGCACTTGGTTGTGTCGACACTGCATACTAACGATGCACCGTCTACGGTGATCCGTTTAACAGAGATCGGTATCCAGCCGTACGTCATAACGTCGACGGTCAATTTAGTAGTGGCCCAACGTCTTGTCGGAAAGATATGCGAAAACTGTAAAGTTCCCGTCGAGATGCCCGTTCAAAACCTTATAAACATCGGTGTTCCGCCTAATGAGGTGCCTGAATACAAATTATACAAAGGCAAGGGATGTTCAAACTGTAACAATACGGGAATTAAAGGCCGATTAGCTATTTATGAATTACTTCCAATGACCGAGAAGATAAAGGACGCGATTCTAAAAGGCGCTAATCAGGCTCAATTACGTTTTCTAGCTCGAGAGCTAGGTCTACGTACCTTACGCCGAAGCGCACTTTTAAAACTAAAGCGCGGTGTAACAACGTTTGAGGAAGTTTTAAACTCTTCAGTAAAGGATACGTAGAACGTGAAAGAATTTCTGATGCCCGAAGTAATGCGAGAAAATTTGGCTCGACGCCATGGTTTGCTGTTGGTGAATGGCAATCGTTTCTCTGGTATCGAGAAGTTTTTCCTAAGTGCAATTAAGCAATTTGAATCTGAAAAGCGCACAGGCACGGTTTTTTTACGTGATACAGTTAAATCTCCATTTAAGCATTGGTCGTATAAAACAATAGATGATTTAGTTAGTTCAGGAACTATGCTGGTTAAGGATTCTGAGGTTTTGATTTTTGAGAATATCTCTAAATTATTTGAAGTAGAGGCGGCGCTTGAATGTGCCGAAGAAGGTCGTTTAGTTATCATGCATTTCTGTAATCAGTCACTCGTTAGTTCGCTACACAAGTTGCTTTCTTTTTTTCCAGATTCGCGGGCTCAGCACATGTTGTGGCGAATGCTTGATTTGTTGTCACTAAGCTACTCACAATATGAAATTGACGGTGAAAATAATGAAACGGTTTATGCCGGTGAAATTGTTCCCCTAAGCCCCGAAATCAAGAAAGAGATTTACGCTAAGGGTGTAGA
Source organism: uncultured Bdellovibrio sp. (assembly GCA_963932905.1). Lineage (GTDB taxonomy): Bacteria > Bdellovibrionota > Bdellovibrionia > Bdellovibrionales > Bdellovibrionaceae > UBA2316. The sequence goes on from CAWVRN010000020.1 coordinate 50,332, forward strand.
TTCGTTTGAAGAACGATTGAAAAATATCGACGATGAAAATGGCGTGGTTACGTTTAATCAAAGTTTATTGCAATTACTAATCAGAAGAAAAATATCACTTCAGAAGGCTTTTGAATTTTCAAAAGACCCACAGGATCTTGATTCTTTATTGAAGAAGGTAGGTATCTAATGGCAAAGTTTTCATATCAGGCAAAGAACTTGAATGGTCAAATGACCAACGGAGAGCTGGAAGCCTTTAATGAAACAGAAGTTCGTACTCGCCTAAGGCAAATGCATCTGGAAGTTGTTCGTGTGAACGCCAAAGGTCTTGGCGGCACTATGAAGGCTGCTGGAAGTGGATTATTTGTATCTAAAGTGAAAGTAAAAGATTTGCAGATTTTCACCCGTCAGTTTGCAACGTTAATTAACTCAGGTATTCCGGTTGTGGATGCTCTTAAAATATTGAGTGAAGGTTTGCGTTCGGGAATTTTAAAAGACGCGGCTATGAAAGTTAAAAAGAGCATCGAGCAAGGTAAAAAATTATCAGACTCGATGGCCCAAGTTCCAAACGTTTTTGACCGATTTTATTCAAACATGGTTCATGCCGGTGAAGAAGCCGGTATTCTTGATGGTATCTTGAGTCGTTTGGCGACGTACATGGAAAAAAACGAAAAGGTAAAATCTCAAGTGAAGGGTGCCTTGGTATATCCAACGGTGATCGTCGTCGTTGCGATGTTTGTTATCGCGGCGATCTTGGTGTTTATTATTCCTAAGTTCCAAGAATTTTTCAACTCTGCTGGTAAAGAACCACCTTTGTTAACTATGATGGTTGTGTCTTTATCTAATGCCATGATTAAAATGTGGTATGTTATTGTTGGCGGCGCTATAGCAGCTCCGTTTGTCATCAAGTCGTATTTGGCTACACCGGCAGGAAAAGCATCATTTGAACAGTTTTTGTTCCGAGCGCCTATTTTTGGTGAGCTAGTGAGAAAATCGGCCGTAGCACGTATGACTCGTACGTTAGGTACACTGCTAAGTTCGGGTGTTGGTCTAATTGAAGCGATCGAGATCGCATCGCGTACGGCCGGTAACATTGTCGTTGAGCGTGCGTTGATTCGTTGTAAAGAATCGGTTCTGCAAGGTAAACCCTTTGCGACGCCACTTTCAAAAGATAAGGTATTCCCAGACATGGTTGTGCAAATGATCGCGGTAGGGGAGCAGTCGGGTACGTTAGATAACATGTTAAACAAGATCGCCGACTTCTATGAAGATGAAGTGGAAACTGCGGTTAAGGCATTGACCTCGTTGATTGAACCATTACTGATGGTTGTGCTAGGTGGTATTATTGCCGTCCTAGTTATCGCGATGTACTTGCCAATTTTCTCGATGGCAGGAAATGCAGGCGGGTAGTGTAGCAACCTCTCAGACTCTATCCAGAAAGTGGCAGGTCGAATCTGTTCGCGTACTGCTCTATATTTTTTCGTTAATAGTCTTAGTATTTTTCTATTTCTGGCAGGCTCCTTTTGTGTCGTGGGCATTGCTGGGGCCATCATTTTTAGTGTTGGGGCTAGGACTTATCACCCATTTCATACTTTTTTTCAAAATTGATTCTATGTCTGAGGAATCGACAGCGTTGCTGTCGACATTTATTCTGGATTCATTACTTATTTCACTGTACGTATATTTCTCTAGCGGCTCTGTTAGTTTGTTTTTGCTGCTTCATGTGATTAACATTATTTTAGGTAGTTTTTTGTTTAAGGGGAAAGGTGCGATAATATTAGCTTTGGTGACCAGCTTCAACTACAGCTGGGTGCAAATCTTGGGGCCAGAATTTAAAACCATTGCAAGTCTTATTACTCTGACAATAAATAACTTGGCTTTTTTTGGTGTAGCCGGTTTGTCTGGTTATTTAAGTGAAAAGCTTTTTCAAACTGAAACGGCGCTCAAAACGAAAGAAGGACAGCTTCGATCGTTAGAGGATTTGTACGAACTAATCATTGAAAAATCACCTGTTGCCTTGCTAACGCTGGACAAAGCCTCCCAGATTGTTCAAATGAATACAAAAGCCATAATGTTGTTTCCATTAATCAAAGAGAACGGACGATTGACTGAATTTTTTCCGCCACTTAATAGTCTTTGGGGGCAAATTGTTGCTCTTGATACGCAAGAGGAGTTATCCCGTGAAGTTGATTTTAAGAACGATACAGAGGATTCAATTTTTAAAATCGTCGCTAAACCAATTTCAAAAACCGAAGGATTGTTCCTGCTCGTAATTGAAGACCTAAGCCAAATACGAAAAATGGAGTTTCACTTGAAACAAAGTGAAAAATTGGCGGCGATCGGTGGTCTGGCTGCCGGTGTGGCACACGAAATTCGTAATCCATTAGCCGGTATTAGCGGCAGCGTTGAATTGCTAAGTCAAACTACACAAGGCGATGACGATCGCAAATTAATGAAAATTATTTTAAAAGAGATCGATAGACTAAATAATCTAATTACGGAATTCCTGGAGTATGCCAAGCCAGCGAAAAATCCTACAGACCCGTGTGATTTGAATTTAATTTTGCGCGATGTTTTAGCGAATGTGGAACAAAATGCGCAGCTTCGAAAAGATGTTAAAATGACTATCGATATTGAGCCCAATGCCATGATCAAGGGCTACAGTGACAAGCTAAAGCAGGCGTTTCTAAATATTATTATCAATGCTTTGCAAGCGATGGATAAAGTGCCTATTGCCGCACTCGACGTCACTTTGAAAAAAGTAAATAAGCATTGGTGTTTACGTATCAAAGATACGGGATCTGGAATGAGTGAACAAACGTTGAAACGAATTTTCGAACCGTTTTTCACGACTAAGAGCAAGGGTACGGGTCTAGGTCTAGCAGTAACGCATAAAATTTTAGAATCACATCAAGCCATCATTCATGTTCGCAGTCAGGTAGGCCAAGGCACAGAGTTTGAGTTTAATTTTCCTTGCTTAGAATAAATTTCCTAGGGACAATATTTCTATAGGGGATTGACCAAATGAAAGCAAAAATTTTAGTTGTTGATGACGAAGAATCGATAAGAGAATTCCTCGAAATCATGCTTCGGAAAGAAGGCTATGAAATTACATTAGCCGAAGACGGTCAAAAAGCGAAAGAACTGTTGCAGAAGAAATCATTCGACATGATTATTTCTGACTTACAGATGCCAAATATGACTGGTATTGAATTACTGAAATACGTAAGACAAGATTTTCCAGAAATTATTTTCATGATGATCACGGCGTTCGGTACAACTGAAACGGCTGTTGAAGCGATGAAAATGGGCGCTTATGATTATTTAACTAAGCCATTTAAAATTGATGAAGTTCGAATCAATATTTCAAATGCATTAAGATCAAAAAACTTAGAATTTGAAAATAGAAGCCTAAAAAAAGAACTAGGTAAAGAATTTTCGTTTCAAAACATCATTGGTAATTCACCAGCGATGCATCATGTGTTTGATTTAATTAAACGCGTTTCTCAAGCACCAACAAATATCTTGGTAACAGGTGAATCTGGAACAGGTAAAGAGGTTATTGCCAAAGCGATTCACTACAATGGTCCTTTGAAAGATCGTCCGTTCGTAACAATCAACTGCGGTGCGATTCCTGAGAACCTAATGGAATCAGAAATGTTTGGTCATAAGAAAGGATCGTTCACAGGAGCAATTGCGGACAAGTTAGGTTTGTTCGAGGTGGCTGACGGCGGAACATTGTTTCTGGACGAGGTTGGCGAGTTGCCGTTATCGATCCAAGTCAAACTACTGCGTTCTTTACAAGAGCGTGTTATTCGTCGTGTGGGTGCTACGGAAGACATCAAAGTAGATGTTCGTATCATCGCGGCTACAAATCGGCATTTGGAAGAAATGGTTCAAAAGGGAACATTCCGTCAAGATTTGTATTATCGTCTGAATGTTATTCATATCAAAACTCCAAGTTTACGTGAGCGTAAAGAAGATATTCCAATTCTTGCGCATCACTTTTTGAAAAAATATAACGACAAATTAAATAAGAATATTTCATCAATCAGTACTGAGGCGATGGAAAATCTGAAAAAATATGACTATCCTGGTAACGTACGCGAGCTTGAAAATATGATCGAGCGTACTGTAGCATTAGAGGGTGGAGCGACTGTATTACCAGAGAGCTTGCCACCATTGGTTAATACGAGCTCGGGTCGTAAGTTGGCCTCTTCAAATGAAATCGAAGTGACAGACGACGGTGTTGATTTAGATAAAATCATTGGTCAGATCGAAAAAGAACTGATCATTAAAGCCATCCATCAGGCCAACGGTATTAAAAAACGTGCCGCTAAGTTATTAAATATCACATTCCGTTCGATGCGTTACCGTATTGAAAAATACAATCTGGGTACCGTTGGAGATGATGAGTTAGACGAAGAGTAAAATAGCTAATGAAATAGGTTCAAATGAAAAAGGTCAAACTAAGTAGTTTGACCTTTTTTTGTACCTCGAAAAAGCGCGAGATTTAGAACGTCTTTAGGTCAATAGCTGGGCTAATGGCGCGTCCTAAATCTTCAGATATGGCTACGACTTGGAAGCGATAGTTTGTGTTGTTCTTAAGCCCCGATATTAGAATTTGATGGGTCGTTCTTAACACGTTGTCGGATTGGGTGACTGTTTTTTCACCCGTATCCAAATTTGTAACCATCATCATAGATACCGCTTTGATGTCGGTTCGCCAAGAGAACGAAACTTCGTTAGACAGCTGTTCAACCACTTGGAAATTTGAAATCACTGGCACTGTACCAGTGTAGCAAGGATTGTAATCCACATCTCCACCTTCTGACGTAGAATTACCTGTTTCTGGCAATAAATAGTTTTGCGTCGATAAAACTCTCCAGCCGCGGGCCGCTAGATCGAGCCACTTAAGTGGAGCCGAGTTATGTTTTGGATCAAAAAACAATTCGTTGCCAGACTGATTGCAAAGTGAATCTTTACCAGCTTGTGTAGCTTTACGCCAAATTAACATATTCGAAATATGGTAGCGAGGGCCTTGGTAATACAACAATTCCATTTGAATTTTTTTATCTCTCGTCATGTTAACTAGTCGTGACGAACACTTCATTCGAGTTGGCGTGTCGCCGTCATTATTAATATGTGTTTCCCAGCCGTTAGAATTCGCAGTCGTAATCACGTTGTCCGGGTCCTTGATTTTTAGTATGGTGCCATCATCCGACAGCATCGCTAATTCGTATAAGCCTTCGCTATCATCTGGGCCCAAAATAATTTGCGATTCAAACTTCATCGCAAAGTATTCTATTAATTGAGTGCCTAGATCATCACGAACTACGTCACCAGACTCTAATGGGAAACCATCATAAAACATGCGAGTCGGAACGTTGACTGAATTAAAGAACAGAGTCTGATCGGAATGTGTATAATTATTGATATAGCTCATTACTGATTGGTAGATAGGCTGGTTGAACCCTCTAAACCATAGTGACGATTTGATACCATGCTTTGCCGATGGCACTGGATCTGGATCGAAGGGGTCGCACACCAATTTATTTAAAGGATATGCATTCGTATCGTAGACCGATTTTACAACGGTCTCTGTTTGTGCCGTAGTTATAATCTCGCCTTTAATAGATTCTGCGGAAGAAGATCCTTTAGAACATGAGATATTTAATCCCAGCATCATACCTAAACTTATTGATGTAGCTAATGTCTTGAAATTATACGTGCGCATGATTCACCACCCAGACCTCATCGTAACCTAGCCGTTTGGCGAGTTCGAGAAAAATGGTGTGGCTGTAGTTATTTGGAACTCTAAATAGTCGACAGTAAACAATAAAATAGAAAAATCGAATAAAGAATAGTCATAAAATTAAACTTTCTGTTTCGATTTAAATCGAGCCTCAGTTCTATGGCTAGCGATGTACCAATACAAGATTTTGAATACATCGCCCGGTTAGCTGTTAAAACTAATGTTTCTGCTGAGAGGCTAGGACGTTATTTTCAACGATGTGAAAATAAGCACGAACAAGTAGGACAAGTGAAGTTTTATCCAATGACTGAAGGTAGGCTAATTTTTCGAAGTATGTTTTTCGAGAGATTAGTTCTGTCATAGAGTCTTGAATGACTTTCACTTTATCGAAGTCATAGAAATCTTTCTCGTCGGTGACTTCTTTGTAAGCAGCAGCGATAGTTGCCTTATCAAAGAGCACATGAATGCCCATAGCCGCTTGGCTTAAAATGGCTTCCATTTTTTCCAATGCTTGTTCTTGAAACATGTTTTTATCAAAGGGAGCTGACGGGTTATTTGATTCCGTAGACAATAGCGCCTCCATCCATAGGTTTGCGTTTTTATCAGAGCGTTATTAATTGAACACGTTCGTTTGTTCTTAACTTAATGCTGATGTGTGTTTTGACTTATTTCAATCGAAAACTGCTCGAGTTGACTTACGCTGTCATTCTTGTCCCGCGGACTGCAAGGTTATTGATAGACGCTATGAAAACAGTAATGATGAACAGATGAAGAAGTCCAAAAACAGAGGCAAGAAAAAGATTCAGGAGTTATTTGTGATCGACGAAGACAAGAACTTAGTTTTTGATTCTGAAGAAAAGGTTTTTACTTTTTTTGAAGAGCCGATTCAGCGCATCGAAGAGTTATATCAAACGATCCGTCGTCCTGATGATTTCACGGATGAAGAACAAGTCGAAGAAGAAGAGAGTCTTGACCTGACACTCAGTGATCCAGATGAAATCTGGTTGATGGAAACGTTCTTCAAAAAAGCTCCGATTCATGTTTTTGTTAAAACGATCACAAAAAACACAATGAGTTACGATTACGTTGCGATCGTGTTCCTTTCGACGAAGGAACGTAATCCTACCTTCGTGTTATCTCATTTTCCGACAAAATTTAAAGAAACAGCCGAAGCTTTCAAAGATGGCGAAATGATTTTCAGTCACGACATGGAAATTAAACACTTTGCTGGACTAGAAGGCGATTCCATTCTAGAAAACGACGAACTATCGATCGGTTTATTTAAATCGATGCTAAAATTACGTACTGAAAAAGATATTCCTTTGGAAAAATTCAAAAATTTTCTTGAAACCCGAGAAGATACCATTGAATCCCCAGACGAAATCTGGCGAAAAAATGACCATGATGGAAACGTTTTCGTGACATTCATCAAAGAATACACGGAAACAGAATACGACGATTATTACTACATCAGCGTCACGTTAGAAGAGAATAATTCAGACGTACATACGCTGTTGTTTTCATTCCCGACGAATGATGAAAACCTGGTAGATCGCTATCGCTTAGGGGAGAACCTGCAAGCAGAAGAAGTCAGTCAAGAGTCATCCCACTAAACTGGAAATAAAACCCCCGTTCAAAAAAATAAAACCCCCGGAGTACGCCGGGGGTTTCCTATAAAAAATTTCTTTAAGTTAAATGATTACTGAGCCGTATAAATCGTCGAGCAAAATTCGCCAGCTTTCGTTTGAAAGATCTGAGCAGACCATTGTCCCGCGTATGCTTTGAAAGGGTGTAACACTTGCAGTGTAGAGTGGCGTGTCGTGCCATCTTTATCCGTAGCGTAGCGAGCTGGATCAGCGTCAAATGCTGGGATTAAACTGTCTAACTGACTGACTGTTGAGTTATCTGACGAGTTGTAGTAGATCGCTGAGATTGCATCATAGTCTGCATTGGGATCAACCAATTGAATTACGATGCGTGTCTTTTTAAAGAACTGATCTGGAGTTGAAACACCTAATTTTGAGGCCGCCGAAGTTAAATCTCTCCAATATAAAGACGTTTTACCAGAAGCCAGTAACTTGCCATCAGCAATCGAGTAAAGGTTCATTGAAAGGCGACTTTCACCCCACATTTTATTACCCGAAGAGTTTACCATATATTTATGGAACTCAATGTAGTTGGCGTTAGATGAAAATGCGGAAGGAATCTTAGTGATTTTTAAATTAATGCGGTTTGGATCGATGGATTCGCCATCTTGATATGTCGATGTATTGTAAGAAAGTGTCGAGCTAGTTGCCTGATTGCAATAGGCTAGAGGGCGAGTCGATGTATCTATGCTTGCTACATCTGTTGTTAGCAATCGGCTTGAAGTTGAGTAGTCTGCTGTACCTTTGCTAGCTCCACATGCTGACAACATTGCTGTTGTGATTAGTAGTAAAGTTAGTTTTAGATAAAAGCTTTGTGTTCTCATAAATACCTCTTGCTAGATACTAAGAGCAATCAGTTTGCCATGTGTCCGAATGAGGCAGTGGTAAGTGCGCGAATTTTTGACGGAAAAGTTGTCTCAGCTTGGGAATAAAATTTTTCTAATTTTGAGGCGTTATACAACACTGAGAGTGACAGTAAAAGTCAGTCACTCTTTGGTGTTGCCATGATGATTTGTTTTAGAACGAGACTTTTGATTTACAGAGCCTTTGCTTGGGTAATCAATCCATACATTCTGTGCGACTGCTATTTTTCGTTCCAATAAACAATACGGGGAGGGCCTTTAGGGATGGGTTGTGACGTTGCGGTCTGAGTTCCTGCCGCCGGCGTTGTTCCAGCCGCTGGGGGTGTCGCTCCGGGTGTTCCCGCCGGTGGGGATGTCGTTAAACCAGCAGGTTGGTTTTTTTCGTCGACCTTTTTTTGGATTTCATTAACGTGTTCAGCTACTTTGTTAACATCAAGTGTGATGATATCAATTTCACGTTTAGATCCGCCGTATTCTCCAATTGAATTAATACGAAAACTGCTAAAGCTATCGGTGTTAATTGGGAACTCCTCTCTATTGATTGAAACTCGGGCCCCTTTTTGTTCTAGGAATTCCCAAAACCCTGCGGCGTCTTTGAACGGTCCTAGTTGTGGATCTTGGCGACGTTTAACTACTTCATCTGCAATTTCTTTTGTGATAGTTGGATCGATGGATTGTAAAACTTCGGAAGTCGCGGAATTGGGATTTAATCCTTTAACACCGTAAATAGTAATTTGTGGCTCCAGAATTTGATAGAACTCATCTGACATCCCTGTCACTAACCGAAGCTCCTGAATGGTGCGAAAATTTCGGTTAGGGGGGAACGCATCGGTGCCACGATCTTTGTAACCTGATTTTTTATCTCCGCCGTTTAAGCTTTCGTTTTTAGTGCTCATCCAATCGGCGATATTGTTAACTAAAGTGTCAAAACGATAGCCGCTATAGTTTTTAGAAAACTCTTCGTCGTTTTTAACTTTGTTTTCAAACAGGGCCAGCAACTGTTTCTTTGTGATCTCGCGCAGAGTTTCAGATGGCGAAGCTAAATTTGTGACATCTATTTTTGAGCCTTCGTCTGTAATTTTGGTGGCGAAGGCGGCATCCAGTAACGACTCTTTTGTTTTGTCTTTCACAATGTCTTTGTCTACCGCATTTAATCCTTCGGGCAATTCTAGCGGCCAGATCAAAGGAAACTGCCAAATTTGATCTAGCATCCCATTCTGAGGTAAACTTTTTCCTAATTTTTGCTGAACCGTTTGGAAAATTTTAATACGCAATAATGACAAATCAATTCCGCTGCGAGTGGCATAGTAAGCTTTCACACGATTGATTTGTTGAGCATTAATTAAATATTCAACTTGAGTGTCATAGGTGACTTCCATTGCAAGATAGGTCATCAGCGACAACGCCGCGATCGCCGTGATCAAAGCGATGCCGCGATTATTGTTGGTTTTCGAAATGAATTCTTTTGTCGTGCGATTAAATATTTTTACGCCAAATAACTTCATTGAGTGACTCCTCCTCCAGCAGGGGTCCCGGCCGGACCACCCGATGTTGCTGGTGTTGTTGCGGCTGGCGTTCCCGATGTGGTAGATGAATCGCCGCTGCCAGACTCTTCCTTGTTGTTAGGGAAATGGATAGGAATCACCAATTGCATCGAGTGTTTCTTAGAGCCTTCTTTTTCTGGATCTTTTTGATATGTGATAGAAATTTCAACTAGCCACGGAAAGTTTCCTTTTGTAGCGCCGTCACCACCTGAATCTGTTCGCCAGTCTTTGTTCCAATCTTGTTTGCCTCGACCTAGGTAACGCAAATTAAACTCAGTTATATTTTCAATCAGTAAATATTCTTCGCCGCCTTTCGTGACATCTTCGTCTACCCAAGGTGAAACACGGCGGAAGATACACTTCGTCGCTTTCTTTTCAGCGAATGTAGTGCAGTCTTTCAATGCGTAGCCTACTTCAACGAAATCGGCTTGCGGCATATCTTTCATAATGCGACCTGTGTTCATCGTCACGAAACTGATTTCATGTTCTTTGCCGATAAAATGAGTTGTGGGGTCTTTGCGCGGAGCTTCGGCCGGTGTTTCTTGTTCCGCAATTACATTTCCATTTGAATCAAAAAGTTGTTGTGGTTGTTGGGCCAATTGAGCGGCGCCAGGAATCCCAGATCCGGCAGGTCCACCCGCAGGGCCACCGGCCGTTGTGGCCTTTTTGTTTTTCTTCGCTATTTCTTTGATTTCTTTTTCCCAATCGCGATGGTGATAGGCAAGCTGAACATCTTTTTCAAAAATTTTAACACCGTCACGTAAGCGGGACGTGTCGTTCACCATTTCTTGAATGATTTTTTTCTGAGTGATGGCTTGCTTGATTGTTTGCGCCGCCAACAATCCCAACGTCGACATAATCGCCACAGCAATCAAAACTTCAATTAAAGTAAAACCAGATCGTGAAGAGAATTTCACTAACCACCACCAGGTATCGAAGGCAGGGGCAGCTGCTTGTCATAGTCCACAAAAAGTAAGGTTGCCGAATATTCGAATTCTTTTTCTTTCACTTTGTAAACAACAGTGACTTTAACTTCTTTTATGGAACTCGATAGGTGGTCCGAGAATTGTTTCATCAATTGACTCATCATTTGATCGACGCCGCCTTCGCGGCCAATCAGAATTGCAGTCAAGTCCGGCATCTCAAATTTTTTAGATTCTAGTTTCCAACTGTATTCAGGGAACCCTTCGAATTCATCGCCCTCAGTTTCGGGGATTGAGTCAATGGATTTACCACGGTATTTCATATCGATTTCGGCTAACTTTCTTTCAAGCAGAGCTGCAATCTCGACGTTCTTTTGTGTTTTGCGAATGCGATTATAAGAACTGCTCCAAGATTGCGCCAGTAACATCACGCCGGATGCCAGAATGATCAGGGCGATCAAGACCTCTAGCAAAGTAAAACCTGATTGTTTCAGTCGGCTGCGTTTATTCATTGCGCTTTATTACATCCTTCAAGCTGATTTCCTCATCCGCAATATCTACTATACCGGTTAGGGGATTGATCAGCAAAGACCATGTGTTTTTATCATCCGTAATATGAATAATAGACGCCTCAACCAATCCTTCGGGTGAATAGTATATGGCACCAAGGCCATCCACCAAGGGTTCGGTATTTTGAATCTCGAGGGATTTAAATTTAATTCCTTTAGGAAGAGTTTTTTCTTTTTTAGTTAGTTTTTTAAATAGTGTAAATGACGATTTCTTTTTGTCGCTACTTGTATCCTGTTCATCTTGGGCTTTTAATTCCAATTTGGGATCTTTCATTTCAATGGCGTTACCTTTTTCAACCCAGTAGCGAGATTGATCAGGTTTTATTTCTATCATCAGGCGAAAAAAAGTCTGAGTCAGGCGGGCCTGATTGCGAATTTCCTTCGATAGAACAGTGAGCTCACGAAAGGTAGTTTTAATATTGTTATCATTTTTACGAACCCGACCGAGTCCTAGTACAATCACCGCAGAGATGATGCCTAGGACGATCAGAATTTCAATTAAGGTGAATCCGCGTTGAGAAGACCTAGTTAGCTGGAGCTGCTTCGCCGGATTCGTCTTCGCCCCAAACAAGATCTCTATCAAATCCACTGCCGCCCTCTTTTCCGTCCTTACCAAGAGATTTTAAAGTAAACTCAGCTCCCGAATCAGCTGTGTATTCATACTTTCTGTTCCATGGATCTTCTAATCTTCCTTGGTAGTAAGCATTTGGTCCCCAATTCTTACAATCATCGGCTTTTTTCAAGCCGTCAAGAGATGCGGGGTATTTATTGCAATCTAAATTGTAATTCGCTAATGCGTTTGAAATTTGTCCCATTTGGATATTAGCTTCTTTCACTTTGGCTTTATCACGTGCGCCAGCAAATCGACCGGCTAATAATGCGAAGATAGAACCAAGAATCGCAAGAACGATCATAATTTCAACAAGTGTAAAACCTTTTCGATTTTTAGAAATATTCATAAAACAAGCCTCTCCTTAACAAGATTAAAAAATTATAAATCTAATTACCTAAATTTGTCATCTCAAACATAGGGATAACGATAGACAACACGATAATCATGACCACGACACCCATAATGACTGTGATGATCGGGGTAATCAATGACGTCATGCCGTCTATTTTATTTTGAACCGAAAAATCATAAGCGTCTGAAACTTGCGTTAACATGTTTTCTAGCTCGCCCGTTTTTTCACCAATCTTCACCATATGTATAACGATAGGGGGGAATTGCCCCGACCGTCCCAAAGGACCAGCTATGCTTTCCCCTTCGGAAATATTACCACGTGCTTCGTCTACGGCTTGTGCAATAACGGCATTGTTAACCACATTGCGTACGATATCCAATGCGCCTAACATCGGCACACCGCCAGTTAATAATGTAGCCAGTGTTCGTGTGAAGCGAGCCACCGCTACCATACGAATGATCGGCCCAAATACAGGGAGACGGAGTGAAATTGCATCCCAGCGCGGGCGACCTTCGGTTGAATTTTTCCAGGCCATAAATGAAACGTAAGATCCAATCAATACTCCCAAAATGATGTACCAGAAATCAGTCATAATTTGTGAAATCTGGACGATCACCAATGTGTACCACGGCAGTTGCAGTTCTGGTGCCGACTCAAAAATCGTCATCATTTTAGGAATAACGAATGTGAACAAACCCATAACGATAATAAACACAACCACAAGCATGATGATCGGGTAGGTTAAGGCACTGGATACTTTTTGGCGCAGTTTCGCCGAGGATTCAGTAAAGTCAGCTAGACGTAAAAGTATAACGTCCAAACTACCTGACATCTCGCCGGCTTCACACATTGAAACATAAATTTTATCAAAGATATGCGGATATTTTGCGAGTGATTTATAAAACGGACTACCTTCATTGACCATATTTTTGGAATCGGCCAGGGCTTGCGATAAAGCCGGGTGTTCCACTTGTTCGCTGACGGCAGCCAAGGCATCTACCAATGGAATTTGCGATTTAATTAGTACAGCTAACTGACGAGTCATCAAGGCTAAATCTTTGATAGGAACAGAGGCTTGGAATAAACCAGAATTGTTTTTCTTCGCAGCGGCTTTTACTTTGTTGCGAATGTCGGTAACAAATATGCCATCTTTTTTTAATTTGGTTCGAGCGGTTTTAATATTTTCCGAATCGACAACGCCAGACTTGTTTTTTCCAGCTTGAGTGATTCCCTTGTATTCAAAGAGTGGCATTTAAAAATAGTACGCGTTGGAAAGCGCTAAGTAAAGCGTTGTCATGAGCGAAGGAAGTGGTTCTAAACTGGATCTATTGGCCGAAACCAAAACCTACTTTTAGGCTTATGATACTAGCGCTCACCGTTGCAGATGACGGGAACAGAGAGTAATCAAGTGATACAGGAATCACATTTTTGGTGCCAGAACCGATGTCTAGACCTAAGCCAAGAGTTAGAACTTGGTTAGACGTAATCAAGCTGGTATCAAGAACTGTAGATGATTTGCCCATAGCAAGTAAGTATCCTAATCCACCACCAATCCAAAATTTATTTCTTGATTTGGTAAGATTGTATTTACCCATAGCATATAGAGATAGATAATTGATTTTCACGTTACAGTCTGCTGACGCACCTTTATCACAAACTTTTGTTTCTTTAGACTGTTTAGCATCAAACGTTTCTAATCCACCCATGCCGCGAACTTGTAAGTTTTTATTCAAAGTGTAATCGTAGTAACCCAGTAGTCCGATTGAAGACCCACTCATGGCTGCGGTCTGATTTACGCCACCGTACGAGAATTTGGCGTTCATTGAAGACATCATATAAGAGGCCATTAAACCCCAAGCATTTCTTGATTTTGCTTTAGTTTTAATTTCAGTAGACATTTGTCCATCGGCCCCCTGAGTACTGGCAGGGGAGCGAACGGGGCGTAAACTCATACCGGTTTGAACGCTGGAGATGTTACCTTTGATAACTTTAGCTTTGGCTTGCTTAGAATTAAATTTCTCAACGCGAACTAAAACTTTCGCTTTATTTGATTGATCCACGATATAGAAATCTTGATTTTCGCTGACTGGTTTTCCGTCAGTTTGAAAGATGACCGCCGTTGAACTTGTCTTTTGCAGAGTATAAGCCTGAGCAGAAGCAAGACCGAATAATGTTGTTAAAATAACGCTGTATGAAATTCTCATACTTTAAGTATCGTTTATTAAGGGATTTTCTCAAGGCCAGGTATTTAAATGAGACGCTCAATAGGTGAAATTCTTCTGGTATTCTGTCAAATCTAGACCTTCGGAAATACACGTTCTCTGAGGAGAAACAGTGCTAGCCAAAAGTACGACAGTCTGATTGTCGATAGTTTCCTGCACTGTCAAATCCGGAGACATTTTCTTTAACGTTTCCCACTCTATCACTTCGTCTGGACCATTGACAGAGGAGACGTTAGGGCAGTGAAAAACGACTGCAATTGGAACTCTGTTGGGGACATCAGTTTCAAAATTTCTTCGCCCCTGAGATTTGTAGAGCGAGCAATTTGTGCAGAAAATAAAAATCAGAAGAAGGGGGAGTCTTAGTCGCATGAGTTTTATTATTCATCAAGATCGGGAAAAAAAGAAGATCTTTCCGCAACCGTACCGTAGCCGTCACCGCGGCCGTACCGGAACCGTCACCGTAACCTTGACCGTAACGCCAATCCGTACCGTGTCCGACTCCGTACCGTTTTTCCGCACCGTCTCCGTGATGGTAAACGGCCCGGCCCTCGGTACGGAAACGGTTTCGGTTCGGTTTGCGGTGACGGTCAAGGTTACGGTGGCGGTTCCGGTACGGCTGCGGAACTCACCGGCCGCCTTAAAAAAGAAAAACCCACGTTCCAAAAAGGAAAGTGGGTTTGAAAACGAAACTTAAAAATGTATTTCGAAGAACTAAATTAGAAAGGAATTTCTTCGCTAGTATCAAACTTCGGTTCTGGTCCGAAATCTTGTGCTTGGAAATCATCGCTGTGGTTGTTGTTGTAATTATTGTTTCCACCCGCTGATTGTTCGTTGTTGCTGCCAAGGAATTGAACAGTGTTCGCAACGATTTCAGTCGAGTATTTTTTAACGCCTTGTTGGTCTTCCCATTGGCGAGTTTGAAGGCGGCCTTCGATGTAAACTTGACGACCTTTTGCCAAGTATTTTGAGCAGTTTTCAGCTTGTTTGCCCCATACTACGATACGGTGCCATTCAGTGCGTTCTTGTTTTTGACCATCTTTTACCCAAGATTCGCTAGTCGCTACTGAAAATGTAGCTACCATGTTACCTGGTGATAATGTTTTTAGTTCTGGGTTGTTGCCTAGGCGGCCAACGATGATAACTTTGTTAATTCCAGCCATGATTTGAGACTCCTTCTTTAAAAATTAATTAAGCTAATGTTCAAGGCTTAATGACTTACGCCGGTAGTTGCAAGATCAAAACAAACTACTACATAAAATTATGTTGTATCAATTTTTAGAGAGACTAAATCTCGGATTATCGCGCCGAATCAAACGAGGGCATAGCACGGCCCATGCGCCATGAAACTTTGGATTTAAAGCTATAACCACCAGCGAATGGGGTTACGAAGCGATTAGCATTTAAAATAGGCAGAAGAAGGCTGATTTTATCGTGAAAACTCTGACGCATTTGAAGGTCCGTCGTGAGTTCATACCCTTCAGGCATCATCATTGGGCCCTTCATCATCGTCACATTGCCCTTAATAGTGCCTGTTAATTCATCATTGGCGCGGCCAAGTTGAAGTTCTTGGATTTGAAACGTGTTATCAAACAAACGCGCTTTTAAAACGATTTCTGATAACTTTAAACCAGGAACATTAAATGGCAGAGCCATGCCTTGCTCCAATGTGAACGGCGGCATATCAAAATTTTTTACAGTCAATGTGAGCTCAGGAATTTCTACCAATGTAAACGGTGGTTGAGCACTGCCATCCGCGGGCGGTGTTAATTGAAAGATCGAAATAGCTTTCGTGTTTAAGTCCGCGCGACCATGCATTTCAAATGGCAATTTTAAGAAAGATTTTAATCCCATCAAATCGATTTTGTTCGCGGTGACCGCGATCATGCTTTGATCGGCTTTGCTTTCACCGTCGGATCTATGTTTGTGAACCGAGATTTCCGCATCACCGCTGAATAAACCGGAAACTTTGATACGGCCATAGGGTTTACGATTTAATGCCGACATTAAATCGGGGCTAGCGACTAATTCTTTTAAAGTGATTGGCGGTCGGCCAGCCATTTCGAAAAATACTTGGTCTAGTTGAACGCCCAGGCTGTTTGCCATTGAAAAGGACATGTCTTCAAAGGCCAGATTCACCTGGTTATGCGATTGATCAGACACCATTTTAGATACGAAATCGCTTAATTCATTTTTAGGAAATAGAATTACAAAAAACAACACCGAGAAAACAATAACGAATAGAATCTTAAATATATTTTTAACAAACAAAAAAACGAAAAGATTTTTTAGCTGTGTAATGATAGCCATTATTGTTCCTCGTTAGTTTCTGTTTTGGTCGGACGCTTGCCTTTCTTTTTCGGTTCTGGCGGCGGTGGCTCTGGTGGTTTGTATTCCGGGATATTTAAGGCCACCAAATGGAAATCAGCATTCAAATAGCGGGCATCTTCACGATTTAAAGTCACGATAAGATCTTTAACCTTTACAGACGGATGAATGATTTGCAATTTTGAACCTAGATTCGTCAGCTGTTTTAGATTAATTTTATTCACTGTGATATCAATTCCGTACTGCATCTTGTTTTGCGGGATTAGGCCAGCCGTTGGTTGCATATTGATATTTACTTGTTTGATTTGCTCGGGCAGTAAATTCATTTCTTTCAGTTGCGATTCTACGCTGGATTTAAATGATTCTGCTGGAAGAGGGCGAGGGATATCCGGCAAAGCCGTGATTTCACGTTCTGACTTGATGATATCTTTGATCGTTTTACGTTTGCTTTCAAATGCGGTTTCGCTTTCAAAAGAAATTAAAAAATAATCTAAAGGAAAATAAACAAAGAAACCAAGTAACAGAACGAAGGAAATTATTTTAACTAGCCGTTGCTGAGGCGAATTAAGGTTTTCATAGCGTTCGCTAAGAACGATATACAATCGTGAATTAGTGATACGTTCACCAATTTGCACAAATTGATTTTTTAAGTTTTCCCTTAAATCTTCAAAAGCCATTAATTACTTTCCTACTTTTTTGATACCGCGATCTACATTCATTGAAAATGAAAATGGAACTTTAGTTCCAAACGCCGGTAAGTTGCCTGGATTACGTTGTACCGTTTCATTCAAAGCTAACATTTTCAATGTTTCAAAAACTTGTTCACGTTGCTGAGTATTTTGGACATAACCTTCAACCACTAACGCTTGATCTAAGACTTGAAAGCGGACTAAGTCGATTTGCGCGCTGACTTTAGACGGCAGGGTGTCGGACAACTTCTTAAGGATTTCCACTGCTGAATTCATTTGGTAATAAATTTCTGCCGATTTAAAATCAGAGACAGTCACTTTGTTATTTTTAAGTGCCTTTGCGATATTCGCTTGGCCCGATGTTTTGCCAGATAATCCTAAAGCATCTCGAGCTGCGGCTTTTAATTTTGCGCCCACATCTGTATCTAGAACTTCAGCAAAATCGACACGTAACATCGACCATACGAAAAGCAGTACAAATATCGAAAACATGATTTGTAACGTTGCTGCCCAACTGCCCCAGAATTCTTGTAGGCGTGTATCTTTAACGGCAAATTCGTCTTTTAAGAAATTGATCGCTGGGTTTCGTGGTTTTTTGATACCCTCGATGGCTAAACCCAATGAAATAGCGGAACGAACATCATTTAGATCGTTTTTTTCAAAGTAAATTTGACCATAGGAATCTAGCACGTTCATGCGGTTACATGGAATTTCCAGATTCTGAGTTAAATAGGGTGCCATGCCTTGAATTAAGCTCATGCCGCCAGTGATTTCGATTTTGCCGATTTCACAGCCATGTTCTGATTTGATTTCTAAAATAGAGATTTGCAAGTCACGTATAAAATCACGAACACCGCGGGAAATAATATCTGAAAAAGCTTTCGATTCTGGCGATAACTCTTGTTTTTTAGTCAGGATGAAACCTTTGGCTTCCAATTCCTTATGAGCTTCGGACAGTGGTAAATTGTATTTCTTAGCGATGGCTTCGCCAATATATTTACCGCCCCAAAGAATTGTGCGAACAGAAATGAGTTTTCCTGCATCAAAGATAGAAACCAGCGTATGGGAATGGCCCATATTTAAAACTAAAGTTACTTTTTTAGAAGCAATCTGCGTGATTTCTTCAAGGACTATGTTCGTCGAAGCGGTCGCTGGTTTAGCCGTGATGGGTTCGTTCCATTTTTCAATGAGGTTGGCAAAAGCGCTACCTTCGTTTGACACGATATCCGCTTGGATATTGCATTCCTTCATTACCTGAACTATGCGCGCGACTTCTTCCTTTTTAACGGCAAATGCTAGGACTTCAGCCGTCGGCGGCGTGATGTTTTGCAATTTAAAATCAAAGACCGCGTTCTCGATTGAAAATGGAATTTCATCTTCAAGTTCCAATGGGAGTGTACGGGCAATCTTATTTCGTTCGACGAAAGGAAATGTTTTTTGACGAACGGCGACTTTGTCTTGACGAATACCCACGACAAATTGAGTCTGATCCAAATCATACTTTGTACTTAAACCACGAATAAAATCAATGACTTCAAAATGGGTATCGGTGTTCGGCTTTAAACTTAGTTCATGAGTGTAGAAATGAACCAGCTGAAAACCTTTGGATGAAGAACTAATCTCCATCACCTTTACACAATAGGAACCAATGTCTATGCCCACAGACTTCATGGGCTTAGTTTAATGCTTTGCTGGCCATTGGTTAATGACTATTTTTCGTAACGTGAATAGCTAGACCTAGGCCGTAGCTACTGTACTTGCGATTTGTAGGGGATGTCGAAAACTTTATAACTCAATTTTATGTCGTCTAACGTAGTTCCTAAGCCTATTTTGATGGCGGCCTCTAAATCATGAATGTTTCTGGTTTGCTTTGCGTACTGGTACCAAAATGGAAGCATTTCATTTTTGAACTGGCTCAAGCTGATCGCTTGAAAACCAGCGAAGCCAACGTAGCTTAACGGGTAGTCGGTGCCTTGCAGTGCGCGACCTTGAAAGTGAGATAAGAAAATATTTTTGTAAAATCCCATGCGGTTTACAAACAAACCCGCTGAATTATCCACGTATAGGTTTGGGTACTTTTGCGCGAGTTCTACTAAGTAAGTGTAGCCTGGTTTTTCATCATACTTTCCAGAAATAGCGGCGTGAGCAGCGATGACGGTGATGCCTTTGTTTAAAACTGTTTCGATATTTCTTGGATCGCAGTAATCCATGTCGGCCCACGAAAATGTGTTTTCAAATCCTGTATGAGTCACCAGCGGCATGTTCAGTTCCTTCATTTTATCTAAAAACTTTTCAACATGTGGCGGGGGATTTTTCAAATTGATACCCATGATACAAGGAATCCATTTAACAAGTTTCGCTCCTTGACTATGAACTTTTTCAAGCTCTGTGATCGCATCTTTTTTATTCGGATTGATGCTGGCGCCGAAATACAAATTGCTCGTTTTTTGAGTCACGCCGTAGATATAATCATTGGGAATTAAAATATCGGTTTTATTTTTATCTAAATCGCCGTGTTCGTCATAAAAACCATCTAGCGCATACACGATCGCGCTGGAATATAATTCGGATTCGTTCAATCGCTTAATGTAAGCGTTGACCATCAAATCGTCAGCATCTGGTCGA
Source organism: uncultured Bdellovibrio sp. (assembly GCA_963932905.1). Lineage (GTDB taxonomy): Bacteria > Bdellovibrionota > Bdellovibrionia > Bdellovibrionales > Bdellovibrionaceae > UBA2316. The sequence continues at coordinate 70,437 of CAWVRN010000020.1, forward strand.
TCAAGGTCTGTAGACTGTAGTCCAGAGGCCTTCAGGTACATTTTAAATTTAAACGTATTTCTAAAACCCGGGCGAATGTAACAACCCGGGTTATTCAAGCAGGCCAGGTGCGAATGCACGTCCAGGATAGATTTTCGAAACGACAGGGGGGCCTTAAGTATGCGATCTTCCCGGCTATGTAGCTGAGCTGCATAAGCAATCACTAAACATAGTCCTGCAGCAGCTGCCGCGAAGTATTTTCGAGTCAGAATTTTAGACATGTTTTGGCTCCATCAATAATATATCTAAATTTTTAGATATATTATTCTAGGCTGTCATCTAGTTTAAGTTTTATGCAATCAGGACGACAATAAGTGTATGAAAAAGCGTTTCATGATTTTTTTAAGTTCCGTAGTATTTTTAGCTGGTTGCATGAATGAGTTTAAGTTTCGCGCCGATGATACAAATTCAGGAAATGCTGCCGCGCCAGGCAATGAAATCACTCGTAACCCCGACGGCAACACCGATGTGGGAAATCCCAAACCAGAAGACCCGGTCATTGTCGATCCTGACTCAGGCGCCTTGTTTCCGGTTGCTTACAAGAAGGGTGAGTGCACCAAAGATCCACTGAATGTTGTGTCATGCATGACTTGTCAAATCGATCAACGTCCGCTCCCGGCTCCGCTATCGACAAAAGCCTCTCAGCTTTTAAAGATTATGGAATTGGGTTGTGCCATTGCGAACAAATCCGATCCACAAAATTATATGGCTCCGTCTCGAACAGAGATTTTAAAATATTTAAATCAAGCGACGTACAAAATGTACCCAGACTCTACGATGACGGTTCGTCAGCAGCAAAATATTTCTAAGTGGATGGCTGGTGATAAGAAAAATCTAGAGCGCCTGTTTGGCGGCCTTTGGTATAATCCACCATATTCTGATGATTTTGAAACCTACTTCGGCTTAGAGCCACGGGAAGCGCGTCATATGTTTTGTTATGAAGCTCCGGAAGCTTCATTTTCTATCGGCTCGGTCTCGGATTTGTATTCGATCGAATATTTCAGATGCGTACAGGAAGGTGGATTCTCGTGCCGCGAACGTGCGGACTATGTTAAAGGAAATATCTATCGTCGTCAGTTGATTGCGGCGATCGAGAAAAGTTTAGTAGACCCCGTGAATGATCAAGAAATGGTGCCTGTGAACAAATGTCATTGGGAATCAATGTCTGGTTATTACAATTTGGAAATGGAAAATAAACTAATTGAATGGAAGAATACCGGATATGAATTAGCCGTTTCGTTTGAGAAAGCTCCCGTTCGGTGCGAGCCACTGACCACCACATCGATTTCATTTGGTACTAAAGTGACAGTCGGTGCGAAGAAATGTGAAGACTTTATTCGTTCCTATAGCAATCCAAATACTTCACTTTAATCATAGGGCCAATTATTGTTGGCTGGAAACTAAGGCCTGGTGGAAATGCTTTAGGTTGCGCTGGTGGCGAAACCTCAAAATCTGTTACCTTCAACGATGCCAACGAGCGAGCATTGAAGCCCAAATCACTGTATTTGACCGGTGAATTTAAATCTGATTTTGCCGTCAGCGCGATGTTGCCACCGTCAGCCAGAATCATTCCGTACTTTTTTAATGCCCGAGCAACGACTTGGGCTGAGGCGCTCAATGTGGAGATATCAAAGGAAGACTTCAACCGTAGTCGTGTTCCATAAGGTAGTCCGGGTTCTAGGGAGCTGTCTGCAAACGGACTTTCCGTTAAATCAGATGTTGGCGCGGGAGCCCAACCAGAGGTGTTCCCGGTCGTGTGAGTAGCAGGACGTACATAAGTGCGATAAGCTATACGGTTGTTAGGCAAGATAAATCGAATAGCGTGATTGATGGCACCAGCTTTAATCTCTTCAGCTGAAAAGAGCATGGCGCCGATTGAAAATCCCCCTGCATCGGCGCTAGTGCAAACATCACCTCGGATAGATTCAGTCCAAGTTTTCTCGAAAGGCCAAACCACAGCGCCTCCATCACCCGCATTAGAAAGAGTATTTCCATTTACGGTGGCACGGTAGAACTCGTAAAGTTTTTTATTCGACTTATCCAAGACTAAATAATGACAGTCCCCACCGTCGCATACGGCGCCCGAAGAGCTTTCAAACCCAGCGTGGGAGCCAGAGGGAGGACTTGGGACTCGAGTCAGCGTATCTGAGTCTGTCCACGAGGCCGATGTGTCAAAATCATAGAACGTTGAGTGGTTTGCCGTAGTTTCTAGAACATCAATGGAAAAATCCACTTGGAATATATTTGAGTTACCCCAACCACCTCGCGCGGCAAAACCGTTAATCAAATGGTCGGAGTAATTTCTCTGAGCTTGTGTCAAAGAAATAGTGTCCACCGCTTGGTTGAAATACATCGAGCAGGGGAAATTTTGAGCGATCCCAGAAGATGAACTACAGCCAGCAGAACTACCCGCAGCGTTTTCAGCGCTGGGTGAAGGAGTTCCACTATTCGTTGTTGTAGAATTATCCGCATTGGCAGCAGAGTAGGAATCAAAACCATTTGAACAATTCTGAAAAGCTACGATTAAAACAGCACAGATCGGAACAATATATAAAATATTAAAAGGCAAACGTGATTGACCAGGCATGGATTTGGCTCCATTTCTTCTAGGTTATTAATTCATATCGAATTTAGTATAGCGTTTTCAAGTTAAAGTTAAAATACAAAAAATATTCGTAAGGTAGATGCCCTAAGTTGAGACGTCGTAAAATTTCGCATTGTCAAAAAAATCAACAAAAAGGCGTTTCATTTGAGGTGTATGTCGTCCCCGGATCGTAGATCCGGGGACGTTATTATAGTTGAACTTTTATGACAAAGACGCCGCGAATAGCATTTCGCGGTATTTCGGTAACGGCCATAATTCATCAGCTACTAAACGTTCTGCTTGGTCGCAGGCATCACGTAATCTGAAGCTCAATGGTTGCACCTCTTGTGCTAGTTTTTTCATTCTGGCTGGTTCGTCGTGCATTTTGCTGGTTGTGTCTGCTAGACGAGTGAGTTCGTCTTGTAGGCTCAAAATGCTCTCGAACGTGGCTTCTAGTTTTTGAGTTCTAGAGGCATGGTACTTCTTCAAAGACGAAGAAGTGATACTTTGGTGAGTGGTTGTCAACGTCATCAATTGTTTTTCCACCGCCGGGATTACAAATGTTTGAGTCATTTCTAACAGCGTATCGATTTCAATATCGATCGTTTTAATGTAACGCTCGACACTGATATGGTAACGGGACATGATTTCTTCTGACGACAAAACTTTTGTTTCTGTCAGGAATGTTGTCATTTTAGTGTCTTTGTACATTTCGAGAGCATCGGCTGTCGATTTTAAGATTGGTAAGCCGCGAGCCGCGGCTTCATCACGCCATTCTTGAGAGTAACCATTCCCATCGAAACGTACTTTTTTAGATTCTTTTAAGTACGAGCGGATCAACTCCATAACGGCTTCGTCACGGTTAGTTTTCGTTTTTAAAAGATCTTTTAAAGCGGTTGAAGCTTGACGGAATGTATTGGCTACCGCTGCGTTTAAGTATGTCATCGGGATCGATACGATCGCTGATGAACCTACCGCGCGGAATTCAAATTTATTTCCAGTGAATGCAAATGGTGATGTGCGGTTACGATCTGTGTAGTCTTTAGAAATGTTAGGGATTTTTCCAACACCTAAATCGATGATCGATTGTTCCGTTGCCTTCGCTGATTTACCTTCTTCGATATCATTGCAGATTTTCTCAAGCATCGAGCCCAAAAATACGGAAATAATCGCTGGAGGCGCTTCGTTCGCGCCCAAACGGTGATCGTTACCAGGATTTGCAATAGCCGCACGTAACACAGCAGCGTTTTCGTTCACAGCTTTAAGAACCACGGCTAGTACAGCTAAGAAGCGTAAGTTTTGGTGAGGTGTCGTTCCTGGCTCAAGTAAGTTCTCACCTTTGTCATTTGATAATGACCAGTTGTTATGCTTACCGCTGCCGTTAATACCTGCAAATGGTTTTTCATGAAGCAAACAAACAAAGTTGTGCTTAAGTGCCACACGTTTTAAAACTTCCATTGATAATGTGTTGTGGTCAGAAGAAATATTCACGTCTTCAAAAATCGGAGCTAATTCAAACTGACTTGGTGCTACTTCGTTATGACGAGTTTTAGCTGGGATACCAAGTTTGAATAATTCATATTCCACTTCCTGCATGTATGATTTTACGCGAGAAGGGATAGATCCGAAATAATGATCTTCTAATTGTTGACCGCGAGTTGAAGGTGAACCTAACAACGTACGACCGGTCATGATTAAATCGGGGCGTAATGAAACAAAGTTTTTATCGATCAAGAAGTATTCTTGTTCTGCACCAAGAGTGGCGCTGACGTGTTTCGCATCCACGTCGCCGATTAATTTTAAAAACTCGCACGCTTCATTGCTTAGAACATCCACTGATCTTAGTAGCGGCGTTTTGCAATCTAGAGCTTGGCCGTGGTAGCCAAAGAATACCGTCGGGATGCACAGAGTTTTGCTAGCATCGTCTTCGATGATGAATAATGGCGATGATGGATCCCAAGTCGTGTAACCACGGGCCTCGAAAGTTGAACGTGTTCCACCAGATGGGAAGCTGGAAGCATCCGGCTCGCCTTGGATTAATTGTGATCCAGTAAAGCGTTCGATAACGCGTAATTCAGAGTGATGAGTTGATTGAATTGTGATGAACGCATCATGTTTTTCTGCGCTCAAACCGGTCATTGGCTGAAACCAGTGACAGAAGTGAGTAACGCCTTTAGCTACGGACCATTCTTTAACGGCCGAAGCAATCGCTTCCGCTGTTTCTTTCGGTAATTTTTTTCCGTGATCTAAAGTTTTAAGCAAGCTTTGGTAAGAATCTTTTGGTAATTTCTCGCGCATTTGAGCTAAACCAAATGTGTTGCAACCGAAGAATTCAGAAACGGGTGCATTTTCACTAACTGGGCGAGTAATTTTTGCGGGTTTTTGTTGAGTCGCTGCTGCTAAGGCAATCGAACGAGAATTAGATCCAGATGAATCTGTCGACATGGGTACTCCTTGTTTCTGTAAGAAAGCTGCATTTGTTATGGTCTCTTACAAATATGTTTTGGTTTTAACCCTTAGAATAAACTTACTCTAAGGATTAGCCTTCATTATAAGGCACTTTGTTGTTTTATTAAAGACAATTTCCTTGGAGACTGCATGTTTGCGCTGTTTCCAAGAGATTCCCGCCTCTTATTCTTCCTAAATTCGAATGGGATCAGGAAAAGGCTAAAACAATGGCTGATAAAATCAATGGAAAACTCGTGCGCCATCGGTCGTGGCGCGCCGTAGTCGACCCTTTGTTTAAAAAGACGACAGAAAAGGAGCCAGGTTAGAGCGAGGACTCGATATTTATCGAGTTTTCTTCAGGGAAATAGTGATTTCATAAGTCATAAAAACATTTTCAGGATTCTTCGCCGAGTAGGCAACACCTTTAAAAGTTTTGTTCAAGCGTTCTCCTGAGGCCAGGGCTTCGGCCATAGCTTGGCGGCAGGCTTCGATATCGGCGAATTCAAAAACAGTATCGGTGTCGGCGCGTTTTAGAAAATCACATTTGAAATCTTTAAAGATAAATGAAATCGGCTTCTTTTGAATAAACATGGCTTCAAGAATCGGGGTGGCGACAGAAAGTTCGGCACCCATCGCTAACGCGCCAAAATACATCGTGCGAAAATGATTTTTAGTTACAAAGTTCAGTGGCAATTTTACTTTTGCCGACGGTTCAATACTTAAAAGTTTAGGATTGCAAAATGCCAATAGAGGCACTCGTGCTAAACTTGTTCCTTTTATCAACCAATTTAGTTTTGTTGTACTCATGAAGCTGAGTTTAAGACAATGCTCCCCAAAGCGTAAGGGGAGCTAGACCTTTTTATTTATAGAATCATATCATCGGTGTCGTGAGAAATTCTTTGGTAATCCTCAACTGTTGCTGGCGTCAGATTTTCACAGTTCACCCAGAACGTAGACCAAAGATGGCGTGATCGGCTGTAGAAAGATTTAAGTGATCCATCTGCATTTTTATCAAGTGTAACACTGCCATAGACGGCCGAAAAACCTATACCATCGGGGTTGGAATCCGCTGTTGTGATTTCGAAACGATTGCCCGTTGTTTGGCTTGAGTTGGCACCTTCAAACCAAAAATAACGATCGTCATACTTTGCATACAGTACTCGCGCGTGAAAAACTTGACTCTGGTGGTTGGTTCGGACATTACCGATGTAAACTAAGCACTCTTTGGCCGTTTCGATTTCTTTGTGTCTCCCAACGCCTCTGTAAATTCGGCCTTTTCCGTCAAAGTTTAGAAACTCTTTCATGGAGGCAACTGCAGATTTTTTAACCGGAACTTCAACCTGGCTGCGACCTGAATCCAAATCGTTTGACTGAGTGATATTAGGATCTGCCAACGATATCGAACTCGTGGTTTGAACAACCGCGATGATGAGTAAAAGAGAAGAAGTCAGTTTCATTGTTGTCTCCTTAGGATTTGTTTTAAGCGAACTAAACACGATTATACCTAGTTATGTCAAAGCGAGGATCGTGCCAGTATTTTAGATGACCTAGGGGAGTCCAATTCAAGGTGCCACTCAATAGTTTGCATCTTGTTGGACAGGTGTAAAGAAAATATACGGTTAATAGATCGGCTATATTACCAAGGGGTTCCCGTCTTTGGAGGAGGGTGACCGGTATATAAGGCAGAATGAATTAAAGAATTTAATTTTTTCATTTCGACAACAGAAGCATAAGTCGATTCACTAAATAAACCACCTGTTATCTCACGCGCCAAATGAGGCGATGGTTTGTAAAGTGTACAGGCTGGCTCGTTTGTGCACATGTATTTCAATAGCGAAAATGTGGCTTCGTGGAAAAGCAGAGCGATGCGATGTTGAGCTGAAAGTTGTTTCCAAATCTGTGACTGTAGGCGGATGCTGTACAAAGTTCTTTCCGAAGCTTGAAGGCGTTCCGCCATTTTAAATTTGATCACCGGTGGGTCATCGTTCTGTAAAGTGAGCGGCGTTTCGATCAGGGACCATGAATGAAAATTAATAGTTGATGCATAGATTTTGGCTAGACCTGGAACTACTGTTTCTAAATCACATAGCTTACGTCCCAGGAGCTCAGAATCGATTTCTAAAAACTTGATTCGTCTTAAATCGGTTTTGGTTTTTAGTACTCGCCGGCAATTGAAATGTGGTTGTAGGTGTGCACCCACTTCTAGAAGATCGCGCACATAGTAGGTGTTGTTTATTTTATAGGCTTCAACACCACTCCCAATTGCGATAGGTATCGATAGGGCAAGGCTAGGTAATAAAAGTACGAACAGGACCTTTAGTAATTTCATGTGTAGAAAGCTCATAGAATATATCCCTGAAATCAATTTAAAAGACGAGATGCCGAGTGTTAAAACTCCATTTTAACAGGAAATTGCCGGACTGGTCTGAGGGACTGTAAACGAACTCGTCAATCCGTGATTTTGACTCAATAAATCGGGGGAATAACCGAGATAAATAGGAGTATCGAACATATTTTTGAGGTGAATTTTGAAAGACTGGATTAAAAAAATTGTCCAACAATTTGAGACAGAAAAAAGCGCAGGAACTCCTGATAAAATGTCAGAAGAGATGGCGACGATTCTATTTTTGATTGATGTGTATAATAAAAATTTACTAGATACACCGAAGTTTTCTGTCCGTCAGGCCCGGGAAGAATTGGATATGTTTTCTAAGAAGCTAATTCAGTCAGGAGCTCCAGGTCAGGATGCGACGGCGCATGAAGAAACATTCTTCCAATTGCGTCAGTTTTTTAATTCTCATCGGATTGATGAGACTACGTATTTCTTGCACGCCTTTGAAGACTTTAAGAAAATTATCTGGGAATTTGCTGATCAATTAAAAGATGAATTCAAAGACCAAAAGCATAACGATCAGATGATCGATGGGCAGTTTAAAGAACTGCGTGACGCGGTTGAATCTAATTCGATCGAAAAGCTTCGCGAAAAATCAAAAGAATTCATTTCTAAATATGTCGAAGTTCAAAATCGCAAAGATACGTCAAAAGCGAAACGAATGAATTCGATCAAAAAGAACTTAAACCAGTTCAAAAAGAAACTAACAGAGGCTCAACACACAATGAATCACGACCACTTAACGGGTGCCTACAATCGTCGATTTTTCGAAGAGCAAGTTCGCAGTTTTGCGACGACGGTGGATATGGGTGATAGCAAATCCGTGATGATGATTTTAGATATCGATCACTTCAAGAAGATCAACGATACGTACGGACATGACATTGGCGATTTCGTTCTCAAAGAATGTGTGGCCACGATCAAAAAAATGTTCACTCGTGAAAATGATGTTGTGGCGCGTTTAGGCGGCGAAGAGTTCTCGATCTTCTTGCCAGATTATACAATCGATATGGCGATAAAAAAGGGCGAAGAGGTCTTGGAAACGATCAGGAAACAGGCCTTCGTTCATGGCGAACACCAAATCAAATTCACGGTGTCTATTGGCTTATCTGAGTGGCGTACAAATGATCAGTTAGAGGTGATTTACAAACGCTGTGACCAAGCTTTGTATGAAGCTAAAAATTCGGGTCGTAACCGTTTAGTTGTAGCTGAAAAACTGAAAGTTGCGGTTTAATCTTTAGTTTTGCATTCACAGTCGCCTTCGTGACAGCGAAAAATCAGTTCATCTTGATATAATTGGAACTCGGTAATTTCCGAGTTCGACTCTTCCACTTCAATATGGGTAGAATCTGTTATCCTCGCGGACCATTTCTTTTGCGTCTCGAACACCGTATTGAAATCGATATACTTTGAAAGCGTCGTGTTGCTTGGATTAAATTTGTCGTCGTCTGGTAGTTCGACAGGATCTGGTAGGCCATCATCTAGAACCCGAAAAACTTTAAGTTCGCGAACGGGGCGACCATTGGCTTCCATGTATAGAACCTGCGCGCGGACGTCTTTGCCGTCTTTGTCTTTGAAAAAATAATGAATGTAATCTAAATCTTCGCGATATTTTGGATTTTCTGATTTCCAATTTTCAACGAAGGATTTCGGATTGGCAACTTTTTCAGATAGCTCTGGGAAACAGCGTTTGAGTGTTTCTGGAAATGTATTTACCTTCGCTACCGTCTTTTCCGAAATTTCATTGTCGGCAATATCATCCGTTACGGCCGCTGTGGCTTCATGATCTACGCTGCCATCGGATCCACTGGATGACTTTGTGCCACTGGATGATTTGTGGACAAATAAAAAATGAATACTTGCCCAACCACCAAGTAATATAACTGCGATGATAGATAAGATAATACTTTTTCGCTTATTCGACATACGTTAGTTTTAAATTACCCCAGCTTGGACAGATATTTTTAATGACGACATCCTCACCAAAGCGAATTTCTGGTGGATGATTTGGGTTGCTGGACAGGCGGTTCGTGAATAGGCGGCGTTTGATTTCTGCCAGGTCAACTGATTTTTCAATGCCTTCGCCACGCGAGTAGTGTTTCACCCGACATAGAGAAGCGCTACTAGCCACTGTGCGTTTTTGATTTTGTGATTCTGTCGCGACATTCACGTCTAATTGCGGGAATACCACTTTTAGTTGCTGCCATGTTTTTTCATTTAATGAAATTTCGTTTCTTTCGTGAACTAAGCCTTTTACGAAGTTTCTTAAGAAGATGATTTCATCTGCCAATCGACGATCACGGCTGGGAGTCGAATAGTTATCGAAATCCGCTTCTGACATACATTGGTAGCCAGTTGATTTTAGGAATGCCTCGGATTCTTTCACGGCATCGATACGCTGCTGGATATCTGCACAGATGTTTTCGATTAGTCGAACGGCGGTTTGCTGGCTTGATTCTTCTGATGTTTGCAATGCTTTTTGTAGTTCAGTTTTCCATTTACCTGGTTTGATGGCGTATTGCTCTTCGCTGTAGCCAGTGACTTTCCAAACCGGAAGTTTTAATTCTGATTCTTTTCTCCAGTAACGAACGCCGCCGTTACCTTTGGGAGTTACATCGCCTTCAAATACCCAGTCACCATTTGGCCAAGATTTTCTTTCTTGCAAAGTCAGGCTCGAGTATGCGCCTACCGTTGAATTGAAGACCAAGTGAGGGATGCCCGTCGGGAAGATATTTTTGATAACCCATGAATGATGGTTTTTTTCAACGGTTAAAATGATAGCTCCGGGAGTGATGCTTTCGCGCGAAACTTTCACTGGGTAGGTATCATTCGGCATCGATTTCGTGCTGACTATATTGTAAACTAAAAACAAGAAATTACGGATGCGATCTTTTTCTGGACGCGAATCCCAGCGAGTCATTGAGTTCGAAATTAATTTTTTGCCACCGCTGGCATCATTCATTACGAAAGGAAGTGAATGTAAATACGAGAAAATTACGCGAGCTGAATAAACTGTGTCCGCACAATCTACGCGCAGGCCTTGAAAAATATTTGGCGAACCATCGGGGTTTTCTTTTCTGGAGAAAAAGTCTTTGCCCCAATTTTTTTGTACCCATGTAGAGTATTGTTTTTCACGATCGGCATTCCAGGTATTAGTAGCGGTCCATACCTCGGCAAAAGTCGAAAATGAAACGAGAAGTGCTGTTACAAGAATAGAAAACGATAACATGTAGATCCCCCACGAAATACGAACCCGTATGTACCTAATTTATCTTCAAAATTGTATTAAAATTATAGGGGACTATAAAAAGTAGCCAGTGTTTGGTGAACTCAGGTTTACACGGTAGCTTTTTTCCGCCTAAAAAGGGATTTGTGTTAAGAACTGGCCCCTTAGGCTGCAGCTAAGGGGAGATTTAATTTCTTTAAATTCAA
>CAWVRN010000021.1:0-75798 GCA_963932905.1 uncultured Bdellovibrio sp.
GTTGAATCTTTCTGGGTTTTAGATAGCACGTTTTAAATTCACTTGATTTGACGATGTTTTACTTGGCCTTAGCCGCAGGCTAAGGGGCCAGTTCAGAAATCAAACGCCACCGGGCCACCACGTAGAATGGCACGTTGATAGGCTGGTCGCGCTTGAATGGATTGAATCCATTTGGCAATATGAACTTTGCTTTTCGTTAATCCTCGGGATGCTGCGGCCTCTAGCGGATAGCTCATTTGGATATCCGCAGCGGTAAAATCATTGCCCGCAAACCATGGACGCGAACTTAATTCTTTATCTAGAAATTCAAAATTTGATTTATATTGCGGACCAATGAGTTTCTGGTTAATCCCAATTTCAATCATCCGCGCAAAAGGGCGCAAGAAAAACGGAACGGGTGGTTTTGAAATTCGATTAAATACTAATCCCAATAATAGTACTGGCATTAATGATCCTTCGGCGTAGTGAAGAAAATATTGAAAATTTCTCCAGTCAGTGGAATTTGATTTGGGCTGTAAACGGCCATTGCCATACGTTTCTAAAAGGTAAGTTATAATGGCGCCTGATTCCGCGATTTTGACAGTACCATCTTCTAGCACTGGCGATTTTCCTAAGGGATGGACTTCTTTTAACTCTTTCGGAGCTAACATTGTTCTTTCATTTCGCTTGTAAAGTCGAATTTCATAAGGCAATTCAAGTTCTTCTAGCAACCAAAGAACACGGTTTGAACGAGAATGGTCTAAGTGATGTACGGTAATCATAGTGGCCTTTTTTCGGGTTAGTAGATTTGTATTAGGTTAGCATGGGACAGAGGCGACGTCATTGACTACAATGAGGTGACCGACTTTATAATTCTTTTTTTAAATTGACCGTGATATGACCATTTTCATGACAACAAAAAACGTAATTTTATCCCCTGAAGTGGACACCGCTTTAAAAAACAAAAAACCAGTTGTTGCCTTGGAATCAACCATCATTTCGCATGGAATGCCGTACCCACAAAATTACGAAATGGCATTGGCCGTTGAAAACAAGGTCCACGCTGTTGGTGCTATTCCGGCCACCATTGCCATTATTGGTGGTCAATTGCGTGCAGGTTTATCACATAGTGAAATCGAATCGTTTGCGAAAAAAGGAACACAGATAACAAAAGTCAGCCGACGAGACTTGCCCATTGTGATGGCTCAAAAAATAGATGGTGCAACGACGGTCGCAAGTACCATGATTATTGCCAGTCTTGCGGGAATTCCTATTTTCGCCACAGGCGGTATTGGTGGAGTTCATCGGCACGCAGAAACAACGATGGATATTTCAGCGGATCTAGAAGAACTGGCACAAACAAACGTTGCTGTCATCAGTTCCGGAGCAAAATCAATTTTAGATATTGGGTTAACCTTAGAGTATTTAGAAACTAAAGGTGTCCCTGTGCTTGGCTATCAAACAAATGATCTTCCTGCTTTTTACACTCGAGAGAGTGGATTTAAAGTCGATGCCCGTGTAGATTCGGCCAAAGAAGTGGCCTCCATTCTGTACGTCAAATGGAAAACTGGATTACAAGGTGGTGTTGTCATCGCCAATCCAGTCCCTGAAGCGTATTCCTTAGATTTCAAAGACATGGAAAAAGTGATTGAAAATGCCTTATCCGAGATGAAACAAAAAGGCATCAAGGGTAAAGATTCAACACCATTTCTGTTAAGCAAAGTTAAGGATTTAACGGCAGGAAAAAGTCTAGAAACCAATATTCAGTTAGTTCTAAACAATGCCCGTGTCGCAGCTGAGATAGCGGTCGCGTATTCTAAGTTGTAACTTTTTTTACAAATTCAGATTTTAAATTCATTGCGCCAAAACCATCGATTTTGCACGAGATATCATGGCCATCACCGGCGTCCATCAAACGAATATTTTTAACTTTCGTGCCGACCTTAACGGCGGAATTGGAACCTTTAATTCTAAGCTCTTTAATCAACGTGACAGAATCACCATCGTTTAAAACATTTCCAAACGCATCTTTGATTACGTTTGAATCGGTAGATTCTTCAGCGGCTGTGGACTGGATGGAAGGGACCCATTCGTTTCCGCACTCGGGACACATCCACATGTTACCGTCTTGATAGATATTTTCTGAATTACATTTTGGGCATTGTATTGGATCGCTCATATTGACTTCCTGTTTTTATTCTAAAACGTGTTTTAAAGTTTCGCGTCGTTCTTCTAAAGTCAGAACATAGGTTTTTGATTTAGGTTCGTATGTAGGCTGATTAAAAAATGGGTGGTTTTTATTTTTGCCAAAAATGAAACCTTTGAAAATGAACGGAACGACCGAGAAAAAATCCCGTGCTGCAAATTTTTCGGAAGTTCCTTCAGGCGGTACACCTTTAGCGAATTTTCCCATCACTCGACTTTTCACTTGGCCTAATACTTTTGCGCGTTCAGTTTCGTCTTTAAATGGTAACATCGTGGAAAGCATTCCCACCCAAGGGAGCTTAGCCTGCGTATTTGCAATTGGAGTTTGGCAACACGATGCATACCAACGAAACAAACCTTTCGGTGACAAACGAATGCCGCGAATTAAATCCTGCCCATGTGTGATCCTAAAATTAGACGGGTAGACGGGAATAATTTCCGACCCACCATTTGCGTCTAGCAAATCTTGCCTATTGATGAAATGCAAAAATGCCTGGCAATCATCGCAGTAACAAACAAGGCGACCTGGACTTTGTTTTGGAAAGTGACTAATTTCACCTTTAATTGAACCGCACTGACATTGAATATTCATATATTAACTCCGCCTCTAAGTTAAAATAACCTGGACGTAAAGTTAAGTAGGAAGATAAGTTTTCCAATTATTTCGTGTATGCTTCGATCTGAGCGTCGTTTAGCCGCATTGGCCAGTACTTAAGTTTTCTAAGCCAAAAAACTCCGCTATATATAATCGAGTCTGTATTTGGAACCGTTCCCGTGGTAACGAGGGATCCCAAAATACCATTTGAGCCACCCCTGAAACTGCCATTTTCATAGGCTAGAATGCTTTTGAATATTACGCGTGGGCGTAATGAGTAGGCACTGTTAGAATAGTACTGTAATGATCCACTTCGGTAGACTACGTAGACCGGTTTATTGTTATAACCCTGAATTTCAATTTTATCATTGTTGCAAGTTGCGAGAGTGCAGACCCTAATCACGACCGTAAATTGACTAGCATCATCATTATTTGGTTCACCTTCCGCATATAAAGTAGATGCTTCCCCAGCCAAATTCATCCAGGTGTTGCCACTAATCGTCCCACTATCGGCAGATCGTGTTAAGGTCGTGGTTCCTGCGTTTTGAATATAACTTGTAGCGGCTCCGCCACTTTCAAATTGCGCACCCCAAATATAAATTCCACTAACGCCATCGCCGACATAAGAGCTATTTCCATTGTCATCTAATAGCTGTAAAGTAACTGTACCGGTTGCCGAGCCAGAGCCATTTGGTCCACTTAGCTCTATACGTGACCACCCGTTAGAGTGTTTGTTGATAGTTGCTGTTACGGTGGAAGCGCCAGTTCCAACTGCTGTGTTGTTTATTAAATCGTATGTCGCCGAGTAAGACCATGAAGTGGATGCTGATCTAGAAAAGTTTATTTTCAATTTGCTACGACCGTTTGGTTTTACGAAAAAAGAGACCACGTTTTTTACGGAAGCCGTTAATGTAACCGCGGACTGTGTCACCTCGTGAACTGTTAAAGTTGTTCCGTCTGATGATTCCGTTAATGTGTTTCCTGTCAGAGTAGCCATAGGCGACGTTACTATACCGGTTGCCGCCGTTAAATTTGATTTTACCCAAATTGCATTCGTAAATGTTTCCGAGTATTTTGCCATATTAGTTTTTGCTGACTCAAGCAATAGACCTCTAAAGGCGCAGACGCCGCCACTACAAGACGTAGGATCGTAGTCAAATCGTGGGCCTCCGGATTGTGCCGTTGCTGTAGGTATAAAATATGTAGCGCTTGCACGGTTTTCTAGTTGTGCTCCATAAATGTATGCCCTTTTATTGGTACCTGCATATGAAGCGGCTGAGGAAGAACTTGAATTGCGCAAAGAAATGGCCGATGTTCCACCGCCGTTGGCACCAGCTGTTGCTGATAAAGTAATTCGATACCAACCACCACCGACGTCATAAATCTGAGCATCTGTCGCCCCATTGCCAGACGATTCAAGAACACCAGTAGAAATATTGAAAATGGCGTAGGGCAAAGCCGCAAAAGCGGTACCCGATAAATTCAGAGCTGCGTATGTCTGGTCGATATACTTAATGTAAACGCTTAAAGTATAAGGCGTTCCGGCCAACAGTGACGATACATTTTGGGAAACAGAATGTACGGCGGTAGTGCTACCTTCGTTAATTTCGTCGGCAGCTAGATTTAGTGCTGGTGAATTCTCAACATTCGCTGTGATTGTCGATGCATTTTTTGTCCAAGAGGCGTTATCAAAGGCTTCGCTTTGCAACAGATAATTCGTTGGTGCGGTACGGATGGTTCCGGTAGAATCGTAGTAGGTTCCAATCCAGGTACCAACAGCTCGTGTGTTGCGATTGATTGGATTGTGGGTTGTGTATGTCGAAAAATCTACAGAGAAATTTGAAGTGTTAGTCAGGGTTACAAAATTGTCAGAACTTGCCGCCGCGCTGAAATTTCCGTACGGATCTTTTGCACGAACACTGGCATAATACTGAATACCGTTAGTTAACATAGCGCCAGAGAATTGATACGATAAATTTGTTCCTACATCTTGCCACGACAACACACTGGTGTCGCCAGCCGAAATACCAAGCGCCACCTCATAGGTCACATCTCCTGATTCATCAGTAGAGCTTGTCCAAGTTAAAGTGGGAGATTGCGAAACAGAACTAGTATAGTAAGCGGACCAGGTCAAACTTCCTGGAACAGTTGGTGGTATTGTATCTGTGGCTCCGGAGCTTGGACTTTCTAATCCAGGAGAAAAACCAGCAGATATTTGAGAAACTTTATTTGAATCTAATGGATTCACCATGCAGGAAATGAGTAGTAAATAGATTAACAAAAGCAATGTACTAAATAAGGTTTTCAATTAAAACCTCCACTCAAGCCCAAGCTTCGTTCCGATGGTTGGAATTTTTTGCTCGACGATATTTGAGTTTTGAGACGCATAATTATAGTAGAGCTCACCTTGAACAATTGCAGATTTAGTTTCATGACTTAGCAACAATCCCAGTTGCGCTGTAGTCCCAGATTTGGTTTTATATCCAATGCCGTCCGCTGGCATATCAGATGCGATTTGCAGATGGGATCCCACTAAAATTAAAGCGGATCTATAAAAATTCTGAGAGTGATCAAGACCAACGAACTGAGTGACGATTTTATCGATTGTGATATTGGTTGCCGAGGTAGCACGTAAAAATATTTTTTCTTTTGCGCCCAAAGATATTTCAGTGTGTGATTCTGGAGTCCATTTATAGGTCAATCCGAAATCAAAAGTATTTAGGCTTCCCGAATTATTAGATAAAGTTTTTGAAGAAGAGATATCAGTTTGCATGATTTTGTACGACACTGATGATAACCCAAAACGGGTTGTCCATTTTTCGGTTACATCTAGTTTCCAATACAAGTCCATAGTGGGACTTACTTCTGATAGCAGAGTTGAGTTTTCACCATTACGTGAATCAGACGCATCTATTCGAAAAAACTGGGTGCCTAATTTTATACCTATACCGCTACGAGTGAGTTCTACGGGTAGTAATGGGCATTGGGGCTTGTCTTTTTCCGAAGGTTTAGCTTCGACTGTTGTAACTGCCGAGCTGTTTTCCTTGGCGGTATTATTTTCAGTAAAAGAAGACAGAGTTCGTTGTTGATGTTCGTGGCTTAAGTATATTTTTTGATTTGGATAAATGCGGTTTGGATTACCAACTTTTGGATTCAGAGCGATAATTTTTCTTAGAGAACCTTTCGGTCCGTAAACGGAACCTGGATACTCTTTTCGAGCAATGTCTGACAAAGTCTCACCGGATTTAACCCAATGGAAAGCATTCGCCCACAGGTCGAGCGCCAAGAAACTTAAAAATAAAACAAGACTCTTTGTTCGTTTTTTGATCATTTTTTGCCTGTTTCTTGTTTCGGCAAAGTATCTTCAAATATAAATAGTCTCCCGATAGAACGGTGGAAGATTTTAAATTTCTATAGTTTTTGTATTTTTTAAGCTACTAAAGCGATTTTGAAAGACCCATTTCGATACAGAACCTTACGTTCCTAGTCCAAAGTCATGTTATCTATAGCTAGTCTCGTTGTGAGACATTAGGATAAGCGAAATTCAAATAATTTTCAAAAGGGTCGAAATTACGGCAAGGATCTTGATACTTGGCCAACCCAAGGGTTGGCCATATAGACCTACATATTGTTTAATGATTTTAGAGCAGCTTCGTAATTTGGTTCGTTTACAATATCAGCTACTTGTTCAGTATAGAGAACTTTATTGTTTTCATCCAACACAACAACGGCGCGTGAGCACAACCCTGCCATTGGGCCATCTTGAATTTGCAGGCCGTAATCTTTAGCAAATGTACTGCGGAACGAAGATAGAGTTTCCGCATTTGTAATGCCTTCAGCGCCACAAAAACGTTTTTGCGCAAATGGAAGATCAGCAGAAATATTGATGACAACAGTGTTTTTTGCACTGGCGGCGTCTTTGTTGAAATGTCTTACCGACATGGCGCATGTTCCTGTGTCAATACTTGGGAAAATATTTAATAATTTTTTCTTCCCTGTGAACGAACTTAAATTTGCGTCCGATAAATCAAGTTTTGTTAATTTAAAATCTGGAGCCATCGCGCCAACTTTTGGTAATTCACCAGTTGTGTTAACGGGATTGCCTTTTAATGTGATTTTTGCCATGAAACATCTCCTTTTTAAGTAATGCTTGTTACTGTACACGAAGAGGCCGAACATCAAACCGAAAATGGGAGGCGTTATTTCTTTTCCTGTGAAACATATCACAATAACAACTAAATAAATCTCGGCTGAATACGCGCTGGTTATTTAAAAAATTTAGTAATATCAGCTATTTAAAAATTCATTTGACGATTTCACACGTTTTGCCTATAATTAACTATTAGGTTAATTAACAAAAAGGTTTAATATGGGGCAGGACAATTTAAGTGCGACATTTGCGGCGTTAGCCGATCCCACTCGCAGGGCTATGCTGGCTCGCTTGTCTGAAGGGGAAGCTAACGTTTCTGATTTAGCTAAACCATTTTTGCATGAAATGAGTCTTCCCGCGGTGACCAAGCACCTTAAAGTTTTAGAAAAAGCTGGATTGATTACAAAATCACGAGAAGCACAATGGCGCCCATGTAAGATCAATGCTGAAGCGTTGAAAGACGTTGCTGGTTGGATGGAACAATATCGGATTTTCTGGGAAGAAAGTTTTGATCGATTAGATGAATATTTAAAAACAGTGACTGGAAATAAAACTAAGAAAAAGAAAGGAAAACCTAATGCCCGTAAAAAATAATGAAATTAACATTGTCCGAATTTATGATGCTCCTGTAAAAGCCGTTTGGGATGCCTGGACTGATCCAAAGCAGACAGCGATGTGGTGGGGACCTAGGGGGTTTACTATTACAACTCATAGTAAAGATTTGAAGGCGGGCGGACATTGGGATTATACGATGCATGGACCAGATGGTACGGATTATCCTAATACGACTAAATATTTCGAAGTCCAGACATACAAAAAACTGGTTTATGATCACGGCGGCTACAAAGACCGTCCTCCGCTATTTCGCGTGACTGTATTATTTAGCGAAGAAAAAGGAAATAAGACAAAAATGGACATGACAATGTCGTTTGCGACACCAGAAGTAGCGGCAGAATCGCGCAAATTTATTAAAGCAGCCGGTGGTAATGCAACCTGGGATCGTTTAGCGGAATATGTTGAAAAAGAAAAAACAAACAAAGAAATTTTTGTTATCAATAGATCATTTAATACTTCGCTAGAAACCATGTTTGCGATGTGGACGGACCCAAAACATTTTGAAAAATGGCTGCCGCCGACCGGTATGCAAATGAAGTTCCTTGAGGCTGATATCAGACCTGGAGGAAAAACTAAATATATGATGACTGGAAACGGAATTACTATGTATGGCCGTGCCGAGTATTTAAAAATCGAAAAACCAAGTTTGATTGTGTATACTCAACAATTCTGCGATGAACATGGAAATGTTAGCCGCCATCCGTTTGCTCCTCTTTGGCCAGAGACAATGCTGACAACGGTGCAATTAGCGGCTGAAAGCGCTAACGAAACTCGAGTGACAATAACTTGGGAAGCATATGGCAAGTACACACCAGCGGAGCTTGCAGAATTTGTGAAAGAAAAACCAGGTATGACTATCGGCTGGACAGGATCGATGGACAAACTGGAAGAGTATTTGGAAAAGGACGCGGGTCGTACGGTTTGATCTGAAGACGTCTGCAATCGAAAATGTTCAGTTGACCCTTTTTATGCAGACGTTCAGAATTTGGATATGCGTGATAGTGTCGGTTGGGGCATATTTTTTTTCAAAGTATTTGTCATTTCGCTAGTTGTTTTAGGATTTAGTTATTGGCAGTCTCAAAAGCTGCCGACTAAGTTCGTTTCACTTGAACATTTACAGAAAGAACCTCTTCAGACAGAAACATCTAAGAAATCATTTACGACAGAAACTAATGGACATATTTACCAAATAGATCCTGTATTTGATTATGAAATTTGGGGCGTTGTCGTAGCTGATCACAATTCCGATAGCTGGTTAGATAACACTCATGAGTCTTGGGGGGATTATATCAATACCAAAGACATTTGTGTTATTTGGGGCGCGAATATTTTAAATCCGCAGCTGGATAAGTTGAACTTCAGTCATGGATCATTTACTTGCTATGTGAATACCAAAAGTTCGCAAGCATGGCAGAGTTTTAACAAAGAAAAATTATCTAATAATCACTTGATACCAGCTAATAAAGAAATCGAACAGTTGATCAGAAAATCACATATTGGTGATGAAATTCGAATGAAGGGGCAACTAGTTAATTACAATGTTAACGGTGGGCCTTTTAGAAAATCTAGCACGGTACGCACGGATATGGAAAACGGTGCGTGTGAGATCATTTATGTAAATGAATTTGAAACGTTTGCTCGAAACAATAAAATATGGTTTTTTCTGGTAACCCTAAGTAAAATCACTGCTGTTCTGTCGCTGTTGGCGGGTTTGGCGTTCGTGTTTCTAGTGCCCTTTACAACGTCGACTCACGACGGGTAAATCGTCACTTGCTTTTTATCTATTTAGCTCGACAATAAAAATCGATATGAAAAAAAATAACTATTTTGGAATGGGATTCAAGCTGATGGTCCCTATTACGACGGGTATTATTCCATTTGGGGCTGTCGTTGGAACTTTGTGTTCTGAAGCCAAGTTTAATTTTGTACAAACAGTGGGAATGAATATTTTTGTATATGCAGGAGCGGCGCAACTAGCAGCGATTGACCTTATGACAAAACAGGCCGTGATTATGGTTGTAGTCGTTACCGGCTTGGTGATTAATTTAAGGTTCCTTTTGTACAGCGCCGCGATGGCGCCGTTTCTGAAGAAATCAAGTCTATTGGAAAAATTTATTGCCGCTCATTTGTTGACTGATCAGAGCTACGCCGTGATGTCGGCAAATCACGACAAGCTGCCCACAGCTAAAGACGCGGTTAAATTTTATTTTGGCGCCTCATTGTGTATGATTTTGGTTTGGCAGCTGAGTGTGCTCGCCGGTTTTACATTTGGTAATTTCGCACCTCCTTCATGGGGGCTTGATTTTGGCGTTCCTATTAGTTTCGTTGCCTTGGTTTTACCTACTTTAAAGAATAGGAAATATGTTGTTGTGGCGCTGTTCTCGGCCACTGTTTCTATATTGCTTTATACTGTGCCAATGCGCCTCGGATTAATTGTGACGGCAACATTATCTATTATACTGGCTATGTTTCTAACTCGAAAGAAAGTTCTATGATAGACGCGCACTATTTTTGGACCATTATCGTGTGTCTAGCACTGGGAACAATTTCAATTCGAATTTCTATTATTGCGGTCTCAGGACGAATTCAAATTTCTGAAAGGGCGAGAGAATTATTTTCATACATTCCAGCGGCTATCCTGCCAGCATTTTTTGCACCGGCCGTCTTTTATCATCAGGGTCAGGTAAGTTGGCTTCTAGGCAGAGAACGACTTTTTGTTTTATTGCTAGCGATTTTAGTTTGTTTGAAAACTCGAAGTACGGTTGTTACGATTGTTTTTGGAATTGTGGCTTTATATTCAATCGCTCATTTAACGGGAGGTTAGTAGAATGAAAATGATGACGACTATATTTTTAGTTTTTTGTTTGAATCATTTTTCGTTTGCCGATTTTCCTTTGGAAAAAAAAGCAAAAGTCGACCTATCTGGGAATTGGATAACGGAATGTAGTCCATTAAGTAGCCGCTCATTTAAAGCAAGAATACACCTTCAAAGCGCCATCGAAAATGTAGAATTTAAACTATTTGAAGATGCTAAATGCCAAGAGCATTCTTTAACGGTCAACTACGAAGCGAGTTATATCACGGGTGCTAAATTTGGTGAAGGAAAGAAATTTAATAGTACTCCATCAAAGGTTCAAATGACGGTGCACTTACCTGCGGTGTTAGATCAGTTTAACAAAGATGATTCCAAAGATGGATGTGGAATTAGAAATTGGAAATTGAATGTGGCTCAGAATGTTTCCGGAAAATTTTGTGGACCGTTTAAGATGCCTATGATCGGAAAAGTCGTTTACGATATTTACAAATTGAATTTGAATTCGTTAGTTTTTGGTGGCCTGCCTACTAAGTGGGATATGTCGGATCCCAGCGTCAGACCTAACAAACTTTCTAAAGTGGAATTTTGGATAGACAAAAATAAATAGTAGGCAGCCAGATTGCATCTCTCAATTTTAGACGGACTTATTTGTAAGTCCGTACTTGTCGATTGTGGAGATGCATTTTATGAAGCTGATGTACGACAAAACAAAACGCAAATTATTTAGCTTAGGTAGTTTGGCAATTCTGGGAGTATTCTTTTTAAATTGCAATGGCAATGAAAGCTCGTCAAACTCGCCCGATGAGGTTAAGACGTTGGGGACGCCCAATCAGGGCGGTGTGGGGAATCTAATTTACCGAAATAGTAAAACCGGTGCTGTATATAGTTTTGCTAAATCATCAAACATTGAATTTGACCCCGGTGAATCGCCGTTGTCTGGAGTTGGCATTGGTGCCTCGCGCACGGGGCAATTAGTGACAGCACAAAAGGGGGATCGCGAAGGGCAAGACTTTTTCATCGCGATATACAACAGTGCTGGGCAACAAGTGCGTCGCATACCCATAAAACGGTTTTTCTCAAAAATCACGAGTGCTTTCAATTTTAGTCCAGATGAAAAAAAATTGGCGTTTTCGGTGGATGAAAAAGTATCGCAGACCAATTCACAGCGGATCAAACGTGTTCTAATTTTAAATTTAGAACATGAATCCGTAGCGGCGCAGATCGACGACTTTGAATTTCCAATCTGGATTCAGAATAGTGGTGAACTCGTGGCGCGCCAGGTACGTTCTGGCCAAATACATTTGTTTGACCTTGACTTGATGAATACGGGCCCTGTTGGTAGCTTTGCGGTGTTAAATCGAATTGCTAGTTATGACGTCTCATCGGATGGTCGATTTATAGTTTGGGAAGACAAACAGCTAATTTATGCACTTGATCGTAGTTCAGGGGTTAAATGGACTGCGGTCGAAGATCGGCATAATGTCGTATATGCTCCATTATTTGCACCCAATGGGCGCTTGTTGGCTCTTCATGCTAAAAACGGAGACGCGTACAGTCCCCATATTGTCCCATTTGTTGTAGGCAATACGGTCAATTTGGAATCAGCTATTCATGCTTTAAACAACAATTCAATAACAGATTCATTCGGGCGGATGGGTTGGTTTGAATAAGGACAAATTTTGCCTATGTGCATGATTAATTACAAATTTTTGGATGAGATGCGCCTCATTTTATTTCCTGATTTTTTGGTTGCTCGATCACCGGGCACTTGCTATCCAATTTAAATGACTAAAAATAATTTAAATCAAAAAAAATCAATCACGGGTTCAGATAAAAATTCTAGCATTGAGAAAAAGGCACTGGTTGTCTTATTGGTTATTTTCGTTGCTGTCTTATTCGGTGCGTGGGGATACGCAATGAAGTTAAGACAAACGGTCATTGCTAATAATGCGACAAGCGCTGTCGATGTAGGTTCATTAATCGAAATCGAGCGCATGCGTAACTTGGCTGAAACACAAATTTCTAACAGCCGTTCATTTTTTCTTTTAGGCTCAAAAGTTCTTTACGATAAATCAAAACAAGATAAACAAAATTTGATGGAAGCGCTTTCTAACTTTCAGAAAAAATATTCCCTGCCTCAGATTCCTGAAATCGCTCGTCGATTTGATACAATTCAAAATCAACTTCAGGATTTCTTTGAACAAGGTATGGAATTCAGAGAAAAACAGACAGAATCAAAAATAGTTGGACAATTCTATCAATCGAAATCATCTCCATTGTTAAAACAGATGAACGACAATCTGGACGAGATGAAAAATCTACATTCGGCAGAAATCAATCGTGTTCAAGCGGAATCACGTGCCGCTGCTTTGGGTGTTGAAAGAAAAATTCCAGAAGGAATGACAGTGTTGACGGCACTACTTGCCGCGATCTTTTTAGGGATGTCGGTGCTGGTAGTTAAAGTATTAAGCGAACGTCGTCGTCAACTAGCGGAACGCGATCGCCTTGTTAACGAAGCGAAAAATGCGACTCAGGCGCGTGACGAATTTATTTCGGCTATCAAACATGACTTTAAAGAACCATTAGAACACTTAAATCAAATTGCTGAAATTCTAACTAACTTTTCAGAATCAAGCCCCATTCAGGACAGTGGTGAATTAGTTAAAACAGCCGTCGCTGAAATTGAAACATTGATCAAAGACATCTGCGATCAAAAAATGGCGGATCAAAATGGTTTAACACTGCGTTTAGATCAAATGGGTGTGGATGATGTACTTGATGATGCACGAGTCATGATGCAACCGCTAGCGAAGCAGAAAGGGATTCGATTGCAGTTTGAATCTGCGAATCCTCCGGTACTAGCTTTCATGGATAAAGAACGTGTACTGCGTGTTTTAGCAAACCTTCTTGGAAACGCTATTAAATTTAGTCCGCGAAATAGCAAAGTAACGGTTAAAGTTCGCGGTGATCAGCAGTTCGTAAATATATCCGTATCAGATAATGGCCCGGGTATTCCTGAAAGCAAAATTCCAAGTTTATTCACTCAATTTTGGCAATCACGTAAAACTGCAGAACAAGGTGCAGGGATTGGCTTAGCGATTGTGAAAACAATCATCGAGGCCCATGGGGGAACAGTTAAAGTCGACAGCCATAGTGGATCGGGAAGTACGTTTACGTTCTCGCTTCCGAAACGTCGTCCAGCTGGTGCCGAACTAAAAAAAGCAGCACCGATTCGTTATACAACGAAATCAAGAACTCAGTCAGATATCTTCGCAGAAGGACCTGCCCCGCTATAAATTAGCTGGGCAGTTCGGAAAGTAACTGAATTAAATTATTCTTATCAATGGGCTTTGTGACATGCTCATTAAAGCCGTTTTCTAAACAGCGCTTGCGTTCTTCTTTCATCGCGTGAGCCGTCAAAGCAACAATAGGTCGAACGAAACCTCGTTTGCGTAGTTCACGAGTCGCTTCGTATCCATCCATTTCTGGCATTTGAAGATCCATCAATACCGTATTTACATTTTCGCCAAGTGCCTTGTGAATTCCCTCACGTCCGTTACTCGCGGTCAAGACTTCGGCGCCAGCCATTTTCAAAATCCATTTTATTAAAGCTACATTGTCAGGGCTGTCGTCAACAACAAGGATTGTTTTTCCAGCTAACTCGGATTGTTTGCCTAAACTATTGGAAACGGCAATTTTAACGGCTGCTTTCTGAGTATCAATGGCAGGCGATAAAAATTTATCGTCAGACTGTCCATGTTCGATTGTAACCGAGAATGTACTGCCTTTCCCTAACTGGCTGGCCACCAGTTGAACATCGCCACCCATTGCATTCGCTAATTTTTTTGAAAGTACAAGCCCTAAACCAGTGCCTCCAAATTTACGAGTCGTGGTAACGTCGGCTTGGGTGAATGGCGAAAATAATCGTTCAGCATGTTCTGCGGCAATGCCCGTTCCGGTGTCTTGAATTGAAAATTCGATTTTTGTTGGGTCAGCAGCACGAGCAATTTTTAACTTCACTGTACCTTTTTGGGTGAATTTGATCGCGTTGCCAACGATGTTGAATAAAATTTGCCGCAAGCGCGTGGGATCTGTTTTGATTGTAGACGGAATCGAGCCCTCGACGGTGACATTTAATTGAATTCCTTTTCCCGCGGCTTCCATATTCAACAGCGTAGTGATGTCATTCACAGTTTCCATCAAATTCACGGCAACGCGTTCAATTTCCATTTTGCCCGCTTCCACTTTAGATAGATCCAAAATATCGTTGATAATAGTAGAAAGAAGGCGGCCGTTTCTTTTAATGATTTCGATTGTCTTGGAGCGGTCCGAAGCAGACATATTATCATCCGCTAGTAGCTCTGAAAAACCAATGACCGCACCTAGAGGCGTTCTAATTTCGTGAGACATATTAGCTAGGAATGCGCTTTTGGTTTCGTTGGCAACTTCGGCTTCGATTTTTGCTGCTTTTAGTTCTTCTTGGATACGCTTGTAATTGGAAACGTCGGAGGCCAGAACAATAAATCCTTCGGTTTCACTATTTTCATCAAATTCAGGAACAATAGTAATATTCAAAATTGATTGACGATTTCCACTGCGTGAATTGCGTTCGTAGGTAACTGTCTCGCCGGATAGGGCCCTGTCTATATAGGGTTTGTTATCTGGATAGCGGTCTTCGCCTAAAACAGAACGAAAGTTTTCTTTGATTATTTCATCCTGGCTGCGTTGAAACCAATCACAAAAGAAATTATTTGCAAATAAAAACCGTTCGTTTTTGTCCAGCTGAGCTACCATAACGGGCATCGAGTTAGTGATGATGCGTAACTGCGATTCGCGTTCTTGCAATTCCAACGTACGTTCACGAACACGTTTCTCAAGTTCTTCGTTATTTATGCGGGATCGTTCCGCTGAATTTTTAAATTCGGTAATGTCGCGAATAACTTTGGAATAACCAGTTAATTTACCTTCTATATCAAGCAAAGGATCAAGTACGATGTTCGCCCAAAACGTTGAACCATCTTTTTTCTTACGTATAGCTTCACCTTCGAAATGCCCATCGCGGATAGCTGTGGCAAGTTCGATGTCGGCTGCATCGGCAGATTCGTCTTTTGTGTATAACGTGGAAACATGTTTTCCAACGATGTCGCTCAGCTTGTAACCCGTGATTCGCTCGGCTCCGCGATTCCAAGTTGTAATGAAACCTTTTGGATCCAGCATGAAGATGGCGTAGTCTTTTACGGCTTCAACTAAAACACGATATTTTTCCTCCGTACTGCCAATAATATTTTCACTTTTTTGCTGTTGACTTGCCAAGATCCGTTGGCCAATGGAGCCGACCAGCGCGATACCTAAAACCAAAAGTGTAGTTGAAATTGTCGCCATCGTTAGGCTGGTCGTTACAAGTAGATCCGATTCGTTAACTACGGCCGCATGATCATGAATAAATGTGGCCGCCAACATACCTGTGTAGTGCATTCCCGCAATAGCAAAACCCATTATTGTACTTGCTAGTAAAAGTTGAAAGAAACGGTCTGGAGTATATCTTAAACGAACCGATATGCTTAGCGCTCCGTAAGACGCGGCAACGGCAATGGCAACGGAAAGCACAACCAAAGCATAGTTCCATTCGATTCGAGCCGGCATACGCATGGAATACATACCGATATAGTGCATTCCACAAATGGCAGCAGCCATTGAAATTCCACCCCAAATCAAGTATCGAGGTTGAACTGTGGGGCGACTAACGACGTACAATGCTAGTAAGCTACCAATGATAGCAACAATTACGGAAAGGATCATCAGCGGAATATCGTAACCCATTTCCATACCCGGCATTTCAAAAGCCTGCATTCCAATAAAGTGCATGCTCCAAATGCCAATCCCCATCGCTAATGATCCCCCGAAAAGCCATGCTAATTGAGTCCTTCCGGTAGCTTGAGTAATACTGTAGGCTAAATTCAGAGCTGCATAGGATGCCAAGATAGCAACGCCGATGGACAGTAGAATGAGGTAGGGATTGTAAACGATTTCCATTTCTAGGCAGACCGTACCATAGTTCAATTTAAATTTCTGCTAATTTTTTAGACCTTTAAAAGACTTTTTGTAGTTATTTTTATATAAATGACTCGAACTGAATTGCCGGTATAAAAGAATGGAAGGAGATACTTCAATGATTTTAGTTATCGGCAACAAGCGTTTATCAAGTTGGTCTTTGCGACCTTGGTTAGTAGCGACCCATTTTGAAATTCCATTTCAAGAGAAACTAATATTTTTAGATCAACCGACTACGACTAAAGAAATTATGGCATTTTCTCCGACAGGAAAAGTTCCTGCTCTGGTTGATGAGGGGCAAGTGATTTGGGATTCTCTCGCGATCTGCGAATATCTAAATGACAAATTTCCACATAAAAATATGTGGCCAACTGATCTAAAGAAAAAAGCATGGGCTAGATCCGTTGCTGCCGAAATGCATTCTGGTTTTCAAACAATGCGACAAGTGATGAGCCACGATTTACAGAAGCAACACACGGAGTTTAGTTCTGACGCCGCAAGCGAAGATATCAAGCGAGTAAAACAAATTTGGACAGAGTGTTTAATAAGATGGGGTGGTCCATTTTTGTTTGGCTCTTCTTTCACAATTGCTGATGCGATGTACGCGCCAGTAGTAAATAGATTTGTATCCTACGCAGTTCCAATTGATCCAGTGACCGAATCAAGCGTCGGCAAATACATAAAAAAAATTCGTGAATTACCGGCTCATCAGAAATGGATTCAAGCTGGTTTGAAAGAAACCGTTGAAGCGCCCTTTCACCCTTAAAATCGTTTAAGGAACTAGCCAATTAGGCATGTGATTTTCAATCATTCGCATTTAAAAACTGTGGAAGCGGTTTTAGATCGTATTTACTGTCCGCAAGAGTACGCCCTGCCATGCACTTCGCATGGCATAGACGCAGTCTGATTATTTAGATAATGCTTTATCTGCAGATAAGTTTCCCGCACCGGTAATCATCAAACTAACTGACAGACCGATAGCTAATATGAAGTATTCGATACCCTCGCCTTTTTGATTTCCAAACCAGTTCATGAAAAAGCCGTGTTGTGCATGAACGGTTAAGGCTGCGACCAGCATAGTAAAACCGACCCCAAAGGCGGCGACGCGAGTTAATAACCCCGTTATTAAACCTAAGGCCCCAAAAAATTCAGCGATAATAGGTAGAAGAGCAATCACATACGGCATGCCTTGAGATGTAAAAAAGTCCATTGTTCCTGTAAAGCCATAGCCACCATACCATCCGAGTAGTTTCTGAGCTCCGTGAGGGAACATAGTAACTCCCAAAGCAACGCGGGCAATAAGTGGTCCATAAGAGTCATTTGTTTTCATTAGTTTCTTTAGAGCGCTCATAGTGATTACCTCCGTAATTCATTCTTTCATGACATAAGTATGGCTTGAAAAACCTATTTGCAAAACTAGACAAAATTGGTAATCATTTTTGCATATATGCAAAAATGGAGTAGGAAATGGATTTAAATCTCTTGAATACGTTTGTGGCGGTGGTTGAAGCGGGTTCAATGACTCAAGCCGCCCGCAGATTGAAACAGCCGATTTCCAGAGTCAGTCGTGCTTTAGGTCGACTTGAACGCGATTTAAATCAGCACCTTATTTTACGCACAACTCGGTCGTTTAAGATCACGACGGCTGGGCAAAAGTTATTTCGCGAAGTTCAACCGTTGATAAAAAAAATCTCGGGTTTAGAACAATCGATCACTAGTGAAAGCGAAGAACTGACGGGGGTGGTGCGTATTACCGCACCAGCAGATTTTGCTCATACGATGTTGTCTTCCATAGTGACCGAGCTCAGTATCCTACATCCGGGATTGCAATTGGATCTAAACCTAACGGATGACTACGTCGATCTGGTTCGCACTGAAACTGATATCGGTATCCGAGGTGGCAGGTTAAAAGATTCATCGCTGAAAGCAAAATATGTGGGTGAATCCATTTTTTCGTTTGTGGCTTCACCAAACTATATAGAAAAATTCGGCGCACCCAAAAAACCTGACGATTTATCTAAACACCGCTGTATTTATTCGCCTTTGGGTTCCAGCAGTCAGCGTAATGAATGGGTTGTAACAAATGGAACACGAACAGAGAAAATTCCATTAAAAGCGCAATGGAAAATTAATCACAAGGGTCTGTGTGCGACTCTATCAAAAGAGGGACTAGGAATTTCACTTCTGCCATGGCCGATGGTGGCTCGCTATATTGAAAGCAAAGAACTAGTTCATATTCTACCAACATGGGGATTGGAATCCGCTCCGGTACATTTGGTTTTTCCACCGCAGAAAATAATGTCACGCAGGGTGCGTGAAGTTGCTAATTTTATAGAGGTAAAACTAAAGGAATTACTACCAAAGACAAAATACACCTAGTTAACCCTTAAGCTGTGTCGTTTGACCATAAGTCTATATTTAAATGATTTATTCCAAATTTGATTGGACGTCGTCTTTATTTTTACATACCTTTTAGTATGTAAAGGAGGATTTATGCAGAAAATTTATCCATGTATCTGGCTTAATGACCGAGCTGATGAAGCCGCAAAGTTCTACGTATCGTTATTTGAAAAATCCAAAATAGTGTTTACTTCGTTTTATGGAAAAGCAGGTGCCGAAATATCTGGACAAAAAGAAGGCTCGGTACTGACGGTGGATATGGAAATTGAGGGAATGCAAATACAACTTCTAAATGGAGGTCCACATTTCAAATTGAATCCATCCACGTCCATGTATGTTTGGTGTAAAACCGAAAAAGAAATAGATAAATTGTGGAAGCGCCTATCAGATCAAGGGGCTGTGTTATTTGAATTGCAAAAATACCCCTGGGCAGAAAAGTATGGCTGGTGCACAGATCGCTTTGGCTTGTCTTGGCAGGTTATGATCGGTGATGGACCAGCGAAAATCGCTCCCGCACTTTTATTTACTGGCAAAGCATTCGGCAAGGCGGAAAAGGCCGTGAATTTTTATTTGTCACAGTTCAAAAATTCAAAACTAGAATTCATGCACAAAGATCCAACTACAAATGCTGTATTACACTCGGTATTTAAATTGGATGGTGTTCCGTTTGTTCTGATGGAAGGACCTGCCAAGGGCAAAAGCGATATGACTCTTAATGGGGCCATGTCATTTGCAGTGAACTGCAAGGACCAGAAAGAGATTGATTTGTACTGGGAATCAATTAAACGTAAAGGAAGCCCAGAAAATTGTGGGTGGATCGAAGATGATTTCGGAGTTTCATGGCAAATAGTTCCAGCTGTTCTGTCAGAAATGTTAAAAAGTCCCGATACTAAAAAAATCGAATCCATGATGAATGCTATGTTTAAAATGGAAAAATTAGAAATCGAAGTCCTAAAGACAGCGTTTGATAAAGGCTAAACCAGCCTATAACCGACACCAGGTTCTGTTAGTAGGTGCTTGGGGTCGGCCGGGTTTTTCTCGATTTTCTTTCTAAGTTGCTTAACATAGATGCGTAAATAGTGTGTTTCGTGTTCAGCTGTTACACCCCAAATTTGTTTCATCAATTGAGTTTGTGAAATGACTTTTCCTTGATCACGAACTAGTCGCGAAAGTAATTCGAATTCTGTTTTGGTCAGCTTAACTTGATTTCCTGCTATTGAAACTTGCTTTTGATTTATATCGACTTTCAAATCGCCTGATTCAAAAACAGGGGTAGCCTCGGCAAGGCCATGATGGCGGAGGCCCACGCGAACTCGCGCAAGTAATTCAGACGGACCAAAAGGTTTAGTTAAATAATCATCGGCACCGGCATCAAGCAGTCGCACTTTTGTTCCTTCGTCATCCTTCACTGTTAAAATTACGATCGGAATAGTTGTCCAAGTTCTAAGTTCCCTTAAAACTTGAATGCCGTCCATATCTGGTAAGCCTAAATCCAAAATAATTAGATGAGGATGAAATGTTTTTGTTTTCTCGATGCCTTCTTGACCGGTACTGGCTTCCGCGACTGTGTAACTTTGGGATTTCAAATTGATTCCTAAAGCAGCACGAATAGTAGCCTCATCGTCTATCAACAGCACTCTGAGTTCGCTATTAGTCATTCTTCCTCCGCAGGCATGGTGGGTTGCTCTTCGATTGGCAGAGAAATTACAAATCGTGCTCCATGTGGCGAATTGGCTTCAAAACCAAGTTCACCGTGATGTAAGTTCACAATTTCTTTTACAATAGATAGTCCTAATCCAGTTCCTCCCGGAGGCGCCCCAGGGACGCGATAAAATTTTTCAAAAATATATGGTACGGATAGTTCTGGAATTCCAGGACCGTTGTCTTCCACCAAAATTTTTAGAACAGAATTATGTCGATGTGCCTTTATTAATATTTTGCTGCCTTTTGGTGTGTACTGAGTTGCATTTAAAATTAAATTAGAAATAGCATGCTCAAATAATCTGAAATCAATTTTTATCATTGCTAGGTCGGCAGGAACTTCGACTACGATAACGTGATTGGCAGTTGAGGTTTTAATTCGCTTAAGGACAACTCCAACTAAATCGCTTGGATCATGCCATTCCAAATTTAACGCCAAAACACCGGAACTAAGGCGACTCATATCTAAAAGATTTTCGATCACCTGATTTAAACGAGTACCCGTATCGTTTAGACTTCGAGCAATGTCTTTCACATAAGGATCCTGTATTAGATCGCTATCCAATGCAGCTGTTGCGCCTAACATGGCGGTCAGCGGCGTGCGCAGTTCATGAGAAATAGAATTCAGTAGAGTTTGATGAAGCACTTCGGAATCTTTCAATCTTTGTGCTTCTTGCAGACGACGGCCTAGGAAATGGCGTTCAATTGAAATGCCAAGCTGGCCAACAATAGCGAACAGCAAAGTGGAATGCTCGCTTCCCATCTTTTTGATTTTACGATTAGGTTTGAAAACGAAAACACCCACCACCTCATTGGCACCACGAAGTGGTATGTACAAAGATCGTGACTGGCTTAATGTGTCGGTAGACCATCCCGCAGATTTTCTATTTTGAAAACACCAGATGGCAACGGCTTGTTCTTTGTCATCCAGTTTCCATGGCATATGTTTATTGGATTCAACATCCAAGTTTCCCTTCTTGGATTTTAAAATGATGCCGCAATCTGCGTCAAATGTCTTATCGACTCTAGAAACTGTTTTCTCGATAAATTCGCGCTTGTCTTTTGCGTTTGAGATATCTTGTAAAATTTGAAATAGCATATTTGTGCGATCTTCACGGTCACGAATTACTTTTTCATGAAAACGAATTCGATTAGTCAGAAATCCTGTAATGATGGCAACGACGAAATAGGCGATACATAAAATAAAATCTTCAGGTTGAGAAATTGTTATTGTGAATTTCGGAGGAATAAATCCAATGTTCCAGGTAAGAGCACTTACCGCTGCCGCCATTAAAACCGCACCTAGACTGCCAAACAGGCCGACGGTTAGAACACCTAGCAAGAAAATGAAACCGACGGTGCGGTATCCGATGAAAGGCTCAATAACAGTACTTAGCGCGGTTATTGCAGCCAGAAACCACAATGTATTCCAATATTTTATCCAGCCTGTAGCGGAACGGTAATGTTTTAATTCTTGCCACACCGAGGGACGGAACTGACTTTTTTGATCTTGACGAATAATGTGTATATCGACTTCAAGACTTTCTTTGATGAAATGATTCAACAGCGATCCGCCTTCAAGTAAATCGCGAAACCATCGCCGAGTAGGTCTGCCGACGATGACTTGTGTGACATTTTTTTGTCGACAAATACGTTTTAAAGCTTCAGCTAGGCTGGTGTCCACCATAGTTACAACTTCGGCCTTAAGTTCTTTTGCCAAAGATAGGTTTCTATTTAACTGCGCTTGATCTTCACTGTTTAGCTGAATACCAGTATCGACGTGAACTGCAATCCACGGCGCTTCTAAGCTATATGCGATTCTTCGCGTGGCGCGAATTATTTTTTCAGAGTAGGGACTATGCGAGACCGCGACCAACAATCGCTCATTTGTCTGCCACGGTTGTTGATCGCGGGCCGCCGAAAATTTTTGTAAATCCTGATCAACTCGTTCGGCGGTAAAACGCAAAGCAATTTCGCGTAGTGCAGTTAATTTGTCTTCTTTGAAAAAACCGGCGGCAGCGGCAGCGGCTTTGTCGCCAAGATAGACTTTGCCCTCTGACAATCGTTTTAATAATTCAATTGGTGCAATGTCGACAAGTTCGACTTGCCCAGCTCGTTCGATGATACTATCTGGTACTGTTTCGCGAATTGAAATACCGGTAATGGATTCTGCTGCATCTTTGCGACTTTCCAAATGTTGCACATTAAGCGCGGTCAAAACATCAATTCCATGGTCTAATAATTCAAGTACATCCTGATATCGTTTTTGATGGCGTGATCCTGGGGCATTCGTGTGAGCCAATTCATCAACGACGACTAATTCGGGCTTGCGCCTAATGATAGTATCGATATCTAACTCTTCCAAAACAGTTTCGCGGTATTGAATTTTTTTTCTGGGAACAATTTCTAAATCATTCAGCAATGCGGCCGTTTCTGAACGGTTGTGAGTTTCCACGATACCAACAACTACATCTACTCCTTCATTCTTCTTTTGATGAGCTGCTTTTAGCATGGCAAATGTTTTACCGACTCCTGCGGACATGCCTAAAAACACGCGCAGCTTAGCTGACGTACGAGCTTTTTCTTCGGCGTTGATGGCAGACAATAGCGAGTCAGGGTCTATTGGTCCGCGATATTTAGAGTTCAAATTAGTTCCTCAACCTTTGCAACGTATCTAAATTCAAATTCAATTTCAAAACATTGATTTTGGTTTCACCTAATATACCTAATTGAGGGGACTCCGTCAGTTCATCGATAGCGTTGCGCACGGCGATGATATCTAAACCTCGCGCCTTAGCTACGCGACCTATTTGGTAATTGGCAGACGCCAAAGATATATGGGGATCTAACCCACTGGCCGAATTGAAAATTAAATCTTGAGGTGCTGTGGAATCTGTTCCGTGCTTTTGTTTTAGAAATTCCACGCGTATGTCATAGTTTTTCTTTAAAGCTGTGCTAACAGGACTCAGATTAGAGCCTCCGGAAGGGAGGGGGTTGTAGTCGGTCGCGGACGGCCGAGCCCAGAAGTAGCGGTCCGATTCAAATTTTTGAGCGATCAAGCTGGAACCAATAACGATACCATCTTTTGTGATTAGACTTCCGTTCGCTTCTTTTGAAAACAGACCTTGCGAAATTCCGGTCACTAGCAAAGGGTAAATGAAACCTGTTAAGAGAGTCATAAAGCCCAGCATGCGAAATGAGATAAGAAATAACTTCATAAAAGTCTCCGGTTAAATTAGACCTGTTTTGGTGATCAAGATATCGATTAATTTAATGCCAATAAAGGGAACGATAAGGCCACCAAATCCAAAAATAAGTAAATTACGACGAAGCACGTCCGCAGCACCCATCGAACGATACGCGACACCCTTTAGTGCTAAGGGAATTAACGCTACGATGATCAGAGCATTAAAAATCACGGCGCTAAGGATCGCGCTATGTGAAGAATGCAAAGCCATGATATTTAGCTTTTCTAACGGACCGTGATTTTGTCCTGCTGTTATGTAGAGTGCGCTAAAAAGTGCTGGCAAAATGGCAAAATATTTCGCCACGTCGTTGGCAATACTGAACGTCGTTAAACTTCCTCGGGTCATTAATAACTGCTTTCCGATTTCTACTATTTCAATTAGCTTGGTAGGATTGGAATCTAAGTCCACCATGTTGCCGGCTTCGCGTGCGGCCTGGGTGCCCGTGTTCATTGCCACACCCACATCGGCTTGAGCTAGCGCCGGGGCATCATTAGTACCGTCTCCAGTCATGGCGACTAAGTGTCCTTTGTTTTGTTCTTCGCGAATTCGATTGAGTTTTGACTCTGGTGTCGCCTGGGCCATGAAGTCGTCGACTCCAGCTTCGGCGGCAATGGCTGCGGCTGTAATAGGATTGTCACCAGTAATCATCACAGTGCGAATTCCCATTTTTCTAAGTTCGGCAAATCGCTCTTTTATGCCTCCCTTTACGATATCTTTTAAATAAATCACGCCAAGGATCGCATTCCCTTGGGAAACGACTAGGGGCGTCCCACCTTTTTTTGCAACGGTTTCAATTAATGAATCTAGCTGTGCGGGGATCGAGCCTTTATCTTTTTTTACAAGTTCTTTGATAGAATCGCCGGCTCCTTTACGAATGGACACAGAAGTCGTATTCGCATCTAAGAAATCGACGCCACTCATTCGTGTCTGTGCAGTAAAGGGAATAAAGGTCATGGATCGATGGCTTGCCGAATCTGCACGTAAATTAAATTTTTCTTTTGCTAAAACAACGATGGATCGGCCTTCCGCTGTTTCGTCGGCTAGTGAAGATAGTTGCGCGGCCTCTGCTAGTTGAATTTCAGTTACTCCTTTGATGGGTAAGAATTCCGATGCCATGCGGTTACCCAGCGTAATGGTACCTGTTTTATCTAGTAACAAAACATCAATATCACCAGCAGCTTCAACCGCACGGCCACTGGTCGCAATTACATTTCTACTGATAAGGCGATCCATACCGCTGATGCCGATAGCACTTAACAAACCGCCGATCGTCGTTGGAATTAGGCAAACCAAAAGAGAAATTAATACGGGGACGGTAATGATGTTAGATAGGTCTTGGCCCATTGTCGTTCCCGCAAAATCCGTGAACGGTTTGATTGTCATTACGGCAAGTAAAAATACAATGGTTAAACCGGACAGAATAATACTGAGTGCAATTTCGTTCGGCGTCTTTTTACGAGTCGCACCTTCGACCAGGGAAATCATTCTATCTAAAAAGCTGCTTCCCGGTTCGGCGGTAATTTTAATTAGAATTTTGTCACTGAGAACTTTGGTTCCGCCGGTGACGGCACTGCGATCACCTCCACTTTCACGTATGACTGGCGCCGATTCACCGGTAATGGCGGATTCGTCGACACTGGCAATGCCCAAAATAATCTCACCGTCGCTGGGAATGATGTCGCCTGCTTCGCAAACGACTACATCATTCTTTTTTAATTCTACAGCGGAAACCAAAGATTCTTTCTCATTTACTAGTAATCTAGCCTTGGTGGACGTTCTAACTTTCTTCAAACTTTCGGCCTGTGCTTTGCCTCGTCCTTCAGCGATTGCTTCGGCAAAATTGGCAAACAGTACTGTAAACCATAACCAAATCGAAATTTGAAACTCAAATGACTTTGAACTGCCGCTACCAAAAATCAATATGAGAGTCGTTAAGACGGCACAGATCTCGGTCACAAACATAACTGGATTTCGTGCTTGTGCTCGAGGATCAAGTTTTATAAATGCGCCTTTCATTGCTGGTAATAGGATTTGTGGATTCGTCCACTGGCTCTCTGTTTTTTTCATACATACCTCGCTAGTAAATCGTTCCGTTTGACATCATAAAGTGTTCGACAATGGGACCTAAAGAAAGCGCTGGGAGAAAAGTTAAAGCACCGACAATCAGAATCACGCCAATTAATAGAATAGCGAAAATAGCTGTATCAGTGGCAAATGTTCCTGCTGATGGCGGAGAGGTTTTTCTTCGGACTAAACTACCGGCAATCGCCAACACGGGAATGATAACTACAAATCGTCCGATCAACATCGCAAGACCTAAAATTAGATTGTAGTAAACGGTGTTCGCGTTTAAACCCGCAAATGCACTTCCATTATTTCCGGTCGCCGATGTGAATGCATACAGAACTTCAGAAAATCCGTGAGGGCCTTTGTGGGACAAACTTGAAAGTGCAGTAGGCAACATCACCGACAAGGCGGTGCCAGTTAAAATCGTGGCGCACGGACCAAGTATGCCGAAAACGGCCCACTTCATTTCATAAGCTTCGATTTTTTTACCAAGATATTCTGGGCTACGTCCAACCATCAAGCCCGATAAAAATACGGTCAATAGAACGAATAGCAACATGCCGTACATTCCGGCACCTACACCACCGAAAATGATTTCACCAAGCATAATATTAAACATCGCAATCCCGCCAGCTATTGGAGACAGGCTAGAGTGCATTGAATTCACGGAACCGTTGGAAGCAACAGTTGTTAGAGTGGACCAGATTAAACTGTTAATAACACCAAATCGAGTTTCCTTTCCTTCCATTAAACCAGGTTGATTATATATCGGATTTACTTGATATTCCGCAGCCGATGACGCGGCCAAGGTTGCTAACCAAATTCCTAGCATCACAGCAAATATTGTCCATCCGTGGCGCTGGTGTCCCGTCATGCGACCATAGGTAAATGTAAGTGCTGCTGGCAAAAGAATGATGGCTAACATCTGCAAGAAATTTGAAAGCGGAGTTGGATTTTCTAACGGATGTGCTGAATTTGCATTGAAAAAACCGCCGCCATTTGTTCCTAATTGTTTGATTGCTACCTGCGATGCCGCCGGACCAGAGGGGATGATTTGTTTTGCGCCTTCTAGAGTCGTTGCCTCTGTGTAACCTGAAAAATTTTGCACAACTCCTTGGCTTACTAAAATAATAGATAAAACAATCGATAAAGGTAGCAGTACATACACTACACTTCGTGTAAGATCGGTCCAAAAGTTACCTAACGTCGCCGCGTTCTTTCGGACGATCCCTCGGGTTAAAGCTAAAAACACGGCAATGCCAGTGGCTGCACTTACAAAGTTTTGAGTGGTCAATGCAAGCATTTGAGTCAGAAATGACATTACAGTTTCACCGGCATAACCTTGCCAGTTAGTGTTTGTCATAAAACTTATCGCCGTGTTGAAGGCCGAATGCCAAGAAACTCCCGGCAGCTGCTGAGGATTTAGTGGCAAAAACGACTGAATCATTTGCAAAATGAAAACAACCAAAAATCCGATGAAATTAAATATAAGAAGAGCTTGAGTGTACTGACGCCAATTCATTTCTTCTGTTGAATCCACACCCGCGAATTTATAGGCCAAATTTTCTAGCCATCCAAAAACTGGTTTTAAAATATGTTTTTGCCCTTCGAAAACTTGGGCCAAATATTTTCCTAGTAATGGTGTAAGTAAAATAATCGCAGTTACAAATATTGCAATTTGAATAAAATCTGTCGCTTTCATATCGACTCCACAGTTAAAATTTTTCTGGATTGAATAGTGCGTATACTAAATAGCCCAGAACTAAAATTCCGATTAAACCTGATAGAAAAAAATCCATAAAGCCTCCCTACTAAAATCGAACCATCATAGCCGCAGTTAAACGATCTTCTGTTTGAACTAAATCTGGATTCCAATTTGTGACCGCCGAACCAAGTGATCCTTGGTTTCCACCCGGAGGAGTCATGCCATTAGGTCCTGCAAAATAGGGAACGCTGGCCCAGCGACGAGTGTATTCTAAACGGAAAGTCAGATTGCGAGTCGGCATATAATCACCAGCGATTTGCGCATCCCATGCCGAAAAATCATCACCAGGATTGGCGGTGAAGTAGGGCGTTCCCGAATAGGCGGTAGCGCCATTTATTGGCGGCATTAAAACTAGATAGCGACCCGGATTTCTGATTTGCCCGCCGCCGATTGTTAATCCATAGGTGTCTTTTTCAAACCACACGCGATTGTAAGCCATGAAGCCTACAAAGTACTGACCATCGCAATTAACTCCGCCGCCTTGTTCACAGCCAGCATCAATAGTGAGTGAAGCAGCCGCTTTACTTAACGTAGCAGACTGATTTTCGTAGTATTTTGTCATGATGCTGTTGTCACTATGAACGCGAACGCGACCAGAATTACCTAGCGTATCGGCGCCGTAGTATTGATTGGATACGATAGCTAATGAATCAGTAGGACGATAAGAAATTTGAACACCAGCACCGGGCTGTTCATTGAATTGTCCATAAGACTGCCATCCATTGATCAACCAAGGTTCAATTTTAAGTTTATCATTTGGAAAAAATTGAAGACGAACACCGTTGAAAAACCAAGGTGTATTGGATGAAACGTACGAAGGTTGATAGGTCCAATTGTCGAAGTTGTAGTAGCTCCATAAACCAATGTAGGACATGAAAATCCCGGCTTGGATATTTGTCCCATTGGCTAATTTGTAAGTGCCATAGGCTTCGGATACATATCGGTAAGCATTGTCAGTCTGCCATTGTCCACGTGACGTGCTGGGGTCATTGCGTGGCGTAGTCATGGAATACATTCCAAACTGAGTCATTAAACGAAAGCCCACGTTGTTATAATTAAAGTCGCCACCAGCACCAATTTGGGTTAGTTGAAGTTCATTGTGTCGAAATACTTCGCTTGATCCCGATATGGTGTGGTCGGATGGTTTGTTGAATGAATAATGATAAGCAGAATCAAGCCTGATTTCCGGTGTGAAATACTTTGTAGCCATCGGGGATTCGGTGGGAGCATAGTTTCCCGGCATCCAAGAATAGTCTGCTGTTTGGGCGTGTAATACAGTCGATGTAATCAGCATAAGTTTCATCAGAACAATGGAATAAAGAGATTGAGTTTTGAGAATTGACATAACGATCCTTTCAATGACGTTACAGTCAGGATGCATCCAATGAGCGTAAAAAAGATGTAAAAAACTGACCTCAAGGTATCTTGAAAAAGACCAATTCAAAATTCTCAGAACGAGGCTTCGTAAATATGGTTAATAGCTATGGATTCCCTGTCTGGAGCGGCTCTGGTCAGAATCCTGGAATTCACCACTCTTTGACAATTTTGAGGGTACACTGGAGGAAAGCCTTTGAAGGAATCAAGGAGCGAAAGTTAAAATGAAAAAGTTTTTTTGCCTTGCACTGTTGTATGTATTCTCAGCTGCGCAAAAAGTTGAAGCTAACACCGATGGAAGCTCTTCGATTTACCTGGTTTTCCGGGAATTTGATGTCAAAGCCGAGGTGAGCTTGGCTTTATCAGAATTAGAAGCCGCGTTTGGAAAGGAATTGCAGACTGATCCAACGGAAAAAATTAGGGATCTAAAAGTTGAGTTACGTAGTTATATTTTATCCCATATATCCGTTAAAGGCCAAGACGGCCTACCATGGCAAATCAATTTAACTGATGATTTCTCTATTGAGAATCTCCCAGGCGAACCGCGTAGCCTTGTTTTTAGTATCTCACTGCATTCAACAAACGTTCAGTCGCCGCGTGCATTTTCGATTTTCACCGATCTTATTGTTCATAAAATTTTAAGTCATAGAATTTTAGTCTTTGTAAAATCTGACTGGGGAACAGGTGTCTCTTCCGAACATACAGAAGGCATAGGCATTGTTTACTCCGGACAAAATGAAATTATTGTAAATCGAGGTGAAGGCAGCAATTGGGTTGGTTTTCTGAGCGTATTCAAACTTGGAATGGATCGTGTAAAAACAGAGTTCTATCACCTTATGTTTATCTTTGTCTTGTTATTATCAATGACTGTCTCTTATAAAAATAGTTTTTTTGATTTCTTTAGAGTTTTAAGTGCATTTACGGTAGGTCATTTCCTTAAGTTGCTTATTGTGGCTGCCGGCGCCAAGAACCTGCCTCTTCGATGGGATGAAGTTCTCTTTTCAGTTACGATAATTATTTTTATTTTCCATTCATTTCGTCCTCTCTTTCCGGGACAAGAGTGGATTGTAGCGTTCGTATTCGGATTAGTTTACGGCTTTGTTTCTTCAAATGTAATTTCTGATTTCGGTTTGTCGGC
Organism: uncultured Bdellovibrio sp.; assembly: GCA_963932905.1. Classification (GTDB taxonomy): domain Bacteria; phylum Bdellovibrionota; class Bdellovibrionia; order Bdellovibrionales; family Bdellovibrionaceae; genus UBA2316. Next base: position 30,104 of record CAWVRN010000021.1, read on the forward strand.
GGGGAACCTGATCATTGGTTCCCTTGGTCTAAGTTTGGGAGTATTATTTATGCAATTGGTGATCGTCGCACTTTTTGCTCCGTGGTACTATATTGCCGCCAAAGGAAAATTTTATCCCGTATTTAGAAATCTGATTTTGTTGGCCGCTTTAATAATTTGCATTGTTTGGTTGTCGACACGCTTGTTAAATACCGAAAATTTCTTGCTGCCATATTTAAATACGATAGTAGAACACCTCGAATGGAGTTTTCTTTACACTGCGGTAGGTTGCTTACTAGTGCGCTATCAAAAGCCAGACAATATTAAATAAATTATGCTTGAGCTTGCCGCCTAGACGTGTTTTTTTAAATAAAAATGTAAAGGATGCGCATTGAAATCTATTGTCATATTCTTATTATTGAGTCTTTTTTCAGAAGCTAAAATTCAAATGGCAATCACTGTTGACGATTTACCAGCTCACGGACAATTGCCAGGTGGGTATAATCGTCTTCAAATTACTAAAAAAATGTTAGATGTTTTAAAGTCTCATCAGATTCCAGAAGTTTATGGTTTTCTAAACGCTAGTAAAATTGGCGACGATAAAATATTAATGGAATCCGTTAAACTATGGACGGATACTGGTTATCCATTAGGTAATCATACGTTCACCCACAAGAGCATAAACAAGGTGTCCCTTGCAGAATTTAAACAAGAGATCGACAACAACGAAAGCGCGCTACAAAACTATGGTGGAAAATTTGACTGGAAATATTTTCGCTATCCTTATCTGCATGAAGGTAATACATTAGAAACGCGTAATGCAATTCGTGATCATTTGAAAAGCAAAGGATATAAAATTGCTCAGGTCACCGTGGACTTTGAAGATTGGTCTTGGAATGATCCTTACGCTCGATGTCTAGATAAGAACGAAAAGAAAACTATTAAGTGGTTGAAATCGACATTTATCGCCAATGCGAAAGAACATTTACGACGCGAAGTAAAGTTATCAAAATTTTTATTTCAGCGACCAGTGAAACATATTTTACTTCTGCATGTAGGCGCGTTTGATGCTGATATGATGGATGAATTACTACTCATGTATAAAAAAGAAGGCGTGGAATTTATTCCTTTGTCCGAAGCGATCAGTGATGAAATCTATACAATCGATCCGGCCTTGGCTGCCGAACATGGTTCAGAATTAACTTTTCAGATATTGAAATCAAAAAATTTGAAACTAAAAGATGCCGGTCTAAAAAAGTTTAGCATGTATCCGAAAGAAAAATTAGATAAGGTGTGTCGATAGAAAATCTGGCTAATTAGAAAAGCGCCAGTATACTAAAAAAATAAAGAAAGTGAGGCTTTAAATGGCTGCAAATATTTATGATTTTTCAATTCCTAAAATCGACGGTAAACCATCAACTTTGGCAGAGTATAGAGGAAAAGTAATGTTGATAGTAAACGTCGCTTCGGAATGTGGTTTGACTCCGCAGTATGAAGCTTTAGAAAAAACTTATGAAAAATATCGCGCTCAAGGTTTAGAAATTCTTGGGTTTCCAGCGAACGAGTTTGGCGCTCAAGAGCCTGGTACAAATCAACAAATTCAAGAATTTTGTACATCTAAATTTGGAATTAAATTTCCCATGTTTCAGAAAATTGTTGTTAAGGGCCCTGGCCAGCATCCGTTATATAATTATTTAACTACGGCAAAACCGGATGCCATTCAAATTCCAAATTCAAAACTGGAACCTGATTTAGTTGAATATGGATTTAAACGCGAAATAAAAAAAGATATTTTGTGGAATTTTGAAAAATTCCTTGTGAACCGTCAAGGCCAAGTGGTCGCACGATTTGCGCCCGACATGACCCCTGACGATCCAACTGTCACCAAGGCTATTGAACAGGAGCTCCGTTCGTAGGAGCCGGATTTACTTGTTCGACTGGCTGATTCATTTTTGGTTCTGGAGGCGTTTCCACGGGAAAACTGTATGTTTCGCCTGCTGGAGATGCGATCCAGCGATCTCTCATCATCGATATTGTAAGACCCAATCCAATAATAACGGCAAATGCAATTAACCAATAGACCGCTTTTGCCGGGAAAGATTCCGCAGCTTGCGATGGAGCATTGGCTTGTTGTACCGTTGTTGCCATAGATCCTCCTTTTAAAGTGCTTTAATAAGCTTTTTAATTAAGAAGGTGCAAATCTAGTTCCGAAATAGACTGATAGCTAACAGATTCTAAAAAGAATAGCCTTTGTTCTTAAAAGCTTGGATGAAATTATTTTTTCCGTCGCTAGTTACCACGTCCCCATGAGCCATAACGATTTGATCAAAATTCCAATTTAAAATACTTTTTACTGAATTTTGAAAAGCGGTACGATCTTTCACAATACTCATGGTAAGTCGACTAACACCAAATTTTTTATAAGTGCCGACAATTCGTAACATTATAGGAGCCGCCCATCCCTTAGGATGAGTCATATTAAACAAAAGATCGGTGACAATCAGTGATCGCGTGGCTTTATCAAAAAATACGACCTCGTTTAATCCGGGCATTCCTTTTAGTGTAACAAGATCAATTTCATCAGAATGCGGCCATGAATCCTGACCAAAAATTTTATTCCATTTTATTTCGGGCAGTTTTTCTTTGCAACCTTCGGGGCCCCAAATATTCGCGCTTTTAAAACGTTGGACCGTTTTAGGTAAATGCAAATGATGTAGTAGTGAGGGAGCCACAAGATCAGTGACTGGACCTAGTTCTTCAATTTGTCGATATTGTTCATCGGTGAATCTGATAGGTGAAATTATGACCACACCTTTGGCCGTTTTAATTACTGTCGAGCGAAGAGGTAAAATCACCATTTTCGCTGGCATATTTAGCTCAGACTCAAAAAAATGAATACTCATAGTATGAGCTTAAACATTCTAAACATGCGTCGGCAAGAGGATATGTTGACCTCATTGGTGTCCAGAGTTAACTATTTCCGTAACAAAATATCGTTATTACTTTTGGAGGCAAAATGAACAACAGAAAACCAGACTATCCTATTGATCCGCAATTTATCGAGCGTTGGTCAACACGCGCGTTTTCTAATGAAGAAATTTCTGATGAAACTCTACGAACGGGATTCGAAGCCGCTCGTTGGGCTCCATCGGCTAGCAACAGTCAACCTTGGAGGTTTTTGTTTTCACGCCGCGGAACACAAACGTGGGATTTGTACACTAGTTTTCTAGTGGAAGGTAATCGCGTGTGGGCTTCTAAAGCAGCAGCATTGATAGTGGTTTTGTCTAAAAAGGATTTTAAATCGGGCGATAAAATTTCTGTTTCAGATAGTCATTCTTTTGATACGGGATCAGCATGGATGAGTTTTGCATTGGAGATGAATAAAGTTGGTTGGTACACGCACTGTATGGCGGGTATTCATCATTCTCAGATTAAATCTGAATTTAAATTGCCTGATAACTTCACGGTGGAAGCTATGGTTGCTGTGGGTAAATTGGGTGATAAAAAATCACTTCCCGATTTCCTTCAAGCACGTGAAGAACCAAATGCGCGCAAGCCTGTAAAAAGTTTCGTAAATGAAGGCGGCTTTCCTGCGGATTGGCTTAAAACAGAGTAGGCGCCTAGGCGTACTATTTGCTGAACCCTAAGCGGGCGTTTCTTAAACGAAATAAGGGGTACTTTATGCTTAGGGTTTTGAAATTAATACCGTTACTTGTTGTGGCCGTAATTCATATCGGCTGTAACAAAGATGCAGGTAAATCGGCACCAGTGGCGGTACCACTGAATGCGGCCGGGCTTAATATAAAAAATGAATGCCCATCTATCCGTCAAAATTTAGAATCTAATCGCCACTCGTTAACTCCGGGAGTTCGCTTAACGCCATTGATGAAAGCGTCTTTCGAAGGTAACACATCCAGAATTCGCTCTTTGTTAATGCATGATAAAAATATCGATATGAAAGATCGCTATGGAAGAACTGCATTACAATATGCGATTCTAGGTGGAAACGTGGACGCGTTTATGATTCTGTTTCGTGCAGGTGCCAATATCAACCTGCAAAATACATTCAAAGCTTCGTCGGTGCATTTAGCTGCTGTTTGGAACCGTACTGAAATGGTTAAGGTGATGGTGTCGTCTGGCCGATTAGACGTAAATTCAACAAGTAAATTTCAAGGTCTAACTCTGCTTCATTCGGCAGCTGCAAATTGTAATTTGGAACTGATTCAATTCCTAATTCAGAAAGGTGCGGATATAAACAAAAAAAGTGCTGATGTCCGAAAAAATGAAGTGATGGTTTCAGGGAGAACGCCTTTGAAAGAGGCCGTGGCTGTAAGTGCCGGCGAATCGATTGATTTACTTCTGCAGCTAGGGGCTGATCCAAGTCTGTAACTTGTTCGATAACAGTTTGCAAAAGGTCTGCCTATTTATCTTTACAATAAAAGTAGACCTTCATAAGCTTGATCGGATGAAAGATTATCAAAATATTTTCAGCGTCTTAATCACATTGTTCCTATCAACGTCTTATTCGAAATCACCTACAAAGGAAGTCAAACCCAAAGAAGCCGCTGTGGCGGTTACAAGTTCTTTTGATTTGCCAAAAGGTTTTGAGGCTTCTGAAGTTCAAAAAAAAGAAATTCAAGATTGGTTTACAAAATATGTAGACATACTGGTTCGTGAAGGAGGTAAATGGAAATTCCAAACAATGGCCCAGGCCGGTTGGGGTGATTTGCTTAAAACACGAAAGAAACCGACTCAATAGTGGAGGCTGCATGACGTTTTTAAAAACCTTTGGCGTATCCATAGTGTCCTTTGCCGTTCTTGATTTTTTGTGGTTTAAATTTGTGGTGAAAGATTTTAATTCGCGTGAGCTCGCAGAGATTGGCCGAATTAAAGACGGTGAATTTGATATACTGCTAGCGCCGGCGCTAGGAACGTATGTCTTAATGGCGTTAGCAATGGCTTTGTTTGTGGTGCCAAATTTGTCTGGCGATAGTGCGTGGTGGAAAGCTTTTCTGTTAAGTGCGTGCATGGGATTAATTATATATGGCATATTCGACATGACTAACTTGGCAATACTAAAAAATTACCCTATCAAGTTTATGCTTGCAGATATGGCTTGGGGAACTTTTGTATTTGGACTTGTTGGTTGTCTAGCTCACTGGGTGGTCAATGTACGTACCTAAACATTTTTCTGGATCCGAAGAAAAAAACTGGAAATTTTGTTACTGAGCTAGTTGTCCTAGCCAACATGTTCTGTCAACTTGATCTGGACAATTTGATTATAGTCGGCAGACTTTCTATCAAATCTAGCGGACGCATGCTAATGACATCATTTCCATTTCTTAGAAACCGTTTGGAAGCCAGTCCGTGAAGATAGGCTCCCAAGGCGGCTGCGAGGCTGGGTTTTAAACCTTGAGCAAGTAATCCTCCTATGATTCCAGCCAGTACGTCACCTGTTCCTGCTTTCGCTAATGCTGGCGTTCCTGATTTTGATTTCCAAATAATTTCACCGTCGGCGATATAGGTGATTGTGCCTTTAAGTAAAATAGTGCATCCATATTTTTTTTGTGCGAGATCTGCATAGCGACTGGGACTTCTTCTTATTTCGTCAGAAGAAATGTTCAATAGTCGAGCAAGTTCGCCTTCATGAGGAGTTAATATCCAACTTGAAGGAATTTTAGGTTCTTTAATTTTAGATAAAAGTGTTAGGCCGTCAGCATCAAGTATGACATTTTCTAATTTATTTTTAATAAAATAATTTAGATTGGATTTTGCTTTTATTGAAATGCCTAAACCAGGCCCCAAAACGTAAGCCGTAGCCTTTATTTTTTTCAACAATTCAATTTTAGGTCTTAAAAACAAAATATCAGGATGTTTAAGTAGTTGCGGATTGGTCCAATCCATCATTAGGTATGTATACCCGGCACCTGATCGAGTCGCCGCCAGCGCTGATAAAATGCCAGCGCCATACATTCCTGCAGACCCCGCGACTATAACAAGTTTACCAGCGTGTGTTTTATTGGATTTTTTAGTGCGTGTAGGAAGATATTTTTTAACCAGTGCTTTCGTTACCAAACTTGTTTTCATACATATCATTTTGAGCTTAAAAGAAACGTTTGTCCACAAAAGGGGACAAGTGCAGTGACAAATAAGGAGTTTGCGGGTCGGCTAGGAACTTAGCAACTATCAGCTTGTGGCATTGATTATGCAACTTCAGTTGTTCTATGAGGCCGGATTACCACGTTTTCTTTGCAACTTATGTGGATTCATACAATCAAGCCCTTACGGGAAAGCTTGATACCGACCTTATTCGCAGTTTTTTTGCTGACAAATTTCTATCGGCGGGTCCTGAAACTGTTTCGACAGGAAAAAATGGATTCCTTTTTTCAATGCTTTTAAAAAAAGGATACGCGTTTTATAAAAAAATGGGTGCTCGGCATTTACGAATTAAAAAACTGGCGGTAACAGCCATCGATTACTTTCATGATATGGTAAAAATTCAATACAACGCAGAATACGTTAAAAAATCGGGGGAACCATTTTCTATGGATTTTGAGGTTACCTATTTTGTACAGCATCCAGATGACGTGCCAAAGATATTTGGATTTGTCGCCGGTGATGAAATGCGGATGTATAAAGAGGCCGGCTTGATTTAGCGGAATGATTCAAGCTTGAATAGTTTGAAAATAACGCTTCAGTGAATCATACAAAGTATCAAATGCTTTCGGTTCATCTAAACCTTTCAGCATACCGTAAATACCTTCATGAACCATTACTATAAAATGTGCCACTTGACGGGTGTTTACATCAGATTTTAGTTGTCCTTGTTTTTTTGCTTTCTTAAGAATGAAATCTGTTTCATCAATCCAAAGATTCAAAGCAATTTGTAGGCGTTTTCTAAATCCTTCATCAACAGGTGACATTTCTTGTACTAAATTATTTAGAGGGCAGCCCAATCTTAAATTTTCCATACTGGACTTGCCGATCAAAGTTTTCATTTGTTTTAAAATTCCATCTAGAGGATTTTCATATTCGGCAAGAGGAGTAATCCATCGATCGATAATCATTGGCTTGATCACATCATCCACAAGAGCATAACCAAGATCTAGTTTAGTCGGGAAGTGATGATAGAATGCACCTTTTGTTAACGATGTTTTTTTAACAATATCGTCGACACTGACGCCTTGGAAACCACGGCTGAAGACTTCCATGAATGCTACATCTAAAATTTCTTTTCTAGTTTTTTCTAGGTCCCTACTTTTTCGCATGTTGAAAGTCTAGCAAGCTTAACCCGATTTGACAACATACTAATCGGTATGTTGTCATGTTTGAAGAAAAAGAGGTTAATTATGGCAAAAAAAATAGGTTTAGCGGTATTGGTTTTAGTAATAGTATTTTTAGGGTATGTATCGACTCGCGAAGGAAAGTTTCGCTACGAGCGAAGCGGATTGATAGACGCACCAGCGGATAAAATATTTCCATATATTAGCAATTTCAAACTGGGCGGCGAGTGGTCACCTTATGAAAAAGTAGATCCCAATATGAAAAAGACATTTGGTGGAACCGATGGGCAAGTCGGTGCGACCATGGATTTTGATGGAAATGCTGAAGCTGGTTCTGGAAAACTAGAAATTTTAAAAATAGTGCCTAATCAGTTGGTGGAAATTAAGTTAACAATGACAAAACCGTTCTTTGCGGAAAACTTAGTTACATACACATTAACCTCCGAAGGCGCATCGACTCGATTTTCATGGGCCATGTCAGGTGATGGTGGTTTCCTAGGAAAACTAATTGGTACTTTAATAGATTGCGAAGCCATGGTCGCAGGCTCATTCAGCCAGGGTATTGCTAATTTGAAAGCAATTATTGAAGGACAAAAACAAAGCGCAAATCAATAATCCTGGCATTTACGTTGCACACTCTTTTACAAACTGAATTTTTCTTCTTGTTTTGAGGAATAGTTCTACAGAGTAAAGGAGTGCAGTGATGGAAACTCAGCAAATGTCCCCAGTTTCTAATGAAGGAACTTGGAAACGCGAAGAGGCTTACGAAAAACGTAAAGAGCCGTCTCCAAAGCCAGATGTTTCAAATCCAAATAAACCGGAAGTCGTTGAACCTCAGTTCGATAAACCTGATGTCGGTGTGCCAAAACCTATTAAATCCCAATTTTAGGAGTTGAATGTGTCCCAAGGAAGTAAAGCCAAATATTAGTGAACGCTATAGGCATGGCCGGCAATGCAGGAGATCAGTTCTTTGGGGTTGATTGGTTTTGTCAGGTGATCGGTGTAGCCAACAGAAAGACATTTTTTTCTGACTTCGCTCATCGCATGAGCCGTTAGTGCAATGATCGGTTTTTTGTACCCGTTGTCACGTAGCCGTTTAGTAGCTGTGTACCCATCCATCAATGGCATTTGCACGTCCATTAATACCAAGTCATAATTTCCATTGATCGCTTTCTCAAAACCATCGAGTCCATTTTCAGCTGATTCTAAAAGAGCACCCGCTTTAGTTAAGAAGTGCCAAATTAAAAGCTGGTTATCTGGGGCATCGTCAACCACCAGGACTTTTACATTTTTTAGGAGTAGGCCGCCATCAGTGAGAGCACTGATGGTGTAATCCTTCTTTTTCTCTGCCATCTCGAAAGACATTTCTCGTTTTTCTGGGCAGTCGTCAAAGGTGAACAAGAAAGTACTTCCAAGATCAGGTATAGAAGATTTAACAATAACATTTCCGCCAAGAGCCTTAGCTAGTTTCCTCGATAACGCTAAACCCAAGCCAGTACCGCCGAATCGTCGTGTCGTCGAGGTTTCGCCTTGGACAAACATTTCAAAAAGTTTTTCTTCTTGGCCAGGCGTAATCCCAAGTCCTGTATCGGTAACTTCATACGCAACAAGTTCGCGACCATTCGCGTTTTTCAATTTCAAACTTCTAATAGTAACAGAACCATTTTCTGTAAATTTGATCGCGTTGCTGACTAAATTAGTCAGCACCTGACGAACCCTGACTGGATCTGAAACCATTTCATTCGGAGTCGAAGTGTCGGCAATATATCTTAGATTCAGATTTTTCTCTTTGGCTTTAACTTGGAATAAAGAAACGACTTCTTCTGCAATTTGTCTCGGTTTAGTTGTCAAGTACTCAAGTCTTAAATGACCAGCTTCTACTTTTGAAAGATCTAAAATATCGTTAATGATAAACGACAGCTGTTGTCCATTTTTTATTAAAATATCCACGCAGCTGATTCGTTCTTCTGAGGTTAGGTTTTCTTCGCGCAGAAGATCAGCAAAGCCAATCATGGCACTCAGTGGGGTTCTAATTTCATGTGACATATTTGCTAGGAACGCTGATTTCAATTCATTAGCTCGTTCGGCTTCTTCTTTAGCACGACGATATTTCGCAATCGCTACCACTTTTTCGGTGACGTCCGTAATAGTTGAAAAAAGGCCGATGATTTTGCCTTCTGAATTTTTATAGGGCTGACAAACAAAATCTATAAATAATTTTTTTGTGGTTCCATCTTGAAGATAAACTTCAAATGGATATTCTTTTCCATCAAACGGTTTTCCGTTAAGGAATGCGTCGTCTAGAAAGGGTTTGAAGCCTTGGGCAAGAACTTCAGGAAGCGCGTCAAAAATAGATTTACCAATTAAGTCAGATTCAGAAACGCAAAGTAAGTCTGCATAGTGAGGATTAGCCAGCTTGAAAATGTGATTAGGGCCTTCCAAAAGACAAACAGCCACCGGTGCTTCCATAAAAAAAGCATACGATTGTGCTGGATCCATCTGTAAAATTTTATCCCCAAATTTTGACATAGGCCTTTCAAGTTGATAGACAAATTAAAGTAAAATAGTTTTGTGCCATGATTGTTTTCCTTTTGCAATTCTAGTTTATCAATCATCAAGAACAATTTTTTTTAAACGGTTACTTGACTAAAGTAAAATGGTTTAGTTTTGATATCAAGATTAATTTATAGGAAGTCCGCCAGTCTCTGCCAGTATGGCCCCCGTGATATAACTCGAATCGGCTTCTGAAGCCAAAAATACATAAGCCGGTGCAATTTCTTCGGGCTGCGCAGGGCGTTTTATTGGTTGTTTGATTCCAAATTGTTTAACTTTTGATGTCTTCGTTCCTTTGTCAAAAACATTCAGTGGTGTCCACACGGGGCCAGGTGCAACTGCATTCACTCGGATTTGTTGTCTACTAACATTTGTGCTAGTGATTTGGTGAAGGTATTGATAGCTCCTTTTGTGGCTGAATAGTCTGGAAGTTCTTTAGGTCCAAGCATTGCTGACCAAAATGTCGATTCCACCTAACTTAGATACAGTTTTTTCCACGCTTTTTTACAGAAGTTTTCTTTACATAGGTCGCCTGGTATCAAGACACAGATTCGTCCTAACGCTTCCACATGTTCCTTTGTTACTTGTGCATCCTTAATTTCTTCGGGAAGAAAAGTAATCGCAATATCTGCGCCTTCACGGGCATACAGAACAGCGACGGCACGACCGATACCGCTATCACCACCAGTGATTAATGCTTTTTTTCCAAATAATTTTCCGGCCGGTCGATAATCAGGAGCCGCGAATTGAGGTCTGGGATTGATTTTCCATTCTAGTCCTGGGGATTTTTGTTTTTGTCCAGGGAACGGTGGTTTAGGTTTTCTGTGATTTTGGGGTGTCTTGTGTGCTGTCTTTATCATGCTTTCCTCCGACATTTGAAGTAAGCACATACCAAGGTTTCATAGATTCTTCTGATGGACAGTGTGGCTGCAACACCAATAAGAACTGCGTTTAGAACTTAAAACCAACGTTTGTGTTCAATGATAAGACAACGATTTGAGACGACTTTGATTCCTGCATTTTCCGCTTTTAGTTCCGCTTCGGGGTGCGAAATTCCCAATTGCAACCAAAGAACTTCGACGCCGCCGGTGTTGATCACTTCATCAACCACGTCAGGTATTTTATCAGAGCTTCGAAATACATCTAAAAACTTTCTGTATTCGGGAGGAATATCACTTAGCTTGCTGTAAATTTTAAAACCACAACTGAATGATTTTTTGGGTAGGTACCTACCATATCCCAACCATGATTTTTCATGTATAAGGGAACATAGTGGCTGGGTTTATCTTCATCAGGACTAAGTCCATACACCGCAAATTTTTTGTAGTCGGAAAGAAGTTTTTTAATTTCGTTGTCTTTTACGTTCATTTATAACCTCGATGAGAGTTTAAGTAGTTCGGAAGGTACTCTGCAAAACCTTTAGTTTTTGTATGGCGATATACAATCATTGTGAATGAATCAGTTTTTTTTCAATTCTTCTGTCAGGAACCAGCCATATTAATGCTGCGATTATGTATAGCGCCATAGCAACTCCTTCTAGATAAAAAGCAGCGATCATAGCTAAGCAGTATAGGGCCGGAGAAAGTTTTCCTTTCCAATCTTTTCCGACAGCCTGCTTTAGAATTGAATTTGGGCCCTGTGAACGAATGATTGTCTGTTGCAATAACCAATAAGCGATAGCTGACATCAATAGTGTTAGGCCATAGATCGCTGTTGGCATGGCCGCAAAATGGTTTTCACCCATCCACCCAGTCGAAAACGGAATCAGGGACAACCAAAATAACAAATGCGAATTTGCCCACAGAATGCTGCCCGTAACATTTTTGCACATATGTAACATATGGTGATGATTGTTCCAGTAAATGCCTAGATAAATGAAACTTAAAACATAGCTTAAGAAAACGGGAATCAACGGTTGCAGTGTTTCTAAGGTGTCACCATGAGGAACTTTTAATTCCAGCACCATAATAGTGATCAAAATAGCAATGACTCCGTCGCTGAATGCTTCGAGTCTGGTTTTTCCTATGCCTGCGTGTTTGTCTTCCAAATTTTACCTCTTTTATACCTGAATGTTTTTCCATTTGCCTTTTTTGAAATAGTACCAAGCCAACAGCGCTAATAAAACTTCCGAAACAGGAATAGCAATAACCGCCCCTGTTGCATTTAAGCCTGCGTATTTTGCTAGAAGGTACGCAAACGGAGTCTGGAATAACCAGAAGCATATAAAATTTAGGCGTGTCGGAGTTTTTGTATCGCCAGCCCCATTCAGTGCTTGATTCATCACCATCGCGATACCGTAGAAAATAAAACCAGAGCCTAAGATTCTCAGAGTCTGAATTCCATGGCCTGCGACTTCGGGGTCATCAGTATATATTTTAATAAGCGGTTCCGCCAGAAAGAAGAAGAAAAGGGTAACAAAAATCATTAAGACAACACAATATTTTGCAGTTGTGTAAACGCTTTGTTCGGCACGTTCAATTTTCTTAGCACCGATGTTCTGGCCGACAAGTGTCGCGGCTGCGTTGCTTAAGCCCCAAGCTGGCAATATAAAAAACGCAAAATTTCTAAATGCTATTTGATAACCTGCAGACGCTGCTGTTCCACCAGTTTCTGCAACCAGCCTTGTGAGTAAGATCCAACTACCGCTGCCAATTAAAAATTGCAGCGAGGCCGGCCATGAAATTGTGAACAATGATTTCATAACTGACGTATCGATTTTAAATTGTCCCAGACTAAATTTCAGCAAACCATCACCTTTATATAAATGGTAGCATTGATAAATGACCCCCACACTGCGACCTAAAACAGTGGCAATAGCCGCACCTTTCAAACCCCATATGTGGATTAGTATCGGGCATAAAATGATATTAGCGCCACTGGCAAGCCACAGGCTGCGCATAGCCATAGCGGCGTTTCCGGCCCCGCGAAAAATTCCATTTATAAGGAACAGTAAAAGGATCACAATATTGCCGCCAATTAAAATCTGGGCAAAAATGGATCCTTCGTTGACCACTTCAGTGCTGGCGCCCATTAGTTTCAAAATATCTGAAGCATATACAACTCCTAGAACACCCAAAACAATTGAAGCAATTAGCGCAAGAATTATAGATTGGGCTCCGGCGTGGGCTGCAGCCGCCGGATTCTTTTCGCCAACTCTACGTGCTACAATAGCCGTCGCTCCCGTGCTCAAACCAATTGCAATACAATATATGATGCTAGCAAATGATTCGGTTAGGCCAACCGTTGCAATGGCGTTCTGACCCAATTTACTTACGAAAAACATGTCCACTACCGCAAAGATACTTTCCATACTAAGCTCAAGAATCATTGGTATAGACAACAGGACTACGGCGTCCGAAATATTTCCTTCTGTATAGTCGTGCTCTTCACCTTTGAGGGCTTTTTTTATTTGGCTGAAAAATTTGTTCACGCATAGACCTTTCTTGTAAATTTTCATTGTTAGATACCAGTTAGTATGCTGTCAATCAAAGTTGACCACGTCTAGTTGAACAAGTAATGATAGATACCTGGAGGAATCAGCAATGTACACCCTTTATGGAATTCCTAATTGCAATACAGTAAAAAATGCTCGCGCTTATTTAGAGCAGAAAAAAGTTCAATTTGAATTTGTCGATTTTAAAAAATACACGCCAACTGAATCAGATATCAAACAATGGTCTAAAAAATTTGGTGGTCTACCAGTAAACAAGTCTGGATTAACTTACAAAAAACATAAAGAAGTGTATGAGAAACTGAGTGACTCTGCTAAAATTAAATTTATTCAAGAAAATACATCTATGATTAAGCGGCCTATTTTAACTAACAAGACGCGTGTCCTGGCATTTGGTTTTAGCAAAGATGCGTATGCGGATGTGGTGTGAAACTAGTAATCCTAATCAGTCTTTTTTTTACATTTCAGTTTAGTTTTGCAGAAAAATCGTCGGAAAATGCGGTAAAATTTTTGATTGTGGAATCTTGGCCAGAGCCCTATGCTTTTTTTGATCAGGAAAGAAGTCTAACAGGCGGAGCGCTTAGAGAAATTATCGAAGAAATTTCTAAACGCATGGGTGTTCGTGCAGAGTATGTCTATTTTTCTAGAAATCGTGCTGATGCTGCAATCGAAAAAGGTAGCGCTGAAGTTCGTTGTTATATCAATGAAGCTTGGGCCACGAAACCAGATTTGTATTTATTTACACAACCCATTTTCTTAACCACGAATTCCGTCATTTGGAAAAAGGGTCGCACACCTTTGACCAAAATGAGTGACCTTCATGGTAAGACTATCGGGACCGTCTCTGGATATATATATAAAACTGTCGATGACTTGTTTAAATCTGGAAAGGCAAAGCGATCCGATTTAAATAATGAAGGAATGAACATCACGTTGCTAATGAAGGATCGAATCAATTACGCAATTGTCGAAACAGCATCGTTTAAATCGTCTATGACCAAAAAAAATGACCATATTCTGAAAGACATTGAATTTTTCCAAATCGATTCTATACCGGTAAAATGCGGCGTTTTAAAAAAAAATATGGGTTTGTTTAAATTAGTTGATTCCGCTATCGAAAAAATGAAACAAGACGGCACAATTAAGACTATTGCGACCAAATATAATCTAAAATACTAAGCAGCTACCGGTAAGACGTTAGAAAGCGATTTTCTAAGTCTGATTTCGAAACGTGTATTGTGGTGTTCGGGACAATAAGTCAGCGATCCACCATGAGATTCGATAATTCCTAAAGAAATACTTAGTCCTAGTCCAGTCCCTTTTCCTAGCTCTTTAGTAGTAAAGAATGGTTGAAGCATTTTAGTGTGGATTTCTTCCGGAATACCTTTTCCTGAATCGGTTATAGTAATTAAGATATGTTCATCTTCGATAGTACAATCAACGGTAATCCACTTTTCGTCTAAATTTTCTACCGCATCGGCGGCATTGTTGATCATGTTAATTAGTACTTGAGAGAGTTGAACTTCCCGACCAGAAATAACGATAGAAGGATCTTCGATAAAAAAACGGATGTCGACTTTTTTGTGAACCAAATTAGCATGGCACAGATCTGAGATATCACTAAAAAACTTATTGATAGGGAATTGAGTAATTGGTTCTTGGCTTCCATCGCGAGAAAACGCGCGTAAACCATTTACTATTTTGGTAATCCTAACAACCATTTTCGAAATTTTGGTTAAATAGGCATCTAGTTTTTTCATATCAATTTCCATGTTAGCGGCAATGGATCTTGAAATGAGGCGAGTCGTTCCATCGATAACCGCTAGTGGATTATTAATTTCGTGGGCGATCCCGGCAGACATTTCGCCAAGTGAAGCCAGGCGTGATGAATTTACCATAGCCATACGTTGCGAATCTAGTTGCTGAGTACGTTCGTCGATTTCCCTCTGAAGTTCTTTAGAAACACGACGCAGATGAATTGTTAAAAAGACAAACAAACATAAGGCAGAAAAGAATAACAAAGCAGAAGCTAGCAAAAACGAAATTTGAAATATTTCTTGTTGAGCCTCTGCAGTTGAAAAAATAACTTGTATGGTTCCAATTTGAGAACTTTTATAAACAACTACTGATTCCCAAAGCATGTAGTTGTTATCATTTTTTAATTCGTCAAATGTAGCTTCAACCCAGTTGCTACCAGTTCGGTCTAAAGTGTATTTTGGATTTTCTGGTGTGCTATCTGGTTCGAGTACGCGGATCGCTGCGATAGAATTAGATTGTTGAAGCAAAATAGAGTCAACAATTTGGCTCATTGATTTATAGTCTAAATTCCAAAATGGCTGAATAATGGCCGCTTTGATAATTTGCATTTGGTTGAAGGTATTTAATTTAATGTTTTCTTTAGCTTTGTATTGATAAAGAGCAACAAGCGAAAAATTGACCGCAATCATAATCAAAGAAAGGCAGCATACCTGAATTACGAGTGACTTAGAAAAACCTTGGAATTTTTTGAGCTCTTTCACATATATCTAGTCGTATCATAGAGGGATATTGTTGAGTCTGGAAGTTTAAAACTCGACTAAATTACTGACACGACCGCAACAGTAATTTGAAATTAAGCTGACGTAGAGTGAGGCTGGCATCCTGCTGCGTGATCGCAGATAGATTCATACGCAAATTGGTTGCCTGACCACATCGACTCCAGGCCAAAGTATTTGCCGAATCACCAATCGAGACAGCATGTTGTCCAGGTCTGTATACTTTTGAATTCTTGACGCCCGTTGTGCCGACGTAAAACGCTTCCATATTTACAGTAGCCCGTCCATTGCTGCGAACAATCGCATATCCGTCTGATTCGGTGGCTAACGTCATTTGGTAGCCAGCCGGTACTTGGATTGGTAGCGCCAGAGAACATGCTTTGCGATCCAGAGTTTTGTTGGCGCCAGATCCACTGCGGACCACGAATTTAGTGTAGTTAAGCACCAAGTTTTTCTGATTTCGATCAAACGAGTACTTTAAGCTGCCTTTTGGACAACCGGTTCCACCATACGTTAAACCACCAATAGTTTGTGCGTGAAGTGACAATGACAGGACAGATAAAGCTAAAAGTATAACTGATTTCATTTCGGCCCCCTTATAAGAAGAATCATTCTTCTTAACCAGGGTTTATTCCTTGAATATAAATAAAACAATAATTTTCATGAAGGTATGCTTCAAGACACCCATAAGAAAGCGATCTGTAGCGAATTTCCCTAACCGATTTAGAGTAATTCTATTCCCAAAATTTTTTTACAAGAGTCCATTTGTTTATTAATTTCATCTATTGATTTACGTAGTTGGCGTAGATCGCGTTCATCGAGTTCAGTCTCTAGGGCCGCTTTTACCATGGGAAGCTTTTTTAGCCATTGACCTTGTCTGGTTGCATAGGTTTCAGGAATTCCAGAGCGCAGGGCTGCTTGTTTTGCATTGCCGTCATCTAAAAATTCTACAATGAATTTCAGAGTTTCTAGCGTCAGGATATTTCGATGCGCCTTTAGCCGTGAAGAAAATCCCATCTGGCGAATCCTCATAGTGTCTCCTTTTCGTAAAGCTTGCAGATCTAGACTATCGCAAATATAATCGAAATCTAAAGGACAAAATCATCATGAGCTCATTTTCCAGTTTCAAATTGTTGCCCAGTTTAGTAGCGACTCTAAAAGAAAAAAACTTTTCAACACCGACAGAAATTCAAAACAAGGCGATACCTTTGATTATCGAAGGCAAATCTGTGGTGGGTGTTTCGGAAACTGGCAGCGGTAAGACTTTGGCGTATGCATTGCCACTGCTTCATATGCTGAAAACGCTTGAAAATAGCGGTGATGCGGTCGAAGTAGATTCACAGCCACGTGCTGCTGTTATTGTTCCGACCCGGGAACTCGGTGAGCAAGTGTCCAAAGTTTTTAAGCCATTCACACATACCACCCGACTGCGCGTTCGCACGGTTCTGGGGGGAACAGCGTTAGATGTTGCTAAACGCAATGTGAATGGGCCATTTGAAATTTTAGTGGCGACGCCGGGGCGGCTGGTTCAATTGATCGAACGCGATTTGGTGAAAATGGGCGACATTCGCACACTTATTTTCGACGAAGCTGACCAAATGTTAGACCAAAGTTTTTTATCTGAGGCTATGGCGATTGAAGATCATTGCCCTAAGAATTGTCAAAAGGGATTGTTTTCGGCGACGGTGTCATCCGTGGTGCAGGAATTGATTAACAAGCTTTTCTCGGGAGCCCAAGTTATTCGCAGTTCTGGCAGCCAAAAATTAGTTCCTACGTTGAAGACAATTAATAAAACGGTAGTGGATGGAAAGCGTTTTCCATTGATGCAGAAGTTACTGTCAGAAAAAGTAAAAGGTGGAACATTGGTTTTCACGAATACTCGTCAGCAATGCGATACGCTAGCTCAGCTATTAAAGGACAAAGGCATCAAGTGTCTTATCTATCGCGGTGAAATGGATAAAATTGAACGTCGATCAAACTTAAAAGCCTTTCGTGACGGCAAAGTGGATTTGTTGATAGCCACCGACTTGGGTTCACGTGGACTGGATATCGAACATGTTGATCGCGTGATTAACTATCATTTGCCAAAAGAAATGGAGAATTATTTACATCGTGCTGGCCGCACGGCGCGTGCCGGACGTAGTGGCGTTGTTATTAATTTTGTGACCGAACGTGATGAGTCGTTAATTAAGAAATTAGAAACTGTAAAATCGAACCCAAAAAAATAATTAGAGTTGAATCGCGGCTGCTTCAGAATTTTTTGTTGCGGTCGATGATGATATAGTTGTCGATTTAAAACGTTCGATGTATTGGCATCGCTGACAAAGACCTTCAAGAAGTTTCTTGTTTTTAAAACCGTCCAATATTGCTTGTGCGCGAGGACTATCCAAGATTTCCAGCAATGGTTGCTCTTCAACAGAGCCCAGCGTAATTGAGGCCTCTTTATCCAAACAGCAAGGAACGACGCGACCATCAGCCAATATACCAAAATGCGAAGATAATCCGTAACAACGACCGATTGTACCCAGAACAGGCAAATCCATCGAAGGCCAAATAAATTCGGTATCGAAATGTAAATAGAGACGATTTTTTAGGTGAACACTTTTTTTCTGACGAACATCGACTTCGGATTTAACATTAACCTCAAAATGATCCTCAATTCGTTTTAGCATATCCAGATTCTTGTTCGAGGTGCCGCGCACATCCTGCAGATTCCATAAACGATAGTTAATATACAAATCAGGTCGTTCGTTCATTGCGCGATCCGTGTATTGAAAAATACGTTTTAAATAGTCTGCTGGATCGCGGTCAGGGAAATTGTCAGGAAAACTATGTAACGAGAAATTCACTTGGCGAAATGCAGGATTCAAAAGCAATTCGGTTTGTTTTTCCCGCATCAAAAGGCCATTTGTGACAAAGAATATTTTAACGTCGAATTCCTGGCAGATCGCTACCATTTCTTCTAATTTTGGATGAACTAAAGGATCACCCATCAAATGAAAGCAAACTTGATCTGTTAAAGGTGCTACTTGCTGAATAATTTTACGAAACAAATCTAACGACATTAGTTTTTTAGTGCGAATGACTTCTGGGCAAAAGCTGCATTGTAAATTGCAGATGTTGCTAATTTCGATATTAACTTTTGTAAATCGTTTAGGTGCCCTTGAATCCACAGGCCATACATACCTTATCCCGCGTGGGATTGGAAATAACTTATTTTCCACACATTTTCACCTACCCGGAAGAATCGCACCTCAAAAAGAATCAACCCCTGGCCGGGTTTTCCTCTAATGGTGTAGTCGATCGAGATTTTGTCTTCGTCGATCTTACGGCTAGCTAGCCAACGACGAAGTCGATTTCCATAGGTCTGACCGCTGCGAACATAGTTAATCTGTTTAGATTCGATTTGGTCATGCCTCATTGGGAACTGAATAGCCGCTCGTTCTGAAAACGCGGCCAGGTTTGTACCGACAGCCTTTGTTTTTAATGTCATTTCAAAGGCTGATTGGGTATCGCCATTTTGTAAAAAAGTAATGAATTGGTCCGCTTGCTTAATAACTCGAGCCGGTCGATATTCTTGTTTTAGGAACCAGTACAGAATTCCGCAACTAAATGCTGCAATGATAGCCATGGTTAGTTTCATAGATTCTACTTTGTAAAACTAGTGATGACTTGTCACTTGAATTTTATGATGTCACTATGGGGTCATGCTCTATCACTTTCAACTCGATTTATCTGATATCGATCAAGGCGTATACGAAACTTTGGATTTCAGATTGTATCAACATCCTTCAGAAATTCCGGCGTATTTGTTAACTCGTGCGTTGGCCTATGCACTTAGCTATGCACCAGGATTGGAATTTTCGGCCGAAGGCTTAAGTGATCCAGAAGCGCCAGCAATGCGGTCGCTTGGTAATCATGGTGCGGTTGATTTGTGGATCGAGATTGGCAATCCTTCAGTTAAAAAGCTTCACAAAGCTGGCAAGACAGCCCGTCAGGTAGTTGTATATACGTATAAAAGTGCCGATGTTTTAATGGACGATATCAAGAAAAACAATGTTCATCGTGCAGAAGAAATTGATATTAATGCTTTGGATATGAAGTTTTTAAGTCAGCTTGAAGGTAAGCTAAAATCAAATAATAAGTGGTCCGTGCTACTACAACAAGGTCATGTAGATATAGGAATAGGCCTCGATACCGTATCGACAGAAATTCGCAAATATAGAATTACTAAGTAATCAGCTGATAAATCACGGCAAAGTGCAGGATGGCACCGATAATCGTGAACAGATGAAACAATTCATGGTAGCCAAAAACCTGAGGCGCCATGCGAGGTCGTTTCGTTGCGTAGAACAATGAACCTATGGTGTATACAATTCCACCCGCAACTACTAGTGAAACTTTGACCGTTCCTAGAGCTTTTCCCAACTCAGAAATATAGGGAAGCGCAATCCATCCCATAACTACGTAAAATATTGCCGTTACAAATTTGGGTGCTTTCACCCAAAAGATAGATTGCAGAATTCCAGCGGCCGCAGCGGCCCAAATAACTTTAAGTAAGAAAATACCGTCAGGTTCACTTAACGCTAACAAGCATATGGGCGTAAATGTTCCTGCAATTTGAATAAAAATAGCCGAATGATCTAAGCGTTTCATAAACGCACGTGGTTTAGGCTGCCAGTGAACGCGATGATAAATCGTGCTTACGCCCAACATAAGCAATAATCCTAGTGAATACACTATGGCAGCGACCAGCGTAATAGATTGCGAACTTTTTGCGATAAGCAAAGTACAAGCGCCAAGGGCGATAAAAAAGGCTTCTTGGTGTAAATAGCCGCGTAATAGAGGTTTTTGCAAAGGAGTTTGTGAGGACGTTGAGTTTGACATGCACGAACTATAGCGTTCAAATCCTACTAAAGTAAAAGAATAAATATGGAAAAAATTAAGAGCTATAACTTTAAAAACAAACGAAATGAATCCGTGGTTATTAGAACCGCCGATGTTTTTGATGCTAGGCAAATCTTAGAACTTTCGAAAACGGTTGTGGCCGAAGACATCTATCAATTACTAACTCTTAAGGAATTAGACATTACGGTCACTAGCGAAGAAAATTGGATCGTATCTCACCGTGACCATCCTAATCGGATTATCTTAGTGGCTGAAATTGACGACGAAATTGTCGGCCTGTTGGATTTCTCAAATGGTAATAGGAACCGCACGGCTCATATCGGTGAATTCGGAATGTCGATGGCCAAAGCGTTTCGTGGCCAGGGGATTGGCACACGGCTGCTTCAATCCTTAGTTGATTGGGCTCAGGAAAATAAAACGATCGAGAAAATAAACTTAACAGTTCACAGTGACAACCAACGAGCAAGAGCATTGTATGAGCGTATGGGTTTTATTGTCGAAGGTATTAAAAAAAATGAAATTAAATATGAGGACGGTCACTACGTGGATGCCGTTCTTATGGGACGGTTTGTTTAAATGAAAATTCCAGAAAAGCAAGTGACGCTTAAAAATGGTATGACTGTGACAATCAAGTCAGTAAAAGCAGACGATGCCGATTTGATGTTGCGGCATCTACAAATCAGTCATCGTGAATCTTATAAAAATTTGAATCAATCTGCTGATTTTTGGACTAAGTTTTCGATCGAGGAAGAAAAAAGAATTTTGGGTGAATTTGAAAGCGGCAGAAATAAATTTATGTTGTCTGTTTGGTTAGATGGCAAGTACGTTGATGAATATTCGTATCAACTTATTCTAAAATAGTTCTATGAAGTTATTCATTTTTATATCTCTAATTTTTAATCTGGCAAACGCAGCAAAAGAAATCAGTATTACAATGGATGATCCTAAAGTGAAAGAATCGCCGCTAATGACAGCGAGCGAACGTAATCAGAAAATATTAGCTGCTTTAGACGCACATAAAGTCAAAGCTGCTTTGTTTGTTTGCGGAATGCGGATCGACAATCCTGAGGGTAAGGTTCTTCTTAAAACTTGGGATGACAAAGGACACTTGATTGCCAATCATTCGTATTCACACCTGTATTTTCCGGGAAAGAAAAATACACTTGATGTTTTCAAAGATGATTTTAAAAAAGTAGAGCCATTTATTTTAGGTTTAAAAAACTTTACTCGTCTATTTCGATTTCCTTATTTAAAAGAGGGCGACACAAAAGAAAAGCGCGATGGTATGCGCGCTTTTGTAAAATCAAGCATACCTTACTTGTTCACCATAGTTTGCTAAATGCTTTGTTTCTAGGTGATGTGATTTCTGCGCTTAAAAAGGATGGCTGGAAAATCATTGCGGCCAAAGAAGCTTACAGCGATCCTGTGTATCAAACAGAACCAGATGTTCTGCCGGCGGGCGAAAGTATAGTGTGGGCGACCGCTAAACATCAGAATAAATACTCTGAACTCCTGCGCTATCCTGCTGAAGACGCCATGTACGAGAAAGAAAAAATGGATAAGCTGGGCTTATAAGTCCATAAAAATTATTTAGTAACGTTTCAGTGCGCTTGTACGATATGATGTAAGCAATGAAGGCATTCGTCTTTTCTTTTATCTCTAAGTTTTTGCTAACCACCCCGCGCGGGTAATATATTTCTTTCGCGTTACCTTATAGGTAGCGCACTCACGACAGTTGTTCGCATTTTTATAAAAACTAGCATTTAAAATTTAAAAACTTATGGAGATATTTATGTCTTTTCAATTTGATCATCGGCAGTTAGCCGATGAAATGGAGATCTTTTTTCTAAACGAAGAAATTGGCGCCGGTTTACCAATTTGGCTGCCCAACGGGGTCGCTATTCGCGACAGTTTAGAGTCATTTATCAAAAACTTAGAACGCAAAGGTGGTTATCAACGGGTAGTGAGTCCACATTTGGCCAAAGGCAGTCTTTACGAACGGTCCGGTCATTTACGTGCGTTTGATGGAAACATGTATCCACCATTAAAAGGAATCGATGAAAACAACGACTACTATTTAAGACCGATGAATTGCCCTCATCATCACAAAGTTTTCGGATCAGGTTTGCGCAGCTATCGACAGTTGCCATTAAGGATTGCTGAATATGGACAAGTCTATCGTTTTGAAAACAGCGGATCATTAAAAGGCCTAAGCCGCGTACGTGGACTCTGTCAGAATGATGCCCATATATATGTCGATCCATCAGATGCAAAAAAAGAAATTATGTCTGTGCTGGAATTACATGAACATTGCTATCGCGCCCTTGGATTAAAGGGCTACCGTTATCGACTATCTAAATCGGATCCAAATCGACCTGGTGATTTCGATGGACCGCCGCAGCTATGGCAAGAATCAGAAGATATTTTACGTCAATGTTTAATAGAAAAGAACTTACCATATTTTGAAGCGGACGGCGAAGCTGCGTTCTACGGACCCAAGATTGATGTTCAAATGCAAATGAGCAGCAGCCAAGAAGAATCGATGGCAAGTATTCAACTTGATTTCAATTCCGCAGATAAATTTGATCTTAATTTTGTTTCTAGTTCTGGAGAAAATCGCAAGCCTTGGATTATTCATCGTGCTCCGCTGGGTAGCCATGAACGATTTGTGGCACTGCTTTTGGAATTTTTCGATGGTGCATTGCCGGGTTGGTTGTGTCCGGTACAGCTTTATATTTTACCAATGAATGATGATCACTATTCTTTCGCGAAAGAACTAGCAGATGATTTAGCTGATAAAGGTATCCGCGTGGTTGTGGATAGATCTGTGGGAAGCTTGTCGAAACGAATTTTGTTTGCTCATAAATATCGGCCGCTATTTAAGTTAGTGATTGGTAAAAATGAAATTTCATCAAGAGAATTTTCGATGCAAGGACGTGATGGAGATCGTGTTGTGTATCAACAGCAGATCGCTGAGTTTCTATTAAAAAGAATTGCTATTCCCGAATAGAATATAATTTTTAATCGAGACTAGACTGACGATAATTTCCCGCCAAAAATATTTTTTGTGGTTTTTTGCCACAAGGCAAAAGCTCAAGTCTATCTAATCGAAATAGACTTGAGCCGGTTTTTTGCACTCACTTTATGTGGATATTCTAACGTCATATAAATAAGGAGTGTTTATGGAAAATGAAATTATCCCAACAATTAAAGCTACTGACCGTGATAGTCGTTTAAATGCAGGCAATCGTTCCGATGAAAAAGAGAAAGATGACAGCGGCGTAAAACTACCGGAAAAAGATCTGGTGATGAAACGTCCACCAGCGGGCCACGCGCCAGATCCATCACGAAAACAAGAAGAGACTGATTCATCGGAAATGAATCAGCACTAACGGAAAGTGTAACAGGAAAAGTTCTAGGAGATAAATATGAATATCATAGTATTTCTTCTGGTCGGTTTATTAGCTGGCTGGATAGCAAGCTCATTGATGAGGGGCGAAGGCCTTGGTATTTTAGCTGACATCATAGTTGGTGTGATCGGTGCGTTCGTTGGTGGATTTATCTTTGAAATGGCCGGTGTGGGCATCTATGGATTTTGGTCAGCCCTAGGCATGTCGGTAATAGGCGCTATGGTTTTTTTGTTTATCGTCGGACTTTTCTCTGGAACTTTAAATACGCGGCACACGCTAAGGAAGTTTTAAAGTGGACATGAAGAAAAAAATTAAATTTCAGATGCTACTTCTTTCATTGAAGATGGTTATTATTGCTTATAACATTAAAACCAATGAACGACGAAAACAAGCCAGCACAAGAAATACCGATAGAAATTACGCCTAGTCAGTTATCACCGGATGCTTTAAACGGAATTATCGAAAACTTCATTCTGCGCGAAGGAACCGACTACGGAGTTGTTGAAGTTGAATTTGAAAAAAAGAAAAGTCAGATTCAAAAACAAATAGATCGTGGCGATGTTAAAATAGTCTACGATCAAAGCACTGAAACGGTCAGTCTATTAACAGCTAACGATTTTAAGAAATTACAAAAAAAAATGGACCCGATTTAGGGCCCATTTTTCATTTAGCTATATAAATCTAAATATTATCTTAAAAGATCAGAACAACGGCTCATGCGAGCTACGTTGCCTAGTGCGTAGTTACGAGCTTCTGCTTGGCTTAAGTACAAACCATTGTATGAAGTAGCGAATTGGTATTCTCTGTTGAATTGATCCCACATCATTTGGATTTGAGATGAATTTTCACAGTTGTTTCTGTCCACCCAGTTACGAGCAATACGACCAGCTTCTGATTGAGATTTGTAAAGACCATTGTACGAAGTTACAAAGTTTTTCAATTTAACAATCGTATTTGTCATTTCGGCTACATCAGAAGTAGTTAGATATTCGGCTTTTTCGGCAGCGTAGTTACGAGCTTCAGATTGGCTTAGGTATAAGCCGTTATATGAAGTTGCTAATGACAATGCCGCTTGGAAACGTGATGAGTATTCAGTGATAGTTCCGCAACGGTGTTCACGGTTGTATTCCATGGCCCAACGAGTGGCTTCAGACTGTGATAAATAAGGTCCGTTGTAAGAAGCTGCAAATTGCTTAGCGATCATAAATTGCGAGTGATCGTAGTCTTGGCAATATCCACGCAACGAAGCATAGTTATAATTTGGAGTAGGAACTACCACTGGTGGGCGGGGACTTGGGCGTACTGGTTCAACGGGACGAACTCTTCCTCGACGACCGTTGTTGCCAACAACGACTGTTTCATTGCGAACTGAAGAACCGTCTCTGAAAACAACTTCAGTTGAAGTTACTTCTCTCCAAGATCCGTTAGCGCTTGAGCATGCGATACCTGTTTTAGTCTCTGTTTTTTGACGAGTGATGATTGTTGATTCATATTCACGGCAGATTTCGCGTGAATTTGTGCGTAAGTAACCTTCACGAGTTGTTCTGAAGTTACCACGTGCTCCGGTTCTAGAACCGTAGTTGTTTCCATCCCAGTCAGTTCTCTGACCGATTGGGCGACGGAAAGCATCTCGTTGTGCTTCTTCTAAGGCGCGGCGATCGTTGTTATCTAAATCTCTACCGATATCAGCACCTACAACAGCACCTAAGATAATTCCTATACCAGTAGCAACAGTTTTACCGTTACCTTTACCAACTTGATTACCTAAAATTCCACCAACAATAGCGCCTAAGATAGCTCCGTTGTCCTCTTTGTCAGCTAAAGCTGTGAAACTTACACTTGTAGTTAGCATTGCTGCCACTAAACTTAACGTTAAAACACTGCGATTCATTTTGGCTCCTTTAAATTATGAATTGAGTACGGGGAGGTACTAAAGCAAACAACGGGCCTGGATATTTTGGCACTAGGAAAAAAATCTATAAGTTAAGTAGTCGCCGATGAAAATCTTGAACAAACAAGCAGTTGAGTGATTTTCATTTTGCAAAAATGAGCGAGAAAATCGAACAAGTACCTTTGACTGACGCGATATGTTGAAAAACTTTCAACCGAGATAGAACATAAATACAGTGCAATTTTAGCCCCAGTTACAGGCGTTGACTGATTTAATTCAGAGGTTTCCAATTTAAATCTGGATGTCGTTTACCCGTATTAAAGAATTCTTTAATCACACTATAAGTAGTGAAAGGATCCATAACCATTTCAGGTGGGAACTTGCCGACCGTGTGGCCTGTTCGAATCAGGATAATGTCGCCGCCTCGATTCATCGGGTTGTTAAGTTCGTAAAATTTACTATTATCGGAAAACATCACTATATATCGTTCGCGTCCACCAGAAACCGTTAGAATATTTTGATTAGAATAAACCAGACATAGATTCACATATTTCTCGGCATCTAGTTTTAACATTAGTGATTCTAGTTCGGCGGCACTTTTAGCGACACCATCTTCTGATTCTAATGATCCATTTTCTAAATATTCTAACGTGTATTTCATAACCTACTCAGTCGCGGAATCTTCTACTTTTTGTTTTTCCATTTTCGGAGGGGGTGGAGGATTAATGCCTTTCATTGGTGGTGGTCGATGGTCTTTTTTTGAAGACTCGATAATTTTAGCGATTTCTGGATCTGGTTTTTTATCTACTTCTTTCAGGACATCGGCGATGCGATTTAAGTTAGATGTCCAGTCGCTAAAAATGATTTGGTTGGTAGCAGAGTGAACATTCATCTCGCCGTCTTTTGAAGGAAGGATGCGCAAATCACGAATAGCTGATTCTGCTGAAATATTTTTGAAGGTATATATCCAAGAGTACATACGTTCCGGTTTCAATGACGGTCTTTGAGTGCTGACCTCGATTAGGTCGCGTTGAATATTACGACCCGTTTTAACGACCATCGTGTCGCCTTGCTTGCTGATGCCAAAGCCATTGATGGCTAGAGCTGATGAAAGTTGGTTGAAGGCGTCTTCTATGGTTACTTCTTCTTGAATAAAAATAGAAACGCGCCCGCGAACGCCAGGGTCGACTACAAATTTCTGTCCAGATGCTTTGGAATATTTCTCGATAATTTTGACGATCTCTTCATTATTAAAATACATTTTCATTTTAGTATCAGCGGCAAAAACAGAGAGAGATAAGAAAGATATAAATCCTACTAACACTGCGGACATTTTCATAAACTACTCCTTTTTATTTTTAGATTACAATAGGGTAGCGAATCTGTTCCTAGCCTCCAAGTCAGATTCTAGATGACAACGTTTGTTAATAAAACTAGCGTTTATGAGATGGAAATTGAAAGTAATTGGAAACGCATTCCTAAAACTTCGGAAAGCAGGACGGAAAATCGACTGACTCAACCATTGCATTCGTATAAAGTTTTTAACAATCCAAACATTGTTACAGAAGCTTGGTATCCCGTTGTTCCCAGCAGAAAATTAAAAAAACTGAAATCGCATTCATTTAAAATAGGTTCGCAAAGGATCGTAATTTTTCGCGGAGATGACAGTAAAGTCAGAGCCATGGATGCGTTCTGCCCTCATATGGGTGCAGACCTTGGTCGAGGAGAAGTGACGGGAAATGAAATTCGCTGTTACTTTCATCGCTGGAAATATGATGGTGAAGGGAACTTAAATGAAATTCCCTGTAAATCTAAGTTACCTTTTAATTTGAAAATTCAAAATTATGATTCTGAAGAAGCTTATGGTTTCATCTGGGTTTATTCAGGAAAGAAAGCGCCTTACCCGGTGCCAAAACCAGCCGGCTTAGAAAATGTCGAAGTCGAAGGTCGTCTATTATTAAAGACGAAATTATTTGTACATCATCATGTTTTGATGGCTTCGGCAATTGATCTGCAACATTTCTCTAGCGTTCATAACCTGCACGCCGATTTCAAACATGAAATCGAACAGCCGGTAGAAGATAATTTCTATTGGAAAGTAACTGGTAAACTAGATAATAACGGCATTCGAAATAAATTTGCACGGTGGTTGCTAGGTAGCGAGTTTGGTTACCGTGCGGTATTTGCAGGCGGATCTATCGTTGCGTTGACGTATGGAATTGATCCACATTTCAGGGGTGATCTTAATAATTTCAAACTGCCAACATTGCACGTATTGTGGGGTTGTCTACCTGATGAATCAGGAATCAGCGATGCCTATGTGTTTGTAATTCAAAAAAAATCTTTGGGTTTATTTGGCAAAGTGAAATCACTTCTGCAATTCGGATTGAGTGTTGGTTTATTAGCATGGCTGAAAGATGATGATGTGAAGGCCTTTCCTCGTATGCGCTTTCAGGCTCAGAATTTAATTGATCTAGATGGCTCTGTTGGAAAATTAATTTCATTAACGGAAAAACTAAAGGTGTCGGCGTGGTCTTACAAAAATTAGAATTACATGAATGGTTCTTGGCCTATCAGTTGGACCATATCAAACGGAAATGTAATCATTTGCCTGGGCAAATTCAGCTAGACATTTCGGCGCATGCCGATTTCTATGAAAAGCGTGGGCAAAAAATTCCAATCAATGCTTTATTTTTAAAACTGGTAGGTAAATGGGCTGCAGAAAATCCAAGTGCTCATAAAATGTTATTTAGAACTTGGTCCGGATGGAAGTTTCTTTATGGGGACGAGATCAGGATAAATATCCCATTAGAAATTAAACACAAAGATCGATCGATCATTACGGCAATAGTTATCAAAAACCCTCAGAACAAATCTGTCGATGAAATCAACCAAGAGATTAGAATGGCGAAAGAGAAATCTGTCGACCATTTTCCAATCACTAAGTTTGCTAACTTCAAACCCAATACGTTTTATAATCGGTGGCTTCTAAAAGGTTTGCACACGTTAATAAATGCATGGCCATCCTTGTATTGGAAAAAAGGCGGCGGTTGTTTAAGTGTGTCCTCGTTGTCAAACTTGGCAAAAACAGGAACTCTGTTCTCGACATATTCATTTGGTCCGACGGGGTTTACATTTTTTTATAAAGATATTGTTAGGCAGAATGAAAAAACCTACCTAAACCTTAGTATAGCTGTTGATCACAATTGTTATACAGGAATTGAAATGGTTAATCTGATGAATCGCTTTATTGACTGTGCCCAGACCGGCGAACAAAAAAACTTTAGCAAGTTAACACAGGATGTTCATATATAAACTGTTTAAACACAACGGTGTATTGGCTATACTCACAGTATTGAAAAATAAAATATACAAGGAGCGTATATGATTTTGAAAAGTATTTGCACGAGCGCATTACTATTGAGCTTAGCTCAAGCGGCGCCTCAACCGGTGTCTTTCTTCCCAGAAGCACCAATGGTTAACGAAATCCCAGATTTCAAAGCTGACAATTACGCAGAGGTAAACAAGAAATGGAAAGCGAGTAGTCGCAAGATCGCCAGTGATTTTTCTGAAAGTTCATTATCAGATGATTTCAAAAATAAACTTCGTAAGCAGTGGCTGGAAACAACAACCGCAGACGGTGTTTTTCAGTTATTAGTACAATCGCGCAAAGATTACGCTAAATATTCACCAGACGTGCAATATTTCTTAACTCAAATGCACACGATGATTCCTTTAAAAGGTATTGTTTGGCGTTTAAGACCAATTTTTGAGGCGGGTGGTTTATTTAAAGGTAATAAAGCAACGCATATGTCGGCGATTCAATTCGTACGCACGGCGGTTACGGGTTTAAGTGCTGCATTCCCAACATCACAGACCGATGCGATGATTGCCTACTTCACGCAGCCTGGTCCTGAGATGTCTGAAAAATCGCAGTTTAAAACCGTCGCTGAATTTCAAAATTTTTTAGTGGATTCGTATATTCCTTACTTATTTGAAAGTGTAAAAAACATCGACGCTCTTTTGAAAAACTACAGTGAAGCCAAAGGTCGTCCTCAAGCAGAAATGGTTTGGGACAATCAAATGTTTTTTGGAACAGGGTCTTTCCGAGATGGCTTTAATCGCTACGTAGGTCATGGCCCAGCCGAGATGCACATTGCGATGGCGTTGGGATGGGAAGCTATTCATGATGCTTATGTTTTCAGTTCATACAATCAAGATGATCTAGTTAATGTCGCGGGTCGTTTGGGTCGTGCCTTTGGTATCGACGCTTTAAAAAGCGATTCTAACGATATTGGTTTGACCGACAAAGAGCGTGCAAAGATTATCGCAAGCTACACGTCTAAAGGTTTCTTAAGCTTAAGAAAAAATAGAGATCCTAAAGCAAAAGGTGATGAAGGCTACGGTAAGAGGAATATGAAATTGGCTCTTCCGGCTAAGCGTCAGTCGGTTAATCATTTTAATCAAGCCTACATTAAATTAGAAGGCAAAGGCTCGAATTCTTCAATGGCGATCAATCCGGCTTTATATCAAAAAGATATCCAAAATCGATTGAATGCGGGTGTGAGCAAAATGGTCAGCGCAATGGATGGCGTGACTGAATTCAAAGATCCGATGTCTTCCGAAGTCATCACAATCAACGTTCCGGCATTTTACAATGAACCGCCTCAATCTTTAGCTATACTCATGGCAAATGACTGGGAAGGTGGCGAGTCGACAAAATCGATCACGTCAACTTCAGGAGAACAACTAAAATACAGAAACTATTTTAGTGGGCGCGCAAAATCATGGAATAACAACGCGTGGGCAAAATACGTGACCAGCGCAAGCGGGCAAAAAGCTGACTACATGATGACTGCAAAACGTATTATGCACTATTCGCCGGGTGCGACTGTGCTTGGTGCGGTAGATCTTTTCGTAAGATAGTCTTTTATTTTCAGGAGGCCTTTGAGAATCCAAAGGTCTCCGAACAAGTTAATTAAAAATCCTGCGCTAAACAGCAATCCTAGGATTTTCATCGGAATCAAAGTCTGAAATAAGAAAAATAAGCTACTGATCACCGTAATAATTCCAATTATAATACTCGCTGGTCCGTTTTCTTCAACGCCTTCATCCAAATTTCCGGCATCGTTTACAAATAGATATTGAATGGCATTGTCCCCGGTTATGCCGACTAATATAGCTAGGAACATACTGTTGAATGGGCTGATCGAAATGTTTAGGATGGACATACCTGAAATCAAAAACAGTGGCCCCCCTAACAGGGACAGCGGCAGAACAAAATAGTGTTTATTTCCAAGTTTCCTTTGGAGATAGAAAATAATGAAAATTACGATAATCAAACTGACTAAAAAGCTTTCGCTTAGTGTACGACTCAGTACCTCAGAAGCTTCTCGGTAGACATCGCTTTGTCCTACAACGTGGGTTTCATCTGGGCACGACTTCTTGGTAATGGCATGTAAGTCTGATATATCGCTGGGAGAATTAGATTTAAGAAATGCAATCGCCCGAATGGAATCACGAGTTATATAACTCTTTAGAAGACCAAATTCAGTCAGTTCCCATTTAACGGAATCTCTACGTAATGGTTCTAGTCCTTTTAGAAAATAATTTTCAATGGCGATTGGATTGTCAATTGAATGAACAGCTGGTGATTTAGCAACTTCGTTCAAGCATTCTGAAATAGCTTTTTCAGGAGTCGATGCGGGCAGTTGTATAAAGACTGTATTTTGCCAGCCCAACGAGCTATTGAATTTCTGCAGACTTTGTTTAACTGGATGAGATTCCGGGAAATTATTTGATGGATTTTCTTCAAACTTTAAATGGAAGAAAAGAAATGGTCCGGCGAATACGAACAAACTAAAACCAATGGTTAACCACCGTGACGGTGTCCAATGATTTAATGTTTGCACTTTTTTGAAAATATCATCATTTGACTTTGTCGATACGAATTCAGAATCTAATTTCAGCGTCTTTAAAAAGGCCGGTAGCGCCATAAACGTGAAGAACCACTCTAGCAAGGCACCGATGGCGGCCGCTAGGCCAAATCGCTGAATGGTATGAAGATCAGAAATGCATAACGAGAAAAATCCAACAATTGTTGTAAGTGTTGTAAAAAATCCGGCGCGGCAATATCGGAGGGCACTGTCTTTTAAAGTAAAACCGCGGCTCATTCCCCAACATATAAAAATATAATCGGCCGTACCGGCAATTGCTGTTACTAAAAACAAACTATTGGTTAAAATATCGATGGGTAACCCGAACAGAGACATAAAGCCAGCTAAACAACTCAAAGTCGCTACTACCGTGAACAGGAAATACATTCCTGTACGCCAAGTTCCAAAGAAGACCTTAAAAAATAACAAGAAGAAAATAATCGTTAGAATATGCAGTACGGAATCTTTTTTCAGAATTTCATTTACGTAGTATTGAAAAACAGAAGGGCCGACCGCACTGATAGAATAGTCGCTGCTTTTTAAATCGTTGATCCAATGACCAACCGCTCTTAAATCAAAGTCAGGATGCAGCTTTATTTGCAGTAACATTTGTTTGTTCGTAGGGGACATTCGGTAGAACGGGTGATTGGGGTCTAAATCTTTCTTAAGTGAGGCCAGTGTCTGGCCAGTTTGTTCGCATGGGTCTGGCAGGCTCAGTGGGTACCAGAAATGCCTTGGTTGTGATTCCACATGTCTGAGTTTGAATAAATGAAACGTCGATTTTGTCCCGTCTATCGTTGATTCTAGTTTTTTAACTGTTTTTAAAAAGGTGCAGACTTTTTCTGAACTTGGCTCTTCATGCCACTCTACAAGAACTGACAAATTTGAAAAATCTTGGAATTCGTCCATCATATTCCACAGACGCGTCAGTGATGGAAAGTCAGAATTATGAGAATTATATAAATCTAGCTCCACTTTAATGGATTTGAAGACCGAGAAAGACAAAAGCAGGACCAAAGTACTTATTGCCGCTACGATTCGAGGATAAGTAAATGCAGTTCTGGTGATGGTTTCAATAATTTGGAACGGCTTTTTTTTCTGCGTCATCGATCTAGATTATTGGACTGGGTTTTGGTTTGCGCAATATAATTTTAGGATGTCATTTGCAGATAAAATAAAAAAATTTGGGCATGCGGAATTTGTACCCGATGGTTGGTACTGGCTAATTTCATCGAACGAATTAAAAAAAGGTCAGGCGCGTCCTGCTAAATTTTTAAATCACGAATTAGTTGTTTATCGTGGTGACGATAATGAAGTGCACGCCTTAGATGCATACTGCCCACATATGGGTGCGCATCTGTGTGATGGTAAGGTAGAAGGAAACTCGATTAGGTGCCCATTTCACTTTTGGAAATTCAATGCCGATGGCATTTGCGAAGATATTCCTGTTTTAAAGGAACCCGTTAAAGTTGAACAATTAAAAAAATACAAATGTGGTGAAAGATATGGTTTGGTTTGGATTTGGTACGGTGACAGTAAAAGTTCAGTTGAAATTCCAGTCGTTCCAGAATTAGAAGGATTTCAATTAGATAGTTCTTTGGGAAAGCCATTCACAAAAGAATGTCATCCCAACGTGATGATGATTAATGCTATTGACGCTCATCATTTTAGATCGGTACATAATCTAGTTATCGATTTAGAAATGGAACCAAAGATTTTAAGTGATAATTGCATCCAGTTTTCTAACACAACACCCATGCCACAAAAGAATTGGTTTCTTAGATGGGCGACACAGTTTTACGCGAAAGCTCTTACGTATGAATTAACGTACTGGTGGGGACATACGGGTTCAGTTATGGTGGGTCCCGATTTCTTGCATTTCTATATCATTTTTTCTTTAAGACCTAATTCTGAAGGCAAAGCAGAAGGACAAACGATACTATTAACTAAACATCGTTCAGGTGTTACGGGCGCTTTGTTTAACAAAGTCGTTCTATATTTAACGAAACTTGTGGGAAATTATTTTGCCACGGGCGATACCCTGATTTTCTCAAGAATTAAATATAAATTCAAAACGCCGATTAAAGCAGATCGTGCGATCCTGCACTTTATTGATCACTACGAGAAACTTTCGCAAAACGGATTTGCGAAAAAAGAAAAGGAATTCAAGGCATGTTACCCAAACGATCAAATGACTCTTTAGAAAATTGGGATTTGTTCGTGCTTCGACATCAGCAATTAACCAATGTTCTAGTTCATTTCGTTTCATTTCTAATGTTTTGGCTAGGACCTGTATTGGGAATCCTAGTTCACCCGCTATTTTGGTTGATGTTTTTTTCGTCTGGAATGGTGGGTGTTGCGGGTCACTACTTTTTAAAAGATGGAACCGTTGATCGCAAAGAAGCGACGTCCAGTGTAGAAGTCGTCGTATTTTCATCGCTGATGGCTATTCTGTTTGTTTGTAATTCGTATCAAAAAGAAATCGATAGGGTTAAAAAGAAATATCAGCAGTATCTGTCTGGTAATATTCCCAGCCATGCAGATGCTGAGTTATTTAAAAAACTAGGACCGCAGGTGATATAATGGACGTATCTTTTGCAAGAGACCCCTCATTTAAATCCTTGAAAGACGATATCAAAACCATGAAGCGCATGGAACTAGCACTGAAGAAAAGTAAGCAGCTGGATCAAACGGTTAATATGGATATCGCTGGGCGTGAATTTCAATATATTGATTGCAATAAATCGTTTTGGAATCCTGAGCGTTTTTCATTATTGTACGGAACTTGGATTTGGGATCAAAGTTCCGCTTATCAAAAAACGATTTTAAATCAGCTATACTGGGTGGCTTACTATTCGCAAATTATTTCGGCCGAGATTGCTACCATATTTTTTAATCAAACTTGCGCGGCCTCTTTGTATGGGATCGAAGATTTCAGGATTGTATGTGATACTTTAGATCTGGAGTCAGCTCAAGAGCGCGCGCATATCAATGCTTTTAAAAATGTTTCTGAAGAATTAGAAAAGACATTGTTTGGCCAACGCATCTTTACTTACCCAATGCGTACACCATTCGTGAAAACGATGATGTATTCTGATTTGAACAAAATCCAAGAATGGTTGCGGACCCAGCAACTACGCGCTTATTCACTATTGTCAGCAAATTCGGCTTTTATTGGGTGCCAATATTTTACTGTACGTGGATTGCGGACTTTGAATGGCAAAATTGTTCAGCATCAGCTTTCAAAATTTTATTCGGGAATGGAAAATCCAGAGTTAGCGCCGATTCCGGCTAAAATTTCTTATTATCATTTTATCGATGAAAGTTTTCATTTTAATACATCAACGGTGATTTCGCACGACGTAGTGAACAGCTTGAAGGCGCCTAACAAGTGGGAATCGCATGTTGCAAATATGACGCTGCATGGTTGTCAGAAGGATCACTTTAACTTCTCAACGGCTATCAATGGAATCTTTTGGTTTGATCCGGCTTTGTACGCACCCATGTATAAGATATTTCGAAGTGATGTTTTTGGTATGTCGCATGAAGATGCACTAACGGCGATTTACAAAAGTTTCTGCGAAGAATCGGAAGGTGCGGTGGCATCGGCCAAAACTCATTCCGAAGCTGTGGATTCGTATAAAGCTTATTTGGCTGATTTCAAATACATTACTAAGCAAAATAAAGAAATGCAGATCATGTCGCAAAATAATTTACAGCGCCACCTGGCGACTAATAGAAAGCATTTCGAAAAGTTTAAAAAATCTATATGAGTAAACGACGCATTTCTTTTACCGATGATAGTTATGAGCCGGTAGAACTGCCAGACGATGCATGTTTGTCTGAACATCTAACGGTACAAAACTCGCCAATCCTATTTGGTTGTCGTATTGGAATTTGTGGAACGTGTTTGGTCGAAGTCGTTAGCGAAGCCGACCCCTTGACAGAACGAACAGAAAACGAAGAGGAATTTTTAGAGGCATTGTTGCCAAATAGAAAAGAATGCCGCTTGGCTTGCCAGGTGAATATTAACACCGATATCAAAATTAAAAAGATCGAGCTGTGACATGAATCAAAAGCAATTCTGGTACATAGCTTGTGAAAGTCGCGAGCTAAAAAATAACAAGCCACTTTCAGCTAGCATCATGGATGAATGGATCGTTTTATTTCGCGATAAGGCCGGAAATCCAGTGGCTATGCAAGATCGGTGTTTGCATCGTTCGGCACGTTTGTCCACTGGGCGTGTTGAAGGTGGTCATATCAGTTGTCCGTATCATGGTTGGAAGTACAACTCGCAAGGTGAAGTGATTTCTATTCCTTCGGAAACTGAAGTAGGGCGCAAACGGTGCGCCGTTAAATACAATGCGATAGAAAAAGACGACTATATTTATGTTCAGTTGCAGGAACATATTATCGAACCGTTTACGATGCCTCATTATAAAGATAAAGGTTATACTACGATTCGATTGCAAAACGTTTTTGAAAACACCGTTACTAATTGTGTAGAGAACTTCTTAGATATTCCTCACACAACCTATGTTCACCCCACTATATTTAGAAATGCATCTAGACAGAAAATGGGTGCCGTTGTCGAACGTCGTAAGGGTCACGTGAAAGTGACTTATTTGGAAGAAAAATCTGATTTCGGTATTTTTGCATGGTTTTTAAATCCTAAAAAAGAAAGTGTCGGACACACTGATGAATTCTTTATGCCGAATGTATCGACTGTTAATTATTTTTTTGGAAAGAAACATTTTATCATCACTTCGCAATCCGTCCCGGTAGACGCCAAGACAACCAAGGTCTATACAGATTTGACTTACAATTATGGTATATGGAACTGGATCTCGCGGCCGATCGTTCGCTGGCAGGGGCAGACTATCATTGATCAGGATATTGTGATTTTAAAAAATCAGTCAGAAACGATTCAGAAATACGGGCAACAGTTTCAAAACTCGCCATGCGATATTATTCATACCTATATTGAAAGCATTAGAAACGAAATTGAAAATGATCGAGATCCTATGACTTTGAATGAAAAAACCGAAAGGATTGAATTTTGGGTTTAGTGGATGTTTGGCAACGTCGATCATTAAGCGAAAAATTTATCGATGTCGTTGGACTATCCATGCAGTCGCTTTTAGTACCAGTGGTTGCGACCTATTTAGGAACTCATCTTCTTCCTAGCCTAGTGGCAATAGATAAAGAGACGTTTTCGATTCCAAATTGGATTCAGTTTTTATTGCCGTTCACTTTGGTTGATTATCTGTACTATTGGAATCATCGTCTGATGCATAGGCCAGAATTTTGGTGGCTGCATCGAGTTCATCATACATCACGTCAGTTAGATGTTTTTGTAACATCAAGAAATTCGATTTGGACCGTATTTTTCTTTATCTACATTTGGTCGCATGCATTTCTTATTTTTTCGCAGAAAGATCCAAGTGGATTCCTATACGGAATGTATTTATTGGCCGCGATGGATTTGTGGCGCCATTCAAATATTAAGACGCCGCAATGGGCACGTGCCTTTGGTGCTGTTTTCATTTTACCCGAAGATCATGAATGGCATCATGCTCGGGATAAAGTCGGAATCAACTACGGCGCGAACCTAAATCTATGGGACCGAATGCACGGTACTTTTTATCGTAGTTGGGAAAAGCCTAAAGACTTAGGCGAAGAAGAAAATTATTCTGTATGGCTAAATTTGTTTTTTCCGTGGAGAGCTAAATAATGACGGTCGGAGGAATTATTGCCAGCCTTTTTCCAGCTTTTTATTTTATTTTAAATGCCGCCGTGTTGATCGGTTTTGTTCAGCAGCCGGCGGTATCAAGTTTCCTAATCGTATTGTTTTGCGTCTATTTAATACCGCTAATCCTATATCGCATCCATTCGGTCTTTTTTAAAATCGAGGAAGGCGAGTATGATTTGTCTAAAAAAGTCTATAGCCCATGGTGGACGGCTCATATGCTGCAATATCCATTTATTGCTCTTCCTTTTTTAGAATCTCTGCTGCATTTTTTTCCGGGCCTGTATTCGATTTGGTTACGTGCATGGGGGTCAAAAATCGGAAAGAAAATTTTTTGGACACCTAGAACAGAAATTTTGGATAGAAATTTAGTAGAGATTGGTGATCAAACTATTATTGGCCACCTATCGATAATGGTTTCTCATTTAGTTGAAACTCGTTCCGGCGTTCCCAAGCTAGTGATAAAAAAAGTCCGTATCGGCGAGAAATGTTTAATTTCAGCCGACGCTCAGTTGGGCCCCGGCGCAGAGGTTCCTAGCCGCACACAGTTAAAACCAAAAACAAGACTGTATTGGAAAGGCGAATGGAAGTGAGTCTAAGGTTTAATTTTGTTCGCCTTTTTGTCCATGCACTGGCCTGGAAAGCGCGCCGAGATTTTAACTCGGCTTTGGAAAATCCTAAGCGAGCACAAGAAAAAGTATTACGAGAAATTTTAAAGCTATCTGGAACAGACCGCTTGCCTAATCTTCCGACCTACTATTCTGATTATCCACTCCAGCAATCATGGACGTCAGAGCCGGTCAAATTCTTTGAAACGACATCTGGGAACTCAGAGAAAAAGAAACAGATTCCTTACACCGCTTCTTTACTCAAGAGCTTTCAGTCGCTATTTTTGATTTGGATCGATGATGTGTTGACTCATCAAAAATTGAAGTCAGGGAAATTGTTTATTTCTATTTCACCTAAATTTGAATCTTTGGGAATGAATTCTGATTTGGATTATCTGAATCCGTTTATGCAAAAACTGCTGAATCGATTTTTGGTTGTCCCTCAAAAAGATTTCGTTGCTAAAGATGGAAAAGAATTTTTTGCGCAGTTATCCGAACGGTTACTAGCTTGTCGTGAACTGGAAAGCATTTCCATTTGGAGCCCAAGTTATTTGATTTCGCTACTTGATTTTATGAAAGCAAATTATAAAGTCGGAAGCTGGCATTCCGTGTGGCCGAATTTGAAATTGATTTCTTGTTGGGTTGACGGCAGTTCACGGGAACAGGCCGCTCAGTTAAAATCTATTTTTCCATGGGCGGTCATCCAAGCTAAGGGGCTGTTAGCAACGGAAGCACCGATCAGTGTTCCGTGGACTCAAGCTATGGGCTGCGTGCCTTTGTGGAATCAAGTCTATTTAGAGTTCATAGATGACGATGGCAGTATTCATCCTTTGTATGAAATGAAGGCTGGAAAAAGCGGCGAAATTTTGGTGTCTACTAAGGGTGGACTGCTTCGTTATAAATTAGGTGATTTAGTTGAATGTGGCTATCGTTTCAAGAATAGCCCCGTTATTAAATTTGTCCGTCGGGTCGGCGACGTTTCAGATTTAGTCGGAGAAAAATTGGATTCCACTACGTTAATGCGCATCTTTGCCGACTATTCTGGTGTAAACTGGATTTTGATAGCGAATTGTGATCATTATGTGTTTGCTGCTGACCGTGCCATAAACCAAGACGACGTCGAAAATAAATTAAAAGAAATATTTCATTATGCTTTGGCTCGTGAACTGGGGCAGCTAAAACCGGCGTTCAGTGTTTACGTCGAAGATTTATCTGCGCAGATAAATGAATACTACGCAGCTAGAAAAATTAAATTCGGCGATATTAAAGCGAAGCTGCTTTGGACTGACCCTCAGATTCTAAATGAATTTCAGAACTTGCAATGGCATGACTCATCTCTGTAATTGAATAAGGCAACCAGTTAAATTTCGCCAGTTCGTCATTTGAAAATATTTTGCTTAAGTTTTGATGAATTAGCTTTAGTTTGGCCGTAGTAGTTTGTTCGGCCTGAATAGATATTAGCATTTCACTGATTTCATGATTTGAGGTTAAGCGATTCATTTTCGCAAGTAACATAGCTACTTGGAAAGGTCCAATGCGTACGGCATCAATAACGGATTGAATGGTATTTACAAGTCCGTCTGATAACTGAAATCCATAACTTTGGCTCAAGATTATGCCACCACCGTGATGACGAACTTCATCGAATACTATTTTAGAAAACACAGATTTTAGTTCAGTATTATCAGTACCAGATAAAAGCGATTGATAGTGATGGATACCCCAGCCTTCCAACAGTACTTGAATTAAAATAACGGAGTCACGCTTTGGTTCATTTTCAATTAATTGTGCGATCATTTGTGAAAAATCGGGGGCCTGTGTTTCTACTGGGAACTGAAAATAGGGTTGCAGCATATACAGATGGCTTAGCTCTTCATTAGCCACCGTCGTGTAATACTGCCGTTCTTCTTGAGTTTCAGCTAGCAAAGCCATTTTATTCGCGTAGGCAATTCCTGCATGTTCGATGGCAATAGCTTCTTTCAGCAACGCCTTGGACATCGCATTTAAGAAATCGACCTGTTGAGACTGATTTAGTTTCGACCAAAATCGGCTACTATCTATGTGAAAAAAATCGGGGCGCCAAACAGGCAGAGGTTTTTTTTCTGTAGGTGCAGACTCCAGCGATTGATGAATCAACCGCTGTAACCGATGTCTAAGTTCTGCAGGCGCTTCGGGCAATAGAACGTTAAAAGTCACTTATTGTTCCTTCGTAAAAGCTTTGTTTAAAAATGTTCCAGAGACTTTGTGGAAAACAGATCTTGGGAAAACTTTCTTAAGAAAACGAACGGAAAAAGCGTCTTTTCCGAAACTGTAATTCAGTTTTGGGTTATGCGATTTGATGATGCGAACTACACCGCGAACGACATCTTCGGGGCGTTGTGGATTAGGACGCTTCGAAAGTTTTTCTCGAAGAGACGTGTAATTTGAAACTTGGCGATGATAGACCGATGTCGGCAGAGTTT
This sequence comes from uncultured Bdellovibrio sp., assembly GCA_963932905.1. Lineage (GTDB taxonomy): Bacteria > Bdellovibrionota > Bdellovibrionia > Bdellovibrionales > Bdellovibrionaceae > UBA2316. Next base: position 70,868 of record CAWVRN010000021.1, read on the forward strand.
CGCTCATTCCCCATTCGGCAGCATTATTGAAATTGGTGCGGTAAGCACCTGGTTCAATCACGGTCACTTTGACTGAATGTGGTTTTAGTTCGTAAGACAACGATTCCGAGAACCCTTCCACCGCAAATTTACTGGCGCAGTAGGCGCTAGATAATGGAAATCCCATAAATCCAAAGACGCTAGAGAAATTAATGATGTGGCCTTTGGCTTGTCGAATGGATGGTAGTAATTTTTGCGTTAGTAGTATCATCCCAAACACATTCACCTCAAATTGGCGACGTAGCTTTTCTTCACTGCATTCTTCCGCTGGTCCAAACACTGCAAATCCTGCGTTGTTAATCAAAACATCTAGTGGGCGTTCTAAAAAATAGTTTTCAATCGCTTTTAAGTCGGCTTGTGATGTGACATCTAAATCAAGCTCAACTAGTTTGCCTTTGTATTTTTCCCGTTCGCTTGCGAAAATTTCTTTTCGACCCAGAATGTTTCGGCCAGTGGCGATCACTTGAAAATCGTTTTCTAGCAGACTAGTAACTAAACCCTTGCCGAAACCCGACGTCGCACCGGTTACTAATACTGTCTTCATGTGGCCTTCTTTTTAAATAGAGTTTTTTTCAGGAAATATTGAAGCGGCATTAACAATGTCATTTCCGCTATGCATGCCAGTTCATCACCACGATCCCAGTGAGGATTCATTTTAGCAAAGAACTGAATTTTTTTGTTTTTGAATAGTTCATCCGATATTTCTGCTACTTTTTCTTTTAGGCAGCAGGCTGTGTCGTCGAATTCAATAGTGCCTTGGTTAGCTTTGTAGCTTTTTGAAAATCGGTGGCCATAAAACGCGTCCATCAAGCTTCGATATCGAGTTGGAGTTGATTTTTCGACTCTAGGGTAGTGAGTTTTAAAATTATTCGCCATCAACAAGTACGTTTTGTAACCTTTAGAAATTAAGAACCAGTAAACAGGGCGAGTTGGGCTTTTGACTTTTTCAGACCAAAGATATTTTAAAAAAGCCACGCCCAGTGCTTTGTTGCCCCAGTATTCTTTTTCTAAAACGGTGTCGCCGCTGTAAATTCCGATAGCGTTATGTCCTAATTGTCTTAAATCGATTTTTAGTAGCGTAGAAAATCCTTGGATTGTTTTTTGATGTGTATCTCTTAAAAGAATAACTTGGTCTTTTTCAAATAAATCAGAAACAAACTGTTCTCTATTGTGATTGATATAGTATTTAGAAAAAATCGAATACATGCGTTCTATTTCAACGGTGCTTAAAGTCGGAACTGACTTCATTTCTGCGAAAACAGATGGGCGTTCGCCACGAACCGTTTTTGTATCAATAGTTTTAGGCTGTGTTTGAATCGAACGCGTTTCAGTGATCATTGGCTTTTCCCCCACTGGCTGGTTGGAATTTTGTTTACATATTGGATGTATTGACCGACAGGACGGTCGATAGGTAGTAATTTATTAGGAGCAAAGCGCATATTTTCATACACTTCACCGTCTTCGCCTTGAAGGGATTTAAAACCCATACGAGTAATAGCGATCAAAATTTTTGATGTTATTTTTCCCATCCATCCCGAACGTTTTCTGGTCAAGAAAATCGGTTGAACCGAAGACTGACCGCCCGCTAGAGGGCGGTACGCAAAGATCATGTATAGGCTTGGAATTTTATTTTTGCCACCAAACCAGTGGCTATCTTTCACTAAAGTCAGAAATCCAGTTGAGGCATGATCGTACAACATCGAATAGGAGTAAAACGGACCGATGAAAAACTGGGTCATTCGTGCGATCCAATTCGCATTTCCAATGGCTCCGGCTAGGGAAATTTGCATTTGACGATCCGTTGCTCTGGCATCGACTTCCATTTCGATATCAATATTATGGACTGTTTTTAAATGCTGAGGATCGATACCGTTGATCATCGTAACATGATGGTGGCAGCGACGTTGATACGAAGTCCCGAAGGAAACTTCAAGGTCCTGTCCCACTAGTTCTGGAAAACACGTCAGCGGTGTGGGAGACGTCGATTTAGGAAATACCCAGATGCTTTCAAAATGTTCGGCAACGGCGTACGATTTTGTTTTTACCGATTTGCAAAAAGACGGATCAGCCGGAATGTCTTTACACTGGCCTTCAGAATCATATTTCCAGTGGTGGAAAAAACATTGGATATTTTCTTTCTTTACCGTGCCTTTTCCTAAATGTGTTCCCATGTGAGGACAGTAGGCATCGACGCAGCCTAATTTACCGGATTCAGTTCGCCAGATAACTAGATCTTGGTGACCGATGGAAAAGGAATGAACTTTCCCGGTTTTTAATTCTTTTGAGCGCATGACAAAATACCATCCTTCGGCGACCACATCAGGATTGTTAAAGACAGTCATCCTTACTATCGGCTGTGAAAGCTGATTTTTTGTAAACTCTTTTTGGATTTCCATTGGATTATTTTAAGCAATACGCCTTCCTTAAACCAATAACGAATTCGATTAAACGTCGTATTATCGCGTAGTTTTATGAAAAACTAGACCTCCTAGACGTGTGCGAATTTTACCGAAATTTGTGAAATGAGTGTATTAGAAAAATAGATAATACAATTAAAATGATTAATTTTATTTATATCTAGTAAGTCGGTATAAGTGCCGTGATAGGAGGCATCTGTGGTTGCTGATGTAGTTTCGAAATATCTTCATTTAATTCTAGTGTTAACTGTTCTGTATGCGATGGATGTTCTGGCTCAGCCCGGGTGTTTAGTTTCCACATCTAAAGGACAACGCGCTGTCGTTCAAAATGATTCGTTTTTCAAACTGCTTTCACTGGCTCCGAAATGCCCGCAAAATATTGACGAAGTGAACGGATTGCTAGCGCAGTTTCAAAACCGAAAATTTTTGGTCGCCAATCGAGGGCGAAATAATCCTAAGCAAGGAAGTTTCAGCTTTTTTGAATCCTTCAGTAGTAACGCAAGGACTGGTGAGGCCGGAATTTTCTTAGGACACTTTACGGGATTAAAAAATATCGCAGGAAAGTCGGTGATTGATTTAGATCAATCACCAGATAAAGGGAAACTAGTGATAGAGCTCATCGCGTGGGATGAAAAAAAGGGCTACTACAATTTTTACGAGTTAATCGGACAAGGCACCACGAACCAATGGTTTTATCGAGGTGATTCAAAAGACATTTTGCAAGATAACCAAGCCATCTATTTGAGTCAACCCGCGCAATTTGGTCAACGCCTAAGATGTTCAGGTTGCCATGTTTCTGGCGGTCCTATCATGAAAGAAATGGCATTCCCTCACAATGATTGGTGGATTAAATCAAGGCCTCTTGTGTTTGAAAACCCTCAGTCCGAGCCATTTTTAAAACGGCTCAGAGTTGTCGATTCGGCAGAGAATTTCTCAACTCAAGTTCAAATGGGAATTCAAAAACTGGAAGCAAGTACCCAATATCAGTCATTGAAAAAATCATTTAGTATTCCTGCGCAGCTAAGACCATTGTTCTGTGATTTAGAAATTAACATTCAATCAGATATCAATCCGTCTGATAGAGCTGGAAATATTCAAATCCCCATCGCTAGTATCGGTGGTCCTTTTACGGGGATGAATTCTATTGCTATCCCAAAGGCGGCATATCAGGGTCTAATGCAAAAGTACGGAATGCAGTTTCCAGAAACTCATCTTCAAGATGCTGATCATGCGTGGTTAACACCAGTCAAAGGGTATTCAGATTTGCTTGCTGTCGCGAGTTTAAAAGCGAGCGGTTTAGTGGATGATAAAACAATTTTAGATGTGTATTTCGCAGCTCAAATCGGTGTGTTGATGAATAAAGAGCGATGTCAGTTGTTGAAACTAGTACCGAATACTGGCAATTGGAAACCAGGATTCTTGCAAAATTTAAAATTGCAAACTTCGGCGGTTGCCAAGTCATTGTATCAACGAATGACTAACCCTGAATTAAACCCTCAAGCATACCAAAAAGCTATTGGTGAGTGGTACATTCAAACGTCTAAAAAACTGCAATCGGGTGATGTGGAATCGGCCTTTGTTCAATTGCTTAAAAATCGAAACGCAGTGTTTGAGAGCGATATTTCAAAGAACCCAAAAGGCCAAATCCTGGAGCCTGGCTTTAGGGTCATCTTCCCAGTGAAAAGATTATAATTATTTAACTAACAGTTCGGGAAATAGAGCTCCGGTGGTAATTATAGAAGCTCATGGATCAAGATACTCTATCAGCTCTTAAAGTTGAAATTTTGATTCCGCAACCTGATTATGCGGATGCCAAAGTCCATTCTAAGAAAATCGATGATCAATTGGGTCTAAGCTGCGATCAAATCGAAGATGTTTTGTTCGAAGAAAACAAAGATTCCTTGTTTTTATCTGATGCTAAAGAATTTTGGTATGGACTAGAAATTCAGTCATTACAAACGCCCTACTCTGAAGTCGTCGAAATGATTCAATACGTGAAACCTAAATGCGGCGACACATGGGTGGATCTGGGTGCTGGTTATGGACGTATGGGAATGACCCTTGGTTTTGTCCAGCCCGAGGTTAAGTTTATTGGTTACGAATTTGTGCAGTCGCGCGTGGATGAAGGCAATCGTATTTTGCAGGAATGGGATTTGAAAAATGCCGTTATGAAGCAGGCGGATATTGCGAGTGATGATTTTCAGTTGGATGTTGCGGACCTGTATTTCCTTTATGATTTTGGGTCGAAAGCGGACATCTACAAGGTGTTGGAAAAATTGCGGGTGCTGGCGCAAGATCGATCGATTCAGGTTGTGGCGCGAGGGCGTGGTGTTCGTAGCTGGATTTTTATGGATTGTCCTTGGCTTAGCGAAATTAATTCTCCGGTACAATTTAAAAATTGGACATTCTTTAAGTCCTAATCCCCCCCCCCCCGTTTTTTGCAATTGCCTTGATCTCTTTTTCTTAAGCTTGGTT
>CAWVRN010000022.1:0-75181 GCA_963932905.1 uncultured Bdellovibrio sp.
AATGCTTGTGCTTGAATGACTTTTTGAAATTACCCACCATGGGCCGTGTAGAACCCAATTTTTCGAGGAGGAAAATTGGATGTCCAAAGGCGACAACTCGCAACAATGGAACACCTGTTGATTTTATTGAGTTTTTCCAAAAACGGTCAACTCAATTATTAGATATAGTAGGTCCATTGTACCGTCAAGGTCTGTCCATCAGTGACATTGAAGCTCAGACCGGACTGAAACGGCATTCTATTTGGAAGTGCCTTAGAAAACATAGACAGGAACTACGACCACAGAACCCAGTTCCTTTTGAACGGTGGCGTCAAGGTCATGGAAAGATGAGTGCACGGCCACCGTTTGGCTTCTGCTATTTCCAGGGGCAGGTCATCAAAGACCCGAAAGAATACCCGACACTTCAATTGATACAAAGTTTATGGAAACAAGGGACGAGCATTGGTTCCATCATGCGCAAGCTCGATGGAAGAGGGATAAAAACTCGTATGAAAAAGCCGTGGAGCTACAATGTCGTCAAATCCATCATCGGACGTCTGCAAGAAGGCACCATGGAACACTTGGCTTCTTCCCACAAACCAAAGAATTCAAAAACCAATTCAACAGAGGTAAAAAATGAATCTCGATAAACTCATCACCATTTCCGTCGGAGTCGTAGTTGCTCTTTCAGTGACTATGAACCTCGACAAGATCCAAACATTGATCTGGCGTGCCCAAGCCAAACTCATCTATGAGTCTCGCACGGAAACATGGGGAAGCCCTAGATTCTTCCCGCTCAAGCCAAACTAACCCTGTTCCGATTGCTTTTTCTTTGATCGTTTGTAAAATTCGCGCGCCTTCATAATATTTCCGCAGCTCTTCATCGAACACCAGTTTCGGGTATTGTTGCGGCTGCTATCATAGAAAAGGTGTGAACAGTTTGGGTTTGCGCATTTTTTTAGTCGCGAAAGTTCAGCCTTACTAACAAAACCCAAAAACTGAAGAACAAGTGTCGATACCTGCACGGACTCTTTTCTAGTTGATTTCCAAGTGTTCCCAATCTTTCCAGTATTTAATACAAAAACCTCAGGAGAAAAACTGAGCTTTGATAAAAAATCGTTGATCTGAAGAATTGCCGAATTGGAAATTGATTTCGTAATTAATGATTCAAAAAACTCTCGAAAAATCTGTCTGATTTCTATGGTTTCTTTGAAATCACGCGGCGTCGGGGTGCACGAAACCCGAAACGCTTCTTTAAAAAAAAGACGCGCATGATCGGGCTGCGATAGCCGGTCTTCGGTCGAGTTCGCATGTATCGCTTTGGTATTTACAAAATCTAAAACAGGATGCCCTCCAAGTTTGAGAAATTTCTCGGAATCTGTATCTAATTGATTTAAATCAGGTTTTTTTGGCATTTGAAACAATTCCTTTATAACCATTAATTATACATTGACTGGTTAAGAAAGACAATATAACCTTCTATATATGCTTAGGAGGTTATATTGAAAAATCAATCAGCCTTTCAAATTTATTCCCTTTCACACTGCCCGTATTGCTTGCGAGCAAAACAACTATTGAACCAGGAAGGGTTGCAATTTCACGAGACCGTAATAGCCGATGACGACATAAATGGTCGTAGCGAGCTTTTTAATAGAACCGGTATGAAGACTTTTCCGCAGATCTTTTTTAAGGATGAAGTGATCGGTGGATTTTCCGACCTGAAAAATATTTTTGATCAAAATGGATTCGAGCAATTTCGCAAGAACCAATAATTAAGGAGAACGCATATGAAAACTATCTTGATGATTGCAATTATGGCCCTTTCGCTGATATCAGGTTTTGCACAAGCGGCTGATGAAAACGCACTTCCGGCACTGTCTGGCTATGATCCCGTAAGTTATTTTGCACAAAAAGAACCGACGCGCGGAAGCGGAATGCACGCCCATCGACACAAAGGACAGGATTACCTTTTTACTTCAGCCGAAAACTTAGCAGAATTTAAGAAAAATCCGGAAAAATATATGCCGCAATTTGGAGGTTACTGTGCTTTCGGTGCAGCCATGGGAAAAAAATTCCACGCCGATCCTACAGTTTTTTCAGTTGTTGGCGACAAGTTATATCTTAATTTGAATAAAGATATTCAAATGAAGTGGAACGAAAAACAAGCGCAGATGATTAAAGATGCCGATATGAACTGGAAAAGCATTAAATCCAAAGCTTCAGACAAACTTTAGGAGATGACGTGAAATTTTTTTTAATGACCTTAATGTGTATGATGCCTAGTCTGGCTTTCAGCAAGAGTGATAGCGCAACATACAATTTAGACAAAAGTCATACGCAGCTGACCTTCGAGGTAGACCATCTTGTGATCAGTACGGTTGTAGGACGGTTTGACGACTTTGAGGGAGAAATTCAGATTGATCCAAAGGCGAAAAGTCTAATATCGATAATGGGTAAAGCCAAGGCGAATTCAATCAACACAAATGATGAAAAACGAGATAAACATTTGCGGTCTGCTGATTTTTTCGAAGTTGAAAAATATCCTGAACTCACTTTCGAGGCGATCAATCTTAAGCTGAAAGTTGGTAAAAAAGCTAAGGCCAAAGGAAAACTAAAAATTCGAGATGTGACAAAAGAAATTACGTTCGATCTTCATTACAAGGGCCAAGTCACGGATCCTTGGGGAACCGAAAAAATTGTCGTCGAGGCAACTGCGACAATCAAACGTAAAGACTTTGGACTAAAATGGAATGAGGCTTTAGAAACAGGCGGCGTTCTTGTTGGAGAAAAGGTCGAAATTAAAATTAACGCTCAGGCAAATCTAAAAACGCAATAAGGAGATCAAAGTGAAAAAATCAAACCTTTTGGCATCAGCTGTGATGTTAGCAGCTATACAAATCACAACCACAGAAGCTTTAGCCGGCAAAGAAATGGATCCGGTTGGAAAATGTTACGGAGTTGTTGGCAAAGGACAAGGTGAATGCGGCGGTAAAAATCCGGCCAACGGCGAATCTTGGAGCTGCGCTGGCAATAACCCAACTGCTGACCTGGGTTGGAAAAAAATGAAAAAATCTGAATGTGTAAAGCTTGAAAAGCACATGGATGCTAGCGAAAAAAAATTCGAGATCAAAAAAGGCAAATTAGAAAAAATTTAGCTTATGAATCCAAAAAACAGTGGGCTCTCTTTGCGAGAGACCCACTTCAATCAATTTGAATCCGCACCTGCGTTTAACTTGGCTTTTGAAGTTATCTTTGAAAATTACCTTTTCACTAAAGGCGAACGTCGAGAAAAGCTGCAAGATTTTTCAAGAAGTCGATTTCTGCATTTGCACGGCGTGACTTCAAATGTTGGTAGTCCTGATGTGCTTGATGAAACCTTTTTTTCACAACTTAGAGAGCTTGGAAAAAAGACCAAGGCAAGTTTGTATTCCGATCATCTTTGCTGGACAAGGCTAAATCAACAATCGACTTTTGAACTATTACCAATACCCCGCACACAAAATATGATCCAACATGTCGGCGAAAGAGTATCAAAAATTCGTGATCTTTTGGGTTGTGATTTTTTACTTGAAAATATTTCTTCTTATTTTTCCTATGAAATTGATGAGTTATCTGAACTAGAATTTATGTGTGAACTTCATGACCGCTACCAGATTTGTTTTTTATTAGATCTAAACAACCTTTATGTGAATTCAAAAAATTTTGGTTTCGATGCCAACCAGTTCCTTCAACAAATTCCGGTAGCGGCTATTTCAGCATTCCACCTTGGAGGACACGAAGATTTTGGAAGTTTCTTGTTTGACACTCATGGTGCGCCGGTAACTGATTCAGTGAAAGCTTTGTTTTTAAAAGCTGAAAAACGATTTGGCGAAAAACCTACATTCTTAGAGCGCGATGAAAATATCCCACAAGAAATCGATGTTTTAGCATTAGAACTAACCGATTTGACATCCGCGGATGAAGATGCTGTCACTGGGGTAAATCAATGAATCGCGAACTTTTGGCCATGCAATTAGTTCAAGACAAACTTTTTAACACTTCACGAGACTCTGTGATGTTGAGCGGAGCTTCACAAGACGAACTTCTAAAACGCTTTGAAATTTTAAATTACGGATTTCATGCCAGGACACGCACGGCCTTAGCTACTTGGAGCAAGCAGCTAATCGAAGCCATTGGCGAACAAGAATGGAATCAACTGGGTTTAGAGTTCATAGAACAGCATGCAGTCTATGAGCCGCAAATTGGGCGCTTGGCCCTGCTTTTTTTTCAGTGGCTTAAGTCAAAGTCGTTATCTAAGGTAGCGTTTCTGGCCTGCGAGCGCGACGAGTCCTTTTATTTAAGTCAAAATAATTTTTTTAGCGAATCTAAGCTGTTAGAAAATCCACAGTTGCTGCTTCAAGTTCCTATATGCTTGCAGGAATCGACGATACTCATCGAATCGCAGAGCCTAGTTGTTTCAAGAGACCGTCAGCAGTTTTACACGCAAAAACTAGCACAGCTGGAAATTCAAGTTCTTAAAAAGCTTAATAACCAGTACGTTCTATTGGATTCGCTGTTAGACGATTGTTTCGAACAGGACAAACTAGTCGAGTTTCTAGTCGTTGGCATACAAAAAAAATGGTTTCAAAAGGAGTTTTCATGAAATTTACGGCGTCTATTTTAATAGTGTTTTGTACTAAGGTAGCATTAGCTTTAGTTTCTGGCCCGGATTCGACTGTGATCAAGGGCGAGCAGGTTTTGTCGCTTGGATTTAATAACGAGTCCGGCCTAGCTAAACCACTAGAGACTTCAAATTCATGGATCAGTTCAAAAATTGAAACCAAAAAACTAACTTATGCTTTGGGGCTCGGAGACTTCGAAGGCTACGGTGCTGAACATATTCTGGGGGTCACTGTTGGCCTAGAAAATTCTGCAGCAGAAGAAAAAAACGGATCAGTTTTTTATGAAAAAATGGAATCTAAATCAATCGGACTGCAGTATTCAGCAAAACCAATTTCGGAAACAGATTTTTCTTTAACGGTTTATTCGTCAGTTTTGCTCTTTTTTGAAGGCAAAAAAGAAAAATTTGTCCAAGGTCGAAATGATCAGGTACAGCTTGGCCTGCGATCGAGTTCACGAATGGCCGAACGTGGAATTTTCGAATCGTGGCTTCATTATGGTTCTGGTTTTTCAGGAAAGCAAAACAGCTATTTAGCAAATTCCTTTTCTTTCGGATATCGTTTCGGACAGCCAGGACAGATTGAGCCCAGTTTCCGCTTTGGTCCATACATTGAGTTCGATTTAGAATCTCGCAGGGACGCTAACTACGAGGCGGCCTTTGGCACGGGCCACCCGTCTGAATCTATTCGACAAATTAAAATTGCCGATGCTCTTTACTTTGATATCGCTTTTTACAGAAAATATTTGTTGTCGGTCGTCTCATTAAGAAAAAGAGCTGGCGAGGATCTTCGTTCAACGGAAGCTTTCTCGATCCAACTTGCTGCAAAATTTTAATATTTCGTTTCTAAAAAACATACCTGCGCTAAGGTTGATCTAATTCAGTTGCTTTAAGTCATTGACGACACGAGTCTATTGGCTTTTGGATGACGACAGAACTCAAGCCAGATAGGATTCAGACAAATTTAAAAGGGTTTTGCCTTCAGTCTTGAAGGACAAAAGTTAGTCAAATGGTAGGGGCGCCATTTAATTAAAAATGGTGACGAAATGTCAAAATTTAAATTGAATCCTAACACTTTGCTTCCCAAAAACATCAAAAGTTTTCTACAAAGGTTCTTTGCCGCAGAATCAGCTTCTGGAATTATTTTGGCTGTATGTACAGTTCTTGCGTTGACCATCGCCAACAGTCAATTCTTAGATTTATATAGCCAATTTCTTAAATTTAAATTGCTGGGACTGACAATCCATCACTGGATTAATGACGGGTTAATGGCGGTTTTCTTTTTTGTTGTGGGTATGGAGATAAAAAAAGAGATTGTGGTGGGAGAGCTTAGTACGTTAAAAAAGGCCGCCCTGCCAATTTCTGCAGCCCTGGGCGGAATGATCGTTCCGGCTTTAATCTATTCGTTTTTTAACAGCGGGTCTGATGCTGCTAATGGCTGGGCGGTTCCAATGGCTACGGACATTGCATTCGCACTAGGGGTGCTGATGCTGTTTGGATCACGCGTTCCTTTATCACTTAAAATTTTTTTACTGGCGCTGGCCATCGTCGATGATTTGGGTGCGGTCATGGTCATAGCATTTTTCTATACTGAGGAAGTTCGCGCTATCGGACTTGCGGTGCTGGTGACGGCTTTAGGGATCATATTTTTAGCAAAGCGTTTTGGATATAGGTCTTATTTTATCTATCTAATTCTTGGCACAATTGCCTGGGGCGGAACACTGTATTCAGGAGTTCATGCTACTGTGGCAGGAGTTCTTCTTGGTTTGATGACTCCGTATTTAATTTCCTCTAATAAGGCACAATCTCAAAAAACATTTTCGCCGCTAGATGATTTGATACACAAACTGCATCCGTGGGTAAGTTTCGGTATCATGCCCGTTTTCGCTTTTGCAAATGCAGGTTTATCACTCCAAGGTGTGGATTTTTCTAAAATAGCGTCTAGCCCTGTTTTTTCTGGAATCTGGCTGGGACTTTTTTTAGGAAAGCCAATTGGCATCGTACTTTTTTCTTTTATAGCAACAGTTATCGGAATCGCTGTGTTACCTGACGGAATGGGATGGAGACACATAGTCGGCGTTTCAATGCTTGCCGGTATTGGATTCACAATGGCTCTTTTTATTTCAAGCCTTTCATTAGGCTCACATTATGCGGTCTATGCTAAAACTGGAATCTTGGCAGGATCAATCGTTTCAGGCGTTTTTGGATTTATCTGGCTAAAATTTGCAATTAGAAAAAAATCCGTCGGAAAACCTTGATACTATTCTGTTCTTCGATGTAAAAAACATTCGCTATTTTAATTTATCATCAAGAGGCATAGTGTTTTTTATATCTTTTTTTCCAAAGTTATTTTCCCAAAAAATAATACTAACAATCAAGATTATCGTGGGAATAAGAAAGTAAATGATATCAACAAGTTTAGACGTAACGGCTGGTGACATAGGCCCCCAAGTTCAAAGTGGCGACCCTACCACTTAATTACTTTCATTCACAGAATGCGAACGAAACCCCTTTATTCGACTTAGCTTAATTATAACTGCAGTCCTTAAGAAAGTCTTTGATTGTTCTAGCTTAAATACGATGATTCCTTCACATACGAACACAATGTCACTGGCAGAAAAAAAGTTAACATCGAAAGACCAAGGTATTGTCTGGTCTAGGATAGAATCAAGATTATTCATCCACCCCACTTTAAAATGAAGTCCAACTTATTTTAAAATCGAAGCTTCATTTTTTAATAAATTGCATTGCGCTTAGGTTCAATCAAGTGCCAGAAATAAGAATTCAGACTTCTCATAAAAAGCATTATAGCTTTTCAATACCTCATGTTGGCTTTCGAAATTTGCTAAGACAGATTGTTTTTCCTCTAAATTAACGGCAACTTCAAAACCGCTGTACGTCTTAAAATTGAACAATATCGAGAGCATCGCTTTAACGAATAATGTAGTCTTGTTCTCGTCTTCGCTTAAAAGGAAATAACCTTTCAGAAGCAGATACAAAACATACCTCTTTTTTCTAATACTCAAATAATAACTTCTTTTTTTAGTTGATTTTTCCAGTAGCTTTTGCTCGCTAAAAAATCCAAACTGTATCGAGTGAAAACCACAAAATTCTTTGGTCATCCAATAAAGTTGAAGGTGGTGGGGATGTGGTTTTTCACCTCCATGTGGCGGGTGCGTGATGGCCAAGTCAATTTTATACTTTGAAAAAACTTTTATAAAGGCTTGCCTAAGATCACTCTGCCTCAATAGGCGATCAATTCCAGTATCCTCGCAATGGCCAAAAACGACCTTTAGTCCTAAATCATCCACAACTTTGGTTAGCTCTTTCCCTCTTTTGGATACTGCTGCATGCGTTAAACAAAAAATCAATATTTCATTTGCAGTCTTTAGCTGTTGAATGGACTGAAAAAACCAAAGTGTTTCGTCATCTGGATGCGCGACAATAAGCAATATTCTTTTGTTTTTAATTTCACTGAGACGCCGCATAACAATCAGTTCATATTGCACAATTTTGAAGTATAAGTAAAACTAATATTATAACACGTGACATAGGTATTGCTAATGATAAACATGAATCATCTAAGAGCTTTTTATATTTGCGCACTTCAAAAGAATATAACGAAGACAGCTGAAGTATTGCGCGTGAGTCAGCCCTCCATTAGTCAACAGCTGAAATTGTTTGAACAAGAGTTGGGGTTTCCTGTATTTTTTAGAAATGGTCGAACATTAGACCTTACCTCAGAAGGGAAGCTTCTATTTCAGAAGTCTAAAAGTGTTTTTGAATCTATAATCGGAGTTGAGGATTTTTTAGAATGCAAGACTGGTTTCTCAGGGAAAATTTCACTTCTTGCAAGTGACGATATAGAGCGCCCTTTTCTGGCAAAAATTTCGAATGAGCTAATGAAAAGTGCATCTTTTTATCGTGCTGCATTCTCTGTCAATTCGATCGCTGGTCTTGCAAAATCTAATTTGCACAAGACAAAGTCGGATGAATTCTATCTTTCAAATGGAAAAATGAAATCTCTTGAACTTGTTCACGAATTTTCTTTTCCTGTGAAGTTGATTTCAACTGTTCAGAATATCGAAATGGGTCAAGTCAAAACAAGTAACTTGAGGTCATTGCTGTCTAGGCTAGGACAGAGGCTACTTGTTCCGAGCAAGGGTCATGCACTAAGAACTGAATTGGAAGATCATGTGGATATCTCTGAGCTGAAAGAGCATATTCTATTGGAGAGTAATGTCATGACATGTTTAACTCATTCTGTGCGTGAGGGATTGGGGTGCAGTCTTTTACCCATTCAGTATGTCTATGATGATGTTAAAAAAAATAATCTTTCTGTCTTCGGACCACCCAATGGTTTTTGGGAGCATCGACTATTCTTGTACTCTTCTAAGAACCAAAGTCATAATGTTGCAAAAGAGTTGGTTCGCATTATTCAAAAATTCTCGATCGAAAAGGGAGGCTAAATGGTCAGTGTCATCATACCAGCGTTAAACGAAGAAAAAAGAATTGCCGATATTGTTAAGTTTTGCCTTTCTTCGAGTCTTATCTCAGAGGTCATTGTTATAGATGATGGATCGACAGATAACACCTTTGAGCTTGCAAAGACAGCGGGAGCTAAAGTTTCTTTTAGCTCTATGCTCGGAAAAGGAACTTCGATGGAAGCCCCGACTTGAAGTTGGACGAAAAACACCGGTATACCGGGAACATGGTCTAAGTATGGACATCGGCTTGAATGTGGACCTTGAACCGCTTTTTTCTAAAATGATATTCTATTTACTTGCACGACCTTTGTAGCAGTGTCAGTTCAATTAGATTAATAGCTATAGGTTGAGTTGAGTTAGGTACTTGAAATCGGCATTTAATTAACAAAGCTCGAATTAATTTCTGAGTCCTTACGATGATTAAGCTCAAGACTGTGTGAAAGGATTTTTTATAAAATTCCATTTTCACCTGAACTAAATTGTGCGTGAACTTCAGATTTCGTTGCTGCAATGAGTGCTAGGTTCACTTTTTTCATTACCCCACACCAAAACCTATGGCCGATGTTCAACCCATACAGAAGGGCAACTTAGCGCGTTTCTATAAGCAACAGAAATTTCAATCGTCTTGAACTTTCATGCTTCATACTGAGAGAGCGGCCTGCTTTTATTCAAACAGAGAAAGTCCATCTTGAAAGCGGTGAATTTTGACCACCCGTGACCGGCATACCGGTGAAAACCGTCCACTTTGAAGCCGGCGCTTCCACGCATGATGTGCCAGCACACCATTTTTAGGCTAATTCTTTAAATCACTGTGCGTTAGTTGCTCTTTTTTTCAAATAGGTCTGGTAGGCTTTTGTCATGGAATTCAAAGAGTTATGGTCGGACATCGATCCCGAAATACGGTGGTATTTTGAGTCGCAGTCCAAGGCTATACAATATAAACGCGGGGATTATATTTATTCTCAAGGTGAAACGCCTAAAGGAATCTATTTTGTTAAGTCGGGCTTAGTTGGGCTTACTATGATCAGTTCAAAATCTGGCAAAGAGCATCTTTTGAGATTTTTTCGTCAGGGGCAATTTTTTGGACATCGTTCAATGTTTTCAAAAGAAGGCTATCATGGTAATGCTGTGGCCCTGGAGGTAACTAATATTAAATTTGTGCCGAAAGAGGCCGTACTTTCAGGTATCGAAAAAAACAAATCCCTTTTAGAAGACGTTGTTTTCGTCCTTTCAAAAGAGCTTAGACGATGTGAAACTCAACACGTTATGATTCTTGAAAATGAAATCCTAGTTCGAGTTGCACAGTCACTGGTTTATCTTAAAGACTTACATCCCGATCACAATTGGACTCGTCAAGAAATTGCAAACTTCTGTGCGAGTACGGTTTCAACAGTAATTAAAGCACTAACAGAACTCGAAGAGAGTGGTTTTATTAGTCAAGAGGGCCGATCTATCTCGATTTTAGACAGAAATAATCTTATTGCGCTGCAAGACCAGACCTAATAATTCTAAAAATGATGTGCCAGCACATCATGGTTGCCTTCAACGTTGGGCGATACTTAGTTCATGAGCACGAACAAAGTATCTAAAATTACTTGTGAACAAATCTATAACATTTGGACGACTGAGCCAGAACTTATCAGTCTTCTTGATTTAAGATCCAAAGCTGAGTTCGACTCGGGCCATATCCCAGGATCAAAACATATTACAATCTCGGATCTTGTCGATGTCTTAAAAAGTATTGAAAAAAAACTAGTCGTGCTTATTGCCAATACTGAACAAGAACAACAAATAACCCAAACCTGTGAAAATTTCGATAATTTTGCGTTTATGAGTCAATGCCACAGATGGATTGAATTAGACCATCCCCTTTTTGGTCAGGGGTTTACTCATACATTTAAAAGATTCAATCATATTTTAGAAAAAGGAGAAACTGTGAATAATAATATCATCTTTCATCAACTATTCGAATCTGAATCATCAACATATACTTACCTAATCGCAGATAAGAAGACAAAAGAAGCTGCGATTATTGATCCAGTTCTTGAAACTGTCGATCGAGATTTAAAATTGATTGATGAATTAGGTTTAAAACTTATCTATGCTCTCGATACTCATATTCACGCCGACCATATAACTGGTGCTGGAGAACTCCGAAAACGCCTAGGAATTAAAACAGCAGTTAGTTCAGATGCAGAAGTCGCATGTGTTGATATACCGCTTGAGGACGGACAAGAACTTTTGCTTGGTGATAAAACAATTAAGGTCATTGCGACCCCAGGCCACACAAACACCTGCTTAACTTATGCTTTTGAAGGACTGATATTTACTGGTGACGCGTTACTAATTAGAAGCTGTGGTCGTACAGATTTCCAACAGGGTGACTCAGCAAAACTTTATCACAGTGTTAGAGAAAAGCTGTTTAAGCTTCCTGAGGACACAAAAATATACCCAGGGCACGACTATCGCGGCCATACGTCATCGACAGTCGGAATTGAAAAGAAACACAATGCTCGATTGAATGAAAAAATCTCTCTGGATGATTTTAAAAAAATCATGTCAGAGCTTAAATTAGCCAATCCTAAAAAAATTCATGAAGCTGTTCCAGCAAACTTAGCCTGTGGAAAGCCGAAAGATGCGCGAACTCTTCATCCTCAGGTGGTTGATGGAACACCAGAGATCACAGTTGAAGATTTGTTAACTCATCTTAGCGATGTGAAAAATAAAAAAATAAGACTTATCGATGTGCGTAGACCAGATGAGTACAACAACGAACTTGGTCATATCGAAGGAGCAGAGTTGATTACATTAGGAGCTGATCTGACGGCATTCCTAGAAAAAGGTGATCGCTCTGAAGAAATTGTTTTTGTATGTCGTAGTGGAGGTCGCTCAGGAACGGCCACAGCGGAAAGTATAAAACTTGGATATAAATTTACGATTAATATGGCTGGCGGAATGATTCGGTGGAATGAAAAGAAGCAGCCCGTGGTGAGACAATAAAGGAGAATTTAAATGAGTCAGGATTGGATGAATGCATTATTGGGTGGAGTTTTAATTGGAGTATCGGTTTCGTTGATGCTTCTTTGGAACGGACGAGTCACTGGCATAAGTGGGATCGTCAACGGGGCCATGACACCAGTAAAAGGAGACACGCTTTGGAGAGTCTTATTTATTGCGGGGCTATTTCTTGGTGGATTAGTGATGGGACAATTAAATCCTAAAGTTTTTGAGAATACAATTGCGTCTGATATTTGGACGACAGTGGCTGCGGGGTTACTCGTTGGTTTTGGCACTATATTAGGTAGTGGATGCACAAGCGGTCATGGCGTTTGCGGCATAAGCCGGATGTCACCAAGATCTTTAGTTGCAACTGTAGTTTTTATGGCAGCTGGAATTGCAGCGGTTTTTATCTTCAGAAAGTTAGGAGTTTACTAATGAAAAATTCTATTGCAGCCCTTGTTGTCGGATTTGTTTTTGCAATCGGTCTTGGTCTTTCTGGAATGACACAGCCTCAAAAGGTGATTGGGTTTTTGGACTTATTTGGCCAATGGGACCCCTCATTAATATTTGTGATGGTTGGCGCAATTATTGTTCACTTTGTTACATTTAAATTGATTCGAAAAAGAAACTCTCCACTATTCAGTAGCCAGTGGCATGTTCCAACAAAAAAGGAAATCACCCCAGCCTTAATGATTGGTGCCTTTATTTTTGGAATTGGATGGGCGCTAGGCGGATTTTGTCCGGGACCTGCTATTACATCTATGGCGAGCTTTGATAAAACACCTTTCGTTTTTGTCATTAGCATGGTTGTCGGTATGGTGCTATTTCGACATGTCGACAAGAAACTTAAACTTCAAAAGTAGGAATGTATGGAAATCATAGGTTATATTGCTTCGATTTTTATGGGACTTTCTCTGGGAATGATCGGCGGTGGTGGTTCAATTTTAACAGTCCCTATTTTAGTTTATCTGTTTGGGACGAATCCGATCACAGCTACGGCGTACTCTTTGTTTATCGTTGGATCAACAGCGCTCGTCGGTGGTATTTCGTATCTTAAAAAGGGAGAAGTCGATCTTAAGACTGGTTTTATTTTCGCAGTTCCCAGTTTCATCGGGGTTTATTTAACACGAGCCTATGTAGTTCCAGCTCTTCCTGATCCCGTCTTTTCTTTGGGGTCTTTTGTGTTTTCAAAACCACTTCTTATTATGTTGGTTTTTGCAATTTTGATGGTGGCAGCATCTTTATCAATGATTAAGACCAAAAAAGCAGAGGCAAGTAAGGCCGAACTAAGCCCAACTGCAAAATTTCTCTTGATTGGTGCAGAAGGTTTTATTGTTGGCGGTGTAACTGGATTCGTTGGAGCTGGTGGTGGTTTCTTAATTATACCGGCATTAGTTATACTGGTCGGAATGCCCATGAAGATCGCAGTGGGAACATCCTTATTTATTATCGCTGCAAAGTCTTTAATTGGCTTCACCGGTGATTTACAACATCACGCTCAGATTGAGTGGTCTCTATTGACGACACTCACGGCGATTGCAGTTTTTGGATTATTTATCGGCATGTATCTTACAAAAAAAGTTTCAGAAAAAGGTCTTAAAAAAGGATTTGGGTATTTTGTCTTGTTGATGGGTGCCTTTATTTTATTTGATCAACTTAAAAAACTATAAAAGTCAGGAGTCAAAATGTCTAAAACAGCTTATAAAGTTCTTATTCTAGGTGGTGGAGCAGGCGGAATTTCTGTAGCTGCAAAACTAAGGCGAGAATTGGATTCAGGGGAAATTGCGATTATTGATCCCACGGATAAGCATTTCTATCAGCCATTATGGACAGTTGCCGGAACAGGCTTAATGGATAAAACAGAAACAGAAAAAGATGAAAGAGACTTAATCCCCAATGGTGTGGATTGGATAAAAGAGTCTGTTCTATCAACAGGTCAAACAAAAATCACACCATCTCCGAAACCTCCTGTGGACTGACATTAAGAGAGAACATTCTCAATCAGAAATGGAATATGAAAACGAAGTTTTAGATCTCTGGCACAAGTTGGCACGTCCATGGCGCTCTGGACCCTGCTGCCTCCTGACCTCTACTTTTGGCACACTTTCAAAGCCCCGCCAGCAATACCACACCTCAATAAATTCAATTATCGCTGATTTCGCCTTGTACAGATGGGCAAATGTCATCAATTTTGGATGATGGGATTTTGACATCTAAAGAATGGGCTCAATTTCTTCAGCCCATTCTGGTATTAGAATTTTTCAAAAAGTAATTGCAGGCTTTTTATAAAAACGACATGAGATTTCTTAACAGCAGCCACTGACCATTCGGGCATGGCCGGTAGTTCAATGGATCTACCTAACAACCAAAGGCATATCGAGAATTTGGCTCTTAGGAATCAAATAAACCCCGTGACGGACGCATGCGGCTTGAACTTCGCTATTATCAAAATGGCCCGTAACCAAGCATCTAGTCGCGGTTGGTGGCGCTTTTTGAAGCCAGTCGAGACCGGTGTCATCCGCTCCCAAATCAAAGTCAAAAAGAAAGGTGCATAAGTTTGGTTGGATTTGAATATCTTGTTGCTCCGAGAGCAGTTCTTGTCCTTGGCTCATGAACTTAGTTCGTTTCAATAGATCGGTGTCGTGAAATTTTAATTTCCACAGCGCTCGGCCTGTTTCTTTATCGTCTAGAACATAAATTCGTGAATCTGCACTAAGTTTTAGTCTTGGTAAATACCATGCAGCCCTGTCCTTTGTCGGCAGTCGAATCCTAACCGTGGTTCCAATTCCAAGTACGGATTCCAACTTAACAGAACCGCCCCAAGCCTCAATATTTTCTTTGGCATGAGAAAGGCCAATGCCTGATCCACTAATTTTGCCATGAGAAAAATTCTTCTCAAAAACATAAGGCACGTTTTTAGGATCAATTCCTTTTCCGTTATCAATTACTGAAATTTCAACTTCACCACCGGCATCCTTAGCACGAACAACAATTTTTCCCGACAAATCAATCGCTTCAATAGAATTTGTTACTATGTTTCCCAAAATAGCTCGAAGCTCAACTGGGACATGTGACACTAATGTTGAGCAAATCATGTCGTCTACTTCATATTGAAAATCAATTGTTTTAGAAACATAAAGTGTAAGTTCTCGCTTTGCTTGCAATAAGGTGCTGTAAAGATCCGACTCGAATTCTTCTGACAGCTCGCCAATGGGTCTATCGTCAAGCTTTGCAATTAGCTCTTTAATCTGACTGATAGTGAGCTCTAAAAGTTCACGATCATTACCGACAGCCTCAGGTAATTTTTTTGGAATTCGCATTAGTGCGGCCAAGGGTGTGCGTAAGTTATGTCGCACTTGTTGAGCCACTTCACTTTTAGCAAGCTTTTTCTCGATTTCTAAATCTCGGTCAAACTGTTCAATTAACTTTCGCTTTAAAAAGCGCGTTTGTGGTATAGACACTAGATTTAAAATCAGCCAAATTAGAAATGCGTAAGGAATTAAACGAAACCGTTCAAATTCAAAAACAATTTCATCTGTTGTTCCCGATGAAATAGAGCTCTGAATTGGTACACGAATAGAATCCCGGCTAGCTGTTTTCCAAAAACTTTGATCTTTAAAAACTTCTGCTTTAGGCGGAATCACGAACGATCTTCCAGGCTGAGTCGATTTATAGTGAATCGTAGTGAAGCTTGAGAGCCTGGCTTCTTGTAAAATCAAGGTTGCTTCTCTGAAATCCCCGATTTTAACCATCCTAGATAAGAATCGAGTATTTTCCTCAGCTACTTTTTGCAAATGAAGCGCGTTGAAGACAACTGAAACTCCGCAAAAAATCAGAAGACATAGCCCCGAAATGATGTACTGCTTGCGTTCGAACGCTTTAATTTTATGCGCCGGTGTTTTATTATTCATTGGCCATCCGCCGTTTCTGCAACAAAACGAGCCGTCTGAATCGGCGCACTTGATAGAATTGAAACTTGTGAATGATCGACGTGAACTCTTTTTAGCATCGGAATGTCAGTGCGGAAATCGTCTGCGTCAATGTCACAAACAAGCAGGGGTTCAATCTGAGATAAAAATTTTGAATCTATATGCCATGGGAGCTCTACATCAGACTTTTTGTTTTCATCGGTAAGCCATGCAAAATTTGGCAGAGCTTCCAATAACGATCGCTGAATACTTTTTTCTAAGGAATTCGACAAAGCAAATCCAAAAGCCGTGGCACCGCCAGAAGTGACCTTCATTGAACACACTAATCCGAATAGTTCTTGAGGCGTTTGCATTTTATAAAAACTTAATTCGGATTCGGGATTTAGATTTCTAAACTTTTTTGTATCGATGCTTTCAAGAAAAATTTGGTGAAATGGAATTTTTTCTTTAAGATGTTTTTTAAGATAAAATCGTTCCAAAGCCTCGTGACTGGCATGATCGATGGGATCATATGTGCTACCTATCGCAAATCCAACGGAATCAAATCCCAAGCTTTTACAAATCAATCGCTCGATTGCCTCGGCAACGGATTTTTCAAGTGCAATTTCACGGCTAGAATCTACGCCTCGACCTTTTGCCTCAGTACCATCCCAGGAAAGAGTCGTAGAAAAATCGTGTAACCCAGGAAGGATACGATTAGACCAGCTAAACTCTTTAAATCGAGGATTTAGCTCATGCCGTTTTGAATAAAGCCAAGCGGCTAGTGGAGTTTTATTCGCCATAATTGATTATTCGCATAGAGTTCTGATAGTTCGATCTTCCAAGGTTTTCTAACTAAAGCCGCGTACGGTGATGCGATTAGCGGTACAATCGCAGGTTCAGATAATGCTTTATAATGAAGTTCCTTAAGCTTATTAATCCGTACTGCTTTATCATCAGTAGCCATGTAATCAGCTAGCCACGCCGAACGCTGCGACTTTGAAAGCCCCAAGAGTCCAGCATTTAATGAATACGAAATAAGACTAATGTCTTCCATAAATCCGGTGTCTCCTGATGCAAGCCACGCATGAGGAATATCTTCTTCATTTTCATATTTCTTAAATTCCGGCGAATTTGTTTCTTGGTAACAATTAGCCATAGGAAGTGCCGTCTGGATCGGGTTCGCCCATTCTTCAATGGCAGAGCGCCGGATGAGTCCAAGTTTAAAATGCTTTTTCGGAGCAGTCATATCTTGAGTGCTTACTTCGACGAGACGTTGCTGCTGCTGAACTGTCAGTCCACCTTCGCCAAGGCTTGGAAAAAACTCAGCTCTTTGCTCATAACCCGGAATATTTTCATAAAGTTTTGCAAAGACGGCTTTCATCTTTTCGCCAATAAATCGTCTTTCACCAGCAGATAGTTCTTTTTGGCCTCGTTCAGTAAAAACGAGAAAAAGACTTCTGATTTTCATTGTTACGTGACTTTCAAAATCTGCATTATTTGCAGCAAAGCGAAGCGCCTCACTCACTTTGGTTGAGTCTACTGTGGTTAAATGATCAATCCGATTTTCTTTTAGAGCGGTAAGGCTTGAATTCATAACCGAAGTGTCCATGGGCACTAATACGATCTTGTCAGCGATCTCAGAAGACGCAAAATAATGATTCGGATTCAGCCTAAGTACGATGTTTCCATTTCCATCATCTTCTGACAGCGAATATGGACCACTTGTTTCAGAAAAATTCGTAATTTTTAGTGTTTTTGGATCAACGCTAGATTTTGGGATTATAGCAAAATCAATCGCTGAAAGCATTGGCAGCAAAAACGATTTTCTTCCCTTGGCTTCAAGGTACACATGCCCGTTGTCCTGTCGAATGCCAGGGCATGGGTCTTCAACTGATTTTAGCTCGACGCCAGGGCAAACAATATCTTTAAAATTCCCATGTGTATTGCCGGAAAGAATTAAAAGTCTTTTTAACGAAAAAATGACGTCATCAGCGGTGATAGGAGCACCGGAAATAGTTTTTAGACCCTTTCTGATGGTGAGTCGAAGCTCGTCACCGACCCAATCAACCTTTTCAGCAACACCAGGCTCGATGGACCCACTTTTTGAGATTTCAACGAGCGGCGAAAACACATTCTCTAAAAAAATATACTCATAGTCCATACTGATGCTGGTCGGCTCATAAGTTGAGGCCTTCAGCTTAGCTGGAAAGGCCACTCGCAATGTTCGATCTTTATTTACATTTTTCATAGAAAGCAGTCCTCCGACAACGAGCACAACAGCGGTCAATGTTAGCATTTTGATAGTAATATTCTTCATATAATTCTGACCTTAATATGGTCCTCCACCAAGACAAACCGTGTCGGGATCTGTTGTGCCACGGTCAATACGGCCTTCAGATTCAAGAACGCTTAGAATATCGTGATCAAATTGCACGCACTGGTTTTGGTTTGCTGTCAGGGTTTTAGTGCTACCTAAAATCCTAATCGCCCAGGCGATCTGCTGTTTTTGCAGCGGAGTCAACTTCTTGGCCTGATCTACATCAGCTAAAGCCGTGACGTTAATTCCCACCATCCCTGCGAAAATTGCTAAAATTGTTTTCTTCATAATTCATCCCCCTCTAATGTTTTTTGTTTGAGTTCAAATCCATATTTTTTCATTTTTTCACGTACAGTACTCCGACTAAGACCTAGTATTCGGGCTGTAGCTGCTATCGATCCACCTTCTTCGATAGCTTTTAGAACAATTTTTTTCTCGGTGCTCATTTGACTCAGTTTAAGCATTTCTAAATCCGCAGGCTTTATTTTTATGTTAGAAATGTCGGCTCGTGTTTTTAATAAATCGGCATCCAGGTATTTTTCTGGCGAAAGGTTTACTAAAAATCGAATGCAATGCTCTAGTTCACGCACATTGCCTGGCCAACTTAGTTTTTTAAGTTCCTCAGCAGTAGATTCTAGAAGAATTTTATTTTCTCCTGACTCTGCATTGGCTTTTTTTAAAAAAG
Organism: uncultured Bdellovibrio sp.; assembly: GCA_963932905.1. Taxonomy (GTDB): domain Bacteria; phylum Bdellovibrionota; class Bdellovibrionia; order Bdellovibrionales; family Bdellovibrionaceae; genus UBA2316. The sequence goes on from CAWVRN010000022.1 coordinate 19,037, forward strand.
CTTGCGCCAGAATAAGAATATCTTCTGGCCGTTCTCTGAGCGGCTTGACATTAATAGGAAGGACATTGAGCCTAAAGAACAAATCCTCACGAAAAGATTTTTCTGCAATCAGTTTTTCTAACGGAGCATTGGTCGCTGCAATTAGTCTGAAATCTATTTTTTTACTTTCATTTGAACCCACAGGAGTAATTGTTTTTTCTTGAAGAACACGCAGTAAAGTGGCCTGCAAATGTTTCGGCATTTCGCCGATCTCATCTAAAAAAATCGACCCGCCGCTAGCACTTTCAAAATGGCCTTTTCGGCTGCGAGCGGCTCCAGTGAAGGCGCCTTTTTCATGACCAAAGAGTTCACTTTCAATTAAATTTTCTGGAATAGCAGCGCAATTGACAGCAACAAATGGCATTCTGTTTCTTGGCGAAAGATTGTGTATGGCGCGGGCCACTTTTTCTTTTCCCGTTCCATTTTCGCCACGAATCAAGACCGAATCATTTGCTGGTGCAAATTTTTGAATGAGCCTTGCTACATCAGCCATTGATTCTGAAACTCCAATCATGCCAACCGATGAAATTAATTTTTGATTGTCTGTGTGTGTAGAAATTAACAGCGGTTTTTCACGACGTTCGACTTCACGACAGGCGCGATGCAAAATCCCCAGCAGCTTTGCTTCGCCGATATCTTTTTCAACAAAGAAAACTGCACCAGAGTTTAAAGATTTATTGTGCGCATCGATAGAATCATCACCAGACAAAGCCAGGACAGTAAGCTTAGGTTCAATCTGTTTGAGTTTTTGAATAGTCTCAGGGCCTTGGATTTCTGGCATATGGTAATCAACTAGGGCTAAAGAAAATGATGCTACCCTTTGACGAATAAGTGCGATGGCCTCATCACCGGTAGACACAGCACGAACAAAGAAGCCTTCATCGTTTAAAAACGAAGTCATTGAACGCCGAAATGCCAGATCATCATCTACGAGTAGGATGTTGTGCTTCAAATTTTAATTCCCCCCACATTTTCCCTTCAATCACTGTTACAAATATAGTGCCCAAGCAGTTTGAACGCGAGCCTGCGTTTAAACAGATTTAGTAAAGTAACTCGCTTTAGATAAGGACTTTTAAGAGCCTAAAATGTGAATTTTCTGCATGGTCAAACTGCACCGGCTTTGCACGCACCTCGTAAGTGATTGTAACATCAATCGATTTGAATGGTTTTGGGGTGGCGGTTGTCCGCCAGGGGAACCTCCATAGGATTCGCATAATTCGCCAAGCGATGTTGCTCGCTTGATTGGCCCCGTTCAAATTGGAATAGTATTTGCGATTAGTACCAACACAGCACACGTTAAGAGCAAATTTTTTATTCAATTTAAACGATAGGGATTCAATAACATTAATCTGATGGCTAAAGCTTAGTAGTCCGCGGCTTCACCTGGCGATAATCTTGCCGCCACTGGTGGATAGCCGCCACCCTCATCATTTTTCTAAATCTTTGAATTGCTTTCTAATTTCCAAAACAGGGGTGGCGAATAACCGCCACCTATTTTCATAAAGCATTTTTCTGCTTCGTTCATTTTTTTCATTCTTATCATTTACTTAACTGTTTTGGCTTCTCATTAAAATTTGTTGTTGTCGTTCTTGCTCCTTAGATCACCTCAATGGCTGTCGTAGTGGCGGCTTCTAACACAAACAAAGGAGGTGCATCTATGAATGCAAAACAAAATAGAGAGCAAACAAAACATCGGACACAGCTAAATCTAGCGCTGATCACGTTAGAAAAAGCTGAGCCGCGCTCAATCTGGCAAAAAATCAAATCAGTGCTTTCAACATCTGATTTAGATTTTGAAAATTGGCAGCGACTGGAGTCAAAAAAATTTAAACATGGTTTCTCCGACCAGAGGAGGAATCAATAATGTCCCGTACATTAAAAGATAAAAGACCTATTTATCGCCGTGATGATGAACCCATTTACAAAACTCATGAGGAACCTGTTTTAAAACGACGATTTCTTAACTTCAGAAAATCAGGACCACGCCTGGACGGAGAAGAGTGTCCAGAATGTGGCGGGCTTACACACTTTCAAAGTGGTTATCTAACTTGCTGTGAGTGCGGCTGGACAGAAGATGTAGTTGATATGTGTGATTTGGAAAGGTTCGCCGTATGAGTAAGCGAGCAGATTTTCCTTTTAGCAACGTAATTCCCATCAGAAAAACAGATCACTTTGGCGTATACACCGGCGATGTGCTTCCAAGCGGTGAAGTTATTGAAGGAGAAAGTGTTGGAATTGCTTTTTTAAAACAAGGCAGCAAGAAATTTCGTCTTAAACTCTTTGTTTATCCGAACAATAGCTACTTCGTCGTTCCCGACGACAAAGACGACGCCAAGTACATCGTTCTAAGCCTAGAGGAATACCAGCTTTCCGGGGGCGAAACACGTTCGCATTGGAACCGGATCGGCGAAGGAAAACTTACCGGAAGCTTTATCGCGCTTCGACTACAGCTCATTCCGGAGCCGCTATTCCTGTGTCTATTTCCAGAAAAAAATATCGCCGAGGAGGACGCAATTGCATCTTAATCAATTTACTCAAAACAAAAATATAGGAGGTGAAAATATGAATCGAAAACAATTCTTTTTCTATGCCGTACTCACAGCTATGATCTTTATCGTTCCAGAGATTGGCCTAGCGAGTGTGGAATCTTCGCTTATGGGGATTCAAACAAAGCTCACGCGAGTAATTCTACCGTCGCTCTCGATCTGCGCCATTGCCTGGGCTGCATTTTCAATGATGTCCGGCAATGACAAATCAAAAACGCATCTTTGGTATGCGATTATTGCAACGATTGTGGGCTTCGGGGCGGAATCCATCGTTAATTTTATATCAACGACGGTGCGCTAATGAGTAACGAATCAATTCTAACTTCGACCGTGCCACGCACGCTAGAAACAAAAAACAAAATTTTAGGATTGGAACTTTCAGACGTTCTTGTCCTTCTTCTTAACCTTTCAGCGCAAAACCTAGTTTTTGGGTCAACAAGTTTTAAAATTCCGATGGTGTTTGGAACAAGTTTATTTCTTGGGCTAACTCTTTTCTTTTTCAAAAAAGGAAAGCCCGATCACTACCTTCAACACTTCGTTGAGCATTTCATTTCACCAACGGTTTTCGCGGCGAACGCAATTGATCTTCAATACCGCAGATTTAACAAAGGGGGTAAGTTATGATTGAAGCTGCATTGTGTGAACAACTTCCATTTTGGGAATTTGAACAAAACCCGATTCCTCATGCCATTTTATCGGACGGCTCTATTTCGGCTGGTATCGAGCTTTTGCCACTAGATATTGAATGCTTTGATGAATCCAGAATCAATCAACTGACATTAGGATTAAGAGCGTTTACCAACTCGCTACCAGAAGGAACCACGGCGCAATTTTTAGTAAAGGTTGAATCTGACATTGAAGAAGTTCTTAAAAAACACTGTGACTTAGTTTCTACTGAAAATGAATTTTTAAAACACCTTGACGAAAAGCGATCACTACACTTATTCGATCAAATTCAGTCAGAATCTATTTTTCGACCAAGGCTTTTCTTTTTCCTAAGAACGTCTGGTGTTCAAAAGCCCAAGGCGCTTTCTTTCGGTAAAACTAAAACATTTTCAATGGAATTTGAAAAAAGTCATGAAGATCGGATTCAGACTCTAGGTCAGGCCATTGAAGGTGCGTCTGGCCTTCTTTCATCACTTGGGTTTACGACAACTCGCTGCGAGCGAGAGGATCTTATTCAAATCCTTTACAGCTATTTTAACCCTAAACGATCCAAGGAAATCGAAAAGCCGCATGTTTCAATAAAATCAACCGATTTAGACGACATTTCCCCAAGGGCACAAATTGTGTTTGGCGATCTGATTCTTGATCGTGAAGATTTTATTTTAGATCAGCGTCGGACTAGAGTCCTCACTTTAAAAACGCTTCCTGAAATGACTTTCGGTGGAATGATGAGCTCTTTTCTGGCTTTGCCATTTAAATATGAACTAATTTTTTCGTTTCGTATCCAGGACCAAGCGAGTGAGATAAAAGTATTAGAAAGTAAACGCCGTATGGCACATTCGCTTTCCAGCACAGCAAGCAATAGAGTCTCAGATTTGGAGAGCGAATCAAGGCTTTCACAAACGACTGATCTTCTACGTGAGCTGATCGAAACTGGTCAGCGCATTTACCAAGCTGAAATGATAGTGATTCTTCGTGAATCAGCAAGTATCGAAGGTGAAAAGAAATTAAACTTACGAACGAAAGAAGTTTTGTCGCGGTTTAAAACCTTAAGTGGCTCTGAAGGAATTCAAGAAACCGTCGGTGCTTGGAAAACATTTAAATCAGATTTACCTTTGGCCCCGCTAAGTCTTGTACGCGCGAAAGCCATGAAGACAAACAATCTTGTTGATTTTCTTCCGCTCTACGGAGCTGCCACAGGTGACGATAATCCGGTTTGTTTAACAAAGACTCGGCTCGGAACACTGTATTCTTATGATCCCTATTCATCTCGTCTTAGCAACTACAATGTGCTTACGACAGGTTCTAGCGGATCAGGAAAAAGCTTTGCAAATAATTTTTTGATGCTTCAGCAGATCGCGCGCGGCAGCAGACTATATGTGATCGACATTGGTGGATCATACAAAAAGATGACCGAGGTTTTAGGTGGCCAGTATTTTGAGATCAATCTTTCTGGCACATACGTCATTAATCCTTTTGAATTGTTAAATCCAGCCGAACCTCCAAGTGGAGATCGCCTTAAAGGCTTTGTCAGCATCATCGAGCAAATGGTCGTCGATCAGGGTGAAAAATTAAACCGTTTTGATCGAGTTCAGCTAGAGGCGGCATTGACGGCAGTGTTTGAAAAAGCCCGGAAAGAATCCAAACCTCGCTCGCCTTTACTCACGGATCTTGCAAAACATTGCCTGAACGATTCTGAAGAAAGTTTAAAACGAATTGGAAAGCTTCTTTTCCCGTGGGTTGGTAAAACTCCCTATGGAAAATTGCTTGATGGCGAGGGAAAAATTGCAGTTGATAAATCTGTCGTAGCCTTCGACCTGAAAGGACTTTCGCAGTACCCGGATCTTCAATCAGTGATGATTCTGATTTTGACAAACTTCATTTTAGAGCAAGTCGAAACTAATCGCACAGTTCCAAAGCGCGTTTTATTAGATGAGGCCTGGGAGCTTTTAAAAAGTCCAGCAGCAAGTTCTTTTATGGAATATGCCGCACGCACGTTTCGTAAAACTGGAAGCGGAATCACATTCATTACCCAAGGCGTGGAAGAGATTATTGCAAGCGGAATGGGGCCAGCGATTTTAAATAACACGGCCACAAAACTTGTAATGCTCCAAAAGGGCGACACGAATGTTCTGCGCGAAGCTTTAAAGCTCAATTCACAAGAGCTTAGGCTTATTCAAAGCTTAGAGCAAAGAAAAGGACTATTTAGTGAAGGCTTTTTAATGGAGGGTGAAAGCCGTCAGATTATCCGAATTGAACCATCACCACTGGAATATTGGATTTCGACTTCTGATGCTCGTGATAATCAGTTTTTAAATCAATTGCGTGATAAGGGCCACTCGCTTGAGTCAGCTTTATTGAAAGCGGCAGAGCTTGCGCCATTCGGAGTTTCTTCCATGAAGGCGGTGGCCGCATGAAAAAGAAATTTGTCGCAATTTCGTTGTGCTTTTCCATGATGCTTTCCCCAAGGGCCGCGAAAGCGGACCTCTTTGGCGGAGATGTTGCCGTTCTTCTTCAAATTCTTGCGCAGGCCATTCAAACCGTTACGACACTTCAAAGCGTTTTAGAAAACGGCAAAGATTCCCTTAATCTTATGCGCGATCTAAATGCTGGGATTAGAAGTGGTATTGATGTCATTCGTATCATCAATCCTAACTTCAATCCAGGTGTCTATGGGGATTTAAAAGATGCTGATCGTGTGCTTGCTGCGATTGAAGCTGTCTATGGAATTGTACCAAAAGGCATGGACGAAGACCTTATGCGTTCGCAAGATCAAAGCGTTTCTGAAGTTATCGCTATGAATCGTAATCTTTACGACTACGCCGATCAAGTGGACCTCGAGCGTGACAAAATTATTTATCACGCTCAAGTCGTTAGCCCCCAAGGGGCTGGCAAGCTTCAAAACCAAGCTTTAGGCGTTCTAATCGGGGTCACTACGCAGCTTCTTCGCACGCAAAGTCAAATGCTCAAACTCATGGCGCAAAACATGGCCTATGACACGCGACAGGAAAAGCTATCAACACAGAACTTTCAGGAAAACTATCAGGGGCTCTCGAAAGGGTTTGAAAGTTTACCGAAAGACACAAAGCTTCCGCGCTTAGGTGGTGGCAAATGATGCCAAATCTTGAAGTGCTCGGAACTTTAGTGCGCGAGCTGTACCAAGGGTTAAGCCAGCTTTTCTATCTGATGTTGCCTGTTGCGATTTTATTTTCAGTGGTCTTTGGCTTTTTGAAGTCAGGTGATCCAAATTATCCAGACATTCTGAAGCGGGCTTTTGTTGCAGCACTTCTTATTGTTTCATTTCCTGAAGTTTCAAATCTTATTCTGGATGTTTGTGATGGTATAGCTTCAAAAATTGACGATATGTCGGGCCTTGAAGCTTTTATGAAGATTGCGCAAGAGAAATCACTTGGATATGCCGCCGCCAAGAAAATTCTGCTGCTAAAATTCGATGGCTTTTTTATGGCGATTTTAAGTTTTGCAAGCTTTGCTCTACTCTATATCGCAAAGTATTTGACGGTTGTTCTTTACTATTTTTATTGGGGACTTTTGTCGATTGCAGCACCTCTGATGATTCTTTGCTATATGTTTCCAGCAACAGCCAACATCACTGTGAATCTCTACAAGGGTCTAATTGAAGTTGCGTCATGGAAAATTATCTGGGCGATTTTATCGGCCATGCTGAAATCAATTTCGTTTGGATTCATCTATGAAAATGAGCAATCCTATCTGCCACTTGTAGCCATGAATTTTATTATTGCTATCGCTCTACTTTTTACTCCAAGGATTTTGAAATCATTAATTGGTGAAGGTGTTCAATCAACAGCAGCAAATATCGGAGCAACAGCCGTTTCGGGTGTAATGACTGCTATCACGCCAGCGGCAAAATTAGCACAAGGAGCAAAGCTTTCGCAAGTCATCATGCCGCGAGCGTGGAGTGTTCCTAATCAAAAATTCAAACCAACAACAACAAACAAACGACCTTAACGGTCAAAGGAGGTATTTTTATGAAAGATAAAATTTCAATCCAACTTAGTTCATACCCAAAAGCCATGCGAGAATTTGCCGAAGAAAATTTAAATATCAAATTTCTTCTAAGCGCATTGCTTGCGGTTACATTTTTAATGCTGATTTTAGTGCTTTACCTTACTAAGCAAGGCCCAAAGGTGATCGCACTTGAAAGTAGTGGCGCAATCGCTACGATTGAAACCAAAGTCACCGATGCGCAAATTGAATCGGCTGCGAAAGAGTACATTCGTCACCGCTATTCATGGAATGAGCAAACTATTTCCGAAGAGCTATCAAAAGCAAAATTTTTTGTTTTGCCGTCGCTAGCCTCAGCGTTTGAACGCTCGATGCAAGAGACAATGAAGTTCGTTCGAGAAAAGAAAGTTCGACAGCGTGTTTATCCAAAGACCATCACAGTTGATCTAAAAGAAAAACGAATTAGTGTTTTAGCGGATCGAATTACAGAGTTTGATAACCTGAAGGCTGCAACCGAGCTTAGGCTTTCTCTTCAGTTCACAATTGATGATCGAACTGTCATTAATCCGTGGGGTGTGTATGTAACAAAAGAAACTGAGGAGGCTACACTATGAGGTTGTATATAATTTCTTTCGTTTTTTCGATTTTTATTACAACAACCGCAAGTATTGCTCAGATCCGAAAAACACACGCCAAAGAAGACGACATCCTTACAGTTAAAACGGCTTTGGGGATTGCAACGCTCTTGCAACTTCCAGAATCCATTCAATCAGCGATTATTGGTGATCTATCAGGGTTTAAAATCGAGTATCTTGAAAAAGCAGTAACGATCAAGCCCCTTCGCTTCGGTGCAAAGACTAATTTGTATCTGGTAACGGGATCTCGGCGCTATAATCTTAGGCTGGTAACTGGAACTCAAGAGCTAGCTGATTATATCGTGTACTTAAAGAAACCAGAAACACCAAAGCCTGAAACGAAGTGGCGTAATTTTTCTAAATCAGCCACGCAAAAAAATTTGAAACTTTCAGTTGTTCGAATCGGACAGACGCCAAGTGGATTCATCTTGATGGATGCAATTCTAACTTCGACTCAAGTTCAGCGAATAACAGTTCGGCCTGAATCTATTTGGATTAAGCAGGCTGGAAACTCAAAAGTCATAAATAGTCTTTTTATGTCCGATTCTAAGGTCGAAAAAGATAAAGCGCTACGGATCGGTCTATCGCTAGCTAAGTCTGATTTAGCAGCTGGAAAGCCCATAACAATTGAGGTCAATTCAGAGCAATCTATATCCCTTCAAATCTTGGAGGCTGAATTATGGAAGTAAAAAATAAACTCTCCGTTATTAGAGACAAGCTTAAAACATTAAAAAATGGACTAAAAACTTCTGTCATCCAAGAAAATGCATTCAGTAAAAAATTTGATCTGAATATCAAGACCATAAAACTTTTAGCGATCTTTGGCGTAGTAGTTTTCGTCACCGTTGTATTTATGATTCCAACGGACGTTCCTATCGAATTTACGGAAAAGATTGAACGCTCGGATGAAAAGAAACCTGATTCTAACAACTCGCAAAATGCATTGCAAAACCAACAATCAGCTCAAGCGCTATGGGCAGCACCCAGGGTTTCGATTCCGGGTGGATCAGCAGGAAACCCGGTCAATTACAATACATCAATGATCGTTGGTTCAAAACTCGGTAACGCAAAGACCGAGCTGCGCTCTGGAATTCGCGTGGCTTTAAGACTTATGGATAAGGTCATAGTTTCTCAAGACCCTGTTCCAATCTTGGCAGAGTCTATCCTTGATTCGGTTTCTGACTCTGGGTTAAGGCTTCCAGCTGGAACAAAATTCTACGGACAAGCGAGCTTTCAAAAAGGATCTGATCGTGCGCAAATTCGCTTCGATCAAATTTCTTTAGCCAGCGGACAAATCAAACGCATTTCAGCATTTGCGCTAGATAAATCAGGACAGGCAGGCATTTCGGGAAAAGTTTTTTCAGATGGAATGAAAAACGCAACTGGCCAAGTACTTACAACCTTTGTTGGGGGACTTGCCGCAGGAAGCATGCAAACCGATATTAAGGGAAATTCCAAAGGCGGCATTGAAAATGGACTACTCGGTGCGGTCGCTGCAACTGCACAGACTCGTGCGCAAAACTACGGCGAAAAATTAAAAACCGAAAGAGAATGGATCGAATTAAACCCAGGCACCGAGTGTGATGCGGTTTTAAATGATGCTTTCAAATTACAAGAAGGAGGTGAAAATTATGAGTAATCAAAAATCAGACATGTCAGATCGTGGTTTTTTAATTCTAACCACGGCGCTTGGAGCCGGAATTCTTTGGCTTAAGTATAAACTGCAAATTGTTACGTTTATCGTTAATTGGCGCATAGCAATTGCTTTTACGATTTCTCTCGGCGCTGTATTTGGTTTTCAATTGCTTCGCAAAAAGCTCAGAGCTAAGAATAAAGATTTAGACTTAGAGAATGAAATTGTGACACCAATAGATGACGAAGACGCCGTCTATGCAGGACTTTCAGTTAATGGCAAAAATATCTATGTGAAACAACCATTCAGAAGAATGCACACGCAAGTAGTCGGCACGACAAACGCTGGAAAAACTGAATCGGTTATTTTGCCTTGGGCCATTGACGACATTAAAAAACGTCGAGGGCTTTTAATCATTGATGGTAAATCCGACATGAGTCTTTTAAATAAGCTCTATGCTTATGCCAAAAGACATCATCGTGAAAACGACATTAGAATTTTATCACTTTGTAATGTCGCAATCAGCCACTCTTTTAATCCCTTAAGCGGAGGCTCAGCACTTGAAATAACAGAGCGCGTTTTTAACGCCTTTAACTTTGAAAATGAATACTTTAAAAGTATTCAGTATGACGTTTTTCTTCATTCGTTGCTGATTCTAGAAGCTGTCGGTGTTAAACCGACGCCCTTAAGAATGATCGAATGCATGAAAAATGAAAAAGCTTTAGCAGATCTTGCCATTGCTTCAAAAAAGCCCCGACTTCAAGTTTGGGCCGGAGAATATCTAAAACTAAACCGTGAAGAGCGAGAGCAAAGAACAAGCGGCCTTGTGGCTCAACTTCAAAGTTTTGCGGTGGGCGAAACGGCACAGGTGTTTAATACAGAAATTTCAGACATCAACCTTGAGCAAGCGTTAGAGCATAGCGAAATCATTTATTGCCAGCTTCCAGCTTTGAAAATTCCAACGCTCGGAAAAGCGACTGGCAAAATGATTCTTCAGTGCTTACAAAGCGCGGTATCATCAAGGCACCTTGGGAAATATAATAACCAGAGCTTCTTTTCAGTTTACCTTGATGATTTTACAGAATACCTGACGCCAAGTTTTGTGACGCTATTAAATAAATCTCGAAGTGCCAATGTTGGGATCGTTTTTGCGCATCAGGCTCTCGGCGATCTTGATGGTCTGGGTGATGGGGTAAAGAACACCATTCTTACAAACTCGAATCTTAAAGTTTTTATGCGTACCAATGAACCCGAATCTGCCGAATATTTTTCATCAGTTATTGGCACGATTCAAGGATCAAAAGTAACTGAACGGCAAACTAAAAGTCTTTTCGGAAGTGAAAAAACTGGTGATGGTTCTATTCGTGAAGTCGAAGAGTTTAAATATCATCCAAATGTCTTTAAGCAGGAGCTTGGCATCGGTGAAGCCGTGATGATTATTCCTCATGCTCAAGGCAGTCTTCCGATTCGGTTGAAATTCAAAAAATCTTTTGATCTAGATGCGCCTCAAGTTCCGCTCATTCAAAAACCAGAGCCGACGGGCCTTCCAAAACTTGAAAGCTCAGCTCCGGCGAATCAGCCGCAGACACCCTTGCGTGCTCGTGCGGATGTGATGACGGAGCTAACCCAAGAAAGGAAGGCGGTATGATGAAGCGTTTAGTTTTATCACTTCCCTTTGTTTTGGCTAGCTGTGCTCATTCGCCAAAGTGCGGAAATCCAGAGGGCGCAAGAATCATTTTTACAGGTAAAAAAACTTGTGAAGTCCGTATTCGCCAGGTGACGATGGGATCAGAGCTTAAAATCCCACAATCACTAAAAGGTGCAGCACTTGCGGATTTTACCCTAGACTGGATAGAACCAACATTAGAATCTGGCCGGATTGAGCTTGGACACTTTGTTTTAATTCCGTCATCTAACTCAAAGGATCAAGCACGATGAGAACCCCAAGCAATAAAATCATTTTAGATTCCTTAGAATTCGCAGCACGCTGGGGCTTTTTGACGCGAGAACTTTTTTTTGATTTTATTTGCCCAATGAGTCAGGCGCAGCAGTACCGCTATTGGAATTACCTAATGACCTCCGGCTTATTTGTAAAATCCCGACACTCAACGAATAATCTAATTTTAGCAAAGAAGGGACGAGCGGATTTTGGCAGCTCCGCACGTCCGGCAAGATCACATTTCTATGTCGATCATGACGCACTTGTGGCAAGATTCTTTTTTGCCTTTGAAAATCGAGGCTTGATCGCGAGCTCTTGGCTTGAAGATGAATTTATGCGTAACCCTGTTGAAGCTTATGACGTTTTGGGTATGCCCCAGATTCAGCGTATACCGGATTTAGTATTTGATTTAAAAACAGCGAACGGTTCCACTGTTCGATGCGCATTAGAGATCGAAAAGGTTACAAAATCTCAATCGCGTTATGCAAAAATGGCACTGGCGTATTTGAATGCCAGTAAGATTGACGTAATTCTATTTGGTTGTATTCAACCAACAACGGAAAGAATTGTTCAGCGAGCGTTCAACACCGCAGCTCTTTTAGAATCTAAGCGAATACCAGGAACATTTTTGCTTGATGAATTCGATCCTGGATCACTTGAAACAAGTTTGAAGTTTCAAAGCAACACAATGAGCATCAAGCGATTTGTCGAAGTTGTTACAAAGCAAAGTGTTCCGCAAATGAGAAAATCACGAGAAAAACGCGATTCTGAATTCTCATCAGAAATAAATAAAAAACCGGAGGCTGCATGATGACTTTCCAAAGTAAATTCAACATGATCGCGCCCACCCAATCCCGTCCCCTTAAATCTACGATTTTTCCTGACCACTCCCACCCAACGATGTTGGTTGAAAGTGGTCAGGAACCAGGGGACGAGATTGGGTGGAAAACAAAAAATCCAAAAAAAAATAGTAAAAAAGAAATTAGAAGAGAAGAGTACAAAGCGAAACAAAGAGAATTATATCCGGTAGGCAGATGGAGTCAGCGGCTGTCGATTGCAGAATTAGTGCCGTTTGATGGGTGTGGCTTTGATTGTAATTTTGTGCAGGGCCTACCAGATATAATTCTCATCGCTCCGTATGATGAGGGATTCCGTACCGTCATCCCTAGGCTTGGATGGGATCACCCTAACGAGTGCCCCGCTGTTCTCTGTGTCGCGCATAAGCGCGACTTTTATCAGCACGATCAAGCTACAACCAAAACAGAAAATTCAAATCACAAACCAAAGGAGGTGCCATTATGAAGGAGGAAAAGGAAGTAAACGATCCAAAACAAGAATCAGACAACATAATCAAGATTACGATCACGAAGGAAGCTGGTGAAACCCTTGCGACGCTCGTAGTTCGTGCGAACGAAGGGTTTGACGGTGGAAAAATCAATCGCCAAAACCTAGCGAGTTACATCATCGAGAAATACAAAAACAGTTTCTCAGATCGCGAACTGGCTCATCTGAGGCAGCTTCACTATGACGATGCCGCCATGTTGGAGGCCATGTATAAGAAAATGAAAGAAACTGGCGAGATCCCAGATTTCTTGCGGGAGGCCCTTAAAAAGCAGTTCCAAGGGAATGACGAGCTGCCCAAACGGAACCGTAAGTCCTTGACTAAGGAGTACATCAATGATGAACTTCGAGAACATGAGGACGCAGCATGATTGGATCAGAATTCAAGGCGATAAGAGAAAGGCTCGGCCTATCTCAGGACGAGTTGGCGGTATTGTTATGCCTTTCTGGAAAGCAGGCTGTCAGCAATATCGAAACTGGATTTCGGAACCCAAGCAAACTTTCGGCGGTCTTGATGCTTGTATTCAACAGTCTTTCGGATGCCAAATTCAAGGAATTGAAATCACTTATTCTCAAGCATTCCGATGGCGTTTTGAAGGATTCCAAGCGGAGCAACCGATGACTGCGGGGCGAAAACCAAATCCCTTTTACATCGTAGATTCAAGCCTTCCAGTGAACCTAATCCCGACGCCGGAATCATCTGATGAGTTCCAAAAGCGTCGCGAAGAAGTGCAAGACATGATTGTCCGAATTCTTCTCACGGGAAAGAAACGCGGTCGTCCATCTAAGAAGGAGGAAAACATTGAAAACGCAGCTTAAGATAGGAGCTTACCTTCGAGTTTCCACTGATCGCCAAGTTCAGGTCTTTGAAGGATCTTTAGATACACAAAAATATCGAATGCTGGAGTTCGTGAAAAACAAAAACAAAGAAGTTAAAAACTGGGGTGAAATCGTCGAATTTTATGTTGATGAAGGTCTCTCTGCTGGGACAGTCAAAAGACCTCAATACCAGAAGCTCATGACAGACGTTCGCAATGGAAAAGTGAATTTGATTTTAGTGGCCGACATTTCTCGACTTTCGAGAAGTGTGCATGATTTCAGTATTCTTTTGAAAGAGCTTGAGCAATGCAATGCTAGCTATCTTTCAATGAAAGAGCAATTTGATACAACGACTCCGGCTGGTCGCCTCATGATAAATATGGTCGTCAATATGGCTCAGTTTGAGCGTGAGCAAACCTCCGAACGAGTATCTATCAATGTCAGTTCGCGAGCTATGCGCGGCTTTGTTAGCGGTGGCAAAACACCATTCGGTTATGACAGAGACAAAGATCGACCAGGATCATTTTTGGTGAACGAAAAGGAAGCGAAAGACATTCGCACAGTATTTCGCGTGTTTTTGGAGCAAGGTAGCGTTGGAAAAACTATTCCAGTCATTGAGGCACTCGGGATTTTTCCGCGACCAGCGAAGTCAAAGAAAGATGGGCTTGTATCCAAGAAGTGGGGATATGACCAGTTGAAGGACTTGTTGTCGAATCCGGCCTATATTGGAATTAAGGAAGTAAACAAGAAGCAACGAAACAGTGACCCCGATACATTGAAACCATGGCAAACGTACCAGCAAGTTAAAGCTTCGTGGCCTGCAATAGTAAAAGAGAATGAATATCGAGAAGTTCAGAATATTCTCGAAGAAAATCTACAAATCGAAAGACGACGTGTTGAAGGGAGCGAGCGACGCATCTTTCTTCTGTCTGGAATTTTACAATGTGGGGAATGTGGTAGAGCTTTAACAGGACAATCCTCGCATGGATCGCAGAATGTTCATCGCTATTACGCCCATGTAGAAAAACGAATTAGCAATGTTAGTTGCGCCGTTAAAAGACTTCGTGCTGATGAGGTTGAGCAAGCAGTAGTTAATCACTTCACCGAGGCTGTAAGCCGAGCTAGATATTTTGATAATCTTGAAATGAAGTTGGCCGAAAGTACAAAGGGTGAACCTGCGCGAATCAAGGAAGAAATTGATCGTGCTAAAGAGGCATTGGCAAATCTAGAAAAGGAAATCGCCGCCACTTTCCGGTTCCAACTTCAATCGGCTGGTGGAACTGAGGCGGCTCACCTTACCGCCCAACATTTGGAAAAATTAGGTCGAGACAAGAAGATCGTAATGAATCGTATGTTGGAGTTGGAAGAAATTGAACATTCACAGAAAGACTCCGCCGGATTGAGAAATGTCATTGAAATCAACATGAAGGAACTCAAGAGATGTTTTCATAAGGCAACGCCTGCGACCAAGCGACGACTCATCAGAAAAGTTTTATGGAAATTGGTTTATCAACCAAAGGGTTTGGACGCTTATTTTAATTTTGAAGAAGGCCATAGCAGCTTGAAACCAGCATCTGGCGAATCCGGCGAAATGGGCAAACTGGTGCCTTTTAAACAAAAAAAGCAGGCTGAACCTGCTTTGAATCTCTCGTTTGAATTTTTGCGAGTTGAAGGAATTGGATGGGGTAGCAGGACTTGAACCTGCGAATGATAGAATCAAAATCTATTGCCTTACCAACTTGGCGATACCCCAACATAGAAATGACTTGTCTAGTAGTATTGAAAATCAAACGAAATGACAAGGGTTTTTTCGGCCCTTGTCCACTTAAAATGGGTATCGCTGATAAACTAATCAGCGATGGTAACTACGATGATGCGGTTTCCACGGGCAATGCGGAATGTGTTTGCCTTCTGTTTAAGCTTGGCAAATACATCTTTGGCTGTTGTGACCTCTTCTTTATTTACGTCTAAAATCAAATCTCCGGCTCTTAAGCCTGCCAATGACGCCATTGTCCCCTGTTCTACCTGGATAATGATTGGTTTTTTGACCTCGGGTGGGACATCCCATTGGTCCCTTAAGTTGTCATCGAGGTCGGCCAGCGTAAACCCGAAATTGTTCGGGGCCTTCTGACCTGGGGGTAGTTTTTGGCTTTTGCTTATTTTTTGGGCTAATCTTTGGTCGGATGGGCGTTCAGCGATTTGAACGTTGAGGTTTACTTTTTTGCGGTCACGTTGAACCACCATTTTTACTTTTTCGCCTATTTTGCTATCCGCGACCGCATCCATCATGTCTGTCGAAGATTTGATTTTGCGGCCACCAACTTCAATTACTATATCATAGGGTTTTAATCCCGCCATATTCGCTGGCCCGCCGGCCTCTACGCCCACGATCACCGCTCCGCCGGACTCTTCATCCAATCCTACATGTGTCGCTGCCTCAGGATCCAAATCGCCCAAGCTTACACCGATGTATCCCTTACGAATGCTGCCTCTAGATTCTAAATCAGGCAGGATTTTTTTCACGTCATCGATGGGAATTGCAAATCCGATCCCTTGTGCGCGGGCGTCGATCGCTTGATTGATACCGATCACGTAACCTTTCGAGTTAACCAATGGGCCACCGGAATTTCCCGGATTAATGCTGGCGTCCGTTTGTAATAGCGGAACCTTATTAATTTCTCCTAGTGATCGGCCCATTGAACTGATGATTCCCTTTGTCATGCTGTGACCATGGCCGAATGGATTACCGAAGGCGGCGACCCATTCTCCGACTTGAATATCTTTGCTGGTACCCAAAGAGACTGCCGGCAGTTTGTTGCCCGCATCGATCTTGATCAATGCGATATCCAAACGCGCATCCGATCCTATCAGTTTTGCATCGTACGTTTTTTCTGAATTTTCAGTTAGCTGAACTTGGATTAAGTCAGCACCTTGTACGACGTGGTTATTTGTTAGAATCAAACCATCTTCACGGATGATGAAACCCGTTCCTAATGACAGTTTCTGAGGTTTATTTGTGCGCGGCTGTTGTTGCGGGCGCACGCCGTAGAACTGTTCAAACAGTTCCATCATTGGATCACGCAGTCGTGCCCCGCGCGCAATCGCGCTGGTGGAAATATTGACCACGGCAGGGTTTACGTTTTTAGCCAGTTCGATAAATAAATTTGCTGGCAATGGATCCGACAACTTTAAGGGAGGGGGCGGCTTCGAAGTAAACTGAGCTTCCGTATTGTAAGAAAAAAGACCGTAAGCCAAAACAACTAATAGAACCAGCGACGTGGACAGCTTTTTCATTTTTATTCCTCCAAATGAATGCTCAGGATTTACTTTGTTAACATAAGTATGCAAATCCGATGCGCAAGGTTTAGAAGTAATAAAATTTATTGAAAATGACAATTTAGCTATTTAATTAGCTTTGGGCGTTAGTGGTCCAGTCTGAAATGGATGGCCTAGTTTCGTTTCGGATCCACCCATTTTGGCTCTGTCTCTGAATTTTACATTTGGACAAAGCGAGTTTGCAAATCTTGAATTAGGCTTGCGATTAGGTGGGATTCATCGTCTGTTAGGTTTGATTTTGTTTTTTCACGTAACATCATCAGTAAATCGATGTTAAATTTAGCCATGTTTTTGTCGACGCGCGTTTCCCCCGTTTCTTGATCGGGGGCTAGGCCCAATGACATCGCCGCAGATGAGGCAATTGATAGTACCAGTGATGAAAAATCGGCTTTGATCTGATCTGACATTTAAAAAGTCTCCCTTGCCCTTTATTTATAAAGATTAAAGCGGACTGTGTCCAATTAAATGAACAATTCGGCGTTGCACACTGGGGTGAATGCGTTCGAAAAAACTCTGTAATTGATAGGACGGGTGCACCAAAAATAAATGTGCGGTTCCTTCGGGAATTGTGTCTGGCAAGGTTTTCGAATAACCATCTAATTTCCAAAGCAATTCACAGAATTGGCGTTTGTCTTTCAAAACTTCGCAGCATAATCGATCATTGCGATAATAGGAATCTGTGTTCGCGATCGATTTCACTAATGCCCAGATGAGCGGTTTTGAAATCGCTGAAAATAATATGAAATTATTTTTGAAAACAAATTTTAGAAAAATAACTTGATCCAAAAAATAGGCAAATCCAGCGATCGTGTTCGCCAGCACGCTGACCACACCAAAGGCAAAGGAATCCATTTTTTTAATTTGGCACAGGCATAGTAAAATCACTTGTTCTAATTCTGCGCGCGACAAATGATTAACGCTGCCACTGGAAATAAAAATCGTAGGAGAGTTCCAAAATAGACCCAGTGTGAATGAATTGATCGATTCCGATTCGTAAATTCTGATTTTTGGTTTTTCCATTTTTAATTGTTCGCACAAAACATCGCGAACTCGCAAAGCGCCGTAAGGATCCTGGCCTTTGAGTTCTGTGGATTTAAAGAAATTGTATAACTTGAAATCCCCGTAAATAAATATAAGTACGTTAAAAAACAGCGAAAAGAAAAATCCAACGATCAAACCCAGGCGCCCAAATGCTGAGTAACCATAAAATAGTAACGAGATACTTGATACCAGTATGAACAGCCAGACTTTTGTCGAATTTGAAAACGTCACCATACGGATATTATTCTACTGCGTGAAATTTTAAGCAACAAAATTTCCTTAGGCGTCATACCTATACCTGGATGATTTTATTTATATTTTCATGAATTCTAAAGCATACTTAATTAGTTAGATTTTCAAATCATACATTTGTGAAGGATTAAGGATGGAAGTAGATATCTTAGCGTTGAATGCGGCGATCAAACAGGAAAGTCAGTTCATCGAAAAAATGAAAGTAGAAATCAACAAAGTCATCGTTGGACAAAGTGAGATGGTCGACGGGATTTTGATGGGCCTATTAACGGGGGGTCACATTCTTCTGGAAGGTGTTCCTGGTTTAGCGAAAACGTTAACGATTTCTTCCGTGGCGCAATCGATCTCGTTAGATTTCAAACGTATTCAATTCACTCCGGATTTATTACCTACGGATTTAATCGGTACGATGATCTTTAATCCTCAATCGGGTGAATTTGCTCCGAAAAAAGGTCCCGTATTCACGAACATTTGTTTAGCGGATGAAATCAATCGTGCGCCTGCCAAAGTACAATCGGCATTGCTTGAAGCCATGGCTGAAAAACAAGTCACCATTGGCGAGCAGTCCTACAAACTAGAAGCGCCGTTCTTGGTATTGGCAACACAAAACCCATTGGAACAAGAAGGTACGTATCCGCTGCCGGAAGCCCAAATGGATCGTTTCATGTTTAAGATCAATGTGAAATACCCAACCAAAGGTGACGAATTAGAAATTCTGAATCGCATGGGCAAAAATGATAAACCAAAAATCAATTCTGTTATCACAAAAGAAGATTTACTGCGCGCCAGTGAAAAGGCCGATCAAATATACGTAGATCAAAAAATTAAAAACTACATTGTTGATATTGTCATGGCTTCGCGCGAACCGTCTCGATATGGACTAAGCAAGATTGCGAATTTAATTAACGTTGGAGCGTCGCCACGTGCGACGATCAGTTTGCTTCGCGCGGCTAAAGCGCACGCGTTTTTAAAAGCACGCGGGTATGTGACGGCCGAAGATATCAAAGCGATCGCGTATCACGTTCTACGTCATCGTTTGATTCTGACTTATGAGGCCGAAGCGGAAAATATCAGAACGGATGATATCATCAAAGACATCTTAGCCCAAATTGAAGTTCCAGCATGATTCCAAAAGAGATACTCAAGAAAGTTAAACTGATTGAAATCCAGACTAAAAAAATGGTGAACAACATTTTTTCAGGCGAGTATCATACGCACTTTAAAGGCCAGGGCATGACATTTTCTGATTTCAGAGAATACGTGCCCGGCGATGACGTGCGATCCATCTCTTGGCCATTAACTGCTCGTACGGGAAAAACGTTCGTGAAGACTTACGAAGAAGAACGGGAATTGTCTGTAATTTTGGCGGTGGACATCAGTGCCTCAACCGATTTTGGTTCTGGCAAATACGTCAAGGGCGAAGTGATCGTGTACTTGTCGGCACTATTGGCGTACGCAACGGAAAAGAACAAAGATAAAGTCGGATTGATTTTATTTTCTGATCGAGTCGAACATTTTGTGCCACCGAAAAAAGGCCGCGGTCATATGCAACGCTTGCTACGTGATTTATTATATTATAAACCGGTGGGCAGAAAAACAAATTTGTCTTCGACCGCAGCGTTCTTGCAGGGGTATTTAAAGAAACGCGCGACTGTGTTTTTTATGAGCGATTTTTTCGATCAAAACTATGAACAGAGTTTAAGATTGCTAGCTAAAAAACATGAAGTCATCGCCTGCGTCGTGAATGATCCCGTGGAAGAAAATTTTCCGGATTTGGGTTTGATTGAATTTGAAGATGCAGAGACGGGTGAACGTATGTTGCTGGACACAACGTCCGTGTTCACGAAAGAAAAAGTAAAACGTAATTTTTATTTTCAAAATGAAGCGCGCGATAAAATGTTAAAAAAATCGCAGGTCGACAAAATAGTGATTTCGACTCAAGGGGATTTTGTTCAGCCCTTGATAGCGTATTTTAAAAGAAAGAAATAATGGATTTAAACTGTACGTACGAATTTCTTAACAATCAGCCAAAGCTAACTGTGGGACAGTTATTCCAAGCCCATTGTCAATTGCCGGCGGGCGTGACGGTTGACTTGGCGAAATTGAAACTCAAACCGATGCCCGCGCCTGCGGACGCGGCTAAAGGTGCCGAGGCAACTAAAAACTATGATATCGTTTTTGTTAAGGCCGCCCAAGGTGGAGAACAACTAGGTTTGATGCTGACGTCGTACACCGTGGGGGCCAAAGATATTCCATCCGTTACATTCACGGATGACACCCAAGATTACGTTCTTGTATCGCCGATTAAATTTGAAGTGACGTCGATTCTAAAACCCGATGAAAAACAGGAAATGTTTGGGCCAATTTCAGGACTAGGTGTTGTGATTCCGCTGTTCTATTGGCTATTGCTGGCTGCGATTGTGCTTGCCATGATTACTTCGGCTCTGGTGTCCTTACGTTCGCGAATGAAACGTCGTAAATTGTTGGCGCGTTTAGAATCATTGGAAGACGGCACCCAACCACTCCCACAATTTTTCACAACCTATCGAAAACTTCAGCGCGAAAATGCTGTGTTCAGCGCGCGCAGTAATATCGACGTTGAAGCAGCAACTGACGTGATACAAAATCCGGACGAATTATTAAAACTAGTTAAGACCGTTGAATCCTCGATGAGGACATACTTAGCACGTGCATTTAAAATCACTATGTTCGAGCAGTCGTGGAAGAAAATCACTGCGGAATTGGAAAAAAATCATGACATTCTATATTCCGCACTGGGTGCTGAATTGGTCGAACTATCCAGTGAATTTCAAAAAGTTGGAATTGGCAAAAATAAGCTAGAGCCTAAAGATGCTTTGTTGATCTCGGAAAAATCCCGCAAATGGGTAGAACGGGCGGATCAGTTGCAAGCTGCGATCAAAGCCAAAGACAGTCAGTTGATTAAACGTTTACGAGGAGCCAAGTAATGCAGTGGAAAGACCCCGCTTACCTATGGCTGTTAATCCCGTTAATCGCTGCGATGGTGTGGACGTTTTTAAAACAGAAAGAAAAAAATAGTTCGTTTAAATTTTCGACGGTGACGATCTTAAGAACCGGTATGAAAAGTATGAAAGTATTATTCAGCAGCCTGCCGTTCTTTTTAAAAATCGCAAGTTTAGTGTTTGTTATTATCGCGCTATGTCGTCCACAAACGGCCGATACGAAAATCAAAACAAATGTTGAAGGTATCGACATCGTTATCGCATTCGATATTTCAGACAGTATGTTGATCGAAGATATGAAACCTTTGAATCGTCTAGAGGCGGCCAAAGAACGTATTCAAGAATTTGTTAAAAACAGAACAACAGATAAAATCGGTATCGTTATCTTTGCCGGTGAAGCGTTCACGTTGGTTCCGCCAACGTTAGATTACGAATTAATCCTATCACGCATCGGCGAAATCACAACAGCGCAAGACGCCCGCATCAAAGAAGGTACGGCTTTGGGTGTTGGTCTTGCCAATGCCGTGAGTCGCTTGAAAGACTCACAAGCGAAAACGCGAGTCGTAATTTTCATGACCGACGGGGAAAACAACAGTGGTACGATCGATCCAGAAACGGGGCTTGAATTAGCGAAGGGATATGGAATTAAAATCTATTCGATCGGTTTGGGCAAAGACGGACCGACTCGTATTCCTATCTACGTAAAAGATTTCATGGGTAACAAAGTTAAAACGTATCAGCCGTTTGAATCGACCGTGAATGAAGAATTACTTTCTAAAATGGCTTCGGAAACGGGCGGTAAATATTTCCGTGCCTCTAAAGAAGACTCCCTTAAAGGCGTATTCGATGAAATCAATAAATTAGAAAAAACTAAAACAGATGTGAATAAATACACCAAATACACCGAGCAATTTCCGACCTACCTGTTAATCGCCGTCGTATTGTATTTGTTAGCATGGTTGTTGCAGTCAACGTGGTTAAGGAGGGTTCCGTAATGTTTCGGTTTGAATCCCCAGGCGCGTTTTACTTAGTTGTCGTTGCGATCGTGTTTTACATTATCGCGGTTATTATGCATAAAACGACGCAAAGAAAATTAAAACAAGTTTTCAATGCTGTGATGGTCAGTCAGATCCTGGCTACATTTGACTATCGCAAACGTAAATGGAAATGGTTCCTGCAATTTACGGCTTTAGTATTTATGGCTATCGCGTTAGCTCGCCCTCAATTGGGACAGAACCAAGCCGTTGTTAGATCCGAAGGTTTTGAAATTATCCTAGCTGTCGACGTGTCGGACAGTATGATGGCTGAAGATTTACGTCCGTCGCGTTTAGATCAAGCAAAATTAGAATTAGCCAAATTAGTTGATCTAATGCCGGGAAACAAAGTCGGCGTGATTGCATTTGCGGGATCATCGGCTTTGATGTCGCCGTTAACCAATGATATGGGTGCAATCAAAATGTACTTGGATTCGTTAACAACGACATTGATTTCAAATCAAGGAACTAACATAGAATCAGCGATTCGTCACGCGATGGACGTGTTTGATCGCGGTGGTGTCACTGCCGATAGCAGCACCAAAGTGACTCGTGTTATCTTGATTGCCTCCGACGGGGAAGATCACGAAGACGGCGCGATCAAAGCTGTCGAAGATGCTGTTCAGAAAAACATTCGTGTGTTTTCTATTGCCTATGGTACGGAAAAAGGCGGAACCATTCCTAAACGTGATCAGTTCGGCTATTTAAAAGGTTACCGAACGGATCGCCAAGGCCAAACAATTTTGACTCAAGTTAAAGGCGATTTCTTGAAATCCATAGCACAAAAGGGCAAAGGATCGTTTTATTTTTCAGTGTTTGGCGGCAATCACATTCAAAGTCTAGTGGATGATTTCCGTGATTTTGAAAAATCACAGTTTGAATCCACTGTGGTAACAGACTATGAAGAGCGTTTCCAAATATTCTTGTTGATTGCATTTATCTTTGGACTAATCGAATTGATTTTGGGTGAGCGTAAAATTCAGGCGCCAAAATGGAAGGGACGTTATGTTGATTCAACGAAATAACGGACTGATTCTATCGATCGTGACGGCAGTGCTGATGGCTGGCTGTCAATTCACAGACCTACGTGCGATTTATTATAACAATCAAACATCGAAAAAAATTAAAGAAAAATCCATGGATGAAAATCAAGCCGGCTATTTAAAGGCGCTTGAGATCGAGCCATTGCTGCCCGCTGTCCATTCAAACTTGGGCTCTACGTACGATGTGTTAAAGGATCCCGAGCGCGCAATGAAATTGTATAAAAACGCAGAAGATTTTTCCAAAACCGAAATCGAAAATTTGGAAAAACAGCCAATCCATGCGCAATGGGAACGATCAGCCTTATACACGACCTTGTTTGCTTCGTTATTTAATCAAGGTCAGTTGCTAGCGCGTGAAAATAAAATTGATGAGGCTTTGAAGAAATACCAAGATGCATTGGCATTAAACCCAACCTCAATCGAAGTTAAAACTAATATCGAATTACTTATGCAGCAAAAACAAGGCGGCGGTCAGGGTGAAGGCGATAACAAAGACAACAAAGACGAAAATAAAGATAAAGACGGCAAAGGTAAAGGCAAGGGCGATTCCAAAGACGACGATAAAGATCAAGATAAACAAGGCGACAAACCCAAAGACTATACTGGCAGCCCAAAATATAAACCCCGCGATTTTAAAGGCGAATTAACCAAAGAAAATGTATCTAAAATCTTTGGCGAAATTTCGCAGCAAGAGAAGAAAATGAGAGCCCAGTTTTCAAAACAGAATCAGACCAAGGAATCACCACGTGACAAAGATTGGTAATTTAATAGTCTTATTATTTATTTTTGCGGCCTCGGTAGTGAACGCGCAGATCGTCGTTCAAGCCGAATTATTATCCGACAAGATCGGTGTGGGGCAATTTGTAAACTTGGAACTGCGGATCAGTTCACAAGGTGAAGTTCAAATCGAAGAACCGGTGCCGCCACAATTTGACGGCCTAGCTGTACGTAGCACCAATCAAAGCACGCAGATCTCTACGCGCATGCAGTCGGGCGCCAACGGAATGGAATACAACACGCAGAAAACAACGACATTTACATACCGCCTGCAAGCAACCGCGGCAGGTCGAAAAACAATCAAACCATTTGTCGTCAATGTAAATGGCAAAGAATATAGAACAGAAAGTATACCGATAAACATTGCGGCAAAACCGGTACAACAACCTCATTCCGATCCGACGGAAAGTATGTTCGGTGGTGGCGAGGATGACCCATTTGCACAA
The DNA here is from genome assembly GCA_963932905.1 of uncultured Bdellovibrio sp. Taxonomy (GTDB): domain Bacteria; phylum Bdellovibrionota; class Bdellovibrionia; order Bdellovibrionales; family Bdellovibrionaceae; genus UBA2316. The sequence goes on from CAWVRN010000022.1 coordinate 43,549, forward strand.
ATGGATAAATTAGAAGAAGAAATGTTCAAACAGCTGATGCATGGGCGAAATCTTCCACCGCAGCAAGGAGGCCCGCAAGGTGATCCTCAGGAAGATCAAAATCCGGCGCTATTGAAAGAACCGGCCTACCGATCGACACCGACAAATAATAACGAAGCGTTCTTTATCCAAGTCGAAGTCGATAAAACTGAAGTTTATGAAGGTGAGCAAATCGTTGTTAGTTGGTACCTGGTGACTCGCGGCCAACTAGAAAGCTTAGACCGCACAAAATTCCCAGATCTGAAAGGATTCTGGAAAGAAATTATCGAAGAAGTCCCGGCGATTCAGTTCTACCAAGAAGTCATCAACGGCGTTCCATTTAAGAAGGCCTTGTTAGCACGACACGCCTTGTTCCCGTTAAAAGCGGGGGACACGGTGATCGATGAATTTAAAATAAAATCTAAAGTGCGTTTGCCGAATCAGAACTTTGGATTTAATTTGGGTAAAGTGTATGAATACACGAAATCGTCACAGCGTGTGAAAATTAAAGTTAAACCCCTGCCGACGGAAGGTCGTCCTGCATCGTTCAGCGGAGCGGTTGGTAAATTTAAAATCAGTTCACAAATTGAAGGCAGTCAGCCAATTGCAAATCAGCCCATGAAATTCAAACTGAAATTCGAAGGCTTTGGGAATGCCAAAGGCATTGAATTACCTGCGATTCAGTGGCCCGAAGGCATCGAAGTTTTTGAAGTTCGTAACGAAGCCAAGTTTTTCAAAAACGGACAAAGCTATAAAGAATTTGAAATTATATTGATCCCACGCAAAGACGGCAAGATGGTTTTGCCGGCGATCGAAATGGGCTATTTCAATCCTGAAACAGGTAAATACGATGTGGCTCATTCGGCGGAAATTCCTATCGAAGTTTTACCGGGAGATAAAGCCAGCGTAACGGATTCGTATAAAACAAAATCGGGTGCAGCAGCGCCAGCCGTTAGCCCTTTGACTCTGCCGTCTGTTATTACAGATGTCGATTCCTACAATCGATCACCTATGCAAAATCGAATGCTATTGTGGTTTGTCGTATTTGGTTTGATCCTGATTGCCATGGTAGCGTACGCATCGCTGGCCTTCGGATGGCGCCAAATGAGTCGTGACTTGAAAAAAGAATTAGCGAAAAAAATTGCTAAGGTAGAGAAGAAAATGGGCGCCAAGATGGACAAAGATACATTCATCGAAATTACGAACATTTTCTATTTTGTTTTGGGTGAACTAGCGGGCGAAGGCGGCGGGTCGCTGGAAATTCGTAAACTACTGGATAAAATGCCAACGAATATTCGCCGTGATTACGAAAAAGACATTCTGGTTTTGTTCGAATTCTTCCAGACCTTGTCGTTTGCTCCGGATGAATTAATTGAAAAACTAAAGAACCCGACTGATATAAAAAATAATTTCGAGAAGATGAAGATCGTTCTCAATAAATGTTTGGAAAAATAAATGAAATTACTAGCCGTCGTTCTAATGGCTATCTCTGCTCAGGCTGAGGTAGTCGAACTTTCATTTCCAAAGGATTTGAAAAAATATAAATTTGAAAATGTGTATGAGAATCCTAAATTGAAAGGTCAGCTATCAACCTGGCGTCGTTTAGAAATCGACAAGAAATACAAGGACTGTGTGACCAAGGGGCCGACGTTATTTTCTAAAAATAAAACCATCGACGGCTGGATTATCAGTGTCTGGTCAAACTGTGTATTTAAAAGCATAGATGAAAAATTTGATCCCAAAGTCGTTCAAACATTTCTAGATAATATTAAACAGCATCACGCTCGGATTTTGAATGGTCCTTGGCGCGGTGCCATCATTTCACAGACTCAGAAAATTGTCAGCCTGGCTGCCGCCGCCATTGAGAAAGATCCCAAGAAATCAGCTAAACTGAAATCTAAATTGCTTAGCTTTCTAGAAATCGATGAAGTTTATCATAGCATGGATATCAAACGCTGGTATCAAGCTCAGCTGGATCTAAAGCAACCCACAATGACGATGGCGTCACGAAGCAGAATAATATTCGATTCTGCGCCAGCTGAGGATACCAGCGGTTTCAAAAAGGTAATAGGATTGGAAGAGGCAGCCGCGGTCGTTGATCTTGGAAAAACAATTGTTCAGATAGAACCTGTTTTTGATTCCATGAAATCCATTTATCGCAAAATGGATTACAAAAAAATTACGGAACTTGGACCGCGCTTAGAAAGCTATTTTAAACACTCGGAACTGTATCGCGATTATGCGATGATGCTGGGTCGATCGTTCGAATTCACAGGGGAATACGGCAAGTCTTTAGATTATTTTAAAATCATATTGAATTTTTACGCAGAAAGTGTGGACTACGAAGAGGCCTTATTCCGCGCCGGACTGGTGTGCTTGCGTAAAGGTGACCATACGGATGCCCAAAAGTATTTTCAGCGTCTGGTGCAGCTGGATCGCGATAAATATGACATCACTGGCCGCTACTGGTGGCTACGTACATTGCAATATAACAAAGATCCTCGTGAAATTGACGAGAAAACAAAATTCGCAAATGATTTTCCATTTTCCTATTATGGTTTGCGTATCAAAGCCGAGCTCAATGGTGGCAAGTTAAAATCCTCAAAGGGCGGCGATATGTCGCCGATCTCGTGGACCCTAACGGGAAAGTCTGCCGAAATTTGGAACCGATTTATTAAACTCAGTGAACTGGGTTGGGTACTGGAAGCGCAAACAGAAATGCAGAACTTTTCTTGGCCAACAAATCCACTGAAAGTATTTTATCTTTCGATGGTTTTATCGCGTGCCGATCTGCATCCCTTAACGGTCAAGAGCGTGACGCCATTGTTAGAATCGTATAACGAAGTCCGATCCATCGATGCGATCAAAGAAATCTATCCGAAAACCTATTTAAATTTGATCATAAAAGAAAAAGAAAAATGCCCGTTACATGAAAATATTATTTTAAGTCTGATCCGTCAGGAAAGTTCGTTTGGGTTAAAAGCATTGTCGACTTCGCAGGCAGCAGGACTGATGCAAATGATTCAACCAACGGCAATGGAAGTCGCCGATCGATTAAAAATGAAAATCGATTTCCCTGAAGATCTGTATCGCCCGGAAATTAATATCCCTATGGGGGTGTTTTACATTCACCAAGTGGTGAAAGACATGAACTACAACATCCCATTGGCCCTGGCGGGTTACAACGCGGGACCGCATAAAATCAAAACTTTTATCAATCAGCGAGACATAACAAAGAAAATCTTTGAAACCATACAGGACAACGATTATCCAGGGATGGAAGATTTGTGGATTGACGAACTGCCTTGGGCTGAAACCACGGGCTATGTTAAATCTATACTGCGTAATGCACTGATTTATGAACTGATCGCCAAAGGGGAGTTCCAATATAGACCCGACTTCTGGCGAGATTTTATCTTAAAATAATCGTGGTAATAAATCTGACTAAATAAAGTAATTCACGCGTTGAAATGAGCCTGATTTTTGTTAATCTAAATTTCAACAAAGGATACATATTATATGCAAAGATGGACCCGCAAACTCAGCGTACTGCTTTTGAGTATAGCATTTTTATCTAGCTGTGCTCATACTTCGAACAAAGCAGAAAACAACGCTATTCCGACAGATCCTACTAATGGTCCAGCTACGGCCACTACAAATGTGACCGGTGATGGTAATGCACCGGCCCCGACATTAGATTCATTCCATTTGCAGGAAGATAAACCATCTAATGATAAAGTATCTGAATTTGATGAAATCCCAAGCGAAGTGAACCCATTAGTTGAAAAATGGATTGGTTATTTTCAAGGAAAAGGCCGTGGCCACATGGAACGCTATTTAGCGCGATCGGCTCGCTATGAAAAACTAATGAAGAAAGTTTTGCGCGACAATAAATTACCAGAGGATTTATTCTACATTGCTTTGATCGAATCTGGTTTTAGCGCGCGTGCGACTAGTCATGCCGCGGCTGTTGGTTACTGGCAGTTTATCCGAGGAACGGGTAAACGTTATGGTCTAGAGATCAATAAATTTGTCGATGAACGTCGCGATCCTGAAATTGCAACTCAAGCCGCAGCTGATTATTTCAAAGCTTTGTATTCTATGTTTGGCTCATGGTATTTATCAATGGCATCCTACAACGTAGGCGAGGGCAAAGTTAAACGTGAAGTGAATCGCCTGGACACTCGTGATTTCTGGGAAATCGCTAAAAAGAAACGTTTACCTCGCGAAACTGTGAACTACATTCCGAAATACTTAGCTGCACGTTTGATCGCTAAAGATCCAGATAAATACGGTTTCGGTGAAATCGATTATTTACCACCGATTGAATTCGATACTGTAAAATTGACGGAGCCTTTGAATTTAAGAATCATGTCTGAAAAAATGAGCTTAAACTACGAAGACTTCAAAGCCTTGAACCCAAAATTTAAAGGCGAAATAGCTACGCTATCAAATAATGTTCTGACTTTACGTATTCCCGTCGGAACCACAGACGCCGCAAAATTAGCAGCGAATGAAAGTAAAGTCGATAAAGTGGAATTCGTGGCCGATGCCGGAGATACACAAGAATACCGTATCCGTCGTGGTGATTCGTTATACACGATCGCGCGTAAGTTTCGCACAACTGTCGCTTACTTACGTGATCTAAACGACATCCCAAGAAAGAAACGTTTGAAAGTAGGATCGCGAATTTCTGTTCCTGATCGCACGTCGCGTATTTCTAAAGTCAATTATAAAACTCAGGCACCAGTCACAGCGACAACAAGCCCAGCCGATAGCAAAGCGTCGGTAGCAGCGGTTTCTGGCGCAGATAAAGAAAAAACAGAAGCTTCGGTTCCGCAAACAACAGCAGTAGTACAGGATGGCATTTCTAAGTTCTACATTGTGCAATCGGGTGATTCATTGTTTAGCATCGCGATGAAATACAACACGACAGTTGACAGTTTGAAAAAGTTAAATTCAATTCGTCGTGGCCGTGTTTTAAAAGTAGGTGCAAAAATCCGACTGCCTGCTGATGTTTCTGATAACAAAGATGATCAAACAAACAAGAAGAATCAGAATTCACAAGATTCAACACAAAAGAAAATCAACAAAGGCAAACGCCAAACGGCGATTGCTAGAAATATGTCAACTCAACGATCTGTCGCTGCGACTAAAGGCAGAGTGGCTAAGAAAGTCGCGAAGAAAACATACCACATCGTTCGACGTGGCGAAAATTTAGAAAAAATTGCGGATAGATATGCAATTGATATCGCGGATATCAAATCTAAAAATAAAATTAAAAATTCGTCTAAGATACTTGTGGGTCAACGAATCATGATTCCTACGGTAAACTAAATAAGTTTGTGCTTATAAAGCATCAAGTTAACGCATCTCTGTGAGAGATTGCATTTTGAATATCAAGGTTTGATTTTTACTTTAGAATTGGTGTCGAAAGTCCTTAGAAAATCTGCACCAATCGGTAGATATCGAAATAGCCCACCTGACCACTGCAGATTGGTTCAGAACATCTTGTTGGTTAAAAATGACAGTCACTTGAGGATGTCGCGGTCTCGTAGAGGGACACTTTATTTACCTTTTGGAAATTTTTGGCTAGCGAGATGTAATTGTTTTATTTCAATTTCTAGAAACAAGACGCTGAATCATCAATCGCACCAAATAGATCGCGCCTGATGATGTCAATAGTGTGACCAGAATAAAAACGTATTCAAATAGAAATCCTTGAGCAAAAGCTGTGGTTAATTCAAATCTTGGGATATACTTCGTGATAGCGGTAATAAGAGGAACCAGTGCAAACGTCACTACGATCGGGATATAAGACTCAGAAAAAAAGACGAGGGGAAACATCACTAAAAATGCGATAAGAAACTTTTCAGCAAAAGGAATGGGTATCGAGTACACAATCTTATTAAGCCAATCTGGAAAATTCGTGTTTTTGCAGAACGTGGTCAAGCAGGGTTGCCAAAAAGTCAGTCCGGCGTAAATGGACAGGGTGAATGTAACCAGAAAAATTTCTTTTGTATTCATAGAATGAATGTTAGTGAGTCCGAACTGTTTTGGCAACTGTGACTCTGTACGAATCAATTTAGAACCTAGAAATATGAATTGTGGTAAGAGATGGGGCTGATACTTTATTTTTACGCCGACAATGGATGGCTAAATACAAAAAAGCTAGAAGTCATCCTCAATGATGTTCTTCTAGCTAAGGGGAATGAAACCAATCCATGAATATATTTGAAATTTTCCTTCCATTTGACACCTCGAATTTCCCTCGGGTACTTACCTTTGGTAGCTGGCAGACAAGGCTTTTACACCGTAGTCCCTCTAGCTTTGCGTCCCTCGCTTTCGCGAAGTTTGCCTTGGGCAAAGAAAGGATAAACTAACGTTTATCAACCTTTAGGAAACCTCCTTTGAAAAGTTAGTGGTTGCACAGTCTCCATCTGCATTTCTTCCAACTTCCGTGCTGGATATGATCTAAGTCTAGTTTGAACTGATGAAAATATCCAGTGAAATCAATAGTTTGTATCAAATTGATAACTTTGTTGATAGTCGTATAGTTGGTAGACAGTTTTTCGTTTCGGGTTGAAACGTTTTTGAATCAAATCGATTTATTTGCCAAACCAGACGAACAGCGACCTTCTCTATCGGCCAATATGGGGACGCCATCCGACGTTACTAAGTTAGTGCCAGTCACTGGCTGAGGAGTTAAATCATCTTGGACAGGTGGTATTAGGCCGCTTGGGGCTGTTTACGTAATTTTTGTACCGTAATTACAGCTAAGAAACAGATCAAGCCAACAACGACACCGACGATACCATCGAACAAAATACCAACGGCTGTGTTCGTAACCACTTGTTCTGATAAATGGTGAATCCACGGCAAACCATGGCTGAAGATACCGCCGCCAACAAGGAACATCGCTGCCGTTCCGGCCACAGATAAAAACTTCATCAGGATGGGTGCAAATTTTAACATGCTGGTGCCCAAAAGTTTTTTAAATCCAGATGTGTTTGCGTTCGTCACCAAATGCAAACCAATATCATCGATTTTTACGATGAATGCGACAAGTCCATAGACTCCAAAAGTCATAGCTAGCGCAATGCCAGTCAGGACAGCGGCTTTTACACCGATTGAGGATTCTTGAACTGTTCCTAAAGTAATTGCGATAATTTCGGCAGATAAAATAAAATCAGTGCGAACAGCACCAGTGATTTTTTCTTTTTCAATTTCGATTAATTTTTCAGGAGTCAGATTCAGATGTTCTTTGTGTTGTTCTGTATGTTTCTGCTGATCTTCTTTTGAGTGAAACAACACATGCCAGACTTTTTCAAATCCTTCGAAACATAAATACGCACCACCGATCATTAATAGTGGAGTCACTAATGATGGCATTAAAAGACTAATAGCTAGCGCGGCTGGAACTAAAATAGCTTTATTCAGTAATGAGCCTTTGCAGACCGCCCACACGATGGGTAATTCACGTTCGGCGCGAACGCCAATCACTTGCTGAGCATTTAGGGCTAAATCATCACCCAAGACTCCCGATGTTTTTTTAGCGGCTACTTTGGTCAATACAGAAACGTCATCCAGAACGGTTGCAATATCATCTAATAACATCAGAAAACTTGAAGCCATAAACACCCTTTGTTAATACCAATCATAGTGTAGTGAATGTTGTAGCTTCAAGATAATTTCGCTGGTCGACAAGTTGCTTTATGGTGCCGTTCTTGATTTAGCACGCTCTTCTTTGAAGACATTTAGTATAGTTTCAACCAAATCAAATGGTCGTTCGCTAGGCAGAAAGTGACCGGCTTCAACGCCCGTTTCTTTATCGGTTGAAAATTCGATAATGGGTCCGCCAACCTCATCGACTATAGTTTTTGATCCAGCTTTGTTAATTAGCTTATCCGAATCACCAAAAACCATCATAGTCTTGTTTTTAACTTCGTCCGACAAATGTGAAATTTGATAACGAGCTTTAGGATTCACTAAACCAAATCCATTGTCATAGTCGCGTAACGCCATATCCCGATTGTAAAGAGAAGTGTTGTCGTACCCATGCTGGCTAGTGTCTGATCCTTTCAAACCATCCGCTATTTGTATTGTTGCTAAGGATAAGAACATTCGGGTTACTTCTTCGGAAAGCTCAATCCCCACTTCTTGTTTTGATTTAGCGGCTTGATGGTTGGTTACGGAGTTGAGAAGAATAGGGTCTGAGATTTTATTAGTTTGTCTACGTAAAATATTACGCATTTGATTTGCAAAATATTCTGTAAATTGGCCCAAGCCAGGAATAAAAAAGAATGGATTGTAGATTTGCTTGTCAACGATTTCATCGACTTTCCAAGTATCATAACCATTCGAAGAAATGTGTTTAATTAATTGTTTATCAAATTGTCCAGTGGCCAGTGCTAAAGACGACACCGCAAAACCTCGAGAGTGTCCCAATAAAATAAACTTTTCGCCTTTAGGTATTTCGAGTCGTAATACTTCCGCCAGCGCCAATCCGTCTTCAACCGGGCTTGGAGCTTTTAACGCGCGACCGCGGTTCTTCAGTGTATGCATTAGAGTGTGACCGGCATTGGCGCCATCCATTGCAACCACTCGGAAACCCATGGCTACTAGAAGACGAGTCATCGAAGCAAAGTAAATAGCAGATTCAGCAAAACCGTGTTGTAAGACGATGGTCGTTTTGTATTTTCCATTAGTAGGCTGAAGGACGTGATAGCTAGTTGTATATTTAGTTCCGTCGATTGTTTTTCGCTCGAACGTTTTTTCAGTGTATTGGTAAGGAACCGAATCGTTATTTTCAATCATTGTTTTCCAGCGCGATGGAACTGCGATTTCACTTCTATCTGAAAAAAATTTAGGTAAGCTCCACGCATCTCTACGTAGGCGCTGAGTTTTTGTTGGTAACACTTGCAGATACGTTTTATCGTAGAATCCCAAACAGGCGTCTGCAGGTGCGCTCATAGCTGAATAACTAATAGTCAATGCAAGAACAACAAGTAGATATGTAGTTTTAACGTGGATTTTCATAGTGATATTCTAAATTACAAGATTGGGTCCAATGCGCCACCCGCAAATCGTTGTGTAGTGTGGATAAAATAGCTATGGAGGTACTGAAAGTATTGAAAACATTGAGTTTTTGCTACTAGATGACGAAAAAGGCCGACGCTGGGACAATCAAAGTTTTTACTCTTTTCCTTGCTGGCAGCGGATTGTAGGGATTGTGTTTGGATTCTGTTTAAGTTCTATTCTTGTATAGTCTTTGTAAACGAATTTAACCATGTCGACCATTGTTCCTGATTTTTCCAGTAAATATATAATGAATGTTGCCAGAAACCTTTCTTTGGGCCGGAACGTGTTACTAACCCTTGTTCCATGGGTTCATTCATATAAGAGATTGGCAGGAATGCAATGCCATAACCATCAATAACCGAGCGAACGACCGAGGAAATAAAATCCGATTCAATGATAGGACGATAGTTATTTTTAGGTAAGCTGCTTAAGTAGTCTTCGGTTTCGTCACGGAGAATTGTTTTTTTACCGGGAAGAATGATATTGTTTTCATTTGGTTTATGCACTTGGGATTGAAACATATTTACCGCCATACTGATTTCTTCAAACATCGACCAGTCTTGAAACTGCGGCATACGACGATCGGTGATTAGCAAATCAGCCAGCGATAAAATTTCTGATTCTTCTTCATTTAGAGAATTCACTCGAAACAGTTCTATTTTTAAGTGTGAATTTCTTTTTTTCTCTATTTGAAAAGCTGTTTCCAAAAACAACGATGGATCAACGGATGCCGCTACAGCGATTCGTAAATTTTTTGAAGTGTCTTTTTCGTTAAAGCGCGAAACGAGTTCATTCGTTCCTTGGAATAATCTGGCAGTCTGTGCGTACAGTCGTTGTCCGCGATCGGTAAGAACTACGTTGCGTCCTTTTTTTTCCAATAATTTAAATCCAAGTTGCTGCTCCAAAGTCTTGATTTGAATACTGAGCGAAGGCTGCGAGAGTCTTAAATGCTGGGCCGCTTTTGTTACACTGTTAAATCTAGCGACCTCGTAAAAGTAATATATGTGATTATAGTTAACCATTTTGTTTTAAACTACCCGAATGTAACATAGAAGTAAATATATTTAAAATTTAAATGATTAGTATAGAAATTATATATTTTATTTATGTATTAAAAAGGGGGATTCTAGGGTTACAGGAGGCAAAATGAAAATTCAAGTTCACTATAAAAATATAGCGATGTCCGAGTCTATAAACAATTTTATCAAAGGTGAGTTAGAATCGATGTTTGAAAAGTATCGTGCCCATAACCCATCTGTGGATGTGTATATAGAAAGCATCCGCGCGCGAATGGCTAATCGTCATCCTATTTTTTCATGTGAGTTTATATATAAAACCGGAAACGATCGATCGACTCAGAAAATTGTACGAGAAGGTCGCGACCTCTTTATGCTTATTAGCGATTCAATCTCTGTTGTTGAACAGCGAATGAGCGAACTGTCAGCACGAAAAGCCGATCACCGACGTTATCAACGTCGTGAGGCGCGAACTGCTGCTAGACTTTATTAAAATATCTTCACTGTAATCTGATCAACTCTCCTTTAAGCCCGTTTTGAAATATAAGCGGGCTTTTTTATGTTGCCCGTGGAACTTGACTGTGGAAGCATTTTCACTAGGAGTTCCCAGTGACATCGTTACCTACCTTTCCGCCTTTGGGGCCAATCAGTAAAAAACTGAATGCCAGCCAATTAAAATGGTCTGACTTTACGAAAGCTATTCCCTTTTCTTACACGGAAATACAAGAGGTGAAAGCTTGGGCTGTCTTCATGCGCGCAATGGTTTTGTGGGGCGCTTTTGTTTGGTGTGGTTTGACACTATTTTCAGTCTCTTCGTGGACTTGGTATCATTTCCTGATCGATGCGCTGATTTGCGTCGGCATTTTTTGTTGCTATGCCAACCTTTTTGTTTTGGCACATGACTGCGGTCATTTCTGTTTTTCAAAAAGTAAACTTGCTAATAAATTCGTCGGACATTTTATTTTAAGTGTTTTTCATATTGGGTTTCATAACTGGAAAATTGGTCATAACTTTCATCATGTCTATTCTCAAACGATCGGACGTGACACCACGTGGACTAAAGATAAAATGACCGTGGACGTGTTTAAAAACAGCGATGCCAAAACACAAAAAAGTTATCTAATTGGATACGCTACATTGATTGGAGTTCTAGTCGGATACTATTTTTCCTGTGTTAATTATTTTTTCTTTGTGCGTTATTATAAAATCATTCCCTTGGAAAAAGAACAAAAAAGACAACTGATGTTTTCTAGCTTTTTAGTATTGGTATTTAGTTTGGGTCACCTATATTTGTTTTACCGAATAGGTGGGATTGCATTTTATTTTAATTTTCACCTAGTTCCTTTGATGTTTGGTGCTGTTGCGGCAGTGGGTATTCCGTTGTTACAACATGCTCATAAAAACGGAGTTTATTTTGATAAAGAAAGCTGGACTCCGATGCGTGGTCAAATTTTAGGTACTTATAATTTCCGAATGCCTTATTTCTGGGAACGAGTATTCAATGATGTAAATTTACATGTGGGGCATCACATCAATCCCAAAGTTCCTTGGTATAACTTGCGTAAAGTTCACAATGAACTGAAAACAAAATTTCCGGATTATATTTTTGAATACGATCTGACATGGGACGCGATTAAAGGAATTTATGCGAATCCTTTGGCAGAATGGGATGCTGAGTTTAATCTATATAGATCAGTGCCTGTTCCTGAAAAAAAACTAATGATGTTTGTGATCCATTTTTGATTTAGGCAAAGATAGAGGCAAATCATAACTGACACTATTCCCCTTTTGTCCGAGGCGAGTCGCTTCAACTGTAAGAGAGCCTTTCTTCTTTAAATCAAATTTTTTACCTAAATCACAAATAAATACATCGCTTTCCGGATGGCATGCAATCGTGTTTACTAAGACTGCCGAGTTTTCAACAGTCGGGTTTTTCCATTCGATATCTAAAAGATAGATTTTTAATTTCGATTTTGAAATAGAAACGACTTCTGTATGAAATCCACCTGGCATTTTGATGTATCCACCGTGTGGTCCAAGTTTATCTTCCCCATGTGAGAAAGCATTTGACGTAAAAACTATGATGGCGGCAATTAATAAGCATTTGTTCATTCTGTGATATTAGCAGAATAAAACGATCTGGCATCAAAAGATTGTTTTTTCTGGACCAAAAACGTCACCCCTTAGACTAGATAAGTGTAATAACTTCTGTCTTATTTTTTTACACATTAAAATTCGGTAAAAGTAGTTTAGTATGGCCTTCAATCAAGACAGGAGATTTAGAATGAAAACACTTAACCTTACAAATTTAGCTAAATTGGCTCTTGGCCTTTTAGTAGTTCTATCGGTGGCGTGTGATAAAAAAGGTGGAGATTCGACTCCTGTTGGTGCTACGGCAAACTACGCTTACGTGAATGGATCATGCCACGATACTACGACCAATACAGCTGTCGCTGCCAACTTGTGTGCGAACGTGTTGATTAATGGTGCTTACAGATATGACGGTGCCACTTGTCGTGATACTGCTGGCAATGTAGTTACGACAACATTGTGCACTCAAGGTATATATACTACAGGTGTAAACAGTCAGTATCATTTGAATGGTGTTACTTGTGTTGATATCAACAACAACCCAGTCGCTCAAACTCTGTGCACACAAATGGGTGTGAACACTCAATATCAAATCTTGGGTGGAAATTGTATTTATACGTACACTGGTCAAGCGGTGTCTTATCAGTATTGCTCGGGAGTTGCTGGTTACAATCCAAATATGTGTAATGGTATCTTCTTGAAATACTTAGGCTATGGTATGACGTCATACTTATATTGCCAAGGTAGTAACTGTTCCGGTCAAACTCTAATCGAATACACTACTGGGATTCAAAAAGTTTGCCCGTAGTATTTAATTAGTTTCTAAATTTAAACATTGCTCTTTCCAAAAGCCTCCCAGAAAATATTCTTGGAGGCTTTTTTGTCTGAACATAGTCCAAATTTATTTCCTCGCATGTTTACTCCTTTAAACTTAGGATTCACAGAATTAAAAAACCGTGTCGTCATGGGTTCTATGCACACCGGTCTTGAAGAAGAAAAAAATGGTTTTCAGCGTATGGCTGATTACTATGCGGAACGAGCTCGTGGCGGGGTAGGTCTGATTTTGACGGGTGGTATTTCACCGAATCTATTTGGACGACTGACTCCGTTTTCTTCGCAGTTGACATATTTCTGGCAAGTGAAAAAGCATAAAATTGTAACGGATGCTGTTCATCGAGAGGGTGGAAAAATTGCGTTGCAGATTCTGCACGCCGGTCGCTACGCCTACCATCCCTTTTCAGTCGCACCCACGGGATTGAAAGCACCGATTTCACCATTTAAACCAAGGGCATTATCCTCGGGCGGCGTTGAACGCACGATCAAGGACTACGTCAATTGCGCGCGCCAGGCTAAAAAAGCTGGTTATGACGGTGTTGAAGTCATGGGTTCAGAAGGCTATTTAATCAACCAATTTATTTCTGCTAAGACAAACAAGCGCACCGATAGTTGGGGCGGCAGTTATGAAAATCGTATGCGGTTTCCTGTTGAAATCGTGAAACGTATTCGCGCTGAAGTCGGTACCAATTTTATTATTATCTATCGCCTGTCGCTGATGGATCTGGTGGACAACGGTAGTGACTGGACCGAAATTGTTCAGCTGGCCAAGGCGATTCAATCGGCTGGTGCGACAATTATCAACACTGGTATTGGATGGCATGAAGCCCGTATTCCGACGATTGCGACGATGGTTCCACGTGCGGCCTTTGCGTCAGTGACTGGACGTTTAAAAAAGGAAGTTTCAATTCCAGTTATTACATCGAACCGAATTAATACACCTAATAAATTAGAAGAAGTTTTGGAAGCGGGCTATGCGGATTTAGTTTCCATGGCGCGCCCACTGTTGGCAGATCCTGAATTCGTAGCGAAATCAAAGGCGGGCCAGGATGCTTTGATCAATACCTGCATTGGTTGTAACCAAGCATGCTTGGATCATATTTTTAAAAACAAAACGGCGACCTGTCTTGTAAACCCGCGTGCCTGCCACGAAAGTGAATTAAAACTGGAAAAAACAAATTCTCCATTGAAAATAGCAGTGGTCGGTGCTGGGCCAGCGGGACTATCGTTCGCTACCACCGCGGCTCAGCGTGGGCATCATGTCACTGTATTTGATTCTGCAAGTGAAATTGGTGGTCAATTTAATATGGCTAAAAAAATTCCTGGCAAGGAAGAATTTTACGAAACACTTCGATATTTTTCAAACATGATAAAAAAATATGGTGTGAATTTGGAGTTGAATACTCGTGTATCAGCCCAGGAATTGGTTTTGATGAAGTATGACCACGTTGTGGTTGCTACGGGAGTTAAACCACGTGTTCCGCAAATTCCTGGTATTGATCATCCTAAGGTTGTTTCCTATGTGGATGTTTTGTCGGGCAAAATCACTGTCGGTAAAACCGCGGCTGTCATCGGAGCTGGGGGTATCGGTTTTGACGTTGCAGAATTCTTGACGGAAAAAGATCACAGTCTAAGTGAGAATCCAAATGAGTTTGCCAGCTATTGGGGAATGGATTTCACGGTAAAAGCTCGCGGTGGCGTGACCGGTGTGGTTAGAAAAATTCCAACTCCGCCACGTCAGGTTGTTTTACTCCAACGTAAGGATGGAAAGCTGGGTGAAGGCCTTGGAAAAACAACAGGGTGGATTCACCGTACGATGTTAAAAGATAAAAGCGTTAAAATGTTGAGTTCCGTGAACTATGAGAAAATTGACGACCAAGGATTGCATATCCGCATTCGTGACAAAGCAGAAATTTTAAAAGTGGATCACGTTGTTATATGCGCAGGACAAGAATCTTTGCGTGAGTTGGAACAACCATTGGTTCAAGCGGGCGTGAAAGTCAGTGTGATTGGTGGTGCGGATATAGCTCAAGAATTAGATGCAAAGCGAGCTATCGACCAAGGATTCAGGCTAGCAATTAGAATTTAACCAGAGAACGGACTAGCGCATCCATCCTAGGCACGCCAGAATTTTAGAAATTATTTTTGCGGAGTATGGCAGACCGCTTCGATGTTGTGACCGTCGGGATCAGTTACAAAAGCACCATAGTAGTCTTGGTGGTAGTGAGGACGAGGGCCTGGGGCGCCATTGTCGGTGCCACCGTTTGCCAACGCCGCTTTGTAGAATTCATCAACTTGTTTGCGAGTTTCAGCGCGAATGGCAACATGGACATGTGGTTTTTGCGGTGAGCCTTCGCTAATCCAAAAATCAGGTTTGGGAGCGATTCCGTAGCCAAGGATCACTTTTCCTCCCGTGTATTCTTTGGGAACTTCCATCAGCATTTTATAGCCAAGCGGAGCCAAAGCGGCATCGTAAAATTTTCTGCTTTTAACGGGATCGCTAATCGCAACACCAGTGTGATCGATCATATTTAATCTCCTTGTTTGTTTATGTGTTTGGAAGTGGGATAAATTCAGTTTCGCCCGGAACTTGTGGAAATGACCGATCGGCCCAAGCACGTTTTGCAATTTCAATTTTTTCTTTTGAACTGGAAACCAAATTCCACCACATATAACGAGGGGTAGTAAATGGTTCGCCGCCGACGACAATGAAGTGGGTGCCTTTATCGACTGTTATATAAAGTTCAGAATCTTTTTCGTAGGCGAGCATTTGAAATTTTGCAATTTCATGAGTCGGTGTATGTGCTGAACCATCAATAATGTAAATAGCTAATTCGAATCCAGGAATTTTCAAATTAAAATCAAAATTATTTTTTGCGACGACGTCAGCAAAAATGGTTGGCGAGGTCGTTTTTACGGGTGATTGTAAGCCAAATCCAGAACCGACTACCAAAGATAATTTGTAATCACTAGTTTCCAGAGTCGGTATTTGATTTTTAGTGTAGTGCTGAAAATCAGGCTCGCAATCCTCTAAATCATCTGGAAGCGCAATCCAAAACTGCAAACCATGCAGCCGGCGTGCCTTTCCTTTTTCGCTGGCGTGTGCGCGTTCTGAATGGGAAATGCCTTTACCTGACGTCATCCAATTTACAGCGCCTGGGGTGATCTCGGCAGTGGTGCCTAAACTATCGTGATGAACAATGCGTCCTTCATATAAATACGTTAGTGTAGATAGACCAATATGTGGATGCGGGCGCACATCAGTGTTCTGATCGGGTGCTGTTGTAAGGGGACCCATGTGATCTAAAAAAGTAAATGGGCCAACCATGCGTTTTGTTCGATCGGGTAAAATGCGATGGATAGTAAGTCCACCACCTAGATCGTGTACTTTGCCATTTAGATGTATCATGCGATCAATCCTTCCCCGAATAAACTCACTGGAATTATTCTTGATTGAGGATGGAGAAAAGTAAATTAAAATTTATATCGGGCGTTTGAATCGTACTTCAAAACCGTCCGGTGTTGACACCATCGTGGTGAAGCGATTGAGAACTGGCTCCTTAGCTTGCGGCTAAGAAGCTAAATTCTATTGGAAAGACAGTTGTTTAGTTGAAATTTAAAAGCGCTGTCTTGAAACAGTTTTTCAAAAGAAAAATTATTATCCGAATTACCTCGTAATACATTCGAGTTTCGATCCCTCAAAAAAAGCGAGCATGTTGGATCTTTCTGGATTTTAGATACCGCTTTTTAAATTCACTTGATTTGGCGATATTTTACTGGCCTTAGCCGCAGGCTAAGGGACCAGTTCATATTTAATAATTCTAAACGTTAAATTGATGCGGGGGTTGATGGGATAGGTTAGCTTAGGAAGGCTGTGGTACCAATGTTGTTGAGTTGATCCCCGCATTATCAAACCGCTACCGTCATTTAATGGAATCGATTTTTTTAACTTGGGTTCGGCCGCGTGGCGAAAATAAAAGGTGCGAATGGCGCCGAAACTGACGGACGCAATCACGGGATCTTTACCCAATTCTGATTCATTATCGCGATGCCAACCCATACTGTCTTTCTCATTTCTGTATTGATTTAGTAGTACGCTATTGAAAGTAATATCGGCAAATGATTCTACTCGAGTTTTAATTTCTTTCAAGGTCGAGGTCCACGGCAGAGGCTGCATTTTGATTCCTGAATAACGAATGATTTTGCCCTCATCGCCGTACCAGGCTGTCAATCGAGGTTGCATAATTTGTTTGCCGAATAACATGATGGGTTCGTGGCGCCATTTGATTTCATCTTGCAATAATTTAAAAAATCGCTGGCTTTCCACCGGCGAAAACAAATCAGGTTTGTAAAAAACTTCGCCATCCTTGGGCAAAATATTGATCACAGAGTTCCCGTTTGTTCTAGACGTAAAAGTTTTTCCTTAATAGATAAACCGCCGGCATAGCCTCCAAGAGTGCCATCAGCAGCAATGACTCGGTGACAGGGAACGATCAAGCTCAGAGGATTGCGACCGTTAGCAGTACCTACCGCGCGTACGGCCTTGTCGTTTTTGATTTTCTTAGCGATATCGCGGTAAGAAAAAGTTGTGCCATAAGGAATCTTACTAAGTTCAGCCCAAACCTGCTTTTGAAAATTAGTTCCTTCAACGCTCAGAGGTAGTTCAAAAGTTTTCCGTTTGCCGTCTAAATATTGTTCCAGCTGTCGCTGCGTTTCTTCCAAAATTTCGACAGCACGTCCTTGATGTTTTGAATTTCTATATGGAAATTTTGATTCTTTCCAAAAGACACCCTGCAAGCCGTTGTCCGAGGCCACCAAATAAATAGGACCGATTTTAGAATTCATTTTAATTTGGATCGCTGACATGCGAGGCTCCTTTCTTCTTGTTCTTAACTAAGCTATGAGAATATGTTCGCCAAAACAGGGCGGCCACATAGCCGCGCCATGGACGCATCTGTTGAATTATTTCTTTCGGATGCAGATCTAAAGCACGCGCCAATATCAAATCGGTTTCTGGGAATGTATCTGTGTGACGTAATACTTTAAGTGTCATGTAGTTGGCGGTCCAAGGGCCAATACCCTTAATCGACATAACTTGGTTTAAGAATTCGTCTACGTCTTGTGTCGCTTCTAAAGAAATCGTTTTGTTAGTCACTGCTTTAGCAAATTCAACCAAAGTTTGCTTTCGAACGCGCGTTGTTTTTAATTTTTGTAAATCAGCGGACGCTAGCTCTTTGGGTGTAGGAAATAGTTTTATATTTTTCCCATTTACGATGTAGCCCGATTCCTTGCCGGCAATTTCAATCAAATCACGCACTAGCTTTTGTCCTTGTTCTACACTGACAAGTTGGCCAAGAATCGATCCCACGGCTGTTTCGAATGGATCCCATCCTGACGGCAGTCGTATACCCGGATATTTCAAAAGCAATTTTTTAATTTGTGAATTGGTTTCCAACTGATTCGCTATCACAACTGGGTCAGAATTTAAGTCAAACAAATGGCGAACTTTGGAAATAATCGCGTGAATCATCGAAGTATCAGGAAAATCAATATTTACTATCAATTGTGAATTTGGTTCGTCATTGGCGATACTTATTTTTCCCGTTTTACCATTCATCGAAATCAATCGGTGCATTTTATAATCGTCAAACCATTCTAGTTCACCGACGCAATGACGTTTGTAATTAGCCAGCAATCCGTCAAAATCAAACGGTGGGCGGTAAGGAATCGTCACGCGTAGACCATCATCATCCGATATTTTATTTCGACGAATGAGTCGCGGTGATTTTTTAAATCGTTCTTTAAAAGCATCGTTAAATCGTCGGATAGAGCTGAACCCCGCGGCGAATGCGACCTGAGTTATTGGTAGCGAAGTTTCAGTTAATAATTTTCGTGCTAAGTTTAATCTGTTTTCAAAAGAAATTTGCTTCGGGGTTTTGCCTATCTCGTCTTGGAATAATCGACGCAAGTGCCGCGCTGATACGCCAAATAGCGATGCAAACTTGTCTTCATCGAAATCCAAAGACTCTTGAGCGTTTAAAACTTTGATGGCGCGTTGAATGACTGCTGATTTGCCAATCCAAGCTGGTGATTGCGGCGCACTTTCGGGGCGGCAGCGTAGGCAGGGACGATAGCCTGCTTTTTCAGCTTCAAAGTGTGTTGAGTAAAACTCAACATTTTCTTTTTTAGGTTTGGCAGGACATATCGGTCGACAATAGATGCCGGTGGTTTTGACTCCGACAAAAAACTTTCCATCAAAGCGATGGTCACGTGTTAATAGGGCTTGGTAGTAAACATCCCGCTGTTTCATGAGGCCAATATAGCGGAAAATGGAATAAAATACTGGCTGTTTTCGGACATTATCGTTCGCGTTAAGAATCGGATGGGTTCTAAATTTGTAGTTCCCAGGCTTTCAACCATTAGCTAGGATATAAACGTAGCTGAGGAGTATTTATGAACGGTGATACTGTTTTTCACCAATTATTTGAAGCGGAATCGTCGACCTACACTTATCTGATCGCGGATAAGAAAACATCGGAAGCTGCGCTTATTGATCCTGTTCTAGAAACTGTGGATCGTGATTTAAAATTAGTCGCAGAGTTAGGCGTCAAATTGAAATACGTGCTAGATACACATATCCATGCCGATCATATTACAGGTGCCGGTGAAATCAGAAAACGATTAGGAGTCCAAACAGGCGTCAGTGAAGACGCCGAAGTGGAATGCGTTGATATCCCCCTACATGATGGCCAAGAGCTGATGTTAGGTCATAAGAAAATTAGAGTTATCGCAACGCCCGGGCATACCAACACCTGCTTGAGTTTTAGTTTTGAAAATATGATTTTTACTGGGGACGCTTTGTTAATACGTGGTTGTGGTCGTACCGATTTTCAACAAGGCAGTTCCGATAAATTGTTTAATAGCGTTCGCAATATTTTGTTCAAACTTCCGGAAGATACCATTGTTTGCCCGGGCCATGATTACAAAGGCCTGACATCATCAACGATCGGTGCCGAGAAAAAATACAATTCACGTTTGAATTTATCGATTGATTTAGACGCGTTCAAAAAAATTATGTCGGAATTAAACTTAGCGAATCCAAAGAAAATTCATGAAGCTGTGCCGGCTAACATGGCCTGCGGAAAGAAAAGTTAGTATGAATTCTGAAAGGTTAAATACACCGTTAGGTTGCGTTCATTGGCTAGTCGTGATCTTCAGCCTTTGATTTTTGTTGGGGCATTTTGCGACCATCTTTCTTTGGTGTGTTTTCTGTTCTGTCCTTGTTCGGCTCCGTTATTGCTTTAACTCCATTGTGGTATTTGTTTAATTTTTTAATGGAGGTCGTCATGCAATTGACTCAAGATCAAAAACAAACTCTTCAAGGGGCCGCGCTGGTTATTGGGGCTAATTTGATTAGTCGTGGTTTAACTAAAGCTGTTGTTGGAGAGAAAGACAAGGATGAGGAAGTTCAGCGAAATTATGCGAAGTTAGAGAAGCCTTCTTGGCAGATTCCCGCATGGTTGTTTGGGCCGGCTTGGTTGTCGATTAATCTGGCTCAGGCGTATGGTACCAACAGACTTTGGCATCAGCCTTCGTCGCCTCGGCGAACTGCGGCTTTGGGGGTGCATGCGTTGACGTGGGCTTTGTTTGTTTCATGGAGTCCGGGGTCGCTGGCACTGAAGAGTCAAATGCGTAGTGCTGTCTTAACATTCTTAACGACCGCCGCAGCGGGAGCTTGTGTTTATTTCGGTAATAAAGTGGATCGCAAAATTGGGCTAGCGTATGTGCCCATGACGATATGGGGACTGTACGCATCGGCCCAGTCTGCTTGGATGGCTCGGCATAACCGAGACTAAGCAGGTTTTGTTGTTGGCAAATTTATTTTTTGATTGATTAGGTACATGGCCACCGATGTTGCGATCGTCGTGACTACCATGATGTAACCGAGCGTATCGAAGTGCTCTAAAAATCCATCCGTGCCTTCCACAACAATCAGTCCGGCAACTAACGACGCGACTCCGCCCGATAACTGTTGAAGTGAAGCACTGATTGCCATAAAGGCACCGCGATTTTCAGGTGTCGGGATTGCCGACATCAAGGCTTGCGATGGTATCATACGCGAAAAAATTCCGATAAACATAACTGTGTTCACGGCAACGACCGCATAGATCGGTGTAATTCCCAAGTTAGTGTAGATCACTACCATGATGGCACTTAGTATCGATCCAAACATAAATACTTTTAATTTTCCAAACACGTCGGCGGCTTTGCCAACCAGTGGTCCAACGAATATTGATGCTAAACCTGTAAATAAATAGATCGATGGTAAACTTTCAATATGTATACCTAGGTTGTGAACCGTGTAAGCACTACCAAATGGCATCAGCATATAGCCACCTAAGCTCAGTAGACCAGTCGTAAAGAACGGTAACAAGTAGTCCGTATTTTTAAGCGTCGTAATCAAGTGATGAAAGGCATTGCGATCAGATTTAACCGTTAAGTGCGCATTGACTGGTTTCAAATAGGTGAAAATAACTACGCCAACGATAATACTAACGATGACGATCATGATAAATGGTGAATGCCATCCCCAGTGATTCGAAAAAAACAATCCAGCCGGGATTCCTAAAATCTGACTAGCTGCAAACGCTGTTTGTAAATAGCCCATCACGCGTCCACGCATTTGAAACGGGAATATATCGGTAGCAATAGCCATAACAACAGATCCAATTACGCCGCCAAATATACCAGTGACGATACGTGCTCCTAGTAGGAAAGCGTAGTTGGGCGCAAGACCACAAAATAAAGTTCCCAGAACGAATCCCGCATAAAAGAACAGGAGTAGTTTTTTTCTATCGTAGCGATCGGCAAAACCAGCAGATAGAAATCCTGACACCCCTGCGCTTAATGCGTAGGCTGACACGACCGTACCAAATTGTGCAGGGGAAATTTTTAGTGCAGGCATTAGGATCGCGCCCAGTGGGGACATGATCATAAAATCTAAAATGATCGTAAATTGTAGAAACGCTAAAATAGCGACTACAAATTTTTGATAGCCTGTGAATTCATGTTGCGTAGTTTGTGCTTTTTGCATGAAGAGCCTTCTTAAGATGGGTATTGAATATTTATATCATGCGCTTTGTTTTGACGACAAAAGCTTTGTGTCTATACCTGCGAAAGGCCAGAAGTTTAGATTTCTGTAGCCTTTAGCCAAGCGGCAAGAGTCACCACACACTTACATAATCAGATAAATAGGTAAACTAAGGAATATACCAACAGCTTGGACGTTCTTTTCCCAATATCCCGTTCATCATCGTATCTAATCGACATTGTGATGACGGGTAGTAATAAGGGTCCTTATTTACTTTAGTTGCCATCGAGGTATCATGTTTATCAAATTCTGTATTGGGATCATCAGGACTTAATTTAAAAAATGTGCGTTCTGCCTGCAAAGTCTGAAAAGCGCGCGTGCAAAATTCATAAGATGAGGCAGGCAGAGTTTTGCATTGGCTATCCGTATAGGCGTTCATTGGTTTAACCGGTTCATTCGTCGGCAAGCGTTTGAAAATTCTTGGTAAGCAATATCGGAAAGCAAAATAGTCGGCTTGGCCTTCAACGGAAACATTAGTTTCTTCGTGTTCGTAATTTTTAAAGGGAGCGCCCCCAAGACCGTGACCCAGCTCATGGCAAAGGGTTGCGGCGACTCCGTCGCGGGTCATGCCTTTCATTCGCGCATAACCGCCCATCAAAAATAAATAGTGCTGCTGAACGTTTGTATCACTATCAACCATCGATGAATACGCAGCTCTGATTTCATCTAACTTCCACCAAAATCCGACCATTTGCGGGTTTGAAGCTGGGTTTACAACGATACTTTGGTTTTTAGCTTTCAGTTCGGTGTCATATTCCGCATGAAATGCACGCACCACCAATTCAAAGTCGGCTTCAGAAATTTGCGCGAAAGATCTAGATTCTGAAAGTAAAATAAACAGAACAAGTAAGGTATTTTTGATCATGACAGCTGTCTACTCGCAGGCCATTCCTTGGGTCAAGGCGTATGTTGGGCGGCAGGGATTTTTGGAACATGGCTCAGGCAATATTTCCTTTGAATTCTATAGCTAAAACTCCAAATCAAATTGGCTGCGTTTGAACATGGAAATAAACGGAATAGAATTTGAGATAACACGGTATGAACGTCAACGCAGGTTTCGCACCTGGATTGGATTTAATATGGAAAAAATGAAAGCAGTTGTCGATGATGTGAATGGACGAGTGGCGGTGCCGATACTACTATACTTAATGGGCGTTCCGGGAATCATAGTCTTACTGTTATGGGCTTTCTTTTTCAGAGGTAAATAGTTTAGTTAGATTCCAACAGCCAGAGTGCGGCGGCAATTGAAACAATAAACGGAAATTTTATTTTCTTTTGCTGTTATTAATTTTTCTTTTAAATCGTCCTGACATTGTGGGCATTTAATTCCCGACATATCAAAAGAATAGACTTTGTTGTACTGCCTTATAGCGGCTACAACCGATGCAATTAACAGTGCAGGGACTAATACAAAATGAAATACAGGCACCAAGATGGAAACGACGGCTGCGCCCAGGACGATCCCAAAGGTTTTCATCGCTTTCCTAAAACGTTCCGGCTGAGATAGATGTACGACAGGAATAGCCGTATCGTAGATAGTACCGTCATCGAGTTTAATATAAGGCATACTCGTTTTTCTCACTGCCATAATGGCAAATCAAGTGAAACTTAACTTAAGATATGTTTTGATAGATGGATGACACGTTTATTTGTAATCCTATTTTTGTTTTTAAGTTATTCCGTTTATAAGACTATCCAATTGGTTCCCGATCACCCCTTTGTCATGACTTTGATTTGTGTTTTACTTTTTGGATCAGTAGTTGGTTCGATGATGGCCAGTCGCCGGTATCCTGATTCATTTAAAAGTCCATGGTTTAAATTTGTCACGTGGGTTGGTACCAGCTTTATAGGTTTTTGGGGTACATTCAGTTTGATTTCAATTCCTATAGATTTAGTCGATTTTGTTTATTCATTATTTAATGGCGGAAATAGTTTTCGTACTCCAATCTTCCACGGGTCCGTCTTGTTGGTGGCGTTGTCTATGGTGTTCATTGGATATTTAACGGTTTTATTTGGGCCAAAGGTTGTCGAGGTGGATGTTAATGATTCACGTCTGCCGGACAGTTTTAGAAATTTTAAAATTGCTCAGATTAGCGATTTGCACATTGGTCCGACGGTGCAAACTCGTTACGTCAATCGCGTCGTTGAAAAAACAAATGCTTTAGAACCCGATTTAATAGTGATCACTGGTGATTTGGTAGATGCTCATACTGAATCAATCAAAGATCATTTACAACCATTGGCCAATTTAAAATCAAGGTATGGAGTTTTCTATGTTACGGGAAATCATGAATACTATTGGGGTGTAAAAACATTGTTGCCAGAGTTAGAAAAAGTGGGAATGAAAGTGTTGATGAATCAAAACAAAGTGATCGACGTGAACGGATCTAAGTTACTGGTAGCCGGTATTCCAGATCCAGCGGGAAGCCAAGTTTCGGAATGGCATCAGCCCAATATTGCTCAAGCAAAGCGCACGGATGGAAAAACCGATTATAATATTCTGTTGGCTCACCGCCCAGATCCCTACAGATGGGCTGAAGATCAAGGTTTTCATTTGCAGTTTTCGGGACACACGCATGCGGGCCAGTTTTTTCCGTTTAGTTTGTTTATTCCTCTTGCCCATAAATATTATCGCGGTTTAAATCGTCATGGTAATTTATGGTTGTACGTAAATCCTGGCACTGGCTATTGGGGCCCGGCCAATCGATTTGGTATTGCATCGGAAATCACGCTCGCTAAACTAGTTAAATAGGCAGGAAAAAATGGCAATGAAACCGCAACAAGATTCACAGCAGATGACTTTTGGTGAACGACTAGCCGATAAAATTGCAGCGGTGGGGGGTAGTTGGACATTTATTATTTGTTTCTGTTTAGTGTTAGTGGCTTGGATCACGCTGAATGAATGTGGTGCTTTGGAAAAACCGTTCGATCCATATCCCTATATATTGTTGAATTTAGCATTATCTTGCTTGGCCGCCTTGCAAGCGCCAGTCATCATGATGAGCCAAAATCGCCAATCAAAAAAAGATCGTGCCCAAGCCTTGGCCGACTACGAAACAAATGTTGAGGCCGAAAAAGAGATAAGAACATTGCATGCAAAAATCGATCAGCTAATGAAAATGGTAAAAACCAAAGATGATTTATAGGTTTGTTTTTTTCGCAGTTGTTCTGTGTTTAACTACGGGTTGTTTTTCAATGTTGATCCGAAAAGGTGAATCTGAAACAGAAGCCTATTGGACAAAATTAAAAGAACAAAATAATAAATTGGCTGCGGTGGATAGCAAACAAGCCTTGGATAAATCGGTCGAGCAATGCGGACAGAAACCAACAAAATATATTCAACGGTTGTGTTATGCTCATCTTTTTGCGAATAACAAAGATAAAAAAGTTTGCAAAGAGTTGTCGGAAAACCCGATTGGCCAATATTCATGTTATTTTGAAATTATAAAAGACCAACGTTTAAAACGCTCGGATCTGAAAACATTCTGTCCAGATTCTATGTGCCGCGCCGTTTTTGCTTATCGACACTATGGTACCGATGGAGCCCAGGCCGATCTATTGCCGTATCGTGAACAAGCCCGATTGATAGAAAATGAAACCTCCTATCAATTGCCGCTGGCGTCAACGCCGCCCGCACGTGGCCTTGATTTCAGCGAAGTGTTACATGCCGAACTTCGCACCAATCGTGCATTAGGAATCGGTTATGATTTAAATTTTAGAAATGAAGGCAAAGAAATACCCGGCTTCGGTATCGGACTCTATAATTTGGCAGAAAAAATTTTTTCTATTGATGTCGTCATATCTGGCGTGCAAAAACCAGTATCCGTGAGACTTGCATTAGGTGCTGAATTTAAAGATAACTATGATACTCGTTACCATCTATTGTATTCACTTGGTCTTGGATCAAAAGTGGCAGGTATGGGACCCTTAATTGAAATCAGTAGTGATTTTAAAAAAGACCACCAGTTTGTTTTAGGATTCACAATTCTATTTCAAGTTCCAAGGATGAATTAAAATGGAAACGATAATTAAAAAAGATCAATTTCGTGAAATGCCGTGGAAGAATGGCCTTGGTGTAACTCAGGAAATAGATATTTTTCCTTCGCATTCTGATTTTACCAAAGGCGATTTTCACTGGCGAGTCAGCAGTGCCGTTATTAAGACAGCTAATACATTTTCGCTATTCCCCGGATATGATCGATTGCTGACAATTATAAGCGGCGATGGACTTAAACTGAACCAAGTGATTTTAGCACCATTAGAGGTGTATGCTTTTTCTGGTGAAGAAAAAATAGAATGTACGTTAGCAGGTGCACCTGTTGTTGATTTAGGAATTATGTATAAGCGGGATCTTTATCGATGCGATATGCAGATCCTGACGGTGACTCAGAACTCAAAAGTATTTTTTGGTGATGGGGTTCACTATATCAAGAGTATTGCGAATGAAATTCAGATAAATGGCACAATACTTTCTGGCGAAGAAGTTTTAAAGGTCGAAGGCAGCGAAATCGTGGAAATCGATACGGCTGGCCAATCCAAAAAGCTTTTAAAAATATCGCTGTATTTAAAATGAAAACTAATGGTGATGTGGTTTACGTTGTTCGCAAAGGGAAACTATTTTGGCCATCGTAGGCAAAAATTTGCGATCCAGCAGTTCAGATCGGATAAACCACAATGTCGTTAGGCGGTCGTGGTTGTTGAGTTCACAAAAATTATTATCGATATAGCAATCGACATGCGAAGCTACGGCAATCGGCGCGACGCTTTCACAAGTTAGATTATTTTGGCTAGCTAATCTGTTGACCAGGCAATTGCGAATGCGTTCGAATATGGGCCGTCCCGCTTTAGTATACGACTGCTCTTTGTTGATGAATAAACGGCAATACTTGTAACCAAAACTTTTCAAATAGTTGCTAGCACTGCAGTTAAGCTCATCACTTTTTTGGCAATAAAATGAACACACCGAGGTGTCATTAACACACTCGGTAGCTTTATTAGTCAGACTAAACAATAACAGGGCGAAAAGAACGAATTTCGTAAGATTCACAGTATTTAGCGTGGCTCGAGATTAACTGTGCCGCCCACACGTGCTTCTTCAACAACACGTACACGATCAACAGGTACATTTTTAGATGCTAAATATTTGCGAGTCGCTTCTGGCAATGACTTCCACATTTTTAAAGCCACTAGTACACACATGATACCAAACGGTACCAGGAACGCAGGCCAAGCATGCCAACTTTCCGGTTTTTCAGTTAACAGGTTGCCAAGAACTAAAGATTGTAAACCTGTTCCAAGATAAACGAAACCATCAGTGATGCCCGACGCAGTCGCCGTCATCTTGCGACCACCAAAATCGGCTGCTGCCGTACCAGACATCAACGAGTGAACAGAGATTGAAAGTAGACCCAACAGAACCGCACATGTTCCGACCACAACTGGTGATGTTAACAAGCTAAAGTACATAGTGGTTGCTACGATTGTAATCAAGATTCCCGCGATGGCCACTGGAGGACCACGACGTGATTGAAATACTTTATCAGAGATATGGCCCGCAGCGAATCCACCAGCGATACCTGTCAAGCAAAGGATCAATCCCCAGTTATCGTGGAAAAACTCTGCACCCACCTGAGGAACGACTTTACCGAACTTGAAATACCATTGCATAACACCATTGCGGATAACGCCCGTAGTGAACTCAACCGCCGCAACCATCATAATTATTGGGTTCGTGAATACTTTTTTGAGCATTTCAGTTTTAGTTAGCTCGATATGCATTTGGCCAGAAGAAGCGTCAGCTGTATCGAAATCTTCGTGACCGGCTTGTGATGGCATATCTTTTACCAAGATAAAGTCCATGATGAACCAAAAAATTAGTAATAAAGCAGGAATAAAGAATACGAACCAAACTGAATCAACGCCGTTATTCACCGAGCCTAAAGTTGTATGGAATAAATTAGAAAGGAAGCCTGGGTTTTTTGGATTGGCGCTAGCTGAGTCAGCAATCACCGAATTCAAATCGAATGCGAAATAGATACCGACAGAAATTAATGTTCCAAAGATGGCACCAAAGATACCGCGCTCACGTACGTGAAACCAGTATGCTTTGTTTTTGATGATAGAAACAGCGCCGTAGCTTTGGAAGAACATGTTTACGGAGTATAGAATCGCTAATGCCACCGTCATGTCGACGTCCAATTGACCGTTAAGGAAAAGGTAAACAACGATACCCATGGCGATATTGGCTACCGAGGCACCGCCGGTCGCTAGAAGCATACCTTTTTTGCTACCCCATTTATCGACTAAGGGACCATTTAGCAGGAACGAGAAACCGTAGGTGATTGTTCCCGCCGCGAAGATTGTACCGAAACTAGCGATAGACATTTTAGAACCAAGGGCGTTGCTGGCTACATTTAAATTGTATCGAGCCATATAAAGGAAGGCATAACTCATTCCCAGTGGGAACCAGTTTAAAAACCGGCGCACCATAAACGGGGATGCATGGGCCATCGGGTTGTATTTAAAGTACAGGATAATCACCGCGAAAAGGGTTAACAGTACCGACGCTGCTGCCATGGTTGCTCCTTATGAAAGAAAGGTTGCTCGAGGGCGTTTCTAACCCAAAGGGCCTGCTATGTCCAGTGTCCTAACCGATGTCCTAACAGAATCTTTACGAATGCGTTGGCCAAAACGACTTTACGAGAAAAATTGAAAATATTGCCGTATAAACAGGCGTTTCATGGGTAAAATATAGCTTTTTCTAAGTTTCAAGAATACATAGGCAAAGTCTGTCGATAGAGGAGTCTTAACATGATTGAACAGCGTCTGATTGAAATGGAAACCCGATTTCTTTATCAAGAAAACACTATCGAACAGCTAAACCAAGTCGTCACAGCTCAGGCCGATGAGCTGCGCCAATTGAAGGCGACTCTGGATGTCGTAACTAAAAACTTAAAACACCTTTTGGAAAATGCAGCGGAAATCCGTCCGCACGAGAAACCGCCTCACTACTAAGCACGGACAGTACAAATTCTTGAACAGCTCTAAAAAATAAGCTAGAAGCTAGTTTGGTTCTATTAACAACATAAGTGAGGAAACATGACTAAATTAGTACTTGTATTAGCAATGGGTTTTTTAATGAGCTGCGCTTCTAAAAAAACAACAACAGAAACAACAACGGCAGCCGGTCCAACAACGGCGACAACTCCGGCAGCAGCAGCAGCTACTGTAGAGACTAAAAAAGAAGACACTAAAAAAAGTAAAGCTACAGCTAAAAAAGCAGGCGAAGCTAAAACAGCGGCTGAAGTTACTTGCACATCTAAACAGGAAACTCGCAAACTAGCGATCAAAGCTAAAGATCAAGGTTGTGAACTTGAATACACCAAAGGTGGGCAACCGACGTCTGTAGCGAGTCAAGTTGTTGGCCAAGCTAAATGCGAAGAAGTTTCAACTCGCATCCAAGAAAAACTAATCGCTGCGGGCTACTCTTGCGAATAATAATTTAGCATCGAATTTGCAATCTACGTGGTCTGACTTGTAATCGTTTTGAATGGGGTAATGTGTTCCATATTGCCCCGAAAACGAAAAAACAAAGGAGGATCAGTGGAAAATAAAAACTTAGAATCAGAAATTATCAAATTAGAAAATCGATACTGGAACGCCATCAAAGATAATGATGTCGAAACCATGATGAAGCTGAGTGATGAAAATTGTATTGTCACCGGCGCACAAGGTGTTACCAAAGTAAAACGTTCAGACTTTCCAAAAATGAACGCAGAAGGTAACAAGATATACACTCTAAACGACTTCAAACTTAAAGATCACAAAATCACCATCGTTAACGAAGACATTGTCGTAGTCGGCTATAATGTTTGGGAAAACTTGACTGTCGAAGGCAAACCTATCGAATTGGAAGCCGCCGATGCCTCGACTTGGATTCGTAAAGATGGCAAATGGGTGTGTGTTCTTCACACGGAATCCTTGGTTGGTGATCCGTTTGGAAGACACTAAGCTTACGATTGATGGCTTTGCCAAGGCAAATGAGTCTGAAATTAGGCGAAACCTGAAAAACTTGCCTGTACAATTCAGCGACATTGGTTTGTCTTTGTAAATTGGTTACAGTGCCGATGCACAACTAAACCACCAACTGAGGTAGCTATGTCTGTTTTCTCGTACATCTTTAGTGCATTGTTATTGGTTCAATCGGCAATGGCCGCTACTGAGTGCAAAAGTGCTGAAAAAAATCGTGATGGATCTTCAAAATACATAATTCGCTATTACAAGCCAAATGAACGTCCGGGAGTTCGCAATCAATTTGCGAATGTTCAAGTTTTTGAAACTGAAAAAATGGTTACCAAAGATTACCAGCCATTAACATTTACTTTGTGTGTGGCTAAACCAAGTGGTTATGGAATCATGGTACGTTGTGATAGCTCGATGGGTTCATATTCTTACTTGATGATTGAAAACATTCGTAACTCGGGTGCTTATCAAGATGGTCCGTTTAAATTATTCAATTTAGCTTGCGGTGATTTAAAGTAAACTTAGCATAACCTTGCGAGGGTTTCGGTAAACAGAATTTGTTCGTTGTAGCATTTGTAAACATTTTTTTGCATTCAGATTCAATTGCTTAGCCATAGTTGCGGTATGGCGATGGCATGTATGACTCCTGAAAACTTAACTGCAACAATTAACTGTCATAAAAGTATACGATTTTGAGGATGGCCCATGAAAAAGATGATTTTTGCATCATTAATTACGTCTGTAAGTGTATTGAGTTTAATTTCTTGTAATGACAAGGGTAGCGATACTCCGGTTGCATTCCAAGACAGAGTTCCAGAGAAATTAACGTTCTCGATCCCTGCGCAAGGTGAAATGCCGTCTGATGCTCAACTAAAAGAAATTCAGGCTACATTCCAGAATCAAAATAAAATGATGCTTCCTCCGGGTGAACTAATGTATCCAGATGATTTAACGTCATCGGAAATTTCAAAGAAAGAAGCAGAATTAAATATAAAAGATCCTAATTCATATAAGATGCTAAAAGAAATCCAAGCTAATTGTTCGGCGACTCGTCCCGTAAACAGTAATAACTTTCCTAAAGACGGTCAGAACATCGAAATTAAAGCTGGCGATATTTATACTGTCGATATTAAAGCGAATTTGACCGCGAAATCAGGTGCTTGCCCAATGACGTCTAAAAGCGAAATGAACGGCAAGGTCATTATTGAAGAGTACGAAAAAGATACTCAAAAAATTAAAAAATTAGGCGTGTCTATGGGTGGCGGTGCTAAAGTTGAATATTTAGTTACGAAGCCGGAGTATCAAAAACTATTAAATGCGCGCGGTATGATCGTAGATACAAATATATCTGGTCTAACTTCCATTGTTGCCGAATTTCCGCGATTTGTACCAGGCGATTTCCTGATAGTGTACCACTTGT